>JAVQZY010000018.1:0-107089 GCA_033582675.1 Burkholderiales bacterium | reverse complement strand
CCTCGGCAAATGCCGCGAGTGCGCGCGCGCCATGAAATCGATCCAGATCGGCAGCGCGACGCGTCCACCGGTCTGATTGCGGCCCCGAGCGAGCGCGGCTGATCGAACCCGACCCAGGCGACGCCGACGAGCGTCGGGTGGTAGCCGCAGAACCAGGCGTCGACGAAGTCGTTCGTCGTGCCGGTCTTGCCGGCGAGATCGCGCCGGCCGAGGCGCGCCGCGGCGCGCGCGCGGTGCCGTAGCGGGTGACGTCCTGCATCAACGAGTCCATGATGAAGGCGTTGCGCGCGTCGAGCACCCGCAGCGCTTCGTCGCCGGCGGTGCGCGGGCGCGCCGCCCCGAGCGGATTGCCGCGGTCGTCGACCACCCGCAGGATGAAGTACGGCTCGACGAGGTAGCCGCCGTTTGCGAACACGCCGTAGGCGCGCGCCATCTGAAGGGGCGTCACCGAGCCCGCGCCGAGCGCGAGCGTGAGATACGGCGGGTGCTTGTCGGCGTCGAAGCCGAAACGCTGCACGTAGTCCTGCGCGTACTTCGGCGTGATGTCCTGCAGCACGCGGATCGAGACCATGTTCTTCGACTTGGCGAGCGCGGTGCGCAGGCTCATCGGCCCTTCGAACTTGCCGTCGTAGTTCTTCGGCTCCCTAGCGCTGGCTGCCGGTCACCTCGGCCTCGACGACGATCGGCTCGTCGGGCACGACCGTGGCGGGCGTATAGCCCTTTTCCAACGCGGCGGAGTAGATGAACGGCTTGAACGCCGATCCGGGCTGGCGCCACGCTTGGGTCACGTGGTTGAACTTGTTGCGCTGGAAGTCGAAGCCGCCGACGAGCGCGCGGATCGCCCCGTCGGCGGGATCGAGCGCGACGAACGCGCGCTTCGGCCTCCGGCAGCTGCACGATGCGCCAGGCGCGCTTTTCGTCGGCGCTGCACGCGCACGATCGCGCCGCGGCGGATGCGGCGCTGGGCGGCCGATCTGTCCTCGAGCGCGCGCGCCGCAAACCGCAGCCCCTCGCCGGTGACCGAGATCTGCTCGCCGGTTTTGAGCACCGCGCGCACTTCCCGCGGGCTCGCCGAGAGAACGAGCGCGACGCGCAGGTCGTCGGCGTCGGCGTACTCGGCGAGCGCCTCGTCGTAGTCGTCCTCGGTCGCACCTTCGGCGAGCGGCGCGTACGCCTCGGGCCCGCGGTAGCCCTGGCGACGGTCGTACTCGAGCAGCCCGCGGCGCAGCGCCGCGTACGCCGCCTCCTGCTCGGCGCGCCCGTACCGTCGTATAGACGCGAAATCCGCGGCTGTAGGTCGCCTCGCCGTACTGCTCGTAGAGCGGCCTGCCGGACCATCTCGGCGAGGTGATCGGCGCGCACGCCGGCGGAATGTTCCGCCGCGCGACGGACCTGCAGCGGCGCAGAAAGCGCCTCCGCGTACTGCGCCTCTGAAATGTGACCGAGTTCCTTCATGCGCCGCAGCACGTACTGCTGGCGCTGGCGCGCGCGTTGCGGATTCGCAACCGGGTTGTAGGCCGACGGCGCCTTCGGCAAGCCGGCGAGCACCGCCGCTTCGGCGAGGGTCAGCCGCTCGAGCGGCTTGCCGAAGTAGATCTGCGCCGCAGCGGCGAATCCGTAGGCGCGCTGCCCGAGGTAGATCTGGTTGATGTAGAGCTCGAGGATCTGGTCCTTCGTGAGGTTGTTTTCGATCTTGAAGGCGAGCAGCGCCTCGTAGAGCTTTCGCGTGAGCGTCTTTTCCGAGGTGAGGAAGAAGTTGCGCGCGACCTGCATCGTGATCGTGCTTGCGCCTTGGCGGCGCCCGCCGTGCACGAGATTCGCGAACGCGGCGCGCGCGACACCGAGGTAATCGACGCCGGTGTGCTGGTAGAAACGCTCGTCCTCGGCGGCGAGGATCGCGAGCTTGAGGACCTCCGGAACCTCGCGGATCGAAACGACCGAGCGGCGTTCCTCGCCGAACTCGGCGATCAGCGCTCCGTCGGCGGTGTAGACGCGAAGCGGCACCTTCGGCTGGTAGTCGGTGAGGATTTCGAGCGAGGGCAGTTGCGGCCAGGCGAGCGCGACGACGAGCGCCGCAAGAAACGCGGCAACGGTCGCCGCGCCGGCCAACAAGGCGAGCGGAAAGGCCAGAAAACGCAGCCACTTCAAGGATGTCGACGCCGCCGGGGTGGGCCGTTGCGCGAGGGAGGGAGCACGGCGCATTATATAGGCGCTCGGGCGTGCAAGGCATTTAGCTAGACACGCGAGGGAGTTGTTGCTAGCATCTCAGGCAAATTCTACGTATTCGGCCTAACCGGTCGATACGAAAGGAAAATCCAGGTGAACTTCGACATCTTCAAGGCGAAGGCGCCGCCGCTTTTCGGGCTGGACATCAGCTCCTCGTCGGTGAAGATGCTGGAACTCGCCGAGGCGGGGAAGGGCAGCTATCGCGTCGAGCGCTACGCGATCGAGCCGTTGCCGAAGGATGCCGTGGTCGACGGCAACATCAACATCCTCGAAGCGGTGTCGGAGGCGGTGGCGCGCGCCTACAAGCGGCTTGCGACGCGCACCAAGCATGTCGCGATGGCGGTGCCTACCGGCGCGGTGATCACGAAGAAGATTATCGTGCAGGCGGGCCTGCGCGAAGAGGAGCTCGAAGCGCAGGTCGAGACCGAAGCGAACCAGTACATCCCGTTTGCGCTGGAGGAGGTCAACCTCGACTTCCAGGTCCTCGGGCCCGCGCCCTCCGGGCCCGAGGAGCAGGAGGTGCTGATCGCCGCGACGCGCAAAGAGAAGGTGAGCGACCGGCTCGCGGTGGCGGAGTCGGCCGGGCTGAAGCCGCTCGTGATGGACGTCGAGGCGTTCGCGCAGATGGCGGCGCTCGCGCTCGTCATCCGCCAGCTGCCCGGCGGCGGCAAGGACCAGAACGTCGCGGTGGTCGACGTCGGCGCGAACGTCACGCAGGTCACCGTCGTGCGCAACGAGCAGTCCGTCTACACCCGCGAGCAGGCGTTCGGCGGCAATCTGCTCACCGCGGACATCGTCTCGCGCTACGGCATGAGCCCGGAGGAAGCCGAGAACGCCAAGCGCTCCGGCGGCCTGCCCGAGGATTACGAAACGGAGGTGCTGCGCCCGTTCATGGAGAACCTCGCGAGCGAGGTGCAGCGGGCGCTGCAGCTTTTCTTTACCTCGACCCCCTATAGCAGCGTCGAGCACATCCTGCTCGCCGGCGGCTCGGCGGTGATCCCGGGGCTCGACGAGGTGGTGCAGACGCGCACGCAGGTGCCCACCGCGATCGCGAACCCGTTCGCGGCGATGGCCCCGCCGGCGCCGCGCGTGCCGCTGAAAAAGCTGGTGCAGGACGCGCCCTCGCTCGTCATCGCCTGCGGGCTGGCGCTGCGGCGCTTCGATCCGTCATGATCGTACGCATCAACCTGCTGCCTCACCGCGAGGAGCGGCGCCGGCGCGCGCGCGCGCATTTTGCGACGCTCGCCGCCATGACCGCCGCGCTCGGGGCGGCGATCGTCGGTGCGGTCTACATCCTCAACGAGCGCGCGCTCGCCGAGCAGCAGGAGCGCAACGCCTTCCTGAAGGGCGAGATCGCGAAGCTCGACAAGGAGATCGAGGAGATCAAGAAGCTGAAGGACGAGATCGCGGCGCTTCTTGCGCGCAAGCAGGTGATCGAGGCGCTGCAGGCCGACCGGGCGCAGACCGTCTATCTGCTCGACGAACTGGTGCGCCAGATGCCCGACGGCGTGTTCCTGAAGAGCATGAAGCAGAAGGGCCTCGCGGTCGAGCTGACCGGCTATGCGCAGTCGAACGCCCGCGTCTCGGCGCTCATGCGCAACATCGAATCGTCGCAGTGGCTCGCGAACCCGCAGCTGGTCGAGATCAAGGCGACGAATCTCGGCAAGATGCGCGTGTCGGAGTTCAACCTGCGGTTTGCGCTGAAGCGCGCAGCGCGCGACGAGGGCAAGGACGCGAAGGGCGCGCCGAAGGCGGCCGGGAGAAGCTAGGGCATGGCGCTCAACGTCGCGCGCGTCGTCGAGGACCTGCGGCGCACCAACTGGAGGGATCCCGGCACCTGGACGGCGGCGCCGATGGTGCTCGTGCTCGTCGCGATCCTCGCGGCGATCCCGGCGCTCGGCTGGTTCCTCGTCTGGCAGGATCAGTGGGACGCGCTCGAGCGCGACCGCAGCACCGAGGCGAAGCTCAAGCAGGATTACCTCGACAAGAAGAGGCAGGCGGTCAATCTCGACCTGCACCGCCAGCAGTTGCGCGAGATCGACACGCAGTTCGGCGCCCTGCTCAAGCAGCTGCCGAACAAGGCGCAGATCGACGCGCTGCTCATCGACATCAACCAGGCGGGACTTTCGCGCGGGCTGCAGTTCGAGCTGTTCAAGCCCGAGGCCGAGACGCTCAAGGAGTTCTACGCCGAGCTGCCGATCCGCATCCGCGTCGTCGGCACCTACCACGACATGGGCCATTTCGCCGCCGACGTGGGGCAGCTGTCGCGCATCGTGACGCTGAACGACGTCGGCATCGAGGCGCAGAAGGACGGCAATCGGACGATGGACGCCACCGCCCGCACGTTCCGCTATCTCGACGAAGAGGAAATCGCGGCGCAGCGCAAGGCCGCGGCCGCGGCGAAGAAGGCGCCGGCGAAGAAATGACGCACGCGCGCATTCGCCTTGTGCGCGGCCTGTTCGTCGCGGCCGCGCTCGCGCTCGCCGGCTGCGGCGGCGAGCGCTTCGGCGACCTCAAGCAGGAGCTCGCGCAGATGACGAAGGACCTGCGCGGGCGGGTCGATCCGCTGCCGACGGTGAAAGCCTACGAGCCGGCCGCCTACCGCGGCGAGGCGCTCACCGATCCGTTTCTGCCCGCGCGCATCGCGGTTGCGCAGGCCGCCGGCGCGGGCGGCGGCGGCGGTCTTGCGCCGGACATGAACCGGCCGCGCGAACCGCTCGAGGCGTTCCCGCTCGACAGTCTGCAGATGGTCGGCACGGTGCGGCTGGCGAACGAAATCTACGCGCTCGTCAGAGCGGGTACGACCCTCTATCGGGTGAAGAAGGGCAACTACATGGGGCAGAATTTCGGCCTGATCACCGCGATCGACGAGGGCGAGATCCGCCTCAAGGAAGTGGTGCAGGACAGCAGCGGCGACTGGGTGGAGCGTCCCGCGACGTTGCAGTTGCAGGAGGCCCCGGCCGGGGCGAGGAGGTGACCATGGCGCACATCATGCGGAGCCTGTTTTTCGCGCTGCTCGCCGGGCTCGCCGGCGGGGCGCTCGCGCAGACCAACGCGATCGAAGCGTTCGAGGTGGCGCAGCAGGGGCCGAACCTCGTCGTACGCGTCACGACCCGCGAGCCGTTGAAGAGCCTGCCGCCGAGCTTTTCGGTCGTCAATCCGCCGCGCATCGTGTTCGATTTCCCCGCAACCGCGAACGCGCTCGGCCGCAACGCGCAGGAGATCGGCCAGGGCGAGCTGCGCAGCATGAACCTCGTGCCCGGCGCCGAGCGCGCGCGCCTCGTGCTCAACCTGCGCCGGCCGGTCGCCTACGAGGCGGCGCTCGAGGGCCGCACGCTCGTGGTGACGCTCGCGTCGGCGGCGGTCGCGCAGGCGGCGCCGCTGGCGCCGTTCGCCGAAGGCCGCGCCGACGTCAAGCACGCGGTGCGCGAGATCGACTTTCGTCGGGGCCGCGCGGGCGAAGGGCGGGTGATCGTCGACCTGTCGGATACCTCGACCGGCATCGACATCCGCCAGCAGGGCCAGAACATCGTGGTCGAGTTCCTGAAGACCTCGCTGCCGGAGAGGCTGCGGCGCCGGCTCGACGTGGTGGACTTCGCCACGCCGGTGCAGACGGTGACCGCGTTCCAGCACGGCGAGAACGCGCGCCTGGTGATCGAGGCGCGCGGCCAGTGGGAGCACAACGCGTATCAGTCGGACACCCAGTTCGTGGTCGAGGTGAAGCCGGCGGTGGCCGATCCGACACGCGCCGCCCCGCGCGCGCGCTACACCGGCGAGAAGCTCTCGCTCAACTTCCAGAACGTCGAAGTGCGCGCGGTGCTCAACGTGCTCGCCGACTTCACCGACCTCAACATCATCACGAGCGACTCGGTCACCGGCGCGATCACGCTGCGGCTGAAGGACGTGCCTTGGGACCAGGCGCTCGACATCATCCTGCAGACCCGCGGCCTCGACATGCGCCGCTCGGGCAACGTGATCTGGATCGCGCCGCGCGACGAACTGGCCACGCGCGAGAAGCTCGCGCTCGAGGCGCAGAACCAGATCAGCGAGCTGGAGCCGCTGCGCACCGAATCGTTCCAGCTCAATTACACCAAGGCCGAGTCGTTCGTGAAGCTGCTCACCGACGAAAAGCAGCGCATCCTGTCCAAGCGCGGCAGCGCGGTGATCGACCCGCGCACCAACCAGGTGTTCATCCAGGACATCAGCGCCAAGCTCGAGGAGGTGCGGCGTCTGGTGGCGAAGGTCGACATCCCGGTGCGCCAGGTGCTGATCGAGGCGCGCATCGTCGAGGCGAGCGACACGTTCTCGAAAAACCTCGGCGCGCGTCTCGGCTACAACGACGTCGGCGGCAACCATCGCCTGTTCGGACAGAACAGCCCGCGGTTCGCCTTTGGCGGCGGGCTGAACAACGTCGGCAGCCAGGCGGCCGGCGGCGTGCAGGGCGGCGCGGCGTCGTTCATTCCGGGGAGCCTTTCGGTCAACATGCCGGCCGCGGGCCTGAACGCGTTCAACGCCGGCCAGTTCTCGTTCATCCTGTTCAACTCCCGGCTGACGCAGTTTCTCAACCTGGAGATCTCGGCGTTGGAAGCCGACGGCAAGGGCAAGGTGATCGCCAGCCCGCGCGTGCTCACCGCCGACCAGGTCGAGGCGGTGATCGAGCAGGGCACCGAGATTCCGTACCAGCAGGCGACCTCGTCGGGCGCGACCGCGGTCGCGTTCCGCAAGGCCAATCTCTCGCTCAAGGTGAAGCCCCAGATCACGCCCGACGGCAACATCATCATGACGCTCGACGTGAACAAGGACCAGCCGGGCACGGTGACGCCCGCGGGCGTGCAGATCAACACCAAGCACGTCAAGACCGAGGTGCTGGTGGAGAACGGCGGCACGGTGGTGATCGGCGGCATTTACGAGGAATCCGACCGGCGCGACATCACGCGCGTGCCGTTCTTCGGCGAGCTGCCCTACATCGGGTTCCTGTTCCGCAACACCACGCAGCAGGTCCAGAAAACGGAGCTGCTCGTCTTCATCACGCCGCGCATCGTGAGCGAGCGCCTCACGATGCGCTAGCCCGCATTTTTCATAAGCATTGCGCTCGGGCGAGCGGTGTGCCGTTAGCGAGCGATTTTGCAATTGGAGCGGCGGGCGAAGTCTGTTGCGGGGCGGTTTTGCCGAATTTGGGCAAAGCGCCCCCTTACCCCCGTTGTTTGTCAGCGTGCCGGGGACAGCACTCGGGCGGGATCAGGAGGAGTCGAGCGCTCGGGCGGCGGCGAGATAGACGGCCTGATAGGGGAAGGCGGAGCTGAGCATGACCCGCACGCGACGGGTATTGCGCAGGATCACGGCACCGATCTTGAGCAGCTTGGCGCGTAAGGTGCTCGCCTGAAGCCGCGCGAACTCGGTGCCGGCAAGCGCAAGCGCGCGCAGCCGCTCGGTGAGGATGTAGGCAAGGGCCGAGAGCAGCAGCCGGAACTGGTTGGCCAGGAGCCGCTGGCAGCTGGTGCGATCGGCAAAGAGCCCAAGCTGCGCCTCCTTGATGCGGTTTTCCATCTCGCCGCGGGCGCAGTAAAGGTCCTCGTACACCGATCTCGCATCCCCTTGGAGATTGGTGACGAGGTAGCGGGGGTTGTCGCCCTTGTCCATGTGTTCGAGCCGGGCGATGACCCGCCGCTCGGTCTTCCAGGTGCGGGCCGCGTAGCGCAGCTCGGCAAAGGCGCGCTGCTTCTGTCCGCTTTGGGCATACTGCTGCGCAAGCGCCAAGCGCTGCACCGCGGTCATTCGGTTCAGGCGCCTGTTCTTCGCCAGTCCGACGACGTAGCCAACGCCGTTTCGCTCGCACCAGGCAAGGATCCGGCGGCGGCAAAAGCCCGAATCGGCCCGAAGGAGGATTCTCACCTCGGGCCAGGCCTGGCGCAGCCGCGCAACCAGCAGCTTCAACACCGCCCCGGCATGGCGCGACTCATCAATGTTGGAGGGCCGAAGATAAGCCACCAGCAGCCGCTCGCCACAGAAGACATAGAGCGGCAGGTAACAGTAGCGGTCGTAGTAGCCGTGAAAGAATCGGCCCTCCTGCCGGCCGTACAGGGGATCGTCGGTGGCGTCAAAGTCCAACACCAGCTCCCGGGGCGGTGTCTTGAAGCTGGCGATGAACTTCTCGATGATCACCTCGTGAATCGCCCAGGCCGCCGCGCGGCTGGCGCGGTTCTCAAGGCGACATAGCGTCGGAGCCGATGCCAAGGGCCTATCGCGCTCGCACGCGGTCTGCATCAGCACGTCGTTCCTGAGCCTTGCGTGATCGTTCAGGTCCTCGTAGCCCTGCACCAAGCCAAAGACGCGCTGGCGCAGCATGTCCCTGAGCGTGTGCTCGATCCGTTGCGGGTCGCGCGCATCGGCAAGCACTCCCGCCACCGCATCGAGCAGCCCCAGGCGATGCTCGAGCCTGCGCAGCAGCAGCAAGCCACCGTCGCTGGAGACATCGCCGCCGTCGAAATCTACCTCGACACGGCGACGAGCAAGGCGCTCAAACGCGATTCGCTTCGCCGTACAATCTGGCATCGGCGGACTCCACGTTGAAATCAGCATTAACCAACTGACTCAACGCACAAATCCGGAATCCGCCGACCTCAGCTCATGAAATATCCGGGCTAGCGACCGGCTTCGTCCCGGACGCGCGCGTGGCGGCCGGGCGACCCCCCGGCCGCAGCCGTTCGCCCGTACAATCGCGCGGTGCGCGCAAGCGACAACATCATCCTCGTCGGGCTGATGGGCGCCGGAAAGACGACCGTCGGCCGCATCCTCGCGCGGCGTCTCGGGGCGCCGAATTCCGCGATTCGGACCGCGAGCAGATCGAGGCGCGCTGCGGCGTGCCGATCCCGGTGATCTTCGAGATCGAGGGCGAAGCGGGCTTCCGCGCGCGCGAGTCGCAGGTGCTGGAGGACCTGTGCGCGCGCTCGGGGCTCGTGCTCGCGACCGGCGGCGGCGCGGTGCTCGCCAGAAGCGAACCGGCGCCGGCTCGCCGCCGCGGGCGTCGTCGTGTACCTGCCGCGGGCCGGCCGGCGCAGCTGTGGCCGCGGCTGCGGCGCGACCGCGGGCGGCCGCTGCTCGCGACCGCCGACCCGCGCGCGAAGCTCGAAGCGCTCTACGCCGAGCGCGACCCGCTCTACCGCGAGGTCGCCGACCTGGTGGTCGAGACCGGGCGCGCGAGCGCGGCGGCGCTCGCGCGCGAGCTGCTCGCGCGCCTGGAGGACGCGTGCCGGTTGTCCGCGTAGCGCTCGGCGCGCGCAGCTGCCCCGATTCACATCGGCGCCGGGTTGCTCGACGACGCGGCCCTCTATGCGCCGTTCGTCGGCGGGCGCGCGGTCGGCATCGTGAGCGACGCGAACGTCGCGCCGCTCTACGGCGCACGCCTTGCGCGCGCGCTCGCGGCCGCGGGCGCGCGCACCGCGACGGTGGTGGTCGAGGCGGGCGAGCAGGCGAAGTGCTGGCAGAACGTCGACCGGGTGGTCGATGCGCTTCTTTGCGCGCGCATCGGCCGCGACGGCGCGCTCGTCGCCCTCGGCGGCGGCGTGGTCGGCGATCTCGCCGGCTTCGCCGCCGCGGTGTACCAGCGCGGCATCCCGTACGTGCAGGTGCCGACGACGCTGCTTGCGCAGGTGGATTCGTCGGTCGGCGGAAAGACCGCGATCAACCACGCGCGCGGCAAGAACATGATCGGCGCGTTTCACCAGCCGCTCGCGGTGATCGCCGACGTCGCCGCGCTCGACGCGCTGCCCGAGCGCGAGCTGCGCGCGGGGCTCGCCGAGGTGATCAAGCATGCGCTCGTTCTGGATGCCGACTTCACCGTCTGGCTGGAAGCGAACATCGAGCGGCTGCTCGCGCGCGAGCGGGAGGCGCTCGCGCACGCGGTGGCGCGCTGCTGCGAGCTGAAGGCGAGCGTGGTCGCCGCCGACGAACGCGAGTCCGGATTGCGCGCGATCCTCAACTTCGGCCATACCTTCGGCCACGCGATCGAGACCGGCACCGGCTACGGCGCCTGGCTGCACGGCGAGGCGGTCGCCGCCGGCATGGCGATCGCCGCGGAGCTTTCGCGCCGGATGGGGACGCTTTCGGCCGAGGAGGTGGCGAGGATCCGCCCGGCTGATCGAGCGGGCCCGGCTGCCGTGGCGCCGGACCGGCGCTCGCGCCCGAGCGCTACTGGGCGCTCATGCAGGTGGACAAAAAGGCCTCGGGCGGACGCCTGCGGTTCGTGCTGCTGGAAGGCATCGGACGCGCGCGCGCGCGCGACGACGTACCGGAGCCGCTCGTGCTCTCGCTGCTGCGGGAACTTGCGCCGCGCGCGGGCGCCTGAGCGCCGCCCGCGCCCAACCCCTTGTTGCGCAAGGGCGGCGAAGGTATACTCCGCAGTTCGCCCGGATTCTTTGTGCGAAGCGGCAAAGCTCCGGCCGCCGGGCGGACAACGACCTCCCGGACGAAGGCGCGAACGTGGACCAGCACCCTCACAGCCTGCCCCTCAAGGACTCTATCACCCGGCGCGCGAGCACGACGCCTGCGGCGTCGGCTTCGTCGCGCATATCAAGGGCAAGAAGTCGCACGCGATCGTCGAGCAAGGCCTGACGATCCTCAAGAACCTCACGCACCGCGGCGCGGTCGGCTGGGATCCGAAGCTGTCCGACGGCGCCGGGATCCTGATCCAGATCCCGGACCGGTTCCTGCGCGAGGAGATGGCAAAGCAGGGCGTGAGGCTTCCGCCGGCGGGCCAGTACGGCGTCGGCATGGTGTTCCTGCCGCGCGGAGCCGGCGAGCCGTCTCGCCTGCGAATACGAGATCGAGCGCGCGGTGAAGGAAGAAGGTCAGGTGCTCCTTGGCTGGCGCGACGTGCCGGTGGACAATTCCGACCTCGCCGAGCCGGCAAAGCGGCTCGAGCCCGTCATCCGCCAGGTGTTCATCGGTCGCGGGCGCGGGGTGACGGTCACCGACGCGCTCGAACGCAAGCTCTACATCATCCGCAAGAGCGCCGGGCACGCGATCCAGGCACTGCGGCTGCGCCACGGCAAGGAATTCTACGTGCCGTCGATGTCGGCGCGCACGATCGTCTACAAAGGCATGCTCCTTGCGCACCAGGTGGGCGAGTACTACCTCGACCTGAAGGACCCGCGCGTGGAATCTGCGCTCGCGATGGTGCACCAGCGCTTTTCCACCAACACCTTTCCCTCCTGGGACCTCGCGCACCCGTTCCGCATGATCTGCCACAACGGCGAGATCAACACGCTGCGCGGCAACGTCAACTGGATCCGCGCGCGCCAGGGAGCGATTTCGAGCCCGGTGCTCGGCGACGACCTGAAGAAGATCTGGCCGCTCATCTACGACGGTCAGTCGGACTCGGCCTCGTTCGACAACGCGCTCGAGCTGCTCGTGATGGGCGGCTACTCGATCGCGCACGCGATGATGATGATGATCCCGGAGGCGTGGGAGAACCACACGCTGATGGACCCGGCGCGACGCGCGTTCTACGAATACCACGCGGCGATGATGGAGCCGTGGGACGGGCCGGCGTCGATCGCGTTCACCGACGGCCTGAGGATCGGCGCCACCCTCGACAGAAACGGCCTGCGCCCGTCGCGCTACATCGTCACCGACGACGACCTCGTCATCATGGCCTCCGAATGCGGCACGCTGCCGGTGCCCGAGGAAAAGATCGTGAAGAAGTGGCGGCTGCAGCCGGGCAAGATGTTCCTCGTCGATCTCGAACGCGGCCGGATCGTGGACGACAAGGAGCTGAAGGACCAGCTTGCGGCCGCGCGCCCCTACGCCGAGTGGATCGAGCGCATCCGCATCAAGCTGGACGAGGTGGACGGCGGCCGGCAGCGTCCGCCGCGCTCCGCCGTGCCGCTGCTCGACCGCCAGCAGGCGTTCGCCTGGACGCAGGAGGACATCAAGTTCCAGCTCCAGCCGATGGCCGAAACCGGCGAGGAGCCGGTCGGCTCGATGGGCAACGACGCCGCGCTCGCGGTGCTGTCGCGGCGCACGAAAACGCTCTATCACTACTTCAAGCAGCTCTTCGCGCAGGTGACGAATCCGGCGATCGACCCGATCCGCGAGGAGCTGGTGACGAGCCTCGTGTCCTTCATCGGCCCGAAGCCGAACCTGCTCGGCATCGACGAGATGAACCCGCCGCTCAGGCTCGAGGTGTCGCAGCCGGTGCTCGACTTCTACGAGATGGACAAGATCCGCCACATCGAGCGCTACACCGGCGGCAAGTTCCGCTCGTTCGAGCTGGACATCACGTATCCGGTGGCCTGGGGCGCCGAGGCGATCGAGGCGCGCCTTGCGTCGCTCTGTGCGCAGGCCGAGGACGCGGTGCGCTCGGGCTTTTCGATTCTCGTGGTCTCCGACCGGCGCACCGACCGCGAGCGGGTGGCGATTCCGGCGCTTCTTGCGCTTTCGGCGATCCACCAGCACCTCGTGGCAAAGGGTCTGCGCACCTCGACCGGGCTCGTCGTCGAAACGGGCTCGGCGCGCGAGGTGCACCATTTCGCGCTGCTCGGCGGCTACGGGGCGGAAGCGGTGCATCCGTATCTCGCGCTGGAGACGCTGCTCGATCTCGCCGCGCGCGGCAAGCTCGCCGGCGGCATCGACGGCGGAACCGCGATCCGCAACTTCGTGAAAGCGATCGGCAAGGGACTGAAGAAGGTGATGTCCAAGATGGGCATCTCGACCTACATGTCCTACACCGGCGCGCAGATCTTCGAGGCGGTGGGCCTTGCGCGCTCGCTCGTCGACAAGTACTTCACCGGCACCGCCTCCGGCGTCGAGGGCATCGACCTGTTCCAGGTCGCCGAAGAGGCGATCCGCGCGCACCGCGCCGCCTTCAGCGAGCGCGATCCGGTGCTCGCCGCGGCGCTCGACGCCGGCGGCGAATACGCCTGGCGGGTGCGCGGCGAGGATCATGCCTGGACGCCGGACGCGATCGCGAAGCTGCAGCACGCGACGCGGCAGAATTCCTACGCCACCTACAAGGAGTACGCGCGCCTCGTCAACGACCAGTCGGTGCGGCACCTGACGCTGCGCGGACTGTTCGAGTTGCGCTTCGACAAGTGCACGCCGGTGCCGCTCGAGGAAGTCGAGCCGGCGACCGAGATCGTGAAACGGTTTTCTACCGGCGCGATGTCGCTCGGTTCGATCTCGACCGAGGCGCACGCCGTGCTCGCGGTGGCGATGAACCGGATCGGGGGGCGTTCGAACACCGGCGAAGGCGGCGAGGACCGCCGCCGCTACGCGCCGATCCGCGCGGGTGAATCGCTGCAGTCGCGCCTCGGGCGCGACCGGGTCGTCGTCGACATCCCGCTGCGCGAAGGCGACTCGCTCAACTCCAAGATCAAGCAGGTCGCCTCCGGCCGCTTCGGGGTCACCGCCGAGTACCTCGCGAACGCCGAGATGATCCAGATCAAGATCGCGCAAGGCGCAAAGCCCGGCGAGGGCGGGCAGCTGCCCGGGCGCAAGGTCTCGGAGTACATCGCCGAGCTTCGCTGCTCGACGCCGGGCGTGGAACTGATTTCGCCGCCGCCGCACCACGACATCTACTCGATCGAGGATCTGGCGCAGCTCATCCACGACCTGAAGAACGTCAACCCGACGCGCGCTGGTGAGCGTCAAGCTCGTCTCCGAAGTCGGCGTCGGCACGATCGCCGCCGGGGTGGCGAAGGCAAAAGCCGAGCACGTCACGATCGCCGGGCACGACGGCGGCACGGGCGCCTCGCCCTGGTCCTCGATCATGCACGCGGGCACGCCGTGGGAGCTCGGCCTTGCGGAGACGCAGCAGACGCTCGTTCTCAACCGCCTGCGCGGGCGCATCTCGGTGCAGGTGGACGGGCAGCTGAAGACCGGCCGCGACGTGGTGATCGGCGCGCTGCTCGGCGCCGACGAATTCGGCTTCGCGACCGCGCCGCTCGTGGTCGAAGGCTGCATCATGATGCGCAAGTGCCACCTGAACACCTGCCCGGTGGGCGTGGCCACGCAGGACCCGGAGCTGCGGCGCCGCTTCCGCGGCCAGCCGGAGCACGTGGTGAACTATTTCTTCTTCGTCGCCGAGGAAGTGCGCGAGCTGATGGCACAGCTCGGGATCCGGCGCTTCGACGATCTCATCGGGCGCACCGACCTGCTCGACACCCGCAAGGGGATCGAACACTGGAAGGCAAAGGGGCTCGATTTCTCGCGCATCTTCTATATGCCGCAGATGCCGCCCGAGGTGGCGCGCCGGCATTGCGAACCGCAGGACCATGGCCTGGAGCGCGCGCTCGACCGGCGCCTGATCGAACTCGCGGCGCCGGCGCTCGAGCGCGGCGAGCGGGTCGCGATCGAGATGCCGATCCGCAACATTCACCGCACCGTCGGCACGATGCTCTCGGGCGAGGTGGCGAAGCGCTACGGACACGAGGGGTTGCCCGATGGCACGATCCACGTGCGGTTCGCGGGTTCGGCCGGCCAGAGCTTCGGCGCGTTCCTTGCGCGCGGCATCTGGCTCGACCTGGTCGGCGACACGAACGACTACTGCGGCAAGGGCCTCTCGGGCGGACGCATCTCGGTGCAGCCCTCGCCCAAGTTCCGCGGCGAGCCGAGCGAAAACATCATCACCGGCAACGTCGTGCTCTACGGCGCGATCGAGGGCGAGGCGTATTTCCGCGGCGTGGCCGGCGAGCGCTTCGCGGTGCGCAATTCCGGCGCGCAGGCGGTGGTCGAGGGCGTGGGCGACCACGGCTGCGAATACATGACCGGCGGCACGGTGGTCGTGCTCGGTGCGACCGGGCGCAACTTCGCCGCCGGCATGTCGGGCGGAATCGCCTACGTGCTCGACGCCGACGGCACGTTCGCGCGGCGTTGCAACACCGCGATGGTCGCGCTCGAGCCGCTCCTTTCCGAGCGCGAGCAACAAGCCAAGCTCGGCCGCGAGTACTGGCACCGCGGCCTCGCCGACGAGGCGATCGTGCGGGATCTGCTCGAGCGGCACGTGCGCTACACCGGCAGCGTGCGCGCGAAGGAGGTGCTCGAACGCTGGACGGAATACCGCGCGAAGTTCGTCAAGGTCTTCCCGCACGAATACCGGCGCGCGCTCGGGGAACTCGCCGCGCGCAACGGCCGGATGGCGGCCTGAACGCAAGGCCCGAGGCGTCCCGTGGGCAAGGTCACCGGCTTTCTCGAATTCGAGCGCGTGCACGAGGCGTACGAGCCGCGCGAGGCGCGCAAGCGCCACTACCGCGAGTTCGTCGCGCGGCTCACCGACGAGCAGGCGGCGATCCAGGGCGCGCGCTGCATGGACTGCGGCATCCCGTTCTGCATGAACGGCTGCCCGGTGAACAACATCATCCCGGACTGGAACGACCTCGTCTATCGCGGCGACTGGAAGACCGCGATCGAAACGCTGCATTCGACGAACAACTTTCCGGAGTTCACGGGGCGCGTGTGCCCCGCGCCGTGCGAGGAGGCGTGCGTGCTGCGGATCAACGCCGAACCGGTCGGCATCAAGTCGATCGAGCACGCGATCATCGACAAGGCCTGGGACGAAGGCTGGGTGCGGCCGCAGCCGCCGGCGCAGCGAACCGGCAAGCGCGTCGCGATCGTCGGCTCGGGCCCGGCGGGGCTCGCCTGCGCGCAGCAACTCGCGCGCGCGGGTCACGACGTCACGGTGTTCGAAAAAAACGACCGCATCGGGGGGTTGCTGCGCTACGGCATCCCCGACTTCAAGCTCGAGAAGTGGGTGATCGACCGGCGGCTCGAGCAGCTCGCGGCCGAGGGCGTGCGTTTCCGCACCGGCGTCTTCATCGGGCGCGCGCGGCCGGGCCGCGGCATCCTCAACGACGCGACGCAGATGCTGCCGGCGGCGAAGCTTCTCGCCGAATTCGACGCGGTGGTGCTCGCCGGCGGCGCGGAGGTGCCGCGCGACCTGCCGATTCCCGGGCGCGAGCTCGACGGCATCCACTTCGCAATGGAATTCCTGCCGCTGCAGAACAAGCGCGTCGCGGGCGACGTCGGCGTTCCGGACCTGTGGGCGAGCGGCAAGCACGTCGTCGTGATCGGCGGCGGCGACACCGGCTCGGACTGCGTCGGCACCGCGAACCGCCACGGCGCGGCGTCGGTGACGCAGCTGGAGCTCTTGCCGATGCCGCCCGAGGTCGACGAGAACCCCGTCTGGCCGTACTGGCCGACGCGGCTGCGCACCTCGAGCTCGCACGAGGAAGGCGTCACGCGCGACTGGTCGGTCGCCACCAAAGCGTTCGTCGGCGAGGGCGGGCGCGTCAAGGCGCTGCGCGCGGTGCGCCTCGCCTGGAAAGACGGCAAGCCGGAGGAGATTCCGGGCTCGGAATTCTCGCTGCCGGCGGATCTCGTGCTCCTGGCGATGGGGTTCGTCTCGCCGCTTCAGTCGCTGCTTGCCGAATTCGGCGTCGAGCGCGACGAGCGCGGCAACGCGCGCGCGCCGACCGAGGGCGCGAAGGCGTACGCGACCAACGTGCCCAAGGTGTTCGCCGCCGGCGACATGCGCCGCGGCCAGTCGCTCGTCGTCTGGGCGATCCGCGAAGGGCGCCAGTGCGCGCGCGCGGTCGACGAATTCCTCACCGGTTCGTCCGAGCTTCCGCGCTAGCGTCCACCGGCGCGCGGGCGCCCATGCGCGCTCGGCTAGAATCGCGCCAGCCCCGATGTCGCTGCACGTCGTGATCCTCGCCGCCGGGCAGGGCAAGCGCATGCGCTCTGAGCTGCCGAAGGTGCTGCACCGGCTGGGCGGGCGGCCGCTGCTCGCGCACGTGCTCGGGGCCGCGCGCGCGCTGCGGCCCGAGCGCATCCACGTCGTCGTCGGCCACGGCGCCGAGGCGGTGCGCGCCGCGTTCGACAACGAGCCGGTGCGCTGGGTCGAGCAAAAGCGCCAGCTCGGCACCGCGCACGCGCTCGCACAGGCGTTGCCGGCGGTGCCGCGGCGCGCGACCGTGCTCGTGCTCGCGGGCGACGTGCCGCTCGTTCGGCCGCGCACGCTTCGGCGCCTAGTGCGCGCCGCCGGCGACGGCGGCCTCGCGATCGCGACCTCCGAGCTTTCCGATCCCAGCGGCTACCAGGTCGCGTGGTGCGCGACGCCGAGGGGCGCGTCGCCCGCATCGTCGAGGAACGGGACGCGACGCCCGCCGAGCGCGCGATCCGCGAGTGGTACTGCGGCTTTCTCGCCGCGCGCGCCGGGCCGCTCGCCGGCTGGCTCGCCCGGATCGGCAACCGCAACGCGCAGCGCGAGTACTACCTCACCGACGCGATCGGCGTCGCCGCTGCGGACGGCGTGCCGATCGCCACCGTGCGCGCTGAGGTGCCGTGGGAGGTGGCCGGCGTCAACTCGCGCGCGGAACTCGCCGCGCTCGAGCGCCGCTGGCAGCGCGCCGAAGCCGAGCGGCTGCTCGCCGCAGGCGTCTCGCTCGCCGACCCGGCACGGGTCGAAGTGCGCGGCGCGCTCCGCTGCGGCCGCGACGTCTCGATCGACGTCGGCTGCGTGTTCGAAGGGCGCGTGCGGCTCGCCGACGGCGTGCGCGTCGGCCCGTACTGCGTGCTTCGCGACGTCACCGTCGGCCCGGGCACCGAGGTGCTCGCGTTTTCGTTCTTGGAGCAGGCGACGGTCGGCGCGCGCTGCCGCATCGGGCCGTACGCGCGCCTGCGGCCCGGCGCGCGCCTTGCGGCCGAGGTCCACATCGGCAACTTCGTCGAGGTGAAAGCGAGCCGCATCGGCGCGGGCGCCAAGGCCAATCACCTCGCCTACCTCGGCGACGCCGACGTGGGCCGGGGCGTCAACGTCGGCGCCGGCACCATCACCTGCAACTACGACGGCGCCGCAAAGCACCGCACCGTGATCGAGGACGGCGCGTTCATCGGTTCGGACGCGACGCTCGTTGCGCCCGTTCGTATCGCCCGCGGCGCCTACATCGGCGCCGGCTCGACGATCACGCGCGACGCCCCGCCCGGAAAGCTGACGCTCGCGCGCGCGCGCCAGGTCACCGTGCCCGGCTGGAGGCCGCCCGCGAAGGCGCCGACCCGCGCAAGGAGCTAACGATGTGCGGGATCGTCGCAGCGGCCGCGCGGCGCGACATCGTGCCGCTGCTCGTCGAAGGTCTGAAGCGGCTCGAATACCGCGGCTACGACTCCTGCGGCGTGGCCGCGCTCGCCGACGGCGCGATCGCGCGCGTACGGTCGGTTGCGCGCGTCGCCGATCTCGCGGCGCGCATCGCGCGCGAGCGGCTCGCCGGCGCGACCGGCATCGCGCACACGCGCTGGGCGACTCACGGGGCGCCCGCCACCCACAACGCGCATCCGCTCGCCTCGCGCGGCGAAATCGCGCTGGTGCACAACGGCATCATCGAGAACCACGAGGAGCTGCGCGCAGAACTCAAGGCGCGCGGCTACGCGTTCGAGTCCCAGACCGATACCGAGGTGATCGCGCACCTGGTGCACCACTGCTATCGCGGCGACCTCTTCGAGGCGGTCGGCCGCGCGGTCAAAAGGCTCGTCGGCGCCTACGCGATCGCGGTGCTGGCGCGCGCCGAGCCGCGCCGTGTGGTCGGTGCGCGCATGGGCAGCCCCCTCGTCGTCGGCGCGGCAGAGGGCGAGACATTCCTCGCCTCGGACGCGCTCGCGCTCGCCGGGGTCACCGACCGCATCGCCTTTCTCGAGGACGGCGACGTGGTCGCGATCGATCCGGAGGGCTTTCGCGTGCGCGACGCGAGCGGCCGCGAGGCGACGCGGCCGCTGCGCACGGTGCAGGTGACGGGCGCTGCCGCGGAACTCGGCGCGTACCGCCATTTCATGCAGAAGGAGATCTTCGAGCAGCCGCGCGCGGTCGCCGATACGCTCGAAGGCGTCGAGCGGGCGACGCCTGCGCTCTTCGGCGACCCGAAGGGCACGGTGCTCGGCGCGGCCGAGTCGGTGCTCGTCCTTGCCTGCGGCACGAGCTACCACGCGGGGCTCGTCGCGCGCTACTGGATCGAGTCGCTCGCGCGCATTCCGGCGACGGTCGAAATCGCGAGCGAGTACCGCTACCGCGACAGCGTCCCGGACCGGCGCACGCTGGTCGTCGCGGTCTCCCAGTCGGGCGAGACCGCCGACACCCTTGCGGCCCTTCGGCACGCGCGCTCGCTCGGACAGAAGAAGACGCTCGCGGTGTGCAACGTCGCAACGAGCGCGCTCGTGCGGGAGACGCGCCTTGCGTTCCTCACGCGCGCCGGCGTCGAGATCGGGGTGGCCTCGACCAAGGCGTTCACGACCCAGCTCGTCGCGCTGTTTCTCCTCGCGCTCACGCTCGCGAAGCTGAAGCGGCGCCTTGCCGCGCGCGCCGAGCGCGAGCACCTGGCGCGCCTGCGGCACCTGCCGCGCGCGCTCGGCGCGGTGCTCGCGCTCGAGCCCCAGCTGATCGCCTGGGCCGAGCGCTTCGCGCGCAAGGAACACGCGCTCTTCCTCGGCCGCGGCATGCACTGGCCGATCGCGCTCGAGGGCGCGCTGAAGCTCAAGGAGATCTCCTACATCCACGCCGAGGCGTATCCGGCGGGGGAGCTGAAGCACGGGCCGCTTGCGCTCGTCACCTCCGAGATGCCGGTGGTGACGGTGGCGCCGAACGACGCGCTGATCGAAAAGGTGAAGTCGAACATGCAGGAAGTGCGCGCCCGCGGCGGCGAACTCTACGTGCTCGCCGACGCCGACACCCGCATCGGCGCCGAGGACGGCGTGAACGTCATTCGCATGCCTGAGCACTACGGGATGCTTTCGCCGGTGCTGCACACGGTGCCGCTGCAGCTTCTCGCCTACCACGCGGCCGTTGCGCGCGGCACCGACGTCGACAAGCCGCGCAACCTCGCGAAATCGGTCACCGTCGAGTGAAGCTCGACGCGATCGTCGTCGGCGCCGGCCACAACGGCCTCGTGTGCGCCTGCTACCTCGCCAGGGCGGGCCTGAAGGTGCGCGTCTTCGAGCGGCGCGCGCGCCCCGGCGGCTGCGTCGCGACCGAAGAGTTTTATCCCGGCTTTCGCAACTCGGTCGCCGCCTACACGGTGAGCCTGCTTCAGCCGAAGGTGATCCGGGACCTGCGCCTCGCCGAGCACGGCCTGCGCATCCTCGAGCGGCCGATCGCGAACTTCCTGCCGCTCGAAGACGGCTTCCTGCGCGTGGGGCCCGACGTTTCCGCGACGCAGCGGGAACTTGCGCGCTTTTCCGCGCGCGACGCCGAGCGGTTACCGGCGTACTACGACGCGCTCGGCCGCGTCGCGGACGCGCTGCGGGCGCTCGCGCTCGAGACCCCGCCGAACGTCGGCGGAGGACTCGCCGACGCGGTTCGCGCGTTGCGCGCCGCGGGCCGGCTGCGCCGCCTCGACATGGAGGCGCGGCGCGACCTCCTCGCTCTCTTTTTCGGCAGCGCCGCCGATTTTCTCGACCATTGGTTCGAGTCGGATCCGATCAAGGCGGTGTTCGGTTTCGACGCGGTGGTCGGCAATTACGCGAGCCCGGCGCAGCCGGGCACCGGCTACGTGCTGCTGCACCACGCCTTCGGCGAGGTGAACGGGCGGCGCGGCGCCTGGGGCCACGTCGCGGGCGGCATGGGGGCGCTTGCCGAGGCGCTCGTGCGCGAGGCGCGGCGGCTCGGCGTCGAGATCGAGTGCGAGGCGCCGGTCGCGCGCATCGCGCGCGGCTGCGTGCAGCTCGCCGACGGCCGCGAATTCGCCGCGCGCGCGATCGTCGCGAACGTCGATCCGAAGCGGCTTTTCCTGCAGCTCGTCGATCGCGCGGCGCTCGCGCCCGAGTTCGTCGCGCGCATCGAGCGCTACCGCTGCGGCTCGGCGAGCTTTCGCATGAACGTCGCGCTTTCGCGCGCACCGCGCTTCGCCTGCCTGCCGGAGCCCGGGCCGCATCTCGCCTCCGGCATCATCCTCGCGCCCTCGCTCGAATACATGGAGCGCGCCTGGCGCGATGCGCGCGCAGACGGAATCGCGCGTCGCCCGATCGTCGAAATGCTCGTGCCGAGCACCGTGGACGACACGCTCGCCCCGAAGGGCGCGCGCGTCGCGAGCCTCTTCTGCCAGCATTTCGCGCCGCAGGCCGACTGGGCCGCGCGCAGGGACGAGGCGATCGAGCGCATCTTCGACGTCGTCGAATCGTTCGCGCCCGGCTTTCGCGAAAGCGTCGTCGGCTACAGCGCGCTGTCGCCCGCCGACCTCGAGCGCGAGTTCGGGCTCACCGCAGGCGACATCTTCCACGGGGCGCTCGCGCCCGATCAGCTCTGGTCGGCGCGCCCGCTGCTCGGCTGGGCGAACTACCGAACGCCGGTGCCGGGCCTGTACCTCTGCGGCTCGGGCGCGCACCCGGGCGGGGGCGTCACCGGCGCGCCCGGCCACAATTGCGCGCGCGAGCTGTTGCGCGACCTCGGCCGGCGCATGCCCGCCTGAGGCGCGCCGCCTCAGGCCGCGACCGGGCTGTAGCCGGCCTCCCGGATCGCGCGCTCGAGCGCCTCGGCGGCCGCCTTCGTCTCGACCCGAACGCGGTGCGCCTGCAGCGAAATCTCCACCCGCGCCGCGGGATCGAGCGCCTTCACCGCCTGGGTGATCGCGCTCGCGCAGTGCGCGCAGGTCATGTCGGGAACCTTGAATTCGATCATCGCCGCTCCTTTCGTCCGCCGCGCCTTTGCGCTCGCGCCGGGCGCGAGCCGCTCGCGGGTCGTGGCAGACTTTACCCCGACCGAGGCCGCCGCGCCGCATGGAAACGAGCATCCGCATCCGACTGCCGATCGAGGGCATGACCTGCGCCGCCTGCGTCGCGCGGGTGGAGAAGGCGCTGAAAGCGGTTCCGGGCGTCGCGAGCGCCGAAGTGAATCTCGCGACCGAAACCGCGAGCGTGACGCTCGCCGCAGGCGCCGACCCGCAGGCGCTGGTGGCGGCGGTGCGCAAGGCCGGCTACGAGGCGCGGCTTGCGCCCGAACCGCATCCGGCGGCGACCGCGCGCGATTACTCCTGGTGGCCGGTCGCGGTTTCGGCCGGGCTGACGCTTCCGCTTTTTGCGCCGATGCTGGTTCAACCGTTCGCCCCGGGCTGGACGCTGCCTGCGTGGCTTCAGTTCGCGCTCGCGACGCCGGTCCAGTTCTGGCTGGGGGCGCGTTTTTACCGCGCCGGCTGGAAGGCGCTCGCCGCGGGAAGCGGCAACATGGATCTGCTGGTCGCGCTCGGCACCAGCGCCGCCTGGGGCCTTTCGACCTATCTGATGCTCCGGCACTGGGGCGAACCGCAGCCGCACCTCTATTTCGAGGCCGGCGCGGCGGTGATCACGCTGGTGCTGCTCGGCAAGTGGCTGGAGGCGCGCGCAAAGCGCCGGGCGAGCGAAGCGATCCGGGCGCTCGCGGCGCTCAGGCCCGAGCGCGCACGCGTGAAAAGGGGCGAGGCCGAGATCGAGCTTCCGATCGAGGAGGTGACCGCGGGCGATCTGATCGTCGTTCGGCCCGGCGAACGGATCGCCGCCGACGGCGTGATCGTCGAAGGGGCGACGCACGTGGACGAGTCGCTTCTTACCGGCGAGTCGCTACCGGTCGCGCGCGGACCGGGCGAGCGCGTGATCGGCGGCGCGGTGAACGGCGAGGGTTTGATCGTCGTCCGGGCGACCGCGGTGGGTGCTCAGTCGCAGCTAGCGCGCATCGTCGAGCTGGTGGAGACCGCGCAGGCGAACAAGCCGCCGATCCAGCGGCTCGTCGACCGCGTGAGCGCGGTGTTCGTGCCCGTCGTTCTCGCGATCGGTGCAGCGACCCTCGTCGCCTGGGGGCTCGCGAGCGGAGACTGGGAGCGGGCGCTTCTCGACGCGGTCGCGGTGCTCGTGATCGCTTGTCCGTGCGCGCTGGGGCTCGCCACGCCTGCCGCGGTGATCGCGGGGACCGGGGTCGCCGCGCGCCACGGCATCCTCGTCAAGGACGCCGAGGCGCTCGAGGTCGCGCACCGCGTGCGCGTCGTGGCGTTCGACAAGACCGGAACGCTCACCCGCGGAAAGCCGGCGCTGCTTGCGATCGAGGTCGCGCCGGGCGAAGCGTCCGCCGGCGGCGAAGGCGCGCGCCGGGCGGCGCTCGCGATGGCGGCGGCGGTGCAGCAGGCGAGCGAACATCCGCTTGCGCGCGCGATCGTCGCCGCGGCGAAAAAGGACTCGCTCGCGGTGCCGTCGGCCGAGCGCGTCCGGGCCGTCCCCGGCCGAGGCATCGAGGCCGAAGTGGGCGGCAGACGGCTCGCCATGGGCTCCGGCCGCTGGATGCGGGAGCTCGGTGTGGACACCGCGCCGCTGGACGCGTGCGCGGCGAAGTGGGAGAACGAAGGCCTGACGGTCGCATGGCTCGCCGAACTTCGCGCGCCCGCCCGGGCGCTTGCGGTCTTTGCGATCGGCGACGAGCTGAAGCCCGAGGCCGCCGAGGCGGTCGCGGCGCTCGCGCGGCGCGGAATCGAGACGGTGATGATCACCGGCGACAGCCGCGCGGTCGCCCGTGCGGTCGCCGCGCGCCTGGGCATCCGTGACTATCGCGCCGAGGTCCTGCCGGAGGAAAAGGCGCGCGCGGTCGAGGCGCTTCGCCGCGAGCGGGGGGCGGTGGCGATGGTCGGCGACGGTATCAACGACGCGCCCGCGCTCGCGGCCGCCGACCTCGGCATCGCGATGGGTTCCGGGACCGACGCCGCGATGCACGCCGCGGGGCTGACGCTGATGCGATCGGACCCGCGGCTCAGGCGTCCTCGGCGATCGACGTGTCGCGGCGCACATGGACGAAGATTCGCCAGAACCTCTTCTGGGCGTTCGTCTACAACGCGGTCGGCATCCCGCTTGCCGCGCTCGGCATGCTCAGCCCGGTGCTGGCCGGTGCCGCGATGGCGGCGAGCGGCGTGAGCGTCGTCACGAACGCGCTCATTCTTTCGCGCTGGAAGCCGGAGCGTTAGCGCCGCAAGCGCAAGGTTCCTCGACAGGGGCGCTGCGAGCGGGCGCGCTGCGCCTCGGCCGAGATCGGCGCTCGGTCGGCCGTGCTACGATCACGGCCGTGCGACGCGGTCTGCGGCTCGTTTTCCTCGCCCTGCTCGTTGCGGCGCTGCCAGATCCGTGCGGCGGCCTCGGTCGCCGCGCTCTCCTGCGCCGGCACCGGCCACGACGCGCCTTCGCATGCCCACAAACCCGGGGCGAGCGATCGCGTCTCTGCACACCACGGCGAAACGGGATCCGACCGCGGTTCCGGAGCGGCGGCGCATCAAGGCGAAGAGCCTTCCGGTTCGGTCGGCCACGACTGTGGCTTCTGCGCGAAGCACTGTAGCGGCACGACCTTTGCGCCGGTCGCCGAGGCTCCGCGCCTTGCCGAGGCGCGCGGCTCCGACCGCATCCTTTTCGGTGCGCGGCCGAACGTCGGTTTCGTGCCCGATCATCCGGAGCGACCTCCGCTCGGTCTCTGAGCGCTGACAGAAGCCGGCGCGATATGCGCCGACCCGCACGCGCGAGCGTGCGCCTCATCGCACTCGGAGACAAGGATGCGCAGAACGATCGCTTTTGCGCTCGCCGCAGCGTTCGCGGCGGGCGCTGCCGCGCGAGAGGTCGCGCGGCCCCATCCCGCCGATCCGGCGGCGGGCGCAAAACCCCCCGCCCGTACGTCGGCGTTCGAGGACTACCGTCCCTACTCGGAGCCGGAACTCGCCCGCTGGCGCGAGGCGAACGACGAGGTGCGGCGCCTCGGCGGCCACGCAGGACACGTCCCCGGCTCGGTGCCGGGTCGCGGTGCCGAACCCGCCGCCAGGCCCGCCGCGCAGGAAGGCAACGGAGGGCGCAGATGACGCGAAGACCGACTGTCGCGGCCTCGGTCGCGGCGCTTGCGCTTGCCGGCTGCGCGAGCTTTTCCGAAGACGGCGGTTTCGGCCCCGTGCAGGAACTCGCCCGCGAGCGGCTCGGCGTCCAGCTTCGCTGGCAGAGGACCGACGAAGACGCGCAGAGCGTGCGCGCGGCGGTGCGCGAGCTGCTTTCGCGGCCGATCTCCGCCGACGACGCGGTGCGAATCGCGCTTCTCAACAGCCCAGCGCTTCAGGCGGCGTACGCCGAACTCGGCATCGCCGAGGCCGACCTCGTTCAGGCGGCAAGCGGCCCGAACCTGCGGCTCCATGCGCTTCGCACCACTTATGGCGGCGAAGTCGCGAAGCTCGAGCAAACCTTCGGCTTCGACATCCTCGGCGTGCTGCTGATGCCGCTTCGCAAGAGGATGGAGGCGCGCCGCTTCGAGCGCGTGCAAGCCGAAGTCGCCCAGCAGGTGTTTCGCACGGCGCTCGAGGCGCGCCGGGCGTGGATCGCCGCGGTGGCTGCCGAGGAGACGCTTCGTCAGGCGGAGCGAGTCCGCGATTCGGCCGAGGCGGCGGCGGAACTCGCGCGCCGCATGGCAGCCGCGGGCAATCTCCCCAAGCTCGCCCACATGCGCGAGCAGGCGTTCTACGCCGAGGCCGCCGCAGACCTTGCGCGCGCAAGGCATGCGGCGGCTGCCGCGCGCGAGCGCCTCGCGCGCGTGCTCGGCCTGTGGGGCGAGGACCTCGCGTTTCGGCTGCCCGAGCGGCTTCCCGATCTGCCCGAGGCGCCGCGCGACTGGGAGGACCTCGAGCGGCGCGCGATCGAGCAAAGGCTCGATGTCCGGGCCGCGCGGCGGGAACTCGAGTGGCTCGCGGAGGCGCTCGGCCTTTCCGGGGCGACGCGCCTCGTGAGCGCGGCGGAATTCAGCCGCGCGCGCACGCGCGAGGGCCACGATCCGTTCGCGTACGGCCATGCGCTCGCGCTCGAGATCCCGATCTTCGACTGGGGAAAGGCGCGCCTCGCGCGGGCCGAGGCGCAGTACCGCCAGGCGGCCGAGCGGCTGGTGGATGTCGCGATCCAGGCGCGCTCCGAGGTGCGCGAGGCCTTCGGCGCCTATCGCGCCGCTTGGGAGCTTGCGCGCCACCACCGCGACGAGCTGGTGCCGCTCAGAAAACGCATCTCCGAGGAAGTGCTTCTTCGCTATAACGGCATGCTCGCGAGCGTTTTCGAACTCCTTTCCGATGCGCGCGTGCAGATCTCCGCGGTCAAGGCCGCGCTCGAGGCGAAACGCGATTTCTGGCTCGCCGAGGCCGAACTCGATGCGACCCTCTCGATTCGCGTGCGAAGCGAGCCGCGCGCGGCGTCGCCGGCCCTCCGCGGCGCTACGGGCGCCGAAGCCGGCCACTGAGGAGACCGGCAATGACGTCGCGCAGAGCTTTCCTCCTCGGCGCGGGCGCCGCCGCCCGGCTTCTTCGGCGCCTCGGTCGTCTCGCGCGCGGCGCTCGCCGCGCTTCCCGACGCGCCGAGCATGGCGAGCCCCGGCACGCAGCCGCCGCTTGCCCCGCCGAACGGGCGTCCGTATCAGCCGGTCGTGACGTTGAACGGCTGGACGCTTCCCTGGCGCATGAGAGACGGCTGGAAGGAGTTTCACCTCGTCGCCGAGCCCGTGGTGCGCGAGCTCGCCCCCGGCATGAGGGCGAACCTTTGGGGCTACAACGGCCAGTCGCCGGGGCCGACGATCGAGTGCGTCGAGGGCGATCGGCTGAGGATCTTCGTCACCAATCGCCTTCCTGAACACACCACGATCCACTGGCACGGCGTGCTGCTCCCGAACGGCATGGACGGGGTCGGCGGGCTCACTCAGCCGCACATCCCGGCCGGCAAGACCTTCGTCTACGAGTTCGAGATGCGCAAGTCCGGCACTTTCATGTACCACCCGCACGCCGACGAGATGGTGCAGATGGCGATGGGCATGATGGGGTTCATCGTCGTTCATCCGAAGAACCCGAACTTCATGCGCGTCGACCGCGACTTCGTCTTCCTCATCAACGCGTTCCACATCGAGCCGGGCGCCTATACCCCGCGCGTCGCCACCATGCTCGACTTCAACCTCTGGGCGTGGAACTCGCGCGTCTTTCCCGGCATCGACCCGTTCGTCGTGCGCCGCGGCGACCGGCGTGCGCATCCGCATCGGCAACCTCACGATGACCAACCATCCCGATCCACCTGCACGGCCACGAGTTCGAGGTGACCGGCACCGACGGCGGCTGGGTGCCGAAGAGCGCGCGCTGGCCGGAGACGACGGTGGACGTGGGCGGTCGGCCAGATGCGCGCGATCGAGTTCGTGGCCGATGCGCCCGGCGACTGGGCGATCCACTGCCACAAGTCGCACCACGTCATGAACCCGATGGGGCACGACGTGCCCACCATGATCGGCGTGGACCAGCGCGGTCTGGCCGAGAAGATCCTTCGGCCTCGTTCCCGACTACATGGTGATGGGCGAGCGCGGCATGGCCGACATGGGCGAGATGGAGATGCCGCTTCCGGAGAACACGCTGCCGATGATGACCGGCACCGGGCCCTTCGGGCCGCTCGAGATGGGCGGCATGTTCAGCGTGCGTCAAGGTGCGCGAGGGGCTTGCGCGCGACGACTACCGCGACCCCGGCTGGTACCGGCATCCGCCCGGCACCGTGGCGTACGAATGGACCGGCGCGCCGCCGCTTGCCGAACGCGACGGGGCTAGTGCCCGCGGCCGAAGCACCGGAAGCGAGCCCGCGCCCGCCGGACGGATTCTGCGCGCCCGCAAGCCGGCGGGCGGCCACAACCATTAAAAGGAGGACCGAATGTCCATGCAGCGCGCAAAAGTGTTGCTCGCAGTGTTCATTGCCGCCGCCGCGCCTGCGGCGCTCGCCCATGGCGAGCCAGCGCACGGAAAGAAAAGCGGCCACAGGGCCGCGCAGGCCGATCGAGGAAAAGCCCTTCGGACGGCCGGGCGATCCGAAGAAGCCCGCGCGCTCGGTGAACGATCGAGATGCTCGACACGATGCGCTTCGTTCCGGCGACGCTCGAATTCCGCCGCGGCGAGAACGTGAAGTTCGTGGTGAGAAACTGCCGGGCGCCAGATGCACGAGATGGTGCTCGGCACGCTCGAGGAGCTGAAGGCGCACGCCGAACTCATGCGCAAGCATCCGGCAATGGAGCACGACGAGCCCTGGATGGCGCACGTCGCGCCCGGAAAGAGCGCAACGCTTCACTGGCAGTTCACCCGCGCCGGCGAATTCCATTACGGCTGCCTGATCCCGGGGCATTTCGAGGCCGGCATGGTCGGCAGGATCACCGTCAAGTGAGGAGGTCGACGTGAAAACGCGAATCGCAGTCGCGCTCGCCGCGCTTATCGCGGCGCCAGCCTTCGCCCAGCCACAGACGCAAGGGGGCCATACCGCGCACCGCGGCGGCGCCGAGGCGCAGGGAGCAGCCGCTTGCCGAGGGCGAAATCCGTCGCGTGGACAGGGAGGCGAAGAAGCTCACGATCCGCCACGGTCCGATCCCTTCGCTCGACATGCCGGCGATGACGATGGTCTTTCAGGTGAAGGATCCGGCGCTGCTCGATCGCGTGAAGCCGGGCGACAAGGTGCGCTTTGCGGCAGAAAAGCTCGGCGGCGCCTACACGGTGACGGCGATCGAAGTGCAGGGCAGGTAGCGCGGATCATGCGGCGCAGGGAATTCCTCGCGGCCGGCGCGGCGCTCGCGCTACTGCCGCGTGCGCGCGCGGCGCGGGCGAGCGCGCCGCGCCTCGTTCGCGCCGCACCGGCCCGAGCGGCGATCGCGGGCTCGGGCTATCCGGACACCGAGGTGTGGGCTTATGACGGCACGGTACCGGGCCCGGAGCTGCGCTACCGCCAGGGCGAGCGCTTGAGCATCCTCGTCGAGAACCGCCTGCCGCAGGAGACCACCGTGCACTGGCACGGCATCAGGCTTCCGAACCCGATGGACGGCGTTCCGCATCTCACGCAGCCGCCGATCGCGAAAGGGGGCCGCTTCCTCTACGAGTTCGACCTGCCCGATGCCGGCACCTTCTGGTATCACCCGCATCTTGCGAGCCCCGAGCAGGTCGGGCGCGGCCTCTACGGCGCGCTCGTCGTCGAGGAGCGCGATCGCCGCCCGAAGCGGACCGCGATCTCGTCTGGATGCTGGGTGACTGGCGGCTCGATCGCGAGGCGCGTATCCGCGAAGACTTCGGCAACTTCTTCGACGCGAGCCACGCCGGCCGGATCGGAAACACGGTGACCGTGAACGGCCGGGTGACCGAGGCGTTCGAGGTGCGCGCAGGCGAGCGGCTGCGGCCTGCGGCTCGGTCAACGCCGCAACCGCGCGCATCTTCGGCTCTGCGGTTCGACGCGCACGAGCCCGTGGGTGATCGCGCTCGACGGCCATCCGCTCGAGCCCTTCCGGCCCGAGGGCGGGCGCATCGTCCTCGGCCCGGGCATGCGCGCAGACCTCCTCCTCGACTGCACCGGCGAGCCGGGCAGCTCGTATCGCGTCGTGGACGATTTCTATCCTCGCGAGGCGTATCGGCTCCTCGATCTGCGCTATGCCAAGGGCGGTGCCCGGGGGCGAGCGCGCGGCGCGCCGAAGGCGCTTTCACCGAACCCGGTGCCGGAGCCCGATCCTGCGCGCGCCGAGCGGCACCTCGTTCGCTTCGGTGGCGGCGAAAGGGGCGGCTTGACCCGGGAGCTTGCCATGCGCGGCATCGCCTGGACGGTGAACGGTCGCGCCGTTTCGGGCCACGCGCACGAGCCGCTACTGTCGCTTCCGCTCGGCAGCTCGCAGGTGCTGGAGCTTGTCAACGACACCGTCTGGCATCACCCGATCCATCTGCACGGCCACGTGTTTCGCGTACTTTCGCGCGACGGCCGGCCGAATCCCCGCCGCGAATGGGCTGACACCGTGCTTCTCTTCCCCCGCAGCCGCGCGGAAATCGCCTTCGTCGCCGAAAACCCGGGGCTGTGGATGTTTCACTGCCACGTGCTCGAGCACCAGGAATCGGGACTTGCGGCGGTGTTTCGCGTCGCGTAGCCGATAGACGCCGGCGGGCGGCCGCGCGGTCCGAGCGCAGCGGCTCGGCGCACTTGCTCCAGATACGACTCGACCTGCGCCGCGAACGCCTCGAGATCGGCGAGATCGTCGGCGAGCACCTTTGCGACGATCGCGAGGTCCACGCCCAGATACCCGTGCACCAGCACCCTGCGGAATCCAGCGATCGGGCGCAGCCGCGCTGCGAGCGCCGGCTCGACCGCGCCCGCCTCGGCGAGGCGATCGATCGCGCTCGCGTAATCGGGCGCATCGCGTCGCTGCGCCGCGGCGACATGCGTCGCGATGTCGACACGTTCTGGACGGCGAGCTGCAGTCCCCGCTCGATCGTTCAGCGCAGACCGGTGTCGGCGCGCAACTCCGCCGCGGTGCGCCCGCCATAGCGGGCAAGGTGCGAAAGCGCCTCGCGCAACGCCGCCAGATGCCTGCGCAGCACCTGCGGGTCGGGGCGGCCCTGGGTCATCGGCCCTGTGCCCTGCGTCGGGCCTCGCGCGCCTTCGCAAGCTGCGGGACGAAATCGCAATAGCGCGAAAGCGCATAGCCTTCGCGGGTGGTGGTCGCGCGCAGGTCGCGCGAGAAGACGCGCACGCCGTCGCGCAGCACCCGGTGGTAAAGGAGCGGCGGGGCGCGGTTGAGCACCACCACATCCACGTCGTTTCGCCCGAGCGCGGACATGACGAGGCTTGCGAGCTCTGCGGCGCGGCCCCAACCGCTTGCGCCCGGCACCGATTCGTCGAGATACACCGCGACGTCCACGTCGCTGTGCGCCTGCGCGCGCCCGGTGGCCTGCGAGCCAAACAGATACGCTTCGAGCACCTCCGGCCGCTCGGCGAGCACGGCTCCGATGCGGCTAGCGATCTTCCCCGCCAATGCCGCCTGCGGCTTCTGCGAGGAAGAGGCGGTGTTCGCCATCGTGCTCGCCATCCTAGCCCGCGCCGTCCGACCGAGGTGCGGGATCGCGCACGCTCAGCCGATTGCGCTTGCACCGGCAGCGAGCGGACGCTGCCGTCGCTGCAGAACACTCAGAGCTCGCGAAGCCTCACGCGTGCGCCGCGGGCGGCGCGGCGGCGAGCTCCTTGCGCGCGTGCCGTGCGACCGAAAGGCCCGAGGACAGGCCGAGCGCGGCGAGGACCGCGGCGACCGCGACATCCGGCCACACCGTAACGGTTTGCCAGACGCCGGCGGCCGCGCCGATCACCGCGAGGTTGCCGATCGCGTCGTTGCGGCTGCAGAGCCACACCGAGCGCATGTTCGCATCGCCGCCCCGGAAGCGGAAAAGAAGCGCAGCGACGCCGACGTTGACACCGAGCGCGGCGAGCGCCACCGTGCCCATCGTCACCGGCTCGGGCGGTGCGCCCGAGAGCGCGCGAGCCGCTGCGTAGCCGAGCGCGCCGGCGCCAAAGGCGATCATCGCGACGCCCTTGGCGAGCGCGACGCGGCTCACCCAGGCGCCCCCGGCCGCGAGCGCCGCAAGGCTCGCCCCGTAGTTTCCGGCGTCGCCGAGGAAGTCCACGGCGTCGGCCGCGAGCGCCGAGGAACCCGAGTGCAGGCTCGCCGCAAGCTCGACGAAGAACATCGTCGCGTTCGCGAGCAGGGCGATCCAGAGGATGCGCCGGTAGTGCCGCCCCGAGGCGCCCGGGTCAGGGACATCGCAACAGGCGTCGCTCATCGCCCGCATTGCAGGCCCTGTAGCCGGTATAAAGTCAAGCCTTCGGAGGACGCGTATGCGGATCGGTGAACTCGCCCGCCGGGCGGGCGTGGACGTGCAGACGGTGCGCTACTACGAGCGCGAGGGGCTGCTCGATGCTCCCGCGCGAACGCCCTCGGGCTATCGCGCCTACGGCCCGGCGCACCTCGAGCGGCTGCGGTTCGTTCGCCACTGCCGCTCGCTCGACATGGCGCTCGCCGATATCCGGCGGGTGCTCGCGCTCGCGCGCGAGGCGAGTGTCGCCTGCGACGAGGTGAACCAGCTGGTGGAGGCGCACCTTGCGCGTGTGCGGGCACGTCGGCAGGCGCTCGAGCGCCTGGAGCAGCAGCTCGAGGCGCTTCGCGCCCAGTGCGCAAGCGGCCAGCGCATCGCCGGTTGCGGGATTCTGCAGGAGCTGATTCACGCGGCGCAGGGCGAGGCCTGCGCCTGCCACGTCGAGGGCGCCCGATGAGGGGGCTCGCGTTCGCCGCAGGGCTTTTCACCGTCACCGCGATCGCCGAGATCGCCGGCTGCTATTTCGTGTACCTGTGGCTGCGGCAGGGGAAAAGTGCCTGGTTGCTCGTCCCCGCGGCAGCGTGCCTTGCGCTCTTTGCGTATCTGCTTACCCTCTATCCTGCGGCCGCCGGTCGCACCTACGCCGCCTATGGCGCGGTCTACATCGCGATCGCGATCGCGTGGCTGTGGACGATCGAAGGCATCCGGCCGACCGTCTGGGACGCTGCGGGCGTCGCCGTCGCTCTGGTCGGCACCGCGATCATCGTGCTTCAGCCGCCCTCGTAGGAAGCCGTGTGTCGTGGCGCCTGGCGGTACCGCCGGCAGCGTCAATGCCCATGCCGGTGATGCAGGTCGGGGTAGTGCGGGTGCGAATGCACCATCGGCTCGTGCCGATGCGGATGCACATGCGGTTCGCGCCCGTCCCAGGGGAAGTCGTGCTCGTGGCGGTGGTGCTCGTCGTGCGCGTGCGGATGCGAGTGCTCGATCGGCTCATGCACGTGCTCGTGCTCGTGGCGCTCGCTCACGTGCAGCCACACGCCCGCCGCCATCAGGGCCGCCGCGGCCCAGAACGCGGCACCCGGCCGCTCGCCGAGGGCGAGCGCGAGCGCCGCGCCGAAGAAGGGCGCGACCGAAAGTATGCCCCGGTGCGCGCGGTGCCCAGATGGCGCAGCGCGACTACGAAAAGCGCAAGGCTCACGCCCTAGCCGAGAAATCCAACCGCGGCTGCGGCGGCGACCGCGGCCGCCGGCGGCAGGCGAGCGCCCAGCGCGATCGCAACGGCTGAATCGACCGCGCCCGCGATCATGCCCTTGAGCGCGGCGATCGTCGCCGCATCGCCGCCCGAAACCCTGCGGGTGAGGTTGTTGTCGAGCGCCCACCCAAGGCACGCCCCGGCAACAAGCACGGGCCCGAGGAAGCCGCCCGCGCTCGGCGCTTCGCTCCAGGAAAGAAGCACGCCTGCGGCAACGATCGCGAGCATGCCGGCGAACACGCGCCGGTCCACGTTTTCCCGGAAGACGATCCACGCGAGCGCCGCGGTGAACACCGCTTCAAGGTTGAGAAGGAGCGAGGCCGCCCCCGCGCCGGTCGCCTGAAGCCCGAGCATCAGCAGCACCGGGGCGGCGACGCCGCCCGCGGCGATCGCCGCGGCAAGCCACGGCCAGTCGGCGCGTGCAAGCGCCGCACCCGCGAGCGCGCGCGGCCGCAGCGCAAGCCAGGCCGAGAGCCCGAGGCCGCTTCCGAGATAAAGCAGCGCGGCGAGAAGCACCGCGGGCATCTCGCCGAGCAGCAGCTTGGCTAGCGGCGTGCTTGCGCCAAAGAGCGCGGCCGAGGCGAGTGCGTATGCGATCGCGGCGCTCATGGCCGAACTTCGCACCATCGGCGAGCGGCGTCAAGCGCGGTGCCGGAACGCGCCTACCGCTCCACCGGAAGCCCGGCCGCACGCCACTCGGGGAAGCCGTTCTGGAGCCTGCGGGCGCGAAATCCGAGGCGGCGGAGCTTCGCCACCGCTTCGAACGCGAGGAGGCAGTAGGGGCCGCGGCAATAGGCGACGATCTCCTTGCGCCTGGGCAGCCGGGCGATCGCGCGCTCCAGGCGCTCAAGCGGCACGTTGATCGCCCCGGGCAGGTGCCCGGCGGCGTATTCTTCCTCGGGGCGCACGTCGAGCACGGTGACCAGGCCCTTTTTCGCGCGCTCGAGGAGTTCGGACGCCGGCACCGGCTCGAGCGCGTCGCGCTGCGCGAGGAAATCGCGCACCAGGCGCTCGACGTCGGCGGCGCGCCGCTCGGCCACCTCGCGCAGCGCAGCAAGGAGCCGCGCCACATCGTCGCCCGCGAGCGCGTAGTAGACGCGCAGGCCCTCCTTTCTCGCGCTGACCAGCCCCGCCTGCCGCAGCGCCTGCAGGTGCTTCGAGGCATTGGCAACCGACAAGCCCGCCATCGCGGCAAGGGTCTCGACGCTTCGTTCGCGCTGCGCGACGTATTCGAGAAGCTTGAGCCGCGCGGCGCTCGCGAGCGCCGCCGCCACGCGGCCGATCGCCTCGTACAGGCGCTGCCTGACCGGTTCGCTTGACATCGCTGCGCGCCCAATTCTGACCATTCAACCGACTAGTTGAAAAGTGCCCGCATGCCGTTCCCGCTCGAAGCCGAAGCCGCGCTGCGCTCAGGCGCGTTTCTCGCCGTGTTCGCGCTCGCGACGCTTTGGGAAGCCGCGGTGCCGCGCCGGGCGCGCGCGTTCGCGCGCCGCGAGCGCTGGCCGCACAACCTCGCGCTGTTTGCACTGGATGTGGCCCTGCTCAGGCTGGTTGCGCCGGGGGCAGCGATCGGAGTGGCGCTGGCGGCCGAAGCGCGCGGCTGGGGGTTGCTGAACGCGCTTGCGCCGCCCGGCTGGCTGGCGGTCCTTGCGGCGATGGTGCTGCTCGATCTCGCGATCTGGGCGCAGCATGTGATGTTTCACGCGGTGCCCGGACTGTGGCGGCTGCACCGGGTGCACCACAGCGACCCTGACGTCGACGCGAGCACCGGCACGCGCTTTCATCCGCTGGAAATCCTCGTCTCGGCCGGGGTGAAATGCGCCGCAGTGGCCGCGATCGGCGCCCCCGCGGTTGCGGTGCTCGCCTTCGAGCTTCTGCTCAACGCCGCCTCGGTGTTCAACCACGCCAACGCGCGCATCCCCGCGGCGCTCGAGCGCTGGCTGAGGCTCATCGTCGTCACCCCCGACATGCACCGGGTGCATCACTCGATCGCGTACGAGGAGGCGAACAGCAACTTCGGCTTCAGTCTTTCTTGGTGGGACCGGCTCTTCGGTACCTACCGCGCCGCCCCCGCCGCAGGCCACGAGGCGATGACGCTCGGGGTGGCGGGCTTTCACACGCGCGCGGAGCTGCGCCTCGATCGCCTGCTCGTTCAACCCTTGCGCGACACGCCGGGCGGCGGCGCGATCGAGCGCTTCCGCGAGCGCAATCCCGAGGAGAGCGAAGCATGAGCACCCTCTTCATACTCAACGATTCCCCCTACGGCACCGAACGCTGCTACAACGCGCTTCGGCTTGCGCGCGCGCTCGCCGAGCGGGGCGCCGCGGTGCGCGTGTTCCTCATGGGCGATGCCGCGGCCTGCGCGCACAAAGGGCAGAAAGTCCCGCAGGGCTGGTACAACGTCGCTGACATGCTCGCTGCGGTCGCGCGCCGCGGCGGCGAGATCGCCGCCTGCGGCACCTGCCTGGACGCGCGCGGCATCGGCCCCGAGCAGCTCATCGAGGCCTCGCGGCGCGGCACGCTCGATGAACTCGCCGAGTGGACCAAGGCCGCCGAGAAGGTGATCGTCTTCTGAGCGCGATCGCGCTTCTCGCGGCCGCAGAACCGAGCCGCTGACTTCGGCCCGGCTCGAGCGCCGCGGCGCGCTTTTTCCATCGGCGTCGCGCAGTCTCGTCGCGACGGCATCGAGCCGGAGCGCACGCGCCCTGCCAGTGACTGCGCCTCCGGCGCGTCCCTCGGGCCCGAAGCTCGCCTCTTCGCCGGCAGGCGTCCTTGCGCGCGGCGCCGAATCCGCTGTCCTGCATCCTTCCGAAAAGTGCGGGACCCGTGAATGCACCCGTGCGGTGCCTCGGCGCACACCGGTGGTGCGTCTTGCGGCAGCCGCGCGGGGCGAACCGGCGCTGCAGCAGGTATCGAATGGCTTGCTCCGAGGAGCTTTTTCGCTTGCGCGAGCGCGCCGCGACCACTGGCACGCCTGTTGCTCGTTGCATTCGCGAACGAACGACGGAGATGGACATGGACCTCGATTCCACGCGCGGCGCGCCCGAGCGCGCCGACGCCTCGCCCGGCATGCCCGCGGGCAGCGGGGAAAGCGAAGAAGCGCGCGATGCGCGCATCGTCGAGCAAGCGGTGCTGCGCGCGCTCTTTCCGAACGCGCCGACGCGACGCGCGTTCCTGCAGGCGGTCGGGGCGGCGACCGCCCTCTCGGCCTTGGAGAGCGTGTTTCCTCTCGGGCGGGCGAAGGAGGCGTTCGCGCAGGGCGCCGGCCGCCCGGAAAAGACGAAGCTCTCGGTGGGGTTCATCCCGATCACCTGCGCCACCCCGATCATCATGGCGCACCCGATGGGCTTTTACGCGAAGCACGGTCTGGACGTCGAGATCGTCAAGACCGCCGGCTGGGCGGTGATCCGCGACAAAACGCTCGCCAAGGAGTACGACGCCGCGCACATGCTCTCGCCGATGCCGCTCGCGATCACGCTCGGCGTCGGCGCGAACCCCGTGCCCTACACGATCCCGGCGATCGAGAACGTGAACGGGCAGGCGATCACGCTCTCGCTGAAACACAAGGAGCGGCGCGATCCGAAAACGTGGAAAGGGTTCCGGTTCGCGGTGCCCTTCGACTACTCGATCCACAACTACCTGCTGCGCTACCTCGTCGCCGAGCACGGCCTCGACCCCGATCGCGACATCCAGATCCGCGCGGTGCCGCCGCCCGAGATGGTCGCCAACCTGCGCGCCGACAACCTCGACGGCTTCCTCGGTCCGGACCCGTTCAACCAGCGCGCGGTCTACGACGGCGTCGGCTTCATCCACATGCTCTCCAAGGAGATGTGGGACGGGCATCCGTGCTGCGCCTTCGCCGCGAGCCGCGAGTTCGTCACCACGCTGCCGAACACCTACCGCGCGCTCGTGCGCGCGATCCTCGATGCGACCGCGTACGCCCGGCGACCGGAGAACCGCAAGGAGATCGCGGCCGCGATCGCGCCCGCGAACTACCTGAATCAGCCGGTGACGGTGGTCGAGCAGGTGCTGACCGGCGTCTTCGCCGACGGGCTCGGGAACATTCGGCGCGTGCCCGACCGCATCGACTTCGATCCGTTTCCCTGGCACTCGTTCGCGGTCTGGATCCTCACGCAGATGAAGCGCTGGGGACAGCTGAAGGCCGACGTCGACTACGCGAGGATCGCGCGCGAGGTGTTCCTCGCCACCGACGCCGCGCGCCTCATGCGCGAGGCGGGCATGACGCCGCCCGAGGCGACCATGAAGAGCTTTGCGGTGCTCGGCAAGACCTTCGATCCGGCGCAGCCGGAAGCGTACCTGCGCGGGTTCGCGATCCGCCGGAGCTGAGCGATGGCGCCGCTCGGAGTGCGTGCGGCGGCGGTGTCGCTCTTTCTGCTCGCGCTGCTGCTCGCCGCCTGGCATCTGGCGACCCTTCCCGCCGGCGGCCGCCAGGCGGTGAGCGACGAGTACGCGAAGCTCGTCGGCGCGGCGGCCGCCACCGGCCAGCGCTCGGCGATGCCGGGCCCGCTCGAGGTGGGCGCAAAACTGCTCGAGCACCTGCGCGACCCGTTCTACGACCGCGGTCCGAACGACAAGGGCATCGGCGTGCAGCTCGCCTATTCGCTCGGGCGAGTGCTCTCGGGGTTTGCGCTCGCCGCCGCGATCGCGATCCCGCTCGGCTTCCTGATCGGCATGTCGCCGCTCGCCTACCGCGCGCTCGACCCGTTCGTGCAGGTGCTGCGACCGATCTCGCCGCTCGCCTGGATGCCGCTCGCGCTCTACGCGCTCAAGGATTCGCACGCCTCCGCGGTGTTCGTGATCTTCGTCTGCTCGATGTGGCCGATGCTCATCAACACCGCCTTCGGCGTGGCGAGCGTGCGCCGCGAATGGATCCAGGTCGCGCGCACGCTCGAGCTGCGGCCACCGGCGCTCGCGCTGCGCGTCATCCTGCCTGCGGCCGCGCCGACCATTTTCACCGGCATGCGCATCTCGATCGGCATCGCCTGGCTCGTGATCGTCGCCGCGGAAATGCTCGTGGGCGGCACCGGCATCGGCTACTTCGTCTGGAACGAGTGGAACAACCTGTCGATCGCGAACATCCTCGTCGGCATCCTCGCGATCGGCATGGTCGGGATGGCGCTCGACCAGGCGATCGGGCGCCTTGCGCGCCTTGCGAGCTACGCGGAGTAGCGCCGGTGGCCTTCCTTCAGGTCGAGGGGCTCGCCAAGGCGTATCCGGGTGCGCGCGGCGGCCCCGGCACCGCGGTATTCGAGGATGTCAGCTTTTCCGTCGAGCGCGGCGAATTCGTATGCTTGATCGGCCATTCGGGCTGCGGCAAGACGACGATCCTCAACGTGCTCGCCGGTCTCGAGGCGCCGAGCGCGGGCGCCGTCATCATGGACGGACGCGAGATTTCGGGTCCCGGCCTCGACCGCGGCGTGGTGTTCCAGAACCACGCGCTCCTTCCGTGGCTGACGGTGCTCGGCAACGTCGCTTTCGCGGTGCGCGCCCGCTGGCCCGGATGGCCCGCGGCGCGCGTGCGCGCGCGCGCGATGGAAACCCTGGCGAAGGTCGGGCTCGCCGGGGCCGAGCACAAGCGGCCGGCCGAGCTCTCCGGCGGCATGAAGCAGCGCGTCGGCATCGCGCGCGCTTTTGCGATCGAACCGAAGATGCTGCTTCTCGACGAGCCGTTCGGCGCGCTCGATGCGCTCACGCGCGGCGCGCTGCAGGACGAACTGCTGCGCATGGTGCAGGCGGCGCACCAGACGGTGTTCATGATCACGCACGACGTGGACGAAGCGATCCTGCTCGCCGACCGGATCCTGCTCATGTCCTCCGGCCCGCGGGCGCGCATCGTCGAGGTGGTGGAAAATACGCTGCCGCGCAGCCGCACGCGCGCGGACCTTCACCACGACCCTCAGTACTACCGGATCCGCAACCACCTGCTCGATTTTCTCGTGAGCCGCGCGCGCGCGGCCGCGGGCGCGGGCGGCGCGCCGCGGCTCGTTCGTCCTGGGCTGGAGGAAAGCGAGGTTGCCTCGGCGGCGCAGACGCGCGAGCGGGCGCCCCGAGCGGCGGCGAACGCAGCCGCGCGCGGCGCGACGGTGGTTTCCCTTCATTCCAACGCATGAGCAAGGAGGACACATGAACGCACCGGCCAGTCTCGTCTCGACCTACGCGAAGCCCTTGCGGCGCGAAGACGTCACCGAAATGATCGTCGCGGCGAAAATCGCCAAGGGCCTCAAATGGGCGGAGGTCGCAAAGCGCGTCGGCCTGTCGAAGGAGTGGGTCACCGCCGGCTGTCTCGGCCAGATGACCTTCGATGCGGCGCAGGCGAAGAAAATCGCCGAAATCTTCGATCTGCCGGAGGAGGCGGTCGCGCTGCTCCAGCAGGTGCCGTACAAAGGGTCGCTGCCCACGGCGGTGCCGACCGACCCGCTCATCTACCGGCTCTACGAGATCGTCATGGTCTACGGCACCACCATCAAGGCGCTCATTCACGAGGAATTCGGCGACGGCATCATGAGCGCGATCGATTTCACGATGGACATCTCGCGCGAGCCGGACCCGAAGGGCGACCGGGTGCGCGTCGTGATGAGCGGCAAATTCCTGCCCTACAAGACCTACTGAGCGCGCCTGCCGAGGCGCGCCTGACGATCGCCCCGGCGCGCAGGGAGCGCGCGATACGCCGCGAGCGCCTCGGCGCGCGCGCGGGCGAGCTCGACGATCGGAAGGGGATAGGTCTCGCCGAGGCGCACGCCGGCGGCGGCAAGGGCCGCTTGCGGCGCCTCCCAGGGCGCGTGGATGTGGCGGCTCTTCCAGGCGCGAAAGCTCCGGCACCCAGCGGCGCAGATACGCGCCCTCGGGGTCGAACTTCCGGCTCTGGAGCACCGGGTTGAGGATGCGAAAGTACGGCGCGGCGTCTGCGCCGCAACCGGCGACCCACTGCCAGTTGAGCGTGTTGTTCGCGAGGTCGGCATCGACCAGCGTGTCCCAGAACCAGCGCGCGCCCGCCCGCCAGTCGATGCGCAGGTGCTTCGTGAGAAACGACCCGACGATCATGCGCACGCGGTTGTGCATGAAGCCGGTGCGCCACAGTTCGCGCATGCCGGCGTCCACGATCGGGATGCCGGTCCTTCCCCGCTGCCAGGCGGAAAGAAGCGTCTCGGAGGCTTCGCCATTCGAACTTCGCGAAGCGGGGATCGAGCGGCGCATCGGGCGTTTGCGGGTGGTGGTAGAGGACATGGTGCGCGAACTCGCGCCAGAGGAGCTCGCGCTGCAGCAATTCGATCCCGGCGCGAAGGGCCGGGGCGGCGCCCTCGCGCAGGCGCCTTAGCTCGCGCAAGATTCTCCCCGGGGTGATTTCGCCGAAGTGAAGGTGCGGCGAAAGCCGCGTCGTCGCGCCTTCGGCCGGCCGATCGCGCGCGGCACCGTAGGCCGGGAGCGTTTGCGCAAGCAGCGCGAGCTTTTCCTCGGCAGCCGCCGCGCCGGGAGTCCAGGCGGCTTCGAGGCCGGCATCCCAGCGGATGCGGGGGTTGAGTTCCAACGCCTCGAGGGCGAGCGACGGCACCGGCGGTGCGGGCGGAAGCGCGCGCGGCACACCGATCGGCTCGGGGGCGACGAGGTCTTCGCGCAACGCCTGCGCAAACGGCGTATAGACGCGGTAGGAGGCACCGGCGCGGTTCGCGACCGCCCAAGGCTCGGCGAGAAGATGACCCGCGAAGGCGCAGCACCTCGACGCCCTCGGCCGCGAGCGCTTTGCCGATCGCGAGGTCTGCGGCAAGCCGCGCCGGCTCGTAGAGGCGGTTGTAGCAGACGAGCCGGGCGCCGGTCTCGCGAACGAGCGCGCGCAGCGCATCCAGGCTCGGCCCGCGCCGGATCGCGAGCCGCGAGCCGCGCCGCGCGATATCGGCCGAAAGCGCCGCAAGGCCTCCGGTGAAGCCACCAGCGGCTCGCCGCCCCTGGCGGCCAGTCGCCGTCTTCGTCCGGCGCATGGATGTAGACGAGGACGAGCCGCTCGGCGCGCTCGAGCGCTGCCGCGAGCGCCGCGTTGTCGGCAAGGCGCAGGTCGCGGCGGAACCAGACGATAGCGACGTTTTGCGGCATGCGGCGGCGGGCGGGGACGCGACGTTCGCTGCGCAGCCGAGCGAAACGGTGCGCGCCGAATCTTGCGCCCATTGTGGCAGGTCTCTAATCTGCCCGCACTGTCTCGGAGCGAACGCGATGTCGCCGGTGGTAGACGTTCACACCCACATGCTCGATCGCGAGTGGCTGCGGCTCCTCGAGCGCCACGGCCGGCCGCGCTATACGCTCAGGAAGGTGGTCGGCGGCCTGCGCGCGATCCATCTCGACGGCGCGCCGTTCATGACGCCGATCCCGGAGATGTTCGACTGGGACCTGCGGATCCGGAACATGGACCGCGCCGGCATCGATATCGCCGTCGTCTCGCTCACCTGCCCGAACGTCTATTGGGGGGGCGAGGCGGTGAGCGCGCGCGCAGCGCGCCTGATGAACGACGCGATGGCGGAAGCGCACCGCACCTGGCCCGACCGCATCCAGTGGTTCTGTTCGCTACCCTGGCAGTACGAGCGGCAGGCGCTCGCCGAGCTCGCGCGCGCGCTCGCGGCGGGCGCCTGCGGCGTGATGGTGCTCGCGAACGTGGACGGCCGCCCGCTCACCGACCCGGCGTTCGCGGCGATCTGGCGCGCGATCGACGCCGCGAAGCTCCCGGTGCTCGTGCATCCGACGGCGCCGCCGGGCGTCGGCGAAATGGGAATGGACGAGTTTCAGCTCACCGCCTCGGTCGGCTTCACTTTCGACACCACGCTCGCCGTCGCGCGCATGATCTACGACGGCTTCTTCGACCGCTACGCGAACCTCAGGATCATCGCGAGCCACGGTGGTGGGGCGCTGCCGTTCTTGATCGGCCGCCTCGACCAGTGCTACGAGCACATCCCCGCCTGCCGCACGAAGACGCGCGAGAAACCGAGTCTCGCGGCGCGGCGCATCTACGCCGACGCGGTGGTTTTCACGGACGAGGCGCTCGCGATGGCGGTGCGCGTCTTCGGCTCAGCGAACGTCCTCTACGGCTCGGACTACCCGCACACGATCGGCGATCCGGTGGGGTGCCTTGCGCGCGTCGATCGCCTGCCCGAGGGCGTGCGCGCCCGCGTGCGCGGCGAAAACGCCGAGCGTATATTTCCGTTCCGATGACGATCTACAAGGAAGGCCGGGTCCTCAGGCCTTCGTACCCGGTGAGCGCGGCAGAGCGCGCGGCGCGCGTGGAACTTGCCGCCGCCTACCGCATCTTCGACTACCTCGGCTGGACCGAGATGATCTTCAACCACATCACGCTGCGGGTGCCGGGACCGGAGCGCTTCTTCCTCATCAACCCGTTCGGCCTGCACTACCGCGAGGTCACCGCCTCGAACCTCGTGCTCGTCGACCTCGACGGCAACCCGGTGCGCGAGAGCGCGTGGCCCGTCAACCGCGCAGGCTTCGTCATCCATTCGGCGATCCACGGCGCGATCGAGGATGCGCACTGCGTGATGCACACGCACACCACGACCGGCATGGCGGTCGCGTGCCTGAAGGAGGGGCTCTCGCCCACGAACTTCTACGCCGCGCAGCTCTACGGCCAGGTGGCGTATCACGACTTCGAGGGGATCACGGTCGAGGAAGGCGAGCGCGAGCGGCTGGTGCGCGATATCGGCACGAAGCGCGCGGTGATCCTGCGCAATCACGGGCTTCTCGCCTGGGGGCCGACGGTCGCCGAGGCGTTCATGACGCTCTGGACGCTGCAGCGCGCCTGCGACGTGCAGATCGCGGCGAGCGCCGCCGGCGCGCTCCAGCCCATCCGGCCGGAGGTGTTCGAGCAGACGGTGCGCGAGTCGGGGCCGGCGGAAAAGCGCACCTGCGAGGACGTGTTCGCGATGCTCAAGCGCCTGATCGAGGCGCGCGACCCTTCCTACCGCGAATGAGCGCCGACCTTGGGCACTGAACTCGCGCGCATTAACATGTAGGCGCGCAGCCGCGGTCACGCGTTCGAGCGGCTGCGGTCGGGAGGGAAGGCGGGTTGGCGAGAAAGCGGTTCTGGACGAGCGACGCGCTGTGGGCGGCGGGGATCGCGCTCCTCGTGCTCGCGGCCGGCGCAAGCCCGCTGCTGCGCGGCCTCGAGCGCTGGGCGTACGACGTCGGCGTGCGGGCGAGCACGCGCGAGCCCGCCCCGAACATCTCGATCGTCGCGATCGACGAGCACAGCATCCGCAGCCTCGGGCGCTGGCCGTGGCGCCGGGAGGTGCACGCGAAAATGTTCGACACGCTCGCCGGCGCGGGCGCCAAGGTGGTGGCGAGCACCGTCCTGTTCTCCGAGCCGCAGGAGGACGCGGGCACCGCGCCGTGCGCGCGCTCGCCGAGGCGTTCGAAAGCTCGGGGCTTGCGGCGCTCGCCGAGACCGGCGCGCTCGCCGCCGTCGTCGAGAAGCTCGCCGCGAACGCCGCGGCGCTCCCGCCCGGCGCTGCGTCGGCCGGCATCCGGCAGGCGGTGGCCGAGCTTCGCGCGCTTCTCGAACGGACCGGGCTGAGCGGACGGCTCGCCGAGCAGGCGGCGCGCTTTGCTGCGCTTGCCCGCGCGGCGGCGCAGGGCGGCAGCGACGATGCGCGGCTCGCCGAAAGCGTCGCGCGCGGCCGCAACGTCGTGCTGCCGATGTTCTTCGGGCTCGCGCCGGGCGTTCCGCTCGGCAACCCCGAGGCGCCGCTTCCGGAGTTCCTGAAGGCGCACGCGTTGCCGAACGTGCGGGATCCGGCCGGGCTCGTCGCCGAGGGCGCCGGGCCGTTGCGCGCCGACAAGATCACGCCGCCGATCGCGGTCCTCGGGGCCGCGGCGGCCGGTATCGGTCACGTGAACGTGCTGCCGGACGTCGACGGCGGGGTGCGCACCGAACCGCTCGTCGTGCAGTATTACGACGCGTACTTTCCGTCGCTCGCGCTCGCGGTCGCCGCGCGCTCGCTCAACCTCGCGCCGAAGGAGATCGAAGTGCGAATCGGCGAGGGGGTGCGGCTGAAGAACCTCTTCGTACCGACCGATTCCGCCCTGCAGATGTACCCCTTCTACTACGCCGGCCGCGGCGGGGCGGCGGAGTTTCCGGTGCATTCCTTTTTCGACGTGCTCGCGGGCAAGGTGCCGGCGGCGGCATTCAAGGATCGGATCGTACTCATCGGGCCGACCGCCGAGGGCATCTCGCCGCGGCAGGTGACGCCGCTGTCTCCCGCGACCGACGGCGTCGTGCGGCTCGCGCACACCGTCTCGAGCATCCTGCAGCAGCACTTCTTCGTCGTGCCGGCCTGGGCGCTCGCGCTGGAGCTCGGCGCGCTCGCGCTCGCCGTCGCCTACCTGCTGTTCGTGTTCCCGCGGCTCGGGGCGGCGGCCGCCGCCGCCGCGAGCGCCGGGTTCGCCGCCCTTCTGCTCGCGCTCGAGTGGGGCCTGATGGTGTCGCAGGCCGTGTGGGTAAAGCTCATGCTGCCTGTCGTCCTCCTCGCCGTCGGCCACGTCGCGCTCACCACCAAGCGGTTCCTGCTCACCGAAAAGCGCAAGGCGGCGGCCGAGGCGGTGAGCGCGCGCACCTCGCTCGAACTCGGCCGCGCGATGCACCAGGCCGGCCAGCTCGACCTCGCGTTCGAGTACTTCCAGAAGTGCCCGCTCGACGACGAGCTGATGGCGCCGCTCTATCAGCTCGCGCTCGACTTCGAGCGCAAGCGCCAGTTCAACAAGGCCGCCGCCGTCTATCGCTACATGGCGCAGCACGACCCGAAGTACCGCGACATCGAGGCGCGCCAGAGGCGCAGCGAACAGCTCGAAGGCACGGTGCTTCTCGGCGCGCCGGGCGCGCATCCGGGCGGAACGCTCGTGCTCGACCTCGCGCAAAAGCCGACCCTCGGGCGCTACGAGATCGAAAAAGAGCTCGGCCGCGGCGCGATGGGCATGGTCTACCTCGGGCGCGACCCGAAGATCAACCGCGTCGTCGCGATCAAGACGATGGCGCTCGCGCAGGAATTCGAGGCCGACGAACTGGCCGAGGCCAAAGCGCGGTTCTTCCGCGAGGCCGAAAGCGCCGGCAGGCTGAACCATCCGGGCATCGTCGCGATTTACGACGCGGGCGAAGAGCACGACCTCGCCTACATCGCGATGGAGTTCCTGCAGGGCGGCGACCTCGTGCCCTACACGCAGCGCGAGCGGCTGCTGCCGATCCCGAAGGTGCTCGACATCGTCGCGCGGGTCGCCGACGCGCTCGACTACGCGCACCGCCACAACGTCGTGCACCGCGACATCAAGCCGGCGAACGTCATGTACGATCCGGCGGCGGACACCGTCAAGGTCACCGACTTCGGGATCGCGCGGGTCGCGGATTCGAGCCGCACGAAGACCGGCACGCTGCTCGGCACGCCCTCCTACATGGCGCCCGAGCAGCTCGCGAGCAGCAAGGTCGACGGGCGCGCCGACCTCTACGCGCTCGGCGTGATGCTCTTTCAGCTTCTCGCCGGCGAGCTGCCCTTCAAGGCGGACTCGCTCGCCGCCCTCATGTACAAGATCGCGAACGAGCCGCTGCCCGACGTGCGGCGCCTGCGACCCGAGGTGCCCGACTGCGCGCGCGCGATCCTTCTCAAGGCGACGATGAAAGACCCGGAGCGCCGGTTCCAGACCGGCGCGGAGATGCGCGACGCGCTGCGCCGCTGCGCCGCGCTCGCCGCGGGCGCTCGTTCGGATGCACAATAGCGTGCGCGCGAGAGCCTCGCATGACCGACCTGTCCGATTCGAAAAGCCTCGTTTACCGGGCGCGGCACAAGATCCGCTTCGTCACCGCGGCGAGCCTCTTTGACGGGCACGACGCCTCGATCAACATCGTGCGGCGGATCCTGCAGGCCTCCGGGGCGGAGGTCATCCACCTCGGGCACAACCGCTCGGTCGAGGAGATCGTCACCGCGGCGCTGGATGAGGACGTGCAGGGCATCGCGGTCTCCTCCTATCAGGGCGGTCACCTCGAATTCTTCAAGTACATGGTGGACCTGCTGCGCGAGCGGGGCGCGGCGCACATCCGCGTCTTCGGCGGCGGCGGCGGCGTGATCGTGCCGGCCGAGATCCGCGAGCTCCAGGACTACGGCGTCGCGCGCATCTACTCGCCCGAGGACGGCCAGCGCCTCGGCCTTCAGGGCATGATCAACGACATGCTCGCGCGCTGCGACTTCGACCCGGCCGAGTATGCGCCCGAGGACAGCGCGGTGCTCCTTGCGCGCCTCGCGGCGGGCGAGCGCCGCGCGCTCGCGCAGGCGATCACGCGCTTCGAGCTGGGCCGCGCGGACGCGACGCTGCGCGACGGCGTCGCCGCCGCGGCGGCGAAAAAGCGGGCGCCGGTGCTCGGCATCACCGGCACCGGCGGCGCGGGCAAGTCCTCGCTCACCGACGAGCTCGTGCGCCGATTTCGGCTCGATCAGGGCGACCGGCTGCGGATCGCGGTGCTCTCGGTCGATCCGACGCGCCGGCGAACGGGCGGGGCGCTCCTTGGCGATCGCATCCGCATGAACGCGATCGACGGGGCGAACATCTACATGCGTTCCCTCGCGACGCGCGATTCGGGTGCCGAGGTCGCCCGCTGCCTCGGCGAGGCGATCGCCTGCGCGCGCGCTGCGGGCTTCGACTTGGTGCTCGCCGAGACCGCGGGCATCGGCCAGGGCGATTCGGCGATCGTACCGCTTGCGGACGCGACGCTCTACGTGATGACGCCGGAGTTCGGCGCGGCGAGCCAGCTCGAGAAGATCGAGATGCTCGATCTCGCCGACTTCGTCGCGATCAACAAGTTCGACCGCAAAGGGGCCGAGGACGCGCTGCGCGACGTGCGCAAGCAGGTGCAGCGAAACCGCGAGGCGTTCCGCAGCAAACCGGAGGAGATGCCGGTCTTCGGCACGATCGCGGCGCGCTTCAACGACGACGGGGTGACCGCGCTCTATCACGCGATCGCCGACCGGCTCGCCGAGAAGGGTCTCGCGCTCGCCGAGCGGCGCCTGCCGCGGCCGGGCGGGAAGACCTCGTCGCAGGTGCATGCGATCGTGCCGGCGCACCGGGCGCGGTATCTCGCCGAGATCGCCGAGTGCGTGCGCGCCTACCACCGGCATGCCGCCGCGCAGGCGAGGATCGCGCGCGAGCGCCAGGCGTTGCGCTACGCGCGCGAGGCGCTCGCGCGCGCCGGGCGGCCCACGGCCGACGTCGATGCGCTGCTCGCGGAAAAGCATGCGCAGCTCGACGCCCGCTCGAAGAAGCTCCTCGAGATGTGGCCCGAGACGCTCAAGGCGTACGCAGGCGAGGAGTACGTCGTGCGCATCCGCGACCGCGAAATCCGTACGCGCCTTCGCCACGAGTCGCTCTCGGGCACCCGGGTGCCGAAGGTCGCGCTGCCGCGCTTCGAGGACGAGGGCGAGATCCTGCGCTGGCAGCTGCGCGAAAACGTCCCCGGGTCGTTTCCCTACACCGCCGGCGTGTTCGCCTTCAAGCGCGAGAGCGAGGACCCCACGCGCATGTTCGCGGGCGAAGGCGATGCCTTCCGCACCAACCGGCGCTTTCACTTCCTCTCGAAGGACATGCCGGCGAAGCGCCTGTCCACCGCGTTCGATTCGGTGACGCTCTACGGCTTCGACCCCGACGAGCGGCCGGACATCTACGGAAAGGTGGGCAACTCCGGCGTCTCGATCGCGACGCTGGAGGACATGAAGGCGCTCTACGACGGCTTCGACCTGTGCGCGCCGAACACGTCGGTCTCGATGACGATCAACGGCCCGGCGCCCGCGATCCTCGCGATGTTCTTCAACACCGCGATCGACCAGCAACTGGAGAAGTTCCGGCGCGACAACGGCCGGGCGCCGACCGACGAGGAAGCGGAAAAGATCCGCGCCTGGACGCTTTCCACCGTGCGCGGCACGGTGCAGGCCGACATCCTCAAGGAGGACCAGGGGCAGAACGCCTGCATCTTCTCGACCGAGTTCGCGCTGAAGCTGATGGGCGACATCCAGGAGTACTTCATCCGCCACGACATCCGCAACTTCTACTCGGTTTCGATCTCGGGCTACCACATCGCCGAAGCCGGCGCGAATCCCATCACCCAGCTCGCCTTCACGCTCGCCAACGGCTTCACCTACGTCGAGGCCTACCTCGCGCGCGGCATGCACGTGGACGATTTTGCGCCGAACCTCTCGTTTTTCTTCTCCTACGGCATGGACCCGGAGTACGCGGTGATCGGACGCGTCGCGCGGCGCATCTGGGCGATCGCGATGCGCGACCGCTACGGCGCGAACGAGCGGAGCCAGAAGCTCAAGTTCCACTCCCAGACCTCGGGGCGCAGCCTGCACGCGCAGGAGATCGCGTTCAACGACATCCGCACGACGCTGCAGGCGCTCATCGCCACCTACGACAACACCAATTCGCTGCACACCAACGCCTACGACGAGGCGATCACCACGCCCACCGAGGAATCGGTGCGCCGCGCGATGGCGATTCAGCTCATCATCAACAAGGAGTGGGGCCTTGCGAAGAACGAGAACCCGAACCAGGGCGCGTTCATCATCGAGGAGCTGACCGACCTGGTGGAAGAAGCGGTGCTGCGCGAGTTCGAGGCGATTTCCGCGCGCGGCGGCGTGCTCGGGGCGATGGAACTCGGCTACCAGCGGGCGAGAATCCAGGAGGAGTCGCTGCTTTACGAGCACCGCAAGCACGACGGCTCCTACCCGATCGTCGGCGTCAACACCTTCCGCAACCCGCACGGAGATCCGATTCCCGAGAAGCTGGAACTCATCCGCTCGACCGAGGAGGAAGCGGTCGCAACTGCGGCGCCTGCGGGATTTTCAGGCGCGGCACGCGCACGAGGCGCCGGCGATGCTCGCGCGGCTGAAAAAGGCGGCGATCGAGAACGCGAACGTGTTCGAAGTGCTGATGGAAGCGGTGCGGGTTTGCTCGCTCGGGCAGATCACCCAGGCGCTCTTCGAGGTGGGCGGCCAGTACCGCAGGAACATGTAGCGGCGGGCGGCGCGTTCGCGCGGCGCTGTCACCGAACCGTCATGCGCGCTCGCCCATAATACGCGTCTGCGGCACCCGCGCCGCGCGCGAGTTGATTCCGCGAAACGATAATGGCGAAAGATTTCCGCGACCTGGAAGATTCCAACCGCTCCCGCAATCCGACGATTTACGAAGTCTCCGACCCGCGCCGGCGCATCGTGCTGCGCGCGGGGCTCGGCGCGCTCGCGGCGGGGTTTTTCTCGCCGCTCTTTTCCGGCTGCGCCTCCGCGCCCCTCGGGCGCTCGAGCGGGCCGCTCATCGGCTTCAAGAGCGTGCCGGTCTCGACGGCCGACACGGTGCTCGTTCCCGAAGGCTACATCGCGACGCCGGCTTTCGCTTGGCGGGAGCCGGTCGGGATCGCCGGCAATATGCCCGCGTTCCGGCCCGACGGCTCGAACTCGGCCGCCGAGCAAGAGGCGCAGATCGGCATGCATCACGACGGCATGCACTATTTTCCGCTGGAGGGCAGCCGCCGGGGGCTTCTCGTCTTCAACAACGAGTACACCGACGACGGGCTGCTGCATCCGGACGGCATGAAGACGTGGAACGCCGAAAAGGTGCGAAAGTCCATCGCCGCCCACGGGGTGACGATCATCGAGATCGAGGAGCGCGGCGGCGAGTGGCGGATCGTCCGCCCCTCGCGCTACGCGCGGCGCATCACCGGCGCGACGCCGATGGCGATCGCAGGGCCTGCCGCCGGGCACCCGATGATGCGCACCGCGGCCGATCCCTCGGGCACCCGGGTCCTCGGCACGCTCAACAACTGCGCGCACGGGGTGACCCCCTGGGGCACCTACCTCACCTGCGAGGAGAACTTCATCTTCTACTTCAGCGGGCCGGAGAAGCCGGATGCGCACGGGGCGCGCTGGGGGCTGCGGCGCGGCGGCCGCGGCTGCCCGCTGGCACGAGCACGAGGAGCGGTTCGACGCGGTGAAGCACCCGAACGAGCCGAACCGCTTCGGCTGGGTGGTCGAAGTCTGATCCGATGGATCCGACCTCCACCCCCGTCAAGCGCACCGCGCTCGGGCGCGCGGCGCACGAGGGCGCTTGGGTGGTGCAGACAAAAGACGGCCGCGTCGTCGTCTACATGGGCGAGGATGCCGCCTTCGAATACATCTACAAGTTCGTGAGCCGCGACCGCGTGCGAGCCGGCGGCTACGCCGCGAACCGCGACCTGCTCGATCACGGGCGGCTCTATGTGGCGCGGTTCGACGCCGACGGCCGCGGCCGCTGGATCGAGCTCGCCGCAGGCGTGAACGGGCTCACGGCCGAGCGCGGGTTCGCAACCCAGGGCGACGTGGTGATCAAGCTGCGGCAGGCGTCCGACCTCGTCGGCGCGACCAAGATGGACCGGCCCGAGTGGATCGCGGTGGATCCGAACACCTCCGAGGTCTACTGCACGCTCACGAACAACCCCGCGCGCGGCGCAAGCGGCCGCCCGGCGGTGGACGCCGCCAACCCGCGCGCGAACAACACCATGGGCCACATCATCAAGTGGAAGGAGGACGGCGACTTCGACGCGACGACGTTCACCTGGTCGCACTTCGTGCTCGCGGGAGACCCCGCGAACGCGCGCCCCGAGGCGAAAGGCAACATCCGCGGCGACATCTTCGCGAATCCCGATGGCCTGTGGTTCGACGCGCGCGGCGTGCTCTGGATCCAGACCGACATGCACGCGAGCGTCATGTACAGGGACGAGTACGCCGGTTTCGGCAGCAACATGATGCTCGCGGCCGATCCCCGCACCGGCGAAGTGCGCCGCTTTCTCGTGGGACCCCCCAACTGCGAGGTGACCGGTGTCGTCTGCACTCCGGACATGCGCACGATGTTCGTCAACATCCAGCACCCGGGCGAGTCGCCGACCGACCGCAGCGACCCGGACAACCCTTCGCGCTACTCGAGCTGGCCGAGCGGCACGCCCGGGGCGCGCCCACGCTCGGCGACCGTCGTCATCCGCCGTCGCGACGGGGGCGTGATCGGGACCTGAGCGGCCGCCGCGCGGCGCCTTGGCGGCGACCTCAGGAGTCTGCGGCGAGCGCGAGCAGCCCGGCGGCGGTGTTCGAGATCGGGATGTGGTAGTGCGCGTGCACCTTGCGCACCGCGCCGGGCAGCGCCGCGCGCGCGATCACCCAGTTGAGCAGCTCGACGCCCTGCGTGCCGGTAAGTTCGACGAGGTCGAGGATCCCGTACTGCGTGATCCACTGCGGATCGCTTGCGAGCTTGTCCATGAAGAGGAGGTCGAACGCCTTGTTGATGAAGCCGGCGCGCCGACCGTCCAGCTGGTGCGAGAGCCCGCCGGTGCCGACGAGGAGAACGCGCGCGTCGGACTCCCACGCGGCGATCGCCCGCCCGAGCGCCTCCCCGAGCTTGTAGCAGCGGCGCACCGACGGCAGCGGAAACAGCACCGTATTCACGCAGAATCGGCACCGCGCGGATCGGCCACGGTTCGCGCGCGCGATCGCCCGGCCACAGCAGCGCGAGCGGGATGGTGAACGCGTGGTCGACGAGCATCTCCTGACAGGTGACGATGTCGAACTCGGCCTCGACGAGCGACTCGACGAGGTGCCAGGAGAGGTCCTCGTCGCCCGGCACCGGCAGCAGCGTCGGAATCCCCCAGCCTTCGTCGGCGTTCGGGTACTGCGGCGCCGCGCCGACCGCGAAGGTCGGCATCTTGTCGAGGAAGAAATTGAGGCCGTGGTCGTTGTAGACGACGACCGCGACGTCGGGCCGCCGCTCGCGCAGCCACTCGCGCACCGGGGGATAGCCGGCGAAAAACGGCCGCCAGTAGGGGTCGTCCTCGAGCCCGCGCGCGATCGCCGCGCCGATCGCGGGCACGTGCGAGGTGGTCACCGCACCGACGATGGTCGCCATGGCCGCTCCTTTCAGCCTCGCGCGGCGAGGAGTTTCGCCTTGAAGGCGTCCTTGGTCATGCCGGTCTGCTGCGCGCCGATGTCCTGCACGTCGAGCCCGAAGATGCCGGCGAGCTTCGCGAGGTAGTAAATGTTGCCGCCGGCGGCGATCAGCGCGAGCACGTCGCGCCGGCGCACCGCGTCGCGCTGCGCCTCGTTCAGCCCGAACTTGCGGCAGTAGGCGTCCTCGTCGCGCAGGAACTCGGCGCGGTTGGCCGCCGAATTGAACGAGTAGCACATCTTGTTGAGCGCGTACCCCTTGCGCGCTTGATCTGCGTCAAAAATCGTCGTGCCGGGGATTTCACGCTTTCGCCGGGTGCCGGGCATCGGTCCTCCTCGCCGTGAACGACCGCAGTGTCGGAGCCTGCGGGCGAGCGCGATCAACGCCGCGGCGCTCATGGCAGGCATGAGCGATTTCGATCATCGCGATCTGGACGGCAGGCTGCTCGAGGCGCTCGTCGCGGTGTGCGAGGAGCGCTCGATCACCCGCGCCGCCGAGCGACTGCAGGTGACGCAGTCCGCGGTCAGCCATTCGCTCGCCCGGCTGCGCGCGATCCTCGACGATCCGCTCGTCGTCAAGTGCGGCCGCGGGATCGCGCCGACGGCGCGCGCCGAGGCGCTCGCCGCGCGCGCCCGCGGCGTGCTCGAAGAGCTGCGCGCGATCGCGGCCCCCGAGCGCTTCGACCCGGCGCGCGTGCGCGAGACGATCACGATCGCCGCGAACGACCTGCAGCGCGACCTGCTGCTTCCGGCGCTCCTTCGGCGGCTGCGCGCGCGCGCGCCGCACCTCGTGCTGCGCGTGGTGCCGTCGGCGGTGCCGAGCGCCGAAATGCTGCGCGAGCGGCATTGGCACCTCGCGATCTCGCCGCGCCCGCCGGCGAGCGACGAGATCGTGCAGAAACGGCTGTTCACCGACCGCTATCGGGTGTTCTACGACGCGCGGGTGCGCGAACCGCCGCGGGATCTCGCGGCCTATCTCGCCGCCGAACACGTGAGCGTCATGTACGAAAACCGCCGCACGCTCGAGATCGACCGCGTGCTCGCCGAGCGGGGTCTCGCGCGGCGCTTCGCGGTGTGGGTACCGGGATTTTCGGGGGTGGCGCCGTTCCTGCGCGGCAGCGCGCTGCTCGCGACGCTGCCCGGGATGCTGCACGCGGAGCTGCTGCGCGAATTCGCGAGCGGCGAGCCGCCGTTCCCGTGCCCCGAGCTTCCGATGTACATGCTCTGGCACGTGCGCGAGCAGCACGATCCGCTGCATCGCTGGCTGCGCGAGGAGCTGCAGGCGCTGGTTGCGCCGGCGCTCGCGCGCATCGGCCTTTCAGCGGCGCCCGGCGCGCCGCCGCCCGGCTGATCGGGCGCGGGTCAGCGGCCGGCGAGCTCGCGCTCGAGGCGATCCAGCACGCGATAGCAGGGCAGCACCTGCGCGACGCTTGCGCGCGGCTCGCGGTTTTCGCGGATCGCGGCGAAGAACTCGCGGTCCTGGAGCTCGACGCCGTTCATCGAGACGTCGACGCGCGAGACGTCGATTCTGTTGTCCTTGCCGTCGTAGAGATCGTCGTAGCGCGCGATGTAGGTGCCGTGGTCGCAGATGTAGCGAAAGAACGTGCCGAGCGGTCCGTCGTTGTTGAACGAAAGCGACAGCGTGCAGATCGCGCCGTTCGCGCTTCTGAGCAGAATCCCCATGTCCATCGCGATGCCGAGCTCGGGGTGATACGGCCCCTGGACCGCTTTCGCCTCGACGATCTCGGCACCGGTCTGCCAGGCGAAGAGATCCACGGTGTGCGCCGCGTGGTGCCAGAGCAGATGATCGGTCCAGCTGCGCGGCTGGCCGAGCGCATTGATGTTGGTGCGGCGGAAAAAATACGTCTGCACGTTCATCTGCTGCACGGCCAGCTCGCCCGCGGCGATGCGCCGGTGGATCCACTGGTGGCTCGGATTGAAGCGCCGGGTGTGGCCGCACATCGCGACGAGCCCCGTCTTCCTCTGCATTTCCACCACCGCCTCGCCGTCGGCGAGCCGGTCGCAGAGCGGGATCTCGACCTGCACGTGCTTTCCGGCCGCGCAGGCAGGCGAGCGCCTGCCGCGGCATGAAGCTGCGTCGGCGTGGCGAGGATCACCGCGTCGACGTCCTTGCGCGCGAGGGTCTCCTCGAGGTTCGTGGTGACATGGCCGATGCGAAACCGTTCGGCGACCGCCTTCGTCTTCGCGTACTCGCGACCGACGAGCGAGACGACCTCCACGCCCTCGATGTTCGCGATCGCTTCCAGGTGCTTGACGCCAAAGGCGCCGGCGCCGGCCAGTGCGACTCGTATCGTCTTCATCGTGCGTTCTCCAGGATGAGATGCCCCACGGCCGTGTTGGAGGCCGGCACGTGGTAGAACCGGTGCACGACGCGCGGGGCGGGGCCGCCTGCGACGTCGTCCATCGCGCCGCGCGCGATCAGCCACATCACGAGTTCGATGCCCTCGGACCCCGCCTCGCGCACGTACTCGATGTGCGGCACCTCGGCGAGCTCGTCGGGCTCCGCGATCAGCCGGTCCATGAAGCGCATGTCCCATGCGCGGTTGATCAGCCCGGCGCGCGGCCCCTGCAGCTGATGGCTCATGCCGCCGGTGCCCCAGATCTGCACCGTGAGCGGCTCGTCGAACGATTCGACCGCGCGCCGGATCGCCTGCCCGAGCGCGAAACAGCGCCGCCCGCTCGGCACGGGGTAGAGGACGACGTTCACCGCGAAGGGGATCACCCGCACCGGCCAGGCCTCCGGTTGCCCGAAAAGGAGCGAAAGCGGCACCGTGAGCCCGTGATCGACCGGCATCTTGTTGACGATCGTCAGGTCGAAGTCCTGCTGGATCACCGCCTGCGCGATGTGCGCGGCGAGTTCCGGATGGCCGACGACTTCCGGCACCGGGCGCGGACCCCAGCCCTCGTCGGCGATCGGAAAACGCTCGGCGGTGCCGATCGCGAAGGTGGGCACGATCTCCAGGCTGAACGCGCTCGCGTGATCGTTGTAGACGAGGAACACCACGTCGGGACGGTGCTCGGCCATCCAGCGGCGCGAGGGCTCGTAGCCGGCAAAAAGCGGCCGCCAGTACGGCTCTTCGGTCTTTCCGAGGTCGATCGCCGCGCCGATCGCCGGCACGTGCGAGGTGTAGACCGATGCGGTGATGCGGGCCACGGCGACGCTCCCCTATGACGACCGCGCGCGTCGGCGCGGATGTCCCTCGGGCCAGTAGCCGCCGCGGCCCGAACCCTGCGGCTGGCGGTGCGGTTGCGCATCGCCGTCCTCGCCCAGGTAGCGGTTTCCCTCGATCGAGCGGCCGCCGGCGAGCATCATGTCGCGGTACTCCTCCTCGGTCATGCCGGTCATCGAGCCGGCCATCTGCTGGAAGTTGCGCTCGTCGGTGAAGCCGAGCTTTGCGAGAAAGTAGATGTTGCCGCCCAGTTCGATCGCGCGGTTGAAATCGCGATCGAGGATCGCCTGCTTCTGCTCCTCGGTCATCGGCCACTCGTCGAGGTAGGCGCGCTCGTCGGCGCGGAACCGCGCGCGGTTCTCCGGCTTCATCAGGCTCATGCAGAACTGATTGAGCCAGTAGCCTTTGCGCGCCTGCTCGGCGTCGAAGATCACGGTTCCGGGAATGTCCTTGTAGGGCTTGTCGAGGGCCATCGGCGGTTCCTCAGCGCGCCTCCTCCGGCCAGTAGAGCCGCATCGGATTGTGCACCAGCAGCCTACGCTGCAGCTCGGCCGTCGGCGCGATGTGCGGGATGAAGTCGACGAGCAGCCCGTCGTCGGGCATGTGGTCGCGCAAGTTCGGGTGCGGCCAGTCGGTGCCCCAGAGGACCCGGTCGGGGAATTCCTCGACCAGGCGCCGCGCGAACGGGATCACGTCGGCGTAGGGCGGATTGTCCGGCCCGCAGCGTCCGGGCAGCGCCGGTGGCCCGGCGACCGAGAGACGCTCCGGGCAGCTTACCTTCGTCCAGATGTTCGGATGCTCGCGAAGCAGCCGAAGGAATAGGCCGAATTCCGGCCCGTCGGGAGACTTTCGCACGTCCGGGCGCCCCATGTGGTCCACCACCACGACGGTCGGCAGCGCGGTGAAGAAATCCCACAGCTCCGGCAGGTCCTGCGCTTCGAAGTAGACGACGACGTGCCAGCCGAGGGGCGCGATCCGCTGCGCGATCGCGAGGAGCTCCTCCTTCGGCGTGAAATCGACCAGGCGCTTAAGGAAGTTGAAGCGCACCCCGCGCACGCCGCCTTCGTGCAGCGCCTCGAGTTCGGCCTGCGTCACCTCGGGCCGCACGGTCGCCACGCCGCGCGCGCGGCCCGCGGCGGCGCGGCATGCATCGAGCATCGCCCGGTTGTCCGCGCCGTGGCAGGTCGCCTGCACGATGACGTTACGCGCGACGCCGAGGCGGTCGCGCAGCGCAAAGAGGTCCTCCTTCGTCGCGTCGCAGGGCGTGTATTTTCGCTCGGGCGCGTAGGGGAACTTTTCGCCCGGACCGAACACGTGGCAATGCGCATCCACGCTGCCCGCAGGCAGCCGAAACCGCGGGATGCTCGGGTTCTCGCGCCAGTCGAGCCAGCCGGGCGTCTTCGCGAATCCGCCCGAAACCGGGCGGCCGCCGGGTTCGCTCATCGCCCTTGCGCCCGCAGCGCGGCATCGAGCCGCGGATAGACGCGCCGCGCGTTCGTCTCGAAGATGCGGCGCCGAGCCTCGGCGTCGAGCGCCGCCGCCTCGAGGTACCGGCGCGTGTCGTCGAAATGGTGCCCGGTCTCGGGGTCGACGCCGCGCACCGCGCCGATCATCTCGCTCGCGAAGAGGATGTTGTCCGTCGGAATCACGCGCACGAGCAGGTCGATGCCGGGCTGATGATAGACGCAAGTGTCGAAGTACACGTTGCCGAGCAGATGCTCGGCGAGCGGCGGCTTCTTCATGTCCTGCGCAAGTCCCCGGTAGCGCCCCCAGTGGTACGGGGCGGCGCCGCCGCCGTGCGGGATGACGAACCGCAGCGTCGGGAAATCGCGGAACAGATCGCCTTCGATCAGCTGCATCACCGCGGTGGTGTCGGCGTTGATGTAGTGCGCCCCGGTCGTGTGAAAGCACGGGTTGCACGAGGTGCTCACGTGGATCATCGCCGGGATGTCGTACTCGACCATTTTCTCGTAGATCGGGTACCACCAGCGGTCGGTGAGCGGGGGGTCGCGCCAATGCCCGCCGGAGGGGTCCGGGTTGAGGTTGATCGCGACGAAGCCGTATTCCTCGACGCATCGCTTCAGTTCCGCAAGGCAGGTCCGCGGATCGACGCCGGGCGACTGCGGCAGCATCGCGCAGCCGATGAAATTCTGCGGAAACAGCCGGCAGACGCGGTAGATCAGCTCGTTGCAGATCGCCGCCCACGCGGCGCTCGTATCGAAATCGCCGATGTGGTGCGCCATGAAGCTCGCGCGCGGCGAAAACACCGTGAGGTCGATGCCGCGCTCGCGCATCACCCGCAGCTGGTTCGCCTCGATCGAGGCGCGGATCTCGTCGTCGCCGATCCGCAGGTCCGAGGCCTTCGGCGCGAGCGCCGGGTCCTTGAGCGCCGCGATCTGGCGGCTACGCCAGTCTTCGAGCGCCTTCGGTGCCGTGGTGTAGTGGCCGTGTACGTCGATGATCATCGGTCTTTTCTCCGTCGGTGGTCAGGCCGGCTCCATCCCGTGCCGGCGCTTTGCCGCCGCGGTCTGCGGCGAGCGCAGGAATTCGAGCAGCGCCGCGACCGGCTCCGGATTGCGCGCCGCGCGGCATCGGGCGGCGGAAAACACCGTTTCCACCGCGACGCTCGCCGGCAGCGGCCCGAGCAGTTCGATTCCGGGCGCACCGGCAAGTTCGCTCTTTTGCTGAAACCCGAGGTCCGCTTCGCCCGAAGCGATCAGCCGCGCGACCGGCACGCCCGGCGGGGCCTGGCGCAGGCGCGGCCGCATCGCCTCGGCGATCCCCCAGCGCTCAAGAAGCGCAAGGAGTGCCGCACCGCTCGGACCGGTAGAGTAGCCGACCGCGCGCGCGGCAAGCAGCGCCTCGCGCAACGCCGCCTCCGAGCCGATGTCGGGGCGCGGGTCGCCCGCGCGCACCGCCGCGGCGAGCGGCGAGCGCGCGATGTCGGTGCAGGACTCGGCGACGACGTGCCCGGCCGCCGCAAGCCGCGCGATCGCCTCGCGCGCGAGCACCGCGAGGTCGAACGGCTCGCCCGCCTCGATACGGCGCGCGGCCTCGACCCCGCCCACCGATTCGAAGCGGACCGGCGCGCCGCCGGCCGCGGCCCAGGCGTCGGCAAGCTCGGCAAGGAGCAGCCGGGTGGCCATCGAGGAAATGCCGAGGATCGCGGCAGCCATGTGCTGGGCGGAAATCGGCCGAAAGCCGAATTTTCCGCCTGCGCGGGCGCCGGTTCCAGCGCGCCGCGGCGCTCGTAGCTCTCGCAAAACGGTCATCGGCCTCAAAGAGCGCTTGCAGCAGCCGCAGCGCGCGCAGCCTCGGCCGTGTGCCGATCGCACAAGGTCCGGTGCGCCCTTTGCGCCGCGCAGCGCGGCGATAATGTCGCCCCGCGAATTCGGAGGCGACCCATGCGCACACAAGTCTGTATCGTCGGCGGCGGCCCCTCCGGGCTGCTCCTCGCTCAGCTCCTGCACCGCGCCGGCATCGACAACGTGCTCCTCGAAAAGCACAGCCGCGCGTACGTGCTCGGGCGCATCCGCGCCGGCGTGCTCGAGCACGGCTTTGCGCGCCTGATGCAGGAAGCCGGCTGCGGCGAGCGCATGGCGCGCGAAGGCCAGGTGCATCACGGCTTCTGGATCGCGCGCGACGGAAGGCTCGAGCGGGTCGATCTGCACAAGCACTCGGGCGGCGGCTCGGTGATCGTCTACGGCCAGACCGAGCTGACGCGCGACCTGTACGAAGCGCGCGAGCGCATGGGGGGAACGGTGCTGCACGAGGCCGAGGCGGTCGCGCTGGAGGGTCTCACGAGCGAGCGACCGAGCGTCGTCTACCGCAAGGACGGCCGCACCGAGCGCGTCGAGTGCGAGTTCGTGATCGGCGCCGACGGCTTTCACGGGGTGTGCCGGCGCGCGATTCCGGCGGGCGCGCTGCGCGAATACGAGCGCACCTATCCCTTCGGCTGGCTCGGGGTGCTGTCGCGCACGCCGCCGGTCTCGCCCGAACTCATCTACGTCAAGCACGCGCGCGGGTTCGCGCTCTGTTCGCTGCGCTCGAATGTACTGTCGCGCTACTACATCCAGGTGCCGCTCTCGGACCGGGTCGAAGACTGGCCGGACGAGGCGTTCTGGGAAGAACTCAAGCGCCGCCTTCCGGCCGACGTCGCCGCGCGGCTCGTCACCGGGCCGGCGATCGAAAAGTCGATCGCGCCGCTTCGCTCCTACGTCGCCGAGCCGATGCGCTACGGCCGGCTGTTCCTCGCGGGCGATGCCGCGCACATCGTGCCGCCGACCGGCGCGCGCGGCCTGAACAGCGCCGCCTCCGATATCTACTACCTCTCGCGCGCGCTCATCGCCTGGTACCGCGACCGCGACGCGAGCGGCCTGGACGGCTACTCGGCGCGGGCGCTCGCGCGCGTGTGGAAGGCGCAGCGCTTTTCCTGGTGGATGACGATGCTGCTGCACGAGTTTCCCGAGACGAGCGCCTACGAGCGCCGGCTGCAGGAGGCCGAGCTCGACTACCTGTTTTCCTCCGAGCGCGCGCTCGGCGCGCTCGCCGAGAACTACGTCGGCCTGCCCTACTGAGCGTCGCCGTCGGGTTCGATCCGCAGCGCGACGAGGAAGCGCGACACCATGTTGTAGGCGGCGATCGTGGCGACGAGTTCGACGATCTCGCGCGGCGAGAAATGCGCCGCGAGGGCGGCGTAGAGGTCGTCGGGCACCTCGATCGCGCGCGTCATCGTGTCGGCGAGCTCGAGGACCAGCCGATCGAGCGCATCGAGCCCGGCGGCTCGCGCCCGGCGCCGAGCGCGGCGATCGTCTCCTCGGCAAGGCCTGCGGCGCGCGCGTGCGGCAGGTGCGCCGCGAATTCGTAGCGCGCGCCGTTCAGCACCGCGATGCGCAGGATCGCCAGCTCGCGCAGCCGCGCGGGAATCGAGGTCTTCTGCCGCACGGCGGTGAAGAATCGCCTCCCAGCCGTCGGCGAGCGGCGGGCTGTTGAGCAGCACGCGGTAGATCTTGAGGAGCGAGCCGCGCGAGGCGCGGATGCGCGCTTCCAGCGCCGCGAGCTCGGCACGCGTGCCGGGCTCGATCGGCGGGACTCGGGCGCACTCATCGCGAGGCGATCGGGCGAAAGCGCAGACTTTAGCGAAACGCGCCGGCGGGAGCGAGCCTCAGTACCACAGGCCGTTCCAGTGCCAGCGCGGCCGGCGCGCGATCGCCGGGCGGCCGAAGACCGGATCGTCGCCGTAGTCCCAGGCGGCGGCGCGCGCGCGGCGCTGCGCGCGTTCGAGGTCGAGCAGCCGCCGGACGCGCTCGCCGGTCTCCGGGTGCGTGCGCAGCCAGCGCGGCGGGCGCGCCATGAAGAGGCGTTCGAGCCATCCGCCCTGGAGCCGTTCGAGCCTTTCGAGCGCCGAGGCGAGCCCGAGCGGATCGCCGGTGAGTTCGGCGGCGGCGGCATCGGCCTCGAACTCGCGCGTGCGCGAAAGCGCAAGCTGCAGCAGCGCGGAGGCGACCGGCGCGAGCACCATCGCCGCGAGCGGCGCGACGGGGATTTCGGCGCCCGCAACGAGCGCGGCGGGCAGCCAGGCGACGAGAAGCAGCTGGCCAAAGAGCGAGAGCGCGCCCGTGAGCCGCCCCACCACGTCGGCGAGCGTCATCACCCAGACGTCGTTTGCGGCGAGGTGCGCCACCTCGTGCGCGAGCACACCGGCGAGTTCGCGCGGTGCAAGGCGGCGCAGCAGTCCGTCGGTCACCGCGATCGCGCCGTCCTCGGCCCGGCCGGTCGCAAAAGCATTCATCGCCTGCGTCGGCACGTACCACAGGCGCGGCGTGCGCGCGAGCCCGGCGCGCTCGGCGAGCGCCGCGAGCAGACGGTACAGGCCCGGCGCCTGCGCGGGCGCAAGCGGCACGGCGCGGGCAGGCGCGCAACACGAGCCGGGGCGAAACGCGCGGGCCGATCGCGAGGGCGAGCGGCACGAGCAGCGCTGCGACGACGAGGCCGTCGGTGCCGAACAGCACCCAGCCGAGGTAGCCCGCGAGCGCGGCCATCGCCGCAAGGAGCACGAGGGTCTGAAGCGCGTTCGAGAGCCGATGCGTCACGGTGTCGGGGGTGCGGGGCGCACGCGCCCGGCGCTCGCCGGTGCTGCCATCGCCGCCCCGGAGAGTTTCCCATGTCCGGGGAGCGAATCCGCCGCCGAGCGGCTCGTCGAGGGCGACGGCGAGCGGCGCACCACCGGGCGGCTCGCGCGTGTGACGAAGCCGGTGATCGCGCAGATCGGGGGCGCGGGAGGTGGGCGAGAGCATCGCGATCGCCGCCGCAGCCGACAACGGCACCGCCACCCCCGAGGCGCGCTTCGGTCTGCCGATCGCGCGCACGCTCGGCAATTGCCTCTCGATGGCGAACACCGCGCGCCGAGCACGCTTGCGGTCACGAAGGCGCCGGTGCCGCGGCTCCTTGCGGTGGGCGCGCTTCCGGACGGCGACGACTTCGTCGCCCGCACCTATGCGCGCGCCGATTTCCGCGAGGGCGTGCGCGCGTTTCTCGAAAAGCGAAAGTCGCTCTGGACCGGAGGCGCGGCGCGGGGTCTCAGCGCTCGCGCGCGCGCTCGGACACGCCTGTGATCGGTATGATGCGGTCGGCGGCGGCGATCGCGAGCGCAGACACGAGGAAGGTGATGTGGATGCCGGTCTGCGCGACGATCGTCTTCGCGTCGTAGGCCGAGGCGTTGATGAAGGTCTTCAGCAAGTGGATCGACGAGATGCCGATGATCGCGGTCGCGAGCTTGACCTTCAGCACCGAAGCGTTGACGTGCGAGAGCCACTCCGGCTGGTCCGGATGGTTCTCCAGCCCGAGGTGCGACACGAACGTCTCGTAGCCGCCGATGATCACCATGATGAGGAGGTTGGAGATCATCACGACGTCGATGAGCCCGAGCACCACCAGCATGATCACGGTCTCGTTGAGCTTGTCCGGCCTCTGGCCGCCCTCGACGGTGACCGCCTCGACCACGTGCGCGAGCGCGTGCTGATCGCCGAAGGCGGCGAGCAACAGGTAATACAGCTCCTGCCAGAACAGCCACACGTACACCGCCTGCGCGACGATCAGGCCGATGTAGAGCGGCAGCTGCAGCCAGCGGCTGGCGAAGATGAAGGCGGGCAGCGGCCGCAGCCGCGCCTCGGCTCGGGTCGGACTCGTCTTCGTCATCGGGGTGCGGTCGGGAAAAGGCGCGCAAATTTAGCACGGCCGCCCGCTGGTGTAGGCTAGGGTTGCCATGCCGGGAGCCGAAGACTGGGCCTTTCCGGAAGATCTGCGGCCGAAGCAGGGCGACGTCGCGTTCGATCTCGAGGCCGCGCTCGACGCCGTGGTGGAGCTGCGCGCGCACGTTCCGCCGCACGCGTTCACCGCGGGGATCCTCGGTACCGAGCGCGCCGGAAACGGCGTCGTGATCGGTGCCGACGGCCTCGTGCTCACGATCGGCTATCTCATCGTCGAGGCGCACGCGATCTGGATCGCCACCCGCCGCGGCGCGGTGCTCGCCGGCCACGCGCTCGCCTACGACCACGCGAGCGGCTTCGGTCTGGTGCTCGCGCTGGGCGAGCTGGGGCTCGCGCCGCTTGCGCGCGGCAGCGCCGCCGCCTGTCCGGTCGGCGCGGAGGTCTTTCTCCTCGGCGCGGGGGGCGTCGCGCACGCGCTGCGCGCGCGCGTGTTCGCGCGGCGCGAGTTCGCCGGCTACTGGGAGTACGTGCTCGACGACGCGATCTTCACCGCGCCGGCGCATCCGCAGTGGGGCGGGGCGGCGCTCGTTGCGCGCGACGGACGGCTCGCCGGCATCGGGTCGCTCCTCGTGCAGGAGCTGCACGGCGGACGGCTCGTACAGGGCAATATGATCGTGCCGATCGATCTCCTCGAGCCGATCCTCGATGACCTCGTGCGCTACGGGCGCCCGCGGCGCGCGCCGCGCCCTTGGCTCGGCATGTACGTGCAGGAAGTCGACGGTGCTCTGGTGGTCGGCGGGCTGGTCGCCGGAGGCCCGGCCGAGCGGGCGGGCGTGAAACTCGGCGATGCGGTACTCGCGGTCGCCGGCGAGCGCCCGGCGGGGCTTGCCGATCTCTTTCGCCGCATCTGGGCGCTCGGACCGGCGGGCACCGAGATCCCGCTCACGCTCGGCCGCGGCGCAAAGCGCCTCGACGTGCGCGCGGTCTCGGCCGACCGGAACGATTTTCTGCTCAAGCCCCGGCTGCACTGAGTCCGGGGCGGTCAGTTCACCGTCGCGGCGGTCTCGCGCACCAGGCGGTTCCATTTCTCGTACCCGGCGCGAACGAACTCCGGTCCGCCGCGCGCGGACGGTCGCCCGCAAGGATGCCGCGCGCGAACGCGCGATCGATGGAACGCCGGTCGCGCGCCTGGAATTCGGCGAGCCTTTCGCGCCCTTCGGCGAGCGTCTGGCTTGCCGGCGAGGCCATGGACGAGCCGTCGAAGAGGACCGTGCCGCGGTCCGCCTCCGCGGGACGCTCGCGCCGCCGGGAAAGCCGGACCACGCCCTTTCCGGCCCGGTTGCTCGCTCGCCCGGATCGCTGCGGTCAATCGCCCCTTTCGCTATGTAGAATACATGCGAGATTCGGTCGTTTAGGGAGGGGGCGGCAAAGTGGCCGAAGGGCTCGTCGGGCTCGATACGTTTCCGAAGCTGCTGCTTCATCACGCGCGCGAGCGCGGCGAGCGGCCGGCGGTGCGCGAGAAGGCGCTCGGCATCTGGCAGACCTGGACCTGGCGGCAGTACGCCGACGAGGTGCGCGCGCTCGCTGCCGGGCTCGCGGCCGCCGGCTTCGGGCGCGGCGATCATCTGGCGATCGTCGGCGACAACCGGCCGCGGCTCTATGCGGCGATGTGCGCCGCGCAGTGCCTCGGTGGCATCCCGGTGCCACTCTACCAGGATGCGGTCGCGGCCGAGATGGTGTTTCCGATCCAGAACGCCGAGATCGCTTTCGCGGTGGCCGAAGACCAGGAGCAGGTCGACAAGCTACTCGAGATCCTGCCGCGCTGCCCGACGCTCAGGCGCATCTGGTACGACGATCCGCGCGGCATGCGCCACTACGCGCAGCGCGAGCTTGCGCCCTACGAGCGGCTGCTCGAAGAGGGCCGGGCGGCGCACGCGCGCGACCCGGGCTTCGTCGAGACCGAGATCGCGAAGGGCTCGGGCGAGGACACCGCGGCGATGTTCTTCACCTCCGGCACCACCGGAAACCCGAAAGGCGTGGTGCTCACGCACCGCGCCCTCATCGACCGCGCGCGCGTCGCCGCCGAGATGGAAGGGCTCTCGGATCGGGACGTCGTGCTCGCCTACCTGCCGCCTGCCTGGATCGGTCAGAACATCTTTTCCTACGCGCAGCCGTTCGTCACCGGCTACTGCATCTGCTGCCCGGAATCGGCCGAGACGGTGATGACCGACATGCGCGAGATCGGGCCGACGTACTATTTCGCCCCGCCGCGGGTGCTCGAGGCGCTGCTTACGCAGGTGTCGATCCGCATGGAAGACGCCGGGCGCGTAAAGCGCGCGATGTACGACTACTTCATGGCGCTCGCGCAGCGCGTCGGCGGCGCGATCCTCGAGGGCCGGCCCGTCGGGCTCGCCGACCGGCTGCTCTATTGGCTGGGGGACCTGCTCGTCTACGGGCCGCTCCGGAACGTGCTCGGCATGAGCCGGGTGCGGCTCGCCTACACCGCGGGCGAGGCGATCGGACCGGACCTTTTCAAGTTCTACCGCTCGATCGGCATCAATCTCAAGCAGCTCTACGGCTCGACCGAGACGAGCGTATTCGTCTGCGTGCAGCCCGACCACGCGGTCAAGCCCGACACCGTCGGCCCGCCGGTGGCGGGCGTCGAGCTGAAGTTCACGCCCGAGCGCGAGCTCCTCATCCGCTCGCCGGGCCTGTTCAAGGAGTACTACAAGAACCCGCAGGCGACGCTCGAAGCGAAGGACGCCGAGGGCTGGTTCCATACCGGCGATGCCGGGTACCTGGACGCCGACGGTCACCTGAAGATCATCGACCGGGTGAAGGACGTCGGGCGGCTCGCCGACGGCACGCTCTTTGCGCCGAAGTACCTCGAGAACAAGCTCAAGTTCTTCCCCTACATCAAGGAGGCGGTCTGCTTCGGCCACGGGCGCGACCGGGTGTGCGCGTTCGTCAACATCGACATGGAGGCGGTCGGCAACTGGGCCGAGAAGCGCAACATGCCGTATTCCAGCTACGTGGACCTCGCCTCGCGCGACGAGGTCTACGAGCTCGTGCGCGAGTGCATCGAGCGGGTGAACGCCGACCTTGCCGCCGAGCCCGAACTGGCCAATTCCCAGATCCACCGCTTCCTGATCCTTCACAAGGAACTGGACGCCGACGACGAGGAGCTCACCCGTACGCGCAAGGTGCGCCGGCGCTTCATCGCCGAAAAATACGCGCCGCTCGTGGAGGCGCTCTACAGCGGGCGCGACTCCGTTCACGTCGAAGCCAAGGTGCGCTACGAGGACGGGCGCACGGGCACGATCTCGGCCGACCTCAAGATCCGCGACGCGAAGACGTTCGCGCGCGCGGCGGCGAAGAAGGCGGCGTGACGGCGGACGCGGCCTTCGCAGTCTCGGCCGAGGTTGCGGCCCTGCAACCTCGGGCGCCCGCGCGCACGGTGGGCGAGCCGATCCTCGTCGTCGAGAACGTGTCGCTCGCCTTCGGCGGGGTAAAAGCGCTCCAGGACGTGTCCTTCGACGTGCGCGAGCGCGAGATCCGCGCGATCATCGGCCCGAACGGCGCCGGCAAGTCCTCGATGCTGAACGTGTTGAACGGCGTCTACCACCCGCAGGCGGGAACGATCCGGCTACGGGTGGGCGATGGCTGGCGCGAATTCCACGACATGGATCCGCACGAGGCCGCACGCCTCGGCATCGCGCGCACGTTCCAGAACATCGCCCTCTTCAAGGGCATGACGGTGCTCGACAACATCATGACCGGGCGCAACCTCAAGATGCGCGCGAGCTTCGTCGAGCAGGCGCTGTGGCTGCCGCGCGCGCGCAGGGAGGAATACGAGCACCGGCGCGCGGTCGAGGAAATCATCGACTTTCTCGAAATCCAGCACATCCGCAAGACGCCGGTCGGGCGCCTGCCCTACGGGCTGCAAAAGCGCGTCGAACTCGCCCGCGCGCTCGCCGCCGAGCCGCGGATCCTGCTCCTCGACGAGCCGATGGCGGGCATGAACCTCGAGGAGAAGCAGGACATGTGCCGCTTCATCCTCGACGTGAACGAGCAGTTCGGCACGACGATCGTGCTGATCGAGCACGACATGGGCGTGGTGATGGACATCTCCGACCGCGTGGTCGTGCTCGACTACGGCCGCAAGATCGGCGACGGCACGCCCGAGGAGATCCGCCGCAACCAGGCGGTGATCGACGCCTATCTGGGAGTCTCGCATTGAACGTCGGGTTCTTCTTCGAGGTGCTGATCGGGGGGCTGCTCGCCGGCGTCATGTACGCGCTCGTCGCGATCGGCTTCGTCCTCATCTACAAGGCCTCGGGCGTGTTCAACTTCGCGCAAGGGGCGATGGTGTTTTTCGCCGCGCTCACCTTCGTTCAGCTCGTCAAGATGTTCGGGCTGCCGATGTGGCTCGCGTTTCCGGCGACGCTCCTCGTCATGGTCGCCGTCGGCGTCGCGACCGAGCGGTTCGTGCTGCGGCCGCTCGTCAACCAGCCGCCGATCACGCTTTTCATGGCGACCATCGGGCTCACGTTCGTGCTGGAGGGCCTCGCGCAGCTCGTCTGGGGCTCGCAGCCGCACGGGCTGGAACTCGGCATCGAGGACGTGCCGATGGAGTGGCTGTCGCAGGCCGCCGGCATCAACGTCAGTCAGTTCGATCTGACGGCGGCCGTGATCGCGGGGGTGCTGGTGGCGGTGCTCGCGGTCTTTTTCCAGTACACGCGGATCGGCCGGGCCCTGCGCGCGGTCGCCGACGACCACCAGGCGGCGCTCTCGGTCGGCATCCCGCTCAAGCACATCTGGGCGATCGTCTGGGCGGTCGCCGGCTTCATCGCGCTGGTGGCGGGGCTTCTCTGGGGTGCGCGTAACGGCGTCGGGTTCTCCCTCACGTTCATCGCGCTGAAGGCGCTGCCGGTGCTGCTGATCGGCGGCTTCGAGTCGGTGCTCGGCGCGATCGTCGGCGGCCTCATCATCGGCGCGAGCGAGAAGCTCGCCGAGGTCTACATCGGGCCGCATTTCGGCGGCGGGATCGAGCTCTGGTTCGCCTACGTGGTGGCGCTCCTTTTTCTTCTCGTTCGGCCCGAGGGGCTGTTCGGCGAGAAACACATCGACCGGGTCTGACCGTGATTTACCGCGAAGCCGGCCAATTCCGCACGAGCTACGCCGAAGACCAGCGGATTTTCCCGATCCGCCAGGATCGCATCGCCATCGCGCTCCTGCTCGCGTTCGCCTTCTTCGTGGTGCCGGCGGTCGCGAGCCACTACTGGCTGAAGGCGCTGCTCATTCCGTTCCTCATCCTGTCGCTTGCGGCGCTGGGGCTGAACATCCTCACCGGCTACGCCGGGCAGCTCTCGCTCGGCACCGCCGGCTTCATGGCGGTGGGCGCGTTCATGGCCTACAACTTCGAGCTGCGGCTGCCCGAGCTGCCGATCCTCGTCTCGTTCGCGCTCGCGGGGCTGTGCGCCGCGGCGCTCGGCATCGTCTTCGGGCTGCCGAGCCTGCGCATCAAGGGCTTCTACCTCGCGGTCGCGACCCTCGCCTGCCAGTTCTTCGTGCTCTGGGTGCTGCAGCGCGTGGGCTGGTTCACGAACTACAGCTCCTCGGGCGTGATCAGCGCGCAGGAGATCGTCATCCTCGGCCACACGTTCGACACGGCGCAGGAGAAGTATCTGCTCACGCTCGCGATCGTCGCGCTGATGGCGCTCGCGGCGAAAAACCTGATGCGCTCGGAGACCGGCCGAGCGTTCATGGCGGTACGCGACATGGATGTCGCGGCGAGCGTGATCGGCATCCCGATCATGCGCACCAAGCTCCTCGCCTTCGCGATCAGCTCGTTCTACTGCGGCGTGGCCGGGGCGCTCTACGCCTTCTGCTACCTCGGCACCGTGGAGCCCGAGGCCTTCAGCCTCGATCTCTCGTTCCGGGTACTCTTCATGATCATCATCGGGGGGGTGGGCTCGATCCTCGGTTCGTTCCTCGGGGCGGCCTTCATTACCCTGCTGCCGATTTTCCTCAACCTCGTCTCGGGTTTCCTTTCCCACGCTTTCGGGGTGGACGTGCCGCACGCCTGGCTGTCCAACATCGAGCTGATCATCTTCGGCGCATTGATCGTGTTTTTCCTGATCGTCGAGCCGCACGGCCTCGCCCGGCTCTGGCAGATCGGCAAGGAAAAGCTCCGGCTCTGGCCCTTCCCCCATTGAGGGGCAAGGACTAAGATATGCCGGTCGCAGGCACAAGCCATGTCCAAGGAGGAGGCGCAACCATGAAACGCAGCATGCTGGCGCTCGCGCTCGCCGCGGCCGCGACCGGGTTTTCCGGGACGGCGGCGGCGCAGGCGAAGGAGCAGTTCATCCCCGCCGCGTTCTACTGGGTGGGTCCGTTCGCCCCTGGCGGCAGCGGGATCGCCGCCGGGTTCCTCGATTACCTGACCCTGCTCAACGAGCGCGACGGCGGCATCAACGGGGTGAAGCTCACCTGGGAGAAGTGCGAGACCGAATACATCACTTCGCGCGGCGTGGAGTGCTACGAGCGGCTGAAGAAACGGGGCCCGACCGGCGCGTCGCTCTTCCATCCGCTTTCGACCGGCATCACCTATGCGCTGATTGACCGGGCGCCGGTGGACAAGATTCCGCTGATCACCCTCGGCTACGGGCGCACCGACGCCTCCGACGGGCGCGTGTTCCCGTACGTCTTCCCGCTCATCACCAACTACTGGTCGCAGAATACCGCCAAGATCCGCTTCATCGGCCAGCGCGAGGGCGGCATGGACAAGCTGCGCGGCAAGCACATCGTGAACCTGTATCACGATTCCGCCTACGGCAAGGAGACGCTGCCGGTGCTCGAGAAGCAGGCCGAGATGTATGGGTTCAAGGTGACGAACATCGCGGTGCCTTCGCCGGGCAACGAGCAGTCGGCGCAGTGGCTGCAGATCCGCCAGCTGAAGCCCGACTGGGTGATCCTGCGCGGCTGGGGCGTGATGAACCCGACGGCGATCAAGGCCGCTGCGCGGGCGGGCTTTCCCCGCGACCGGATAGTCGGCGTCTGGTGGTCGGGGTCGGAAGAGGACGTGATTCCGGCGGGCGATGCGGCAAAGGGTTACATCGCCGCCGGGTTCAACTCCCCGGGCGACAAGTTCCCGGTGATCCAGGAGATCCGCAAGCACGTCTACGGCAAGGGCAAGGGGGAGCTGGAGGACAAGAGCCGCATCGGCACGATCTACTACAACCGCGGCGTGATCTTCGCGATCGTCAGCACCGAGGCGATCCGCAAGGCACAGGAACGCTTCGGCAAGGGCCAGCCGATGACCGGCGAGCAGGTGCGCTGGGGGCTCGAGAACCTGAACATCGACGAGGCGACCCTCAAGCGTCTGGGCGCCTCCGGCTTCATGCCGACCTTCCGCATCACCTGCGAGGACCACGAGGGCGGCGGCGGCGTGCGCTTCCAGCAGTGGGACGGCAAGCAGTGGAAGATCATCTCCGACTGGATCCCCACCGACCAGAAGCTCGTGCGGCCGATGATCGAGGCCTCGGCGATGCAGTACGCAAAAGAAAAGAACATCACGCCGCGCGACTGCGCGAAGGAAAAGTAACCGGCGAACGGAAGGCGGGCGGGGCGAAGGCCGCAGCCGAGCCCCGCTTTTTTCATGTCTGCAGTTCCTGAACCGAGCCCCGCGACGCGGCTGCCGCTCTCGGTCGCGAACGTCGAGGTCATCTACGACCACGTGATCCTCGTGCTGAAGGGCGTGAGCCTGCAGGTAAAAGAGGGTCAGGTCGTCGCGCTGCTCGGCGCGAACGGCGCCGGCAAGACGACGACGCTCAAGGCGATTTCCAACCTCCTCGGCGCAGAGCGCGGCGAGGTGACCAAAGGGCAGATCCTGTTCTACGGGGAGCGCGTGGATCGGCTGACGCCGAACGAGCTGGTTCGCCGCGGGGTGATCCAGGTGATGGAGGGGCGCCGCTGTTTCCAGCACCTGACGGTCGAGGAAAATCTGCTCACCGGCGCCTACACGCGCGGCCGCGCCGACCTGCGCGCGGACCTCGAGCGGGTGTACGCGTACTTTCCGCGCCTCAAGGAACGGCGCAAGGCGCTCGCGGGCTACACCTCCGGGGGCGAGCAGCAGATGACGGCGATCGGACGGGCGCTGATGGCGCGGCCGAAGCTGATGCTCCTCGACGAGCCGTCGATGGGGCTCGCGCCGCAACTCGTCGAGGAGATCTTCGAGATCGTGCGCGAACTCAACCAGAAGGAGCGCGTGAGCATTCTCCTTGCCGAGCAGAACGCGAACATGGCGCTCCGCTACGCCGACTACGGCTATATCCTCGAAAACGGCCGCGTGGTGATGGACGGCGAGGCGAAGACGCTCGCCGAAAACGAGGACGTGAAGGAGTTCTACCTCGGCTTTTCCTCGGCCGGGCGGCGCAGTTTTCGGGACGTCAAGTCCTACCGGCGCCGCAAGCGCTGGCTCTAGGTCGCGCGGCTTGAGCGAATACTTCGACGCGCTGGAGACGCGATCGCCGGAGGAGCGCGAGGCGGCGCTTTTCGCCGCGCTGCCCGGGCTCCTTGCGCACGCCAAGGCGAACGCCCCCGGCTGGGCGCGCATCCTCGCCGACGTCGATCCGGCCGACGTGCGCTCGCGCGAAGCGCTTGCGCGCCTGCCGGTCACGCGCAAGTCGGAGCTTGCCGAGCTTCAGGCGCGGGAGCGCCCCTTCGGGGGGCTCGTCGCCGCGCCGCTCGCGAAACTCGCCAAGGTATTCGCCTCGCCCGGCCCGATCTACGAGCCCGAGGGCCATGGGCGCGACTGGTGGCGCACCGCGCGCGCGCTTTGGGCGGCGGGCTTTCGCGCGGGCGACCTCGTGGTGAACACCTTCGCCTACCACTTTACGCCCGCCGGCTCGATGGTCGAGGCGGGCGCCGCGGCGATCGGTTGCACGGTGGTGCCGACCGGCGTCGGCCAGACCGAGCTTCAGGTTTCGACGATCCGCGATCTGCGCGCGAACGCCTTCGTCGGCACGCCCTCGTTCCTCAAGCTGATCCTCGAGAAGGCCGACGAGCTGGGCGCGGACGTCTCCTGTCTTCGCAAGGCGCTCGTCGGCGCCGAATATCTGCCGCCCGCGCTGCGCGAGCAGCTGCGCGCGCGTGGGCTGCGCGTGCAGCAGCTTTACGCCACCGCGGACCTCGGGCTCCTCGCCTACGAGAGCGCCCTTGCCGACGGCACACCCACCGAAGGCATGATCCTCGACGAAGGGCTGATCGTCGAGATCGTGCGTCCGGGCACCGGCGACCCGGTGCCCGCGGGCGAAGTGGGCGAGGTGGTGGTGACGAGCTTCAACCGCGACTATCCTCTCATCCGTTTCGCGACCGGCGACCTTTCGGCGGTGCTTCCGGGAACGAGCCCGTGCGGGCGCACCAACACCCGCATCCGCGGCTGGCTGGGGCGTGCGGATCAGACGACGAAGGTGCGCGGCATGTTCGTGACCCCGAAGCAGGTCGCCGAGATCGTGCGCCGCTTTCCCGAGATCGCGCGCGCGCGCCTGGTGGTCGAGGGAGAAGTGGGCGCAGACCGCATGACGCTGCGCTGCGAAGTCGCCGCGCCGCCCGAGGGTCTCGTCGAACGGATCGTCGGCGCGATCCGCGATGTCACCAAGCTGCGCGGCGAGGTGCAGCTCGTCGCGCCGGGCTCGCTTCCGAACGACGGCAAGGTGATCGAGGACCTGCGCAAGTACGGCTGAGTCGCCGGGGTCGAGCGCGCTGGACCGCGCCTGCGGCGCCTGCTCGGCCTGCCATGCTGGCGAAGGGAGGGATCGCGATGCCGCGCAAATTCGCAACCCTCAGGTACGGCGTCACCGGCCGAATCGCCCGGGTCACGCTCAATCGCCCTGCGCGCCTGAACGCGGTCGACGAGCGCATGCCGGGCGAGATACGGCGCGCCGCTCGAGGCGGCGAACGCGGGCGACCGAGTGCAAGCGAGCGTACTGTCAGGCGCGGGGGCGCCTTGTGCGCCGGCTACGACCTCGAGCGCTTCGTGGAAGGGGGCCCCGAAGGCTGCTCGACCCAGCCGATGCCGTGGGATCCGATGCGGGACTGACCGCGTCATGACGGCTAAGACCGAAACGCGCGGCTTTCGCGCGGCGGTCGAATGGCGCGACAGCGCTCGGCCGGTTCCCGAGGGCCGGGCGTTGCGCCCGGCGGGAACGCGACGCAGGACACGGACCAGAGGGAGGCGCTGATGGCGAACTACGCAGGCATCATGACCGGAGAGCTTTCCGCGCGCACGCGCGACATCCTCGTGCGCTACCGGCGGATCGCGATGGTGGGGGTGTCGGCGAACCCCGCGCGCGCGAGCTACCGGGCGCTCGTTCACATGAAAAGCAAGGGCTACACCGTCTATCCGGTGAACCCGGGCGCCGAGGAAATCCTCGGCCTGCGCTGCTACCCGACGCTTGCCGCGATCGGCGCGCCGGTGGACATCGTGGACATCTTCCGGCGCGGCGAGACGGTGCTGCCGCTGGTTGCCGAGGCGCAGGCGATCGGCGCGAAGGTCTTCTGGATGCAGATCGGCGTCGTGAACGAGGAGGCGGCGCGCGCGGCCGCCGCCGCCGGCATGGAGGTGGTGATGGACCGGTGCGTGAAGATCGAGCACTGCCGCTTCTTCGGCAAGAAGGACTACGGGCTCGACGTGGTCGGGCTCTCGACCGGCGTCATCACCGCGCGCCGGTTCGACACCGTGTTCGAGTAGGAGGGGACGTGGCCGACAAGTTCGACTTCGGGTTCGACACGCGAATGCTCCACGCCGGGCAGACGCCCGATCCGACGACCGGCGCGCGCGCGATGCCGATCTATCAGACGACCTCGTTCGTGTTCGAGGACACCGAGCACGCGGCGCATCTGTTCGCGCTCAACAAGTTCGGCAACATCTACAGCCGCATCTCGAACCCGACGGTGGCGGCGTTCGAAGAGCGCGTCGCTTCGCTCGAAGGCGGGGTCGGGGCGCTCGCCGCCGCCTCCGGCCAGGCGGCGCAGCTGGTGGCCATCGCGACGCTGCTCAAGGCGGGCGACGAGATCGTCTCCTCGCGCACCCTCTACGGCGGCACCTACAACCAGTTCGCGCTCACCTTCCGGCGCTTCGGGATCGAGGTGAAGTTCGTCGATGCCGCCGACCCGGAGAACTTCGCGCGCGCGATCGGCCCGCGCACGAAGCTCCTTTACGGCGAGACGATCGGCAATCCCAAGGCCGACGTCTTTCCGATCCGCGAGGTCGCCGACATCGCGCACGCGCACAAGATCCCGCTCATGATCGACAACACCTTCGCCTCGCCGTACCTCTGCCGCCCGTTCGAGCACGGCGCCGACATCGTGGTGCACTCGGCGACCAAATTCATCGGCGGGCACGGCACCTCGATCGGCGGCGTGATCGTGGACGGCGGCACCTTCCCCTGGGACAACGGCACCTTCCCCGAGATGGTGGAACCGTCGCCCGGCTACCACGGGATGCGCTACTGGGAGACCTTCGGCAACTTCACTTTCATCATGAAGGCGCGCGTCGAGATGATGCGCGACCTCGGCGCCTGCCTGAGTCCGTTCAACGCGTTCCTGTTCCTGCAAGGCCTCGAGACGCTCTCGTTCCGGATGGAGAAGCACGTCGCGAACGCGCGCGCGGTGGCCGAGTGGCTGGAAAAGCACCCCGCGGTCGGATGGGTGAGCTATCCGGGGCTGCCTTCCAGCCCCTACTACGAGCGGGCGAAGAAGTACCTGCCGAAGGGGCCGGGGTCGATCTTCGCCTTCGGCGTCAAGGGCGGGCGCGAGGCCGGCCGGCGCTTCATCGAGGCGGTGAAGCTGCACTCGCACCTCGCCAACGTCGGCGACGCGAAAAGCCTCGTCATCCACCCAGCGAGCACCACGCATCAACAGATGAGCGACGAGGAGCAGATCGCCGCCGGCATCGGCCCGGACATGATCCGCATCTCGGTGGGGCTGGAGAACCTCGAGGACATCCTCTGGGACCTCGATCAGGCGCTCGAAGCGTCGCAGAAAAAGGGCTGAACGATGGCCGTGCGCGTCGAAAAGAAGGGAAGGGTCTGGACCGTGATCCACTCTCGCCCGGAGGCGCGAAACGCGATGGATCCGGCGAGCGCCGATGCGCTCACCGAGGCGTTCAAGGCGTTCGACGCCGACCCCGAGGCGGCGGTGGCGGTGCTTTGGGGCGAGGGCGGCGCCTTCTGCGCCGGCTGGGACCTCAAGTACTGCGCCTCGCTGGTGAAGGATCCGGCGGAGCTGCACGCGCTCGACTATCCGCTCGACGATCGCGCGCCGGTCCCGCGCGGGCCCCTCGGACCGACGCGCCTCGAGCTCGACAAGCCGGTGATCGCCGCGGTCGCCGGCCCGGCGGTCGCGGGCGGCTTCGAGCTCGCGCTCTGGTGCGACCTGCGCGTGACTGGAGGAGTCGGCCTATTTCGGCGTCTATTGCCGGCGCTGGGGTGTGCCGCTCGTGGACGGCGGCACGGTGCGGCTTCCCCGTCTCGTCGGCGTCGGCCGGGCGCTCGAGATCATCCTCACCGGGCGCAAGGTGCCGGCGCAAGAAGCCCTGCGCATCGGTGCCTGCGAGCACGTCGTGCCGGACGGCACCTCGCGCGAGTTCGCCGAAGGGCTCGCGCACGAGATCGCGCGCTTTCCGCAGGTCTGCGTGCGCGCCGACCGGCGCTCGGTCTACATGCAGCAGGGGCTTTCGGTCCGCGAAGCGATGCGCAAGGAGTGGTACAACGGCTTTCCCGCGTTCGTCGCCGAAGGCGCGGCCGGCGCGGCGCGCTTTGCCGCGGGCAAAGGGCGGCACGGGGACTTCACGGACATCTGAGCCGCCCTGCTCGGGCGGGGTGACGAAAGAGAGCGGTGACCGACCGCCGACCCGACCGGGCGCGGCGGACGAGAACAACGACACCCGCCGCCGCTCAGGCGCTCCTAGTGGCGGCGGTGCGTGCGGGCTCCAGCGCGCGCCGGCGCGCCGGCAGCTCCGCCATCACCTGGGCGCGCTCTTCCTCGCTCATCTCGCGCCAACGCGCGATCTCATCGAGCGTGCGCAGGCAGCCGGTGCAGTAGCGCCCCGCGGCATCGGGCGCGCAGACCTTGACGCAGGGCGAAGCGATCACGCGGCGCACTTTGCCGCAAGCGCCCGTCCTGCGCGGCTTGCGGACTCGCGGCCGATCGCGCGGCAAATCCACTGGCCGATTTCGACGAGCTTCGCGAGCGCGACGCCGGTTTCGATCCCGAGGCCATCGAGCATGTAGACGACGTCTTCGGTCGCGACGTTTCCGGTCGCGCCCCTCGCGTAAGGGCAGCCGCCCAGGCCCGCGACCGAGGCGTCGAAGGTGGACACGCCCACTTCCATCGAGGCGTAGATGTTGGCGAGCGCCTGCCCGTAGGTGTCGTGGTAGTGGCCGGCGAGCCGTTCGATCGGCACGCGCCTTGCGCACGCCTCGATCACCCGCTGGATCTTTCCCGGGGTGCCGACGCCGATCGTGTCGCCGAGCGAGATCTCGTAGCAGCCCATGTCGTAGAGCGCGCCCGCCACCTCGGCCACCTTTTCCGGCCGCACTTCGCCCTCGTACGGGCAGCCGGCGACGCAGGAGACGTAGCCGCGAACCCGGATGCCGTGGCGCGCGGCGGCCTCGAGCACCGGCCGGAAGCGCTCGAGCGACTCCGCGATCGAGCAGTTGATGTTCCTGCGCGAGAAGGCCTCGCTTGCGGCGGCGAACACAGCGACTTCGCTCGCCCCCGCCGCGCGCGCCGCCTCGAACCCTTTCAGGTTCGGCGTGAGCACCGGATAGGAGACGCCGGGTTTGCGCCGAATCCGCGCGAGCACCTCGGCGTGGTCGGCCATCTGCGGCACCCACTTCGGCGAGACGAACGCGGTCGCCTCGACTGCAGGAAGGCCGGCGTCGGCGAGCCGCTCGATCAGTTCCACCTTGATCGCGGTGGGCACTTCGCTCTTTTCGTTTTGCAGCCCGTCGCGCGGAGCGACCTCCACGAGGCGGACCTTCGTCGGCAACGTCACGTCAAGCCTCCTTCAGGCGGGCTCGAGGCGTAGCAGCTCCGCCCCCTCGGCGACCTGCTCGCCCGCCCGGTAGTGGATCGCGGCGACCCGCCCGCCGTGCGGCGCTGCGATCGTGTGCTCCATCTTCATCGCTTCGAGCACGAGAAGCGGTGCGCCCTTTGCGACCACCGCGCCCGGTTCGACCAGCACCTGGATCACCTTGCCCGGCATCGGCGCGGTGAGCGTGCCGCCCGCGGTATCGGCCGGCTCGGCTTCCTCGGCGCCCTTCAGCGAAAGCACGCGATGGCGGCCTTCGCGAAACACGTGCCATTCGGCGCCGTCGCGAAAGACGCCGCAGCGAAAGCTCGCCTCGCCGAGCGATACGCGCAGCCGATCGCCCTCCCAGCCTCCGGCAAGCGCATACTCGCGGCCACCGACCGAAAACCGAAAGCCGACCCGCTCGAAGCGGATCGTGACGCGGTGCTCGCGCTCGCCTTCGCGAAACACGAACTCGTGGCGCGCGCCGAGGTTGAGCCGCCAGCCGTCCACCGCGCACCAGGGCGAATACGGGTCGCCCGATGCGCGCGCTTCGCGCCGCGCCGCCTCTTCTTCGCGAAAAAGCTCGGCGAGGGCCGCGCAGGCGAGGTCTTCGTCGGTGGCCCCATCGTCGACCGGAAAAAGCTCCTCGCGCGAGCGCTCGATCAGGCCGGTGTCGAGGTCGCCGCTCGCGAACGCGCGGCTTGCGCAAAGGCGCGACAGGAACTCGACGTTCGATGCGACGCCGACGATCTCGAACTCGGCGAGCGCCGCCCGCAGGCGCGCAAGAGCCTGCGCGCGCGTCTCGCCCCAGGCGATGAGCTTCGCGATCATCGGGTCGTAGTAGGGCGTGATCTCGTCCGCCTCGCGCACCCCTGAGTCGATCCGCAGCGGCGCCGCCGACGTGAATTCGGAGGCGCGCGGCGTACGCAGGCGCCGCAGCCGCCCGGTCGAGGGCAGGAACCCGCGCTCGGGGTTTTCGGCGTAGATGCGCGCCTCGATCGCGTGTCCTCGGATGCGCAGCTCCTCTTGCCGTAGCGGCAGCGGCGCTCCGCCCGCGACCGCGATCTGCCACTTGACGAGGTCCACGCCGGTGATCATTTCGGTCACCGGATGCTCGACCTGAAGCCTCGTATTCATCTCCATGAACCAGAAGCGGCCGTCGGCCTCGGCGATGAACTCGACGGTGCCTGCGCCGACGTAGCCGATCGCGCGCGCGGCCGCGACCGCCGCCTCGCCCATCGCGCGGCGGCGCTCATCCGTCATGCCGGGCGCCGGCGCCTCCTCGATCACCTTCTGGTGCCGGCGCTGCACCGAGCAGTCGCGCTCGAATAGGTGCACGGCGTTTCCGTGCCGGTCGGCGAACACCTGGATCTCGATATGCCGCGGCCGAAGGATGTATCTCTCGAGAAGCACGCGGTCGTCGCCGAAGGCGGCTTTTGCCTCGCGCCTTGCCGCCTCGAGCGCCGCATGAAAGTCCGCCGCTCGTTCGACCACCCGCATGCCCTTGCCGCCGCCGCCCGCGGAGGCCTTGATGAGCACCGGATAGCCGATTCTTCGCGCTTCCTCTGCGAGGAACGCGGCATCCTGACTGTCTCCGTGATAGCCGGGCACGACCGGCACGCCCGCTTTCGCCATCAACGACTTCGCCGCCCCCTTGTCGCCCATCGCCGCGATCGCCTCGGCGGGCGGACCGACGAAGACGATCCCGGCGCGCTCGCAGGCGCGCGCGAATTCGGCGTTTTCCGAAAGAAACCCGTACCCCGGATGGATCGCCTCGGCGCCCGACGCCCTCGCGGCGGCGAGGATCGCCTCGATGTCGAGGTAGCTGCTGCGCGCGGGCGCAGGGCCGATGCGGCGCGCTTCATCGGCCATCGCGACGTGGCGCGCACCGGCGTCCGCGTCCGAAAAGACGGCGACCGTGCGGATGCCGAGATCGCGCGCGGCGGCGATCACCCGGCAGGCGATCTCGCCGCGGTTTGCGACGAGGAGCTTACGGAACACCCGGGCCTTTCGGCGCAAGCCAGGCGGGCTTGCGCTTTTCCAGGAACGAGGCGATGCCTTCGCGGCCTTCGGGCGAGACGCGGATCTCGGCGATGCGGCGCGCGGTCTCCTCCGATAGCGCATCGGACACCGGCCCGCCACGAGCGACCGTCCGGATGAGGTCCTTGATCGCGCGGTGCGCCTCCGGTCCACCGGCGAGAAGCTCACCGAGGGTCTTCTCGACCTCGGCATCGAGCGCATCCGGCGCGCACACCTTGTGAAGCAGCCCGAGCCGCAGCGCTTCCTCCGCGCCGAAGCGCTCGCCGGTGTGAAAGTAGCGCCGCGCGGCGCGCTCGCCGATCGCGCGCACCACATACGGGCTGATGGTCGCGGGCGACAATCCGATTCTCACCTCGGTGAGCGCGAACGCCGCGTCGGTCGAGCCGATCGCGATGTCGCAGGCGGCAACGAGCCCCACCCCCCGGCGAACGCCGGTCCGTGCACGCGCGCGACCGTCGGCTTGCCGAGCCGGTCGAGGCGCGCAAGCAGTCCCGCGAGCGAGCGCGCGTCCGCTAGGTTCTCCTCGAAGCTATAGTTCGCGACGCGGCGCATCCAGTTGAGGTCGGCGCCGGCGCAGAACGCGGGGCCCGCCCCGGCAAGGAGCACCGCGCGCACCGACGGGTCGCGCTCGGCTTCGGCGAGCGCGGCGGCGAGCGCCGCGATCAGCGCATCGTCGAAGGCGTTACGGAGCTCCGGGCGGTTGAGCGTGAGCACCGCGACCTCGCCGCGGCGCTCGACGAGAAGGTTTTCCGCCATCGCGCTACATCCGAAAGACGCCGAACTTCGTCTCTTCGATCGGCGCGTTGAGCGCGGCGGAAATCGCGAGCGCGAGCAGCCGCCGCGTATCGGCCGGGTCTATCACGCCGTCGTCCCACAGCCGCGCGCTCGAATAGTACGGGTGCCCCTGGCGCTCGTACTGCTCGAGGATCGGCCGCTTGAACGCTTCCTCTTCCTCGGCCGACCAGGAGCCGCCCTTTGCCTCGATCGCGTCGCGGCGCACGGTCGCGAGCACCGCCGCCGCCTGCGGCCCGCCCATCACGGAAATGCGCGCGTTCGGCCACATCCAGAGAAAGCGGGGGCTGTAGGCGCGCCCGCACATGCCGTAGTTGCCGGCGCCGAACGAGCCGCCGACGATCAGCGTGAACTTGGGTACGCGCGCGGTGGCCACCGCGGTCACCATCTTCGCGCCGTCCTTCGCGATGCCCCCCGCCTCGTACTTCTTCCCCACCATGTACCCGGTGATGTTCTGAAGGAAAACGAGCGGAATGCCGCGCTGGCAGGCCAGTTCGATGAAGTGCGCCGCCTTGAGCGAGGATTCCGAGTAGAGGATGCCGTTGTTCGCGAGGATGCCGACCGGATAGCCGTGGATGCGCGCAAAGCCGGTGACCAGGGTCGTGCCGTAGTTCTGCTTGAATTCGTCCAGTTCCGAGCCGTCGACGATACGCGCGATCAGCTCGCGCGCATCGAAGGGTTTGCGCACATCCGCCGGAATCACCCCGTAGAGCTCCTCGGCGGGATAGAGGGGATCGCGCGGCTCGCGCACGTCCAGCGCGACGCGCTTGCGCAGGTTCAACCCGGCGACGATGCGGCGCACGATCGCGAGCGCATGCGTGTCGTCCACCGCGTAGTGGTCGGCCACCCCCGAGACGCGCGTGTGCACCTCCGCCCCGCCCAGCTCCTCGGCGCTCACCACCTCGCCGGTCGCCGCTTTCACGAGCGGCGGCCCGCCGAGGAAGATCGTGCCCTGGCCGCGCACGATCACGGTCTCGTCCGACATCGCCGGGACGTAAGCGCCGCCGGCGGTGCAGGACCCCATCACGCAGGCGATCTGCGGGATGCCCGCTGCCGACAGGTTCGCGATGTTGTAGAAGATGCGGCCGAAGTGGTCGCGATCGGGAAACACCTCGTCCTGGTTGGGCAGGTTCGCGCCCCCCGAGTCGACGAGATAGATCGTCGGCAGCCGGTTCTGGGCCGCGATCTCCTGCGCGCGCAGGTGTTTCTTCACCGTGATCGGAAAGTAGGTGCCGCCTTTGACGGTCGCGTCGTTGCACACGATCATGCACTCGCGTCCCGAGACGCGACCGATGCCGCAGATGATGCCGGCGCCCGGCGCTTCATCGCCGTACATGCCGAAGGCGGCCAGTTGCCCGATCTCGAGAAACGGCGAGCCCGGATCGAGCAGCCGCTCGACGCGCGCGCGCGGAAGGAGCTTGCCGCGCGCAAGGTGCTTTGCGCGCGCCTCGGCGTCGCCCCCTTGCGCGAGCCGCGCGACCTTCTCGCGCAGGTCGGCGACCAGCGCCCGCATGCGCTCGGCGTTCGCGCGGAATTCGTCCGAGCGAGTGTCGAGCTGCGAGCGGAGGACGGGCATGACGGCTCCTGCGAGCGCGCAGTATAGCCCGTGCTGCGATCGCGACCGGCGCGAGCGTCTGGGAGGCGTCGTGACCCGAGGCGTTCCGCAATTGCGAGAAGCGCCGGCTACACTTCGCCCTCGGCATGCCTCTCGCGGAAGTCTCCGTTCGCCTGCGCGCGCGCACGCAGGCGTGGTGCGCGGCTCTGGCCGCGTGCGTCTGCACGCCACCTTCGGTTTTCGCCGTGCGCGGCGCAGGCGGACGGCGCAGACAGGGCCGCGCGCCTTGAGCCCCGACCTCTTCGGCGGGCTGCAGGCGAACCTGCTTTCGCCGCCGGTGATGTTCTTCCTGCTGGGGATGCTCGCGGCGGTCGTGCGCAGCGACCTCAGGTTTCCCGAGCCGCTTTATGTGTCGCTCACGATCTACCTCCTCGCTGCGATCGGCTTCAAGGGCGGGGTCGCGATCGCCGAAGCCGGGCTGCGCGGCGCTTGGCTGCCTGCGCTCGCCGCGGCCTCGCTCGGGGCGGCAACGCCGCTCTGGACCTATCCGATCCTGAGGTACGCAGGCGGGCTGCCGGTCGCCGATGCGGCGGCGATCGCCGGTCACTATGGTTCGGTGAGCGCGGTGACCTTCATCGCGGCGACGAGTTTCCTCGATTCGGTTGCGCAGCCGTACGAGGGCTACGCGAGCGCGCTCCTTGCCGTAATGGAGGCGCCGGCGATCGTCGTCGCGATCGTGCTCGCACGGGCGCTGCTTCGCGGCGAGACGCGCGCCGCAGGCGGCCTCGGCCGGGCGCTGCACGAGGCGCTGCTTGGGCGAAGCGTCTTTCTTCTCGTCGGAACGCTTCTCGCCGGCTTCGTCTGCGGCGAGCGCGGCATGCAGGCGGTCGCCGGGTTCTTCGTCACGCCCTTTCACGGCGTGCTCGCGCTCTTTCTGCTCGAACTCGGCACGGTCGCCGGAAGGCGCCTGCGCGACCTGAGGGAGGTCGGGCCGTTTCTCGCCGTCTTCGGCGTGGCGATGCCGCTTGTGCACGGCACGCTCGGTGTCCTCGTCGGCACCGCGGTGGGACTCGGCGTCGGCGGCACCACGCTTTTTGCGGTGCTTGCGGCGAGCGCCTCCTACATCGCCGCGCCGGCGGCGATGCGGCTCTCGCTTCCGGACGCAAACCCCACCCTTTACCTCACCGCGGCGCTCGTGGTGACCTTTCCGTTCAACGTCGCGCTCGGGATCCCGATCTACTACAGCATCGCCCGCTGGTGGCACGGAGGCTGAGATGCCCGCGCACGCGATGAAACTCGTCACGATCATCTGCGAATCGCTCGCCCGCGAGGCGGTGGCCGAGCTGCTGGCGGAGGCCGGCGCACGCGGCTACACCGTGTTCGAGGTCGCGGGCGCCGGCGCGCACGGCGAGCGCACCGCGGAGATCGCCGAGTACGGCAACGTCCAGTTCGAGGTGATCGTGCCGCCGGCGGTGTGCGAAAAGCTGATGGCGCGGCTCGAAGCCGAGTATCTGCCCCGCTATCTCATGGTCGCTTACGAGACCGATATCCGCGTGCGCCGCGGCGCGAAGTTCTGAGCGCGGGCGCGGCGGGGGGCGGCCTCGGCCCGCGGCGCGCAGCCCGGCGCACAGTCATACGTTAACGGTATGATTATTATACTTCGATGGAAGACGCCTCGGCCAGCCCCTTCCTGCCGCGCGCCGCCGCGCGGGCGCTCGCCGCCGCGCTGCGCGTGATGCCTGTGGTCGTCGTGCTGGGCGCGCGGCAGACGGGCAAGACGACGCTCGTGCGCTCGCACCCGCCGCTTCGCGCCCGGCCGTACCTGACGCTCGACGATCTGTCGGTGCGACTTCAGGCCGAGGCCGATCCGGAGGCGCTCGTCGCGCGCGCGCCGGAGCTGGTGCTCGACGAGGTTCAGCGGGCAAAAGACGTGCTTCTCGCCGTCAAGCGGGCCGTGGATCGCGACCGCCCGCGCCGGCCCGGGCGCTTCGTTCTGACCGGGTCGGCGAATCTGCTGATGCTCCGGCGAATCGGAGAAACGCTCGCCGGGCGCGCCGCATACGTGACGCTCTGGCCGCTCACGGTCGGCGAACTGGCGGGCGCCGGGCGCACCGGGCTGTGGGGCGATCTCATCTCGACGCGCGCCTTGGGGTGGCGCGACCTGATCGCAGAATCGCCTTCCGCGTCCGTGGATTGGCGCGCGGCCGTGCGCCGGGGCGGATTCCCGGTGCCCGCGCACGAGCTTGCCCACCCGGAAGAGCGCGCGCTGTGGTTTTCCGGATACATCCAGACGTATCTCGAGCGCGACCTTCCCGAGCTTCGCGCCGTCGAGAATCTCGCCGGCTTCCGGCGCCTTGCGCAGGCCGCCTGCCTGCGCACGGGCGCATTGCTCAACCAGAGCGAACTCGGCCGCGACGCGGGCCTCAGCCAGCCTCAGGTACATCGCTTCCTCGGCGTGCTCGAGGCGAGCTACCTCGCCGTTCGCCTGCCGGCCTTCGCGGTGAACCGCACCAAACGCCTCATCAAGGCGCCCAAGCTCTACTGGTGCGATACGGCGCTCGCGCTGCATCTCGCGGGCGAGGCCGAACCGCGCGGCGCTCACCTCGAAAATCTGGTGCTGCTCGATCTTCTGGCCTGGCGCGAGCTGCAGACGCCGCGCCCGGAAATCCTCTATTGGCGCACCGCCGACGGCGCGGAAGTGGATTTCGTCGTCGAAGCGGGGCGTCGCCTGCTTCCGGTGGAGGTGAAGACGGCGGCGCGCATAGTCCCGCAGGACGCCAAAGGGCTCGAAGCGTTCCTCGACGAGTATCCTGACCGGGCCGCTGGCGGGCTGCTTCTGTACGCCGGCGAGGACACCTTTCCGCTTACGCGCCGCGTGCTCGCCGCGCCGTGGTGGAAGGTGCTCGCACCGGGCGCCGCGCGCGCGAAGTGACGCGCCTTCTCGGGCGGTTCACTTCCCCTCGGCGAGCGCGCGGGCGATCAGCAGCCGCTGGATGTCGTTCGCGCCCTCGTAGATGCGGGTGACGCGCACGTCGCGCCAGATGCGCTCGACGGGAAAATCGGCAAGATACCCGTAGCCGCCGTGGATCTGGATCGCCTCTGAGCAGACGCGCTCGGCGACCTCGGAGGCGAAGAGCTTCGCCATCGAGGCTTCCTTGAGCGCGGGTTCGCCCGCATCGCGCAGCGCCGCGGCGTGCAGGTACATCTGGCGCGCGGCCTCGACCGCGGTCGCCATGTCGGCGAGGCGAAACGCGACCGCCTGATGTTCGAACAGGGTCTTGCCCATGCTTTGCCGCTCGCGCGCGTAGGCGAGCGCTGCCTCGAGCGCCGCGCGCGCCATGCCGGTCGCCTGAGCGGCGACGTTGATGCGGCCGGTCTCGAGGTTCGCGAGCGCGATCCGGTAGCCCGCGCCTTCCTCGGCGAGGAGGTTTTCCGCCGGAATCCGGCAGTTCTCGAACACGATCTGCGCGGTGTCGGAAGCGCGCTGGCCGGTTTTCTCCTCGATTCTCGCGACCTTGTAGCCGGGCGCTCGAGGTCGGCACGACGAACGCGCTGATTCCGCGCTTGCCGGCGGATCGCTCGGTCACCGCGAACACGATCGCGACATCGGCGGTCGCGCCCGAGGTAATGAATTGCTTGACGCCGTTCAGCACGTATTCGCCGTTTCTGCGCTCGGCGCGGGTGAGGATGGCCGCGGCGTCCGAGCCTGCGTGCGGCTCGGTAAGCGCAAAGGCGCCGAGCCGCTCGCCGCGCGCAAGCGGCCGCAGGAACTTCTCCTTCTGCGCGTCGGTTCCGTAGCCGAGGAGCACGTGGGCGACGAGGTTGTTCACCATGACGATCGTGCAGGTCGCGCCGTCGCCTGCGGCGATCTCCTCGCAGGCGAGCGCGAGCGCCGTGCAATCCATGCCGGCGCCGCCCCATTTTTCCGGGATCGCGACGCCGAAGCAGCCGAGCGCGGCAAGACCCTCGAGCGCCTCGCGCGGAAAGCGCTTTTCCCGGTCCCAGCGCGCGGCGTTCGGCGCGAGCCGCTCGGCGGCGAAGCGCCGCACCGCGTCCCGGATCATTCGGTGGTGTTCGGAAAGCGGCATCAGGCCCCGATGCGCGCGTAGGTGATCGTGTGGTGAGTGAACAGCCGGCCCCTCGCGTCGTGGCATTCGGCGACGCCGTAGACGAGCGCGCTTTCCGAGCTTGAGGATGCGCGCGGTGCAATAGACCGTCTCGCGCCGTGCGGGGGACAGAAACGCGCTATAGAGGTCCGCGGTCACCGCGTCCTGCTCCATGCCGAGGCGCCGCTTGATCGCGAGCCACATCGCGCAGTCGGCGAGCGCCATGAACGCCGGGCCGTTCACGACGCCGCCCGGGCGCGCGAGCTCCTCGCGCCAGGGAAGCGTCGACCGTGCACGCGTCGTCCGAGACCGACTTCACCCGGAAGCCCCAGCCGGCGACGAACGCCGAGCGGTCAAGGAGCGCCTGAAGCGCCCGCTTCGATGCGCGCGGCGCGCTCACGCGAGTTCGATCGCCATCGCGGTCGCCTCGCCCCCGCCGATGCAGAGGCTCGCCACGCCGCGCTTGAGGCCGCGCTTTCTGAGCGCGCCGATGAGGGTGACGAGGATGCGCGCGCCGGACGCCCCGATCGGATGCCCGAGCGCGCAGGCGCCGCCGTGCACGTTCACCTTCTCGTGCGCAAGGCCGTGCTCCTTCATCGCCGCCATGGTGACGACCGCGAACGCCTCGTTGATCTCGTAGAGATCGACGTCCTCGGCGCGCCAGCCGGTGCGCGCAAAGAGCCTGCGGATCGCGCCGACCGGCGCGGTGGTGAAGCGCGCCGGCTCCTGCGCATGCGTCGCATGGCCGACGACGATCGGCAAGCGGCGCAAGGCCCCGGCGCTCGGCCGCCGAGCGGCGCATCAGGACGAGCGCCGCCGCGCCGTCGGAGATCGAGGAGGAGTTCGCCGCCGTCACCGTGCCGTCCTTGCGGAACGCGGGCTTGAGCGACGGGATCTTTTCCACGCTCGCCCGGAACGGCTGCTCGTCGCGCTCGACGAACCGCTCCTCTTTTCCGACCTTGATCGCGATCGGCGCGATTTCCCAGGCGAACCAGCCCTCGCGGTTTGCGCGCTGCGCGCGCTCGAGCGACGCGATCGCGAACGCGTCCTGCTCGGCGCGCGAAAAGCCGTAGGCGGCGGCGCAATCCTCGGCGAAGGTGCCCATCAGGCGCCCCTTCTCGTAGGCGTCCTCCAGCCCGTCGTAGAACATGTGATCGAGCACCTGCGCATGGCCCATGCGGTAGCCGGCGCGCGCCCTGGGAAGGAGGTACGGCGCGTTCGTCATCGACTCCATGCCGCCGGCGACGATCACGTCCGCCGAGCCCGCAAGGAGAGCATCGTGCGCGAGCATCGCCGCCTTCATCCCCGAGCCGCACATCTTGTTCACCGTGGTGCAGCCGGCCGAAAGCGGAAGGCCCGCCGCGAGCGACGCCTGCCGTGCCGGCGCCTGGCCCTGGCCCGCCGGCAGCACGCAGCCCATGATCACTTCGTCGACCGCCTCGAGCGCAAGCTTTGCGCGTTCGAGCGCTGCCCGGATCGCGACCGCGCCGAGTTGCGGCGCGGAGAACTCCTTCAGCTCGCCCTGGAACGCGCCGATCGGCGTGCGGGCGCAGGAAACGATGACGACCGGGTCCTTCTCCATGCAGATCCTCCTCGTCGAAAGTCAGATGATCGCGCCGCTTGCGCTGCAGTCAAGGTCGCGCAGCAGCCCGTCCTCGATGTCGTACACCCAGCCGTGGACCGAGAGCGGCCGGCCACGGGCCCACACCTGGCGCACCGGCGCGGACTCGCAGACGTGGCGCACCTGCGCGCGCACGTTCAGATCGACGAGTCGGCGCGCCCGCCCGGCCGGCTCGGCGATCGCCTCGAGCTCGGACGCATGGCGATCGCGCAACTCGACGAGGTGACGCAACCAAGGGTCGGTGGCGGCCGCCGGTCCGCGCTCCAGCGCCGCCGCGACGCCGCCGCAACCGTAATGGCCGCAGACGATCACGTGGCGGACCCCGAGCTCGAGCAGGGCGAACCGCAGCACCGCCTGGCAGCTCGCATCCGCGGGGAGCACGAGGTTCGCGATGTTGCGATGGACGAACAGCTCGCCCGGCGCCAGGTCGGTGATCTGGTTGGGCGGCACGCGGCTGTCGGAGCAGCCGATCCACAGAAACTGCGGCGCCTGCCCTCGCGCGAGCGCGCGGAAGTACTCCGGATCGGCGGCGAGCATACGCTCGGCCCAGGCGCGGTTGCGCGCGAGGATGTCGGCGAGCCCGGTCACCGGGTCTCGGCGAAAAGCTCCCGGCCGATCAGCCAGCGGCGGATCTCGGACGTGCCGGCGCCGATCTCGTAGAGCTTCGCGTCCCGCCAGAGGCGTCCGGCGGGCGTCTCGTTGATGTAGCCCATGCCGCCGAGCGCCTGAATCGCCTCGCCCGCCATCCAGGTCGCGCGCTCGGCGGCGTAGAGGATGGCGCCTGCGGCGTCCTTGCGCGTCGTCTCGCCTCGGTCGAGCGCCTGCCCGACCGCGTACACGTAGGCGCGGCAGGCGCAGAAGGTGGTGTACATGTCGGCGAGCTTCGCCTGCATGAGCTGGAATTCGCCGATCGGCTGGCCGAACTGCTTGCGCTCGTGCACGTACGGAAGCACGAGGTCGAGGCAGGCGGCCATGATGCCCAAGGGGCCGCCTGCGAGCACCGCGCGCTCGTAGTCGAGGCCGCTCATGAGGACATTCACCCCGCGCCCCTCGGCGCCCAGCACGTTCTCGGCCGGCACCTCGCAGTCGCGAAAGACCAGTTCGCAGGTGTTCGAGCCGCGCATGCCGAGCTTATCGAGTTTCTGCGCGGTGGAAAAACCGGGCATGCCCTTCTCGACGAGAAAAGCGGTGATGCCGCGCGACCCGGCCTGCGGATCGGTCTTCGCATAGACCACGAGCACGTCGGCGTCCGGGCCGTTCGTGATCCACATCTTGGTGCCGTTCAGGACGTAGCGGTCGCCGCGCCGCTCGGCGCGAAGGCGCATGCCGACGACGTCCGAGCCCGCGCTCCGGCTCCGACATCGCGAGCGCCCCGACGTGCTCGCCGGAGATGAGCTTCGGAAGGTACTTGCGTTTCTGCGCCTCGTTGCCGTTGCGCCGGATCTGATTCACGCACAGGTTCGAGTGCGCGCCGTAGGAAAGCCCGACCGAAGCGGAAGCGCGCGAAATCTCCTCCATCGCGACGATGTGCGCGAGATAGCCCATCGCGGTTCCGCCGTATTCCTCCTCGACCGTGATCCCGAGAAGCCCGAGCGCTCCCATCTTGCGCCAAAGGTCGGCGGGAAATTCGTTCGTGCGATCGATGTCGGCAGCGCGCGGCGCGATTTCCTTCGCCGCGAAGTCGCGCACCGTCTTGCGCAGCATCTCGATCGCTTCGCCGTGAGCAAAGCGCAAGGCGGGCAGTTCCATGTCGTCCGGAGCCGCGTCGATGAGGTTTTCGCATCGCCCGGTTGCCGCATTTGCTGCGCTGCGGCGATAATCGGGCGACCCGCCGGATTTTAGCCCGGCGCCGCCCGAGCCCCCATGCCTCAGCCCGCCGCGCTCGAATTTCCTTTCGATGCCCCGCCGCCGCCCGGCGCGGTGCGCGAGATCGCGCCCGGCCTCGGCTGGCTCAGGATGCCGCTGCCTTTCGATCTGGACCACATCAACCTCTGGCTGCTCGATGACGCGCGCGAGGGCCGGTCGGCGCTCGCCCTTGTGGACTACAGGGCTCGGCAACGCCGCAGACCCAGGCGCTTCACGAGCAGGCGTTCGCGGCGGCGGCGCGCGGCAGGCCGCTCGCGCGCCTCATCGTCACCCACTACCACCCTGACCACGCCGGATGCGCCTCATGGCTCGTCGAGCGTCACGGCGCCGAACTCTGGATGACGCGCTCGGAGTTCCTCACCGTGCACGCGGCGCGTAACGGCGCGGCCGGCTATTCGATCGAGCAGCAGCTTGCGCTTTTTCGCGCGCACGGCATGGGCGAGGAGGCGGCGCAGGCGCTTCGCGGCCGCGGCAACCTCTACGGCAAGATGGTCCCGGCGTTTCCCGCCTCGCACCGGCGCGTGCTGGAAGGCGAGGTGCTGCGCATCGGCGGGCGCCGCTGGCGCGCGATCGTCGGCTACGGCCACGCGCCCGAACATCTTTCGCTCTACTGCGAAGAACTGAACGTCCTCGTCGCCGGCGACATGCTGCTGCCGAAAATTTCCACCAACGTCGCGGTGCGGCCGGTGGACCCGATGTCGAATCCGCTCCAGACCTTCCTCGATTCGATCCGCCGCTACCTGGCCCTTCCCGAGGACGTGCTCGTCCTTCCCTCGCACGGGCTGCCGTTTCGCGGCGCGCATGCGAGGATCGCGGCGCTCGAGGCGCACCATGCGGCGCGGCTGGATGCGCTCGAGGCCGCCTGCCGCCAGGCGCCGCGCTCTGCGGCCGAGGCGCTCGACGTGCTTTTCCCGCGGCGACTCGATTCGAACGCGATCTTCTTCGCCATGGGCGAGGCGATCGCCCACCTCAATTACCTTTACTACGCAGGGCGCCTCGAGCGCAGAACCGGCGCCGACGGGGTCCTGCGCTATTGCACCTGAGAAGCGGAGCCGAGCATGGAAGCGAAAGCCGAGCCGAAAAACGAAACCGCGAACCCGGAAGAAGTCGCACGGATCCTGAAGGAGGTCGCCGAGCGCGCCTCGCGCATCCTCGCCGAGCACGCGCAGAAAGCGATCGCGGCGAGCCTCGAGTCGGCGGTGACCGACGAACTCGGCATCGCGCGCGCCTACATGGACCTCTATGCGCGGCTGCTCGCCAACCCCGCGGCGCTTGCCGCCTTCTCGGTCAACCTGATGATCGATTACATGCGGCTGTGGCACGCGAGCTGGCTGCGGCTCCTCGGCCAGAAGGCGCCGCCGGTCGCCGAGCCGGCGAAGAACGATCCGCGCTTTCGCGACGAGGACTGGAGCTCGAACTTTCTCTTCGACTACATCAAGCAGAGCTACCTCATCGCCGCCCGGCACATCCAGAACGCGGTCGCGGGCGTCGAAGGGCTGCCGGAGGAGTCGAAGAAGAAGGTCGCGTTCTTCACCCGCCAGTACGTGGACGCGCTCTCGCCCTCGAATTTCGTCCTCACCAACCCGCAGGTGCTGCGCGAAACGGTCGCGACCGGCGGCCAGAACCTTCTGCGCGGGCTCGCCAATCTTCTCGCCGACATCGAAAAGGGAGAGGGGCAGCTCCGGATCTCGATGACCGACGAGCGCGCGTTCGAACTGGGCAAGAACGTCGCCACCACCCCCGGCAAGGTGGTGTTCCAGACGGAACTCGCCCAGCTCATCCAGTACGAGCCGCGCACCGAAACCCAGTACCGTCAGCCGCTCGTCATCATCCCGCCCTGGATCAACAAGTACTACATCCTCGACCTGCGGCCGTCGAACAGCTTCATCAAGCTGGGCGGCGCGAGCAGGGCCACACGGTGTTCGTGCTCTCCTGGGTCAATCCGGACGCGCGCCTTGCGCTGAAGGACTTCGAGGACTACATGAAGGAGGGGCCGCTTGCGGCGCTCGATGCGGTCGAAAAAGCGACCGGCGAGCGCACGGTCAACTTCATCGGCTACTGTCTCGGCGGCACGCTTCTCGGCTGCACGCTCGCCTATCTCGCGGCGAAAGGCGAAGCGCGCGCGAACTGCGCCACCTTTTTCGTGAGCCTTCTCGATTTTTCCGCGCCGGGCGAGCTCGGCGTCTTCATCGACGAGGCGACGGTCGAAAACCTCGAGCGCAAGATGAACGAGCGCGGCTACCTCGAAGGCTCGGAAATGGCCTCGACCTTCAACCTGCTGCGCGCAAACGACCTCGTCTGGTCCTTCGTCGTCAACAACTACCTGCTCGGAAAAGACCCGTTCCCCTTCGACCTGCTCTACTGGAATTCGGATTCCACGCGCATGCCGGCGAAGATGCACAGCTTCTACCTGCGGAACATGTACCTCAGGAACCTGCTCGCGAAACCGGGCGGCATCGCGCTCGCCGGCGTTCCGATCGATCTTTCGAAGGTGAAGGTGCCCGCCTACTTCATCTCGACGGTCGAAGACCACATCGCCCCCTGGAAGACGACCTACAAGGGGGCGCGCTACCTCGGCGGCCCGGTTCGGTTCGTTCTCGGCGGCTCGGGCCATATCGCCGGCATCGTCAATCCGCCGGCGGCGAAGAAGTACCACTACTGGACGAACGACGCGTTTCCCGAGACGCCGGAGGAATGGTTCGCCGGCGCGACGCAGCACCCGGGCTCCTGGTGGACCGACTGGCAGGCGTGGATGGACGCGCAGAACCGCGGCGAGAAAGTCCCCGCTCGCCGCCCGGGCGAAGGCTTGCCCGCGCTCGAAGACGCGCCCGGCAGCTACGCGAAGATGCGCGCCGGGCGCTCGGGCACTCCTTGAGCGGCCGATCAGCGTTCGGCGATCAGGCTTGCCACCGCCGCGCCGACGACGAGGTCATCTTCTGCGCCGAACGAATGCCGGCGCAGATACCCCTCGCGGTCGATGAGAAGAAGGCTCGGCGTGCCGCGCAGCCCGTAGGCGCGCATCGTGAGCGGCACCGGGTCGTTGGCTTCGTGTTCGTCCACGCCGACCGGAAACGCGATGCGGTACTCGTAGAGAAACGCCTCGAGCGATACCGGCGTCATCGCCGCATGGTGCTCGAACACCGTGTGAAGGCCGATCACCGCGACCTCGTCCGCGGGAAAAAGCGCGTGCAGGCGCGCCGCCTGCGGAAGGCCGTGCTGTACGCACCCCGGGCAGAGCATCTGGAAGGCGTGCAGCACCACCACCTTTCCGCGCAGAGCGGAAAGCGTAAGCGGATCGCTGTTGAACCAGCGGCTGTACGCGCCACTCCGGCGCCGGCTGCGCTGGCGGCGCAAGGCCGAAGCGCGCCAGCGCCCGGGAGCCGGTGCGGTTCACTTGCGGTAGGCGGAGAAGACGTAGTCCTTGTCTTTCTGCTGCGCGTGGCAGTTGAAGCAGGCGGTCACCGCGTTCTTGCCTACGGCCCGCTCGGTGGTCGAATCGCCCTTGAAGCCTTCGAACCCCCAGCCGCCGGTGTCCTTCCACTTCTTCGAGTCCTTGTGCATGACGCCCACCACCTTGCGCGCGCCCTCGGTGATCGTGTTGTCGGCGCTCTTCGTCTCCAGCAGGTCGAAGACGATCACCGCGCCATCCGGGAACTTGCCCTTGCGGTAGCCCTCCATCGCCTTTTTGTTCGCGTAGATGTGGTGGATGCCGCCGAAGGCCTCGTAGAGCGGATGGCCCGGGTTGATGATCATCGCTCTTCACGTGCGTCCAATCGCGGTAGCCCTTGGGATACGGCACCGCGGAGGGGTCGTCGGCGAGCGCAGGCAGGCTCGCCGCGACGAGCACAAACGCGATTTTCTTCATGCGCACCTCCTTTCGGGGAAAATAGTGTCGCCGCGCCCGAAGCGGCTGAAAAGCGGGCACCGGACGGTACCCCGGGCACTTTTCGGTGTAATTTGATGAGCGTGCAGCGGAAAAAAATTTCCTCGGCGCCGAGCGCGGCGCGCATGGTCGAGGAGATCGTCGGCTGCAAGTGGTCGCTTGCGGTGCTGGCCGCCGTTCGCCGCGGCGTGCGCCGGCCGGGCGCGATGGAGCAGGCGATCGAGGGCGTCTCGAAGAAGGTGCTGAACGAGCGCCTTCGCAAGCTCGTGCGCTTCGGGATCCTGGAAAAGCGAAGCTACCCCGAAGTACCGCCGCGCGTGGAGTACCACCTTACCGCCTTCGGCGCGCGGTTCTCGGAACTCATGGACGGCGTCGAGCGGCTGCAGCGAGAACTCGAGCAGGCGGCAGGAGAGCGCGAGGCCGGCGGGGCGAATCGCGCTCGCGCGGCAGAGCCTCGCCGCAATCAAGGAGCGCTGAGCGAACGGCGATTCAGCGCCGCCGGCCACGGCGGGGCGGGGACTTGCGCTGCAGTTCGGCCACGCTCGCGCACCGCCTGCAACTCGGAAAACAGCTTTGCGGACCTACGGGAAACCGTGCCGGGCTTGAGAAGTGCAGCGTAAAGGCGACTTGCACGCCCCCGAGCGTTCGCGCCGACACGCCATGCGCGGCAAGCAGCGCCTGGCACCATGTGAAACGCGGCTTCGTAAAGGCTCGAGAGCGCCTCGAGCGCCTGCCGCTCGGCGCCGGTGAGATGCGCCGGAAGCGCCGGGGCGGGAACGCGGTCGCCGCTCGCCGCGAAGACGAGCGTCGCACGTCGGTTATGCCCGGTGTCGCGTTCGAGGGTGAGCTTACCTTCGGCCGCGAGCCGCTGCACTGCGTCGAAGACCCGCCGGTAAGGCCTGCCGAGCGCCTGCGCAAGCGCGTAGATCGTCAGGCCGCCGCGCCGGCGTACCTTCCCGAGCAGCGCCTTGCGGCGCTCGCTCGCCCGCACTTCATTCGTCATATATGACACTCTCGTTGCGCGTTCTTCGCGCGTCAACCGTGCTGCTGACTTTCGGACTCTCGCACGTGCGCGGGTCCCTTGCGGTGGCGAGCTGCCGCGGCAGTCGCTTGCGCGATCGGCGAGCTTCATGGCCGTGCGGCGAGGGGAGGAACCGCTTGCCTGTGTCGGCGTTGCGCCGGAGCTTTTCGCCTAGAATAATCCGCGCGATGCTCCTTCGCCTTGCCGTACCGATGGTGCTGCTGCTTTCCGGCCTCGCTCGGGCGCAGGACCCGGCGGCATCGTCCATCGACCGATCGCGCCCTCAGTTGCCATCGGCAACGCCGGCCGCGGGCGTGGTAGTTCCCTCCGCTCGGCCGCCTGCCATCACCAATCAGCTCTGCCACGTAAACCCGCAGACCGGCCAGGTACAGTGCATCCAGCCCGGGCCGAATCCGCAGGCGACACCCCAGACGGTGCAACCGGGCGCGTCTGCGACGGCCCAGCCGGTAACGCCCTCTGTTTCGCCGATACCGCCCACCGCGCCGGCGCGCCCCGCAGCGCCAGCGCAGCAGCCTTTGCCTCCCGCACCGGTCGCTGCACCGCAGCCCCCCGCTGAGCAAGCGCCTGCGGCTCAGCCGCAGCCGCCTGCGTTCGTGGATCTCGTCGAGGAGAACGAATTCCAGGCGTTCGTCGCGCAGGCGACCGGCCGGCGGCTGCCGATGTTCGGCTACAACCTGTTTACCGGTGTGCCGACCACCTTTGCGCCGGTGGACCGCGTGCCGGTCACGCCCGACTACGTCATCGGCCCGGGCGACCAGATCCTCATCCGCGCCTGGGGGCAGGTGGACGTGGACTTTGCCGCCACCGTGGACCGCAACGGCCAGATCACCATCCCGCGAGTCGGCACGCTCACGGTCGCAGGGCTGCGCTTTCAGGACCTGCACGGGTTCCTGCGGAACGCGATCGGGCGCATCTACCGCAACTTCGAATTGAACGTCACGATGGGCGAGCTGCGCTCGATCCAGATCTTCGTCGTCGGTCACGCGGCGCGCCCGGGGAGCTATACCGTCAGCGCGCTCAGCACGCTCGTCAACGCCGTCTTCGCCTCGGGCGGTCCTTCGCCCCGCGGCTCGATGCGCCGCATTCAACTGAAGCGCGGCAACCAGACGGTGGTCGAATTCGACATGTACGACCTGCTCGTCTTCGGCGACAAGTCGAAGGACGTGCGCCTTTTGCCCGGTGACGTCATCTACTACCCCCCGATCGGGCCGCTTGCGGCGCTTTCGGGCAGCGTCAACACCCAGGCGATCTTCGAACTGAAGGACCGCACCTCGCTCGACGAACTCATACGCCTTGCAGGCGGGTTCACTACGATCGCCCACACGCAGAAGGCGCTCGTCGAGCGCATCGTCGAGCGCCGCGTGCGGCGGGTGGAGGAGCTCACGCTCGATGCCGCGGGGCTTTCGCGGCTGCTTGCCGACGGCGACGTGATCACGATCGCCTCGATCACGCCGCGCTTCGAAAACGCGGTTCGCCTGCAGGGCAACGTCGCTGCACCGGCGCGCTACCCGTGGCGGCCGGGCATGCGCGTCACCGACCTGCTCGTCGACGAAAACGCGCTCATCCCGAGCGCCTTCTGGCAGCGGCTCAACCAGGGCGTGATCATTCCGCGCTACACCCAGCGCGAGATCAACTTCGATTTCGCGACGCTGCAGCGCTTCGACCCGAAAGACATGTCGAGCCGGCTCTACGCCTTCAACCTCGGCAAGGCGATCCGGGGCGATCCGACCGAAAACATGCTGCTTCAGCCCGGCGACATCGTCACCATCTACGGCTTCGACGAAGCGCTTCCCCGCACCGAAAACGATGTCGCGCTCCAGGGCACGATCCTCGGCGTCGGCCCCCGGCGCTTCCCGTGGCGCCCCGGGATGCGGCTACGCGACCTGATCCCGGATGCGAAATGGCTCACCGAGTACTACCGCTATTGGCTCGCGACCGGCGGCGCCTCTGGCAGGACGGAAATCAACTGGGACTACGCCGCGCTCGCCCGCTTGAAGCCCGAGGACCTGTCTCGCCAACTGCTGCCCTTCGACCTCGGCCGCGCGATCCTTCAGCAGGACGCGACGCAGAACCTTGCGCTTCGAGCCCGGCGACGAGATCACGATCTACTCGAAGGACGATGTCGCGGTACCGCAGCAGCGCCGCCCGATCTACGTGCGGCTGGAAGGCGAAGTCCGGCACGCCGGCACCTACCAGGTGCAGCCCGGCGAGACGCTGCGGCAACTCCTTGCGCGCGCAGGCGGCGTGACGCCGCAGGCCTACCTCTTCGGCGCCGAGTTCTCGCGCGAATCCACCCGCCGCATCCAGGAAGAGCGCCTCAAGCGCGCGATCGAACAGCTCGAGCAGGACATTCAGCGGGCGGCGATCGCGCGCACCCAGCAGGCGATCACCGCCGAAGATGTCGCGGCCGCAAAGCAAGAGGCGGAGCTCAACCAGGCGATGCTCGCGCGGCTGCGCGGCCTTAAGCCGACCGGGCGCATCGTGCTGGAACTCCCGGAGAACGCAAAGCTCGCAGACCTTCCCGATCTTCCGCTCGAGGACGGCGACCGGCTCTACGTGCCGCCCGTGCCCTCGACGGTGAGCGTTTTCGGCACCGTCTTCGGCGAGGGCGCGTTCCTCTACCGTCCGGAAAAGACGGTCACCGATTACCTCGCGCAGGCGGGCGGGCCGCGGCGCGAGGCCGACGAACGCAGCATCTTCGTCCTGCGCGCGGACGGCTCGGTCGTCAGCCGCCGTCAGGCGGGCTGGCTCGCGGGGTCGCTTGCGGCGCTCAAGCCCATGCCGGGCGACGCGATCGTCGTTCCGGAACAACTCGACCGCACGCCGTTCGTCGAAGCACCTCAAGGACTGGACGCAGATCCTCATGAACTTCGGCATCGGCATCGCCGGGCTCAAGGTGCTGCGGGATCTGTAGCGCGAAAGCGGGCATCAGCACCAGGTTCATGCCGCGGTATTCCGCGACGCAGCGTTCGAGCTCGCCGAGCATGCGGGCTGCGAGCGTATCCCGGTTGTAATGCTCGATCGACGAAGGCGCGACCCTTATGTCCCGAGTGCCGCGCAGCGGGCCGGGTCGTCTGCCGAGAGCGCGGCGACCGCTTCGGCGAGGGCGTGCGGCGTTTTCGGGTGGAATCGCCACCCCGGCGCCAGCCTCGGCGCAGTATTTCCTCGCTCTCGCCCTGCACGCCGAGCACCACCGGACGCGCCATGCCCATCGCCTCGAACATCTTCGACGGAATCACGTAGCCGAAACAGCGGCAGGTCGCGCAGCAGGACGAGCGCGACATCGCACAGGCGCCAGTACGTCGACGGATCTCGTTCCTTGGGAACCGCACCGGCGAAAACGACGTTATCCAGCCGCTCGCGCCGCACGGCCGCGGCGACGAGTCGGCATGCTCGTGCGCCGGTGCCGACCACCAGGAAAGCGATGTGCGGGTGCGTCGCGCAGGCGCCGCGCGGCCTGGAGCAGCGTGCCGATTCCGTGCGCGAGGCCGACCGTTCCGATATAAGCGGCGACGAACCTCCCCTCCACGCCCAGCCGGTGCGCGAGCGCAAGCGGGTCTCGGGCCCCGGCTCGGTACAGCTCCAGGTCCACGCCGTTCGGCACCACCGCGATCTTCGCTGGCGTCTATGCCGTTTGCGGTGAGCACGCGCTCGAACGAGTGCGTCAGCGCGACGATACGCGCCGCCTTTCGGTAGAGCAAATACTCGAGTTTACGCAACGCCCGGATCGCCGCGGTCTCGCGCATCGCGCCTACGGCGACGATCGAATCGGGCCAGAGGTCGCGAAGCTCGAAAACAAACGGACGGCGCTTCAGCCGCGAAATGATCCAGGCGGCACATGGCGTGAAAAACTGGGGCGAAGTCGCGACGATGACATCGGGCCGCCTGAGGAAAGGGCTTGCGGCGATCGCCGACACCATGAAACTCATGTAATCGAGGGTGCGCCGCAGGAATCCCTCGTTTGCGGTAACGTAGGTCCACACTCGCACCACGTCGATTCCAGCCATCGCCTCGCGACTCCAGAGCGCGTTGCGGTAGCCGGGATAGATCCGGCCGCTCGGAAAATTGGGCGCGCAGGTGAGCACCGTCACCTCGTGGCCGGCGCGCACCCAGCGGCGAGCGTGCTCGAAGGTGCGCGAGGCGGGCGCGTTGCTCTCCGGCGGGAAGTTGTCCGTGAGAAAGAGGATTCGCATCGCCTCAATCCCATTCGATCCGCATTACCGCCTGTGACCGCTTGAACTCGAGCTCGATACATTGCGCGGGAAGCGCCTTGCCGAACTCCGGATGCCAGGAGTCCTCGCGCACATGGGCGCTTGCCCCTTCGCAGCGCCAGCGAAGACGCACCGGGGCCGGTCCCTGCAGACGGCTGTCATCGGTGACTCGGACCGAGGGATGGCAGTGATAGCGGGCGATCGCCGTTGAATAGCTTCCCGTCAGGTAATCCTCGACCTCGAGGCGGTTCGCCGCGAGTCGCCAGATGCGCCGATGCAGCACGCGCCCCGGCAGCCGCAGATAACCGTCGTGCGCGCATTCGATCCGCAGAACCCCCGCATGCGAGTCCACCAAAAAGTTGCGCGGCCGGGCGCGCCGAGCGACGCGAAAGCTCGCCCATACCTCGGAAGAGTCCGACCCGTTCACCTCCACCGTGTTGTGCGCTGCGGTTCCGCGTTGCCGCAGACGCTCGCGGTTCCTCTCGTACGTCGAGGTGCCGCCGTTGACGAATACGCGAGCCCCGTGCAGCGATAGCTCGAAACTGAGCGTGTCGGCGTGCGCGTGTCCCGGCAGATGGTCCGGGCCGATGCGAGCGACGTCCGCGATCAGTACCGCCGGTCCAGCCTGAGCGCGTACGTAACCGGAGTCGGGCAGAACGACGAGGGCGTCAGCAAGCGGGGGACACCCGCCGAGTCCGAGCTGCTCCGCGTATTCAGCGAGCGTATCGAAGTTCGGTGCGATACCGATCGCCGCATCGTTGAAGAACGCGATCTCCCCGTCCGGATGACTCATGACTTGGAGCCAGCGCATCATGCGCGGCACGCATTCGCTCCAGGCGGCGATGTCCGCCGCAGGGACGAGCCCGCGGAATCGCCGCGAAAGCTGGATGAGGTCGAGCAAGTCTTCCAGCACGATCGCGTGATACATCGGGCTCAGTTCGAAATGGCCGCCGTCGGGGAGCACCTGTTCCCGTAGCTCGTGCCTGAGCATCTCGAGTCCGCGCGCGCGCCATGCATCGGCCTCCGGCCCGGCAAAGAAGGAGCCGGCGAAGACGAGCGCTTTGGCGTTCGCCCAGAGGTGGTTGCCGAGCAGATGCCATTCGAGCCTCGCGCGCAACCAGCGCGCCTGTACAGCGAGGCTGTGCACGAGCGCGGGCGCAAGCTCGTTTCCGGCAAGCGCCCACTTGATCCAGTTGACGATGCGAAGCGAGGTGGGATACGGCTCCCACCCCGTTCCCCGAGCCCGGCGGGTTTTCGGCGACCCAGCGCTCGAGGAGCGCTTTGTGCCAGGGGCGCCGCGTCTCGGCACCTTCGGCGTTCAGGTCGTCGAAGTAATGCAGGTGATAGAGCCACAGCTTTGTCCGGTCGGCGCGGTTCCAATCTCCGGGCGCGACGACCTCGCCTTCGACGTTCAGGAACCGAAAAGTCCGCGGGCCGGACATCGTAGGCTGGCGGCCGCAGGGCCACCACGGGCCTTCCGCCGTGCGCCGGGCCGGTGCTGCTCGGCGATCCGGCTGCGGCCGGTAGATGTGGCGCCACAGTCTGCCGTAGAACTGCTCCGGACGCAGCCAGCGGAGCGTATGCCAGTAACGCGCCGCCGCGGCAATCATCGCGACGCGAGGAGCCGCTCCAGCGCAGCTACGATCCTTTCCGCAGCCCGACCGTCCCAGAGCGGCGGGATTCCGCCGTTTTTCCAGCCGCCTTCGAAAAGTCGCTTGAAAAGCGGGGCGAGCCGCGTCGGGTCCGAGCCAGCGAGCTCGTTGGTTCCGATCTCTACCGTTTCCGGCCGCTCGGTGCAGTCGCGCAGCGTGATGCACGGCACACCCATCACCGTCGCCTCCTCGGTGACGCCGCCCGAATCGGTGATCACGGCCTTGGCGTGCTTCACCAGCCAGTTGAATTCCAGGATCACGGCTGCGGCGGTGCCGGCGTGCAGGCTCGCGGGCAGGTGCGAGACTGTCCGCAGCGTGTTCGCCGATACGCGGATGGGCCGGGAATACCACCGGAAGGCGGCGAGGCGCGTCGCCGATCGCGGCGAGAAGCGGCGTCAGGACCTCGGTTCGATCCACGTTCGCGGGCCGATGCAACGTGAGCGCGAAGTAGCGCGACGGGACGAGCCCTATCGCTGCCGCGAACTGGGGCGGGCGCAGCCGCTCGAGATTCGCGAGCAGGGTGTCAATCATGGTGTTGCCGACGAAAAAAAATCGCGCTGCCTCGCCGACGCCTTCCCGGCGCAGGTTCGAGTTCGCATACTCGCTCGTCGTAAAAAACCAGTTCGTGAGTGCGTCCGTCGCGACGCGGTTCACTTCCTCCGGCATGCTCCAGTCCCCCGAGCGCAACCCCCCTCGACATGCGCCACCGGCACCTGCGCCTTGCGCGCGACGATCGCGCAGGCGAGCGTCGAATTGACGTCGCCGACGACGAGACAAAGCTCGGCGGGCACGCGGGCGAGCAGCCGTTCGTACCCCACCATGATCCGGGCCGTCTGCTCGGCATGGGTCCCCGAACCGACTTCCAGGTTCACGTCGGGCTCGGGAATACCGAGCTGGGCGAAGAAATCGGCCGACATCGCCTCGTCGTAGTGCTGGCCGGTGTGCACGAGGCGGTAGCGCAGCGGCCCTCCTTGCGCTTCCCGTACTTGCAGCGTGCGCACGATCGGCGCGATTTCATGAAGTTCGGCCGGGCGCCTGCGATGAGGTCTACGAGCACCGCCACGACCGAAGCTAGCGAAGCTGCTGCTGCAGCTCGATGCTGATCCGGGCTTACTTCCAGGCAATTCGGCAAGCGGAATCGGCGCGGAACCGCCTTCGCGCGCCGCCTCGACGAAGGCGCGCGCGCGTTCGTCATGCCCCTTGTCCTGGCGCCACAGGTTCATTTTGCGAAATCCGCTCCATCCCCAGCCGGTGAGGCGGCGGAAATTGTCCAGTTGCAGAATCCTGCCTCCCACAGAACACCTCCAGCCGTTCCTTCGGAAAGGCGCGATGGCCGTTCGCGAGGTAGTGGATCGTGCCGAGGGAGCCGTCGGCGAATTCGAGCGTGATCGCGGCCTTGTCGTCGCGGACCGCCACTGCGGCCTCAGCTCCGACCGCCGCAGCCTGCCAGCGCACGATCGGCGCGCCGGCAAGGTAGCGCAGCAGATCCACATAGTGACAGGCTTCGCCGACGATGCGGGCCTCCCCCGACTTCCCGATCCTGGATCCAATGCTCCGGCGGCGCTGCCCCGGCATTGACCGTCATTACGAAGCACTTCGGCTCCGAGGTTTCCGCGAGCAAATGCCGGATGCGGCGCACGTGAGGGGCAAAGCGCCGATTGAAACCGACCATGAGAAGCGGCGCTTCCCGCCTGGAGCTCACAGCCGCGATCTCTTCCAGCTCGCTCAAAGTCAGGCAAAGCGGTTTCTCGCAAAAGACGTGCTTTCCCGCGCGCAGCGCGGCGAGCACCTGAGGCGCGTGCAGGTCGTGGCGTGTCGCCACTACCGCGGTATCCGCCGCGCGATCGGCGAGTGCGCCCTCCCAGTCGGGTTGTCGCACGCGAAAAGCCGAAGCGGCGCGCGAGGCTTGCCGCACTCACGCCGCCCGCGCTGACTGCCTCATAGAGTGTTGCGCCCGCAGCACGGAACGCGGGGGCAAGCGCCCGCCTTGCATGCTCGCCCGAACCGAGAAACGTCACGATCGCGCGGCCCGCGGTCCGCGCGGGATCGCGGAGGACCACGGTGCGCCCCTCCGGGCGCAAGGCTTCCCGCACCGGATACTCGAGCAGGATGCCGAGGCTCGGCTTCAGCCGAGGCGAGCAGTTCGTAGGCTTCGGGCGCACGGGCGATCGGAAAGCGGTGCGTGATGAGCGGTGTGACCTCCAGGCGCCCGGCGGCCATCATGTCGAGTACCGCTTCGAAGTTGCGCTGCGCCGTCCACCGCACGAACCCGATCGGATAGTCGAGGCCTTTCGTCTCGTACGCGGGATCGTAGCGCCCCGGCCCATAGGAGCACGACACCTGAAAACTCAGCTCCTTTTCGTAAAAATCGGCGCGCGAAAGCTCGAGCCCGGTCACTCCCACGAGCACGATGCGGCCGCGCTTGCGGCACATGGCAGCTGCCTGCGCGAGCGGTTCGCTGCTGCGGGTCGCCGCCGCGAGGATCACCGCATCGGCTCCGCGGCCGCGCGAAAAGCGCATCGCCTCGGCGACCGGGTCCGCCCCGGCGGTGAGATCCACCGCCTCGGCGCCGAATCGGCGCGCGAGCGCCACTCTCGAGCGGTCCGGATCCACACCGAGCACCCGGCAGCCGTGGGCAAGAAGCAGTTGCACGGCGAGCAGCCCTACCACACCGAGCCCAGCGACCACCACCGCCTCGCCGAGCGTGGGCTGAGCGAGCCGGATGCCTTGCAGCGCGCCACCGCCCCGAGCACCGCGAAAGCGGCGGCATCGTCCGGGACCGCATCGGGCACCTTGACCGCCAGATTCGGCGGGCACCGCCGCGAACTCCGCGTGGCCGCCGTTCGAAACGACGCGATCTCCGAGCGAAAAGCCCGTCACGCCTTCGCCGAGCGCCGCCGCCCGGCCGACGTTGCAGTAGCCCATTGCAAGCGGTTGATCGAGCTTCGTCCTCACCGCTTCCATCGCAGCAGCCAGTCCGTCCGCACGGATCTTGTCCAGCACCATGCGCACCTTGTCCGGCTGCTCGCGGGCCCGCTCGAGCCAGCCTGCGCGGCCGAACTCGACCAGCATCCGCTCGGTTCCGGGCGAAATCAGGCTGCGCGAAGTCGCGACCAGCAATTGCCCGCGGCCCACGACCGGGCAGGGCACCTCGGCGACCTCGGTCGAGCCGTTGCGTAGCGACTGGAGAACCTGCTTCACGCCTCGCTCTTCGCTCTCAGTGCTTGAACGCGGGCGCGGACACCGCTTGCGCATCCAAATATTCGCGACACCACAGCTCGACGTACAACAACGCGAGCACTGTATAGGCCGCGTCCGTGCGGCCGTCTTCGTTTGCTTGAAGGAGCGACTGTACCGCCTTCGGATCGAAAAGGCCTCGGCGACGGAGACTCGCTGGCGAGAGAATGTCCTCCAGCAGCGGACGAAGCTCGCGCTTGAGCCAGCGCCGAACAGGCGCCCCGAAGCCGGTCTTCGGCCGGAAAAGAATCTCGCGAGGCAGATCCTGCGCCATGGCGCGCCGCAAGATCCACTTGCCTTGGAACCCGCGCTGCTTGAAGCGTGCAGGGATCGCGGCAGCCAACTCGACGAGCGAAGGGGCGAGCAGCGGCACCCGCAGTTCGACACCCACCGCCATGGACATCTTGTCCATGTAAAGGAGGTTGTGGTCGGCAAGGAAGAATCGCTGCTCGAGCGCGAGCATCCGTTCGAGCGGTTCGACAGACTCCGGGAGCGGCTCGAGGAAGTCGAGCAAGGGGCGAACGGCCTGAGCACCATCGAGCGCCGCGCGCACCTCGTCGGTGTAAAGTCGGTGCAACTCTTCCCTCGCGGAGCCAGAGGAAATAGTTGACGATGCGATCGTTTCCGTCGAGCTCCGCGCCGCGAAATAGTCGCGTCGCGCGCCGAAAGAATGGCGAGCGCTGATCGAGACGGGCGGTCGCCAGTTCCAGACCGCGACGGAACGAGCGCGGCAGCAGACGCAACCAGCGGTCGAACCGGAGCGCAAGGTGCCTGCGGTAGCCCGCGAACAGATCGTCGCCCCCCGCTCCGCGAGAAGCACCTTGATTCCGCGTTCGCGCGCCGCCCGACTGATCTGCAACACGTTGAAGGGCGCCGGATCCGAGAGCGGCTCGTCGAGCTGCGCGACCATGCGTTCGAGCCCTTCGGCCATGCGCACCGCATCCACTGTGACGACCTCCAGCGGCAGACCGAGATGACGGGCGACTGCTCGGGCGTAGGGAAGATCGTCGGCCGTGCCGGACTCCTGTCCCCGGTCAGTTCGATCGTAAAACACCGAATCCCCGGATCCACTTCGCGAGCGAAGACGGCGACCGTGCTCGAATCGAGCCCGCCGGAGAGAAGCAGACCGACCGGTACATCGGAGACCATCTGGCGATGCACGGCAGCGCGCACGGCTTCGCGCACGCGGGAAGTCGCCTCATCGAGTTCCGCCACCTGCTTGCCCGAGCCTCGAAAAGCCGGCGGACGGTCCCGAGCCCACCGGCGTCGGATGCAGCCCTCCTGCACGATCATCGCTTCCCCGGCGCGAGCTTGCGGACACCTTCGAGCAGGGTGCGTTCGCCCGGGCACCACAGAAAGGCGAGATAGCGGTGCAGCGCTTCGAGATCGAGCGCACCGCGGCGAGCAAGAAGCGGCAGCAACGCCTTGATCTCGCTCGCGAAAGCCACACCGCCCGCCCATTCGGCGTAATAGAGGGGCTTGACGCCGAGCGCATCGCGGGCGAGAAAGAGCGAGCGTCTGCGCCCGTCCCAGATGGCGAAGGCGAACATGCCGTCGAGCTGCGGCAGCATCTCGGTGCCCTCGGCGAGGTAGAGCGCGAGCAGCACCTCGGTGTCCGACTGCGTGCGAAACGAAAACCCGCGGTTAATGAGTTCCCGCCGCAGCTCCCGAAAGTTGTAGATCTCGCCGTTGAAGACGAGCGCAACTTCTTTGCTCGCATCCCACATCGGCTGGCGGGCGGCCGAGGAAAGGTCAATGACGGCAAGCCGCCGGTGTCCGAGCCCTACGCCCGCCTGCTCGTCGTACCACAGCCCCTCGTCGTCCGGCCCGCGGTGCGCAAGCCGGCCTAGCGCTGCCGCGAGGCGCGAGGCGTCGACGTTACCCGACCAGCCGACGATGCCGCACATGCCTGCTCAAGGGCCTTCGGCGGTCGGACCCTGCCGCTTCATTTCGAGGTAATAGGCGTCCGTGAGCAACGGATACCAGAGCGCATGCAAAAAATGGTAGAGGAACGCTTCCTTGCCGTCCAGGAAGCCGCCGCGCAACACGTAGCGGTAGAACCAGAAGGTGAAAGGGCGCACGAGCAGCGGCATGCGCTCGTACACGCGGTAGCGCAGCCACCGCTTCCGCTCCGCCTGGGTTCCGAAAAACCTTGCCGCGATCTCCGACTGCTTTATACCCCGCTCGCGCTTCACCAGCCTCATTACCAGACCGCAGTCTGCGTATTTCAGGAGCGGACGAATCACCGATCCGCACGCTGGTGCGTATAGGCATACAGGACATCGAAGCTCGTCAGTTATTCGACGCTTCGGCCATAAGTCCACCATCACGTCGGCAGGCCTCGGCGCTCCATCGAGCAGCCATCGGTACACGGCTGCCATGCGTCGCCCAATCAGCTGCCAGGAAAACTCGGTCTCGACCCACCGCCAGCCACCATCGCCGCGAGCTGCGGCCGGCGGCAAGCGCCTCGAAGGGCCGACGGACGGGGATCCGCTCGTACTGATGCCGCCGCGGCCCATGCGCTTAAAGCCCTACCCAAGGGGCATTGCGTTGCGGCGACGCAGGCATTCCAGCAGCCGGCCTGCCTAAGGGCACCCGCAACGAAGTTCTCATCCTGCATCGGGATGCGGACAGCTTTGGCATCCGCATACGCTTGCCGTTGTTCACCGTCAAGCGCGGGCCATCGAAAAAGTTCGACGCGCTCGACCCTGGTCGGGAGGGGCGCGGATTGGTCGCTGACCGTGCCGCGTGCGTCCGGCCCGACGGTGAGGAAGGCGCCATTCGGAAATGGGCCCTGGAGCGCCCGGCGCGACGTTGGGCGCCGGTCAATTCTTTATTATCGGATGCGGTCTTTGCCAGAATACGGAAGCGTCCGCGGCTTGGTGGCCTTCGGCAGAAAGCCGGAGGCAGATCCACGCCGTCGGAATGGCGGCCGGTCACCGGCTGGCGAAAGCCCGTGTACCCGGATATCCTTGTATTCGCAACGGCTCGTCGCATGCCGACGGCTTCACAGCTGAAAGCGCGGGGTCTTTGCACGAGCGGCCAGAAAACCCGCTTGAGAGCGGCGACCCGCTCCGGAACGGCCATTCGCCGAGCGTCCCGTGCAGCAAGACCCGCGTACGGAAGGCCATGTGGGCGTGCGATCCAACCCGGGTACACGTTCGGCATCATCCACAAGCCGTGACCGTGCAGCAAGCGGGTCTCGCCGGAAGCGACTCGTTTGTCAAGCCAGCGCGCGAGATCGGGCGAGCGTCCCAACCGACGCGGTCCCGCACCGATCTGGAAGAGATGCGCGTAAGGAGGTACTTCCTTCATCGGCGACCAGTCGAGCGCGGCAATCCGCGCATCAAGCCCCTCCTCACGGACGGCCTCGCAAAGCCGCCTGACAGCGTAGGTCGGACCGGAGGACTTCGATCGAGATGGTGGAAATGACGTTGACAACCGATATTCGCAGTTTTAAGCCTTTTGTCCGAGCATGTAAGATTCAGACAAAGCGACGGCCGTATTCGCAACAGTGGGTCCACGAGTGCGAGTAGCCCATCGTACGATAGCGGTGGGAGACTCGAAGCCTGCCCAGTTCCTTCCAATAATTCTCACGTTTTTTAGACCCAGATCTCGGGCGATATAACAGGAGATCCTCCACATCCGGTTCGCGCACATGCCCCGGAAGCGCTCGCGCTCATACCAGTCAGCCATCTGCGACCATTTGCCCCTACCGAAGGGCACCGTAATTCTTTTACGTAGGTTGACACAGTTCGGAACGCCGATGATTATCCAGCCGTGACTTCGGAGCATCGCGACGAGTTGGTGAAGGGCCCGTTTCGGCGAGTGGTGCCAATGCTCGATCGTGTCGAAGAGCAGCGTTACCACGTCCAGATCGGCCATCGCCGGAGGGACACCATTCGCGGCCACGTCGCACATGTATACCTCGATCCCCCGGGAGCGATGCAGATTCAGGATGCCATCTCCCAATTCATCGTTGATGGGGTCACGAAAGTCATCTACCAGGATGACCTTGCCGAAACCCAGCGCCTTACAAGCTATGGAGAACAGACCGATCCCGCCCCCCACGTCCATGATCGCGCATTCGCTCAGCGGTCTGCCGCTCGATCCTACAAGACTCCGTACAAGGTTCACGTGGTAGAAAATTCTTCCTACATCGCTCCTTTGTCCCTTACGAAGCTCATCGGGATAAAGATCAACCAACCGCTCGATTTCGGTGCGCACAACGTGATCTGCGTGGATCATCTACTTCTCCGCTCGACTGGTTAAGGAAGCCCCTGAACAAGTCCCCGTCGAGTCGCGTCTGAGGCGTAAGTGCCTCGGTGCGATGGACAGGGAGCGTGAGCATGAAGCAGCTGACGTTTGCCTCGGCGGCCTGGAGCGCGAAGGGAAAGACGACACGGCGCGGTCAAGTCCCATTCTTGCTGGAAATTCGCGAGCGGGATGGGTTCAGGTTTGCCGGCGCGGTACGCTCGGCGTAGCGCCGATCGAGCTGCTCC
>JAVQZY010000017.1:10000-123533 GCA_033582675.1 Burkholderiales bacterium | reverse complement strand
GTTCTGTTTTGTTTACTTCCTTCCTCCTATTGTTAAGGTAAGTCCAGCTGCAGTAGCCACAGCAGGCCTCTCCAGTCCCTCCCTGCTACACCTTTCAGTTCAGAGCCTTTCTCCTCCCTCTGCAGCTCTACCTCCTCTGCCTACTCCTAGAGGGCACCTGTCTCTGTCACAGGCAGCCTAAGGCCTTGCTCAGTATTTCACAAGCAGCCAGCCCACACATCCACATGGTCTCTCCTCCCTGTCACAGCATGAACCCTCCTCACACGCTGCACACCTCTGTCTCAGCAGGTCTCCATAAGCCTCTTCCTGCTCAGCATGCTCTTTCCACACACCCTCCTTCCTACCTCCTACTAGCCTCTGCTTCCCTTCCTTCCTTCTGCCGGCAGACCGGTACTTCGGACCGTTCCCGCATGCGCAGGCGGTGCGCGAGAGCATCCAGCTGCTGCAGCGTGTGTTCCGCCTGCGCACGTGCGAGGACACGGTCTTCGAGAACCGCTCGCGCCCCTGCCTGCTCTACCAGATTCGGCGCTGCAGCGCGCCGTGCACCGGGCTGATCGACGAGGCGAGCTATCGGCAGGACGTGAAGGCGGCCGAAATGTTCCTCGAGGGACGCGAGGACGACGTGCGCCGCATGCTCGTGGAAAAGATGCAGGCCGCGGCCGCCGCGATGCGCTACGAGGAGGCGGCGGTGTTCCGCGACCGGGCGCGCGCTCTCGCGCGGGTGCAGGCGCGCCAGTACGTCGAGTCCGACCGGAGCGTCGACGCCGACGTCGTCGCGTGCGCGAGCGAAGACGGGATCGCGTGCGTCAATCTCGTGATGATCCGCGGCGGACGCCGCATCGGCGACCGAAGCTTCTTTCCGCGCAACGCCGAACGCGCCGGGGCGAGCGAAGTGCTGTCGGCGTTCTTGGAGCAGCATTACGCAACGCAACCGCCGCCACCGCTCGTCGTCGTCGGCGCGCCAGTGGAGTTCGCCAGACCCGGCACGGCGGTGGTGTGCGCGCTCCAGGGCGAGCGCCGCGTGTGGGTCGAGATGGCGGAAAAGAACGCGCGCCTTGCGCTTGCGCAGCGCGCGCGCGAAAGGGGCACGCAGCAGGCGCGCCTTGCCGCGCTGCGCGATGCGCTCGGCCTGCCGCAGACGGCGTCCGCGCATCGAATGCTTCGACGTCAGCCATACGCTGGGGGAAGCCGCGGTCGCCGCCTGTGTCGTCTACGACCGTCTCGGCTTGCAGCGCGCGGAATACCGGCGTTTCAACGTCCGCGGCGTCGCGCCCGGCGACGACTGCGCGGCGCTGCGCCAGGCGCTCGAGCGCCGCTACGCGCACCCGAGCGCCGAGGGGGCACGCCTGCCCGACCTCGTCCTGATCGACGGCGGTCGCGGCCAGGTGAACGCTGCGCGCGCGGCGCTCGCCGAGCTGGGAATCGGCGACGTGCCGGTGGTCGGCGTCGCGAAGGGGTCCCGCGCGTCGGCCGGGCGAAGAGACGCTCGTGCTCGAGCGCCGGGCGCGGTCCTTGCGCTTGCGCCGGAACACCCGGGACTGCACCTCGTGCAGGCGATCCGCGACGAGGCGCATCGTTTCGCGGTTTCCGGACATCGTGTGCGCCGCAGCCGGGCGCGCACGACGTCGGCCCTCGCCGACATTCCCGGCGTCGGACCGAAGCGGCGCCAGCGGCTGCTCGCCCATTTCGGCGGGCTGCAGGGCGTGCAGGAGGCGGCAGTGGACGATCTGGCCAAAGTCGCCGGCGTCTCGCGCGCGCTCGCCGAGCGCATCTACCGGCACCTGCATGGCTGATGCCGCTCAACCTGCCGAACCTGATCACCTGGCTGCGGATCGTGCTGATTCCGCTCTTTATCGGGCTGTACTACCTGCCGAACACCTGGATCAGCGTCGAGACGCGGGATGCGACGGCGACCGCGATTTTCGTGTTCGCCGCAGCGACCGACTGGCTCGACGGCTGGCTCGCGCGGCGCTTGAACCAGATGTCCGCGTTCGGCGCGTTTCTCGATCCGGTCGCCGACAAGCTGATGGTGTCCGCCGCGCTGATCGTGCTGCTCCATCTCGGGCGGGTGGAATCGGTGGTCGCCTTGATCATCATCGGGCGCGAAATCGCGGTCTCAGCGCTGCGCGAATGGATGGCGAAGGTCGGGCAGGCGAAAAGCGTCGCGGTCGCGACGATCGGCAAGCTCAAGACCGCAAGCCAGATGATCGCGATCCCGCTGCTCCTCTACGGCGAGCCGCTCGGCGGGGCGGTGGACGGCCAGTGGCTCGGCACGATCCTCATCAACGTCGCGGCGGTGCTCACCGTGGCGTCGATGCTCTACTATCTGCGCAAGGCGCTCCCTCACGCGGCGCTGTAGGCTATAATGCAAGCGATTGCCCGCGCGGGAGTAGCTCAGTTGGTAGAGCGTAACGTTGCCAACGTTAAGGTCGCGGGTTCGAAACCCGTCTCCCGCTCCAGATTGCAGGAAGGGAAGGCGTGAGCGCCTTCCCTTCGCGTTTCTTTCGGCGGGGTGGCAGAGTGGTCATGCAGCGGCCTGCAAAGCCGTGGACGCCGGTTCGATTCCGACCCCCGCCTCCACACGCCTCGCTCCATCGCCCGGGTGGCGAAACGGGTAGACGCAGGGGACTTAAAATCCTGCGATCGATAGTTTCAGCCTATTTCAGGCTTTTTCACGCTTCCTGATAGATCAACGCCTTACGCTCTGGACTTGATCCCAGAACGTTTCATCAGAATGCCGGGGTAGTTCGGAGGAAGGAGTGAGCAACCAAGTAGCAACCGAAATGCAGGGGACTGAGGCCGAAAACGCAGGGGACTAAAGGGATGCCGAAGCCGGCCGCACCGCTCACCGACGCTCGCGTTCAGGCGATGCGCACGCCGGGCAAGTGGGTCTCCGAATCTATCGGCGGTCGAGGCGGCGGAAGCCTTGTCGTTCGGGTTGCTGCAGGCGGCAGCCGCCTGTTCTATTTCCGCTACGCGGATGCCGAGCGCCGTCAGCGCCTGATCGCGCTCGGCCGCTACGACCGCGAAGGGCGCTCGGGGCTGACGCTTTCCCAGGCGCGCGAGAAAGCGGCCGAGTTCTCGCGCCGCTACCGCGCAGGCGATCGCTTCCTTCGCGAGCATCTGGCCGCCGAGCGGCGGGCGGAAGCCGAGCGGCTCGCGGAGGCGGAGCGACGCGCCCGCGAAGCCGAGCGCGGAACGCTTGCGGCGCTTTTTTCCGCCTACGCCGACTTTCTGGAGCGGCGCGGATCGCGCGAGACGGCGCGAAACGCTCGAAGCCTTTTTCGGACGCATGTCGCCGAGCCCTGGCCTGAATACGCCGAGCGGCGCGCTGCCGAGCTTCGGCCGGGCGAGATTACGACCATCCTTCGCGCCGTCGCCGAGCAGGGAAAGGGCCGAACGGCGGCGAAGCTGCGCGCCTACCTGCGGGCGGCGTATGCGCTCGCGCTGCGCGCCGAACACGACGCGACCGCGCCTGCGCTGCTTCGCACCTTCGGCATCGAATCGAACCCGGCGGCGGCGACCGCGGCGCTTGCGGCCTTCAATCGGGTGCGCGATCGGGTGCTGTCGGCCGCAGAGCTCGGCGGCTACCTGCGGGCGGTCGAGGCGTTGCCCGCGGGGCCGGTGCGCTCGGCGCTTCTTCTTGCCCTCTACCTTGGCGGGCAGCGGCCGGCGCAGCTTCTGCGCCTTGCGCCGGCCGACGTCGACCTCGAAGCGCGCACGGTCACGCTTCGCGATCCGAAGGGGCGGCGAACGCAGCCGCGGCTTCATGTTCTGCCGCTCACCGACCCCGCGGCGGCGATCCTCGAACAGGCGCTTCGGTTTGCTGCCGGCCCTTGGGTGTTCAGCGCAAGCGGCAAAAAGCCGCTTCGGCCGGAGGCGCTCGGGCGCGCGGTGCGGGAAATCTCCCGCGCGCTTTCGGGCGAAGGGCGGGGTCCGTTCGAGCTTCGCGACATCCGCCGAACCTGCGAGACGATGCTCGCCGCGCGCTCGGCGTCGGCCGCGACGTGCGGGCGCGGATTCAGTCGCACGGGCTCGGGGGCGTGCCGAGCCGGCACTACGACCGGCACGACTACATGCCCGAGAAGCGCGCGGCGCTCGAGGCCTGGGCAGCGCACCTTGCGCTCGCGAGGGCCGGCGAACTGGGCAAGGTCGTTCCGATCCGCAGCGCGCGCGCTCAGGCGCAGTAGCGCGCCCGGGGCGGTTTCGCGGCAGGCGGGGCCGCGTTTTAGAGCACTCGACGCCGAGGTATGGCACGCACGCCGCGTTGTTGCAGTCGAACTTTCGTTCAACGCCGTGCAGTAAAATCCGCCGCAGTCCGTTTTCGGAGGCGATGCGGTGGGAGCGCGGAACCCTTCGGGCAGCAGGCGGCAGCGTGGCGCTCACGCTGCCGAAGAAGCTGCTTCAGTCCGTCGGCCTGGGCGTTGGGGACCGCGTGGCGATCGCCGTCGAGCGCGGCCGAATCGTGGTGCGGCCGACGGCTCGCCCCCGCTACACGCTTGCCGAGCTTCTTGCGCGATCGAAGCCCCGAGCGCGGCTGACGCGCGCCGAACGTGAATGGCTGGAGGCGCCCCGCGCCGGGCGCGAGGCGCTCTGAGGCGAACGCCCCACCGCGGCGACATCTGGAGCGTGCGGCTCGACCCCGCGGAAGGCGGCGAGCAGCGCGGCACCCGCCCCGGTTCTGGTGGTTTCGCCTGCGGCCTTCAACCGGTTGGGACTTGCGCTCCGTCTGCCCCGTATCGCAGGGCGCGATCGGGGCGCGCTACGCCGGCTTTGCCGTGCCGCTCATGGGCGCCGGTACCGACACCCTGGGCGTGGTGCTTTGCCATCAGGCCCGCACACTCGACCTTGCGGCCCGGCGCGCGCGCTTCATCGAGGCGGTGCCCGAGCCGATCATCGGCGAAGTGCTCGCACGTCTTGCGACGTTGATCGAATAGCCGCAAGGCGGCGGCGATCCGAATCGAAGGGATGGCGCCGGAAGGGGGCGCCGATGACCGGCAAGAAACGCGCGCTCGAAGAACACATCGAGGCGATCGCCGCTGAGCTTTGCGAGCGCACCGCCAGGGACTTCGACGGCCTGAACGGCGAGCCGCCGGAGTGGGTGCCAGAAAGCGTTCGCGCCGAATTTCACCGGCTGCGGCCCGAGTTGTTCGCCTTTGCCGAGCGGCTTCGCGCGCATCTGGCCGGCTTGCCGGAAGAAGCGATTCCCGAGCCTTTGCGTCAGGCGCTCGGCTCGGCCGAAACGCTCGCGCATGCGCTCCTCAAGGACCGCGTCGCTCGCCTTCGTGCCGAGCAGGCGGCCCTTGCCGCAGCCGATCGCGCCGGCGAGTCGGCGCTCGGAGCGTCGCTTGATTTCCTCGCGAGGTTCGACCTGGCGATGATTCCGCCGCGAATGCGGGCGGTGATCTCGCGGGTCGCTTTGCTGAGTTTCGCGGTCGAGCTCGGCCCTTCCGAGGGCCGGCGCGCGCTGCTTGGCAGGGACCCGCTGCGCGTTGCCGGCGGCCGCAAGCGCGCCGAGCAGCGGCGGCGCGAAGCGGCGCTGGTGGACGAGCGCATCGCGAGCGAAGCCCTAAAATTCCGCGACTTCTACGGGCGCACGCGCGTCGCGAAGCGCGTTGCGCGCGCGCTCGGCCTGAAGCCGTCGCGGGTTCGAGCCGCGCTGCGCCGAAAACGGCGCGCGAGCTAGCTCGAGTCAACTTCTTTCACGCGAAACGCGCTGCAAACGCTGGCGCGCCGCTGCACGCGCGCGCAACATGCGCGCATGACTGATGAATGCTTCTCGCCGCGAAGACGATTTGCCGGCGGTTCGAAATTAGTCGAAGCACACTGTGGCGCTTGAGGGCCCGCGCCGGCTTCCCGGGGCCGCTGAGGCTCGGGGGCGTGCTGCGGTGGCGGGCAGCGGACGTCGCAAACTGGCTTGAGCGCCGCGCCGCCCAGCGCGACGCGGCTCGGCGCCGCGAGGCAGAGCGCGAGCACGCGCCGGCGCGATGAGCGCGCTTTGCGCTGCCCAGCCGAGCCGGCCACCGCGCGAGCCGAGCGACGTTCTCGATGCCGAGCAGGCGGTGCTCGGCGCGCTGCTTGTCGACAATCGTGGCTTCGCGCACGTCGCCGACCTCAGCCGCGAGGTTTTCAGCAGCGAGCTGCACGGCGAGATATTCGCCGCGATCAAAGCTGAAATCTCGGCCGGCAACGCCGCCGACATCGTGACCGTCGGTGAGCGTCTCCGGCGTGCGGGCTACGGCGGCGATGCTATCGCCCACCTCGCGCGCCTTGCGGCCAACGTGCCGAGCGCGGCGCGGGCTGGCGCTTTACGCCGAGAAACTGCGCGAGCGCGCCATCGGTGACTGGCCGGAGCCGCAAGCGCTCGTCGCGACTTTCGATCCGAAACCGTATCCAACGGACGCGCTGCCGAACATCATTCGGGCGGCGGTTGAAGAGGTACAGGGGTTCGTCCAGGCGCCCGTCCCGCTTGTTGCAAATTGCGCGATCGGCGCGGTCTCGACCGCGATTCAGGGGCTCGTCGACGTGCGGCGAGCCGACCGCCTCGAGGGTCCGACGAGCGTCTTCGTTTTGACGATCGCCGATGTCCGGCGAGCGAAAAAGTACCTGCGACGAGCTTTTTTTCGCCAGCATTCGCGCCTTCGAGCAAGAGCAAGAAGCCGCTGCAAGGCCGCTGCTTGCCCGCCATGCGGCTGCGCTTGAAGCGTGGACGGCGAAGCGCGAGGGAATCAAAGCCCGCATTCGGGACTGCGCGAAGAACGACGAACCGACGGCCGAGCTCGAACGGGCGCTCGAGGAGTTGGAAGCCGAGCGGCCGGCTGCGCCTCGCCTGCCGCGGCTGCTGCGGGTCGACGAGACGCCGGAGCATCTCGTTTTCGCGCTCGCGCACGAGTGGCCTTCGGGCGCCATCGTCGCCGCGGAGGGCGGTCTAGTTTTTGGGTCGCACGCCATGGGGCGCGATTCGATCATGCGAGCGCTCGCCTTGCTAAACGCCTTGTGGTCCGGCGAGCCGATCCGGATCGGCAGGCGAACGGCGGAATCGTTCACGGTGCGCGGCGCGCGGCTGACGGTCGCGATTCAAGCGCAAGAAGAAACACTCCGAGCGTTTGTCGAACGCACCGACGGGCTTGCGCGTGGAAGCGGTTTCCTTTCTCGGTTTCTCATCGCTTGGCCGCGGTCAACACAGGGCACCCGGCGCTTTCGCGAGCCGCCGGCGTCGTGGCCGGCGCTTTCGCGGTTCAACCGTCGCATCCGCGAGCTTCTCGAGCATCAGGTGAAGATCGACCATGCCGGAGCATTGGTACCGACGACCGTCGACCTTACGCCCGAGGCACGCTCGGCGTGGAGTTGCTGTCAATGACGCGATCGAGCGCGAGCTACGTGAAGGGGGCGAGCTGGCTGACGTGCGCGATGCCGCAAGCAAAGCGGCCGATAACGTCGCGCGCCTGGCGGCGCTTTTCCAGGTCTTCGAGCGCGGCATCGGGCCGGTTTCCGCCGAAGCGGTTGCGGCCGCGAGCCGCATCGTCGGCTGGTGCCTGAGCGAAAGCCGCCGCTTTCTCGGCGAAACCGCGCTCCCGGCGGAGCTTGCGAACGCGGCGCGGCTCGACGCCTGGCTTCGCGCCTACTGCCGTGAGCGCGGCACCCAATGGGTGCCTCGGCGCGAGGTGCAGCGGGCAGGGCCGGCGAGGCTTCGCGACGGGCGCGCGCTCGACGAGGCGCTGCGCGTACTGGCCGAGGCCGACCGGGTGCGCGAGTCCAGCGAGGGGCGGCGTCGGCATGTCATCGTGAACCCGCGGCTGCTGAGCGGCCAGTGATCCTAGACGACCTCATTCGGGGGCGCTCATCGCCCCGGAGCAGCAGAACCCTTGCGACACTGCGACACTTGCGACACTTCCAGTCGCAACTGTCGCAACTGTCGCAACTGTCGCAGGGTCGCAAGCCTTTCCGTCCGTTAAAGCAGGCGGTCAAACCGAGCCGTCCGAGCCCAAGACGGCCCCGCCACAAGGCCGCGTCGACCGCGAGGCGAAGCGGCGCGAGCTTGAGCGGTTGATCCGGCTTCTTGCGGAGCATGACCCGGCGCATTGGTCGGACGACGACATTCGCGAGGCGCTCGAAGCCGGCGAGCAGGACCTTGCGAGCGCGCTTGCAACTTGGCGGACCATCTGCGAACAGCACGGCGGCGCGACGGTGCATTAGACGACGTGAAACGCAACGGCACGCCTCGAAAGATCGATCAGATTGCGGGCGACTACGCAGCAGCCGAAGCGGCGCGCAGGCTGCCGCGCGTGCGCTACAGCGAAGAGCTTGCCGATCGCATCGTCGAACTAGTCGCCGATGGCGTGCCGATTGGCGACGCCACGATCGCGGGGCAGGTTATCGCGCCAGGGGTTGCGTCGCAGGCTCAGGTGTGCACCCGGCGACGATTTGGGAATGGTCGCAGAAGCACCCCGCGTTCGGCGAAGCCATCGCGCGCGCACGGGAAGAAGCCGCGCACCGTATTGCCGATCGAATGCTTGCGCTCGCAGACCTTGCGCTCAAGCAGCCCGAGCTTGCGAACGCGATCCGCGTTGCGGCGGACATTCTACGCTGGCAAGCGGCGGTTCGAAACCCGCGCGCCTATGCCGAGCAACGGCCCCGCGAGCCGGCAGCAATCACGGTCGTGCTCGGCATCGAGCGGCCGCGCGTCGAGCAGGAGGCGATCCCGCCGGCGCTGCCGGACGGCGATCCATCGCGGTAATCTTGAGCCCCGAAAGGGGGGGCTACCGCGTGGGAAGTAGCAACCATGTAGCAACCGATAGGAAATCAGACTTCAGGTTGCTATTCAGAAAGATTAAGCAAGCCTTTGACAAAGCTCAGAAAGCCCGGGTGGCGAAACTGGTAGACGCAGGGGACTTAAAATTCCCAGGCCTTGAGGCCGTGCCGGTTCGACTCCGGCCCCGGGCACACGGCGCCATGGGTGGACCGTGAGACGACTGAAGAACCGCGCGCCGCGTATCGAGCGTGCGGGCGCGTGGCTGTACGAGGCGCATCGGCGCCGCGAGCCCTTCGCGCCGCTGCCCGCGGACCTCGCGCCGCGCGATATCGCGGAGGCGTACGCGATCCAGGGCGAATACGTCGGCATGCGGGGACGCGAGCTCGGCGCGGTCGCAGGCTACAAGATCGCGCTGACGACGCCGCAGATGCAGCGCATGGTCGGCCTTGCGGAGCCGATCGCGGGGGACATCCTCGAGAAGACCGTGCGACGCAGCCCGGCGCGGGTGCGCGCTTCCGATTACTTGCGCCTGCTGGTCGAATTCGAGATCGCCGTCGAGCTGGGCGAGGACCTGCCGGTGGTCGGTGCGCCGTACTCGCGGCGTCGACGGTCGCCGCGGCGGTGAGCGCGGTGATGCCGGCGCTCGAGCTCGCCGACGACCGCAACGCCGACTACGCGCAGCTTAGGGCGCACGCGCTGACGCTCGTCGCCGACAACGCGTGGAACGAGGGGGTGGTGCTCGGCGAGCCGCTTCGCGACTGGCGCAGCGTCGATCTCGCGGCGCTGCGCGGCGTCGCGCTGATCGACGGCGCGCCGCTCGGCGAGGGGACCGGCCGCGACGTCATGGGCCATCCGCTCGAAGCGCTCGCGTGGCTCGCGAACCACCTCGCCGCGCGCGGATTGAGCCTTTGGCGCAGCGACGTCGTGATCACCGGAAGCCTGATCAGGACGCACTTCGCGCGCCCCGGCGAGCGCATCCGGTTCGAGGCCGGGCCGCTCGGCGCGGTGGCGCTCTCGGTCGAGTAGCCTCAGGCGACGCCGAGCAGCCGCTTCAGTTCCGGTCGCTGCACCTTGCCGAGCGCGTTTTTCGGCAGCGCTTGCAGAAACACGATCCGGCGCGGGTGCTTGTAGCGCGCGAGCCGATCGCGGAACAGCGCGAGCACGTCCGCCTCGGTGAGGCTCGCGCCGGGCTTCGGCACGATGCACGCGCAGGGCACCTCGCCCCATTTCGGGTCGGGGATTCCGATCACGGCGCTTTCCGCGATCGCGGTGCAGTCGGCGAGCACGTTTTCCAGCTCGGCCGGATGGATGTTCTCGCCGCCGGAAATAATCACGTCCTTCGAGCGGCCCATGATCCAGAGGAATCCTTCCTCGTCGAGGCGGCCGAGGTCACCCGTGCGGAACCAGCCGTCGTCGAACGCGGCCTGTGTCGCTTCGGGATCGTTCCAGTACCCGCGCATGACGTTCGGGCCGCGCACCTGGATCTCGCCGTTCACCAGCCGCACCTCGCAATGCGCGGCGGGCTTGCCGGCACTGCCCTCCTTGCGCCGCGCGTCCTCGCGCAACAGCACGGTCGCGATCGGCGCGGTCTCGGTGCATCCGTAGATCTGCCCGACCGGGACCCCGCGCGCGTGAAACGCCCGGATCAGCGCGAGCGGCACCACCATCGAACCGGTGTTGACGAGCCGCAGCGAGGAAAGATCGGTGCGCGGCCAGTCGGGGTGCTCGATCACCGCCTGCATCGCTGCCGGAACGAGCAACGACAGCGTCGGACGGCGCGCCGCCACGTCGGCAAGCCACAGGCCGGGCTCGAAACGGCGGTGGAGCGTCACCGTGGCGCCCGCCTGCAGCGCCGGCAGCGTCTGGTTGTTGAGGCCACCGACGTGAAACATCGGCAGCGCGCTGAGCACGTGGTCCGCCTGCGAAAGATCGTGCGCGTGGATGGAGTTGATCCCGTTCCAGACGAGCGCTGCCTGGGTGAGCACCGCGCCTTTCGGCCGACCGGTGGTGCCCCGAGGTGTATACGATCAGAACGTCGTCCTCGTCGCGCCCGACGCAGGGCGGCACGCTGCGTCCCGTCGTGGGCGAGGGCGGCCCGAGCGGCACGCCGAGCGCGGCCGCGTGCTCGAGAAACGGCGCCTCGGCGACGAGGTAGCGCGGAGCGCAGTCGGCGAGAATCTCGCGGTGCTCGGCGGCCGTCAGGCGCCAGTTGAGCGGAACCAGGATCGCGCCGACGCGGGCGGCCGCGAACAGCAGCTCGAGCATGCGGGGGCTGTTGTAGCCGAGCCAGGCGATGCGTTCGCCGCGGCCGACGCCGAGCGTCGCCGTCGCCGACTCGATGCGCTGCCAGAGCGCGCGGTAGGTGATGTCCTCGCCCTGGAAGTGCAGCGCGATCTTCTCCGGGCGCTGACGCGCCCAATGCTCGACGATGCGCGCGAGGTTAATCGTCGGCCTCCCCGGGCTCGTACAGCGCCTCGCGGCCGATGCGATCGAGGCACAGTTCCGCGGTCCAAGGCAGCATCAGCGAGCCGCAGCGCGAGTCGCGATACAGCCGCTCGAGCGGCAGGTTGCGCAGCATCGACTGGCCGCCGCAGGTGCGGATCGCCAGGCGGCACAGCTCGTTCGCGTTCTCCATGATGGTGAACTGCGCCGCGTACGCGCGCAGGCGTGCGTCCTTCGGCGGATCGATGCGCGCGTCCTCGAGCATGCGCAGGAACAGCGCGCGCGTCTGCTCGAGCTTCACCCACATCTCGGCGACCGCGATCTGCTTGGTCGGATACATGCGGCGCTTGACCGGCGGCATGCCCTCGACCTCGCCCCGCAGGTAGCGCACCGTGAACTCGAACGCGGCGATCGCGATGCCGAGGTAGGTCGGCGCGAGCGTCGTGAACATGTGCGGCCACCGGCTCGCGGCCTGGAAGTAGACGCCGCGCCGGCATGAGCTGGGCTTCCTCGGGAACGAACACGTCCTTGAACACCAGATTGCGCGAGACGGTGGCGCGCATCCCGAGCGGATCCCAGTTGCCGACGATCGAGAGTCCGGGGGCATCCGCCGGCACCGCGAGGTACAGCGTGTCGCGCATCGTGCGCTCGGGCTTGTCCTCGGTGCACAGCACGCCGTAGTAGTGGGCGGCGCCGGCGAGCGAGGCGAAGATCTTCTTGCCGTTCACCAGCCAGCCGCCGGCGACCTTGGTTGCCGTCGTGCCGAAGGGCGCCTTGCCGGCGGCGGCCGCGCTGCCCTCGGAAAACGGCTGCGCGTAGATCGCGCCGTCGCGCACGACGCGCGCGAAATGCAGCGCCCGGTGGCGTTCGTGCTCGGCGCGCTGCTCGGGACTCATGTCGAGGTCGTCGGCGAGCGTGCCGGTCCACAGCGTCGAGCAGACGTGCATGTTGAAGGTGAGCGCGGTCGCGCCGCAGTACTTGCCGAGCGTCGCCGAGACGAGCGCGTAGGTTTTCAGGTCGGCGCCAAGGCCGCCGTAGCGCTCGGGCACGCACAGTCCGAGAAGGCCGGCGGCGCGCAGGTCCGCATAGTTTTCGTGCGGAAAGCTCGCCTCGCGATCGTAACGGTCGGCGCGCGCTGCGAAGCGCGGCCCGAGCGACTCCGCGAGGGCGATCAGCTCGCGCTGCTTCGCGGTGAGCGGATAGTTCGATCCGGCGACCGCGTAGCGCGGATCGCCGAGCGTCGGGGTGACGTCCATGGGTTCCTCATCTCATAGCGAATGACGGCGCAGAAAGTCCGCCAGCGCGGAATTGAACGCTTCAGGCTGGTCCATCGGGCCGAGGTGACCGCAGCCGTCGAGCAGGACGAATTCCGCGCCCGGGATCTGGCGGGCCATCTTTTCCATCACCGACGGCGGCGCGGTGCGATCGTCGCTGCCGGCGACGAGCAGCGTCGGCACGCGAATCGCCGCGAGCTCCCGCCGACGGTCGAACGTGGCGAGCATGCGCACCGCCTTGCGGTAGGTTTCCGGCGGCACCGCCGCCATCACGCGCTCGGCGAGCGCAAGGCCCGCGGGATCGGACTTTCTGCCGCGCATCGTCGGCAGCAACCGTGCGGCGATCTCGGCCATGCTCTGCCCGGCCTCGAGCGGTGCAAGGCGCGCGGCGACGAATTCGCGCGCGAACGCGGTGTCGGCGCCGGCAAACGCCGGACTGGTAAAGCACAGGACGAGCGCCTTGATCCGCTCGGGAAAGCGTACGTAGGCTTCCTGCGCGACCATGCCGCCCATGCTGTGGCCGACGAGCACGACCGGATCGCGGCCGAGCGCGTCGATCAGGCGCCGCAGCGCGGCGCTCACCTGTTCGAAGTCGTAAGGCTCGACCGTGGGACTTGTGCCGTAACCGGGCTGGTCCCAGGCGTGGGCGGGATAGCCGAGGCTGGCGAAATACGGCAACTGGCGCTCCCCAGGCGCGATGGCCGCCGCCGACGCCGTGGAGAAAAACGAGCGGCGTCACGCGAGCTCGCCGGCGAGTCGGCCGCCTTCGACCACGGGCTTTCCGTCGAGCGCGATCGTGCAGTTGCGCAGCGGCAGGTCGAAGTGCCCGAGGGTGTAGCGGCCGGCGACCTCGTTCGCGCCGGTCGAGTAGAGGAAATTTCCGGCAAAAGCGCGCTGCTCGGTGCCGTTTACGTCGCGCCGGTCGTACATGACGAGCGCGTCCCAGCGCGCGCGCGTGTTCATCCCCCAGCCGACGTGCGACACCGCGTACGCGTCGCGGTCGCCCCAGGCGGCGAAATAGTCGCGCATCAGTTCCGCGTCGAGCGAGTCGCCTTCGATGCGCACGACGTAGTCGGACTCGACGACGAGACGGACCGGTGCTTCGACGTAGCGCTTGAACGTCAGGTTGGCGTCGCCGGGGGCAAGCACGAGGGTTCCGCTGACGCTGGCGGTGGCCGGAAAGCACAGGCACAGGCCGCCTGGCCAGTGCGACAGCGTCCCCGGCTTTTCGGTGTAGCCCCAGACGCCGCCGACCCGCGCGCCTTCGAGGCGGACGCGCAGATCGGTGCCGGCGGGCGAGACCACCGTCATTTCGCGCGCCGCGCGAAGCAGGCGCATCGCAGCGCGCACGCGACGCTCGTCGTCGGGGTTGGGGGCGAGCCGCTCGAGCGCCTCGGGGTGTTCGTTCGAGATGTAGAGCACGCGCGCGCCGCCTTGCAGGATCCGGGGCAATTCCGGCGCGTGCGTCGAGCCCCTCGACGGTGCAGTCGGCGACGAAGCGCGCTGCTGCGAGGGCGGCGACCGCCGGCCCCATGTCGCGCAACGCGACCGAGGCGCCGGTCGAGCGGATCGGCACCGGCGCTGCCTGGCGCGGCGTCGGCACCACGACGTGGAACGGGCGCGCGCCGAGCCGCGCAAGTGCCAGTTCGGCGAGTTGCACGTTGAGCGCGCGCAACTGGGTTTCCGACAAGACCGCGCACACGTCGCCGGGCGCGACCTTGCAGCGTGCGAAGACGTCGGCGAACAGCTCGATCCATTTGGCTTCGATGCGATCGGCGAGCACGGCGCTTGTCCTTCAGACGGTTGCGCACTATCGTATTGCATGAACCTTCATCGGTCAATGAAAGAGCATAAAACTCGGCGACGGGCAGGCTACCGCTTTCCCGACGACTACCTGCCGTATCTGCTCGCCCGCGCGAGCCATGTCGTGCTGCGCGAGTTTCATCGCTTGCTGCGGCCGCGGCGCATGCGGGTCGCGGAGTGGCGTGTGCTGGCGACGCTTTCGGCAGGCGGGACCTACACGGTCGGCGCCCTCGCGCGGGCGGCGCTCCTCGAACAACCGACGCTGTCCAAGCTCCTCGATCGCCTGGAGCGGCGCGGGCTGGTGCGACGGCTCGCCGACGGCATGGATCTGCGCCAGTCGCGCATCGAGCTCACCGCCCGCGGTCGTCGGCGTATCCGCCCCGCGGTAGCGCAGGCCCGGCGGCGCGAGCGCCGCCTGCTCGGGGCGTTCCGCGCGACCGAAGTGCGGGCGCTGCGGCGGTTGCTGCGGCTTTTCACCGAGCGCCTCGAAGCCGGTCGATCCTAGTATCATGCGCGCATGATCGTTTTCGACCTGCGCTGCCCGGAAGGCCATCGCTTCGAGGGATGGTTCGGCTCGGCCGAGGATTTCGAGACGCAGCGGGCGAGCGGGCTGATCGCCTGTCCGAGCTGCGGACGCGACGGCGTCGAGCGCATGCCCTCGGCGGTGCGCCTGAATCTCGGCGCTTCGCCGCCGGCGCAGCGGCCGGAAGAGGGCGGCGCGCGCGGCGAGAGCGGTCGCGATCCGTTTTCGGAAGCGCATGTCCTCTACTCGCGGCTGCTGGACGAACTGCTCGCCCGGTCGGAGGATGTAGGCGAGAGGTTTCCTGCCGAGGCCCGAAGGATCCATCGCGGCGAAGCGCCAGCGCGGGCGATGCCGCGGGCAGGCGTCGCCGGAAGAGCACGAAGCGCTGCTCGAGGAAGGAATACCCGTCGTACGGCTTCCGATCCCTCCGCGGGATCGCATGGAACTGAGCTGCACTGCTGCGCGATCTTCACCGGGAGGGGTGAAGGGCGGTCGCTTCGTCAGCGGCCAGCCGATAGATATCGCCGCTCCTCGAAGCTCTCCAGCCAATGCGGGTAGTAGACAGCCATCAGTGTCACCAGCGCCCCGTTCAGCCAGGCTTCGGCGAAGGCAAGCAGGGCGAGAGGGATCAGATATTCCGCCCATAGGACTCGCGCTGGATAAATCCCGGCGCACCACAGCAGTGCCGCGGCGAGCGTACCGGCCGCAAGGAGACAGACCGCGGCGCCGAAAAAGGCTGCGCCGAAGATGTAGACGAAGAGGTTCGCGGGCAGTCGGCGCTCGATAGCGCGGCGCAGCGCATGCGAAAGGAAGCACGGCACCGCGGCACTCGCGAGGACGGTAAGCGGGTACGCGTCCCAACCCGCTGCGCCGTTCGCAGCGACGAGCGCCGCGACCGCCGAAATGCCCAAAATCGCGAGCTGCCTTCCGAACATCAGGGTAAACGCGGTAGCGCCGAGTAGGTGCAAGTTGAGGCCGCTTCGCACGCTGGCTTGAATGCTCCAAAGGACGCAGGCGGCCACGATCGCGCCGAGCCAAACGTTGAATCGCTCGGCGTCTTGCAAGCGCCGCCACGGCGCGCTGCGCAGACACCAAAGCCAGACCGCGGCGATGGCCGAGAATCCGAACCATGTCCAGATCGGCGGGAACAGATCGTCGGGGAAGTTCACCGGGTCATTCTAGGTCTCGGCTTGCGCAAGGTCGGGATTCGGAAGTGTCGCTGAAGGCGCGCATGTCGCGGTGCGGCCGTTCCATTAAACGCACAATGCGCATTATGTCAACTAGCGTCGCCGACTGAAAAGCCTGCGCTTGAGGGGACGCCGGCTGATTAGCTATTTCGGCTCAATTGGGTCCGTATGTGGAAGATCCCTGCTAAGCAACCATTATTCGGCCGCCCCAGCGCGACGCAGGAGCTCGAGGAACGGCTTATCCCCGCGCATCTTTGCAATGGAGAAAGCCGTTTCTCCGGCGGGTCCTCTGTGTCGGAAGTCCGCGTCCTCCTGTAGCAGGGCGCGCGCCGCTTCGAGGTGCCCGCCGCGAGCCGCAAGCATCAATGCGGTGTAGCCGTTCGGCGCGACCGCATCCTTGTCCGCACCGCGTTCCAGTAAAAAGCGGATGACCGCCGCATGTCCCATGAAGGCGGCGTAATGGATGGGCGCCCAGCCGGAGCGCTGCACCTCGGCTCCCTTATCCACCAGCATCCGGACGATGTTCAAATGGCCGCCCAAGCAGGCCATCATCAGCGCAGTGTCGCCGTGAGGCGTGCGAGCGCGCAGGTTCGCTCTCCGTTCGAGCAACAACGCGACCAGCGCTTCGTGGCCGAGGCGAGCGGCCGTCGTCGGCGCGGTGTTGCCGGTGGGATCCGAGGTGTTCGGATCCATGCCCTTGTCGAGATACTCGGCGACGAGCCGAGTGTCGCCGCGTTCGACCGCTCTCAGAAATTCTTCGTATGCTTGTCCGGCGGCGGTGGTTCCGAAAAGAGATAAAACTGCTAGAACAGAGAGTTGTGAAAAAAAACTCGACATTGTCTAAAGAGTTTCTGGGCTAGGAAGCTGAGCGAGCAACTCGGCTGCGACCAGCCGTGGGTTGAGGGGGTGACGGACGACCTGGCGAAGCTCCCCAGCTTTCTCGCGCAGTCAAGCCATGCCTTCGCCGGAACCGACGCCAGTTCGGTCAACGGCGGCGCCTCGAAGTACTTCCCGCGCCCCCCTAGCGCGCGAAACGCACGGTCGAGAGCGCATTTCTGGAGCAATTCCGCAAAAAGCTCCAATGCCTCGCGCGATTCGACCGACGCGGCGGCCTGTAAGTCGGCGAGCCGAGGCCCTCGGAGCAGCGCGTCCGGTATCTTTCCCCGCTCGCCGGATGCGAGCTCCAGCGCGCTGCGCGGTGCACCGCCAGCGAAGGCGAGCCAGCGCGCGGCGTCTTGAACCCCTTGCGCGGTGAGCCAGGCGCAAGCGGCATCAAACCCCGGCGTCGGTACGGCCAAGGCGACGCAGCGGCTGCGCACGGTAGCCGGCAATCGCCGCGGCCGATGCGAAACGAGAGGAACAGCGCCCCTTGGGGCAGCTCTTCGAGGCTTTTGAGGAGCGCGTTCGCCGCGGCGACGTTCATGTCCTCGGCCGGGTGCAGGATCGCGATCCGAATCCCGCCGCGGTGCGAGGCGAGATTGACGAAATCGGCCGAGGCGCGAACCTGGTCGATCCTGATCTCGCTGCTCGGTTTTCCCGACCGCGTACCAGGGGCCTCCTCGGTCTGCGCCGGTCCACCCTGCCGCGCGATCGCTTCGGCTCCACGTACCGGACGTCTGGGTGGCTTGCGGCAAGGAACCAGCGGCACTCCGCGCAGCGCCCGCAGGGCGCCGATCGCGCCGCGCCCGATTCGCAGAGCAGCGATTGGGCGAAGCGCTCGGCGAGCGCGAGTTTGCCGACGCCCGCGGGTCCGTGCAGAAGCAGCGCATGCGGCAATCGAGCTCGCAGCGCTCGAAGTTTCGACCAGGCTTCCGCCTGAAGCGCGTCGATCATCGGCCGCCGAGGTCCTCGAGCGCCGCGCGCACCTGCGCGCGCACATGTTCGAGCGGTTGCGCGGCGTGGATCGAACCGGATGCGTTCGGCTTCGCGGCCGCGAGTCGGTGATGGCCCAGGCCCGCACGCGATCGAAGAACTCGCGCGTCTCGCGTTCGAACCGGTCGAGGGGGCGGCCGCTCGCCTGCAGGCGTTCGCGGCTCACCTCGAAGCTGCAGTCGAAGAGCAGCGTGCGGTCCGGCCGCGGATCGGGATGGACATGCCGGGCGAGGCGAAGGATCAGGGTCTGCGGGACGCGCTTGCCCGCGCCTTGGTACACGCAGGTCGAGTCGGTGAAGCGGTGGCGCGCAAAGGACCCAGGCGCCGCGCGCAAGCGCCGGCAGGATCGCGCGCGCGACATGGTCCGCGCGCGCGGCGAACATGAGCAGTGTCTCGGAAAGCGGGTCCATCGGTTCGGCGAGGACCAGCGCGCGCAGTTTTTCGGCGAGCGGCGTGCCGCCGGGCTCTCGGGTGACCAACACCTCGCGACCCGGTGCCTGCAGCCACTGCGCGATCCACGGCAGATGCACCGACTTGCCGAGCACATGCCCACGCCCTCCAGCGTGATGAACCTGCCTCTAGCGGCCGGCATGGCGCTGGTATTTTCGCACGGCGCGGTTGTGTTCCTCGAGCGAGCAGGAGAGTCGCTCGAGCCGTCGCCGCGCGCGACGTAATAGAACGCGTCGGTTCTCGCCGGCTGGAGCGCCGCGCAGCGCCGCAAGACCCGGGGCAGCGATCGGCGTCGGCGGAAGCCCCGGGCGCGTGTACGTGTTGTACGGTCCGTCCGTTTGCAGGTGGATTTTCTTCAGATTGCCGTCGAACCGCTCGCCCAGCCCGTAGATCACCGTCGGATCGGCCTGCAGCAGCATGCCGGCGCGCAGCCGGTTGACGAGCACGCCGGCGATGCGCTCGCGCTCGTCCGGCCGCCCAGGTCTCCTTCTCCACGATGGACGCCATGACGAGCGCTTCGTACGGCGTGCGGTAAGGCGTCGCCGGATCCCGCGCCGCCCATTCGCGCGCAAGGTGACGCTGCATCGCGCGGTAGGCGCGCGCGAGGATCCTGAGGTCGCTCGTGCCCTTGGAAAAGACGTAGGTGTCCGGAAAGAACAGTCCTTCCGGATGCGGCTCGGCGGCATTGATCAGCGCTAGGATCTCCGCGTCCGAGCGCGCCTGCGACTCGTGGCGCACGTCGGGGTGTGCGTCGAGCGCCGCGCGGATCTGGCGGAACGTCCACCCCTCGATGAACGTCACCTCCGCGAGCATGACGTCGCCGCGCGTGAGCTTGTCGAGAAGCTCCGTCGGTGTCGGCGCCGGAGGCGAGCTCGTAGCTCCCCGCCTTGATCTGGTGCGCGCGGCCGAGCGCGCGCGCGAGCAGCTCGAAGCGCAGGGCGCCTACCGCGACGCCCGCCTCCTCCAGTCTGCGCGCCGCGCCTCGGAACGAGGTACCGGGCGCAATCTCTAGGAGACCCGACCGGCAGCGAGGCGACCCGGACCGGCGTCGCGAGGTACCACAGCACGTAGCCGGCGACGGCCGCCAGCGCGGCCAGCAAAGCGAAGAACAGGGCGCGGAGCGAGGCTTGCCACTAAAATTGGCGCATTCTACGATGCACATCGCGAGACTCCACGGCTACGGCGTGCTGCGCGTAAGCGGTGCCGACGCGCGTTCGTTTCTGCACGCGCAGCTCACCGTCGACGTCGCTCGGCTTGCGCCCGACATGGCGCGCCGCGCGGGGTGGTGCTCCGCGAACGGTCGACTGCTCGCGACGTTGCTCGTCGTTCCGTTCGCCGACGGGTTCCTGCTCCAGCTCGCGCGCGACCTCGCGGCGACGGTCGCCGCGCGTCTGGCGAAGTACGTGCTGCGCGCAAAGGTCGTCATCGCCGATCGGAGCGAGGCTTGCGCGCAGCACGGCCTTTGGGGCGAGGGCGCATCGGGCGAGCTCGTCGCGCGCGGGCTCATACCTCCTTCGGTCGACCTCGGCGTCTCGGTTTCGGGGGAACGGGCGGCGGTCCGGCTCGGCCCCGAGCGCTATCTCGTGCTCGGCGATCCGGCGTTGCAGCCAGACACCGACGAGGCGCAGTGGCGGCTACAAGACATCCGCGCCGGCATTCCCTCGATCACTTCCGCGACGCAGGACGAGTTCGTCCCCCAGATGGTCAATCTCGAGCGAATCGGAGCGATCGACTTTCGCAAAGGCTGCTACCCCGGGCAGGAAGTGGTCGCGCGTGCGCAGTATCGTGGCGCGGTCAAGCGTCGGATGTACCGGCTTGCCACGGCGACGCCGCTCGAGCCCCGGCCAAGGCCTGTATTGCGATTCGCAGCCGGGCGGGCCCGTCGGAACGGTCGTGAACGCCCGCCGACGGCGAGGCGCTCGCGGTGCTGTCGAGCGCGGCAGTCGAATCGGGCGAGACGATCCGCGCCGCGCCCGGTGGCGAACCGCTCGCGCTGCTCGCCCTGCCCTACGCATGACGATGCGCGACGGCGAGCGGCTCGACGCGCTCGCGAGCCGAAGCCGTCGAACAGAGCTTTCGCAACTGTCGTAGGGAGCGCCCGATGTGCCTGATTCTTCTCGCCTGGCGCATGCGGACGGAGGACCGGCTGATCGTCGCCGCCAATCGCGACGAATACCACGCTCGGCCGGCGCAACCGGCCGGGTTCTGGCCCGAGGCACCGCACATACTGGCCGGTCGCGACCTGCAAGCCGGCGGCACTTGGCTCGGCGTCGCGCGTAGCGGCCGCTTCGCGGCGGTCACCAACTACCGCGGCGGCCGCGACCCGTCGGCGACGCACTCGCGCGGCGCGTTGGTCGCACAGTTCCTCGCCGGCACGGCGCCGCCGGATGCCTACGTCGCCGAGGTCGCCGAGCGCCGGGGCGCCTACAGCGGCTTCAATCTGCTCGTCGCGGACGAGCGCGAACTGTGGTGGCTGTCCAACCGCGACGGTGCCCCGCGCCGCCTCGCGCCCGGCGTCTACGGTCTCGGCAATTTCCTCCTCGACACACCGGAGGTGACGGACGCCAAAGCGCGCTTTGCGCAGACGCTGCAGCCGCATGCGCCTTCGCCCGAGACCCTTTTCCGGCTGCTCGACGAGGCGCGCATCGTCTCGCCCGAGTACGGTACGCGATGCGCGACGGTGCTCTTCGTCGGTGCCTGCGGGCGCACGCGCTTTGCCGAGCGCGCCTACGACGCCGCGGGCGCGGCCGGCGACACGGTGTATTTCGAGTTCGCGCCGCGCGGATAAGCCGGCGCGCCGCCGACCGCTAGAGCCTTCGACGCATCTTCTGATGCGGGATCCCGGCTTCGAGGTAGACCTTGCCCTCGGCGACGAAGCCGTGATTGCGGTAGAACTCGGCCGCCTGAAGCTGCGCCGAGAGCGACACCTCCGCGTGCCCGCGTCTGCGCGCTTCCTGGACGAGTGCGTCGAGGATCGCAGTGCCGACGCCCTGTCGGCGCCATTCCTTCAGCACCGCCATGCGGCCGATGCGCCCGTCGGGCAGGAGCCGACCGGTGCCCACCGCCTTGCCGTCCGGCGCGTACGCGATCGCGTGCACCGATTTTTCGTCCATGTCGTCGAGCTCGATGTCGGGCGGCACGTTCTGCTCGGCGACGAAGATCGCGAATCGGATCGGCGCAGCGATCGGCTGCGCCTTGTCCCAACTCAGCAGCTCGATGCGGTACATCGCGCAAAAGTATAATCCGCGCGCATGAAAAGCCTCTGGAGCGACGCCGAGGCGGCGCAGTTTCGCGGGCCGCTCGGTCTGCGCGTCTACACCTCGAGGCTGCTCGGACGCGACAAGTCGCTCGTCCTGCACGGCGGCGGCAACACGTCGGTCAAGCTCGTCGAAAAAAATCTGTTCGGCGAGGACGAGCAGGTGCTCTACGTCAAGGGCAGCGGCTGGGATCTGGAGACGATCGAAGCCGACGGCTTCGTGCAGGTGAAGCTCGACTACGTGCGGCGGCTGGCGACGCTGCCGCGGCTCTCCGATCCGCAGATGGTCGACGAACTCGCGACGCATACGCTGCGCGCCGGCGCACCGGCGCCGTCGGTCGAGACGCTGCTGCACGCGATCTTGCCGGCGCGCTATGTGGACCACACGCACGCGGACGCGGTGCTCTCGATCTCGAATTCGCCCGACGGCGAGGCGCGCCTCCGCGAACTTTACGGCGAGCGCGCGGTGGTCGTGCCCTACATCATGGCCGGGTTCGAGCTGGCCTCCTACTGCGCGCGCGAGTTTCCGCGCCAGGCGGGCAGGCACACCATCGGCATCGTGCTGCTCGGACACGGGGTGATCTCGTTCGGCGAGGAAGCGCGCGAATCCTACGAACGCATGATCGAGCTCGTCGACATGGCGGAGACGTATCTCGAGCGGCGCGGCGCTTGGCACATCGCGCTGCCGCCGCAGGCTCCGGCGCGCTTCGATCGCGTCGAGGCGGCAGCATTGCGGCGGGACGTGTCGCAGGCGGCGGGTGTCCCGATGGTGCTGCGCTTCAACGACTCGCCGCGGTTTCTCGCTTTTGCGCGCCACCCCGAGGTCGCGCGTCTTGCGCGCGGGGGGCCGGCGACGCCCGACCACGTCATCCGCACGAAACCGGTGCCGATGCTCGGACGCGACGTCGCCGCGTTCGCGGCCGAATACCGCGCCTACTTCGAGCGCAACGCGGCGCGTGCCGCCGAACCGAAAACGATGCTCGATCCGGCGCCGCGCATGGCGCTCGACGCCGCGTTCGGTTTCGTCGCGATCGGTCGCAATGCGAAGGAAGCGGCGGTCGTCGAAGAGCTCTACGCGCACACCATCGAGGTGATCCTGCGCGCCGAGGCGCTCGGCGGCTGGCGCGCGCTCGACGAACGGCACATCTTCGACATCGAATATTGGGACCTCGAGCAGGCGAAGCTGAAAAAAGCGGGCGCGCCTGCCGTGTTCGGCGGCGAGGTGGCGCTCGTCACCGGCGCGGCCTCCGGCATCGGCCGGGCCTGCGTCGAGGCGTTCCTGCGGCGCGGCGCCGCCGTGGTCGGCCTCGACCTCGATCCGGCGATCGAGCGGCAGTGCTCGCGCCCCGACTATCTCGGGGTCGCGTGCGATCTCACCGACGCCGGCGCGCTCGAGGCGGCGCTCGATGTCGCGGTGCGCCGCTTCGGGGGGCTTGACATGCTGGTGCTGAACGCCGGCGTCTTTCCGGCTGCGCAGCGCATCGAGGAAATCGCGCCCGAGGCGTGGCGGCGGGCGATGGCGGTCAACGTCGAGGCGAGCTTGCGCGTCATGCAGGCCTGTCATGCGCTGCTTCGGCTTGCGCCGCGCGGCGGGCGCATAGCGGTGATCGGCTCGAAGAACGTACCCGCGCCCGGGCCGGGCGCGGGCGCGTATTCGGCCTCGAAGGCGGCGCTCAACCAGCTCGCGCGGGTGGCGGCGCTCGAATGGGCGCGCGACGGCATCCGCGTCAACACGCTGCACCCGAACCAGGTGTTCGACACCGGTCTGTGGACCGACGCGCTGATCGCGGCACGCGCCGAGGCCTACGGCATGACGGTGGAGCAGTACCGCCGCAACAATCTGCTGCGCACCGAGGTGCGGGCGCGCGACGTCGCGGAACTCGCGGCCGAACTCTGCGGGCCGCTCTTCGCGAAGACCACGGGGGCGCAGATTCCGGTCGACGGCGGAAACGAGCGCGTCGTGTGACGATCGAGCCGATCCGCTGGAGGGGCACGGCGCTCGAGCTGCTCGACCAGCGCCGCCTGCCAGGGCGAAATTTCCTACGTCGTCTGTCGGAGCGCCGCCGAGGTCGCGCGCGCGATCCGCGAGATGGCGGTGCGCGGTGCGCCCGCGATCGGCTGCGCGGCCGCGTTCGGCGTGGTGCTCGATCGGGGCGCGCCCGAGGCGTACGAGGCGCTCGCCGCGAGCCGGCCGACCGCGGTCAATCTGTTCTGGGCGCTCGAGCGGATGAAGCGCGCGGCCGACCTCGAAGCCGAGGCGCGGGCGATCCTCGCCGAGGACATCGCGGCGAACCGCGCGATCGGGGCGTACGGCGCCCCGCTCCTTCCGCGCGGCGCGCGCGTGCTCACGTACTGCAACACCGGCGCGCTCGCGACGGCCGGTTACGGCACGGCGCTCGGCATCGTGCGCGCAGCCCGCGACCGGGGCGTGTCGGTGATCGCGTGCGAGACGCGCCCGTACCTGCAGGGGGCGCGGCTCACCGCCTGGGAGTGCGTGCAGGAAGGCATTCCGTGCACGCTGATTACGGACAACATGGCGGGCCATTTGATGCGCCGGGGCGAGGTCGACGTGGTGCTGGTGGGGGCCGACCGCATCGCCGCGAACGGCGACGTGGCGAACAAGATCGGGACGTACACGCTCGCGGTGCTCGCCGAGCGACACGGCCTGCCCTTCTACGTCGCCGCCCCGCTCTCCACCTTCGACTTCGCCACGCCCGACGGGGACGCGATCCGCATCGAGGAGCGCGACCCCGCCGAGGTCACCGGCTTCGGGGGCTCGCGCTGGGCGCCCGAGGGGGTGCACGTGCGCAATCCGGCGTTCGACGTCACCCCGGCATCGCTCGTGAGCGCGATCGTCTGCGAAAAAGGCGTGATCGAGCGGCCGGGGCGCGAGCGTCTGGCCGACCTGCGCGCTGCCGCGGGGCGCTAAAGACGTTCACCGCGCCGAACGAAGTCGATCCGGGCGACGTTCGGCATGTCGGAATCGGATCCCGCGCCGTCCGCTGTACAGCGAAACGGCGATGCCGGCGCTGTGAGGCTTGCTGCGGACGGCCGGCGCGGGCGTGATTCACGCCGCCTTGCGTTCGCGCGGCGCGCCTCCGGCGTTCCTGCCACATCCAGCGCGGCGCCCTTCGACGTCAGCCGTGAATCAACACCGGCACGTAAGGCGGCACCAGCGCGAAGAGTTCCAGCACGTCGGCGTTGCGCATGCGAATGCAGCCGATGGAACCGGGCTTGCCCATCTCGACGATGTCCGGCGCGCCGTGGATGTAGATGTAACGGCGCATCGTGTCGACTTCCCCCAGCCTGTTCACGCCTGGCTCGCAACCCGAGAGCCACAGGATGCGGGTGAGGATCCAGTCGCGGCCGGGGTAGCGTGCGTGAAGTTCCGGTGTCCAGATCTCCCCGGTCGGACGCCGGCGCACGAACACCGCGTTGAGCGGCTGCCCGGCGCCGATCTTCGCCCGAACGATGTGGCGACCGCGCGGGGTGCAGAGGCTCCCGCGGCGCTCGCCGAGGCCGTTGCGCGCGGTCGACACGGGATAGCGGCGCACGATCCGCGCGCCGTCGAGCAGCACGAGTTCCTGCGCCGTCGCGTCGACCTCGATCCTCATCGGCGCGCGGCGAAGAACTCCCGCAGGAGCGCGGCGCACTCGTCGGCGAGCACGCCGCCCACGATTCTCGCATGGTGGTTCAGCCGCCGCTCGGCGAACAGATCGACGACGCTGCCGGCGGCTCCCGTCTTCGGGTCCGGCGCCCCGTACACGACGCGCGCGATGCGCGCGTGAAAGATCGCGCCGGCGCACATCGCGCAGGGCTCGAGCGTCACGTAAAGCGTCGCGTCCGCGATGCGGTAATTGTCGAGCGCGCGCGCCGCGGCGCGGATCGCCTCGGTTTCCGCGTGCGACGTCGGATCCCGCGCGGCGATCGGCCGGTTCCAGCCCTCGCCGACGACGCGACCGTCGCACACGAGCACCGCGCCCACCGGCACCTCGCCCTCCTGCGCGGCGCGGCGCGCGAGCGCGAGCGCGCGGCGCATGAACGCCTCGTCGTTCACTCCCACTCGATGGTGGCCGGCGGCTTGGACGGAGATGTCGTAGGTCACGCGATTGATGCCGCGCACCTCGTTGATGATGCGGTTCGACACGCGCGCGAGCAGCTCGTGGGGCAGCGCCGCCCAGTCAGCCGTCATGAAATCGGTCGTTTGCACCGCGCGCAGCGCGACGACGTGCTCGTAGGTGCGCCCGTCGCCCATCACGCCGACCGATTTTCACCGGCAGGAACACCGCGAACGCCTGTGCGGTGCGCTCGTACCAGCCGGAGGCGCGCAGCTCCTCGATGAAGATCGCGTCCGCGCGCCGCAGCAGGTCTGCGTATTCCTTCTTCACTTCGCCGAGGATGCGCACGCCGAGACCGGGACCGGGGAAAGGATGGCGGAACACCAGGTCGCGCGGCAGACCGAGCGCAAGGCCGAGCTCGCGCACCTCGTCCTTGAACAGCTCGCGCAGCGGCTCGAGGAGCTTCAGGCGCAGCGTCTCGGGCAGACCGCCGACATTATGATGCGACTTGATCGTGGTCGCCTTCTTCGTCTTTGCGCCGGCCGATTCGATCACGTCCGGGTAGATGGTGCCTTGGGCGAGCCAGCGCGCGTTCGGAATGCGCGCCGCCTCGCGCTGAAAGACCTCGACGAACGCCGCGCCGATGATCTTGCGCTTTGCCTCCGGGTCGGCGACGCCGGCAAGGCGCGCGAGGAACTCGGCGGCGGCGTCCACGTACACGATCCGGACGCCGAGATCGCGACCGAGCGCCTCCCTCACCTGCTCGGCCTCGTTCAGGCGCAGCAGCCCGTGGTCGACGAACACGCAAGTGAGCCGCTCCCCGATCGCGCGGTGGATGAGCGCCGCGGCGACCGAGGAGTCCACCCCGCCCGAGAGCCCGAGGATCACCTCGTCGTCGCCGACCTGCGCGCGGATGCGCGCCACCGCCTCGGCGGCGTAGTCGGGCATGTTCCAGTCGCCGCGGCAGCCGCAGATCTCGCGCACGAAGCGGTGCAGGATGCGCGCGCCCTGCACCGTATGGGTCACTTCCGGATGGAACTGCACGCCGTAGAAGCGGCGCGCCTCGTCGGCCATGGCGGCGATCGGACAGGCGGGGGTCGACGCGATCGAGCGGAATCCGGGCGGAAGCGCGACCACCCGGTCGCCGTGGCTCATCCACACGCGAAGCGTCGCGTGGCCGTCGGCGCTGCGGGTGTCCTCGATGCCGTCGAGGAGGCGCGTCGCGCCGTGCACGCGCACTTCGGCGTAGCCGAACTCGCGCACCACCCCGCGCTCGACGCGTCCGCCGAGCTGCTGCGCCATCGTCTGCATGCCGTAGCAGATGCCGAGCACCGGAACGCCGAGGGCGAACACCGCCGACGGCGCAGCGAGCGCGCCGGGGTCGTAGGCCGAGAGATGGCTGCCCGACAGGATGACGCCGCGCAGGGCGCCGTCGGCCGCGAACCGGCGCACGAACGCGTCGTCGACGTCGGCCGGGTGGATCTCGCAGTAGACGCGCGCTTCGCGCACCCGGCGCGCGATGAGTTGCGTGTATTGCGCGCCGAAGTCGAGGATGAGGATCCGCTCGTGCAACGCGCTATTCGACGCGGTAGTTCGGCGCTTCCTTGACGATCTGGACGTCGTGTACGTGCGATTCGCGCATTCCGGCGGCGGTGATCTCGACGAACTGCGCCCGCGTGCGCAGCTCCTCGAGCGTCGCCGCGCCGGTGTAACCCATGCTCGCGCGCAGGCCCCCGAGCAGTTGCTGGATCACCCAGACGCACGCTGCCCTTGTACGGCACCCGGCCCTCGACGCCCTCGGGCACGAGCTTGTCCACGTTCATCTCCGAGTCCTGAAAATAGCGATCCGCCGCGCCGCGCTGCATCGCGCCGAGCGAGCCCATGCCCCGGTACGCCTTGTACGAGCGGCCCTGGTACAGCTCGATTTCGCCGGGCGCCTCGTCGGTTCCGGCAAAGAGCGAGCCGAGCATGACGGCGTGGGCGCCGGCGGCGATCGCCTTGGCGATGTCGCCCGAGTAGCGCACCCCCCCGTCGGCGATCAGCGGCACCCCCGTCGGCGCGAGCGCCTCGGCGACGTCCTGGATCGCGGTGATCTGCGGCACGCCGACACCGGTGACGATGCGCGTCGTGCAGATCGACCCCGGGCCGATGCCGACCTTCACCCCGTCGGCGCCGTGATCGACGAGCGCGCGGGCGCCCTCGGCGGTGCCGACGTTGCCGCCGATCACCTCGACCTGAGGGTAGCGGGTCTTGATCCAGCGTACGCGGTCGAGGACACCCTGCGCGTGGCCGTGCGCGGTGTCGACCACCAGCACGTCGACGCCCGCCTCGACGAGCGCCTCGACGCGCGCCTCGGTGCCTTCGCCGACGCCGACCGGCAGCGCCGACGCGCAGCTTGCCCTGCGGATCCTTGCACGCGTTCGGGTGTTCGCTCTCCTTCAGGATGTCCTTGACGGTGATCAGGCCCTTCAGCCGGAAGTCGTCGTCCACCACCAGCACGCGCTCGAGCCGGTGCCGGTGCATCGCCTGCATCGCTTCCTCGCGGCTTGCGCCCTCGCGCACGGTGACCAGGCGCGATTGCGGCGTCATGATCTCGCGCACCGGCTGATCGAGCCGCGTCTCGAAGCGCACGTCGCGGTTCGTGACGATGCCGACGACGCGGCCGCGCTCGACGACCGGAAAGCCCGAGATGCGGTGCTGTTGCTGGAGCGCGAGCAGCTCGCGCACCGTCATGTCCGGCGACACGGTCATCGGGTCGCGCAGCACGCCGGATTCGAACCGCTTTACTTTCGCGACTTCCGCGGCCTGCGCCGCGATCGGGAGATTCTTGTGGATGATGCCGATGCCGCCCTCCTGCGCGAGGGCGATCGCCAGCCGCGACTCGGTGACTGTGTCCATCGCGGCCGACACGAGCGGAATGTTCAGTTCGAGCCGGCGCGTCAGGCGCGTTCGCAGCGACACCTCACGCGGCAGCACGCGCGAGTGCGCGGGAACGAGGAGGACGTCGTCGAAGGTAAGCGCCTTCCGGAAGACCCGCATGATCTCGCCTGCGCGCAAGTCGGCATTATACGCGAGCACGTGTTTGACGCCGCCGGCGAAAGCCGCTAGCTTCGCCGCATGCGTCCGATCGCGCGCGTTCACGGAGCGACGGTAACATGCGCCGCCGCGCTGCTCGCGCTCGTCGCGGTGTCCGGTGCGGCACAGGCGCAGATCAAGTGCTGGACCGAGGCCGGGCGGCGCGTGTGCGGCGACACGCCGCCGCCGGGCGCCAAGGTGACGACGGTGCGCGTTCCGCCGCCGACGGAGCCCGCGCCGCCGGCCGCGTCGAAGGACGCGAAGGGCGCGCGGCCGGGACCGCTCACGCCGGCCGAGCAGGAGCAGGAGTTCCGCCGGCGTCGGCTGGAAGCGCAGAAGGCGGCGGAAAAGGCCGAACAGGAACGCCAGGAGGCGCAGGCGCGGCGCGAGAATTGCGAGCGCGCGCGCGAGGCGCTGCGCGCGCTGGAAAGCGGCCAGCGCATCGCGCGTACCGACGAGAAAGGCGAGCGCTATTTCCTCGACGACGCCGAAATCGCGCGCGAGACGGCGAGAGCGCGCCAGCTGGTCGCTCAGTGGTGCGGTAGCTAGCGCCTGCGGGCGCGACGTCGGCGCGCCGCCGCCGGGTCGGCGGCGAGCGGCCGCAGGATCTCGACGCGATCGCCATCGGCGAGCACCGACTCGGGCGAGATGCGAACGCCCGCTCTGCCGAGCGCGACAGACGCCGCGCGCAACCCGTGGCGCTCGAGGAGGCCGCTCGCGGCGAGCGCCTCGGCCGCGGTCGCGCCGGGCTCGAGCTCGAGCGTCACGAGGTCCTGGCGCTCGGCGAGCGCCCAGACGACTTCCACCCTCATGCCGGATCGTCGCGCAGCGCGCGGGCGTGGAACGCCTCGACGATGGTATCGGCCAGGCGTTCGAACAGCGGTCCCAGCGTTTTTTCCGCGAGGCGGTTCGCGAACTCGTACTCCAGCGCGAAATCGACGCGCGCGGCTTCCGGACCGAGCGGCGTGAAGCGCCACGCCGCGGCGAAGTGCCGGAACGGCCCCTCGCGAAGCCGCATGCGGATCGATTCGCCGGGCGAGTTGACGTTTTCGGTGGTGAGCGAGGCGCGCAGCGGCGGTACGCCGAAGACGAGCGTCGCGACGGTGCGCGCCGCGCTGCGCTCGTGCACGTGCGCCGCGATGCAGTGCGGCACGAAGCGCGGGTACGATTCGATGTCCTCGACGAGCGCGTAGAGCCTTGCCGCGCTGCGCTCGACGATCGCCGAGCGGCGGATGCGCCTCGTGCGGTTGCTAGAATGCGCCAGGCCGTCGCCCATCATGATCATCGTCGAGAACCGCAAGGCGCTGCACGACTACTTCGTCGAGGAGCGCTACGAGGCGGGTCTCGTGCTCGAGGGCTGGGAGGTGAAGGCGATCCGCGCCGGTCGCGTGCAGCTGCGCGACGCCTACGTCGTGCCGCGCGACGGCGAGCTGTGGCTGATCGGCGCGCACGTGAGCCCCCTCGCCGCCGCCTCGACGCACGTGCGCGCCGATCCGCTGCGCAGCCGCAAGCTGCTGATGAAGGCCGAGGAGATCCGGCGCCTCGTCGGCAGGATCGAGCAGCGCGGCTACACGCTGGTGCCGCTCGACCTGCACCTCAGCAAGGGACGAATCAAGGCGCGCATCGCGCTCGCGCGCGGCAAGCTCAAGCACGACAAGCGGGCGTCGGAGCGCGAGCGGGAGTGGCAGCGCCAGCGTCAGCGGCTCCTGCGCTCTCGCTGAGCGCGAGCCAGGTCGAGACCACCGTGTCGGGGTTGAGCGACAGGCTCTCGATGCCCTGCTCCATCAGCCAGCGCGCGAGGTCGGGATGGTCCGACGGGCCCTGGCCGCAGATGCCGACGTACTTGCCCTGACGGCGGCAAGCGGCGATCGCCTGCGCGAGCAGCGCGCGCACCGCCGGGTCGCGTTCGTCGAAGCTCTCGGCGACGAGGCCCGAATCGCGGTCGACGCCGAGCGTGAGCTGGGTGAGGTCGTTCGAGCCGATCGAAAAGCCGTCGAAATACTCGAGGAAGGCGTCGGCGAGGACCGCGTTCGACGGCACTTCGCACATCATGACGATGCGCAGGCCGTTTGCGCCGCGCCGCAGGCCGTGCTCGGCGAGCAGCGCGACCACCTCGCGCGCCTCGGAGATCGTGCGCACGAACGGCACCATGATCTCGACGTTGACGTAGCCGAGGTCGTCGCGCACGCGCCGCAACGCCTCGCACTCGAGCGCGAAGCAGTCGCGAAAGCTCGCCGCGAGATAGCGCGCGGCGCCGCGAAAGCCGAGCATCGGATTTTCCTCCTCGGGTTCGTAGCGCTCGCCGCCGAGCAGCTTGCGGTATTCGTTCGACTTGAAGTCCGACAGGCGCACGATCACCGGCTTCGGCCAGAACGCGGCGGCGATCGTCGCGACGCCCTCGACGAGCCTTTCGCGGAAAAAAGTGCGCGGGTCGGGGTAGCCGCGCGCGGCGCGCTCGACGGCCGCGCGCAGCGCCGGCGGCAACGTCGCCGCCTCGAGGCACGCCTTCGGATGCACGCCGATCTCGTGATTGATGATGAATTCCAGCCGGGCGAGTCCGACGCCGGCGTTCGGCAATTGCGCGAAAGTGAACGCAAGCCGCGGATTGCCGACGTTCATCGCGATCTTGACCGGCAGCGGCGGCAGTTCGCGCCGCTCGTCGGCGACGATCTCGAACGGCAACGCGCCCTCGTACACGTGCCCGGTGTCGCCTTCGGCGCACGACACCGTCACCAAGGCGCCGTCGGCGAGCCGCGCGGTGGCGTCGCCGCAGCCGACGACGGCCGGAATGCCGAGCTCGCGCGCGATGATCGCCGCGTGACAGGTGCGCCCGCCGCGGTCGGTCACGATCGCGGCGGCGAGCTTCATCACCGGCTCCCAGTTCGGATCGGTCATCGCGGTGACCAGCACGTCGCCCTTCTGCACGCGCGCCATTTCCGAGGCGTCGCGCACGTTGCGCACGCGTCCCGAGCCGATGCGATGGCCGATTGCGCGCCCGCTCGCGAGTACGCGCGAACGCGCCCGCAGCCGGTAACGCTCGCCGGCGCCCGGCGCGAGGCGCGCCTTCACCGTTTCCGGGCGCGCCTGCAGCACGTAGAGCAGCCCGTCCGCGCCGTCCTTCGCCCATTCGATGTCCATCGGACGACCGTAATGCGCCTCGATCGCGCACGCGATGCGCGCGAGCTCCAGCACCTCGGCATCCGAGAGCGAAAAGCGCCCGGCGTCGGCCTCGGGCACCGTCACCGTACGCGTGCCCCGTCCCTCGCCGTCGGCGTAGACGATCTTCTGGTGCTTCGCGCCGAGCGCGCGGCGCAGGATCGCCGGCCGGCCGGCCGCGAGCATCGGCTTGTGGACGTAGAACTCGTCCGGATTGACCGTCCCCTGCACCACCGATTCCCCGAGCCCCCACGCAGAGGTGATGAACACGACGTCGCGAAAGCCCGATTCGGTGTCGAGGGTGAACATCACGCCGGCCGCTGCGAGGTCGCTGCGCACCATGCGCTGCACCGCGGCCGAGAGCGCGATGCCGGCGAGGTCGAACCCGCGGTGCGCGCGATACGAGATCGCGCGGTCGTTGTAGAGCGACGCGAACACGCGCCGGATGGCGGCGAGTACGCCGTCGGCGCCGCGCACGTTGAGAAACGTTTCCTGCTGGCCGGCGAAGGAGGCGTCGGGCAGATCCTCGGCGGTCGCCGAGGAGCGCACCGCGAACGAGGCGTCGCCGCCGCAGCGCGCGAGCAGTTGCGCGAAATGTTCCCGGATCGCGGCTTCGAGGTCGGCCGGAAACGGCGCCGCCTCGATCCAGCCGCGGATTTCGGCTCCGCAGCGCGCGAGCGCCTCGACGTCTCCCGGATCGAGCGCGCGCAGCCGCGCCGCGATCCGATCCTCGAGTCCGTTCGCGCCGAGAAAGCGCCGGTACGCGGCCGCGGTGGTGGCGATGCCTTCGGGCACTCGCACTCCGGCGGCCGCGAGGAGACGCATCATCTCGCCGAGCGAGGCGTTCTTGCCGCCGACCCGGGCCAGGTCGGACATGCCGAGATCCTTCAACCAGACGACGTACACGCGAGTCACCTCTCTTCGCTGGGTTGCCGACGGCGCCGCGGGCGCCTATTTTATCGGCCGTGACGCAGCGCCGCACCGTGTTTTTCGTTTCCGACGGTACCGGCATCACCGCCCAGACGCTCGGCCACAGTCTGCTCACGCAGTTCGACGGCGTGCAGTTCCATCAGGTGACGCTGCCGTTCGTCGACAGCGTCGCGAAGGCCGAGGAATGCGTCGCGCGGATCGAGCGCGAGGCGCGGCGCGGCGACGGTCGCCCGATCGTGTTCGCGACGCTCGTCAACAACGACGTGCGCGAGGTGCTGCGGCGCGCCGACGCGGTGTTTCTCGATTTTTTCGAGACCTTCATCGATCCGCTGGAGGCGGCGCTCGGCATGAAATCGAGCCACGCCATCGGCCGCTCGCACAGCGCGCTCGATCGGCAGGAGTACAAGAAGCGCATCGAGGCGGTCAACTTCGCGCTCGCGCACGACGACGGCGCCTCGCACCGCGACCTGCGCGAGGCGGACGTGATCCTGGTCGGCGTCTCGCGCAGCGGCAAGACGCCCACCTGCCTGTATCTCGCCCTGCAGTTCGGCGTAAAGGCGGCCAATTATCCGCTGATTCCGGAGGATTTCCGCCGCATGGCGCTGCCCGAGCCGCTGCGGCCATACCGCGCGCGCCTCTTCGGGCTCACGATCGCCCCGGAGCGTCTCGCGGAGATCCGCCGCGAGCGCCGGCCCGAGAGCGCCTACGCCGATCCGACCAACTGCCGCTACGAGGTGGAGCAGGCCGAGGCGCTCATGCGGCGCGAAGGCGTGCGCTGGGTGAATTCGACGACCAAGTCGATCGAGGAGATCGCGGCGACGATCCTGCGCGAGCTGGCGATCGAGCGACGGGTCTACTGACGACTCGCCGCCTCGTAGAAGCAGATCGCGGCAGCCGCGGCGACGTTGAGCGACTCGGCGGCCTCGTGCAGCGGGATCGTGACGCGCAGATGCGCGCGCGCCGCGAGCGCCGGGTCCACGCCGCGCCCTTCGGCGCCGAAAAGCCAGCCGAGGCGACCGGCGAGATCCGCGCGGCGCAGCGGAACCCCGCCCCGCGGCAGCGCGCAGACGATGCGCGCGCCGAAGGCCTCGAGCGCCGGACCGAGCGCGGCGTTCGTGCAGAGCGCGAGCGCGAAATGCGCGCCCATCGCCGCGCGTAGCACCTTCGGCGCCCACGGATCGGCGCACCCCGGCCCGAGCACCGCCGCCTCGATGCCGAAGGCAGCCGCCGAGCGCAGGATCGCCCCGACGTTGCCCGCGTCCTGCACCGCGTCGAGGAACACGCAGCTGCGCACGGTGCGCAGGTCGGGCGTCTCGGCAGGCAACGCGATCTCAGCGAGAATCCCCTGCGGCGTCTCGGCGTGCGCGATCGCGCGCAGCAGACGATCGGCGACCATGGTGACCGGGACCCGAGCTCGCTCGGCAAGGCGCGCGAGCGCCGGGTCCTCGAGCGCGCGCTCGGCGACGACGAGCGCGCGCAGGTTGCGCCCGCTCGAAAGCGCCGCTTCGACGAGATGCGGGCCCTCGAGGATCGCGCAGCGCTCGCGCCGGCGCGCGCGGGCGTCGGCGAGCAGACGCCGCCAGCGCTGCAGGCGCGGATTCGCAGCCGAGCGGATGACGGCGCTCAGCGCGGCCTCCCCTGCGCGCCCTCGCCGGCCGCGAGCACCCGGCGCACCGGCGCAAAGCTGCGCCGGTGCGCCGGCGTCGGACCGAAGCGGGCAAGGAGCGCCAGGTGCTCGGCGGTCGGATAGCCCTTGTGCCGGTCAAAGCGGTACTCGGGATAGCGTTCGTGGAGCAGCCGCATCTGCGCGTCGCGGTACGTCTTGGCGAGAATCGAGGCGGCGGCGACCTCGGCGAGCTTGCGGTCGCCGCCGACGACGGGGGTCGCAGGAAACGGAAGCGCGGGGCTGCGGTCGCCGTCCACCCAGGCGCGCGCCGGGCGCGGATCGAGCGCTTCGGCCGCGCGGCGCATCGCGAGCAGCGTCGCCTGGAGGATGTTCAAGCGGTCGATCTCCTCGACGGTTGCCTGCGCGACCGCCCACGCGAGCGCGCGCGCGCGGATCGCCTCGGCGAGCTGTTCGCGCCTTGCCGGCGCGAGCCGCTTCGAGTCGGCGAGCCCCTCGATCGGCCGCGCCGGATCGAGCACCACCGCGGCCGCCACCACCGGCCCGGCGATCGGGCCACGACCTGCCTCGTCGATGCCGCAGGCGAGCGCACTAGGCACGCCCCGCCTCCAGCACGCCGAGCACGGCCTCGGCGGCCTTCTGCGCGGTGTTTTGCCGCAGCACGCGGTGAATCTCGGCGAATTTCTCCACCTGACGCTGCCGCGCTGCCGGGTCTTCGAGCAGCGCAAGCAGCGCCTCGGCGAGCGCGCCCGGCGTCGCCTGCGCCTGCACGAATTCCGGCACGAGGGCCGTGCCGGCGAGGATGTTCGGCAGCCCGATGTACGGCAGGTACAGCATGCGCCGCATGAGCGCCCAGGTGATCGGCGACTGGCGATAGGTGATCACGAGCGGGGTCTTGAAAAGCGCCGCCTCGAGCGTCGCCGTGCCGCTTGCCACCAGCGCGACGTCGGCGGCGGCGAGCGCTTCGTGCGAATGCCCGAAGAGCAGCGTGAGCGGCAGCTCGTCGCCGCGACGCCGCAGCGCCTGTTCGAACAGCGCGCGCGTCGCGCGCGATACCGTCGGCACGACGAAGTGCAGGTCGGGCGCCTCCTGCCGCAGACGGCGCGCCGCGAGCACGAAGAGATCGGCCATGTAGCGCAGCTCCGAGCGGCGGCTGCCCGGAAGCAGCGCGACGATGCGCCGGCCCGGCGGCAGGCGTAGCGTCGCGCGCGCCGCGGCGCGGTCCGGCTCGTACGGAATCAGGTCGGCGAGCGGGTGCCCGACATAGGTCACCGGCACCCCCGCCTTTTCGTACAACGGCGGCTCGAACGGAAACAGCGCGAGCAAGTGCGTCACCGACCGTGCGATGCGCCGCAGCCGCCAGCCGCGCCAGGCCCACACCGAGGGGCTGACGTAATGGATCGCCGGGATCCCCGCGTCCTTTAGGCGCCGCTCGAGCGCGAGATTGAAGTCCGAGGAATCGACGCCGATGAAGAGCGCCGGCCGCTCGGCGAGCAGGCGGCGCGCGAGCCGGCGCCGCATCGCCGCGATCCCGGGGTAATGGCGCAGCACCTCGACGTAGCCGCGCACGCCGAGCCGCTCCATCGGCACGAGCACCTCGAAGCCCTGCGCCGCCATGCGCGGACCGCCGATGCCGTAGAAGCGCAGCCCGGTGCGGCGCGCGCGCAGCGCCGCGATCAGGTGGGCGGCGAGCAGGTCGCCCGAGGCCTCGCCGGCGACCATGGCGATGCCCGCAGCGGCGTCCGTCACTCGCGGATGATGCCCCGCACCGAGGCGTCGAGAAATTCTACGAGGGCGCGCACCTCGGGGTGCTCGCGCGCCTGCGCCTCGAGCTCGCGCCGCGCGTCGGCGAGCGCGAGCCCCGAGCGATACAGCGTGCGGTAGGCGCGCTTGAGCGCGGCGATGGTCTCTTCCGCGAAACCGCGACGGCGCAGGCCGACCGAGTTGATGCCGTAGGGCCGCGCCATGTTGCCCGCCGCCCGTACGTATGGCGGCAGGTCGCGGTCGAGGTAGGTGCCCATGCCGGTGAAGCTGTGCGCGCCGATGCGCACGAACTGGTGTACGAGCGTCGTCGCGCCGAGGACGGCCCAGTCGCCGACGCGCACGTGACCGGCCAGTTCGCACGCGTTGGCGAACACGGTGTGGCTGCCGATCTGGCAGTCGTGCGCGAAATGCACGTACGCCATGATCCAGTTGTCGTCGCCGACGCGGGTGACGCCGGCGTCGTAGGCGGTGCCGCGGTTGATCGTGACGTACTCGCGGATGGTGTTGTCGTCGCCGATCTCGACTGCGGTGTCCTCGCCGGCGTATTTCTTGTCCTGCGGTGGTCCGCCGATCGAGGCGAACGCATGGATGCGGTTGCGCCGGCCGATGCGCGTGCGACCCTCGATCACGACGTGCGGCCCGATCCAGGTCCCCGCCCCGATCTCGACGCCCGGCCCGATGATCGTGTAGGGGCCGACCGTCACGTCGGCGGCCAGCCGCGCCTGCGGCGCGACGATCGCCGTCGGATGGATCATGCCGGCTCGGTCTGGCGCACCGTGCACAGGATCTCGGCCTCGGCCGCGGTGCCGCCGTCGACGGTGGCGCGGCAGGCGAATTTCCACACCCCGCGCTTCGAGGCGAGGATCTCGACCTCGACCTCCAGTCGGTCTCCGGGCAGCACCGGCCGCTTGAAGCGCGCGTTGTCGATGCCGGCGTAGTAGTAGACCGCGTCGGTGCCGGGCCGCGTGCCGAGAGTACGAAAGACGAGGATGCCGGCCGCCTGCGCCATCGCCTCGAGGATGAGCACGCCGGGCATCACCGGGCGGTGCGGGAAATGCCCGGGGAAATACGGCTCGTTCACCGACACGTTCTTGAGCGCGCGGATGCGCCGCCCGGGCTCGCAGTCGAGCACCCGGTCGATCATCAGCAGCGGATACCGCTGCGGCAGGTGCGCGAGCACCGCGTGCACGTCCATCTCAGCCATCGCCGCCCTCCCTCGCCTGCAGGCGTTTTTCGAGCTCCCGGACCCGCCGCGCGAGCGCCGCCAGGTGCCGGGCGAGCGCCGCGTTGCGCGCCCACGCGTCGTGTTCGTCGAACGGATAGACCCCGGTGTAGGTCCCCGGGCGGCGGATCGAGCGCGACACCACGGTGTGCGCCGACACGCGCACATGGTCGCAGATCTCCAGATGCCCGAGAATGAGCGCGCCGGCGCCGATCGCGCAGTGGCGCCCGATGCGCGTGCTGCCGGCCACCGCCGCGCAGCCGGCCATCGCGGTATGCGCGCCGATGCGACAGTTGTGGCCGATCTGGATCTGGTTGTCGAGCTTGACGCCGTCCTCGATCACGGTGTCCTCGAGCGCCCCGCGGTCGATGCTGCACGCGGCGCCGATTTCGACGTCGTCGCCGATCACGACGCGCCCGATCTGCGGGATCTTGATCCAGCGGCCGCCGTCGGCGGCGAAGCCGAAGCCGTCGGCACCGATCACGGTGCCCGAGTGCACGATCGCGCGCGCGCCGATGCGGCAGCCGGGATAGACCACCACGCCCGGATAGAGCGTGCTCGCCTCGCCGATTTCGACGCCCTCGCCGATCACGCAACCTGCCCCGATCGACACGCGCGCGCCGAGCCGCGCCCCGGCGGCGACCGTCGCCGCCGGGTGCACGCCGGGCGGCTGTACCGTGAGCGCGTTGAACAGCTGCGACACCCGCGCGAAATACGCGTACGGGTTCTCCGCGACGATGCGCGGCAAGGCGGTCCAGGCCTCGGCTTCGGGACCGAGGATCACGGCCGAGGCGCGCGTCGCCGCGAGCTGGCGCCGGTAGCGCGGTGTGGCGAGGAACGCGATGTCGCCCTCGCGCGCGGCGGCGAGCGAGGCGACGCCCCGGATCAGGATGCCCGGGTCGCCGGCGATCCGTCCGCCAAGCTGCGCGGCGATCTGCTGCAGCGTGAGCGGACCCGGCATGTCATCGCGCGGCCGGCTTGCCCTCCAGGGCCTTGATCACCTTGTCGGTGATGTCGATCCTGGGACTGAACCAGACGACGTCCTGCAGGATGACGTCGAACTTCTCCTGCTCGGCGATCTGGCGGATCACCCGGTTCGCCTGCTCGACCACCGCAGCGAGTTCCTCGTTGCGGCGCTGGTTGGCGTCCTCCTGAAGCTCGCGGCGCTTGCGCTGGAAGTCACGGTTCAGCTCGTTGAATTCGCGCTCCTTGCTGCGGCGCTGCGCCTCCGGCATCGTGAGGCCGTTCTTTTCCAGGTCGTCCTGCAGGCGCTTGAGCTGCTCGGCGAGGCGGTTCAGCTCCTGCTCGCGCTTCGAGAACTCGGCGTCGAGTCTCTTTTGCGCGCGGATCGCGGGCGCCGAGTCGCGCAGGATGCGCTCGGTGCTCACGTATCCGATCTTGCCTTCGGCGCGCGCGACGGGCGCAAGAGCGAGCGCCGCGCACACGGCGAGGGCGAACACGGCGGGTTTCGACATGGGCGAAGACTGCATCAGAACGTGGCGCCAAAAGTCAATTGTAACCTCTCGGTGCGGTCGAAGCCGCGTTTTGCGTTGAGCGGCTGCGCGAGCGAGATGCGCAGGGGACCGAACGGCGAGCTCCACGCGAGCCCGAGGCCCGCGGAGTAGCGCAGCGCGCCGAGCGAAACCTTTTCGCCCGCCCCGTACACCTGTCCGGCGTCGACGAACGCCGCAAGGCGCAACGACCGGTCGAGGCCCGCCCCCGGCACCGGAAAAAGCACTTCGGCGCTCGCGCCCAGCTTGCGCGTGCCGCCGAGGACGTTGCCGGCCGCGTCCTGCGGGCCGAGCGAGTACGCCTTGTAGCCGCGCACCGACCCGGGGCCGCCGGAATAGAAGTTCTTGAAGAACGGCACCGGCTTGCCGCCCAGCCCGGCGACGTACCCGACCTCGCCCGAGAGCGCGAGCGTCACCGTGCGCGTGAGCGGCCGGTACCACTGGTGCGCGAGCGTCAGACGGTAGTAGCGCAGGTTGCCGCCGGCGAACTCCAGTCCCGCGCTGGTGCGCGCCCCGCGCGTCGGCAGCAGCGCGCTGTCGCGCGCGTCGCGCGCCCAGCTGACCGAGCCGGCGGCGTAGCTGTAGCTCGCGCCGAACTGGTTCACAAAGTTGACGTAGGCGAGCGGACTGGTGGCGAACGTCTCCAGCTTCACATGTTCGGCGTTGACGCCGAAGCTGATCGCATCCTCCTCGGACAGCGGATAGCCGAACTTCAGCCCGCCGCCGAGCGATTTGGTGACGTACGGGCCGACCGAGAGCGACGAGGCGTCGGTGGTGCGCAGGTACACGTCGAAGCCCTGGCTCACGCCGTCCACGGTGTAGTACGGGTTGAGGTAGGACAGCGCGTAGGTGGTGTTCACCTTGCCCGAGTTGAGCTGCGCCGAGATGAATTTTCCGCTGCCGAACACGTTCGCCTGCGACACCGAGCCGGACACCACCAGCTTGTCCACGGTGGAGAAACCGGCCCCAAGCAGCAGCGACCCGGTCGGCTTTTCCTCGACGGTGAAGTTGACGTCGACCTGGTCGGTGCTTTGCGGTACCGGCACCGTTTCCACCGTCACGTCCTTGAAGTACTGCGTGCGATCGATGCGCGTCTTCGACAGCTGGATCTTCGAGGCGTCGTAGAACGCGCCCTCGAGCTGGCGCATCTCGCGTCGGATGACCTCGTCGCGCGTCTTGGTGTTGCCGGCGATGTTGATGCGCCGCACGTACACGCGCCGGCCGGGGTCGACGACGATCGTAAACGCGACCGCGCGCCGGTCCTTGTCGATCTGCGGCACCGCGTTGACGTTGGCGAACGCGTAGCCATCATTGCCGAGGCGGTCCGAGATCGCCTTGGTCGTCTCGGTCAGGCGCTCGCGCGAGAACACCTCGCCCGCCTTCAGCCGCACGAGCGCTTCGAGCTCGGCGCGCGGTACCGGCAGCTGCCCGGCGAGCTCGACGCCGGTCACGGTGTACTTTTCTCCCTCGGTGATGTTGATCGTGATGTAGACGTCGCGCCGGTCGGGCGTGATCGACACCTGCGTCGAATCGACGCTGAAGTCGAGGTAGCCGCGGTTCTGGTAGAAGGAGCGCAGCGTCTCGATGTCGGCGGCGAGCTTCTGGCGCGAGTACCGGTCGTTCTTCGTGTACCACGACAGCCAGTTCGGCGTGCGCAGCACGAACAGCTCGAGCAGCTCGCGCTCTTCGAACGCCTGCGCGCCGACGATGCGGATCGCGCGGATTTTCGCGACCTCGCCTTCGGCGACCGCGATGTTCACCGCGACGCGGTTGCGCTCGAGCGGCGTCACCGTCGTCTGCACCTGCGCCGCGTAGCGGCCGCGCGCGAGGTACTGCCGTTTCAGTTCCTGCTCGGCGGTGTCGAGGAGCGCGCGGTCGAAGATCCGCCCCTCGGCCAAGCCGATCTCGCGCAGCACGCGCCGCAACGTGTCCGCGTCGAACTCGCGGATACCGGAAAAATCGATCTGCGCGACCGACGGCCGTTCCTCGACCAGCACCACGAGGACGTCGTTTTCCACCTCCAGACGCACGTCGCGAAAAAAGCCGGTCGCGAACAGCGCGCGCAACGCCGCCTGCGCCTTCTCCTCGGTCATCAGCTCGCCCACCTTGACCGGCAGATAGCTGAAGACGGTCCCCGGCTCGATGCGCTGCAACCCCTCTACGCGGATGTCGCGCACGGTGAACGGGCGGAAGGTCTGCGCCTCGACCGGCGGCCGGAACGCGAGCAGCGCGACGAAGGCGACGGTCACGGCGAAAAGGCGCATCGCGTCCGGTCACCCCGAGAACAGTCGATTGAGGTCGTTGTAGAAGGCGAAGGCCATCAGCACGAGCAGCAGAGCGAGGCCCACGCGCTGACCCAGCTCCATCGCCCGCTCGGACACCGGGCTGCCCTTGATGATCTCGATCGCATAATACATCAAGTGCCCGCCGTCGAGCAGCGGGATCGGCAGCAGGTTGAGCACGCCGAGGCTGATGCTCACGAGCGCGAGAAACGTCAGATACGACACCCAGCCCATCTGCGCCGATTGCCCGGCGTAGTCGGCGATCGTCACCGGGCCGGACAGATGTTTCCACGAGGCTTCGCCGATCAGCATGCGCCAGAGCATGCCGAGGGAAAAGAGCGCGATGTCCCACGTCTTCGCCGTTGCGCGCGCAAGGCTCTCGAGCGGACCGTAACGCACTTCGACCAGCATTCGCTCGGCCCCTTCGACGGCAACGCGCGGCGCGGCACCGATGCGGCCGATGCGCGCGCCGCCTTCGCTCGCGCTCTCGGGGCTGACGCGGACGTCGAGTTCGGCGCCGTCGCGCGCAACGCGAAGCACGAGCAGGCCGCCGGGGCGTGCGCGCACGGCGTGCACCAGTTCGTCCCACGTCGCCACCGGCTCGCCGTCGATCGCGAGCACGCGGTCGCCCGGCTTCAGACCGGCGCGCTCGGCGGCACCGCCGGCGACGATGCGGCCGAAGACCGGCGCGACCGGCGGTCGGAAAAGCCGCACGCCGAGGCGATCGAGCGGGTCGTTTTCCAGATCCTCGGCGCGCAGGTCGCGCAGATCGAGGACGTGCAGCGAGATCGCCCCGTCGGCGGCGGCGACTTCCAGCCGCAGGCGCTCGCGCGCGACCGCCGCCTGCAGCACGCGCCAGCGCAGCTCCTGCCAGGTCGCGATCGACGTACCGTCGATCGCGCGCACGGTCGCGCCGGCGCGCAGCCCCGCCGCCGCCGCGGGCGTGCCGGCCGGCGGCTCGGCGAGCACGGGACGCGCCTCCGGGACACCGACCATGTAGAGCGCGGCGTAGAGCGCGATCGCGAACGCGAAATTGCACGCCGGCCCGGCGGCGACGATCGCGAAGCGCCGTCCGACGCTCTGGCGGTTGAACGCGCGCGGCGCCTCGTGCGGCGCGACCGGCCCTTCGCGCTCGTCGAGCATCTTGACGTAGCCGCCGAGCGGGACGACCGCGATCGCCCATTCGGTCGCGTCCGCGCCGCGTCGCCAGCACGCGATCGGACGGCCGAAGCCGATCGAGAAGCGCAGCACCTTCACGCCGCACAGGCGCGCGGCCGCGTAGTGGCCGAGCTCATGCACGACGATGAGCGCGCCGAGCGCGACGACGAACGCGCCGAGGGTCTGCACGAGGCTCATGCCGCCGCCGCACCCGCGCGCGCGACCCAGTCGGCGGCCGCGCGCCGCGCGCGCGCGTCGGCCTCGAGCACCGCAGCGAGCGTGTCGGCCGGGGTCGCGGGCACCGCCTCCAGCGCGTGCGCGATCGCGCGTGCGATCGCGGTAAAGCGCAGCCGCCCGGCGAGGAACGCCTCGACCGCCGTTTCGTTCGCGGCGTTCAGCACCGCAGGCGCGGTGCCGCCCTCGCGCAACGCCGCGTACGCGAGCGCAAGACACGGAAAGCGGCGCGGATCCGGCCGCTCGAACGTCAGACCGCCGACCGCCGCCAGATCGAGCGCGCGCGCCCCCGAGGCGATTCGCTCCGGGTAGCCGAGCGCGTGCGCGATCGGCACCCGCATGTCCGGGTGCGACAGCTGTGCGATCATCGATCCGTCGGCGTACTCGACCAGGGAATGCACGATACTCTGCGGGTGCACGAGCACCTCGATCGCCTCGGCGGGCGCATCGAAGAGCCAGCGCGCCTCGATCACCTCCAGCCCCTTGTTCATCATCGTCGCCGAGTCGACCGAGATCTTGCGGCCCATCGCCCAGTTCGGATGCGCGCACGCCTGCGCGGGCGTGACGTGCTCCAGCCGCTCCAGGGGCTCGGTGCGGAACGGGCCGCCCGAGGCGGTGAGCACGATGCGCCGCAGCGCTGCGGCGCCCGGGTTGCGCCCGCCGGGCAGGCACTGAAAGACCGCGTTGTGCTCGCTGTCGATCGGCAGCAGCGTCGCACCCGACTGCGCGGCGGCGCGCATGACGAACGGGCCGGCCATCACGAGCACCTCTTTGTTCGCGAGCAGCACCTGCTTGCCGGCGCGCACCGCCGCGATCGTGGGGGCGAGGCCCGCGGCGCCGACGATCGCGCCGAGCACCGCGTCGCAGTCGCCGGCGGTGGCGACCGCCTCGAGCGCCTCGGCACCGAACAGAAGCTCCGTGCCCGGCGCCGCCTCGGCGCAGCGTCGCCGCAGCGTCGCGTCTTCTGCGAGCCCCGAGAGCACTGCGTAGCGCGGACGGTGCCGCGCGGCGAGCGCGATCAGCGCCTCGGCGGAGCGATGCGCGGTGAGCGCGAACACCCGGTAGCGGTCCGGGTGGCGCGCGACGACGTCGAGGGTGCTCGCGCCGACGGAACCGGTCGCGCCGAGCAGCGTCAGCCGTTTCACGGCAGCCCCGCTTGGCGCATCAGCAGGGCGCCTACCGGCAGCGCCGCGGTGACGCTGTCGATGCGGTCGAGCACGCCGCCGTGCCCGGGAAGCAGGGTGCCGCTGTCCTTCGCCCCGGCGCTACGCTTCACCGCGGACTCGAACAGATCGCCGAGGATGCTGGTCGCGCACAGGAACACGACTCCGGCGAGGTAGAGGATCCAGAAGGTGCCGTGCACCCGGGCCTGCCACTCCGGGACCGACACCGCGAGAATGATAGCGTAGAGAAGACAGGCGACGACCGCGCCGAGCGCGCCCTCCCAGGTCTTGCCCGGGCTCACCTCGGGCGCGAGCTTGCGCCGGCCGAACAGCCGTCCGGCGACGTACGCCGCCGAATCGGCGAGCCAGACGAGCCCGAGCAACGCGAGGAGCGCACCGCGCTCGAGGGCGAAGATCGCGGTCGCCGCGGGAACGAGCACCGCCGCCCCGAGCGCAAGGCGCGCGGCCCGCGCGCGCGGCAACAGCCCCCGGCGCAGCCAGATCGGCGCCACCGCGATCCAGAAGCCGCACGCGAGCCAAAGCACCGCGTCGGTGACCGTGGGCGGCAGCAGCCACCACAGGACCGCGGCGGCGGCGGCGTAGCCGACGCCGCAGGCGGTGCCGCAGCCCGCAAGCCGCGCCCATTCGAACGCCGCGGCCGCGACGATCAGGGCGATCAACCCGGCGAACCAGAGCGGATCGAGCGCAAACAGCGCGGCGAGGAAGCCCGCGAGCAGCACGATCGCGGTCGCCGCGCGGACGAGCAACGCCGATATCCTAGGCGGCCGTGCCGGCTGCCGCGGCCTGCGCTTGCTCGAGCTGCTCGCTGGTGCGGCCGAAGCGCCGCTCGCGCCGGCGGTAGGAGGCGAACGCCGCATCGAGCGCGGCGGCGTCGAAGTCGGGCCACAGCGTGTCGGTGAAGTAGAACTCGGTGTACGCCATCTGCCAGAGGAGGAAGTTGCTGACGCGCTGCTCGCCGCCGGTGCGGATCAGCAGGTCCGGTTCGGGCGCGTACGCCGTGGAAAGATACGGGGCGAGGTCCTCTTCGCGCACCGCGCCGCGCGCCACCGCCGCCGGATCGGCGGCCGCCAGCCGGCCGAGCGCCTGCAGGATGTCCCAGCGTCCGCCGTAGTTCGCCGCGATCGTGAGCGTGAGGCCGGTGTTCCCGGCGGTGAGCGCCTCGCCCTCGGCGATCAGTCGCTGAATGCGCGGGGCAAAAGCGCTGCGATCGCCGATCACCTTGAGGCGAATGCCGTTGCGGTGCAACTTCGCCACCTCGTTTTCGAGCGCGGCGAGAAACAGCTGCATGAGGAGCGCCACCTCGTCGGGCGGCCGGCGCCAGTTTTCCGAGCTGAACGCGAAGAGCGTGAGGTACGCGACGCCGCGCTCGGCGCAGGCGCGCACGACCGTGCGCACCGCGTCGATACCGCGCCGGTGACCGGCAAAGCGCGGCAGACGCCGCTCGCGCGCCCAGCGACCGTTGCCGTCCATGATGATCGCGACGTGACGCGGCACCACCGTCGCCTCCGGGATTTCGAGCGTCGAGCTGGGGTGCCTCGCGGCACTCATACCTGCATCAGTTCGGCTTCCTTCTGCTTCATCAGGCCGTCGATTTCGGCGATGAAGCGGTCGGTGAGCTTCTGCACCTCGTCGGCGGCGCGCCGCTCGTCGTTTTCGGAGATCTCCCTTTTCTTGAGCGCCTCCTTGAGCGCATGGATCGCGTCGCGGCGCAGATTGCGCACCGCGACGCGCGCGTTCTCGGCCTCCTTGTGCACGACGCGCACCAGCTCCTTGCGCCGCTCCTCGGTGAGCGGCGGCATGGGTACGCGGATCGTTTCGCCGCCGCCGACCGGGTTGAGCCCGAGGTCCGATTCGCGGATCGCGCGCTCGATCGCCTGCGCCATCTTCTTTTCGAACGGGGCCACGCCGATCGTGCGCGCATCGAGCAACGTCACCTTGGCGATTCTGTGGATCGGCGTCGGCGTGCCGTAGTAGTCGACCATGACGTGATCGAGCAGTCCGGTGTGCGCGCGCCCGGTGCGCACCTTGGCCAGATCGGCGCGGAACGCCTCGACGCTTTTCTTCATTTTCGCTTCGGTGTTTTTCTTGAGATCGGCGATCATCGCGGCCTGCCTCCTCGCGCTAGGCGTGTACGAGCGTGCCCTCGTCCTCGCCCGCGACGACGCGCCCGAGCGCGCCGCGGCGGTAGATGCTGAACACGTTCACCGGCAGCCTCTGGTCGCGGCAGAGCGCGAGCGCGGTCGCGTCCATGACGCGCAGGTTCTTCCGAATCGCCTCGTCGAAGCTCACGCGCCGGTAGCGCTGGGCGTCGCGGTCGGTCTTCGGATCGGACGTGTAGACGCCGTCCACCTTGGTCGCTTTGAGCACGATCTCGGCGCCCACTTCGCTTGCGCGCAGCGCCGCCGCGGTGTCGGTGGTAAAGAACGGGTTGCCGGTGCCGGCGGCGAAGATCACGACCTTGCCCTCCTCCAGGTAACGGATCGCCTTGCCGCGGATGTACGGTTCGACCACCTGCTCGATGTTGAGCGCCGACTGCACCCGGCTCGCCAGGCCGGCACGGCGCATCGCATCCTGCAGCGCGAGCGCGTTCATCACCGTGGCGAGCATCCCCATGTAATCGGCGGTCGCCCGATCCATGCCGGCGGCCGCGGGCGCGAGGCCGCGGAAGATGTTGCCGCCGCCGATCACCACGCCGATCTCGACGCCCGCGCGCGCCACCTCGGCGATTTCGGCGACGATGCGCTCGACGCTCTCGCGTTCGATGCCGTAGCCCGCCTCGCCCATCAGCGCCTCGCCCGAGAGCTTGAGCAGGATCCGCTTGTAGCGAGGCGCCGCCATCGCGCATCCGCTCAGCGCGCCGCGCTCGCCGCGGCCATCACGTCGGCGGCGAAATCGCTCGCCTTCTTCTCAATACCCTCGCCGAGCACGAGGAAGCGGTAGTCGAGCACCCGGGCGCCCTTCGCCTCGAGCATCTTGCCGACCGACAGCTTGTCGTCCTTGACGAACGGTTGACCGAGGAGCGTCGTTTCGGCGAGGAACTTCGCGAGCCCCCCCTCGACCATTTTCGCCGCGATCGGCTCGGGTTTGCCGGCTTCGCGCGCACGCGCGGCGAGGATCTCGCGCTCGCGCGCGACGACCTCGGCCGGCACCTGCGCCGCAGACAGATACGGCGGACGCGCGAACGCGATGTGCATCGCGACGTCCTTGCCGACCTCCGGTGCGCCTTCGTATTCGACGAGCACGCCGATGCGGCCGCCGTGCACGTAGAGCGCGAGCTGCGCCGCCGTCTGCATGCGGGCAAGACGCCGGATCGCGATGTTCTCGCCGATGCGCTGCACGAGCGCCTGGCGCTGCGCCTCGACGTCCTCCAACGCGGCGAGCGCCGCCGCGTCCGCCGGCGCGCGCTCGGCGGCAAGGCGCGCCAGGCGCGCGCCGAAGGCGACGAAGTCCTCGTTCTTCGCGACGAAATCGGTCTCGCAGTTGAGTTCGACCAGCGCCCCGCAGCGGGCGTCGGGCGCGAGGTACGCGGCGATGACGCCCTCGGCGGCGACGCGCGCGGCCGCCTTGCTCGCTTTCGCGCCGCTGCGGATGCGCAGCAGCGCCTCCGCCTTCTTCAGGTCTCCGCCCGCCTCGGCGAGCGCTTTTTTGCAATCCATCATGCCGAGCCCGGTCATCGCGCGAAGCGTCTTCACCAGGCTGGCGCTGATCTCGGTCATGCGCGTGATAAATCTCCGCTGGTTCGGTTCGGAAACGGGAGCGGCGGCGCCGTGCGCCGCCTCGGCCGCGGCTCAAGCCTCGCTTTCTTCCTCGACCTCGACGAACTCGTCGCTCGCGGCCGCGCGCACGTCCTCGAGCGCCTGCGCGCGCCCCTCGAGCACCGCATCGGCGACGCCCCGGGCGTAGAGCCGGATGGCGCGGCCCGAATCGTCGTTGCCCGGGATGACGTACGCGATGCCGTCGGGCGAGTGATTGGTGTCGACCACCGCGACCACCGGAATGCCGAGCTTGTTCGCTTCGGCGACCGCGCCCTTCTGGTAGCCGACGTCGATCACGAACAGCGCATCCGGCAGGCTCGCCATGTCCTTGATGCCGCCGGAGAGATTTCTGCAGCTTCTGCAGCTCGCGCTGCACGCGCAGCGCCTCTTTCTTCGACAGCCGCTCGAACGAGCCGTCCTGCGCCATCGCCTCCATCTCCTTCAGTCGCTTGACCGACTGGCGCAGCGTCTCGAAATTGGTGAGCATGCCGCCCAGCCAGCGCTGGTCGACGTACGGCATGCCGCAGCGCTGCGCTTCCTCGCGGATCACCTCGCGCGCCTGGCGCTTGGTGCCGACAAAGAGGATCGTGCCCTTGTTCGCCGCGAGCTGGCGCACGAACTTGAGCGCCTCGTGATAGAGCGCGAGGGTCTTTTCGAGGTTGATGATGTGGATCTTGTTGCGCTGGCCGAAGATGTACGGCGCCATCTTCGGGTTCCAGTAACGCGTCTGGTGGCCGAAGTGGACGCCCGCCTCCAGCATCTGGCGCATCGTGACGGTCATGCGAGCTCCGTTGTCAGGGTTGTCACTGCCGCACCGGCTCGACACGCCCGGCGCGCGCAAGCGCGTGCGGGGCGCCCCTTGACCGCCGGGCGGGAAATTCGGTCGCAGCAGCACCGAGCGCGGCCGCGACCGGCGCGAAATTCTAGCATAATCAGCACCTTTTCCGCGTTCCATGGCCGTCGTCATCAAGACCCCCGAGGAGATCGAGCGCATGCGCGTCGCCGGGCGCCTTGCGGCGGAAGTGCTCGACTTCATCGCGCCGTACGTCAAGCCCGGCGTGACCACCGGCAGACTGAACGACCTGTGCCATCGCTACATCGTCGAAGTGCAGGGCGCGATCCCGGCGCCGCTCAACTACGCGCCGCCCGGTTACCGTCCGTTTCCGAAATCGATCTGCACGTCGGTCAATCACCAGGTCTGCCACGGCGTGCCGGGGGATCGTGTGCTCAGGAACGGCGACATTCTCAACATCGACGTCACCGTGATCAAGGACGGCTTTCACGGCGATTCCAGCCGCATGTACTACGTCGGCGAGCCGAGCATCCAGGCGCGCCGGCTCGTCGAGACGACTTTCGAGGCGATGTGGCATGGCATCGTCAAGGTGCGGCCGGGCGCGCGTCTGGGCGACATCGGCGAGGCGATCCAGCGTCACGCGGAGCGGCACGGGTTTTCGGTGGTGCGCGAGTTCTGCGGCCACGGCATCGGCCGCAAGTTCCACGAGGAACCGCAGGTGCTGCACTACGGCAAGGCGGGCACCGGTCTGGTGCTTGAGCCGGGCATGACGTTCACCATCGAGCCGATGATCAACGCCGGCAAGGCCGCGATCCGCGAGCTCGCCGACGGCTGGACGATCGTCACCAAGGATCACAGCCTGTCGGCGCAATGGGAGCACACGGTGCTCGTCACCGAAACCGGCTACGAAGTGCTGACGCTTTCGGCCGGGGCGCCTGCGCCGCCGCCGTGGGTGGCGGAGCTCGCGGCCCGGTGACGCCGATGCCCGGCGCGCGCGCCCCGAGCGCCGCGGCGCTGCGTGCGATGCTCGCCGAGGGCCGCGCCCGGCTGCGCGAAGCGTACGAAGCGGGCAGGCGCCCAGGGTGGCTGCTGCGGGCGCACGCGCGCCTCGTCGATCGCGTGCTGCTCGCGCTGCGGCGCGCGCAGCCGTTGCCGGCGACGATGGCGCTCGTCGCGACCGGCGGCTACGGCCGGCGCGAGCTTTACCCCTGCTCCGACGTCGATCTTCTGGTGCTGCTCGGCGAGGAACCGGATGCGTCGGCGCGCGAGGCGCTCGGGCGATTCGTCGGCATGCTCTGGGACGTCGGGCTGGAAGTCGGCCACAGCGTGCGCACCGTCGACGCCTGCGTCGAAGCGGCGCGCGCCGACGTCACGATCCAGACCGCGCTGCTCGAGGCGCGACCGCTGCCGGGCGCCGAGGCGCTCTACCGGCGCCTTGCGCGCGCGCTCGCGGCGACGCTCGATCCGCGGGCGTTCCTCGCGGCGAAAAAGCTCGAGCAGGAGCAGCGTCACGCCAAGCAGCAGGACACGCCGTACGCCCTCGAGCCGAACCTGAAGGAAGCGCCGGGCGGGTTGCGCGACCTGCAGGTCATCCGCTGGATCGCGCGCGCGGCGGGCCTCGGCGAGCGCTGGCGCGACCTGGTCGCGCGCGCGCTGATCGAGCGCGGCGAGGCGCGCGCGCTCGCGCGCCACGAAGCCTTTCTGCAGGACCTGCGCATCCGGCTGCACTATCTCGCCGGACGGCGCGAAGACCGGATCCTGTTCGACCATCAGGCGGCGCTTGCCGCGCGCTGCGGGATCGGCGCGGGCTCGGCGCGCCGCGCGAGCGAGCTGTTGATGCAGCGCTACTACCGTACCGCCAAGGCGGTGACGCAGCTGAACACGATCCTGCTGCAGAACATCGAGGCGCTGCTCGCGCCGGGCCGCGGGGGCGACGCGCGCGTGCTGAACGAGCGGTTTCGCGCGCACGGCGGGCTGCTCGAAGCGCGGCGCGAGGATCTGTTCGCGCGCGAGCCGCGCGCGATCCTCGAGGCCTTCCTGCTGATGCAGCAACACCAGGACCTGCGCGGCATGAGCGCGCCGACGCTGCGCGCGCTCTGGCGCGCGCGCCGGCAGGTCGCAGCGCGCCTGCGACGCGATCCCATCGCGCGCCTGCTGTTCGTACAGATCCTGCAGCAGCCGCGCGGCATCGTGCACGAGTTCCGCCGCATGAACCAGTACGACGTGCTGGGCGGCTACCTGCCCGAGTTCGGCCGCATCGTCGGCCAGATGCAGCACGACCTGTTCCACGTCTACACGGTCGACCAGCACGTGCTCACGGTGGTGCGTAACCTGCGCCGCTTCACGATGCCGGAGTTCGCGCACGAATTTCCGCTCTGTACGCAGCTCATGGCCGGGTTCGAGCGGCGCTGGCTGCTCTACGTCGCGGCGCTCTTTCACGACATCGCCAAGGGCCGCGGCGGCGACCACTCGCTGCTCGGGGCGCGCGACGCGCGCCGCTTCTGCCGCCGCCACGGCTTCGCCGCCGAGGACACCGAGCTCGTGGCGTTCCTCGTCGAACACCACCTCGCGATGTCGCGCACCGCGCAGAAGCAGGACGTGCACGATCCCGCGGTCGCCCGCGCGTTCGCCGCGCTGGTCGGCGACGAGCGCCGGCTGACGGCGCTCTACCTCCTCACGGTGGCCGACATCCGCGGCACCAGCCCGAAGGTCTGGAACGCCTGGAAGGCGAAACTGCTCGAGGATCTTTACTGGGCGGCACGGCGCGCGCTCGCGGGCGAGACGCCGCCCGCACAGACGGCGCTCGCCGAACGCCAGACCGAGGCGTTGCGGCTGCTGCGCCTCGCCGCGCTCTCGGACGAGGTGTGCGAGCGGTTCTGGTCGCAGCTCGATACCGGGTATTTCCTCCGCCACGACGCGCGCGAGATCGCCTGGCACACGCGCAGCCTCTACGACCGGGTCGACACGCCGGTGCCGGTGGTGCGCGCGCGTCCGGCGCCGTTCGGCGAGGGACTGCAAGTGATGGTGTACACGCGCGACCGTGCCGGACTGTTCGCGCGCATCTGCGGCTACTTCGAGCGCGGCGGCTTCAATATCGTCGAGGCGAAGATCCATACCACGCGCCACGGCTACGCGCTCGACACCTTCCAGGTGCTCAGTCAGGACCGCGAGGCGCATTATCGCGATCTCGTCGCGCTCACCGAGACGGGGCTCGCGGGCGCACTCGCCGCCGACGCCCCGCTCGAGCCGCCGCGCGGCGCGCGCCTGTCGCGCCGCGTGCGCCACTTTCCGATCGCCCCCTCGGTCGACCTGCGGTCCGACGAGCGCGGCGACTATCACGCGCTCTCGATCGTCGCCGCCGACCGTCCCGGGCTCCTCTACGACGCGGCGCGAGTGCTCGCGGCACACGGCGTGAGCGTGCACTCGGCGCGCATCAACACGCTCGGCGACCGCGCCGAGGACGTCTTCCTCGTCTCGGGCGCGAGCCTCGCGGATCCGAAGGAGGTCTTGCGCCTCGAGCAGGAACTGCTCCAGGCGCTGCAGGTTCCGCCTACTCCTCAGGCGGCGGCGCTGCGCCGCGGAACAGCGCCTCGGTGAAGCCGAAACGGCTGAAGTCGCGGATGCGCATCGGATAGAGGATCCCGTCGAGATGGTCGACCTCGTGCTGCACCACGCGGGCGTGAAAGCCCTCGACTGTGCGCTCGAAGCGCCGCCCGGCGGCGTCGCAGCCGGCGTAATGGATGCGCCGCCAGCGCGGCACCCAGCCGCGCAGCCCCGGCACCGACAGGCAGCCTTCCCAGCCCTCCTCGATCTCGTCCGAGAGCGGACGGATCTCGGGGTTGATCAGCACCGTGTCGGGTACTTCCTCGATGCCGGGGTAGCGCGGATCGGCGCGTACGCCGAAGATCACGACGCGCAAGGGAACGCCGATCTGCGGCGCAGCGAGCCCGGCGCCGTTCAGATGCGCCATCGTATCGCGCATGTCCACTATCAGCTGCGCCAGTTCCGGCGTGCTGAAGCGGCGCACCGGTTCGGCGCGCATGAGCAGCCGCGGATCCCCCATCTTGAGCACTTCTCGGATCATGTCGTCACCACTTCCTCGATGATGCGTCGCACCCGCGCCATCGCAGCCTCCAGTACCCGCTCGATCGCCTCGAGCGCGATGCCGCGCGCGCTCGTGCCGCGGCCGGCGGCGTGGTTGGCGACCACCGCGATCGCCGCGTACGCGAGCCCCGCCTCGCGCGCGAGCGCGGCTTCCGGCATGCCGGTCATGCCGACGATGTCGGCACCGTCGCGCTCGAGCCGGTCGATTTCGGCGGCGGTCTCGAGGCGCGGTCCCTGCGTCGCGGCGTAGACGCCGCCGTCGTGCACCGGTTCGCCGCAGGCGCGCGCGGCCGCGAGCAGCCGCGCCCGCAGCGCCGGCGCATACGGTTCCGTGAAGTCGATGTGCACGACCGGATCCCCGGGCCCGTCGAAGAACGTGCTGCGGCGGCCCCAGGTGTAGTCGATGATCTGGTGCGGTATGACGAGCGTCCCGGGGCCGAACTCGGCCCGGATGCCCCCGACCGAGGCGACCGAGATCACGCCTTCGACGCCCTGCTCCTTCAGCGCCCAGATGTTGGCGCGATAGTTCACCCGGTGCGGCGCGATCGTGTGGCCGTAGCCGTGCCGCGCGAGGAACACGACGTCGCGGCCCCGGATGCGGCCGAAGGTGAGCGGTCCGGAGGGCTCGCCGTAGGGCGTGCGCACCGCCTGCCGGCGCTCGCCTTCGAGCGTGGCGAGGCGCGACAGGCCGCTGCCGCCGATGATCGCGAGCATCAGTCCTCGCGCATCGCCCGGATCTCGGGCAGGTTGCGCCAGTAGCCTTTCGCGTCCATGCCGCAACCGAAAACGAACCGGTCGGGGATCGACAGGCCCACGAAGTCGGCCGCGATCGGCCGCGGCGCCGCCCGGCGCTTTTCGACGAGCACCGCGCAGTGGCAGCTCGCCGCCCCGAGCTCAAGCACCCGCGTGCGGATCGCGTGCAGCGTCTGTCCGCCGTCGAGGATGTCGTCCAGCACGAGCACCGCGCGTCCGCGCACGGTCGGCGGCGGCTCGATCCGCCAGGCGACCCCGCCGCCGTCCGTCTGCGCGCCGTAGCGGGTCGCGTGGATGTAGTCGAGGTCGAGCGGAAAGCGCAGCCGCGGCAGAAGCTGCCCGGCGAACACGATCGCACCGCCCATCACCACCAGCACGAGCGGATAGGCGTCGGCCAGCCGCGCTTCGATCTCGCGCGCAAGGCGCGCGATCGCCTGCTCGACCTCGTGCGCCGCGCACACCAGATCGGAGCGCTCGAGAAATCGCCACGCCGCCGCCGCGTCCGGTGTCATCGCCAGTCGCGCCGCGCGAGGTACGCGGCGAATTGCGCGCCGACCTCAGGGTGCCGGAGCCCGAGTTCCACGGTCGCCTGAAGATAGCCGAGCTTCGAGCCGCAATCGTAGCGCTGCGCGTCGAGCCGCATAGCGAGCACGCGCTCGCGCGCGAGCAGCCCGGCGATCGCGTCGGTGAGCTGGATTTCGCCGCCGCGGCCGGGCGGAACCGTCTCGAGCAAGGGAAAGACAGCCGGGGTGAGGATGTAGCGGCCGATCACCGCGAGGGTGGAAGGCGCTTCGGCCGGCGCCGGCTTCTCCACGATCGCGCGGATCGGCGTCACTTGCGCCTCGGGGTCGAGCGGGCTGACGATGCCGTAGGCGCCGGTGCGTTCGCGGGGCACCTCCTCGACACCGAGGATCGAGCAGCCCTCGTCGCGAAAGCGCGCGGCGAGCTGCACGCAGGCCGGCGGCTCGCCCACCATCAGATCGTCGGCTAGCAGCACGGCGAACGGTTCGTCGCCGATCGCCGGGCGCGCGCAGAGCACCGCATGCCCGAGCCCGAGGGGATCGCTCTGGCGGATGTAGATGCAGCGGCAGCCGCGCGGCAGCACGTCGAGAACCAGATCGAGCAGCGCAGGCTGGCCGGCCGCGAGTTTCGCTTCCAGCTCGGGCACGCGGTCGAAGTGATCCTCGATCGCGCGCTTGTTCCGGCCGGTGACGAAGATCATGTCGGTGATACCGGCGGCGGCCGCCTCTTCCACCGCGTACTGAATGAGCGGCTTGTCGACCACCGGCAGCATTTCCTTCGGACTCGCCTTGGTCGCCGGCAGGAACCGCGTGCCGAGCCCGGCCACCGGAAAGACCGCCTTGCGGATCGCGGCGGGCATGCGTTCAGCGCTCCCCGAGCAGCGCGAGCAGCTGCCCCTTCGTCGAGCACCGGAATCCCGAGCTCGCGTGCGCGCTCAAGCTTTGCGCCCGGATCGGCGCCGGCGACGACATAGTCGGTCTTCGCGGATACCGTCGAGGCGACCCGATGCCCGCGCGACTCGATCAGGCGGCGCGCCTCGTCGCGGGTCATGCGCTCGAGGGTGCCGGTCAGCACGAACACCTTGGCGCCCCCGGCGGGCGGCTTCGGCGCCGGTCCGCCTTCGGGCCAGGTGACACCGGCGGCGCGAAGCCGCCGGATGACTTCGACGTTGTGCGGCTCGTCGAAGGAACTGGCGGACAGAGCGCGCGACGACCGGGCCGACGTCGGGCGCCTGCTGCAGCTCTTCTTCGCTCGCCGCCATCAGCCGCTCGAGGCTGCCGAAGTGGCGTGCGAGATCCCGGGCGGTGGTCTCGCCGACGTTGCGGATGCCGAGCGCGTAGAGGAACCGTCCGAGCTCGGTGCGCTTTGCGCGCTCGAGGGCCGCGAGCAGATTGCGCGCCGATTTTTCGCCCATGCGCTTCCAGGCTCGCGAGCGTCTGCAGCTCGAGCGCGAACAGGTCGGCGGGGCTGCGCACGAGGTCTTTCTCGACGAGCTGATCGACCAGCTTCTCCCCGAGCCCCTCGATGTCCATCGCGCGCCGGCCGGCGAAATGCAGCAACGCCTGCTTGCGCTGCGCCGGACACACCAGGCCGCCGCTGCAGCGCGCGATCGCCTCGTCGGGGGCGCGCACGACCGCCGAGCCGCAGGCCGGGCAGCGCGTCGGCATGCGAAACGGTCGCGCGTGCGGCGGGCGGCGCTCAAAGCGGACCGAGACGATTTCCGGGATGACGTCGCCCGCGCGGCGCACGACCACGGTGTCGCCGACGCGCACGTCCTTGCGCCGCAGCTCGTCCTCGTTGTGCAACGTCGCGTTGGTGACCGTCGCCCCGCCGACGAAGACCGGTTTCAGGCGCGCGACCGGCGTGAGCGCCCCGGTGCGCCCGACTTGAACCTCGATCGCGAGCACCTCGGTCACCTGTTCTTCGGGGGGGAACTTGTGCGCGATCGCAAAGCGCGGCGCGCGCGAGACGTAGCCGAGCCGATCCTGCCAGTCGAGGCGGTTGACCTTGTAGACGACGCCGTCGATCGCGTACGGCAGCTGCGGGCGGCGGCGCGCCATCTCGGCGTAATAGCCGAGCAGGCCGGCGACGCCGCGCACGACCGCCCGCTCGGCGCACACCGGAAAGCGGAGCGCGGCGAGCCGATCGAGCACTTCGGCGTGCGTGCGCCAGCGTGCGCGCCCGACCGTCGCGACGCCGTAGGCGAAAAAGCGCAGCGGCAGGCGCGCGGTGACGCGCGAGTCGAGCTGGCGCAGGCTGCCGGCGGCGGCGTTGCGCGGATTGGCGAACTCCTTTTCGCCCGCTTCGCGCTGGCGCGCGTTCAGGCGCTCGAAGTCGGCGCGGTACATCACGACCTCGCCGCGCACTTCGAGCTCCGCGGTTTCCTCGCTGGCGCGTGCAGCTCGAGCGGGATCGCAGCGCACGGTGCGCAGGTTCGGCGTGACGTCTTCGCCGGTGGTGCCGTCGCCGCGCGTCGCGCCGCGCACGAACACGCCGTCGCGGTAGAGAAGGCTCACCGCCAGTCCGTCGAACTTCGAGCTCCGCGGCGTATTCGATCTCGTCCTCGCCGAGCGCCTCGCGCACGCGCCGGTCGAAGGCGCGCACCTCGTCTTCGTCGAGCGCGTTGGCGAGCGAGAGCATCGGCACGCGGTGCCGCACGGGCGCGAATTCGGCGAGCGGCGGCGCGCCGACGCGCTGCGTCGGCGAATTCGGATCCGCGAGCTCCGGATGGCGCGCTTCCAGCTCCGCCAGTTCGCGCACGAGCGCGTCGTATTCGGCGTCGGTGATCTCCGGCGCGTCCTTGACGTAGTACAGGTAGTTGTGCCGCTCGATCTCGCGGCGCAGCTCGAGCCGCACGTTCGGCGAGACGACGCTCAGAGCGCCACGGCGGGGCTACGCGAAGAGCCGCGCCGCGAGCGCGCCGCCCGGCGCCACCCCGTGCGCGGCGAGCGCCGCGCGCACCTGATCGAGCCGCGCGGCGATCGCGGCGAGCGCCGGCTCGCCGAGCGCCCGGCCGCGGTCGTCGACCAGTTCGCCGCCGCAGGCGCCGGCGAGCTCGCGCGCAAGCCGTACCATCGCCTCGAAGGCGCCGCGCGTGTCGGCGGCGTGCGGCACCTCGAGCGCGAGCGACACCGCCGGATACGCCGTCTCCGGCAGACGGGCGGCGTCGAACGGCGCGCCGTCGCGCGCGGCGAGGGCGAGCACCACGCGCTCGTCCGCCGAGCGCTGCACGAAGCGCCCGTCGGCGGCGAGCGAAAGCCCGGCGGCGCCGGCCGCCGCGGCGATCGTCGAGCCGGCGAGCGCGCCGCCCGGTCGCGCGACGACGTGCAGCACCACCTGAATGTCGGCGTCGGCGCAGAGCGCATCGAGCGCGCGCGCCCGCTCCATCGCGGCCTTCATCTCTGGCGCGCTCACCGCGGCACCGAGCGCCGACGCCATCGTCTCCACCGCGGCGCGGAATTCGATCAGCTCGGCCTCGCCGACGGTGCCGGCGCGCGAAACGAGCTGCAGCCCGGCGCGCCAGACGCCCTCGGCGTCGGGACCGGCGAGCGAAGCGCGCGGCGCATGGCGGCGCGCGATCGGACGCCAGTGCTCCTCGACCGCCGCCGCGGGCGGCCGCACGCGCGGCCGCAGCTCGATCACGTAGTCGAGGCGCGCATCGGGGGCGGCGGCCGGCTCGCGCGCCGCGCGCGCGGGCGAAGCCGCCTCCGGCCGCGGCGCGCCCTCGCCCATCAGCACGTCGGGCGAGGGCGGCGGGAACGCGCGCTGCGCGGCGGCGCGCGCGCGCCGCTCCTGCAGACGGTTGTAGGCGAACACGCCGACGATCAGGAGCGCGCCGATCGCGAGCAGGCCGAGCTGCAGCTCGCTCATCGTGTGCGCGGCGCACGCGCCCCGCTCACGCCGCCAGCTCCTCGCGTATGCGCAGCGCCTCGGCGACGTCGACCGCGACCACGCGCGACGCCCGATTCCGGCATCGTCACGCCGACAAGATGGCTCGCCATCTCCATCGTGATCTTGTTGTGCGTGACGAACACGAACTGCGTCTGCGCCGACATGCGCTTCACGAGTTCGCAGAAGCGCAGCGTGTTCGCGTCGTCGAGCGGCGCATCCACCTCGTCGAGCAGGCAGAAAGGCGCCGGATTGAGCTGAAACAGCGCGAACACCAGCGCGATCGCGGTGAGCGCCTTCTCGCCGCCGGAAAGAAGGTGAATCGTGCTGTTGCGCTTGCCCGGCGGCTGCGCGACGACCTGCACGCCGGCGTCGAGAATCTCCTCGCCGCTCAGCACGAGCCGCGCCTCGCCGCCGCCGAAGAGCTGCGGAAACAGCGCGCCGAAATGGCCGTTGACCGCATCGAACGTCTCGCGCAGCCGCTCGCGCGTTTTCGCGGTCGATGCGCCGGATCGCATCCTCGAGCGTCTTCGCCGCTTCTTCGAGGTCCGCGCACTGCGCGTCGAGGAACTGCTTGCGCTCGCGCGCCGGCGGCGAGCTCCTCGAGCGCCGCGAGGTTGACTGCGCCGAGCTCGGCGAGCGCCTGCGACGCCTGCGCGATTTCGGTTTGCAGGCTCGCCGGCCGCGGCGCCGCCGCTTCGGCCTGCGCAAGCCGTGCTTCGTCGGCGCCCGACTCGGCGAGCTGCGCCGCGAACTGCTCGAGCGCAAGGCGCGCGGCCTGCTCTTTCAGGCGCAACTCTTCGAGACTCGCGCGCAGCGGGCGCGCACGCGGCCTGCCGCCGCAGCCGCTCCTCGTCCAGGGCGCGCAGCTGCGCAGCGGCCGCCTCGAGCGCCTCGCGCGCCTCGGCGAGCGACTGCTCGCGCGCCAGACGCGCCTCGACCGCGGCAACGAGCGCTTCGCGCAAGGCGGGAAGCGGGTCGCGCGCGAGCTCGGCGTCGAACCGCGCGACTTCGGCCTCGGCGCTGGCGATCTGCGCGTCGATCAGCTTGACCGCGCGGTCCAGCTCGCCGATCTTGGCCGCTGCCTCGCGCTCGGCAAAGCGCGCCTCCTGCGCGGCGCGCTCGGCGGAGGCGGTGCGCTCGCGCTGCTCGGCGAGCTCCGCCGCGGCGGCGTCGTACGCCGCCTGCGCCTCGCCGAGCGCGGCGCGCGCGGTCGCGATGCTCGCGGCAAGGCGTTCGAGCGCCGCACCGGCGGCGGCAAGGCGCGCTTCGTCGGCTGCGCGCGCTTCGGCGATTTCGCCGAGCTCGCGGCGGATCTGCGCGCTGCGCTCGCGCCAGCGCTCGAGCGCCTGGCGTAGCGTGAGCGCCGCAATTTCGGCCGCGTGCCGCTCGCGCTCGCGTTCGGCGATGCGCGCGCGCGCGCGCTCGAGCGCCGCGAGCCGCTCGGCGAGCGCAGCGTCGCAGGCCGCATGGTGTGCGCGTGCGTCCTGCACCGCGCGCGCGAGGTCGGCGACGCGGCCCTCGAGCGCGTCGATCTCGGCCTGACGCGCGAGCATGCCGGCGTCGGCCGCATCGGGCGCGTACAGTGCGAGCGTGTGCGCGGTGAATCGATGGCCCGCCCGGGTCGACGTAGAACGAGCCGGGGGCGAGCGCCGCGAGCGCGCTCTCGTCCGGTCGGCCCTCGCAGGCGATCGCTCCGGCGAGCCATTCGCCGACCGCGTGCGCGAGCGCCGGATCGGCGCAATGCACCTTCGCCGCGAGCGAGGCGGCGGGCGGCACCGGCGCCGGTAGGTCGCTGCGTGCGTAGAAGCTCGCCTTGACCGGGGGCGCCTCGTCGCCGAGGGCCGGGAGCGCCGCCCGCTCGCTCGCTTCGAGCGCGTGCATGCGCTCGCGCAGCACCGACTCGACGGCCGTCTCCCAGCCGGGCTCGATGCGGATGCGCTGCCACAGGCGTGGCAACGCCGCAAGGCCCTTGCGTTCGAGCCACTCGGCGAGCGGCGCGTTCGCCTCCGCTTGCGCCTGGACCTGCACGAGCGTGTCGCGCTGCGCGGCGGCGGCGGCGTGCGCCCGCACCGCCTGCTCGAGCGCGCGCGCCGCCTGCGCCTTGGCGTCCTCGGCGGCGGCGGCTTCCCGCTGCGCTTGCTCGAGGGCGCGCTGCGCCTCGGCGATCGCCGCCCCGAGCGCGGCGATCCGCGCTTCGCTTTCGGCGATCGCGTCGCCCGGCGGCTCGACGAGTTCCGCGAGCTCGGCCGCCAGCCGCGCGCGACGCGCCTCGAGCGACTCGAGCGCGCGGCGCAGGTGCACCGCGGCCTGCTCTTCGAGCTGCGCGGCGCCCTCTTCGCCGGCGAGCGCGGCGCGCGCGGCCGCGAGTCGCTCCTGCGCCGTGCGGTACGCTTGCTCGGCCTGCGGCAGGCGGCCGGCTTCGGCCGCGCTCGCCTCGGCGGCGCGCGCCGCCGAGGCGCGCCGCTCGGCGTGGCGCGCGACCCAGGCGTGTAACGACTGCGTGAGCTGCGCGCGCTGCTCGCGCCAGCCGTCGAGCTGCGCGCGGCGCTCGCGGCGCCGCGCCGCGAGGCTCTCGCGCGCGGCTTCGGCGTGGCGCAGCTCCGCTTCGTGCCGCGCGACTTCGGCGTTCGCGGCGTAGAGCGCGGCTTGGGCGGCGTTCAGGCGCTCGGCGGCCTCGTCGTGCGCGCTGCGCGCCTGCGCAAGGCGCCCTTCGACGCGCGCGCAACTGTGCGGTCTCGGCCTCGAGCGCCGCTTCGGTGCGCGCGATCGCCTCCGCATGGCGCGCACGCTCGGCGGCGGCGTCGCGCCGGCGCAGGTACCACAGCAGCTGTTGCTTGTCGCGCAGCTCCTGTTGCAGTTCGCGGTAGCGCGCGGCGACTTTCGCCTGCGCCTCGAGCTTCTCGATCTGCGCCCCGAGTTCGGCGCGGACGTCGCTCACGCGCGCGAGGTTCTCGCGCGTGTCGGCGAGCCGGCGCTCGGTCTCCTTGCGTCGCTCGCGGTAGCGCGACACGCCGGCGGCCTCCTCCAGGAACACGCGCAGCTCCTCGGGCCGCGCCTCGATCACGCGCGAGATGGTGCCCTGTTCGATGATCGCGTAGGCGCGCGGCCCGAGCCCGGTCCCGAGGAACATGTCGGTGACGTCGCGCCGGCGCACCGGCGTGCCGTTGATGAAGTACGACGACTCGCCGTCGCGCTGGATCACGCGCTTGACGGAGATCTCGGCGTAGCGCGACCACGGCCCGCCGATGCGTCCGAGCGAATTGTCGAACAGCAGCTCGACGGCGGCGCGCGCAAGCGGCTGACGGTTCGCCGCGCCGTTGAAGATCACGTCCTGCATCGAGTCGCCGCGCAGCGCGGCGGCGCGCATCTCCCCGAGCACCCAGCGCACCGCGTCGATCACGTTCGACTTGCCGCAGCCGTTCGGACCGACGACGCCGACGAGGTTGCCGGGCAGGTGGATGACGGTCGGATCGACGAACGACTTGAAGCCGGACAGCCTGATCTGGGTGAGACGCACGGACGGTGTCGCGTTTTCGGGGATGATACCATCTGCGCCTTCGCACTCTCGCCGCGCACCGAGTCGCCGCATGCCTTCGAAGCCGAGCCGGCGCCTGCAGACGTTCGCCAATCCGGCGCCCGAACGCGACTATCGCATCCGCATGGAGATCCCGGAGTTCACCTGCCTGTGTCCGATGACCGGGCAGCCGGATTTCGCCACGCTCGAGCTCGAGTACGTCCCCGACCGGCTGTGCGTGGAGCTGAAATCGCTGAAGCTCTACGTCTGGTCCTGGCGCGACACCGGCACGTTCCACGAGGCGGTCACCAACCGCATCCTCGACGATCTGGTGGCGGCGACGCGGCCGCGCTACATGCGTCTGGTGGCGCGGTTCAACGTGCGCGGCGGCATCGCCACGTCGGTGATCGCCGAATACCGCAAGCGCGGCTGGAAGCCGGCGGCGTGAGCGCGGAGCGACCGGCCCGGTGAATCCGCTGCTCGCACGGCTGCAGCCCTACCCGTTCGACCGCCTGCGGGCGCTCGTTGCCGGCGTCGCGCCGAACGCCGCGTTCGCGCGCCTCGATCTGTCGATCGGCGAGCCGCAGCATCCGACGCCGGCCCTCGTCAAGACCGCGCTCGCGGCGGCGCTCGACGGCCTGGCGACGTACCCGCGTACCGCGGGCACGCGCGAGCTGCGCGAGGCGATCGCCGCCTGGATCGCGCGCCGCCACGCGCCGGCCACCGTCGATCCGGAGACCGAGGTGTTGCCAGCGAACGGCTCGCGCGAGGCGCTGTTCGCGTTCGCGCAGGCGGTGGTCGATCCCGACGGCGGCCGCGCGCGCGTCGCCTGCCCGAACCCCTTCTACCAGATCTACGAGGGCGCGGCGCTGCTCGCCGGCGCACAGCCGGTGTTCCTGAACACGGTCGCAGCGAACGGGTTCCGCATGGATCTCGCGGCGCTCGAGGCCGACACCTGGCGCGCGGTGAAGCTGCTCTACGTGTGTTCCCCGGCCAATCCGAGCGGCACGGTGCTCGGTCTGGACGACTGGCGCGAGATCTTCGGGCTGTCGGACCGCTACGGCTTCGTCGTCGCCGCCGACGAGTGCTACTCGGAGATCTATGCGGACGAAGAGCGGCCGCCGCTCGGGGCGCTCGCGGCGGCGGCGCAGCTCGGTCGGCGCGGTTATCCGCGCCTTGCGGTGTTCTCGAGCCTGTCGAAGCGCTCGAACGCGCCCGGCCTGCGCTCGGGGTTCGTCGCCGGCGACGCGCGGCTGCTCGCGGCGTTTTTGCGCTATCGCACCTATCACGGCTCGGCGATGAGCCTTGCGGTGCAGCGCGCCTCGATCGCGGCGTGGAACGACGAAACGCACGTGCGCGAGAACCGGCGGCTGTACGCGCAGAAGTTCGATGCGGCGTTCGCGGCGCTCAGGCCGCCGCTCGCGGCGCATCGCCCCGCGGGCGCGTTCTACCTGTGGCTGCGCGTGCCGGGCGACGACGCCGAGTTCGCGCGCGAGCTGTACCGTCACTATAATGTTCTCGTGCTGCCGGGCAGCTTCCTCGCGCGGGAGGCGCACGGCGCGAATCCCGGACGCGGCTACGTGCGCGCGGCGCTCGTCGCGCCGCTCGCCGACTGCGTCGAAGCGCTCGCCCGCATGAACGAGTTCGCCGCCCGAATCTGATGTCGTTCGCCGCCGCCCGGAACGTGATCGAACAGGCGTGGGAAAGGCGCGCCGAGCTGTCGCCCGCCGTTGTGTCGGCCGAGGTGCGCGACGCGGTCGAAACCGCGATCGCGGCGCTCGATGCGGGGCGGCTGCGCGTCGCGGAAAAAACGGCCGCGGGTTGGGTCACGCACCAGTGGCTCAAGAAGGCGGTGTTGCTGTCGTTCCGCCTGTACGACAACCGGCTCGTGCCGGGGGGGTGGACGAATTATTACGACAAGGTCGCGGCGAAGTTCGCCGATTACGACGCCGGGCGCTTCGCCGCCGCTGGCGTGCGCGTCGTGCCGCCCGCGGTCGTGCGCCGCGGCGCCTACGTGGCGAAAAACGCGGTGCTGATGCCCTGCTACGTCAACATCGGCGCCTACGTCGACGAAGGCACGATGGTGGACACCTGGGCGACGGTCGGTTCGTGCGCGCAGATCGGCAGGAACGTGCACCTGTCGGGCGGCGTCGGCATCGGCGGGGTGCTCGAACCGCTGCAGGCGAACCCGGTGATCGTCGAGGACAACTGCTTCATCGGCGCGCGCTCGGAGATCGTCGAAGGCGTGATCGTCGAGGAAAACAGCGTGATCTCGATGGGCGTGTACCTCGGCGCGAGCACGCGCATCTACGACCGCGAGACCGGCACGGTGCTCTACGGTCGCGTGCCGGCCGGCTCGGTGGTGGTGCCCGGCACGCTGCCGGCGCCCGACGGACGCTACGCGCTCTACTGCGCGGTGATCGTGAAGAAGGTGGACGCGAAGACCCGGGCGAAGACCAGCCTGAACGAGCTGTTGCGCGGCGATTAGCGCGGCGCGCGCGGCGGAGGACGTCATGTCAGCGATGAAGCGGCTGTTCCGTCTGATGGCCGAAAAGAAGGCCTCCGACATCTTCCTCTCGGTCGGTTCGCCGATCCACATCAAGATCAACGGCGTCGCGATGCCGGTCAATCAGACGGTGCTGACCGCCGACGCGGTGCGCCAGCTCCTCTACGAGGTGCTCAGCGAGCGGCAGATCCGCGCGTACGAGGAGGAGCTGGAGCTGAACATTGCCTACGCGCTCGAGGGTGTCGGTTCGTTCCGCATCAGCGCGTTCCGCCAGAAGGGAGCGCCCGCGGTGGCGGTGCGCTACATCCCGGCCGAGATCCCGCCGCTTGACTCGCTCGGGCTTCCCGAGGTGCTGAAGGAAATCATCATGCAGAAGCGCGGGTTGATCCTGATGGTCGGCGCGACCGGTTCGGGCAAGTCCACGTCGCTCGCGGCGATGCTCGACTACCGCAACGAGCGAACATCGGGACACATCCTGACGCTCGAGGACCCGATCGAATACGTCTTCAAGAACAAGAAGTCGATCGTCAACCAGCGCGAGGTCGGCACCGACACCAAGGCGTTGGAGATCGCGCTGAAGAACGCGCTGCGCCAGGCGCCCGACTGCATCCTGATCGGCGAGATCCGCGACCGGGCGACGATGACGATGGCGCTGCAGTACGCGCAATCGGGGCATCTGACGCTCGCCACGCTGCACGCGAACAACAGCTATCACGCGATGAACCGGATCATCTCGTTCTATCCCGCTGGAGAACCGTTCGACGCTGCTCCTCGACCTCTCGGCGTCGCTGCAGGCGATCGTCTCGCAACGGCTGGTGCGCACCAAGACGGGCACGCTCAAGGCGGCGGTCGAGGTGTTGCTCAACACGCGGCATGTGGCCGAGCTGATCGAAAAAGGCGAGATCAACGAGATCAAGGAAGCGATGGAAAAAAGCATGGCGCCGGGCTCCCAGACCTTCGAGCAGGCGCTGTTCAAGCTGTTCATGGACGGCCACATCTCGCAGGAGGAGGCGCTCGCAAACGCCGACTCGGCGACCAACATGCTGTGGCTGATCAACCAGGCGACCGCCGGCCAGATTTCCGGACAGACGCCGCCGGCGGCGAGCGCGCCGCCGCGCGAGGAAAAGAAGGGAGGGTTGCTCGGCGGCGCGGGCGGCGCTTCCTTCAGCGACATCAAGCTCGACGTGAGCGCCTAGCGCGCCGCGGTTCGCCCCCTGGACAGCCCGCTCGAGCTCGCGAAGGCGCTGATCGCGCGCCCGTCGGTGACGCCGCAGGACGCCGGCTGTCAGGCGCTCGTCGCCGAGCGGCTCGCGCGCGCCGGTTTCCGCGCCGAGCCGATGCCCTGCGGCGCGGTCGCGAACCTCTGGCTGCGCCGCGGCGAGGCAGCGCCGGTGTTCTGCTTCGCCGGCCACACCGACGTCGTGCCGCCGGGCCCGATCGAGCGATGGGCGAGCGATCCGTTCGTGCCCGTCGTGCGCGACGGGCGCCTCTACGGGCGGGGCGCGGCGGACATGAAATCCTCGATCGCGGCGTTCGTCGTCGCGGTCGAGGCGTTCGTGCGCGAACATCCGCGCCACCGGGGCTCGATCGCGCTGCTGCTCACCTCCGACGAGGAGGGCCCGGCGGTCGACGGGACGGTGCGCGTGGTTGAGCGGCTCAAGGCGCGCGGCGAACGGCTCGACTGGTGCATCGTCGGCGAGCCGTCCTCGGCGCGCGTCCTGGGCGACACCGTGCGCATCGGACGGCGCGGCTCGCTCTCGCTGAGGCTGACGGTCCACGGTGTGCAGGGCCACGTGGCCTACCCCGAGCAGGTGCGCAATCCGATCCACCTGCTGCGCGCCGGCGCTCGCCGAGATCGTGGCGACGCGCTGGGACGAGGGCAACGACGCGTTCCCGCCGACCAGTTTCCAGGTCTCGAACCTCGCCGCCGGCACCGGCGCGGAGAACGTCGTGCCGGGCAGCGTGACGCTGCTTGCGAATTTCCGGTTCTCGACCGCGAGCACCGAAGCATCGTTGCGCGAACGCTTCGAGGCGATCCTGCGTCGGCACGGCCTCGATTATGCGATCGACTGGACGCTCGGCGGCCGGCCGTTCTCTCGGGGCGCGGCGAACTGCTCGAGGCGGTGCGCCGCGCGGTGGCGGCGCACGCCGGGGTCGAGCCGCAGGCGTCGACCGGCGGCGGCACTTCAGACGGTCGGTTCATCGTCGACATCTGCCCGCAGATCGTCGAGTTGGGACCGGTCAACGCGAGCATCCACAAGCTCGACGAGCACGTCGAGCTGCGGGCGCTCGAGCAGCTCGCGCGCGCATCTACTACGACGTGCTGCGCGCGCTGCTCGCGTGACTGCGGGTGACATGGTCGCGGCGCTCGCACGGCGCTTTCGCGCCGCGCGGCTGCATTTCGGCCACGGCACCGCCTGCGCGCGCGACGAGGCGGCGTGGCTGGTCGCGCACGCGACCGGTGTCCCGCCGGCGTCGCTCGATCCGCGCGCGCGCATCGGCGCCGAGCACGCGCGCCGGATCCGGGCGCTCGCCGCGCGCCGGATCCGCGAGCGCATCCCGCTCGCCTATTTGCTCGGCGAGGCGTGGCTCGCGGGGCGGCGCTTCTACGTCGATCGCCGCGCGATCATCCCCCGCTCCTTCATTTCGGAGCTGCTCGCGGGGGACCTGCGCCCCTGGCTGCAGCGGCCGGTCGACCGCGTCCTCGACCTCGGCACCGGCTCGGGCTGTCTCGCCGTGCTCGCGGCGCTCGCGTTCCCGAAGGCGCGCGTCGACGCGACCGACGTCTCGGCCGAGGCGCTCGAGGTCGCGCGGCGCAACGTGCGCCGCCATCGCCTGACGCGTCGTGTGCGCCTGACCCGCTCGGATCTGTTCGCCGCGCTCGGGCAGCGCCGCTACGACCTCATCCTCGCCAACCCGCCCTACGTCCCGACGCGCACGCTGCGACGGCTGCCGCCGGAATACGATTACGAGCCGCGTCTTGCGCTCGACGGGGGTCGCGACGGACTGGAATACGTGCGCCGCATCCTCGCGGGGGCGCGCAGGCACCTTGCGCCGCGCGGGCTACTCGTGTGCGAAGCGGGCGCTGCCCGCCGCGCGCTCGAGCGCGCCTATCCGCGCACTCCGTTCGCGTGGCCCGAGGTCTCGGAGCCCGGCACCGTGTTCGTTCTCGCGCGCGAGGCGCTTCCTCGTTGACGCGGCCGGGAAAGTCTGGGGTGGCCGATGGGACTCGAACCCACAACAACCGGAATCACAATCCGGGACTCTACCGTTGAGCTACGGCCACCGTCCGTCGCGCACCCGCCCGCGAATCCGCCGGGCGACGGGCCTGCCCGGCGGGGATCGAACCCACAACCCCCAGCTTAGAAGGCTGGTGCTCTATCCGGTTGAGCTACGGGCAGCTCGCGCTCGCCGTCGGGTGTGGTCGGGGTGGGGAGATTCGAACTCCCGACATCCTGCTCCCAAAGCAGGCGCGCTGCCAGGCTGCGCCACACCCCGCGAAGCGGGCGACAATGATACCTTCTTCGGCTTGCCCCAGGGGGACTTTTCTGCTACAAACCGACCTTCTTTTTTCGGCCCGAGAGCCTCGATGGCGCTGGATGTGACGCGAAAGAACTTCACGCCCTACGTTCCCAAGAAGGGCGAGGAGTACATGAACGCCCGGCAGCGGGCGCACTTCCGCAAGATTCTCGAGAATCTGCGCGCGGAGCTGTCGGCGGAGATCGACCGCACCGTGCACGCGATGCAGGAGGAGGCGACGGTATTCGCCGATCCGAACGACCGTGCCAGCCAGGAGTCGGACATGGCGCTCGAGCTGCGCAACCGTGACCGCGAGCGCAAGCTCATCAAGAAGATCGACGAAACCATCGCGCGCATCGACGCGAACGAATACGGTTACTGCGAAAGCTGCGGCGTCGAGATCGGCCTGAAGCGCCTCGAAGCGCGCCCGACGGCGACGCTCTGCATCGACTGCAAGACGCTCGACGAGCTGCGCGAGCGCCAGATCGCGAAGTAGCCGCCGGCGCGTCCGCCCGGCCCTGAGCCTTCTCAGCGCTGTTTGGCGGCCGTCGGCTGCTCGTTCACCGCCTTCATCGACAGCCGCACGCGGCCCTTGTCGTCGGCTTCGAGCACCTTGACGCGCACGATCTGACCTTCCTTGAGGTAGTCGGACACCGAGTTCACGCGCTCGTTGCTGATCTGCGAGATGTGCAGCAGGCCGTCGCGGCCGGGCATCAGCTGCACGATCGCGCCGAAGTCGAGCAGCCGCAGCACCGGTCCCTCGTAGATCTTGCCCACCTCGACGTCGGCGGTGAGTTCCTGGATCCGGCGCCGCGCCGCCTCGCCGCCTTCGGCCGAGACGCAGGCGATCGAGATCGTGCCGTCGTCCTCGACTTCGATCGTCGTGCCGGTCTCCTCCTGAATGCCGCGGATCACCACCCCGCCCTTGCCGATCACGTCGCGGATCTTGTCCGGATTGATCTTCATCTTGATGATGCGCGGGGCGTAGGTGGAGAGTTCGCTGCGCGAGCCCTCGATCGCCTGGCGCATGAGGCCGAGGATGTGCAAGCGCGCCTCGCGCGCCTGCGCAAGCGCCACCCGCATGATCTCCTTGCTGATCGACTCGATCTTGAGGTCCATCTGCAGCGCGGTGATGCCTTTTTCGGTGCCGGCCACCTTGAAGTCCATGTCGCCGAGATGGTCCTCGTCGCCGAGGATGTCGGTGAGCACCGCGAAGCGGTTGCCTTCCTTGATAAGGCCCATCGCGACGCCCGCGACGTGCGCCTTGATCGGCACGCCGGCGTCCATCAGCGCGAGGCTGCCGCCGCAGACCGAGGCCATCGAGGAACGAGCCGTTCGATTCGGTGATTTCCGACACCACGCGCAGCGAGTAGCCGAACTCCTCGGGCGAGGGAAGCAGCGCCTCGAGCGCGCGCTTCGCGAGGCGTCCGTGACCGATCTCGCGCCGGCTTGGACGGCCCGAGTCTGCCCGGTCTCGCCGGTCGCGTACGGCGGCATGTTGTAGTGGAGCATGAAGCGCTCGCGGTACTCGCCGGTGAGCGCGTCGATGATCTGCTCGTCGCGCCCGGTGCCGAGCGTGACGGTGACGAGCGCCTGCGTCTCGCCGCGGGTGAAGAGCGCCGAGCCGTGCGTGCGCGGCAGCACCCCGACGCGGATGTGGATCGGCCGCACCGTGCGCGTGTCGCGGCCGTCGATGCGCGGCTCGCCGGCGAGGATCTGGCTGCGCACGATTCTCGCCTCGAGCGCCGAGATCATGTCGCGCACGACGTTCGCCGCCGGCCCGCCTTCGGTGCCCGCGCCGGTCGCCTCGAGCACCCGGCGGCGGATCGCCTCGAGCGCCTCGTTGCGCGCCTGCTTCTGGCGCAGCGTGAACGCCTGGCGCAGGTCGGCTTCGGCGAGCTCGGCGACGCGTCGCTCGAGCGCTTCGTCGCGCGGCGGCGGCTGCGCAGTCCCAAGCGGGCTTGCCGGCGACCTCCGCGAGCTCGTCGATCGCGCGGATCACCGCCTGCATCTGCTCGTGACCGAAGACGATGCCGCCGAGCATCACCTCTTCCGACAGCTCGCGCGCGTCCGCCTCGACCATCAGCACCCCTTGGTCGGTGCCGGCGACGACCAAGTTCATCTGCGACTGCTTCAGTTGGCTCATGGTCGGATTGAGCACGTACTGGCCGTCGATGTAACCGACGCGGCAGGCGCCGATCGGGCCGTTGAACGGAATGCCGGAGAGGGTGAGCGCCGCCGAGGAGGCGATCATCGCCGGGATGTCGGAATCGACCTCGGGGTTGAGCGACACCACGGTCGCGACCACCTGCACCTCGTTGTAGAAGCCGTCGGGAAAGAGCGGCCGGATCGGCCGGTCGATCAGTCGGCTCGTGAGGATCTCCTTTTCCGAGGGCCGCCCCTCGCGCTTGAAAAACCCGCCGGGAATCTTGCCGGCGGCGTAGGTCTTTTCGACGTAATCGACGGTGAGCGGGAAGAAATCCTGGCCTGGGCGCGGCTGTTTGGCCGCGACCACCGTGGCGAGGACGACCGTGTCGTCGATGGTGCACAGCACCGCACCGTGCGCCTGGCGCGCGATCTCGCCGGTTTCCAGCGTGACCTGGTGCTGGCCGTAGGTGAACGTCTTCTTGATCGGTGTCAAAGGCCTTCCTCTGTGTGCGTGCGAGCGCCTACGGTGCGCTCCCTGGGTCGGGCGCACCCGACGCGCATGCGGGGACGGGCGTTACTTGCGCAGACCAAGCCGGTCGATCACCGAGCGGTACTTTTCCGCGTCCTTCCGCTTCAGGTAATCGAGCAGCTTGCGCCGCTGGCTCACCAGCTTGAGCAGCCCGCGGCGCGAGTGCAGGTCCTTGGCGTGCGTCTTGAAATGCTCGCCGAGGCTGTTGATGCGCTCGGTGAGAAGCGCGATCTGCACTTCCGGCGAACCCGTATCTCTCGCCGAACGTTGAAACTGCTTTACGATGCGCTGTTTCTGCGCGACCTGCAAAGCCATGGATTCTCTCTCGTGGCCGTATTCCGCGGAACGCGCCATTCTAACCGAGAGCCGCGCGTCTTCACAAGTTTTGCCCGCTGCGTCAGTCGGTTGCGATCGCGCTCGCGGCGCGCGCGACGAGGCGCGCCGGATGCAGCAAGCCGTCGGCGCCGAGGGTGCCGACGCCGAGCAGGGCGCCGTCTGGCGCGAGCACCCGGCATTCGCCGCGCGCTGCCGGCGCCGCGCGCACCGGCTGGCCGTGGCAGAACCGTCGCGCGCGCTCGCCGTCGAGCCGGACCGCGGGCAGCCCCTCAAGCAGGCGCGCGGGCGGAATCAACCGCGCGACGCGGGCGTCTATCGGCAGCGCCCGGAGCGCCTCCAGCCCGATCGCGTCCTCGAGACGGAACCGGCCCGCCGCGAGGCGGCGCAGTGCGGCGAGGTGCGCGCCGCAGCCAAGCGCCTCGCCGAGGTCGGCGGCGAGCTGGCGCACGTAGGTGCCCTTGCTGCAGCGGATGCGCAACTGGAGCAAGTCCCCTTCGTAGGAGAGGAGGACGAGCTCGCTCACGCGCACGCGGCGCGGCGGCCGCGCGACGCGTTCGCCGGCGCGCGCGAGCGCATAGAGCGGTCGCCCGCTGCGCTTGAGGGCCGAGTAGATCGGCGGCACCTGCGCGATATCGCCGCGAAACCCCTCCAGCGCCGCCTCGACTGCGGCGCGGTCGGCGTGCACCGGCCGGCGCGCGATCACCTCCCCTTCGGCGTCGCCGGTCGCGGTCGCGACACCGAGACGCAGCGCCGCGAGATAGGTCTTGTCGGACTCGAGCGCGAAGCGCGCGAATTTGGTCGCTTCGCCGAACAGGATCACGAGCAGCCCCGAGGCGAGCGGATCGAGCGTTCCGCCGTGTCCGGCGCGGCGTGCCGCGAGCAGCCGTTTCGCCTCTTGGAGTGCCGCGTTCGAGGTGATGCCGACCGGCTTGTCGAGGAGCAGCACCCCGTCGCGGGCACCGCTCATGCGTCGCGCGGGCGTACGCTCTCGATCAGCCGCGCGAGCCGATCGCCGCGTTCGATGGATTCGTCATAGACGAAGCGAAGCTGCGGCGTCTCTCGCAGCCGCATGCGACGCGCAAGCTGCGAGCGCAGGAAGCCCGCGGCGCGCTCGAGAGCCGCTTTCGCCTCGGGCGCGCGGGCGGCCTCGAGGCAGCTGAAATACACCGTCGCGTAGGCGCAGTCGGGCGACATGTCCACCGCGGTGAGCGTGACCAGGCCGACGCCCGGGTCGCGCAGCTCGCGCTGCAGCACGTCGGACAGCTCGCGCTGGATCTGGTCGCCGACCTTCTGCGCCCTGCCCGCGCGACGTCCCACGGACCGCTCCTAGCAGCGTGCGCGCGACTTCGAGCACCTCGAAGACCTCGAGGTGGTCGCCTTCCTTCACGTCCTGGAAGCCTTTCAGCGACAGCCCGCACTCGAAGCCGGCTTTGACCTCGCGCACGTCCTCCTTGAAGCGCTTGAGCGTCTCCACTTCGCCGGTGTGGACGACGACGTTGTCGCGCAGCACGCGCACGAGCGCGCCGCGACGCACCACGCCCTCCTGCACGTAGCAGCCGGCCACCGTGCCGACCTTGGAGATGCGGAACACCTTGCGCACCTCGACGAGACCGATGACGTTTTCCTTTTTCTCCGGCGCGAGCATGCCGGCGAGCGCCGCCTTCACGTCCTCGATCGCGTCGTAGATGACGTTGTAGTAACGCACCTCGACCCCCGTCGTTTCGATCAGCTTGCGCGCGGCGGCGTCGGCGCGGGTATTGAAGCCGACGATGATCGCGCGCGAGGCGAGCGCGAGGTTGACGTCGGATTCGGTGATGCCGCCGACGCCCGCGTGCACGACGTTCACCCGCACCTCGTCGGTCGAAAGCTTCGCGAGCGCGTGCACGAGCGCCTCCTGCGAACCCTGCACGTCGGCCTTGAGCACGATGGCGAGCGTCTTCTTCTCGCCCTCGCCCATCTGTTCGAGCACGTTCTCCAGCTTCGCCGCCTGCTGGCGGGCGAGCTTGACGTCGCGGAACTTGCCTTGCCGGAACAGCGCGACCTCGCGCGCCTTGCGCTCGTCGCCGATCACGATCATGTCGTCGCCGGCGCGCGGCACGTCCGACAGTCCCAGGACCTCGACCGGAATGGAGGGACCCGCGGAAGCCACCGGGCGGCCGTTTTCGTCGAACATCGCCCGCACCCGCCCGAACGCCGCGCCGGCGAGCACGACGTCGCCGCGTTTCAGCGTGCCCGACTGCACGAGCAGCGTCGCGACCGGGCCCCGCCCTTTGTCCAGGCGCGCCTCGATCACCACGCCTTTCGCCGGCGCGGCGACCGGCGCGCGCAGCTCGCGGATCTCGGCCTGCAGCAGCACCTGCTCGAGCAGCGCGTCGATGCCCATGCCGGTTTTTGCCGACACCGGCACGAACGGCGCATCGCCGCCGAGCTCCTCCGGCACGACGCCGTGGGCGAGCAGCTCGCGCTTGACCTTTTCCGGGTTCGCCTCCGGTTTGTCCATCTTGTTGATCGCGACGACGATCGGCACCCCCGCAGCGCGCGCGTGGTTGATCGCTTCCACGGTCTGCGGCATGACGCCGTCGTCGGCGGCGACCACGAGGACGACGATGTCGGTCACTTTCGCGCCGCGCGCGCGCATCGCGGTGAACGCTTCGTGCCCCGGGGTGTCGAGGAACGTGATCACGCCGCGCGGCGTCTGCACGTGATAGGCGCCGATATGCTGCGTGATGCCGCCCGCCTCGCCTGCCGCCACCTTCGTGCGCCGGATGGTGTCGAGGAGCGAGGTCTTGCCGTGGTCCACGTGGCCCATCACGGTGACCACCGGCGGCCGCGGCAAGAGTTCCGCCTCGCCCGCCTGCGCGAGCGTTTCGCTGATGAACGCCTCGGGATCGTCGAGCTTCGCGGCTTTCGCCTTGTGCCCCATTTCCTCGACGACGATCATCGCTGTCTCCTGGTCGAGCGACTGGTTGATCGTCGCCATGATGCCGAGCTTCATCAGCACCTTGATCACCTCGACGGCCTTCACCGCCATACGGTGCGCAAGTTCGCCCACCGTGATCGTTTCCGGCACCGCGATCTCGCGCACCACCGGTTCGGCCGGCGGCGTGAAGCCGGTCTCGGCGCCCGTCTGCACGCGACGCGCGCCGGCCGCTTTCGGACCGTGCCAGCCGGCGACGCCGCCGCCGGCGTCGCCGCGCGTCTTGATCGCGCGCCGACGCACGCTGTCGTCGGCGAGCACGGTCGTCTTGACCTTCTTCGCTTTCTTGTCGATCTTCGCTTCGAGCGTTTTCGGAGCGTGCAGCGTGCCCTCGCGCGCCGGCGTCGGCGCAGGCGCGGCCGGAGCCGGCGCCGCGGGCGCCGCCGCCTGCTGTTCGCGCTGCTCGGCCTCGCGGCGCTCGCGCTCCTGCTTGTCGCGCAGCTCCGCCGCCTGCAGCTCGGCGAGCTGCTGCTGGCGGCGTTGCTCTTCCTCGCGCAGCTGGCGTTCGCGTTCGTCGAGCGGCGGCGCCGACGCGGGCGCGGCCGGCGCGGGCGTCTCGGCTGCGACCGCGGCGGCGGCCAGTTCGCCAGGATCGCGCTTGACGAACACGCGCTTCTTGCGCACCTCGACCTGGATCGTGCGCGCCTTGCCGCTCGCGTCCGCCGTGCGGATCTCGCTCGTCTGCCGGCGTGTCAGCGTGATCCGGTTCCTCGGCTCGGCCGAGCCGTGCGCGCGCCGCAGATATTCGAGCAGGCGCGATTTGTCCTGCTCGGTGAGCGGATCGTCGGCCGCGCGCTTGTCCACGCCCGCCGCGCGCAGCTGCTCGAGCAGCACCGACGGCGGAACCTTCAGTTCGCTCGCGAACTGCGCGACGCTCGTCTGCGCCATCCTAGGCCGCCTCCCGGCTCTGGGCCTCGGCGGCGAACCAGTGCGCGCGCGCCGCCATGATGAGCTTCTTCGCGCGCTCCTCGTCGACGCCGGCGGCTTCGGCCAGTTCGTCGACCGCCAGGTCGGCCAGCTCGTCGCGGGTGCGGATGCCCTGGCGCGCGAGCGTCGCCGCGAGCTGGTTGTCCATGCCTTCCAGCCGCAGCAGCGCCGGATCGACGCCTTCGAGGCTTTCCTCGCTCGCGATCGCCTCCACCAGCAGCGCGTTGCGCGCGCGGCTTCGCAGTTCGTTCACGGTTTCCTCGTCGAGCGCCTCGATCTCGAGCATCTCCTGGATCGGGACATACGCCACCTCTTCGAGCGAGGAGAACCCTTCCTGCACGAGGATGTCGGCGACCTCCTCGTCGACGTCGAGCTTTTCCATGAACAGCCGCCGGGCGCGCTCGCTCTCCTCCTGCTGCTTCTTCTTCGATTCCTCCTCGGTCATCAGGTTGATCGTCCAGCCGGTGAGCTCCGAGGCGAGGCGCACGTTTTGGCCGCTGCGGCCGATCGCGATCGCGAGGTTCTGCTCGTCCACCACCACGTCCATCGCGTGCTTTTCCTCGTCTACCACGATCGAGGTGACTTCGGCGGGCGCGAGTGCACCGATCACGAACTGCGCCGGGTCCGGCGACCACAGGACGATGTCCACGCGCTCGCCCGCGAGCTCCTGCGTCACCGCCTGCACGCGCGAGCCGCGCATGCCGACGCAGGTGCCGATCGGGTCGATGCGCTTGTCGAGCGCGTGCACCGCGATCTTCGCGCGGATCCCGGGGTCGCGCGCCGCCGACTTGATCTCGAGCAGCCCTTCCTCGATCTCCGGCACCTCGAGCTCGAACAGCTTGATGATGAACTGCGGCGCCGTGCGCGACAGGATCAGCTGCGGCCCGCGTGCGGCGCGGTCCACCTTCATCACCCAGGCGCGCACCCGGTCGCCGACGCGCAGGTTTTCCCTCGGGATCATCTGATCGCGCGGCAGGAGCGCCTCCAGGCGGCCGGATTCGACGATCGCGTTGCCGCGCTCCATGCGCCGGATCGTGCCGGTGACCAGTTCATCGCCGCGCGCGAGGAAGTCGTTCAGGATCTGTTCGCGTTCGGCCTCGCGGATGCGCTGCAGGATGACCTGCTTCGCGGTCTGCGCGCCGATGCGGCCGAACGGAATGTTCTCGAGCGGCTCCTCGACGACGTCGCCGAGCTTGAGCGCGGGATCGCGCGCCTGCGCCTGCGAGAGCGCGATCTGCTGCGCCGGGTTTTCCACCGCGTCGTCGGGCACCACCTTCCAGCGCCGGAATGACGCGTACTGGCCGGTCGCGCGGTCCACCGCGACGCGCACGTCCACGTCCTCGCCGAAACGCTTTTTGGTCGCCGAGGCGAGCGCGAGTTCCAGCGCGCCGAACACCACGTCGCGCGCGACGTTCTTCTCGCGCGCCAGTGCATCCACCAGCATCAGTATTTCCCGGCTCATCCCGCTCCCCGTCCTGCCTCGTGCGTCGTCATCAAAGCTGCGGCACGAGCCGCGCGCGCTCGATCGCGTCCAGCCGCAGCGCGACCTCCTGCTCCGTTCACCTCGAGCGTCGCCACCCCGTCGCGCGCGCCGCGCAGCACGCCGGTGTAGCGCCGGCGCCCCGCGGCGTCAGGCGAGCGCAGGCGCACGCTCACCGGCCGTCCGGCAAAACGCGCGAAATCGCGCTCGCCGCTCAATGGTCGGTCGAGGCCGGGCGATGACACTTCCAGCCGCTCGTAGGCCACGCCCTCGACCGCGAAGAGGTGGACGAGGTGTCGGCTCACGGTCGCGCAGTCCTCGACCGTGACCCCCGGTCCCGGCTGTGCGGTCGATGAACACGCGCAGCAACCTGGCCGCGGCCTGAGAACTGCAGATCCACCAGCTCGAACCCCATCCCCCTCAAGGTGGGCTCGACGATCGTCCTCACGCGTTCTACGGCTCCCGTTCATCGAGCGTTCTCGGCGCGCGCCGCCCAAACAAAAAATGGGCCGAAGCCCATTCCCCCAAAGCGGCCGGAAGTATACCGAGTTTCGACCTGCGGAACAACGGCTCAGGGCGTTACGCGCAGCGCCTGCAGCGCGCGGCGCACCTGTGCCGGATCGGCTTCGCACCAGCGACCGGGGGCGAGGCCCGCGGGCAGCGCGAACGGCCCGTAGCGGACGCGAACGAGCCGGCTCACCTGCCGGCCGAGCGCTTCGAACAGGCGGCGGACTTCGCGCCTTCTGCCCTTCGGCGAGGACCACGCGGTACCAGCGGTTCGCCGAGGCCGAGGGGCCGCCGACAAGCGGCTCGATGCGGCAGCACCCGCGCGATCCCGTCCTCCAGCGCGACGCCGGAACGCAGCCGCCGCAGCTCCGCGTCCTTGAGCGGCCCGAACACGCGCACCCGGTACTCGCGCTCGACCCCGTAGCGCGGGTGCATCAAGCGCGCCGCGAGCTCGCCTGCATTCGTGAAAAGAAGCAGCCCGGAGCTGTTGATGTCGAGGCGGCCGACCGCGATCCAGCGTCCGTGCGCGCGGCACCGGCAGCCGGTCGAACACCGTCGGACGGCCCGCCGGATCGCGCCGCGTGACCAGCTCCCCGACCGGCTTGTGGTAAAGGAGGACCCGGGGCACGACGGCCGGGCGCAGCGCGACCGGCTCGCCGTCGACCGCGATGCGATCGGACGCCGTCGCGCGCTCGCCGAGGCGTGCGACGCGGCCGTTCACGGTGACGCGACCGGCGCGGATCCAGTCCTCGATTTCGCGACGCGAGCCGAGCCCCGCTTGCGCGATGAGCTTTTGCAGCCGCGCGCCGCGCGCGCTACTCGGCGCCGACGGGGCGGACGTCGACCGGCTCTTCGGCGGCGGGCTGCGCCGCGGGGGCTTCGAGCTCAAGGGTCCTCGCGATCTCCTCGAGCGGCGGCAGTTCTTCCAGCGAACGCAGGCCGAGGTCGTCCAGGAAGCGCGTCGTCGTCGCCGTACAGCGCCGGCCGTCCCGGCGTGTCGCGATGGCCGACGACGTCGATCCAGCCACGCGCCTCGAGGGTCTGAAGGATCTGCGCCGACACCGACACGCCGCGGATCTCCTCGATATCGCCGCGGGTCACCGGCTGGCGGTAGGCGATGATCGCGAGCGTTTCCAGCACCGCGCGGGAGTACCGCGGCGGCTTTTCCGGGTGCAGGCGCGCAAGGAACGGCAGGAATTCCCTGCCGCGTCTGGAAGCGCCAGCCGCCGGCGAGCTGAACCAGTTCGACCGCGCGCTCGGCCCAGTCCGCACGCAGCTCCTCGAGCAGCCGGCGGATCGTGTCGGCGCCGATCTGGCCGTCGAACAGCCGCCGCAGATCGGCGAGCGGAACCGGCTCGGGCGAGGCGAGCAGCGCCGCCTCGAGGATGCGCTTTGCCTCAGTGGGGCTGAGCATCGGCAAGGCGCACGTAGATCGGCGCGAACGCACCCGATTGCGTGATTTCGACGAGCGCTTCGCGCGCGAGCTCGAGCAGCGCGAGGAAGGTGACGACGAGCACCGCGACGCCGCGCGCCGGGTCGAAGAGCTCCGCGAATTCGAGCACCCGGTGCACGCGCAGGCTGCGCAGGATCCGGCTCATGTACTCGCGCACCGACAGCGCCTCCCGCGTCACCGTGTGGTGCGCGCGCAGCCGCGCGCGCGCGAGCAGCGCGCGCCAGGCCTCGCGCGAGGTCGCGCGCGTGCACCTGCGGCAGCCGCACGACCGCCTCGCGCTCGACGGCGACCGCGACCGCGAACAGGTCGCGCCCGAGCTGCGGCAGCTCGTCGAGCTTGCGCGCCGCGAGCTTCATCTTCTCGTACTCGAGCAGCCGGCGCACGAGTTCGGCGCGCGGGTCCGCCGTCTCCTCCGCCTCGGTCGCCGGCGGCCGCGGCAGCAGCATGCGCGACTTGATCTCCATCAGGATCGCCGCCATGACGAGGTATTCGGCGGCGAGCTCCAGATTGCGCCGGCGCATCAGCTCGACGTAGTCGAGGTACTGGCGCGTGAGCGGCGCCATCGGGATGTCGAGGATGTTCATGTTCTGGCGCCGGATGAGGTAGAGCAGCAGATCGAGCGGCCCCTGGAACGCCTCGAGCATCACCTCGAGCGCGTCCGGCGGAATGTAGAGGTCGGGCGGCAGGGTCTCGATCGGCGTGCCGTAGAGCCGCGCGACCGGCGCCGAGCTAGTCATAGCCGAGTCCCATCGCCTCGCGCACGTCGCGCATCGTCTCGGCGGCCAGTTCGCGCGCGCGCTCGCAGCCGTCGGCGAGGACGTTGCGCACGAGCGTCGGGTCCTCGAGATAGGCCTGCGCGCGTTCGCGGATCGGCGCGAGTTCCGCGAGCACCGCCTCGATCAGCGGCTGCTTGCACTCGAGGCAGCCGATGCCGGCGCTCGTACAGCCTTCGCGCACCCAGGCGCGGCGCGCCTCGTCGGAATACACCTTGTGCAGCTCCCACACCGGGCAGCGCTCCGGGTTGCCGGGGTCGCTGCGCTTGACCCGCGCCGGGTCGGTCGGCATCGTGCGGATCTTCTTCGCGACCGAGTCGGGCGGCTCGCGCAGCTCGATCGCGTTGCCGTAGCTCTTCGACATCTTCTGGCCGTCGAGTCCCGGCAGCCGCGCCGCTTCGGTGAGCAGCGCTTCCGGCTCGACGAGGATGCGCCGGCCGCCGCCTTCCAGCCAGCCGTAGAGCCGCTCGCGGTCGCCGCGCGACAGGTTCTGCTGCTCGGCAAGAAGCGCGTGCGCCCGCGCGCGCGCCTCGGCGTCGCCCGCCTCGAGGAACTTGCGGCGCAGCTCGTTGAACAGGCGCGCCTTCTTCGAACCCATGCGCTTGACCGCGGCCTTCGCTTTTTCCTCGAAGCCCGGTTCGCGCCCGTAAAGATGGTTGAAGCGGCGCGCGATCTCGCGCGTGAACTCGATGTGCGGCACCTGGTCTTCGCCGACCGGCACGTAGCGCGCGCGGTAGATGAGGATGTCGGCCGCCTGAAGCAGCGGATAGCCGAGAAAGCCGTAGGTCGAGAGGTCGCGGTCGGCGAGTCTCTCCTGCTGATCCTTCCACGTCGGCACGCGCTCAAGCCACCCGAGCGGCGCGATCATCGAGAGCAACAGATGCAGCTCCGCGTGCTCGGGCACCTGCGACTGCACGAAGAGCGTCGCCTGCGTGGGGTCGACGCCGGCGGCGAGCCAGTCCACCACCATTTCGCGCGCGTTCTTCGGCACGTCGCCCGGCCGCTCGTAGTCGGTGGTGAGCGCGTGCCAGTCGGCGACGAAGAACAGGCACGGATACTCGGCCTGGAGACGCACCCAGTTCTTGAGCACGCCGTGGTAGTGCCCGAGATGCAGCGGCCCCGTGGGGCGCATGCCCGAGAGGACGCGCGTTTCGTACATCAGATCTGGAACACCGTGCCGATCAGCCGGTAGGAGAACGCGACCATCGGCGCGAGGATGACGCCGAGCGCGCTCGTGAACAGCAGCACGAGCAGGATCGGAAAGCCCCACGGCTCGAGCTTCGCGTAGCGCCATGCGAGCCGCGCCGGCAGCAGGCTCGCGACGATGCGCCCGCCGTCGAGCGGTAGGATCGGCAGCAGGTTGAGGAGCATCAGCACGACGTTCACCTCGATCCCGGCCTGGCCCATGCGCAGCGCCGGCTCGGTGAAATAGTTCGCCGGCAGCGCGTCGGCGAGCTTGAAGATCGCCGCCCAGCCGAGCGCCATCGCGAGGTTCGCGCCCGGACCGGCGGCCGCGACCCACAGCATGTGCTGCCGCGGGCGACGCAGGGCGGAGTAGTTCACCGGCACCGGTCTCGCCCAGCCGAAGAGCATCCCGGGCCCGCCGAGCAGCTTGCTCGCGGCGAGGATCAGCACCGGCACGAGGACCGTGCCGACCGGATCGATGTGACGCAGCGGGTTCAAGCTGACGCGCCCCTGCGCGTGGGCGGTCATGTCGCCGAAGCGGCGCGCTACAAATCCGTGCGCCGCCTCGTGCAGCGTGATCGCGAACAGGACCGGGAGCGCATAGATGGCGACATTCTGAACGAGCGCGTTGACGTCCATCTATGCGGCGAATTTTAACAGACGCTCCGCGCCCTTCCCGCGACGCACGACGACCGGCTCGGCGCCCGAAAGGTCGACGACCGTCGTCGGCTCGACGCCGCAGGGGCCGCTGTCGATGACGAGGTCGAGCGCGTGCTCCAGACGCGCGCGGATCTCGGCCGGATCGTCGAGCGGCTGCGGCTCGCCCGGCAGCACGAGCGTCGCCGACAGCAGCGGCTCGCCGAGCGCGGCAAGCAGCGCCTGCGCGACCGGATGATCGGGCACGCGCACGCCGATCGTACGGCGCCGCGCATGCAGACGGCGCGGCACTTCGCGCGTCGCGCGCAGCAGAAACGTGAAGCTGCCGGGCGTGAGCGCGCGCAGCAGCCGGTACTGGATGTTGTCCACGATCGCGTACGTCCCGATCTCGGCGAGGTCGCGGCACACGAGCGTGAAAAGGTGCCTGTCGTCCACGCCGCGCAACGCCCGCAGCCGCGCGAGCGCGCGCGCATCGCCGAGCCGGCAACCGAGCGCGTAGCAAGAGTCGGTCGGGTACGCGAGCAGGCCGCCGCGCGCGCACGATCGCCGCCGCCTGCTTGAGGAGCCGCGGCTGCGGGTGCGTCGGATGGATGCGGAAGTACTGCGCCACTACGCGCCGAGAAAGTCCTCGATCAGGCGCGCAAGGCGCGCCGGCTGGTCGTGGTGCAGCATGTGGCCGGCGTCGGGGATCGTCTCGTAGCGCAGGCGCCGGAACGCCGCGCGCCGCTCGGCGAGCGCTTCGGGCGCAAGCTTCATGCGCTGCGCGCTGTCGCTGTCGCTCGCCTCGACCCAGAGCACCGGCGCGGCGACCTCGCGCCAGAGGGCACGCGCCTCCTCGTAGCGGTAGAGCACCGGGTTGACGACCTTGTGCGCCGGATCGGCGCGCAGCGTCACCGTGCCGTCCGGCTCGACGCGACCCCAGTGGCGCGCGAGAAACTCGGCGCGCTCGCGCGCAAGGCGCGGGTTGTTCGCCTGCAGTCGGTCGGCGAGCGCGGAAAAGCTCGGATAGGCGCGCAGGCGCGGCGGCGCGCGCAGCTCCTGCAGCCAGCGCCGCAGGCGCGCCGGCGCCTGCTCCGGCCGCGTCGGCGCAAGTCCGAAGCCCTCCAGATTGACGAGCGTCGCCACGCGCTCGGGTCGCACGCCGGCATAGAGCGCCGCGACGTTGCCGCCCAGGCTGTGGCCGACCAGATGCACCGGCGCCTGCGGGCTCAGGCGCTCGAGCAGCGCGTCGAGGTCGGCGAGATAGTCGGGAAACCAGTAGCTGTCGGCCCCGCTCCATTCGGTAAGGCCGTAGCCCCGCCAGTCGGGCGCGTACACGTCCCAGTGCGGCGCGAGCGCGTCGACGAGGAACTGGAACGACGCCGACACGTCCATCCAGCCGTGCAGCAGCACGAGCGGCGGCGTGCGCTCGCCCGGCCAGCGGCGCACGTGGTAGCGCAGGCCCCGGATCTCGAAAAAAAGCGATTCGCTCGCGCGCATGCGGGCCGCTATCATAGCGGCCCGATGCCTGTGTTCCGCGTAGGCGAGCGGCGCGTCGAGTTCCGCGGCGCGCGCCACTTCGTCGCCTGGAACGCGACCCTCGCCGGTGCGATCGTGCTGGAGGAGGACGCGAGCGTGTGGTTCGGCGCGGTGCTGCGCGCCGACAACGAGCGCATCCACGTCGGCCCGCGCTCGAACATCCAGGACGGCGCGGTGCTGCACGTCGACCCGGGCTTTCCGCTCACGCTCGGCGCCGGCGTCTCGGTCGGCCACAAGGCGATGCTGCACGGCTGCACGGTCGGCGACGGCGCGCTCGTCGGCATCAACGCGGTGGTGCTGAACGGCGCGCGCATCGGCGCCGGTGCGCTCGTCGGCGCGAACGCGCTCGTGCCCGAGGGCCGCGAAATCCCGCCGGGCGTGCTCGCGCTCGGCTCGCCCGCGCGCGTGGTGCGCGAGCTGCGCCCGGAGGAACGCCTGCGGCTCGCGCAGGTGGCCGAAAGCTACGTCGAGCGTGCGGCGTTCTACCGCGCCCGGTTGCGCGAAGAACCGCTGCCGCCGTCTGCACGCTGAGCGGCGCGCGCCCCCGCCGGCTGCCGCATCGCTCGAGCGCTCGCTGGCCGGGATCGCCACCCGCTGGGCTTGCTACCGCGGCGCCATGCGGATCGCGCCGTCCAGCCGGATCGTCTCGCCGTTCAGCATCTCGTTCTCGACGATGTGGAGCGCGAGCTGGGCGTACTCGGACGGTCGGCCGAGGCGCGACGGAAACGGCACCTGCCTGGCGAGCGATTCCTGCACCTCCTTCGGCATGCCGAGGAGCATCGGCGTCTCGAAGATGCCGGGCGCGATGGTGCAGACGCGGATCGCCGTTGCGCGCGAGGTCGCGCGCGACCGGCAGCGTCATGCCGACCACCCCGCCCTTCGACGCCGAGTAGGCCGCCTGGCCGATCTGCCCGTCGAACGCGGCGACCGAGGCGGTGTTCACGATCACGCCGCGCTCGCCGGCGGCGTTCGGCGTGCCCTTCGCCATCGCGAACGCCGCGAGCCGGATCATGTTGAACGTGCCGATCAGGTTGACGGTGATCACGCGCACGAAATGCGCGAGGTCGTGCGGCCGGTCCTTGCCGATCGTGCGCTCCGCAGTGCCGATACCGGCGCAGTTGACGAGCACGTGCAGGCCGCCGAATTCGCGCAACTGCGCATGTCCACCGCCGCCTGGCCGTCGGCTTCCGACGCGACGTCGCAGCGCACGAAGCGGCCGCCGATCTCGCGCGCGAGCTTTTCGCCCGCTTCGCTCTGCAGGTCGGCGATGACGACTTTCGCGCCGCCTTCGGCCGCCATGCGCGCGGTCGCCGCGCCGAGCCCCGACGCGCCGCCGGTGACGAGAAACACGCTGTTCTTCACCTGCATACGCCCTCCGTGTCGAGGGCGCGATGCTAGCACGGCGCGCCGCGCCCGTATAATCGTTGGATGCCCAAACGATCGCCGCCGCTGCGCGCGTGACCGCCGCCGACTCCCCCCCCGCGCCGCAGGAGCTCTACAGCCGCGAAGGTCTGGCGCGCCTCGACGCGCGCTTCCTCGCGTTCCTCGCCGACGCCGCGCCGGCGCTCGCCGAGCGCCTCGCCGCCGCGCGCGCGGCGCCGCAGGCGCTCGCGCCGAAGGACGAATCGGCGCTGCTGCTCGCGCTCGCGCCGCACCTGGAGGATTTCCTCGCGCGCCTTTTCGGCATCGTCGCCGAGGCGCAGGCGCTCGCGGCGCGGCACCACGCGCTTCGCGCCGCTGTGGTCGGTGAAGCGCAATTTCGTCCAGCGGCGCGCGCTGCACAAGGTCAGGCCCGAGGACGCCTCGCCAGAGCCGCTCGAGCGCCTGCTGCCGTGGCCGTTCACGCGAGCTCGAGTTCGCGCAGCAGGTGAGCCGCTGGCTCGCCGACGAGGTCGGCGAACGCCGAGGCGCTCGAGGCGGCCGCGCGCTACGCCTGCTGGGCGGTGACGCACCGACGGCCGGGCGCGCGCGCCACGGCGCGGGCGTGCTCTTCAAGGCGCCGCAGAAGCTCGACCCGATGCGTCTGGTCCCGGTCGAGACCGACACCGTACAGGGCTTTGCGCGCCACCGCCTTTCGCATCTGCGCCGGCGCGAGGGCTTCGCGCTCACCGATCCGGGGACCGATCTCGCCGGCGCGCTCGACCAGGCGAATTACTGCATCTGGTGTCACGAGCAGGGCAAGGACTCGTGCTCGAAGGGGCTGCGCGAAAAGCCCCCGGCCGAGGGCTTTCGCCGCAGCGTGTTCGGCGTGCCGCTCGCCGGCTGCCCGCTGGAAGAGCGCATCTCCGAATTCCACATGCTGAAGGCGCAGGGGCACCCGCTCGCCGCGCTCGCGATGATCTGCGTCGACAACCCGATGGTGGCGGCGACCGGCCATCGCATCTGCAACGACTGCATGAAGGCGTGCATCTACCAGAAGCAGACGCCGGTCGACATCCCGCAGGCCGAGACGCGGACGCTCAAGGACGTGCTCGAGCTGCCCTGGGGCTTCGAGATCTACTCGCTGCTCACGCGCTGGAACCCCCTCGACCTGCGCCGCCCGCTGCCGCTGCCCGAAACCGGAAAAAAGGTGCTCGTCGTCGGCCTGGGACCCGCCGGCTTCACGCTCGCGCACCATCTGATGAACGACGGGCACACCGTGGTCGTCGGATCGACGGCCTGAAGATCGAGCCGCTCGCCCCGGATCTGAGCGGCGTCGACGCCGCCGGGCGACCGCGTGCCGTTTCGCCTGATCCGCGACGTACGCGAGCTGCACGAGCCGCTCGAGGCGCGCGTGATGGCCGGCTTCGGCGGCGTGGCCGAGTACGGCATCACCGTGCGCTGGGACAAGAACTTCCTGAAGATCGTGCGCCTGCTGCTCGAGCGGCGCGCGCAGTTCGCGATGTTCGGCGGCGTGCGCTTCGGCGGCACGCTGACGCTCGAGGACGCCTGGAGCGCTCGGCTTCGACCACGTCGCGCTGTGCGTCGGCGCCGGCCGGCCGACGGTCCTCGACATCCCGAACGGCCTTGCGCGCGGCGTGCGCGCGGCGTCTGACTTCCTGATGGCGCTGCAGCTCACCGGCGCGGCGAAGGCCGACTCGATCGCCAACATGCAGCTGCGGCTTCCGGTGGTGGTGGTGGGCGGCGGGCTCACCGCGATCGACACCGCGACCGAATCGCTCGCCTACTACGTCGTGCAGGTCGAGAAGTTCCTCGCGCGCTACGAGGCGCTCGCCGCCGTGCCGCGGCGAGGCGGCGGTGCGCGAGGGGTGGGATGACGACGAGCGCGAAACCGCGGAGGAATTCCTCGCCCACGCGCGCGCGATCCGCGCCGAGCGCGCGCAGGCGGCGCGCGAAGGCCGCGCGCCGCGCATCGTCGAGCTGCTGCAGCACTGGGGCGGCGTCACCATCGCCTACCGGCGCCGGCTCGTCGACAGCCCGGCCTACACGCTCAATCACGAGGAGGTGCACAAGGCGCTCGAGGAGGGCGTCTGGTTCGCCGAGCAGCTCGTGCCGGTCGCGATCGAAGTCGATCACTACGGCGCCGCGTGCGCTATCGTGATGCGCCATCAGCCGAGCGGCCGGGAGCAGCGCCTGCCCGCGCGCACCGTGTTCGTCGCCGCCGGCACACAGCCGAACACCGTACTTGCGCGCGAGCACGGCGCGCCGTTTCGCCTGGACGGAAAGTATTTCGCGGCCTGCGACGAGGAAGAGACGCCCGGTGCGCCCGGAGCCGGCGAGCGCGAAGCCGCGCGCGCCGCACGTGCTCCTTGCGCGCGAGCCCGACGGCCGGTTCGTCAGCTTCTTCGGCGACGTGCACCCCTCCTACTTCGGCAATGTGGTGAAGGCAATGGCCTCGGCCAAGCAGGGCTACCGGCTCGTCTCGCGCGTGCTCGCAAGGCGCGCGGCCGCAAGCCCGATGCCGCGCGAGGCGTTTTTCGCGCGCCTCGCGGCGGCGCTGCTCGCCACCGTCGAGCGCGTCGAGCGCCTGACGCCGACGATCGTCGAGGTGCAGGTGCGCGCGCCGTTCGCCGCGCGCAACTTCCGGCCCGGGCAGTTCTTTCGCCTGCAGAACTTCGAGACGCTCGCCCCGCTCGTCTGCGGTACCCGCATGCAGATGGAAGGGCTCGCGATGACGGGCGCCTGGGTCGATCCGGACCGCGGGCTGGTGTCGGTGATCGCGTTGGAGATGGGCGGCTCGAGCAACCTGTGCGCGATGCTTCAGCCCGGCGAGCCCGTGGTCCTGATGGGACCGACGGGGTCGCCCACCCGCATCGCCGGCGGCGAAACCGTGGTGCTCTGCGGCGGCGGGCTCGGCAACGCGGTGCTCTTTTCGATCGGCGCGGCGCTGCGCGCGGCCGGCTCCCGCGTGCTCTACTTCGCCGGCTACAAGCGGGTCGCGGACCGCTACAAGGTGGCCGAGATCGAGCAGGCGGCCGACGTCGTCGTCTGGTGCTGCGACGAGGCGCCGGGTTTCGCGCCGGGCCGACCGCAGGACCGGGCGTTCGTCGGCAACCTGGTGCAGGCGATGGACGCCTACGCCGAAGGCCGCCTCGGCGAGCCGACGATCCGGCTGGAGGAGGCCGACCGCATCATCGCGATCGGCTCCGATCGAATGATGGCCGCGGTCGCGCGCGCGCGCCACGAGGTGCTGCGCGCGCACCTGAAACCGCAGCACCTCGCGATCGGCTCGATCAACTCGCCGATGCAGTGCATGATGAAAGAGATCTGCGCGCAGTGCCTGCAGCTACATCGCGATCCCGCGACCGGGGAGACGCGCGTCGTCTTCTCCTGCTTCGACCAGGACCAGGACCTCGACCGCGTGGACTTCAAGGCGCTCAACGACCGCTTGCGCCAGAACTCGCTCGCCGAAAAGCTCACCGCGCGCTGGCTCGCGCACTGCCTGCCCGAGCTGGCGCGCGCGCGCCGGCTCGTCTGAACCGCGCCCGGTCAGTCGCCGAAGCAGATGCCGAGGCCGCGCGCGGTGCGCACCGTGTCGGAGTTGGCCGGCACGCGGCGGATGCGGCGCGCGACGCGCGAAAGCGGCACGTAGCGCACGCTCGGCGGATCGAGCGCGACCATGACGCCGCGCCGCCCCTCGGCGAGGGCGCGAACCGCCGCCGCCCCGAAGCGCAGCGAAATCAGCCGATCGAACGTCGTCGGCGAGCCGCCGCGCAGAAGGTGTCCGAGCACGACGTGGCGCGTCTCCTTGCCGGTGCGCGGCGCGAGCGCCTTCGCCACGCGCTCGCCGATGCCGCCGAGACGCTCGCCGCCGCCGAGCCGCTGCTCGACGATCGCGCGCGCGCCGCCCTTCGGCCGCGCGCCTTCGGCGACGACGACGATCGAGTAGTTCTGCCCGGCTGCCTCGCGCGCGCGAAGCGCAGCCGCGACCTTGTCGACGTCGAACGGTATCTCGGGGATGAGGATCGCGTGCGCGTCGGCTGCGACCCCGGCGTTCAGCGCGATCCAGCCGGCGTAGCGCCCCATCACCTCGACCACGATCACGCGCCGGTGCGAGGCGGCGGTGCTGTGCAGCCGCTCGATGCATTCGGTGGCGAACGAGACCGCCGTGTCGAAGCCGAAGGTGATGACGGTGTGCGCGAGATCGTTGTCGATCGTTTTCGGCACGCCGACGACCCGCAGGCCCTTTTTCGCGAGCCCGTGCGCGATCGAAAGCGACCCGTCGCCGCCGATCGCGACGAGCGCGTCGATGCCCTCGCGCCGGAAGGCGCGCATCAGCTCGTCGGAGCGGTCGCGCAGCACGATCTTGCCGTCGGTCCGGCGCACCGGGTAACGGAACGGATTGCCGGCGTTCGTGGTCCCGAGGATCGTACCGCCGAGCCAGGTGATGCCTTCGACCCGCTCGGGCGTGAGCGGTACGAGGCCACCGCCGCGCATCGGCTCGAGCAGGCCGTCGTAGCTGTCGCGGATGCCGACGCATTCCCAGCCGTAGTGCCGCGCGGTGAGCACGGCGCCGCGGATCACCGCGTTCAGGCCGGGCGCGTCGCCGCCGCCGGTGCTGATCGCGATACGGCGGATCGGCCGCGCGTTCGCCTTCGCCATGCACTGCCCTCCTCGGCGTCTCGATGTCTGCGCGAATCTTACTCTGCAGCCGCCGCCGCGCAGCGCCGCAGGCGTGCGATCCGAATCCGCAACCTGCCGCGCTCCGCCGGGCGTTCGCTCGCGACCGGTGCGGGGCGGGCGCGTCAGCCGCCCGCCGGTGCGCGCCGGTGCCAGTCGGTTTCGCGCTGGTAGGCGTAACCCAGGCGCAACAGCAGCGCCTCGGCAAAGGGGCGCCCGATCAGCTGGAACGCGCACGGCAGCCCGTTCGGCTGAAAGCCGCACGGGACGGCGAGCGCCGGAACGCCGAGGAAGTTCGCCGGCCTGACGAGCCGCGTCACGCGCGCGAGCACTTCGGTCATGCGCGCACCGCCCCCCACGTCGGTCTCGGCGACCGTCGGCGTCGCGAACGAGACGACCGGCGCATGCAGCGCGTCGACCTTCGACATCACTTGCGCGAGCCACTGCTTGAGCGCTCGGTCGCGCAGCCGGAGCGCATTGATGTATTGCACGGCGCCGATGCAGGCGCCGAGCTCAAGTCGCGCGCGCAGCTGCTCGGAATAGTCCTGCGGCCGCTCGCGCAACCAGCGCGCGTGCAGCGCCGCCGCCTCGGCAGCGATGATCGCGGTGCCCGCGTGGTTCCACGGCTCGAGGTCCGGTGGCTCCACTTCGACGATGCGGCAGCCAACCGAGGCGAACACGTCGAGGCTCTCGCGCACCGGCCGCTCGATCGCGGGGTCGATGCTGTCGTAGAAATAGCGCGTGGGAACCCCGATGCGCAGGCCCTCGACGGGCCGCTCCCAGCTCCCCGACGTAATCGGGGACGCGGAAGCGGACTGCTCGTCGGATCGAGCGGATCCTCGCCCGCGATCGCATGCAAAAGAAGGGCGCAGTCCTCGACCGTGCGCGCGAGCGGCCCCACCGTGTCCATCGAATACGCGAGCGGCATCGCGCCGCGCGCAGACGCGCCCCCAGGTGGGTTTGAGTCCCGACACGCCGCAGAAATGCGCCGGCAGCCGGATCGAGCCGCCGGTGTCCGAACCGAGCGCGGCGAAGTTCGCGCGCGCGGCGACCGAGGCGCCCGAGCCGCTGGAAGAGCCGCCGGTGATGTACGCCGGATTCCACGGGTTTCGGCAGTGGCCGAGGTGATAGTTGTGCCCGGTCGGCCCGTAGGCGAACTCGGTCATGTGAAGGACGCCGAACTGGATCGCGCCAGCGGCATCGAGTCGCTTGAGCACCGTCGCGGTGGTAGGGGCGGGGCGCGCGGGACCGATCCTCGAGCCGAGGCTCGAGGCGACGCCTTCGCGATAGAGACATGTCCTTGTGCGCCATGGGCACGCCGTGAAGCGGGCCGGCGACCGCGCCGCGCGCAAGGCTGCGGTCCGCGGCGTCGGCCTCCGCGAGCGCCTCCTCCGCATCGATGCGCACGAAGCAGTTGAACCGCGCCTGCGCTCGCTCGGCCGCCGCGAGCGTCGCCTGCATGACTTCGCGGGCGCTCGCCTTTTTCGCGCGCAGCAGCCGTACAAGTTCTGCCGCGCCCGCCTGCAGAAGCTCGCTCACGACGCGCCTCGCGCGAGCGTCGCGAGGAAGGAGGACGGTTCGACCTCGAATTCGAGCGTGCCGGTCGCCGCGCGCTCGGCCGCGAGCTGCCGCGCGAGCGTTTCGGCGATCGCGCCGATTCGCGCCTGCGGGATCGCGACGCCCGCGAGCGCGGCGTACGTGCGCAACGCTTCCGCCTTCTCGTCCATGCACATCCCCCCTCCGGGAGGCGCGCCTACGCGAGCGCCATCTGCGCCTCCAACGCGACCTCGAGGTAGTCGCAGCGCGAGGGCACGTCGGGCGCGACGTGCATCGCGCCGCGCGCAAGCTCCATCACCACCGAGGCGACCGACTCGATCCGCAGATACCAGGGCGCCTGCGGGTCGGGCCGCCGGCAGACGGACAACCGCCCGTCGCTTTCGTCGCGAAGCAGTGCCTGAAGGTCGCGCGGGCCGAGCGTCGCCCGCGAGGCGACGAATGCGCGCGCACGCTCGAGGCGCGGGCGCGACGACAGGCTCTCGGCGGGCGCCGCTTCGCCTGCCGCGAGCGCCGGGTCGAGAAAGTGATTGGTGTGGCAGAGCGCGCCGCCTTCGGCGCGCACGACGCCTGCGCCGGCGGGCGAGAGCTCGAAGCTCGCGATGCCGCCCGCGGCATCGGCGCAAAGGACGTTCGACGAGGCCGCGTAGCGCAGGCGCCCGACGAGCGCCTCGACTTCGCCGACCTTCCGGCACTCAAGGAGCCTGCGAAGCAGCACGTGCACCGGCACCCCAGGGCGCAACCCGTCGTCTCGCGAGCGCAGGATGTTCAGGCATACGCCGAGCCCGTGGCCGTTCAGACCGATCTTCGCGAGCATGCCCGCCTCGGTGAGCGTGAGGTACGCCGTGGAGCCCGTCTCCGCACGAATGAGGACCAGCGCCTGCCGTTGAGTCCCCAGCCAATCCCAGTTCTGTGCGAGCAGCGCACCGCCCGTCGCGCTCCGATCCGGCTCGACCGCGATCGCCGTGCATTCGCCGAGGTCCGCCGCACGCCGGGCCGCCGCAAGCCATGCTTCGTCGGCCGGCTCCGGAAAACTCGGCGGCAGGAGTTCGGTGCGGCAGTTGAGCGCGAGGATATCCGCCAGGCCGTAGCCGCTTCCCGCGGCGATACCTTCGATTTCCTCGACGAGGGCGGGATCGAGCTCGCGGATCGGGCGCGCGTAGCGGCCGGCGAGCGCCCGCGCCTCGTCCCAGCCGAGACCGCCGTGGGCAGATAGCGTCCGGTAATTCGCGATCGAGACGCCGATGCGCTCGCGGGCCGCTTTGCCGTAGGCGGCGCCGCGATCGAACGGGCTGCCGGCGAGCTCGATCAGCGGGAACATGTCCGCCATCCTACCCTCCTCCGCCGAAGGCGGCGGACGCTGTTTCGCCGCGCAGCGTCGCCACCGTCGCCCCGAGCACCGCGAGCACCGGCAGGACAAAGAGCGCGAGGCTCAGCGCAAGCCCCGTGCGGGGCGGGGTCGCGGCGCGCCAGCGTGTCCAGGCGCTCAGCAGAACGAGCGCCCCCATGGCCCAGCAAAAGAGTTCGAGGAGCGGTCCGCTCCAGCGCCAGCCGACGAGCAGGCCGACCCCGCCGGCGAATCCCATCAGCCACAGACCGAACAGGATCGAGTCGTCCACGACGCGCGCGGCGAGCTGCGCGCGGTCGCCGCGCAGATGCACCGCGATCACGATCCAGGCGCCGGCGAGCAGCGCCGCGCCGCACACCAGTGCGTACAGCCAGCCGATGACTTCGAGGGAAAGCGGCGCCACCCCGCTATTGGACGCGCAAGGTCCCGCGGACGCAAGTCAGCGCGCGCCCGGCGAGAAAGATATCGCCCGCTTCGAACTGGATCTCGACGCGGCCGAGCGCCATGCCTTGACCTGCGCGGCAAGAGGCGCCGAAGCGCTTTGCCTCGCCGCTTGCGCGCAGATACGCCGCAGCGCTGATGTTGCCGCTGCCGCAGACCGGATCCTCCGGGACCCCATGCGCCGGCGCGAACGAGCGCACGTGCACGGCGGCCTCGCCCTCGCGCGCCTCGCCGAAGACGGTGACGCCGGTCGCCGGCACCGCGTCGCTCAGGGCAGCGGTCGCGGCGAAATCCGGGCGAAGCGCATCCACCCCATCCGTATCCGCAAGCCCGGCGACTATCCACACCGGGCCGAGACCCACGGTTCGGGCTCGCTTCGCACTTTTGCGCCAAGGCTTTTTCTCCAGATCCGGCACACGCGCCGGCGAAAACGCCGCGGGCCGCGGCGCTGGCGCCTTGAGCGCAATCGCTCCTCCGTCGAAAAAGAGTTCGCGCAGGCCCGCGCCGCACTCCTGCACCAGGCGCCTGCTCCGCGGTCGCGCGATGCCCGCCTCGACGACCGCAGGTGCCGAGCCGATCGTCGGAGGACCGGCGAAGGGAAGCTCCGCGCGAGGCGTGAAGATGCGCAGCCGGTTGGCGGCTGGGGCGTCCCGCGGCACGAGCGCGGAGGGCGTCTCGAAAAGGTTCGTCCAGCCAGCGATACGTTGCATCTCGCTGCCTGTCAGCGCATCGGCCTCGAACACCACCGCCACCGGATTGCCGCCGAACGGCACCTCGGCGAAGACGTCCATCTGCGCGAAAGGCAACGGAGCTTCACGACGTCATCGCCTCTTGCGCCCTGCGCGCTCGGCGAGCGCGCCAGCGCAGGGGCTTGCCGCAGCCAAAAACTCTTCGACGAAGCCCGCTGCTGACCTTCATGCGATCCGGCACGCCTCCTCGAACGAAAGCCGAAGATTGCGCGAGTACACCTTCGCCGGATCGCCGCGGCCGCGGTTGCAGAGGAAATTCGACGTCCAGCGGCCGTCGGGGAAAAAGGCGGCATCGACCGCCGCGTTGTCGAAGCCGGACATCGGCCCGCAGTCGAGCCCGAGCGCCGGCGCCGCGAGGATCAGGTAGGCGCCCTGCAACGAGGCGTTCCTGAGCGCCGTGGTCGCGATGTGCGCTTTCTTGCCCTCGAACGCCGCGCGCCCGTGCGGGTTGTTCGGGAACGTGCGCGGCAGGTTTTCGTAGAAACGCAGGTCGTAGGCGACGATCGCGGTGACCGGCGCCGCCATCGTCTTTTCGACGTTGCCGGGGCTGAGCGCCGGCCGAAGCTTCTCCTTCGCCTCGCGCGAGCGCACGAACACGAAACGCGCCGGCTGCGAATTCATCGTCGTCGACTCCCAGTTAAGATCGTAGAGCGCGCGCAGGTCTTGATCGGTGACCGGATGGTCGAGAAAGCCGTTGTGCGTGCGCGCGGCGCGGAACAGAACGGCGAGCGAGCGGTCATCGAGCATCTCGTCCGGCTCCCTTCGCAGAGCGCGCCGATGGTAGCATCGGCCGCCGATGATCCGGCTGACGGAGGTAATTCAGCCCGGCGACGGCGTGCTGATCGGCCAGGCGTCGGCCGAGCCGCAAACGCTCACCGAGGCGCTCGGTGGCCGGCCGCGCGGCGTATTCCGGTGCGCGGCTCTTTCTCGGCGTGAATTACGCCGGCATCGTGCGGCCGGAACACGCCGACCATTTGCGCCTTTCGGCCTACTGCGGCGCGGGCGCGAATCGGGCGCTCGCGGAGGCCGGTGTGCTCGACATCCATCCGCATCCCTATTCGCGTTTCGCAGCGCTCATCCGCGAGAAGAAAATTCCCTCCGACGTCGTCCTCGTGCAGGTGAGCCCGCCGAACGAGGCCGGCGAGTACAGCCTCGGCATCGCCGCGGAGTATCTGGTTCCGGCACTTTCCGCCTGCCGTGCGATCGTCGCCGAGGTGAATGACCGCGTCCCGTGGACCTACAGCGAGCGGCGGCTCGCGGCGCGAAGCGTTCGCGCTCGCGGTGCGCTCCGCGCGTGCACCGGCGGTCGCACCGCCGAAGGCGCCTTCGGACGCCGAGCGGGCGATCGCGCGGCATGCGGCCCGCTTCATCGGCGACGGTGCGACGCTCGAATTCGGGCTCGGCGCGCTCCCCGACGCGGTGTGCGCAGAACTTGGCGGCCGGCGGCGGCTACGCGTGCACAGTGGTGCGCTCGGCGACGGTGTCGTCGACCTGATGCGCGACGGGATCGTCGAAGAAGCCGACTGCGGGCTGCTCCTCGGCAGCGAAAAGCTCTTCGCGTTCGCGCACCGCAACCCGGCGATTCGCGTGCGGTCGAGCGAATACACGCACGACCCGCGCGTGCTTGCGGCGATCGAGCGCTTCGTCGCGATCAACTCGGCGCTCGAAGTCGATCTCACCGGCCAGGTGAACGCCGAGGTCGCCGCCGGCCGTTACGTCGGCGCGGTGGGCGGCGCGCTCGATTTCGTGCGCGCGGCGAACCACTCCCCCGGCGGCGTGTCGCTGCTTCTCGTGCGCGCCGACCGCATCGTCGCCGAGCTTTCCGGGCCGGTCGCCACACCCCGCAGCGAAGCGGGCGTCGTCGTCACCGAATACGGCGCCGCCGACCTGCGCGGGCTCACGCTCGCGGAGCGCCGCGCGGCGCTGATCGCGGTCGCGGCGCCCGAAAACCGCGCGCGCCTTGCGCGCGCGGCCTGAGCGCAGAAAAAGCGCCCCTCGGCTTCCTTTCAGCGGAACGCGCGCAACCCGGGCACCGCGAGGAACGGCACCGCCGCGAGCGCAAGGCAGCCGAGCGCGAACGCGCAGCCGGCGACGTAGCCGCCGGTCGCGTCGTGCAGCAGCCCCCCGGCGAGCGAGCCGAGCGCCGCTCCGAGCGCGTTGGTCGCGTAGATCGTGCCGTAGATGGTCGCGACGCGCGGGCCGGCGAAGTGGCGCGTGCAGACCGAAGAAATGATCGGTCCGCGCACGCCCATGCAGAGGCCGAAGACCGGCACGAAGAGCGCAAGGAGCACCCACGACGGATGCCAGAGCACGGCAAGGAGCAGGAGCACGCCGGTCATCGAGCCGGCGAAACTGGCGGTCACCGTGCGCGCGTAGCCGAAGCGCTCGGCGACGAAGCCGCTCGACATGACGCTCACCGACGACAGCATTCCGGTCAGGCCGTAGACCGTCGCCGCCGCAAGCGGGGAAAACCCTGCATCGATCAGGAACGCGACCAGTTGCACGACCACCGCGAACATGCCGGTCGCGGTGCAGAAGAACACCTGCGCGAGGCCCCAGTAGACGGGCGAGCGCATCGCGCGCGCGAGCGTCCAGCCGCCGGCCGCTTCGCCCGCGCGGCGCGGCGCCGGGGCGATGGACGGATCGCCGGCGGCGAACCGGCGCCAGGGGAGCGCGACGCCGGTCAGCGCCGCGGCGCCGAGCAGCAACACGCCGAGCGCGTGGTACGCCGTACGCCAGGACCAGCCGCTCACCAAGTACTGCGCGAACGGCACCAGCACCACGGTGCCGACGCCGATCCCGGAGAACGCGATGCCGATCGCGATCGAGAGCTTTGCGCGGTACCAGCGCGCGAGCAAGGCGGACGCCGGCACCATGCCGGTGCAACTGACGCCGACGCCCACCATCGCGCCGACGAGGAGGTAGAAATGCCAGAGGTTCTGCAGCGAACCCGCGAGCACGAACGCGGTGCCGAGGATCGCGAGCCCCGCCGTGTAGACGAGACGCGGCCCGGCGCGATCGAACGCGAGCCCGACGAGCGGCGCAAGCAGGCCGTTTACCAGGAGATACACCGAGTACACGCTCGTCAGCTGCGAGCGGTTCCAGCCGAACTCGCCTTCGATCGGCTTGAGGAACACGGTGTACGTGTCGCCCATGCCGCGGCCGAGCAAGTTGAGCGCGAAGCAGGTCGCGAGCACCGCGGTGGCCGCGGACCGCAGGCGCACGCTAGTCGGTCTTGGCCGGCTCCAGGCCGAACACCTGGCGCAGGTACGCGAGGTAGCCGGGGTCCTTGCTCACCGTCTTGCCGGGGGCGTCGGACACCTTCGCCACCGGCTGGCCGTTGCACTCGGTCATCTTGATCACGATGTTGAGTGGCTCGTAGCCGAGGTCGTTGGTGAGGTTGGTGCCGATGCCGAAGGCGGTGATCGCGCGGCCGCGGAAGCGGCGCGCGATCTCGATCGCGAGCGGGATCGAGAGCTGGTCGGAGAACACGAGCGTCTTCGTGCGCGGGTCGACGCGGTTCTTGCGGTAGTGCGCGATCAGCCGCTCGCCCCACTCGAACGGGTCGCCCGAGTCGTGCCGCGCGCCGTCGAACAGCTTGCAGAAATACATGTCGAAGTCGCGCAGGAACGCGTCCAGCCCGTAGGTGTCGGAGAGCGCGATGCCGAGGTCGCCGCGGTACTCTTTTGCCCAGGTGTCGAAAGCGAACACTTGCGAATCGCGCAGCCGCGGCCCGAGCGCCTGGCACGCCTGCATGTATTCGTGCGCCATCGTGCCGAGCGGCGTCACCCCGTGTTTCATCGCCAGCCAGACGTTGGAGGTGCCGGCGAAGCGCTCCGGGATCTCGCGCCTGAGCGTCGCGACCACTTCGTCGTGCCAGGCGCGCGAAAAGCGTCGCCGCGTGCCGAAATCCGAGATGCGGAAGTCGAGGTCCGGCTCGAGATCGCGCACGAGCGCGATCTTGGCGGCCAGGCGCCGGCGCCCTTCTTCGAAATCCGGCCGCGGCTGCGTGCGCCGGAAGTAGATTTCGGACACCATCGCGAGCACCGGGATCTCGTAGAGAATCGTGTGCAGCCACGGGCCGCGGATGGTGATCGCCAGTCCCGGCGGCTCGGGCGAGCGCTCGACGCGGATGTACTTCGGGTTGAAGTGGAAAAGCCCGAGAAAATCGACGAAATCGGACTTCATGAAGCGCAGGCCGCGCAGGTACGCAAGCTCCTCCTCGCGAAAGCGCAGCCGGCAAAGGTCCTCGACGCCGGCACGGATCGTCTCGACGTCGGGCGAAAGGTCCGCCCCCGGGGTGCGGCAGCGGAATTCGTACTCGACCTGCGCGCCCGGAAAGTGATGCAGCACGACCTGCATCATCGTGAACTTGTACAGGTCGGTGTCGAGCAGCGACTCGACGATCATGCGCCGATTCTAACCCGCGCTAATATCGCGCCGTGTGCGGCCGTTTCGCCCTGCACGCGAGCCCGGAGGTGGTCGCGCGCGAGTTCGGCCTGGCGGCGGTGCCGGCGGTCGCGCCGCGCTACAACATCGCGCCGGGCAGCGACGTCCTCGCGGTGCGCGCGCGCGACGGCGGGCGCGAGGCGGCGCTCGTGCGCTGGGGACTCGTGCCCGCGTGGGCGAAGGACGCGCGGGTCGGTGCGCGCATGATCAACGCGCGCGCCGAGACGGTGGCCGAAAAGCCCGCGTTTCGCGCCGCGTACCGGCGCCGGCGCTGTCTCGTGCCGGCGAGCGGCTTCTTCGAGTGGCAGGCACGCCCGAGCGGCAAGCAGCCGTGGTATGTCCGGCCGCGGGCGGGCGAGCTGTTCACTTTCGCCGCGCTCTGGGAACGTTGGTCGGGCCCGGAGGGCCCGCTCGAGACTTGCGCCATTGTGGTCACCCGGGCGAACGAGGCGCTCGCGCCGGTGCATGACCGCATGCCGGTCATCGTCGCGCCGGAGCACTGGCAGCGCTGGCTCGACTGCAGCGCGCCGACGGACGTCGGCGATTTGTTGCGCCCCTGCGATCCGGCGCTGCTCGTCCTTTACCCGGTCAGCGGCGCGGTGAACGACGCCCGGCGCGACGAGCCTTCGCTCGTTCGGCCGCTCGCCGCGCCGGCGTGAGGGGCGAAGCGTCGCTTGCGGGACGCGCGATACTGGATATAATTTCACCGACCGAACGCACCGTCATGGGGGCTCCGCTCACCGAACGCCAGGCCGAGATCCTGCGGCTCATCCGCGAGCTCACCGAGATCTCCGGCTTTCCGCCGACGCGCGCCGAGATCGCCGAGCGCATGGGGTTTCGCTCGGTGAACGCCGCCGAGCAGCACCTGCGAGCGCTCGAGCGCAAGGGCGCGATCGAAATCTCCTCCGGCGCCTCGCGCGGCATCCGCGTGCGCGCGGGCGGCGCCCGCCTCGGGCGTCTGCTCGAGCTGCCGGTGATCGGTCGCGTCGCCGCCGGTCAGCCGGTACTTGCCGAGGCTCACGTGCAGGGCCGCTATGCGCTCGACCCGAATCTTTTCACGCCGCGCGCCGACTATCTGCTGCGCGTGCGCGGCATGTCGATGCGGGATGCCGGCATCCTGGAGGGGGATTTGCTCGCGGTGCACCGCACCGCGGAAGCTGCGAGCGGCCAGATCGTCGTCGCGCGCGTCGGCGGCGAGGTGACCGTGAAGCGCCTGCGCCGGCGCGGCTACAGCGTGCAGCTGCTTCCCGAGAACCCCGACTTCGCGCCGATCGAGGTCGACGCGCGCGACGAGACGTTCGCGATCGAAGGGATCGCGGTCGGGGTGATCCGCAACGGGAGAATGTAGTCGCCTCGCGCGGTCTTCGCGCGCTTGCCCCTATAATCGGAGCGCGCGATGACCGATTCCGCCGCATCCGTCGCCGCCGTCGCGAAGATGCGCTCCGCGCCGGTGCCGGCGCTGGGCGTCGATTCGCGCAGCGTCCTCGCCGACCGGGTCGAACAACTTTATTCTCAGCTGCCGCTCGGGGTGGTCGCGACGGTGGTGGTCAGCTTCATCGCCGCTTTCGAGCTGCGCGCCGGCCGCTACGCCGAGATCGTCGCCGGCTGGGGCGCGTTGGTGCTGATCATCTCGGCCGCGCGCATGGGGCTGTATCTCTACTGGTATCGCAGCGGCAGCCGTGGCGTCGTCGCGCCAGAACAGTGGCTGCGCTGGCTGGGGATCGCGGCGCTCGCGAGCGGCACCACCTGGGGCATTGCGGCCTCGGTTTTCTTTCCTTCGCACGCCGACGAGCAGCAGGTGTTTCTCGCGCTCCTGCTCACCGGGGCGATGGCGGGCGGCATCTCGATGTACGCCGCTTCCTGGCCGATGTACGCCGTCTACGGCGCCGGGATCGCGCTGCCCTTCACCTACGTGCTCGCGACGTTCGGCAACCGCCTGTTCACCGAGGTCGCGGTGCTCGTGCCGGCGTTCTACGCGGTGTGCGTCGCGATCGCCTGGCGGCTGAACGAGGTGTTCGACTCCGGCTACCGCCTGCGGCACGCGTATCGGCGGCTGACCGAAGCGAACGCCGAGCTGAACCGGCGTCTGCAGCAGCAGATCGCCGAGCTGGCAGAAGCGCGTCGCCAGGTGGAGGCATCCGGGCGCAAGCTCGCACTTTTTGCCGAGCGCTCGCCGATCGCTGTCTTGGAACTGGAACCCGACGGGCGCATCCGCGAGATCAACCGCGCGGCGGAATTGATCTTCAGCTATGCGCCTGAGGAGATCGTCGGCGAACCCGCCCGGCGACTCGTCGTTCCCGAGCATCACGCCGAATTCGACGCGCAATGGCGGCGCTTGATCGAGACGCGCGAGCCGCTCGCGCGCCTGCGCGTGCGCAACCTGCGTCGGGACGGGATCCCCATCGTCTGCGAGTGGACCGTGACTCCGCTCGTCAATCCGGGGGGCGAAATCGTCTCCGTCATCGCGCAAGGGCGCGACATCACGCAGGAGCTCGAGGCCGAGCGCCTGAAGAAGGAGTTCACCTCGACGTTGTCGCACGAACTGCGCACGCCCCTCACCTCGATCATCGGCTCGCTGCAACTGGTCAATTCGGGCGCACTGGGCGAGCTTGACAGGGAGGTGCGCGAACTCACCGTCGTCGCCGAGCGCAACGCCCAGCGCCTGCTCGACCTGATCAACGACATCCTCGACATCGAGAAGATCGAGTCGGGCAAACTCACGCTCGCGCCCGAGCCGCTCGCGCTGGAGGACGTGCTGCGCGAGGCGCTCTTGCTCAACCGGGCTTTCGCCGAGCGCTACCGCGTGCGCTTCGAGTTGCGCGGCGAACCGCCCGCGGTGCGCGTGCACGCCGACCGCAAGCGCCTGCTTCAGGTGCTCACCAACCTGCTGTCGAACGCCGCCAAGTTCTCGCCCGAGGGCGGGACCGTCGAGGTGAGCCTCGAGCGGCGCGGGGCGCGCGTGTGCGTCGGCGTGCACGACCGCGGCCCCGGAATCCCGGAGAATTTCCGCGCACGCATTTTCAGCCGTTTCGCGCAGGCGGAGTCCGCGGCGACGCGCCAGAAGGGCGGCACGGGTCTGGGGCTCGCGATCTGCAAGCGGCTCGTCGAGATGATGCAAGGCACGATCGGGTTCGCCGACCGCGAAGGCGGCGGCACCACGTTCTTTTTCGAACTTCCGGTGCTCGATGCGCCCGCGGCGCGCGCTGCCTGACGCATTCCGATGCCGGAGCGCCCGCTCAACCGCATTCTCTACATCGAAGACGAGGAAGACATCCAGCGCATCGCCCGTCTCGCCCTCGAGCGGATCGGCAAGTTCACCGTCGAGGTGGTGGGCGACCCCCTCAAGGCGATGGACGCGATCGCGGCGTTCGGACCGGACCTGGTGCTGCTCGACTGGATGATGCCCGGCATGGACGGCCCGACGCTATTTCGCCGTCTGCGCGAGGACGAGCGAACGAAGCGCCTGCCGGTCGTGTTCGTCACCGCAAAAGCGTCCGCGGCCGAACTCGCGGAGCTGCAGCAGCTCGGTGCGGCGGGAACGATCTCCAAGCCGTTCGCGCCGAATGAGCTTCCGGACCAGCTACGCGCGATCTGGAACGCGCTGCCGGATTAGTCAGGGGAGCTTCCGGCTCGATTCGGCGGCCGCGGCTCCGACGCGCTCATCATACTTGCGCGACAGGAACCCGATCGCCTCGTCGGCGTTGCGAAAGCGCGCGTCGCGGTCCTTGTCGAGCAGCCTGTCGAGCAGCGGCTGGTAGCGCGCGACCGCCCGCGGCAACGGCGGCGCGCGGCGTGTTCAGATGGTGCAACGCCACCTCGACCGCGGTTTCGCCGTCGAAGAGGTGCCGCCCGACGAGCATCTGGTAGAGCAGCACGCCGGCACTGTAGATGTCGGTGCGCGCGTCGAGCGCGACGCCGCGCACCTGCTCCGGGCTCATGTAGCGCGGCGTGCCGAGGATCTCGCCCGCCGCGGTGCGGTCTACCGTGCCGACGTGCTTGGCGATGCCGAAGTCGACGATCGCCAGGCTGCCGTCGGCGCGGAACATCAGGTTCTGCGGCTTGAGGTCGCGGCGCAGGATCCCCTGTTCGTGGATGTCGCCGAGCGCGTACATCAGCTCGCGAAAGATGCGCAGCGCATCCTCGGGCGGGAGCGCCCTGCCCCCGAGCCGCTGACCGAGGTCGCCGCCCTCGAAGAACTTCATCACCAGGTATGCGTGCTGCTCGGCGATGCCGTGACCGTAGATGCGCGCGACATGCGGGCTGCGGATGCGGACGATCAGGTTGTACTCCTCAAGGAACCGCTCGAGCGCCTTGCGGCTCGCCATGATCTCGCGGCGCAGGATCTTGACCACCAACGGCTCGTCGTCGCCCTCGCGCGAGGCGAGGTAGACGCGCGAGCTGCCGCCTTCGCCGATCAGCCGCAGCACGCGGATGCCGGGAATGCGGATTCGCGCCCCGAGAAGGTATCCCTCCATGCGCGCGGCGACCTCGGGCGGCACGGTCTTCGCGTCGCGGCCGCGGGCGAGTTCGGGAAGCTCTGCACAACTGACCGAAGCGATGTGCTTGGCTGCGATCATGTGCGAGTTGGGGTTCGAAGGCGGGCAGAGGCGGGCTCAGGAGACCCTGTGGGCGCCGTTTCGGTGCCCGGATTCTGCATTTTTGCGCTCACAGGACGCACTGCGCCCCCGGGGGCAACAACTGCGCCCGCACCCGGTAGAGGTTTGCCAGGGCGAACATGCTGACGGCCCGCACCGTGTTCTTGTACAGGCCCCGGTAGCGGGTCTTGGCAAAGCCCCAGAGGCGCTTGACCACGTGGAAGGCAAACTCGCCCCAGGCGCGAGCGCGCGAGAGGCTTCGGTTGAGCCGCCGCTGCCGCTCGGTCAAGGGCCGGCCCGCGGGCGCGCGGCGGTTGACCCGGTAGCGGATACCGGCCTGCTCGTAGTGCTGCTGCTTCGCCTTGCTCCAAGGAGGCGCTATCGCCCGGGATTCTTGCGCTCCTCACCATGCAACAGCTCGGGCAGGCGGCCGATGTCGGCTTCATGGGCAGGCCCGGAGACTGACGCTGTGCACAAGGCCCCGGGGGTCGGTGCCGACGTGAAGCTTCATGCCGAAGTACCAGTTCCTGCCCTTGCGGGTCTGGTGCATCTCGGGGTCGCGTTCCTTCTTCTGGTTCTTGGTCGAGCCGGGCGCAGCGATGATCGTCGCATCGACAAGGGTGCCCGACTTCAGAAGCAGCCCGCGCGCTTCCAGCAGCGCGCGCACCTCGGCAAAGAGCGCCTGCGCAAGGCGCTTTTCCTCAAGCAGGTGCCGAAAGCGAAGAATCGTCGTCTCATCGGGTACCGTGTCCTCGGCAAGCTCGATTCCGGCAAACCGGCGCATCGGCTCGATGTCATAGAGCGCGTCCTCGGCCGCAGGATCGGAGAGGTTGAACCACAGCTGCAGGAAGTAGATGCGAAGCATCCGCTCAAGGGGCATCGGCGGGCGGCCGCCTCCCTGCTTCGGATAGTGCGGCTCAATGAGCGCCACAAGTCTTGCCCAGGGCACTACCGCATCCATCTCGGCAAGGAAGCGCTCGCGCCGTGTCGTCTTTCCCTTCGCGCTCCAGGCCGCCGAGGCAAACGTCAGCTGCCTCATGCTCACCCTCCCGTCAATCGCACCGAGGCAGTTCCTCCTCAGACACGATTCACGGGAACTTGTTCAGAGCTTCCTTCGCGCACCGCCATGACGAGGCGCTCGCGCGTCAGCTCCTGCTTGCGCTGATAGCCGTCGGCGCCCGCCTTCATCGCGTGCACCGCGACGCTCTCGTTGCCGGCGCCGGTCAGGAAGAGCACCGGCGGGCAGTCCGGGCGACGCTTGAACGCGGCGAGCCATTCGAGGCCGTCGCCGCGGCCGAGCATGTAGTCGAGGATGATGAGTGCGTAATCGCCGAGCGGAAAGCGCTCGTCGGGCATGTCGTGCACCAGCGAATCGAGCTCGCCCACCTCGATGTCCGGCCATTCCTGCTTGAGATAATGGGCGAGCAGGCCGCGCAGGTCCTCGTCGTCGACGATGAGAACGCGCACGGGAGCTCAGGCCGCGACCCGGAGCGCGACGACGTCCACCGGACCGGCTTTGCCCTTCAGCGCAAGCCGGCGGCGCTCCAGCGCCCGCCCGTGTCCGAGCACCTCGGCGAGCGACAGCATCGCACGCGGACCGATCAGGATCTCGTTCGGCTGCGCGTTCTGCATCAGGCGCGCGGCGACGTTCACCGCGTCGCCGATGATGGTGTACGTGACGAAGTTCGGCGCGCCGACGCTTCCGGCCACTACCTCGCCCGCCTCGATGCCGACGCCGATGCCGGTCGCGAGCCCGAAGCGCGCGCGCCAGCGTTCGCCGAGCGGCGCGAAGCGCCGGATCATGTCTTCGGCGCAGGCGAGCGCCCGTACGGCGGCATCGGGCTGCAGCACCGGGATGTTGAATCCGACGAGCAGGCTGTCGCCCGCCATGCTGAACACGGTGCCCTCGTGATCGTGCGCCGCCGCGGTGAGGATCGTGAAGAACTCGTTCAGCATCGGCACGACCTCGGCCACCGGCACGACTTCCGAGAGGTGCGTGAACCCGCGCAAATCCGCGAACAGCGCGACCACCGCGCGCCGTTCGCTCAGATCGCGGAAAACGTCTCGCCCGGCCGCCGCCTCCGCGAGCACGCGCTCGACGAGCCGCGGCGACAGATAGCGCGCGAACGTCCGCCGGATCGCCTCTTTCTGCGCGACCTCGGCGGCGAGCCGCCGCGCCTCGAGCTCCTTGCGCGTCTCGTGCAGGCGCCGCAGCGTCTTTACCCGCGCGATCAGCTCTTCGCGATGGACCGGTTTGGACAGGAAGTCGTCCGCCCCCGCTTCGATCCCGCGCACCCGACTCTGGGAATCGTCGAGCGCGGTGACGAGCACCACCGGAATGAGCGCGGTCGCCTCGTTCGTCTTGAGGCGCCGGCAGACCTCGAAGCCGTCCGGGCCGGGCATCAGCACATCGCAGATGACGAGGTCCGGCGGGTCGGCCTGGACCATCGCGAGCGCGGCGTTGCCGTCGTGCGCGACGACCGTGTGCATGCCTTCGCGCTTGAGCCACATCTCCAGGAACGCGGCCATGTCCGGGTCGTCGTCCACCACGAGCACGCGGAACGGGGCCTCGGTCCGCTCAGGCATAGACGACCCGGACCCTGGCGAGGTAGTTCGCGTACGCGGCGATGCTGGCTTCGAGCGCCGCGCGGTCGCCGGAAGTCGCGCCCTCCTCGATCTGGCGACCGATCTCGGACACGCGCGCGAATCCGTAGGAGTTTCCGACGCCTTTCATGCGGTGGCCGAGGTAGCGCAGTTGCGCCATGTCGCCGCTTGCGAGCGCGGCGCGCAACGCGTCGAGTTCTTTTGCGCGGTTCGCGAGGAAGGTCGGAATCAGGTCCTCGAGGTCTTTTGCGACCGTGACGGTGTAGGCGTCTTCGTTCATCGGCGCATTATAGGGAAGCGGCCGCATTCCCGGGTGCCGGGGCGCAGCGATGAGGCGATTCAGTGGAAGTCGCGCGAATGCGCCGCGAGCGAGCCGAACGTCCGTGCGAGCAACGCATCGTGATTTTCCAGCCACCGCACGACCAAATGCACCGTTTCTCCCTGACGCTCGATCGCCCCGGCGGCGCCGAGCAGCCGCGCCCCGAGCAGCGCCTGGCGCTGCCGTTCGGCGATATCGCGCCAGACGACGAGATTGACGCAGCCGGTTTCGTCTTCCAGCGTGACGAACACCACGCCGCTTGCGGTGTCGGGGCGCTGCCGACAGGTGACGAGACCCGCAGTCCGCGTGCGCTCGCCGTGCGCTGCCGCCTGCACCTGCGCCGCGCTCGCGTATCCCTGTGCTGTAAGCTCCCGCCGCAGGAGGGCGAGCGGGTGGCGCCCGAGGGTGAGGCCGAGGCTCGCGTAGTCGGCGGCGATTTCGGCGGCCTCGGTCGGCGGCGAAAGCGCTGCTGCGCTGTCCTCGCGCGGCGCGGCCATCGGCGGCCGGGGCTCGACGCCGGAGGCCTGCCAGCGGGCGGTTCGCCGATGTCCGGCGAGCCGAGCGAGCGCGCCGGCCGCTGCGAGACAGTCGAGGTCCTTGCGATTCAATTCTGCCCGCAGTGCCAGCTCGGCGACCGAGGCGACCGGCCGCGCCGCGACGATGCGCCGGGCGGCGGCCTCGGACAGCCCCTTCACCATGCGCAAGCCGAGCCGCACCGCTTTGCCGCGCTCGCCCTCCTCGAGCGTACAGTCCCAGTCGCTTGCGCAGACGTCCGGCGGACGCACCTCCACCCCGTGGCGGCGCGCATCCTGCACCAGTTGCGCCGGCGCATAGAAGCCCATCGGCTGGCTGTTGAGCAGCGCAGCGAGGAACGCCGCCGGATGATGCCGTTTGAGCCAGGCCGAGACGTATACGAGCAGCGCGAAACTCGCCGCATGCGATTCCGGAAAGCCGTAGTCGCCGAAACCGAGGATCTGGCGGTAGATCGCGTCGGCGAACTCGGGCGCATAGCCGTTTCGCGCCATGCCTTCCTTCAACCGCGTCTCGAAAGGCTCGAGTCCTCCTTTTTTCCTCCATGCCGCCATCGCGCGGCGAAGCTGGTCGGCCTCGCCCGGCGTGAAACCGGCGGCGACTATCGCGAGCTGCATCACCTGCTCCTGGAAGATCGGCACGCCGAGCGTGCGCGCGAGCACTTTTTCGACCGCGGCGCTCGGATAGGTCACCGGTTCCAGCCCCTGCCGACGTCTGAGGTACGGATGCACCATGCCGCCCTGGATCGGGCCCGGGCGCACGATCGCCACCTGGATCACCAGGTCGTAGAAGCTTTCCGGTTTCAGGCGCGGCAGCATGCTCATCTGGGCGCGCGATTCGATCTGAAAGACGCCTACGGTGTCGGCGCGTCGGATCATCGCGTAGGTTTCCGGGTCTTCCGGCGGCACCTCGTCCATGCGCAGGCCGACGAGAGCGAGCGCCTTGCGGATCGCGGTGAGCATGCCGAGTCCCAGCACGTCCACCTTGAGGAGCCCAAGCGCCTCCAGATCGTCCTTGTCCCACTGGATCACGGTGCGCTCGGGCATCGCAGCGTTCTCGACCGGGACCAGCTCCGCGAGCGGCCCCCGCGAAATCACGAAGCCGCCCACATGCTGCGAAAGATGGCGCGGAAAGCCGATGAGTTCGGTCGCGAGCGCCGCGAGCTGCTGCGTGCGCCGATCGGCCGGATCGAGCCCGGCTTCGGCAAGGCGCGCGGGCAGCACCGCGCGTCCGTCCCACCCCGAGACGGTCTTCGCGATCCGATCCACCTGCGCGGGCGGAAAACCGAGCGCTTTGCCGATGTCGCGCAACGCGCTGCGCGGCCGGTAGCAGATGACGGTCGCGGCGAGCGCCGCCCGCTCGCGGCCGTATTTCCCGTATACGTACTGGATCACCTCTTCGCGCCGCTCGTGCTCGAAATCGACGTCGATGTCGGGCGGCTCGTTCCGCTCGCGCGAGACGAACCGCTCGAAGAGCAGGCTCATGCGCGCTGGATCCACTTCGGTGATGCCGAGGCAGTAGCACACCGCGGAATTGGCGGCCGAGCCGCGCCCCTGGCAGAGGATGCCGCGCGAGCGCGCAAAGCGCACGATGTCGTGCACGGTGAGAAAGAACGCCTCGTAGCCGAGCTCGGCGATGAGGGCGAGTTCGTGCTCGACCAGCTCGCGCACATGAGAAGGTGCACCGCCCGGAAAGCGCCACGCGAGACCCTCCATCGTCAGCCGGCGCAGCCAGCTCGCCGGGGTCTCGCCCGCGGGGACCAGCTCTTCGGGGTACTCGTAGCGCAGCTCCTCGAGCGAAAAATCGCAGCGCTCGGCGATCGCGAGCGTTTCGGAAAGAAGCGCCGGCGGATAGAGGCGCGCAAGGCGAAGCCGCGAGCGAAGGTGCCGTTCGCCGTTCGGAAAAAGCGCCCGGCCGCATTCGGCGACGGGCTTGCCCAGTCGCACCGCGGTGAGCGCGTCCTGCAGACGCCGACGCGAACGCACGTGCATGTGGACGTCACCGGCGGCCACAAGCGGCAGGCCGCTTGCGCGCGAAAGCTCGCCGAGCCGCGCGAGCGCCGCACGGTCGTCCGGTCCGCAGTGAAGTTCCGCTGCGATCCAGGCGCGGCCCGCGAAGCGCTCGGCGAGCCATGCCGCCCAGTGCTTTTTTCCTTCGTGCGAAACGAGCAGGGCGAGCAGGCCGCCGCTGCTTGCACGCTCGAGGTCCTCGGGCGCGACCGCATAGGTGCTCTTGGGCGCACGCCGGCGGGCGGCGGTGACGAGCGCGCAAAGCGCTCCGTAGGCGCGTCGGTCGGGCGCGAGAAGGACGAGCTTTGCGTCCTCCGACAAGCGGAATTCCGCGCCGACGAGAAGTTTCAAGCCCGCCCGTTTCGCCGCCAGATGCGCGCGCACGATGCCGGCGAGCGAACACTCGTCGGTGAGCGCGAGCGCCGCATAGCCGAGCGCGGCGGCGCGCGCGACGAGCTCTTCCGGGTGCGAGGCGCCGCGCAGAAAAGTGAAGTTCGAAAGGCAGTGCAGCTCGGCGTAGCCGGGCAGCGTTTCACGCAAAGAGCCCATGCAACCGCCAGCCTTGCGCGTCGCGGTAGATCCAGAGGAGCGCATCTCCGGCGCGCGCGACGAAATAGTCGCGCCGGATTTCGGCGCCGTCCCACCAGCCGGTCTCGATCCGTTCGGGGCCGGCAAGAAGTTCGAATTCGCCCTCGGCGAGCGGTCGTGGCGGATCGAGCAGCCAAAGCGGCCGCGCACCGAGGGCTGGGATAGCAGCGGGCGCCCCCGCTTCGGGCGCCAAGCACCGCCAAGCGCGCTCGGGCCGGTGCTCGTCGTGAAGCCCCAGCCCGTACACCGCTTCGGCCCCGAATCGCGCCTGAAGCCGCTCGATGAACCGTCGCCAGTCTTCCCACGCGTCTTCCGGCCCGGGGAAAAGCGTGCCGGTGCGGCCGGGAAGCGGTTCGATCTCCGCCGCCGCGATGCACACCGCCTCGGCCGGCGCAGGAAGCGAGAGCCGCTCGAGCCGCTCGCGAAGCAGCCTGGCGAAGTGCTCCGCGTCGCGTGCCGGCGCGGCAAGGCCTACTTCTACCGCCGTCGCTGCACGCTTCGGGTGCAGGAGTTCGAGTACGAAGCGGCGCACGCCGCTGCGGCGCGCGGCGAGAAAGCCCTCCAGTTGCGCGAGCAGCCGGCGCGCGGCGAAAAGCGTCGCCTGCGCTTCGGCGACCGGCGCCGGCAATTCCAGCCTCGCCGCAAAGCGCGCCGGCGGCACGTAGAGCGCCCTCGCCTCCGGCAGGCGGCCGAGTGCACGATCGAGCTCGTCCACCAGCGTCTGCCCGAAGCGTCTTGCCACGCCTTCGCGCGGCAGGCGCATCAGCGCACCGAGCGTGTGCACGCCCAAGGCGTCGAGCAGCTCCTCGCGGTCCGTATCGAGCCCGAGCACGGCGACCGGCAGCGCTTCGAGCGGCAGCCCGCCGCCGGCCGCGCGCCAGAGCGCCGCGCGTGCGGTCGGCGCGAACGCGATCCGCGCCTCGAAGCCGAGCTGCGCGAGCCCGGCGCGGATTTCGCGCGCGAGCCTTCCCGCGCCGCCGTAGCGCTTCAGGCTCGCGCCGAGTTCTGCGGCCACACCCTCGGGCGGCTCGAGCGACACCTTCGGCGTATAGCGCCCCATCCAGAGCGCGACCGCTTCCAGCGCTGCGCCCGCCGCCTCAGGCGGTGCATGCCCGCGCGCGCGCGCCTGCGATTCGAGCCGCGGCAGGTGCAGCGCCACCCACAGCATGAAACGGCTTCTTCAGGGTAAGGACGATCGGCGCGCGTGCCGGCGCGCCGCGGCGCTTGAGGACGCGCACCGCGAGCGGCCCGCCGGCGGGCTCGAGCAGCAGGCGCAGCGGCGCGGGCGAGGGCTCCCGCGCCGCCTGCGGCGCGCGAAAGAGGAGCGCGAACGCCGGTCCGCCCTCGGCCGCCACCGCGAGTCGGCGCAGTTCCGCGTAGTCCGCACGCCGCAGCCAGAGGAGAATCGCCTCGCAGACGCGAGAGCGCAGCGCCTGTTCCGCCGCCCAGAGTGCATCGCGCCGCGAAGGCGCTCCCACCACGGTGAGGCGCTCGAGCGCGACGCCCGCGGCGGCAAGGGCCGGTGCATAGGGCAGGTGCGGCGGCGAAATCCAGGCGATGCGGCCGCCTGCCGCGCTCGCCCGCGCGAGCGCCGGCAACACGAGCTGCAGCTCGCCGATGCCTTCGCAGGGCACGAGGATTTCGACGAGCGCCCCGCGCGGCCAGCCGCCGCCGGGCAGTTCCCGGTCGAGCGCCGCAAAGCCGGTGGGCACCGCAGGGTGTGCGACTTCGCCGACAGAGGCTGTGCCGCGCCAGAGGTCTCCGCGCCGGAGCAAGGCTTCGAGCGAACGCATGGATACTGTATTTATATACAGTATTCCTAGGCTCGGCAACCCCCGGTTGCAGGGGTGGGGCCCGGCGCGGCCCGCGTCGCCTCGACTACGATCGCGCCATGACCGAGGGCACGGAAAGCTGATCCTCGAGCACCTGCGCGCCATCCGCGCGAAGCTCGATCAGCACAGCGACGAGTTCCGGGCGATCAGGCGGCGGGTTTCGTCGCTGGAGACGCAGATGGCGAACGTGCATTCCGATCTCGCCAACGTTCACTCCGATCTGGCGATCCTGCACGGCCGCATCGACGCGGTCGAGGAGCGGCTCGACCGGATCGAAAAGCGGCTCGACCTCGCCACCGCCTAGCACAGCCTGCGCCGGCGGGTATTCCAGGCCGGAGCCGAACCCGGCCTCTATTTCCTGCGCAGTTGCTTCGTCTGCGCCAAGTGGTCCCGGCGCTTCGCCTTGCGATGCAGGGCCAAGCCGCCTGAGGAACGGACGAAAGCCTCTTCCAGCGTCTTCGGATCGGAGCGCCGCAGCGCACCGAGGATCGACGCACGCATGTCGGCGATCAGCGCCGCCTCGTGCGCGCCACGTCGTCGAAGGCGTCGGCGACCGCATGCACCGGCGGCAGAAACCCGTCGGGACCCTCCTGGGTGTCGAGCAGAAAATCGATCGCCTGCCGCGGGCGCTCGTCAGTCGCGCCATCACGCCTTTGCCCGCAGCGCGTACGATGCCGCCGCTCTGCCGCGGGAGCATTTCGATTTCCTCGTCGCCGAACGCTCGCTCGGGCAAAACCCAGCGACCCCTTGAGAAGCGCCCTCGCCGCATGCTGCGGGTCGTCGATCGCGATTCGCCAGCGACGCAACGCCGATTGTTGCGAGCAACCCGCTCGCATTGGTACCGTCGACGAGGGGCGAGCGCAGCTCCGGAATCTCCATTGGCTGCCACAGCGCGCTCGGCGCCTGGTGCAGCGACGTCCGTGCGCGGCGAAGCTCGCGTCCTGTGACTAAGCCGGCGGCCGGTCGCCGCTCCTGCCTTGGTGCGACGAGTCCGTCCGAAAGCAAAACGCCCGTGGCCGAAAGGGCCGCGGGCGTTCGCGAGAGGGCCTGGCGGTAACCTACTTTCGCATGCGACTGCACACTATCATCGGCGCAAACCCGTTTCACGGTCCTGTTCGGGATGGGAAGGCGTGGTTCCAGGCTGCTATCGCCGCCAGATTGTCCGGTAATTCCGTCCGCTGGAGTGGTGGACGGAAAAAAGAAAAGCGGAAGAAACAAGGCAACGTAAGAGAACGCATTGCGCCTTTTTTTGCCGTCTATGCGATGGCGGCGCTCAAGGTTATAGGGTCAAGCCGCACGGGCAATTAGTACGGGTTAGCTCAAGGCCTCGCGGCCCTTACACATCCCGCCTATCAACGCTCCTGGTCTCGGACGACCCTTCAGGGAGGTCGAGCCTCCGGGAAGTCTCATCTCGGGGCGGGTTTCCCGCTTAGATGCTTTCAGCGGTTATCCCTTCCGCATATAGCTACCCGGCGATGCCGCTGGCGCGACAACCGGTACACCAGGGATGCGTCCACTCCGGTCCTCTCGTACTAGGAGCAGCCCCCCTCAAACTTCCAACGCCCACGGTAGATAGGGACCAAACTGTCTCACGACGTTTTAAACCCAGCTCACGTACCACTTTAAATGGCGAACAGCCATACCCTTGGGACCGGCTACAGCCCCAGGATGTGATGAGCCGACATCGAGGTGCCAAACGACCCCGTCGATATGAACTCTTGGGGGTCATCAGCCTGTTATCCCCGGCGTACCTTTTATCCGTTGAGCGATGGCCCTTCCATACAGAACCACCGGATCACTATAGACCTGCTTTCGCACCTGCTCGACCCGTCGGTCTCGCAGTCAAGCACGCTTTTGCCTATTGCACTTTACGAGCACGATTTCCGACCGTGCCAGAGCGTACCTTCGTACTCCTCCGTTACGCTTTGGGAGGCGACCGCCCCAGTCAAACTGCCTGCCATGCACGGTCCCCGGCCCGGATGACGGGCCCAGGTTAGAACCGCGAAATAGTCAGGCTGGTATTTCAACGACGGCTCCACGAGGGCTGGCGCCCCCGCTTCACAGCCTCCCAGCTATCCTACACAGACCGGTCCACAGTCCAATGCAAAGCTGCAGTAAAGGTGCACGGGGTCTTTCCGTCTTAGCCGCGGGTAGATTGCATCATCACAACCACTTCAACTTCGCTGAGCTCTCGGGAGGAGACAGTGTGGCCAGTCGTTACGCCATTCGTGCAGGTCGGAACTTACCCGACAAGGAATTTCGCTACCTTAGGACCGTTATAGTTACGGCCGCCGTTTACCGGGGCTTAACTGAATTCAGGTAGCTTGCAACCCCATCCACTTAACCTTCCGGCACCGGGCAGGCGTCAGCACCCTATACATCCACTTTACGTGTTGGCAGAGTGCCTGTGTTTTTATTAAACAGTCGCAGCCACCTATTCTCTGCGGTCTCTCGTTCGGCTCGGGCTGTGCGCCTTCACCTACTGGGAGCACACCTTCTTCCGAAGTTACGGTGTCAATTTGCCGAGTTCCTTCTCCCGAGTTCTCTCAAGCGCCTGAGAATGTTCATCTCGCCCACCAGTGTCGGTTTGCGGTACGGTCCCGACATGACTGAAGCTTAGAGGCTTTTCCTGGAAGCAGGGTGTCTGCGGCTTCCCGCTCCCGAAGGGCAGTCGTCATCGCGTCTCGGCTCAGCCATCCGGATTTGCCTAGACGGCACGCCTACACGCTTAAACCGGGACGACCGTCACCCGGCCCGCATAACCTTCTCCGTCCCCCCATCGCATCATGTCGAGGTACAGGAATATTGACCTGTTTCCCATCGGCTACGCCTTTCGGCCTCGCCTTAGGGGCCGACTCACCCTGCGCCGATGAACGTGGCGCAGGAACCCTTGGGCTTACGGCGAGCGGGCTTTTCACCCGCTTTAACGCTACTCATGTCAGCATTCGCACTTCCGATACCTCCACGGAACCTTACGGCCCCGCTTCGCAGGCCTACGGAACGCTCCCCTACCACTCGCGCGACCCGAAGGTCGTTTGAGTCCGCAGCTTCGGCAGACGGCTTGAGCCCCGTTACATCTTCCGCGCGGGAGGACTCGACCAGTGAGCTATTACGCTTTCTTTAAAGGATGGCTGCTTCTAAGCCAACCTCCTGGCTGTCTTAAGCCCTCCCACCTCGTTCCCCACTTAGCCGTCGCTTGGGGGCCTTAGCTGGCGGTCTGGGTTGTTTCCCTCTCGTGTCCGGACGTTAGCACCCGGTGCACTGTCTCCCGTGAACGCACTCACCGGTATTCGGAGTTTGCCATGGGTTGGTAGGGCAATACGCCCCCCTAGCCATAACAGTGCTCTACCCCCGGCGGTGTATCACGAGGCACTACCTCAATAGTTTTCGGGGAGAACCAGCTATCTCCAGATTTGTTTGGCCTTTCACCCCTATCCACAGCTCATCGACGCACTTTTGCAACAGTGGTTCGTTCGGCCCTCCAGCTGGTGTTACCCAACCTTCAGCCTGGCCATGGATAGATCATCTGGTTTCGGGTCTACGTCCTGCAACTCAGTCGCCCGTTTAAGACTCGCTTTCGCTGCGGCTTCCCCTATGCGGTTAAGCTCGCTACAGAACGTAAGTCGCTGACCCATTATACAAAAGGTACGCGGTCACCCTTGCGGGCTCCCACTGTTTGTATGCATGCGGTTTCAGGCTCTATTTCACTCCCCTCCCGGGGTTCTTTTCGCCTTTCCCTCACGGTACTGGTTCACTATCGGTCGACAACGAGTATTTAGCCTTGGAGGATGGTCCCCCCATCTTCGGACAGGATTCCACGTGTCCCGCCCTACTTGTCCCGCGCCTAGTTCCACCGCCACCCTTTCGCATACGGGCCTCTCACCCTCTATGGGCCGGCTTTCCTGACCGGTTCTGCTAGAGCAACGGCTAAATCGCGGAGGCTGCTCCGATTTCGCTCGCCACTACTTTCGGAATCTCGGTTGATTTCTTTTCCTCTCCCTACTGAGATGTTTCAGTTCGGGAGGTTCGCTTCGCCCGCCCTATGGATTCGGGCGGGGATGACCCTTGCGGGCCGGGTTTCCCCATTCGGACATCCCCGGATCAAAGCTCGCTTGCCAGCTCCCCGAGGCTTATCGCAGGCTGCCACGTCCTTCATCGCCTGTTGTCGCCAAGGCATCCACCACATGCACTTTCTCACTTGACCCTATAACGCTGAGCGCCGGACGTCGGGGCACGCACACGCGCCGACATCCGACTCGACGTCAATCGGGCGCTTGACGCGGAATCGCGTACGACTCGGGCGCGATTCCGAAAATGCAATCTCTCACCCGGAGCCCGATGCTGCGCATCGGACTCGCCTTGTTTCTCCCTGATTGTTAAAGAGCAGCCGAACGGCGGAGTGCACGACGCATGCGCCCGCAGACGCACGCCCGCTCCATCCTGGTGGAGCCAACCGGGATCGAACCGGTGACCTCCTGCTTGCAAAGCAGGCGCTCTCCCAGCTGAGCTATGGCCCCGGTCGCGAGAGCCGCTGCCGCATGAGGCGCGGCGCTCCGTCTCTTCGCCCAGTTGGTGGGTCTGGGTGGACTTGAACCACCGACCCCACGCTTATCAAGCGTGTGCTCTGACCAGCTGAGCTACAGACCCGGTTCGGCGTACACGCGACAGCCGATAGGTGTGGACGCCCGAGCGTCGGGCCATTCTCTAGAAAGGAGGTGATCCAGCCGCACCTTCCGATACGGCTACCTTGTTACGACTTCACCCCAGTCATGAAGCTCACCGTGGTAGGCGCCCTCCTTGCGGTTAGGCAACCTGCTTCTGGTGAACCCCACTCCCATGGTGTGACGGGC
>JAVQZY010000017.1:0-7500 GCA_033582675.1 Burkholderiales bacterium | reverse complement strand
GGCCGAGCGCTTCCTGCAGGCCGGTCGCGAGCGTGCGCCCGACGATGTCGGGGGTCGAGCCCGGCGGAAACGGCACGACGAGGCGGATCGGCCGCGCCGGCCAGCTCTGCGCCTGCGCGATCGTCGCGATGCCGAGCAGTCCGAGCGCGAACGCACACAGCGTTCTCGATATACGGTTCATCGTCATATCCTCTCGGTTTCGCCGCTACGCGGCTGCCACACCATGAGCTTTTTCTCGACCAGCGTCACGATCCAGTCGAGAACCAGGGCGAACGCCGTCAGCACCAGAATCCCGGCGAACACGGTGTTGATGTCGAACACGCCCTCAGCCTGGTGGATCAGGTAGCCGACGCCCTCGGCCGAGCCGAGGTATTCGCCGACCACCGCACCGACGAACGCGAGCCCGACCGAGTTGTGCAGGCTCGCAAACACCCAGCTCATCGCCGAAGGCAAATACACGTAGCGCAACAGCTGCCGCGGCGAGGCGCCCAGCATGCGCGCGTTGGCGAGGACCACCGGGCTCACCTCCCGCACGCCCTGATAGACGTTGAAGAACACGATGAAGAAGACGAGCGTCACCCCGAGCGCGACCTTGGAGGCGATGCCGAGACCGAACCACACGAAGAAGATCGGCGCAAGGATCACCCGCGGCATCGCGTTCAGCGCCTTCACGTACGGGTCGAGGATCGCCGAGGCGAGCGGCGCGAGGGCAAGCCAGATGCCGACGGCGATGCCGAGCACGGTGCCGATCGCGAAGGCGAGCAGGGTCTCGACGAGCGTCACCGCGAGGTGGCGGTAGATGTCGCCGCCGACGAACCAGTGCCAGATCCGGCCGAGCACCTTGAGCGGCTCGCCGAAGAAAAACGACGCGCGGTGCGGGTCGTCGAAGTAGAAGGGCGGCAGCACGCCGGGCACGGTGAGCACGTGCCAGAGCGCGAACACGCCGACGAGCACCGCCGCCTGCGCAAGCCGCAGTCTCGCGCTACTGGAGCTGGCGCGCATAGCCTTTCAGCACCTCGGCCTTCATCGCGTGCCAGATCTCGGCGTGCAATTCGAGAAACCGCCGCGTCAGGCGCGTTTCCGAGACGTCGCGCGGGCGCGGAATGTCGATCGCGTATTCTCCGATCGGGTGCGATTCCGGGCCTGCCGAAAGCACCACGACGCGGTCCGAAAGCGCGATCGCTTCTTCCAGATCGTGCGTGATGAACACCACCGATTTGCGGTCCGCCGACCACAGTTCAAGCAGCTCGTTTTCCATCAGCTGGCGCGTCTGCACGTCGAGCGCCGAGAACGGTTCGTCCATCAGCAGGATCTGAGGATCGAGGATCAGCGTCTGCGCCAGCGCGACGCGCTTGCGCATGCCGCCCGAGAGCTGATGCGGATAGCGGTCGCCGAAACCGGCGAGCCCCACGCGACGCAGCCAGTCCCGGCCCTGTTGCCGCGCCGTCTCGCGCGGCACCCCGCGGAACTCGAGTCCCACGGTGATGTTCTCCAGCGCGTTGCGCCAGGGCATCAGCGCATCCTGCTGGAAAAGATAACCCGCGCGCCGGTTGACGCCGGCGAGCGGCTCGCCGAACACCCGCACCGTCCCGGCCGAAGGGGCGAGTAACCCGGCGGCGACGTTGAGGAGCGTCGACTTTCCGCAGCCCGTCGGCCCGACCACCGACACGAACTCGCCGGGAGCGACGACGATCGTAGTGTCGCGCACCGCGGTGTAGCGGGCGCCGCCCCGTGCCCCGGAGACGAACGTGCAGGTGATGTTCTCGAGCGCGAGCGCCGGCGGGCTCGACTTGTACTTCGCGTTCGCCCTGCGGGCGAAATCGTTGGTGTAGGTGCGCGCGAGATCGATCTGCGCCTCGCGCACCGCCGGATCGAAGTGGCGCAGCGCCTCGAGCGTCGCGCGCGCGCCGGCGTCCGAGATGAGTCCGTCGGGCGAGAGCGCGGGCTTGACCTTGTCGAACGCGAAGAGATAAAGCGCCCGATCGCCGAGGAGGTACGACTCCGGCACCACCTTGGCGACGTCGGTCGCGCTCGCCCGCGCGATCCACTTGTCAGCGCGCACGATAGCGTTCGCGAGCGCCTGGGCGACGTTCGGGTAGCGCTTGACGAACTCCTCCGGCGCGTAGAGACAGCCGGCCGGCGGCAGCGGTGCGCCCCAGATCTCCTGCGTGCCCTTGAGGGTGCGCGTATCGGCGACGATGACGACGTCGCCGTCCATCTCGAGCTTGGTCATCACCGGATCGACGTTCGCGATCGCGTCGATCTGCCGGCTCTTCATGGCGGCGATCGCGGTCGCGCCGGTTCCGGCGCCGACGATCGAGACGTCCTTCGCCGGATCCAATCCCGCCTTGGTGAGGAGCTGCTTCACGAGATTGTGCGTGCTCGAACCGGGCGCCGTCACGCCGATCTTCATGCCCTTCAGGTCCTTGAACGACTTGAAGCCCGCCGCCTTTTCCTTCGCGACCCCGAGCGCGATCTGCGGCAGGCGCCCCTGGAGCACGAACGCCGTCAGATACTGCTTTTTCGCCTGCATGCTGATCGTGTGCTCGTAGGCGCCGGACACGACCTCGGCGCTGCCGCCGACCACCGCCCGCAGCGCCTGCGCGCCGCCGGCGAAGTCGCTGATCTTGACCTCCAGCCCTTCGTCTTTGAAGTAACCGAGCTGCTCGGCGATGGTGAGCGGCAGATAGTAGAACGCGCTCTTGCCGCCGACCGCGATGTGCACGTCGCGCTTTTCGAGCTGTGCGTGCGCAGCGAGGCTCGCGCACAGGAGCGCCGCTGCTATCCAGACCGTTCGTTTCATCGTTCGTCTCCTTCAGATCGCCTCAGAGCGCGCGCCGCTCGCGCAGCGCCTGCGAGACCGTGCCGACGTCCACGTACTCGAGCTCTCCGCCGACCGGCACGCCGCGCGCGATCCGCGACACCTTCACGCCCCGCGGACGCAACAGTTCGGCGATATAGTGCGCGGTCGCCTCGCCTTCGTTGGTGAAATTGGTGGCGAGAATCACCTCCTGCACCTGCCCGTCGCTCGCGCGCGCGAGCAGGCGGTCGAGACCGATGTCGCGCGGCCCGATGCCGTCGAGCGGCGAAAGCCGTCCCATCAGCACGAAGTAGCGGCCCGCGTAGCTCATCGTTTGCTCGACCACCGCGAGGTCCGCCGGCGTCTCGACGACGCAAAGCGAGCCACGGATCCCGGCGGCTCGAGCGGCACAGCGCGCACACCTTCTTCCTCGCAGAAATTGTTGCACTGCGCGCAATGATGCACCGATCGCAGCGCCGCCGCGAGCGCTCCCGCAAGGCGCTCGGCGCCGGCGCGGTCGTGCTGCAGCAGGTGGTAGGCCAGGACGCTGCGCGGGTCCGCGGGCCGACGCCCGGCAGCACGCGCAGCGCCTCGATCAGGCGCTCCAGCGCTTCGACGTGGGGCAGCGGCTCGCGGATCAAAAGCCGGCAACTTGAATCCCGGCGGCAGACCGAGCGCAGCCGCCATGCCCGCGAGCCGCTCGGCGACCGTCTGCTCGACGCGGCGCGCGGCGTCGTTGAACGCGGCCGCTGACCAGGTCTTCCAGCATCTCCGGCGGCTCCTCGCGCAAGAAGCGAGGGATCGATGCGCACGGCGCTTCACGTCGTGCCGGCATGTCATCACGACCTTGACGAGCCCGGCCCCGGCCTCGCCCTCGACCTCGAGCGCAGCGAGGCTTTCCTGCATGCGCCGCATGTTTTCCTGCATCTGCTGCGCCTGTTTGAGGAGCTGGCCGATGTTCCCCTTCATTCATGCCTCCCCGCCCCCGCACCCGGCGGGCTGTACCGACGCCTCGAGCAGGCGGGCGTCGAAAGTCTCGATCAGCTCGCGCACGACCGGGTCGTTCTCCAGCGCGCGCAGCGCCTCGGTGCGCTGTGGTGCCGCGCGCGCACCGGCCTCGCGCGCGGCCGCCGACGTGCCGCGCGTCTCGCTCGACGCTCACGCGAAGATCGATCGTGCCGCCCAGATGCTGCTCGAGGGCTGCGCGCAGCTTGTCGCAATAGCCGGTCCCAGCCAGATGCGCCAGAGTGCGCGGCACTACGAGCTCGAGCGTCGAGCCGTTCCAAGCGCGCAATTCGGCGTTCAGCGCGAGCTGGCGCGCTCGCCCACGCGGCACGCGCAGCGCGCAAGCGCCGCCCAGTCGCCGTCGAAGGTGCGGCCCGCCTGGCGTCGCACCGGCGACGGGCGCGGACGGCTGCGCGAGGCCGTCCTCCTCCGGGCGGAACGCGAGCATGCGCAGGAGCGTCATCAGGAAGCCGGCGTGCTCGTCCGGCGCGCGCTCGAGATCCTGCCGCCCCTGGAGCGCGATCTGGTAGTAGAGCTGGACGGTCGCCGGATCGAGCTGCGCCGCAAGCCGCGCGAGCGCCGCGCGATCCGGTGCGTCGTCCGCGATCGCCGAGGGAACGAGCTGCAGGAGCGAAACGCGCGTGAGCAGCGCCGCCAGTTCGCGCAGCGCCGCGTCGAACGACAGGCTGCGCACCTGGCATCTCGCTCGGCGAGCGCCATCGCGCCGGCGCCGTCGCCGGCGGCGATCGCCTCGAGGAGCCGGTGCAGCCATTCGTCGTCGAGCGCGCCGAGCATCGCGCGCACGTCCGCCGCCGCGACCCGCCCGCCGCCGTGCGCGATCGCCTGATCGAGGAGCGAGAGCGCATCGCGCACGCTGCCCGCCGCGGCGCTGCGCGAGCAAGCTGGCAGCGCCGCCGCCTCGTAATGCACCGCCTCGGCCGCCGAGCACGCGGCCGAGGTGCGCCGGCGATCGCCGTGCGGCCGGCAGCTGCTTGAGGTTGAACTGCAGGCAGCGCGAGAGCACCGTCGCCGGCACCTTCTGCGGGTCGGTGGTGGCGAGCACGAACTACCAGCGTGCGCCGGCGGCTCCTCCAGCGTCTTCAGCATCGGCGTTGAACGCCGGCTTGGACAGCATGTGCACCTCGTCGATCACGAACACCTTGTACCGGCCGCGCGGCGGGCGCGTACTGGCGCCGCTTGTCCAGCAGCGCTCGCGCATCTCGTCCACGCCGGTGTAGCTGGCGCCGCGTCCACCTCGAGCAGATCGGCGAAAGCGCCCGGCCGTCGATGGCCTCGACGCAGGCGCCGCACTGACCCGCACGGCGTGGCGGTCCGGCCCCGCGACTCGCAGTTCAGGCACTTGGCCAGGATGCGGGCGAGCGTCGTCTTGCCGACGCCGCGCGTGCCGGTGAAAAGGTAGGCGTGGTGCAGCCGCCCTTCGGCGAGCGCGTTGCCGCAGCGCGCGCACCACGTGCTCCTGGCCGACCATCGCCTCGAAGTCGCGCGGCCGCCACTTGCGGGCGAGCACCTGATAGCTCATGCGCGGATTGTAGCGGTGCGCGCGGGGCAAGAGGCGAGCCTGACCCCGGCACTTGCAGGCGTCGGCTGTGGCTGCTTCCTTCCGGACCTGACCAGGTTCACCGAGCCGCAATGCGGGGGGGCCCGCCGCGCGCATTATGCCCGAGGGGCGGTGCGCCGGTGGCGGAGAGAGTGGGATTCGAACCCACGAAGCGCTTTTGACGCTTACACGCTCTCCAGGCGTGCGCCTTAGACCGCTCGGCCATCTCTCCGGTTGCGCCGCCGATTCTATCAGGCGGCGAACCGGCCGCGGTCATGCGGCCATGAGCACCAGGCGGATCTTGAGGTAGGTGAACAGTACCCAGAGCACCAACAGCACCATCGCCGGAGCGAGCGCCCAGAGGTACTCCTGCACGAAAAAGCGCGGCGCGATCAGGCGCGCGAGGGCAAAGACCGGCGACGTGACGGTTTTCAGGATCCGGTAGGCGAAGTTCTGCTCGCGGTTTCGCCCTGGCGAGCACGTAGAGCACCCCCTGCCCGATCAACGCGAACCCCGCGATCTCGGTGACCGCCTTTCAGCAGGACGACGATGTGGAGCTGGCTCGAGCGGCACGAACGGGCTGGAGAAAGGCAATTCTTTGGCCGCCGATGCATCACCTCGCCGCCGCAGGTCGTCTGCGTCGTGCGCGAAGATCATGTTCGGTTGGGTCGATCCGTGGATGCATTACCTGCGCGGGCGGCTCTTTTCGCTTTTGCGTAGCGAAACGCATGCGGTCCGGGAGTTCTCGCTCGCGCTGCGCCTGAACCCGGGCTTTGCGCGCGCGGCCTGCGCGCTCGCTGCGATCCACGCGCGCCACGGTCGTTATCGCCAGGCCGAAGAGTGCTTGGAGATCGCCTGCCGGGGCGAGCCGCAGAACGCAGCGATCTTCTACAACCTCGGCTACGTGCGCGAACGCGCGGGAGCTCGCGCGCGCGATCGAGGCGTTCGCCGAGGCGGTGCGGCTCGACCCGAAGCTCGATCGCGCCTGGTACGGGATGGGCCTCGCCTACGCCGCCCTCGGGCGCCATCGAGAGGGCGCACGCGCGCTGGAGGAGGCGGCGACGCTTCAACCGGGAAGTCCCGTTCGACCTGGGTATCAGCTCGCGCATGGCGCACCACACGCTCGCCGAGCCCGAGAAGGTCCGCGAGGTGATCCACCACGTGCTGCGCTTCAATCCGAGGATGGCGCGCCGCCTCATCCGCGACACCGGCGCGAGCGATCTCGCGCACCTCGTGCGCTTCCTGGACGACTGAAAAACGCGGAGGGCCCGCGTGCGGGCCCTCCGTGCGGATCGCAACCGCGCGTCGCCTCAGGTGCCGCGCGTGTCGATCGCGCCGGCGAGCTGCGGGTAACGCACGCTCTCGACGAAGGGCTGCACTTCCTGCTCCGGTTTCGGCGTGAGCAAGCTCACTACGATCATGGTGATGAACCCGACCGGCATGCCCAGATCCCGCCGAGATCGGCTGCATCTTGAACCACATGGTACCTCGGCGACCGGCTTCGTGATGCCGAACACCTCGCGCAACCACGGATAGGTGGTCACCATGTAATAGATGCACACGCCGAGCCCGGCGACGATGCCGGCGGCCGCGCCCCACTTGTTCGCCGGCGACTTCGAGATCAGCACCAGCGCCGGGAAACGCCGACATCGCCAGCGAGAACGCCGCACCGACGAGGAACAGAGATGCCCCGGCTTGGGCCGCCATGATCACCAGGCTGGCCAGCACCGCGGCCACCAGGGCGAACACGTTCTTCGCCACCGCGCCATGCCGTCGCGCGGACGCATGCGGGTTCATCGGCAGAACACGTCGTGCGACAGGGCGTTCGCGATCGTGAGCAGCAGCCCGTCGGCGGTCGAGAGCGCTGCCGCGCTGGCCGGCGGCGAGGAAGCCGAAGACCACGTACGGCAGGCCGGCGAGCTCCGGCGTCATCAGCACGATGAGATCGCCACCGATCCGCATCTCGGCGAGCTGCAGCACGCCGTCCCCGTTGATGTCGACGAACCGGATGAGGTCCGGATCCACCGCCCGCCAGGCGGCGAGCCAGCCCGGACGTCCGCGTGCTTGAGGCCGACGATGTTTGAGTACACGTCGTACTTGGCGAGCACCGCGAGCGTCGGCTCACCAGTACAGCAGA
>JAVQZY010000016.1:0-5347 GCA_033582675.1 Burkholderiales bacterium | reverse complement strand
CAGCGCAGTACCGCGGCCGCAGGCTCCACCGGCACAATCCCGAACGACGGCACCCTCATGCGCACGAACGCCGAGGAGAATGTGCGTATCGGCCGCTTCATCGCGGCGAAGCTGAACCGCATGACCGGGCCGGTTCGCTTCCTGATCCCGGAAGGCGGGCTCTCGGGTCTCGACGTGCCGGGTGGACCGTTCTGGGATCCGGCCGCCGACAAGGCCCTCTTCGACACGCTCGCGACGGAATTTCGTCCGGCGTCGAACCGCAGGCTGCTGCGGCTGCCGCATCACATCAACGACCGGGCGTTCGCCGAGGCGCTGGCGGCGAACTTCCGCGAAATCGCGATGCCCGAGACCGGAGGCCGCGCATGGCCCGCATTCCGCGCGAGCGCATCCTGAAGAAACTGCGCGCCAAGCTGCGCCGCGGCGAGCCGATCATCGGCGGCGGCGCCGGCACAGGGCTGTCGGCGAAAGCCGAGGAAGCGGGCGGCATCGACCTCATCGTCATCTACAACTCCGGCCGCTACCGCATGGCCGGACGCGGCTCGCTTGCGGGGCTGCTCGCCTACGGCAACGCGAACCAGATCGTGCTCGAGATGGCGCGCGAGGTTCTGCCGGTCGTCAAAGCGACACCGGTCCTTGCGGGAGTGAATGGGACCGATCCCTTCATGATCCGCGAGCGTTTTCTCGGGGAGCTCGCCGAGCTCGGGTTCTCCGGGGTGCAGAACTTTCCCACCGTCGGCCTGATCGACGGGGTATTCCGCCAGCAGCTTGAGGAGACCGGCATGGGCTATGCGCTGGAAGTGGACATGATCCGCGCGGCGCGCCGGCTCGGACTGCTCACGACGCCCTACGTGTTCAGCGAAGAGAACGCGCGCGACATGGCGCGCGCCGGCGCCGACATCATCGTCTGCCATCTCGGACTTACCACTGGCGGCACGATCGGCGCGCGCACGGCGCTGCGGCTCGCCGACTGCGTCCCGCTCATCGAGCGCTGGGCGGCGGCCGCGCGGCGCGTCAACCCCGAGGTGATCGTGCTGTGCCACGGCGGCCCGATCGCCGAGCCGCAGCATGCGCGCTGGATCCTCGCGCACGCGCCGAGCTGCCAAGGCTTCTACGGCGCCTCGTCCATGGAGCGGTTGCCGACCGAGCGCGCGATCGCCGCGACGACGCGCAGATTCACGATGATCACCGCAAGGAGCAGGAAGTCATGACCGGAGCCCAATTCGGACAGTTCATTTTGGCCCTCATCGGCGTCGCGATCGTCGTCGCGATCGCGGTGTGGTTGCTCAACTGGCTGTACCTGCGCTCCTCCAAGGAGCGCTCGTTCGTGCGCACCGGCCTCGGCGGCCAGAAGGTGGTGCTGAACGGCGGCGCGTTCGTGCTGCCGATCGTGCACGAGGTGGTGCCGGTCAACATGAACACGCTGCGGCTGGAGGTCTCGTGCAGCCGCGAGCGGGCGATCATCACCCAGGATCGCATGCGCGTCGATGTCACCGCCGAGTTCTACGTACGCGTGCAGGCCACTCCCGAGGCGATCGCCGCTGCCGCCCAGACGCTCGGCCAGCGCACCCTCGAACCCGACACCCTCAAGGAGCTGGTCGAAGGCAAGTTCGTCAACGCGCTGCGCGCGGTGGCGGCCGAGATGACGATGGAGGAGATGCACGAGAAACGCGGCGACTACGTCAAACGGGTGCGCGCCGCGGTCGCTGGCGACCTGCTGCAGAACGGGCTCGAACTCGAGACCGTGTCGCTTACGCGGCTCGATCAGACCGCGACCGAGTTCTTCAACCCGTCGAACGCGTTCGACGCCGAGGGTCTGACGCGGCTCACCGAACAGATCGAGCGGCGCAAGAAGATGAGGAACGACATCGAGCAGGATACGATGATCCAGATCCGCAACAAGAACTTGGAGACCGAGCGCCAGGCGCTCGAGATCGATCGCGCGCTCGAGATCGCGCGTCTCGCCCAGGAGCGCGAGCTCGAAGCGCAGCGCGCGGCGCAGCGCGCCGAATTGGCGCGCGAGCGCGCGGCGCGCGAGCAGGAAGCCGAGCGGGCGCAGATCGCGGCGCGCGAGGCGATCGAGCGCGCGCGCATCGCCGCCGAACGGGCGATCGAGGAGGAACGGATCGCCAAGGAGCTCGAGGTGCAGGCGCGCGAAATCGAGCGCCGGAAGGCGCTGGAGCTCGCCGAGCAGCAGCGGGCGATCGCGGTGGCCGAACAATCGCGCGCCCAGTCGGAGGCGCAGGCGGCGGCCGATGCGGCGCGCGCGCGCGCCGCGGCCGAAGAGGAGCGCGTGTTCACCGCGCGCGAGACCGAAATCGCCGAGCGGCGCAAGCGGATCGAGCTGATCGCCGCGGCGCAGGAGGCCGAGCGCGAGGCGCTGCGCGTGCGCATCGCGGCGGAGGCGGAACGGGCCGCCGCCGCCGACCGCGGCGCGGCGTTGCGGGCCGAGGCCGAGGCGCAGGCCGAGGCCGAGAAGATCCGGGCGCTCGCGGCGCGCATCCGCCACGAGGTCGAGGCCGAGGGGTTGCGCCTCATGAACCAGGCGCAGAACATCCTCACGCCGGAGGCGCGTCTTTCGGCGCTGCGCACGCGCCTCATCGACAAGCTGGAGGGCATCATCCGCGAGTCGGTGAGGCCGATGGAGAAAATCGAGAGCATCCGCGTGCTCCATGTGGACGGTTTGGCGAGCGGCGGCGCGGCCGGCGACGGCGGGGGCGGTCCGGTTTCTTTCGCGGACAGCATCGTCAACTCGGCGCTGCGCTTTCGCGCCCAGGCGCCGCTCGTGGACCAGCTGCTGCGCGAAATCGGCCTGGAGGGCGGCGACGTCGGCAAGGCGGTGCGCGGGCTGCTCGAACGCGGCCAGAGTCCGGCGGTCGCCGACGAAGGGCCGTCGGCCGAGAAGTAGCCGCGCCGCCTCATGGTGAAGGTCTACACGTCGAGCGTCATCGACGCCCCGGCGGACACCGTCTGGGCGCGCATCCGCGATTTCAACGGGCTGCCCGACTGGACGCCGTTCGTCGTCGAGTCGCGCATCGAAGGGGGATTGCCCGCCGACAAGGTGGGCTGCGTGCGCAACTTCCGCCTGAAGGACGGCGGCGTGATCCGCGAGCAGTTGCTCGCGCTCTCGGACTACGACTACCAGTGCACCTACTCGATCCTCGAAAGCCCGATGGGAGTCGAGAACTACGTCGCCACGCTCAAGCTCACCCCGGTGACCGACGGCAACCGCACCTTCGCCGAATGGTGGGCGGAATTCGACTGCGCGCCGGGGCGCGAGCAGGAACTTGCCCGCCGCATCGGCGAGGACGTCTTTCAGGCGGCGTTCAACTCGCTCAAGGCGCGACTGCGTTGATCCGCGTGGTGCGCTCGGCGGTGATCGACGCGCCGCTCGAGCGCGTCTGGGAGGTGCTGCGCGACTTCAACAGCCATTCGGCCTGGCACCCCGCGGTCGGCGAATCGCACATCGAGGGGGCAGAACCGGCCGATCAGGTGGGCTGCGTGCGCAATTTCTTCCTCCGCGACGGCAACCACATCCGCGAGCAGCTCCTTGCGCTCTCGGACCGCGACCACCGCTTCACCTACTGCATTCTCGAGGCGACGCTGCCGATACGCCGGTACGTGGCCACCGTGCAATTGAAGCGCGTGACCGACGGCGAGCGTACCTTCTGGCACTGGGAGTCGACGTTCGAGGCGCCTCGCGGGCGCGAGCGCGAGTTCGCCGAGCTCGTCGGCCGCGGCGTGTACGAGGCGGGATTCGAAGGGCTGCGCGCGTACCTCAGACGCGGCGGGCAGGTGCGGCGCCGTCCGTCGGAGGCTGCGGGCGAGGCGATCCCGGCGCAGGCGGTGGTGGCGAGCGCCTTCGGCGGACCGCAGGTGCTCGCACTGCGAAGCGTGCAGGCGCCGGCACCGGCTGCGGGCGAAGTGCGCATCCGTCAGAGCGCGGTCGGGGTGAACTTCATCGACATCTACATGCGCCGCGGGCAGTTCCGCACGGTCGAGCCTCCGGCGGTGCTCGGAATGGAAGCGGCCGGCACCGTGATCGACGTCGGACCGGGTGTCGCGCACCTCCTGCCCGGCGATCGCGTCGCCTACGCCTGCCCGCCGCCGGGCGCCTACGCGACGGTGCGCACGCTCGCTGCCGAGCAGGTCGTCGCGTTGCCGGAGGACGTCTCCGAGGAGACCGCCGCGGCGGTGATGCTGAAGGGAATGACCGCCGAGTATCTGCTTCATCGCACGCGCCGTATCCGCGGCGGCGAGTGGGTGCTCGTCCATGCCGCAGCCGGCGGCGTGGGGCTGCTCCTTTGCCAGTGGGCGCGGGCGCTCGGTGCGCGCGTCATCGGCACCGTCTCGAGCGAGGAAAAAGCGCGCGTTGCGCGCGCACACGGCTGCGAATTCCCGATCGTCGCGCCCGACTACCGGTTCGCCGCAGACGTCAGGCGGCTGACCGGCGGGCGCGGCGCCGAGGTCATCTACGACGGGCTGGGGCGGTGCGGCCGCGGCCGAGAACCTGGAGGCGCTCGCGATCGGCGGGCACTGCGATTCGCCACGGCGAGGCGAGCGGCCCGCATCGGGGCTTCCCCGATCTCGCGGCGAAGTCGGCGACGCTTTCGCGCCCGGTGCTGTTTCACTACAGCGCCGATCGGGCGACGCTGCGCGAGATGTCCGAGCGCGTGTTCGCCGCGCTGCGCGCGGGCACCATCCGGGTCGAGATCCGGCACCGCTGGCCGCTCGCCGCCGCAGCCGAGGCGCACCGGGCGCTCGAGGCGCGCCGCACGATCGGGCCGATCGTGCTTCTCGCCTGAACCGAAGGAGGTCACATGTCCGCCATGGCACCGATCACCGATGCGAACCCGACGGTCGAGGAGATGGAGGCGCGCGTCGCCCGCTTCCGAAACCTGCGGCCGACGGCCGACTACGTGGACTCCGGCATCCCGGGCTGCGAGCGCACCACCTGGCGGGTGCTGGAAACCCCCCGGATGCGCCGCTTGCCGCGGAGCATTTTCACCTCAACCTCGTGCGCTGCGCGCCGGGCAAATGCGCGCCGCTGCACAACCACCTGACCGAGGAGGTATTCATCCCGCTCACCGGCGTCTGGGATCTTCCGGGGGCCGCGCGGCGAGCGCAGCCTTCGCCTCGAACCTTGGGACGCGATCAGCATTCCGCCCGGCGTGTCGCGCGGATTTCGCAACGTCGGCACCGAGGACGCGTACCTGATCGGCATCGCCGGCGGACGCGACCCGGGGCGGATCAACTGGCCCGAGTCGGTGCGCGCCGCGGCACGCGCGGCGGGAATCGAATTGCCGGAGACGTAGCAGCGCGCCGCCTGCGGTATCCTGCGCGGCGTAAG
>JAVQZY010000015.1:0-50266 GCA_033582675.1 Burkholderiales bacterium | reverse complement strand
TCGCAGGCCGTAGCGCCGCGTACTGCGCCTTAAGGTCGATGAAATCCATGGCCCTCGGAAAGCGACCTCGCGCGCACCTCGCGGCGCAGCTCTTCGATCTCGCGCTCGAGCGCCCGGTACTCGGCAAGGCGCAGCCGCAGGAAAGCAGCGGTCGCGCGCGCCTTTTCCCGCACGCCGCGCGGCGTGAGGTAGTAGGCGTAGGCGAGCTTGTTGCGGCTGTCGCGGAAGTTTCGAACCTTGACGAGCCCCCGCTCGAGAAGCGCGCGCAGGCAGTAGTTGACTTTTCCGACGCTCACGCCGAGCGCCTCGGCGAGCTGGCGCTGCGAAAGTTCAGGGTTCTGCTCGAGTAGCTTGAGCAGCCGGTATCGCGTGCGTTCGTCGAGCACGGCGCGCCTGCGTTCAACGCTTGAACGCGCAATTAGACGCCCGGCCGGGGCGGCGCTGTCAAACGCGGCCCGCCTACGGCAGACGCTCGCAGCGCCCCGCGCGCAGCCGGTAGCGCTCGCCGGTGCGCGGGCAAACCGCTTCCGCATCGCCTTCGAGCGGCAGCGCTAGCCGCTCACCGAAGCGGCTCATCCAGTCCGACAAGGCGCGCTGGAACGCCAAGGACGAGCGCGTAGTCCGGCACGTCCCGGGTGACGACGGCGCCCGCGCCGACGAAGGCGTACTCGCCGATGGTGACGCCGCAGACGACGGTGCAGTTCGCCCCGAGCGTCGCGCCGCGGCGAACGAGCGTCCGACGGTATTCGGCCTTTCGCGGAATCGCCGCGCGCGGGTTGTAGACGTTGGTGAACACCATGCTCGGGCCGCAGAAGACCTCGTCTTCGAGCGTCACTGCATCGTAGACCGAGACGTTGTTCTGGATCTTGACCCCGTCGCCGATCACGACGTCGTTTCCGACGAAGACGTTCTGCCCGAGGGTGCAGCGGCGGCCGATGCGGGCGCCCGCGCACACGTGCGTCCAGTGCCAGATGCGCGTGCCCTCGCCGACGGTCGCGCCCGGATCGACGATCGCGGTGGGGTGGACGGTCGGCGCCATCAGTACTCGAGCGGCAGCGCGACGCGGCGTCCGTCGCGCGCGGAAAGATACGTCGCGATCAGGATCTCGAGCGACTTCAGCCCCTCGCGGCCGTCGGTCTCGGGCTCGGCTTCGCCGCGCAGCGTGCGGATGACGTTTTCGTAGTAAAGCGGATGCCCGAAGCCGTAGACCGACGTCGTCTCGTAGCTCGCCTGCTTTGACGTGCGCGTCTTCGGGGCGCGGCTCGGCGAACTCCCAGTGCTGGATTTCGTTCACCGCGATGCCGCCGATGCGCACCGTGCCTTTTTCGCCGACGACGGTGATCGAGCCCTCGAAGTTCTTCGGCCAGGTGAGCATCGTGACGTTGACGCTGCCGAGCGCCCCCGAGCGCCAGCGCACGGCCATCACCCCGGTGTCCTCGACCTCGATGTCGCGGGCAAGCGTCGCGGTGTAGGCCTGTACGCTTTCCACCGGGCCGATCAGCCAGTCGAGGAGGTCCACGTAGTGGCTCGCCTGGTTCATGAAAGCGCCCCCGTCGAACTCCCAGGTGCCGCGCCAGCGGGCGCTGTCGTAGTAGGCCTGCGGCCGCGTCCAGAAGACGTTCACGGTGACCATGTAGATACGGCCGAAGCGGTCCTCGTCGATCGCGCGCTTGAGAAGCTGAAGCGTACGGTTGCGGCGATTCTGCTTGACGACGAAGAGGCGAACGCCGGCCGCGTCGCAGGCCTCGACCATGCGCTTGCCGTCGCGCCAGCGGGTCGCCATCGGCTTTTCGGTGACCACGTGCTTTCGCGCCTCGGCGGCGGCGACGGCCTGCGCCGCATGCAGCCCGCTCGGCGTGCAAAGCACCACCACGTCGGCATCCGACTTTTCGAGCAGCTCCTCGTAGCGAGCAAAACCCCGCGCACCGGTCGCACGCTCGGCCGCCGCGAGCGCTGCCGGGTCGATGTCGCATACGGCGACGATTTCCGCCTCCTGCGCGTGCGCCTTGAGCGCCTCGATGTTGTTGCGCGAGATACGGCCGCAGCCGACGATCGCGAAGCGGATGCGGCGCCCGACGATGGGGGCATAGGTGTGCATTCGGCGGCCCGTCTCCGGTAGGTTGCGCGCTGCGCGAAGCCGTCCCGTTTCAGCGGCCGCGGTCCGCGGCGCCGGAATGATAATCGAGATACCAGGCGACGAACCGCGCAACCCCTTCTTCGACCGACGTCTGCGGCGCATAGCCGATTTCGGCGGCGAGCCGCTCGGTCGACGCGCAGGTCGCCTGAACGTCGCCCGGCTGCATCGGCGCGAGTTCGACCGTCGCGCGGCGCCCGAGCGTTCGCTCGAGCGCGCGCAAGAAGTCGAGGAGATTGACGGGCGATCCGTGCCCGACGTTCAGAAGCCGCGCCGGGGGCGCATCCGGAGGATACGGTCGCTCGACGATCCGCACCACCGCCTCGACCACGTCGTCGATATACGTGAAGTCGCGCAGCATATCGCCGCCGTTGAAGAGCTGAATCGGACGGCCTTCGAGGATCGCGCGCGTAAAGAGAAACAGCGCCATGTCCGGTCTGCCCCAGGGCCCGTACACGGAAAAGAACCGCAGCCCCGTGCAGCGCAGCCCGAAAAGCCGCGCATAGACCGAGGCCATGAGCTCGCCGGCGCGCTTGGTGGCGGCATAGAGGCTCACCGGCCGGTCCACCCGGTCTTCCTCGCGAAACGGCGTTTCCGTGTTCGCGCCGTAGACGCTCGAACTGCTCGCGTAACAGAGATGCGCGACCCGGTAGCGGCGGCAGGCCTCGAGCACGTTGAGAAAGCCGGCGACGTTCGCCTCGACGTACGCCCGCGGGTTCTCGAGCGAGTAGCGCACGCCCGCCTGCGCGGCGAGATGAAGCACGCAGTCGAAAGGGCCGTGCGCGAAGGCGCGCTCGAGCGCGGCCGGATCCGCGATGTCGGCAAAAACGAACGAAAAACCCGGCGTGCCCTCGAGCTGCTCGAGCCGCGCGCGCTTGAGCTTCGGGTCGTAGTAGGGGTTGAGGTTATCGAGGCCGACCACACAGTGGCCGCGCCGCAGCAACGCTGCCGCGCAGTGCATGCCGATGAAGCCGGCGGCGCCAGTGACGAGGATTCTCACCGCTTCAGGCCTTGACGATGTTCGGCGCCGGTTCCAAATAGCGTCCCCGGGTGTCTACGACGAGCCGCGCATGGCGCGCGATCATCGCGTAGTCGAACGCGTCGTGATCGGTCGCAAGGAGCACCAGATCGTAGGCGGCGAGCGTCTGTGGCGTGAGCGGAACGCTCTTCAGGTCGAAGCGGTGCCGCCGCAGGGGCGGAAAGACGGGAACATAGGGGTCGGAATAGGCGACCTCGGCGCCCCGGCGCGCGAAAAGCTCCATCAGCTCGACGGCCGGCGACTCCCGCATGTCGTCCACGTTCTTTTTGTAGGCGACCCCGAGCACGAGCACGCGGCTTCCCTTGAGCGCGCGGCCGCGCTCGTTCAGCGCCTCGATGCACTTGTCGAGCACCCAGCGGGGCATCGCGCTGTTGATCTCGCCGGCCAGTTCGATGAAGCGGGTGTTGACGCCGTACTGTCGCGCCTTCCACGTGAGGTAGAAAGGGTCGATCGGGATGCAGTGGCCGCCGAGGCCCGGCCCCGGCCAGTAGGGCACGAAGCCGAAGGGTTTCGTCGCCGCGGCGCGGATCACTTCGTGAATGTCGACGCCCATCCGGTCGCAGACCATCTTCAGTTCGTTGACGAGCCCGATGTTCACCGCGCGGTGGATGTTTTCGAGAAGCTTCGTCATCTCGGCAACGCGCGTGGAGCTCACCGGAACGAGCCGGTCGATGACGCCGCCGTAGAGCGCAAGCCCTGCCTCGAGACAGGCCGCCGTCGAGCCGCCGACGACCTTCGGGATGCTGCGCGTCGAGTAGCGCGGGTTGCCCGGGTCCTCGCGTTCCGGGGAAAAGACGAGGAAGACGTCTTCGCCGACGCGAAAGCCGCGCGATTCGATCCGCGGCCGAAGCACCTCCTCGGTCGTCCCCGGCCAGGTGGTGCTTTCGAGCGACACGATCTGACCTGCGCGAAGGTGCGGCAGGATCGCCTCGAGCGTGCCGACGCACGAAGCTCAGGTCCGGCTCCCGGTGCGCATCGAGCGGCGTCGGCACGCAGATGAGAAGCGCATCGGCCTCCGCGGCGCGGGAAAAGTCGCCTGTCGCCTCGAAGCCCGCGGCGCGCGCGGCGCGGACCGCATCGGGCGCGATGTGACGGATGTAGCTTCGGCCAGCGTTGAGCGCCTCTATCTTTGCCGCGTCGACGTCGAAGCCGAGCACCGGATAGCGCTCCTCGGAGAACCGAAGCGCAAGCGGCAGCCCCACGTAGCCGAGGCCGAGGATACCGACGCGTGCCGTCTTCGCCGCGAAGCGCTCGCGCAATCGTTCGAGCCGCGTCATGCGGCCAAGGCGGCCCCGCAGTCGGCCGTCTTCGAGCAGTGTTCGCAAAACCGGGGCATGAAGGCGGCGATTATACGGCCCGCCTCTCGCCGAGCGCCTCGTTCTGCGCGCGGCGCCAGCTTGCGGTCTGCGGCGCAGCCGGTGGGAGGCGGATGCGAAAGCGCGCAAAATGGGTGGCGGCTTACAATGCTTCCGTATCGCCTCGAGCTGAAAGGACCGCGGTGCATCTCTTCCGCCAAGAGCCGGTCTCGGAGGGCTGCGCGCGGCGCTGCTCGGCGCGGCTTTTGCAGCGATCGGGCTCCCGGCCATGACGGCGACCGAGGCCGGCTGCACTCTGCGTTTCGATTCGGAGCGGCTGGAAGAAGTCGCGCGAACGTTCGGCCTGAGACTCGTCGTACTCTACGGTTCGCACGCGCGCGGCCGCGCGGACGCTGCGAGCGACCTCGACGTCGCGGTGCTCGGCTGCGCGCCGGAAGCGTTCTGGGACTGCTATCAGGCGCTCGCCGACGTGTTCGGCGACGGTTCGCTCGACCTCGTGCGGCTCGAGGACGCCGATTCCCTGCTGCGATACGAGATTCTGCGCGACGGCATCCGTCTGTTCGGAGATCCGGACTTCTTCTGCGGCTACCGCGCCTACGCCTTCCGCGATTACGTGGACTCGGCCGATCTGCGCGCGCTCGAAGCGCGGCTCTTCGAGCGCAAGATGGCGCGCATGAAGGAGGAACTCCATGGTCCGCCGTGAGTTCGTCGCGCGAAAGCTCCACCTCATCGCCGAAGACCTCGAGCGGCTGCTTCGCTTCAAGGACGAATCGGTCGAGTCGCTGCGGCGCGACGACCTGAAACTCGCCGCCGTCGAGCGCTTTCTGGAACGGATCGTCATGCGCGCGATCGACGTCAACGAGCACCTGCTGAGCGAACTTGCGAGCGGCGAGGGCCGCACGAGCCGCTTGACCTATCGGGACACGTTTCTCCTCCTTGCCGGGCTGGGCGTCTCATCCGCAGGAGTTCGGCGAACGCAATCGCGCGCAGCGCGGGTCTGCGCAACATCCTCGTTCACGACTACAACGACGCCGATCGCACGATCGTCGTCCGCTCGATCCGGTCGTGCCTTCAGGATTACCACCGCTATCTCGAGTACGTGCGCGACTTTCTCGCGAGGCTGCCCGGCGAGGCAGCCCGCTGATCGTCGGAGGCGCGCCGGCGCAGCGCCCCCGATCGCACCGTTTCTAATCCCGCCCCGGGAAGTTCGTCGGCGCGAGGAGCGGCCTGCGCAAGGTCGCATCGGCGTTGTCTGTCCCTTCCCCGGCACGCGATCCATACGCAGGCTTATTTGCGTTTAGTAGCACTGAATGCAACAAGACCTGCGATGCGGAAGCGGGGCTTCTGGCTTCGCATGCTCCGGCACGCGTGGCGCGCCCGCTCGGTCGTGTGGCTCTCCGGCGTGCGCCGTGTCGGCAAGACGACGCTTTGTCAAAGCCTCGAAGGCGCCGAGTACTTCGACTGCGAGCTTCCGCGGGTGCGGCGCCTGATGGGCGATCCGCAGGCTTTTCTGCATGACCTTCGCGGGCGCATGCTGGTGCTCGACGAGGTACATCGCCTCGCTAATCCCGCGGAGGTCCTGAAGATCGCGGCGGACCACTTTCCCGACACCTGGATCATCGCCACCGGCTCCTCCACGCTCGGCGCCTCCGCGCGGTTCCGCGACACCCTGGCCGGACGCAAGGTCGAGATCTGGTTGACGCCCATGATGTCGGCCGACCTCGACGATTTCGGCCGGCCGGACCTTCGCCACCGCCTTCTCCATTGGGGACTGCCGCCGTTCTTTCTCGCCCGCGAGCCGCCGGAGAGGGACTTTCAGGAGTGGATGGACGCGTACTGGGCAAAAGACATCGAGGAGCTTTTTCGCCTCGAGCGCCGCCACTCGTTTCAGCGCTTCGCCGAGCTGCTTTTCGCGCAAAGCGGGGCGATCTTCGAGGCGACGCGGTTTGCGCGCGCTTGCGAGGTGAGCCGTCCGACCATCGTGAACTACCTCGCGGTGCTGGAGGCGACGTACGTCGTCCACGTGGTGCGGCCGTTCAGCGCCCGGCGCGCGACCGAAATCGTGCCCGCACCCAGGATCTACGGCTTCGACACCGGATTCGTCTGCTATCACCGTGGCTGGCATGCGTTGCGCACCGAAGATCTCGAGCCGCTCTGGGAGCACTTCGTGCTGAACGAAATCCACGCCCGGCTGCAGACTCGCAAGCTTCATTGCTGGCGCGACAAGCGCGGGCACGAGGTGGATTTCGTCCTCGTGCGCCAGGGCGAAGCGCCGATCGCGATCGAATGCGCGTGGTCTTCGGGCGTTTTCGACCCCGCCGGCCTGCTCGCCTTTCGCCGCCAGCACCCTGCGGGCAGAAATTTCGTCGTCGCCGCCGACGTGAAGCGAAGCTTCAGGCGCGCCTATCCCGGCTGCGAAGTGGAATTCGTCGGTCTTTCCCAGCTCATGAACGCGCTCGGCGCGCGACCGGTGCGTGCCGGCCCGGCACAATGACCGGGTGCGCACGCTTTGGCCCGGACGCTCGCATTTTTCCTGCCGCGAATCCGATGGAAGGAGCCCTCGGAGAGGGCAGCGCTGTTGCGGCGAGATTTCCCGATCACGCGCTCGCTCGGGTTGCCGAGGATCCGTAAGCCGGCGAACCCCGCCCGCTGGGGGCGAGTCGCCTGTTTCGTCCGAGCGAATAGCGCCCGGAATCAGGGCAACTCGAGTTGCTTGATGTCTACCCGCTCGAAAACCTGGCGCCAGTCGTCGGCCGGAAGGCGGAAGGCGCTGCGCGCGCGCGTCGCATCGAGCACCGAATAGCGCGGGCGCCGCGCAGCCGTAGGGTAGTCCTCGGTGCGGATGGGCGTGACGGCGACCTCGAGCCCGAGGCGCTCGACGATCGCGCAGGCAAAGCCGTACCAGGTGGTCGCGCCGGTGGGGGCGAGGTGATAGAGTCCCTCGCCGCCTGCCGCGAGCGCGCGCATCGTCGCCTCGGCGAGGAACGCGGCGCTCGTCGGCACTCCGGTCTGATCGTCCACGACCCGAAGCGGCTCGCCCGCGCGCGCTTTTCGCAGAATCGCGCGAACGAAGTTCCTTCCTCGCGGCGCGTATACCCAGCTTGCGCGAAGAACGAGGTGGCGACAGCCGCTCCCGCGAACCGCCTCCTCGCCCGCGAGCTTCGTGCGCCCGTAGACGTTGAGCGGGTTGCAGGGGTCCTCCTCGACGTACGGCGCGCCCTTTTCGCCGTCGAACACGTAATCGGTGGAGTAGTGAACGAGCAGCGCCCCGAGCCGGCGCGCTTCCTCGGCGAGCACCGCGGGCGCGACCGCGTTCACTGCGTGCGCGAGCGTGGGCTCCGATTCGGCGCGGTCCACCGCGGTGTAGGCGGCGCAGTTGACGACGAGCTGCGGCTTTGCCTCGCGCAGCGCGCGGCGAATCGCCTCGACTTTCGCGAGATCGAGCGCCGCGCGATCGGCCGCGGTGAGCTCGCCGAGGGCGGGAAGTCGCCGGGCGAGTTCCGACCCGAGCTGGCCGTTTGCGCCGGTGAGGAGGATTTTCATGTTCGATCAGTGGCGACGCTGCACTGGCTCCGCCTGCGTGCGTCGGCCTTCCCTCTCGCACACGTCGGTCGCGAGCGATCCTCCTCGCCGCGCGCGGCGTCCGAGCGAAGTGAACGCCTGCGGGAGCGCCTCGACGGGAAGCGCCTCGATCCGAGGTGCGAGCGCACATGCGACAAGGCGCGTTCAAGGACTGCCCCTACGGACGCCTCGCGCCAGCGGCGTGAGTCCGCGTCCCGGCGTGCGCGAAGGCTCTCCCCAAATCCTCCGCGCTACCGGAGCCTGGGACATGCGCCGCGCGCCTGCTACCGTGGTTCGAGCGCCTGCGGGATCACGGCCGCAAGTTTGAAGGCGACCTTTCGAGGTCGCGACGATCCCGTCGCACGAGAAGACCCCTGAACGCACGCGGGCAAGGTTCTTTCTCGTCCACCCGCCGCCGAGCCCTACGCCGTGCCTTTGAAAAAGTGCCGACGTGCAGCAACGTCACAGAGCCCGCGGGTCGAGCAAGTTCACCAGACCGCCCTGGCGTAATGCTCGTGAATCGTCCGGTCCTTGGTCAGCAGGGATGCGCCCGAGAGCGAAGCCTGAGCCACGATCAGGCGATCGAACGGATCCCGGGTCCATGACTGACGTTCCGACGCCTCGACCACCTTCTCGAAAGGCAGGCTGCACACCGCAAGGCCGAGAGTATCCGCCAGCACTCGGACCACCGTACGCGCTGGCGCACGCGTGCGGCCGAGTTCATAGAGGTGTTGCAGTTCCAGCCGGGCCGCCGGGGAGACCCGCAGTGAACCGCTCCGGACGAGTTCGCGGCCTTTCTCGCTCAGTCGCTCGAGCTCGCCTGCGTACAGCCACGCCAGAACGTGCGTGTCCAGATACGCTACGGTCTCCACTCGCTCGACCAATCGAGATGCACCAACGACTCCGGATCGACCGCGATATAGTTTTTTCGGCGCTTGAGCCTCGCAAGTCTGTCGCGCGCGGTCGCAGAAACGATCCTGAGCACCTGTCCGCGCCGCTCGACTTCGACCGGCACGCCGGTCCGTGCCACCCGGTCGAGCACACGGTACAGGTTGGCGCGCAGCCGCGTAGCGCTCAAACGCATCGTTCAAAGCATAGGCCCATGCGTACGTGCCGTCAACTGCGCGCGTACGTGCTGGATCCGATCCTCGACCGATCCTTCTGCGACCGTCGTCCTCGGCCCCCAACGCGGGCGGATCGGCGCGAATCCGCAAGGACGCTCATGAAAACACCTCCGCCTCGGCAAGCCGCACGCCGCGGCGGTCTTTTTCCGAGAGGAGGGGTGCGCCGGCGAGCGGCCAGGGAATCGCGAGCGCCGGGTCGTCCCAGGCGAGCGTGCGCTCGTCCTCGGGCGCGTAGTAGTCGGTCGTCTTGTAGAGGACGTCGGCCGCCTCCGAGAGCACGAGAAACCCGTGCGCGAACCCGGGCGGAATCCAGAGCATCCGTTTCGACTCGGCCGAGAGCCGAACACACACCGAGCGGCCGAAGGTGGCGGAGCTGCGGCGCAGGTCCACCGCGACGTCGAAGATTTCGCCCGCGACCACGCGAACGAGCTTTCCCTGGGGCTGACGGACCTGGTAGTGCAGGCCGCGCAACACGTTCTTCGCCGAGCGCGAATGGTTGTCCTGCACGAACTCGACATCGAGCCCGGTCGCCTCGCGAAACGCCCGCCGGTTGTAGCTCTCGAAGAAAAAGCCGCGGGCATCGGAGAACACCCGAGGCTCGATGAGGAGCACCCCGGGGATTTCGGCGGTGAGAACGCGCATCCCAGACTTGGATCCCGGTCAAAGCTCAGAAGACCCGCTCGCGAAGCAGCCGCAGCAGATGCTCGCCGTAGCCGCTCTTTGCGAGCGGCTGCGCGAGCGCCTCGAGCTGCGCCGCGCTGATCCAGCCCTGGCGCCAGGCGATCTCTTCCGGACAGGCGATCTTCAAGCCCTGCCGGCGCTCGATCGTCTCGATGAATTGCGACGCCTCCAAGAGAGATTCGTGCGTGCCGGTGTCGAGCCACGCAAAGCCCCGTCCCATCGGAATCACCTCGAGCTCGCCCCATTCGAGATAGCGGCGGTTGACGTCGGTGATCTCCAGTTCCCCTCGCGCGCCGAGGGCCGCAGCCCCGCCGCGACCTCGACCACGCGGTTGTCGTAAAAATAAAGGCCGACCACGGCGTAGCGCGATTTCGGCTGCCGGGGCTTTTCTTCGATGTTGACGGCGCGGCCTTGCGTATCGAACTCGACCACGCCGTAGCGCTCGGGGTCCTTGACCGGGTAGGCGAAGACGGTCGCGCCGCGGCTGCGCGCCGCCGCGCGCCTGAGGAGCGGCGCGAGATCGTGTCCGTAAAAGACGTTGTCGCCGAGGACGAGCGCGACCGCGTCGTCGCCGATGAAGTCGCGGCCGATGAGAAAGGCCTGCGCAAGCCCGTCGGGCGAGGGCTGAACCGCGTAGTCGAGGCGAATCCCCCAGCGCGCGCCGTCGCCGAGCAGCTCGCGAAACCGCGGCGTGTCCTGCGGCGTCGAGATGACGAGGATCTCGCGGATGCCGGCGAGCATCAGGGTCGAGAGCGGATAGTAGACCATCGGCTTGTCGTACACCGGCAGGAGCTGCTTCGAGACCACCTGCGTGACCGGATAAAGGCGCGTGCCCGAGCCGCCGGCGAGGATGATGCCTTTCACGCCGCGCCCCGCTTCGCGTAGTTGCGCTCGATCCAGGCGCGGTATGCGCCGCTCGTCACCTCGTTCACCCACGCCTGGTTGTCGAGATACCAGCGCACGGTCTTCGCGAGCCCCGATTCGAAGGTCTCGGCGGGCGTCCAGCCGAGCTCGCGGCGAATCTTTCCCGCATCCATCGCGTAGCGCCGGTCGTGTCCGGGTCGGTCCGCGACGAAGCGGATCAGCGCGCTGTAGGGCCCCGCGCTGCGGGGCCGCGCCTCGTCGAGCAGCGCGCAGATCTGCCGAACGACGTCGATGTTTCGCCGCTCGGCGCCGCCGCCGATGTTGTAGGTTTCGCCGGGCCTGCCGCGCTCGAGCACCGTGCGAACGGCGCGGCAGTGGTCGAGCACATAGAGCCAGTCGCGCACGTTCCGTCCGTCGCCGTACACCGGCAGGGGTTCGCCCGCGAGCGCGCGGGAGATCATGAGCGGGATGAGCTTTTCCGGAAACTGCAACGGCCCGTAGTTGTTCGAGCAGTTGGTGGTGAGCGTCGGCAGCCCGTAGGTGCGGTGATACGCGCGGACCAGGTGGTCCGCGCCCGCCTTCGAGGCGGCATACGGACTGTTCGGCGCATAGGGCGTCGTTTCCGAAAGGGCGGATCGTCGGGGCCGAGCGAGCCGTACACTTCGTCGGTCGAGACGTGCACGAACCGGAACGCGTCGCGCTCGGCGCCCGGCAGTTTTTCCCAGTAGGCGCGCGCCTCCTCCAGCAGGCAGAAGGTGCCCACCACGTTCGTCTGGATGAATTCCGCCGGCCCGTGGATCGAGCGGTCCACGTGGCTTTCGGCCGCGAAATGCACGATCGCGCGCGGCCGGTGCTTCGCGAGGAGCTGCGCGACGAGCGTACGGTCGGCGATGTCGCCGCGCACGAACACGTGGCGCGCGTCTCCGGCGATCGCCGCGAGGTTGCGGAGGTTTCCTGCGTAGGTCAGCTTGTCGAGGTTGACGATCGGCTCGCCGGTCTCGGCGAGCGTCGAGAACGAAGTTCGCACCGATGAAGCCTGCGCCGCCGGTGACGAGCAGCATGGACGGTTCGCGTCAGGACTTGCGGTCCGGCCGGTGCAGCGGCTCGAAGAGATCCAGGCTCTCCAGCACGCAGCGTGCCTGCTCAATTGCCCTCTGCGCGTGCTCGGGGCCGTAGTGACGCGTCGGAACGACGTCCACGTCGCCATAGAACGCACGCTCGCGCTCCTTGCGCAGTTCCAGAGAAATTTCCGCGAGTCTCGGTAGCCGATCGCGAAAGGCCTCCGCAAAGAAGCGGCTGTTCTCGACGAGGATCGGACCGACGTCGTGCCGTCTCGGCGTATCCACGCCCACCCAGCGCAGCGTGCCCCTCGGGGCAAGCTCGACCAGCTCCTCGGCCTCGCGCGCAACGTCCGACCAGGCCTCCTGCTCGGCGAGCGCATCGGGCACCTTCCACCGCTTGCGCGCCTTGTCGAAATAGGCCGAGGCGAGTTCGTCCGTGGTCACAGCGCTATCCGGTCGCTCGGTTTGTAATCGGGCTTGAGCACCCAGTAATAGCCGCCGTCCTCGTACACCCGGTGCGCCCCCATCGCCTTCAAGCGTGCGGCGAGCTCATCGAGGTAGCCCGCCATCGACGGCGTCCTTCAGCCCGATTGTCGCACGGCAGGCGCACGCCGCCCGCCGGAGATCACTCGAGTCGCCGCGCGAGCCGTCGACGGCGACGCCGTCCGGCGCCGCCGCCCGACACTCGCCGCGCGCGTTCAGGTTGGGGCGCGTGACGGCGCAGCATCTCGAAGCCGGAGGAACCGCGCGACGCTCTCGGGCGAGCCTCGAATCGCCGACGTGGCGGCACCCGCGACCGCCAGACGCGAGACGCTCAAGGATAAATCCAGACGGTCTCCTCGCGCAGTCGCCGGGCGAAGCGATCGCCGCGCTCTTCGAGCGCGCGCCATTCGGCTTGCGTGTAGACGAGCAGCTCCGCCGGAACGGGAAGCCCGGCGAGGTCGAAGTCGAGCGCGCGCTCGGCGAACGGCCGCGCCGACTCGCGCACGACGGCGACCAGATCGAGGTCGCTTCCGACGCCCCAGTCGCCGCGCGCATACGAGCCGAAGTAGCCCATACGGACGAGCTCCGGGTGCGTCTTGGCGAGCTTTTGCGCGAGCGCGCGCGCGGCAGCGTCAACCGCCGCGCGATCCGGCCACTTGAGTACGCGCGTAGTCGAGGATCTCACCGGCATACCGGATCGCCTGCTCGCTCTGGATCGGACCGTAGTGTTCGTAGGGTGCGCCGGCCGGATGCCCGTTCGCGTGTCGGGTGGCGACGTAGAAGTTGTCGAGCACCTTCGCCTTTTCGACAAGGTTGGGGGGCGGCGCGAAGGGAAGCTCGCGAAGAAGCTGTGCGATCACATGCCCCCAGGCATCCTGCCCGAACGAAAGATGTAGGCCCCTCACCGCCTTTTCCGCCGCCTGCTGCGCGGCAAAGCAGGCCCATTCGTGCCTGCCCGCCGCCTGCGAGTCGCGCGCCTGCTCGAGGTCGCGCTCGGCTTGCGCCATCCAGTCTTTTGCGCGGTTGGCCATTTTCTCGCCTTGACCGCATCTTAGCTAAAGCGATCGCGAGGCACCGGGTGCGCCTCAGGGCGCCTCCCCGCATCCGCGGTCGAGAAAATCCCGGTACGCCGCCGCGATCCCCTCGCGAAGCCCGTGCTCCGCGCGCCAGCCGAGGGCGGCAAGGCGCGAGACATCGAGCAGCTTTCTCGGCGTGCCGTCGGGTTTGGAAGCGTCATAGACGAACTCGCCGCGGTAGCCGACGATCTCGGCGACGAGCGCGGCAAGCTCGGCGATCGAGATGTCTTTTCCCGCGCCGACGTTGACGAGCGGCGCGGCCTGCGGCGCGACGAGCGGCGCGAAGCCCCCCTCCGGCAGGCGCATGAGATGCACGCACGCTTCGGCCATGTCGTCTGCGTGAGCAGGAACTCGCGCCGCGGCCTGCCGCTTCCCCAGATCGTCACCGCCCGCTCGCCGCGCACTTTTGCCTCGTGCATCTTGCGGATGAGGGCGGCGAGCACATGCGAATGCTCCGGATGGTAGTTGTCGCCCGGCCCGTAGAGGTTGGTCGGCATCGCCGCGAGAAACCGCGTGCCGTGCTGGCGGTTGTACGACCGAGCAGAGCTCGATTCCGGCGATCTTCGCGATCGCGTAGGCACGGTTCGTCGGCTCGAGCGGCCCGGTGAGGAGATAATCCTCGCGGATCGGCTGCGGGCAGTCGCGCGGATAGATCCAGGAGGAGCCGAGGAACAGCAGACGCTTCACCCCCGTTCTCGCCGCCTCGCGAATCACGTTCAGCTCGATCGCGAGGTTTTCGCGGATGAAATCGGCCGGATAGCGGTCGTTCGCGAGGATGCCGCCCACCTTGGCTGCGGCGAGAAAAACGTACTCCGGCCGCTCGCGATCGAAGAACTCGGCCACCGCCCGCGCGTCGGTGAGCTCGAGCTCCGCGTGCCGGCGGAGAACGAGGTTCTCGTAGCCCGCCCGCGCGAGCGCCCGAACGATCGCCGAGCCGGCAAGCCCGGTGTGGCCTGCGACGTAGATGCGTGCGCGCAGCTCCACCGCCTACTCGCGGCTGCCCGGCGCAGAATAGCCGTGGCGCGCAACCAGCGCGTCGCGCTCGGCGGCCTTCAGGTCCTCGCGCGCCATCTCCTCGACGAGTTCGCGAAAGCGCACCCTCGGTTGCCAGCCGAGCTTCGCGCGCGCTTTCGCCGCATCGCCGAGGAGCGAATCGACCTCCGCAGGGCGAGAAATAATGAGGATCGACCGCGACGATCGCGCGGCCACGCTCGTCGTAGCCCTTCTCGTCCACCCCTTTTCCGCGCCAGGTGATCGTCATGCCGAGCACGCGCGCGGCCTCCTCGACGAATTCGCGCACGCTGTGCTGCTCGCCGGTCGCGACGACGTAGTCGTCGGGCACCGGCTGCTGCAGGATCCGCCACATCGCCTCGACGTAGTCGCGCGCATGCCCCCAGTCGCGCCGCGCCTCGAGGTTGCCGAGGTAGAGGCAGTCCTGAAGGCCGAGCTTGATCCGCGCGAGCGCCCGCGTGATCTTGCGCGAAACGAAGGTCTCGCCGCGGATCGGGCTCTCGTGGTTGAAAAGGATGCCGTTACAGGCGTAGAAGCCGTAGGCCTCGCGATAATTCACCGTGATCCAGTGCGCATAGAGCTTCGCCACGCCGTAGGGCGAGCGCGGATGAAAGGGCGTGGTTTCGCGCTGCGGGGTCTCGGCGACCAGCCCGAAGAGCTCCGAAGTCGACGCCTGATAAAAGCGCGTGCGGTCCTTCAAGCCGAGCACCCGGATCGCCTCCAGCACCCGAAGCGTCCCGAGCGCGTCGGCGTTCGCGGTGTACTCGGGCTCTTCGAACGAGACGGCGACGTGGCTCTGCGCGGCGAGGTTGTAGATTTCGTCCGGCTGCGATTCCTCGACCACGCGCAGCACCGAGAGCGAATCGGTCATGTCGCCGTAGTGCAGCACCAGCCGCCGGTCCGGCTTGTGCGGGTCTTCGTAGAGGTGGTCGATTCGCGCGGTGTTGAAAAGCGACGTGCGCCGCTTCATGCCGTGCACGACGTAGCCCTTGGCGAGCAGGAACTCGGCGAGATACGCCCCGTCCTGCCCGGTGATGCCGGTGATCAGCGCGACCTTCGACACGGCGCGATTGTAGTTTGGATTTCACGCACCGCCGCGAGCACTGGCTCGAGCGGGAGGTCGGCGAGGTCGTGCGATGGCGGCCGCACGATCCGATAGTCGACGCCCCAGGGATGCCAGCGCTCAGGGGGCGAATCGCCGAAAAGCGCGACCACCGGCTTTCGCAGCGCGGCGGCGAGATGCATCGCGCCGCCGTCGGGGCAAACGACGTAGCGCGCGAGCGAAAGCGCGGCGACGAGCGTCGCGAGATCCGGCGTCGGCAAAGGAATCAACGCGTCGCAGGCGGCAAGGCGCGCCACTTCGCGAGCGGCGGCGTCGTCGCCCGGATGCCGCGGCTCGTCGGAGGCGCCGGGCGACCACAGGAGCATCACCGGCTGCGCGCGAGCGAGTTCCCGCGCAAGCGCCGCATAGCGCTCGAGCGGCCAGCGCTGGCGGCGCCGGCGCGCGCTGATATGGACCGCGACGAACGGTCCTTCTCCGATCCGGGCGCGCACGCGCTCGATCGCCGCCGGATCGGGGAAGACCTCGAGCGGCCCCGGAGCGCCGGCGACGCCGAACTCGCGCCCGAGCGCGAAGCAGCGCTCGACTTCGTGCACGCCGTGCGCCTCGGGCGCTTCGAGGATGCGCGCCGCCCCCAGCCGCGCCGCGAGACGGCGCGCCTGCGGCGTCGGCGCCGGCACGAGCACCGCATCCAGCCGCCTGCGGCGAATGCGAGCGAGAAGGCGCATGCGATCGAGCGCGAGTCGCAACAGCCCCCGCGTCCGGTGCTTGCGCTTTGCGTGCGCCGAAGACTTCGTCGAGCGCAGGATTTCGCGCAAGCGCTTCGGCGATCGTACGAGTTGACGAGCGCCCCGATCCAGGCTCCCGGAAGCCGCGCGCGAAGCGCGGCGACAAGCGGGGTCGTGCAGACGAGGTCGCCGATGTTGTCGCGCCGAAGGATCAGGAGGCGCGGCGAGCCAGACTGCACAGCCAGAGTCCCGAGAAGCAGCGCGGCGAGGATGCCGTGCTCGTGATGTAGCGTCGTGTTCGACCAATCCGGCAACGAGGGTGACCAGGGCAGCGCTCGCCGCCGCCCCCCACAGCAACCATGCGTCGTCGGACGAATCGGCGCGCGGGCGCCGCCGGCACGAGCCACACGAGCCAGGCGGCGAGCACCGCGAAAAGGGCGCCGGCACCCGCGGTCGCCGCGCTCGGCGAGCGCGTTCACGTACAGGTTGTGGCCGTGCGCGCTTCGGAGATAGCGCTCGAGCTCGAACGGCCGTCCGGCCGCCGCGCGCGCGCGGGCGCGAGGCCTTCCGGCTCGATCAGGCTGTACTTGCTCATCCCGACCCCGAACCACGGATAGTGCTCCCACGCCGCAAGGCCCGTGCGCCAGATCCGCTCGGCGAGCATCTAGATGGCACGGTCGTCGGACGACCTGCAGGCGCCTCGCGTTTGCGCAACACCTCGGCGCGCATCGCGAAGAGCGCGCGGCGGCGGCGAGCGCCGCGGCGGCGAGCGTCGCGGCAAGCGGCGCGCGCGAGCGCGGCCACCAGGCGGCGGCGACGAGCAGGCAGGTCGCAAGCCCGGCAACGATCGCGCCGCGGCTCGCGGTGACGAGCAGCGAAACGAGCAGGGCAACCGTCCGCCGCAAGCGCCGCCGCGCGCTGCGCGATCGTCCAGGCGCGCCAGCGCGCGAAAACCCAGGCGGTCGCCGCCCCGAGCACGATCGCGAGGTAGATCGCGCTGTGGTTGACATGCCCGACTACGATGGCGATTGCATGGCGGAGCGGGCCCCAGCACGGATCGCGGGCCAGTATTTCCACCAAGCGAACGCCGTCGCGGCGAGCGCCGAGAAGACGAGTGCGCCGATACCGCTGCAGCTCGCGCACCGAATAGCCGCCGCGCTTCACCAGCCACAGGATGCTCGCGTAGCGCAAAGATCGTTCGCCCCCTTCCACTCGGCATGGTCGAACGGCGCAACCGCGGCGACCAGATAGCCCGAGGCGATCCAGAGCGCGATCAGCGTGTCCCACAGATCCCAGGGACCGCCGAAGTCGCGCGCTCGGGTCCGGTTCCAGAGCCAGACGCCCCACGTACGCGAGCCAGGCGAGATTCTTCGGCGCTCTCGAGGAGCGGCAGAAACAACGCGAGGGATATGAGGATCCCCAACTCGGTCGGATACCGCGCCTCGCGCAGCCGAAAACTCACGGCGGCCGAACGCATCGGTGCAAGCTCAGGACCCGACGCGTCCGGGCGAACGCGCCGCGGCGGAAATCGAGCGTCGCTCACGATGCCGTGGCACGGTCGAGCTCCGCGTGCACCGCGCGCACCGCTTCCCGCACCTGCTCGACACCGATCGCATGCATGCAGCGCGGGGCCGGGCATTGTGCGAGCGTGCGGGCGCAACGCCGCACCCAGGCGATTTCGCGCTTGAAGAGACTGCGCTGGTCGCGGCACGGAAACGGCTCGACGGTCACCGCTCGGAAGGGCGCGTTCCTCCAGAAGTCGCCGGCGCCGCAAAGGAGCGCCGAGCCGGGCCCGAAGAGCGCCACCGTCGGCGTGCCGACGATGCGGCCAAGGTGGGCGATCCCGGTGTCGGGCGAAACGAGCAGCGAGGCGCGCTTCACGAGGTGCCACAGCTGCGCCAGATCGACCCGGCCAGCGTACGAGCGATGTTCGTGCCCGGGGTCGGCCGCGGCGACCGCTTCTTCCTCGCCGGCGCCCGCGCTCCAGACGATCTCGAGGCCGTCGGCGCGCAGCGCCAGGGTCGCCGCGAGCGCGCGCCAATTCTCCGGGAGCCAGCGCTTGAGCGCAGAGCTCGCCCCCACGTGCAGCACCGCGTAGCGCCCCGGCGGCACGTCGAACGGCGCATGCGGCGGGTCCGCCCAGTCGGCAGGAGCGTACGGCCGCGGCGGCGGGCCGTCGGCAAGCCCTGCCACGATATGCGCCCCACGCGCCGGGTGTATCGGGATAGGGCCGCAGCTCGTCGGCCGGCCAGCTCTTGTAAGCCGGCCGGTCGCCTGCGTGCGCGACGATCCAGCGCGCGCCGGCTGCCGCCGCAAGCCAACTGTAGCGGTTATCGCCCGGCACGAAAGCGAGATCGAAACCGGGGCCGCGCAAGCGGCTCGACCGTCTTCGGCTCGCGCAGGTCCACCGCGATCGCTTCCACCCCGTAGGGCCGCCCCGCATAGAGCGGTGCGATCGGCGGCTTCACCGTCATCGCGATGCGCGCCGCCGGATGGCGTTCGCGCAGCTTTGCGAGAAAGCGGCGTCAGCATCAGGGTGTCGCCGAGCAGCAGGTTGTGCGCAACCAGGATGCTCGCTGGCCGCTCCGGCCGGCTGCGGCGTGTGGCGAAGCGCCGCACGAGCGCCCGCGGTAGTAACCGCGCGCGCGCCGCAATCCGGCTAGGCACGCGCCACCTCGCGATAGATCGCTTCCATCCGGTCGAGCATGCGCTCGAGCGCGTAGTCCTCGACGCAGCGCCGGCGGGCGGCCGCGCCGAGCGCCCGCCGGCGCTCGGCATCGGCGGCGAGACGCGCGATCGCCTCGGCGAGCGCCTGCGGATCGCGCGGCGGCACCACGATCGCGGTGCGCTCGTGTTCCGCGATCTCGCCGATCGCGCCCACGGCCGTCGTCACGCACGGAAGTTCCACGAGCATCGCCTGCACGAGCGCCTGCGGCACGCCCTCGTTCGCGTAGGACGGTAGCGCGAAGATGTCGAGCGCGCGCAGCCACGGCAGCACGTCGGCCTGATCGCCCGCCATCACCACGCGCGCGCCGAGCGCAAGCTGCGCGACCTGCGCCTCGATCGCCGATCGCTGCGGGCCGTCGCCGACGATGACCAGATGCACCGTCGCGGGGAGCCGCGCGAGCGCCTCGACGAGATCGCGATGACCCTTCCAGCTGCGCAGCGTCGCGACGATGCCGACGAGGACGCGGTCGGGCGCGAGCCCGAGCGCCGCGCGCGCTGCCGCCCGGTCGCCGGGCCGGAAGCGCGCGCAATCGACGCCGGTCGGCACCGAGACGATGCGTTCGGCGGGAAAGCGGTTCTCTTCGACGAGCCGCCGCCTGAGCGCTTCGCCGGTGGTGACGACCCGCGCGGCCGCGCGCGCATAGAGCCAGCGGGTGAGCGGGTCGCGCGGCACCGGCGCCGAGATGTGGCGCATGCGCACGATCGGCGCCGGCCGACCGAGCGCAAGGAGCGCGAGCGCCGCGAGCCACGAATCGGTCGAACTGTGGGTGCAGACGACGTCGGCGCGGTGCGCGCGGAACCACTCGAGGAGCGCGCGCAGGCCGGCGACGCGCTTCCTCGCGATCGGCAGCGCCTCGGCGGGCACGCCCCAGTTCGGCGCCTCGCGCAGGATGCGCGCGCCGGGCGCGCAGAGCAGCCGCACGTCGTGGCCGCGGCCGATCAGCCCGCGCGCCTCGAGCAGGATGCGGATCTCCTGCCCGCCCCAGCCGAGCGAAGACTCGGTGTGTACGATCCTGAGCGCCTGCGCGCTCACGCCGCCGGCTCCTGGAATTGCAGCCGGTAGAGCCGCGCGTAGGCGCCGCCGCGCGAAAGGAGCTCGGTATGCGTGCCCTCCTCGACGATGCGGCCGCGCTCGAGCACCACGATGCGGTCGGCGCGTTCCACCGTCGAGAGCCGGTGCGCGATCACGATCGTCGTTCGCCCGCGCATGAGGGTCTCGAGCGCCTCCTGGATCAGCCGCTCGGACTCCGAGTCGAGGGCGGAGGTGGCCTCGTCGAGGATCAGCACCGGCGCGTTCTTGAGCAGCGCGCGCGCGATCGCGAGCCGCTGGCGCTGCCCGCCCGAGAGCCGCAGGCCGTTCTCGCCGATCAGGGTGTCGAGCCCCTGCGGTGTCTCGCGGATGAATTCCATCGCGTGCGCGGCTTCGGCCGCGCGGCGCACCTCGGCTTCGCTCGCCCCTTGCATCGCGCCGTAGGCGATGTTCGCGCGGATCGTGTCGTTGAAGAGCACGACGTCCTGCGACACGAGCGCGAGATTGGCGCGCAGGCTGGCGAGCGTGAGCGAGCGCAGGTCGTGACCGTCGAGGAGGATCCGACCGGCGTCGGGCACGTAAAAGCGCGGCAGCAGGTTGACGAGCGTGGTTTTTCCTCCGCCCGAGCCGCCGACGAGCGCCACCGTCTCGCCCGGGCGCACGTGAAGGCTCACGCCGTCGAGCGCCGGCTGGGTGCGCGTCGCGTAGGTGAAACGCACGTTTTCGAAGCGGATCTCGCCGCGCGCGCGCCCGAGGGCGACCGTTCCGCGGTCTTCCTCGACGGGGGTATCGAGCAGGCCGAAGACGCTCTCGGCCGAGGCGAGCCCGCGCTGCAGCGGCGCGTTGATCTCGGTCAGGCGCTTGAGCGGCGCAAGCAGCATCAGCATCGCGGTGATGAAGGACGCGAATTCGCCCACCGTCACCCGCTCGGCCGCGGCCGCCCCGAGCGCGATGTAGACGATGATCGCGAGCGCGGTCGCCGCGAGCACGTGCGTCACCGGCGTCGTGAGCGCCGCGGCCACCGTGTAGCGCATCTGGAACCCGCGCACGCGCGAGGCGGCGCGCTCGAAGCGCTGGCGTTCGTAGTCCTCGCCGCCGAAGACCTTGAGCACCTTGTGGCCCCCGATCGCCTCCTCGAGCACGTGAACGAGCTCGCCCGTCGCGGCGAGCGTCTCGCGCGTCATGCGCCGCAGCCGCTGCGAGAGCAGCCGCACGACGACGACGATCGGCGGGCCGACCGCGAGCGCGATCAGCGTCAGCCGCCAGTCGAGCCACAGCATCCAGGCAAGGAGCCCCGCGACCGCGATCGAGTCCTTCACCGCGACGGTGAGAACGCTCGTCGCCGCGTTGGTGACCCCGAGCACATCGTAGGCGACCTTGGAGAGCACGGTCCCCGAGCTGTGCTCGTCGAAGAAGCGCGCCGGAAAGCGAACGAGCCGCGCGAACATCTCGCGGCGCAGGTCGAGCACCACCCGGTGCTCGACCCAGGCGAGGAGGTACGAGGAGGCGAAGGTGAGAAGCCCCCGCAGGACGAAAATCCCGACGAGCGCCGCGGCAAAGAGCGCGGGCGGCCACTGCGGCGCGCGGCCTGCCCCGAAGCCGCCGTCGAGGAGCGGCTTCATCAGCGCCGGAAAAAGCGGCTCGGTCGCCGCCGCCGCGACCATTCCGAGGACGGCCGCCGCGAACGCCCGCGCGTAGGGGCGCACGTAGGAAAGAAGCCGCGCGTAGAGCGCGGCGCTCGTTGCCGCCTTCACGCGAGCGCCCCGTACAGCGACACGAGCTTCGCCGTCATGCGTTCGATTCCGAAGTTCTCCGCCTGCGCGCGCGCCGCCGCCTGCATGTCGCGCGCCGCGTGCGCCGCCTCCCGCATGAGGTCCGCCAGGCCCTGCGGGTCGGCGGGGTCGCAGATCCATCCGGTACGAGCCGGGGCGAGGATCTCGGCCGCGCCCGAGCGCGCGCCGACGATCGCAGGCACGCCCATCGCGAGGGCTTCGAGCGCCGCGTTCGGGAACGGGTCGTAGCGGGTCGGAAGGATAAAGCAATCGGCCGCGGCATAGAGCGGGCGCACATCCGCGCACGGGCCGAGAAAGCGAACGCGCGCCGCGACACCGAGTTCGTCCGCAAGCCGCGCAAAGCGCGCAGCCTTCCGGTCCCGCCCCGCGACCGCGAGCGCAAAATCCGCGCGTCCGCTGCGCGCGAGCGCCGCAAGCGCCGCATCGAGCCCTTTCCGCCAGAAACCGGAGCCGACGAAGACGAACAGCACGTCGTCGTCGCGCAGCCCGAGCTGCGCACGCGTCGGCTCGCGCAGGCGCGCGCGCTCGCGCGGATGGAAATGCTCCAGATCGACGCCGTTATAGACGACGTGCAGCCGTTCGGGCGCGACGCCGAAGCAGTCGCGGATCTCGTCGCGCACCATGTACGAGTTGCAGATCACCGCGCGCAGGCGCGAATCGGCGAACATCGCCCGTTCCGCCGCGCAGACGTAGCGATGGTAGGGGTCGAGCGCGAGAGCGAGCCTCTCGCCGGGCCTCGCCGCCGCGCGGCGGATCGCGAGCCAGTGGCGGTGCACGCCGTCGCCCGCGCGGTAGACGCTGCAGCCGGGGATGCGCTCGTGCGACTGTACGAGGTCGAAGCCGCCTTCCTGCCATGCGCGGCGTGCCGCGCGCGCAAACGAGGCGTCGCGCCAAAGGCTTCCGATATAGAACGGGTCGACCGTCAGCACCCGCTGCGCGCCGCCGCCCCAGCCGCCCGCCTGCCGCGCGATGAGCGTGACTTCGATCCCGGCGCGAGCGAGCGCGGGCAGCGCCCGCTCGACGATGCGCTCCGCCCCGCCGAACGGGTTGTAGCGCTGCCGTACGAGCGCAAGCCGCACCGCCGCCGGGTTATCGGAGTAGCGAGCGCACGGCGGCGTGCACCGTCTCGACCGGGATCGCCGTCAGGCATTCGCTCGCCTTGCCGGCGCCGCAGCCGTCGTAGCCGCAGGGCCGGCACGTGTGGGCGCTCGTCACCACCCGGTGCGCGGTCATCCACGGGCCCCACTCGTGCTCGCCGCTCGGGCCGAAAAGCGCCACGGTCGGCGTGCCCATGGCGCTCGCAAGATGCATCGGCATCGAGTCGACGCCGATAAAGAGCCGCGCGCGCGCAACGAGCGCGCCGAGCTCTTCGATCGTGAGGCGGCCGGCGAGGTTCACCGCGCGCCCTTCGGCGAGCGCGGCGATCTCGCCGACGAAGGCGGTTTCGGTGTTCTCCGGCGCCGAGGTGAGCACCACGCGATGGCCTTCGGCGGCGAGACGAAGCACGAGCTCGGCGTTCTGTTTCGCCGGCCAGCACTTGAAGCGCCAGCGCGAGGCCGGATGCATGTGGACGAACGCTCCGCGCTCGAGGCCGTGTTCGGCAAGCAGCGCTTCGACCCTTCGTTCGGCGTCGGGCCCCGGCAGAAAACGCACGCGCCGCTCCTCGGGCTGCGGCTGGATGCCGATGCGGCGCAGCGCGTCGAGGTTGAGTTCCACCTGATGGCGTCGGCCGCCGCCGACGACCGGGAAAAGGTGCGTGAAGCTCCTCGCCCAGAGCGCGCTGCGTCCCGGCACGATCGGCGCGACGGCGTACGCGGGCGCAAGAAGCCGGGATAGCCACGCGCCCCGCCAATGCCCGGAAAGATGAACGAGCAGGTCGTAGCGCCGTGCGGCGAGCGCCGCATAAAGCGCCCACTCGGCGCGCAGCCGCGCCGGAATCGACGCCTTGCGCCAGCGCCTGCCGACCGTGTGCAACTGCGCGAGCGCCGGGTGACGCCTCAGCATCGGCGCGGTGTCGTCGTAGACGAGCGCGTCGATCTCGGCGCCCGGCGCGCGCGCCTTGAGGACCGAGAGCACCGGCGCGGCGAGCAGCACGTCGCCGAGATGGCGCAGCTTCACGACGAGCACGCGCGCGATCGAGGCGAGCGGGACGGCGTCCTTCACCATCCGCCGCAGAATACCATCGGCTGCGGCGGCGCCCGGTCGCGCACGAGGTCAGACCGCGAGGAGATCGGCCCAGACGAACCCGTCGCGCTCGATCGTGTCGCCCGCGCGCGCAGCGACCGGCTCAGAAAACATCGGGCCGGCGAAGGCGAAGGTATGGAACTCGCCGCGCTCGCCGCAGGCATCGACCGCGGGCGGAAGCGCGGCGACGAACGCCGGATCGTAGAGGCGCCCGGCCCATTCGCGCGGCGCCTGCCGGGGATCGACGCACACGATCCGGGCGCGAAGGCCCGCGGCGGTCATTTCCGCGGCGAGCGCGCGCGTCTCGCGACCCCAGAGCGGAAAGAGCGGGCGAAGGCCCGTGCCCTCGAGCAGCCGCTCGCGGTAGCGGCGCACGTCGTCCAGATAAAGGTCGCCGAAGGCGAGGTGCGTCGCGCCCTCGCGCGCTGCCGCGCGCGCGAACGCGCGCATCGCCGCTTCGTATGTTTCGTTCGGGCACGGCCAGGGAAGCGGCAGAACGCGAAGCGGCAGGCCCGCGGCGCGCGCCTGCGCTTCGACGAGCGCGCGGCGCACGCCGTGCATCGCGACGCGGTCGAACGCCTCGTTCAGCGTGCACACCAGACCGAGCAGTTGCACGTTCGGATCGGCGCGCAACACATGAAGCGCCCAGGCGCTGTCCTTGCCGCTAGACCAGGAGAGGATGACGCGCTTTGCCATCCGCGCCCTTCAGGCGGGCTGCACGGCCGCGTGCCGGCGCGAATTCGCCCACTCGGCGAAGATCTCGTGCATGCGCCGTACGCCGTCGGTGAGCGCCGCAGGCCCCGGCTGAAGGATCTCGGCCGCCTTGATCTCGCGGATCCATCCTTCGCGCACCGCCGGAATCGCCGTCCAGCCGGGCCGGGCGGCGATGCGCTCTGCGCGCACCTTTTTCCCGCACCAGGAGGCGAGGATGATGTCGGGCTGCGCGCGCACCACTTCGGCGGGGTCGGCGACAATTCGCTCGCGGGCGTGCGCTTTGCGCGCGCGCTCCGGAAAGACGTCCTCGCCGCCTGCGATCGCGACGAGTTCCGACACCCAGCCGATGCCCGAGATCATCGGCTCGTCCCACTCCTCGAAATAGACCCGCGGGCGCGCCTCGAACGACGCCGCCCGGCGGCGAATGCTGTCCAGCCCCGCGCGAAGCTCGGCGACCAGCCGCTCGCCGCGCTCGTGCGCCCCGACGATCGCCGCGAGCGTTCGGATCATCGCGAGGATCTCCTCGACCGTGCGCTGGTTGAAGACGAGCACGTTCAGCCCCGCACGGATCAGCTCGCGCGCGATGTCGGCCTGAAGGTCGGAAAAGCCGATCACGAGGTCGGGTCGCAGCGCGAGGATCTTGTCGGTGCGCGCATCGAGGAACGCCGAGACGCGCGGCTTTTCGCGCCGCGCGCGCGCCGGGCGCACGGTATAGCCGGAGATGCCGACGATGCGGTGCTCTTCGCCGAGGAGGTAGAGCGTTTCGGTCGTCTCCTCGGTGAGGCAGACGATGCGCGAGGGAAGACCGGCGCTCACGGCGAAAGCGCCGCTCGAGGGCGCGGCGGCGCGGGCCGCCAGCGCGCGCAAGGCTCAGCGGGCGGCGGGCCGCGTCGGCGAGTGCGAAAGGCGCTCGATGAGCGCCGCGACGGCAAGGGCGAGCGCGACATAGAAGGCGGCGCCTGCCGCATAGGGCGGGAAGTATTTCGCCACGCGAAGCGCGTATTCCGCCGGCGCGAGCCCGTCGAAGTAGCCCGAGAAGGCGTAGAAGCTCGCATTCGAGATGAAGAACGCCGCCGCGGTCGAGGCGGCGAGCGCCCCAACGATCCTCGCCCAGTCGCGCGGCTCGCCGCGCGCCCGGCGCGCGCACCAGGCGCCCGCCGCCCAGAGGCAGCCGTAGGTCGGAATCAGAAAAGCGTAGGCCGCTGTCACGCACCAGTCGCTCGTTCCGCCTGCCGCGATCGCGAGCCAGTCTATGAGCGCCGCCTCGGCGAGGAAGGCGACAAAGAGCCACGCCGCCCCGAGCGCGAGCCCGCCGAGGAAGAAGACGGCGAGCGTCGCATCCGGAAGCCCGAGTCCCGCACCGAAATGCTTGTAACGCGTCGCCGCCATGAGCGCGGCAAGCGCAGCCGCAGTAGCCATCTCGCGCGAAGACAAACGAAGCTGCCGCATGCGACACCTTCCCTTAGAACTCATGGCGCAGCCCGGCGATCAGCCTGCGCCCTTGGGTATTGTAGCCGTGCACGAGCGAGTAGTCGCGGTCGAAGGCGTTGTCGAGGCGCGCGTACGCCGAGGTCTCGCGCGAGAACCGGTATTCGGCCACCGCGTTGACGACCCCGTAGCGGCGCAGTTCGACGCGCTCGGGGGGGAAGGTCGCGATGCGGTTGTCGAGGCGCCGGCCGGCGGCGACCAGTTCCGCCGCAACGCGCCAGGGGCCCCACGACTTTCCCAGCGCGAGGCCGCCGAAGTTCTTCGCGCGACGGATGAGCTGCGCCTCGCCGGCGGCGGTCCTTTGCACCGGGTCCTGAAACGTGAGGCTCACCTTCACCTGCACGCCCCGGAACACGCCCCGGTAGGAAAGCTCCAGCCCCGCGATCTCCGCCTCGTTCATGTTGACGATCGGGAATGGGTTGACGAGGTCGGCGATTTTCGAGCGGAAGGCGACCGCGCGCGCAAGGTGCGGGCCGGCGGCGTACTGCAGGCCCAGCTCGGCGCTTCGCGAGCGCTCGGGCCGCAGGTTCGGGTTGCCGAAGCCCGGAAAGAAGAGCTCGTTGAACGTGGGCGCGCGGAAGGCGCGCGAAACGGACGCCGTCAGCCGCCACGCCTCGGTGAGGTCAAAGCCGTAGCCGGCGAAGTGCGTGTTCGCGCGGCCGAAGTCGGAGTAGCGCTCGCTGCGCAGGTTGAGCTGCAGCCCGTGGCGGCCGAAGCGGCCGACGTAGCCAGCGGCGAGCGCGTCGACGTCCCGGCCGGTACGGGCGTAGGCGGTCGTGCTCGCGACCGACTGGCGCAGGTGCTCGAGCGCAACCGTCAGCGTATGCTCGGGCGAGAGCAGGATGTCGTTCTGCCATCGAAGCTCGGCGTTACGCGTGCGCACGCGGAATACCAAGTTGTCGTCGGTGAACATGTCGAAGCGGTCGCGCCCTTGGGCAAGCGAAAGCCGCGACAGCCAGCGCGAGGCGAGCTGGTTGTGGGTGTAAAGGAGCACCGAGTCGAGCTCCGCGCTGTTGCGGTTGCGCTCGGTCGGGGTGCCGAAGTCGTTGTCGAATTCCACCCGGCCGTCGCTCGAAAAGAGCCGCAGGCCGGCCTCGTGCCCGGGCGCGAAGCGGTGCGCAAGGCTCGCCGAAAGCGACGTGTTGCGGTAGCCGTCGCGGTCGGGGTTGGCGTTCGGCAAAAGCTCCGGCCGGATGGCAGAAAAGCCGCCCGTGCGAAACGCAGAGGCGTTCACCGAAAAGCGAGTTGCGCCGACCTCGCCCGCGAATCCCGCCCGCAGGCGCGCGGTGTCCTCGCCGCCTGCGGCGATCTCGGCGCTCGCCCGCGGCGCGCCCCGCCCCGTGCGCGTAAACACCTGGATCACGCCGCCGATCGCCCCCGAGCCGTAGAGGCTCGAGACGTTGCCGCGCACGATCTCGACGCGCTCCACCTGATCGAGCATCAGCTGCTCGAGTTGCGTCGCCCCGGTGGTGAGGCTCGAGATGCGCACGCCGTCGACGAGCACGAGCACCTGGTTCGCCGCCGCGCCGCGAATGAACGTGCCCGAGGCGGTGCCGATTCCGCCGTTCTGCGTGAACTCGAAGCCCGGTTCCCGGCGAAGCAGCGAGAGCAGGTCCACCGCGCCCGATTCGCGGATCTCGCGCGCGGTGAGGATCGTGGTATGCGGGATCGAATCCCGCACGCGCTGCTCGGTGCGCGTCGCGGTGACGACGACCGCGTCGTCCTCGGCGGGCGCAACCGGCGCGAAAGAGAAAAGCAGGCACACGGACGCCGCGAGCGCGGCGCGACGGCAAGGCGAGTGCATCGAATCCTCCTTGGCGCCTTCCCCGACGCCGAAAGCAGGTTGAAACACTGCAAGGCCGGTCTCCGGACTCGCGAGCGGGCATCGCCCGGGCGCTCCGCCTTCCCGCGCTCGTCGCGCAGTGGCTGCTCGTGGAGCGCTTTCGCTCGCCTACCGTTGCGGGGGCAGTAGAGGCTTTCGACCTCTTTCCCGTTTCACCCGCGGCGCGAGAGCTGCGCCGCGGACACCTTGCAACCGAAAGCACGCGAATTATAGCCCGCGGCGCGCAGCGCTCAAGCGGCGCCGCCAACTCAGAAAACGCATGCAGAAGCGGCCGTTATTTCTTGACGCAACGGCGGATTTGCAACATAGTGCGGGCCGTGGAAGCGGAGCTCGTCTCGCTCGAGCAGAAGGTCGACCAGTTCATCGGCCTGTGCGAGCGGCTGCGCGCCGAAAACCACGAGCTGCGCCAGCAGCTCGCCGCCGCGCGCAACGACGCGAAGCGGCTCGCGGATCGCATCGAAAGCGCGCGCGCGAAGCTCGAGCGCCTGCTCGAGCGTCTGCCCGATTGACCGCACACCCGCAGCGCCCCGCATGGCCGAAGCCGCCGAGACGATCGAGGTCACGATCCTCGGCCGGCCGTATCGCGTGAGCTGCAAACCGCAGGAGCGCGAGGCGCTGCTTCGCGCGGTCGCCTATCTCGACGCGAAGATGAACGAGATCAAGCAGACGGGCAAGGTCACCGGTACCGATCGCATCGCGGTGATGGCGGCGCTCAACATCGCGCACGAGCTGCTCTCGATCAAGGTCGGCGGCTTTGACATCGCGGAAGCGAAGCGTAGAATCCGCGCGATCGAGGCGAAGCTGGATGCGGCGCTCGCCCCGCAGGAGAAGCTCTTCTAGGGCTTTCCCCTGCGCGACCGGCTCGAGGTCCCCTGCTGTGTACGACAGGGCCCAAATTTTCCGAACCGATGGCATCCCTCGGTTGCTGACTCGAGCGTCACTGTTGTGATCGTCCCGCGCCCCCTGCGGCGCGCCGGACGAACCTGAGGTGACCGGAAGGCGACCACCCTGTTTTGCAGGGTTCGGGATCGGGCCCACCGGCACGAGCGGGGGGCACCCCATTCGAGAACGTCGCTTCGCCGCGCGCCGCGCCCGGCGCGGGGCAGGCGGCGTGCGGCGTCGGGAAAGAGCGAAAATCGCCGAGTGCGATACTGGCTGATGAAGAGCGAGCCGCGCGAGTGCTCGTTCGACGACGTGCTCGCCGCCCCGAAGCGCACGACCGCCTGGACGGGCGTACGCAATTACCAGGCGCGCAACTTCATGCGCGATGCGATGCGCCCGGGCGACGGGGTGCTTTTCTATCACTCGAGCTGCGCCGAGCCGGGCATCGCCGGGATCGCCGAAGTGGCCTCGACGGCGTATCCCGACCCGACCCAGTTCGATCCGGAAAGTCCTTACTACGACCCGCGCGCGACGCGCGCGGCGCCGCGCTGGGTGTGCGTCGACGTGCGCGCGCTGCGGCGCATTCCGTTCATCGGTCTTTCCGAGCTGCGGCGCCACGCGGCGCTGCGCGACATGACGGTCTTGCGCCGCGGCAACCGCCTCTCGATCACGCCGGTCACGGCCGCCGAGTGGCGCTACATCGTGCAAAAGCTCGCGCGCGCGTGAGTCCGCTCGAAAACGACACGCTGCTTCGCGCGCTTGCGCGCGAGCCGACCGAGTACACGCCGGTGTGGCTGATGCGCCAGGCGGGCCGCTATCTGCCCGAATACAGGCGAACGCGCGCGCGCGCCGGCAGCTTCACCGCGCTCATGCGCTCGCCGGAGCTGTGCGTCGAGGTGGCGCTGCAGCCGCTCGAACGCTACCCGCTCGATGCCGCGATCGTGTTCTCGGACATCCTCGCGATCCCCGACGCGATGGGGCTCGGCCTTTCCTTCGCCGAAGGCGAGGGGCCGCGGCTTGCGCATCCGGTGCGCGACGAGCAGGCGGTCGCGCGGCTTTCTCCGCCCGATCTTACGGCGCTCGAGTACGTACTTCAGGCGGTGCGCAAGACGCGCCGCGCGCTCGCAGGGCGCGTGCCGCTCATCGGCTTCGCCGGCAGTCCGTATACGCTCGCCTGCTACATGGTCGAGGGCGCGGCGAGCGACGAGTTCCCGACGGTAAAGCGCATGCTCTATTCGCGGCCCGATCTGTTGCACCGAATTCTCGAGGTGAACGCTGTCGCGGTCGCCGACCTTCTCAACGCGCAGATCGAGGCAGGCGCCCAGGTCGTGATGCTCTTCGACACCTGGGGCGGAAACCTGAGCGCGCACGGCTACGAGACGTTCTCCCTCGCCTACAGCCGCAAGGTGTTCGCTTCGCTCGCGCGCGAAGCCGAGGGCCGTCGCGTTCCGACGATCCTTTTCACGCGCGGCGGCGGCAACTGGCTGGAGGCGATGGCCGAAAGCGGCTGCGATGCGATCGGCCTCGACTGGACGGTCGATCCGCGCGATGCGCGCCGCCGGATCGGCGCGCGTGTCGCGCTGCAAGGGAATCTGGATCCGGCGGCGTTGCTTGCGCCGCCCGAATGCGCGCGGTCGGAAGCGCGACGCGTGCTCGAGGCTTTCGGCCCGGCAGCGGGTCACGTATTCAATCTCGGCCACGGCATCGGTCCGAAGGCGGATCCGGAGTCCGTAGGCGCGATCGTCGACGAAGTGCGTACTCACAGCCGGAAAATCCGGGCGGCCCGCTGACTTATGCACAACCGATTGATTTGTGACAAGAAATTTGCAGCCCTCCTCCCCTCCCTCGGAAGCGATTCGCAAGCCATTGAAAATTCGAGGAAAAAATCTTCTTCGACCGCGCTCTTCGCGATCGAGGCGAAAAGTCGGAGGCGCTGACGCCGCCGCTCGACGCTTTTATTCACAAAACTATCCACAGCGGCTGTGGACAACGCCAAATCGATTTTTCGGCCAAAGACAAAGCCGAACTTCGACAGGTGACGCCTGAGCATTCGCCTGCAAGGGGCTCGGAGATAACTGAAATTCTCCCGACTCGAGATGCCCCTTCGCCTGCGCACCGCGTGCTCAGGGTGGCGTTGCCGGTTCCGCGCCAGACGCTATTCGACTATTTGGAGCGCGAGGGCGTACCCGTGCAGCCGGGCGACCGTGTCGTCGTCCCGTTCGCTCACCGCGAGCGCGTCGGCGTCGTCATCGAGTGCGCGCACACGAGCGAAGTCGATGCCGCGCGCCTGAAACGGATCGGCCGCGTGCTCGACGATGCGCCGCGCTTGTCGGCCGAGTGGCTTGCGCTGATGCGCTTTCTCTCCTCGTACTATCAGCGCCCGCTCGGAGAGACGGTGCTCAGCGCGCTTCCGCCGCGGCTGCGTTCGACGCGCCCGCTGCCCGCGCGCCGCACCGAGCCGCCGCGCGAGCCGTCTGCGGCGTGCGCGCCGTCCGGCTTCGAACCGAACGCCGCGCAGGCGCAGGCGATCGAGCGCATCGCCGCCGCGTTCGGCACGTTTCGCGTGTTTCTCCTTCACGGCGTCACCGGAAGCGGCAAGACCGAGGTGTACCTGCGGCTCATCGCGCGCGCGCGCGAACGCGGCGGGCAAGCGCTCGTTCTCGTGCCTGAAATCGGGCTCACGCCTCAGCTCCTTGCGCGGTTTCGCGCCGCGTTTCCGGGCGAGCGGATCGCGCTGCTGCACAGCGCGCTCGCAGACAGGGCGCGCACGCACGCCTGGCTCGACGCGGCGAGCGGCGCCGCGGGCATCGTGCTCGGCACGCGGCTTGCAGTGCTCGCGCCGCTTGCGCGCCTTGCGCTCGTCGTCGTGGACGAAGAGCACGACCCGTCGTTCAAGCAGCAGGAGGGGCTGCGCTATTCGGGACGCGATGCGGCGATCTATCGCGCGCGGCTTGCCCGCTGCCCGGTCGTGCTCGGCAGCGCGACGCCTTCGCTCGAATCCTGGCAGAACGCCTGCGCAGGCCGCTACGAGCGGATCGTGCTTGCCGAGCGCGCGGTGCCGGGCGCGCGGCTGCCGCAGGTGCGCACCATCGACCTGCGCGAACATCGCCCGGAGCACGGTTTCGCCGCGCCGCTCGTCGAGGCGATTCGCGCGCGGCTTGCGCGCGGCGAGCAGAGCCTCGTCTTCATCAACCGCCGCGGCTATGCGCCGGTGCTCGCCTGCGAGGCCTGCGGCTGGGCCGCCGGCTGCACGCGCTGCAGCGCCCGGATCGTGCTGCACGCAGCAGATGTCCGGCTGCGCTGCCACCACTGCGGGCGCGAGGAGCCGATCCCGCGTGCATGCCCCGTCTGCGGCAACCTCGATCTGCGCGCCCACGGACGCGGCACGCAGCGCGTCGAGGAGGCGCTCGCGGCGCTTTTTCCCGGCGCGCGGATCGCCCGCATCGACCGCGACAGCGTCCGCCGGCGGGGAGCGATCGAAGCGGCGCTCGAAGCAGCGATGCGCGGCGAGGCCGACATCCTCGTCGGCACCCAGATTCTCGCCAAGGGGCATGACCTTCCTGCGCTCACGCTCGTCGGCGTGCTCGGCGCAGACCACGCCTTGCTTTCCACCGATTACCGTGCCGCCGAGCGGCTCTACGCGACGCTCGCGCAGGTCGCCGGCCGCGCCGGGCGGCGCGATCGGCCGGGCGAGGTGCTCGTTCAGACGCGCTACCCGCAGCACGCGCTGTTTGCGGCGCTCGCGCGCCACGACTACGGCGCGTTCGCCGAAGCGCAGCTCGCCGAGCGCCGCGCAGCGGGCTTTCCCCCCTGGGTGCACGAGGCGGCGCTGCGCGCCGAGGCAAAGCGCCTGCAGACGGCGCTTGCGTTTCTTCGCGAGGTCGCGGCGAGCGCGCCGCCGCCGCCCGACGTACGCGTCTACGACCCGGTGCCGCACCTCGTCACGCGGCGTGCGGGCTACGAGCGCGCGCAACTCCTCGTGCAGTCGCGCTCGCGCGCGGCGCTGCATCGGCTTCTTTCGCGCTGGAGCGAGCGGCTTTATGCGTCGCCGTCGCGCGCGGTGCGCTGGCACATCGACGTCGATCCGATCGAGTTCGACTAGCGCCGCGGCGCGCAAGCCGCCCGATATAATCTGCGGCCCTCATGCGGCGCGACCCGAAGACGGTCCTATCGGAAGCGCTCGCCGAGGCGCTCGCCGGCGAGGCGCCCGAAGCGGGCCGCACGGCGATCGGCCTCGAGCGGCCGAAGAACGCGGCGCACGGCGACTGGTCGTCGAACGTCGCGCTGCAGGTCGCGGCGCGCCTCGGGCGCAACCCGCGCGAGCTCGCGCAGAGGCTCTGCGCCGCCCCGGTGTGGGCGTCGCTTGCCGACATCGTCGAGCCGCCGCAGGTCGCCGGTCCCGGCTTCGTCAACTTCCGTCTGCGCCCGGCGGCGAAGCTCGCCGTCATCCACCGCGTGCTCGCCGAGGGCGAGCGCTACGGCCACGCGCGCGCGGCAAAGCCCGAAAAGGTGATGGTCGAATTCGTCTCGGCCAATCCCACCGGGCCGCTGCACGTGGGCCACGGTCGGCAGGCGGCGCTCGGCGACGCGATCGCGGCCCTCATCGCCTCGCAGGGGCACGAGGTGACGCGCGAGTTCTACTATAACGACGCCGGCGCGCAGATCCGCAACCTCGCGCTGTCGGTGCAGGCGCGCGCGCGCGGCATCGCGCCCGGCGACCCGGGCTGGCCGGCCGACGGCTATCAGGGCGAATACGTCGTCGAGATCGCGCGCGCCTATGCGGCCTCGGGCGGAGACCTCGAGGATCTGGAGGCGGTGCGGCGCTTCGCGGTCGCGTACCTGCGCCGCGAGCAGGACGAAGACCTGCGCGCCTTCGGCGTCGCCTTCGACGTCTATTCGCTCGAGTCGGCGCTCTACGCCGAAGGCAAGGTCGAGGAAGTCGTGCAGGCGCTCGTTTCCCGCGGCAAGACCTACGAAAAGGACGGGGCGCTCTGGCTTCGCACCACCGACTACGGCGACGACAAGGACCGCGTGATGCGCAAGGCCGACGGCAGCTACACCTACTTCGTGCCCGACGTCGCGTATCACGTCGGCAAGTGGCGGCGCGGCTATACGCGCGTCGTCAACGTCCAGGGCAGCGATCACCACAGCACGATCACGCGCGTGCGCGCCGGATTGCAGGCGCTGGCGATCGGCATTCCCGCGGGCTGGCCGGAATACGTGCTGCACAGCATGGTGCGCGTCGTGCGCGGCGGCGAGGAGGTGAAGATTTCGAAGCGCGCGGGCGCCTACGTGACGCTACGCGACCTGATCGACTGGGCCGGGCGCGATGCGGTGCGGTTCTTTCTCGTCTCGCGCCGGCCGGACGCCGACTTCGTGTTCGACGTGGACCTCGCGCTCGCGCGCACCGAGGACAACCCGGTCTACTACGTGCAGTACGCGCACGCGCGCATCTCGAGCGTCCTTGCGCAATGGGGCGAAGATCCGGCGCGCCTTGCGGCCGCGCCGCTCGAGCCGCTCGTGCTCGCGCGCGAGGCCGCGCTCGCGCGCGAACTCGCCGCGTTTCCCGAGGTGCTCGCGCAGGCCGCGGCCGAATGCGCGCCGCACGCGGTCGCGTTCTACCTGCGCAACCTCGCGAGCGAATTCCACAGCTACTATAATGCCGAGCGGATCCTCGTCGAAGAGCGCGCGCTGCGCGAGGCGCGCCTTGCGCTCGCGGCGGCAGTGCGCCAGACGCTCGCCAACGGCCTGCGGCTGCTCGGCGTGAGCGCCCCGGAGAAAATGTGATCGCGCAGTCAGGCAGACGACAACGCTCGACCGGGCGCGCCGCGGCGCGCGCGAAAACGCGCGGCGGCTTTCTCCTCGGCCTCTTTCTCGGTCTGTTCGCCGGCCTTGCGATCGCGCTCGCGGTCGCGTTCTACGTCACGAAGACTCCGATCCCGTTCGTCGGCAAGGCGACGAAGCCGGCAGCGAAGGACGAACCGCTCAAGCCGCCCGCGATCGCCGGCATGCCGCAGGCGGACACCAAGGCCGAAAAGCCGAAGTTCGATTTCTATCGCATCCTGCCGGGCGCCGAAGAACCGGTGACCGAGCGCGAGCTGAAGGAGGCGGCGCGGGGCGCGAAGGCCGAGCCCCCGAAAGGCGAGGCGCCGCGCGCGATCTATTTCATCCAGGCCGGGTCGTTTCAGAATCCCGCGGACGCCGACAACCAGAAGGCGAAGCTCGCGCTGCTCGGGTTGGAGGCCGGCGTCGAGCCGACGACGCTGCCCGACAAAGGCACCTGGTACCGCGTGCGGCTCGGGCCGTATGCGAGGATCGACGATCTCAACCGCGTGCGCCAGCTCCTCGCGCAGAACGGCATCGACGCGAGCCTGGTCAAAATCAAGGATCCCGCAAAGGACGGCCAATGACGACCACGCACTCTCCTTTCCGCCGCCGGCTGATCGCCGTCTCGCTCGCCCTGCCCGCGCTCGCGGCGCTGCCCGCGCGCGCGCAGGCGCCGCGCGCGGGCGCCGACTACACCGCGCTCAATCCGGAAATTCCGGTCGAGACGCCCGGCAAGATCGAGGTGATCGAATTCTTCTGGTACGGCTGCCCCGCGTGCTACCAGATCGAGCCGCTCATCGAAAAGTGGATCGCGCGGCTTTCGCCCGACACCGCGTTCCGGCGCGTCCCGGCCGCCTTCAACGAGCGCTGGGCGCACGATGCGGCGATCTTCTACGCGTTCGAGGCGCTCGGGCTGACCGAGAAGCTGCATCGGCCGCTTTTCGACGCGATCCACCGCGAGCGGCTCAAGACGAACGACCCGCAGGCGCTCGCGCAGTGGCTCGCGCGCCACGGCGTCGACGCAAAGAAATTCGACGAGACGATGAAATCCTTCGGCGTACAGAGCCGCGTGCGCCGCTCGAACCAGCTCGTGGCCGCCTACCGCATCGAGGGCACGCCGACGCTGGCCGTTCACGGCCGCTACACCATCAAGGTGGAGCAGGCGCAGACCTTCGAGCGCATGATCGAGATCGCCGACGCACCTGATCGGCGTCACGCGCAAGTCGCTCGCGGCGAGGAAGTCCTGAGCGGTCGTGCTCGCCGCAGAAAGGCCGACGACCGCGCGGTGCTCGTCACCGGCGGTCTCGGTTTCGTCGGCTCGCACGTGTGCGTCGCGCTCGCCGAGGCCGGCTACGACATCGTCGCGCTCGACAATCTCGCCAACGCGCGCTTGAGCGTCCTTGCCCGCCTGCGCGAAATCGCGCGCCGCGGAATTTCCGCTTCGTGCGCGCCGACGTGCGCGACGGCAGGGCACTCGCGCAGGTCTCCGCCGGCGGCCGGTCGCGGCCGTACTCCATTGCGCCGGGCTCAAGGCAGTGCACGAGTCCGTCGCGCAACCGCTCGAGTACTACGACACGAACGTCGGCGGAACGCTGACGCTGCTGCGCGCGATGCGGCAGCACGACGTGCGACGGCTCGTGTTCAGCTCCTCGTGCACGGTTTACGGTGCACCCGAGTCGCTGCCGCTCACCGAGACGCATCCGCTTCGCCCGGCGAACCCCTACGGAAGAACGAAGATGATCGCCGAGGGGCTGATCGCCGACTGCGCTGCCGCCTGGCCGGAACTGAAATACGCGCTCCTGCGCTACTTCAATCCGGTCGGGGCGCATCCGTCCGGCCGCATCGGCGAGGATCCGCTCGGTGTGCCGAACAACCTTTTTCCCTACATCGCTCAGGTCGCCGTCGGCCGGCGCCCGAAGCTGAACGTCTGGGGCGGCGATTACGACACCCAAGACGGTACCGGCGTGCGCGACTACATCCACGTAATGGACCTCGCCGCCGGGCATGTCGCCGCCCTCGCCCGACTCGAATCTCAGCCGGAATCGTTTACCGTCAACCTCGGCACCGGACGCGGCTACTCCGTGCTCGAAGTCGTCAAGACCTTCGAGCGCGTCTGCGGCAGGCCGATTCCGTACGAAATCAGGGAACGGCGCGCCGGCGACCTTGCGCAATCGTGGGCGGATGCGACGCTCGCCGAACGGCTGCTCGGATGGCGCGCGCGCTACGGCCTCGAAGACATGTGCCGCGACGCCTGGCGTTGGCAGTCGCTCAACCCGGACGGCTATCCCGAACGCCCGGTTTCGGCCGCGGAAACACGCAGGCGGCGCTCCCGGCGCCGTTCCTGACCAGCGCCACCGCCACTTCCTCGCACACGCCGCGCGCGCGCTCGGGTGCGCCCTCGACGGCGATCTGCATCTCGCGCAGTCGGACGGTGTAATGCGTTGCGCCGCGATCGGGCGCCGGCGTGCGCTCGCAGCGCGCATGCTCGATGCGGCACTCGGTGCAGAGCCTGCGCATCGGCTCGACGAACCGCCGGGTGATCGCCGCGCACTGCTCGTGCCGGTCGACCGGTGCATGGGTCATCACGAGATGCACGTTTTCCGGCAATCGTACGCGCACCGATGGGTGGTAACTCTGCGCGGCGACATGCAGATGCGCGAGCCACACCGCGGCACCGAGCACGACGAGGGCGAGCGCGACCTTGATCACCCGGCCCCCGGGCCTTCGGCGGCCGCGCGCTACCGGCAGGGCAACCACCCCTCGATCGCGTCCCATACGATCAGCCCTTGCTCGAGCGGGACGTTCTGAAGAACGTGGTCGTGCCGCCCGGGATCGTCGATGCGCACCGCGATGCGCTCGCCCTGCGACTCGATCACCGTGCCGCGGATCCATTCGCGTTGCGCGATGCCGACCGGCATTTCGCGGCAGACGCGGAGCCCCGGCGTACGCAGCGCCGCAACGAGCGCGGCGCGCGTTTTTGCGCGCGCCTGCATCATCGGTGTCGGCGGGCCGACGATCGCATCGTTTTCCCACGGCCCGGTATAGGAATCGCCCCAAGGCCAGGTGTAGGTGCCGTAGCCGTGGCGCCGGTCGTTCACGAAACCGCCGCGATAGCGCTCGCCCGCCCACGGCGAACGCGGCCCCCAGGTGTAGACGCCGAAGCCGTGGCGACGGTCCTCGGCGAACTCGCCCTCGTAGATGTCGCCGCTCGCAAACCACCGCTTCACGCCCTTGCCGTGCTTCATCCCGGCCTTGAACTCGCCGCGGTATTCGGCCGCCGCGCCGACCGCGTGCCCGACGCCATCGGCGAGCCCACCGACGCAGCCACCGACGTAGGTGCCTTGCAGCTCCGGATCGTGTACCCGGCATTCGGCGGCCGGAGCGGGCGGGGCGAGCAGCGCGGCGACGCAAGCCGCAGCCGGCGCCCACAGGCGCGTCAGTCGAGCTGCCATGCGAGGCTCACCGAGCGAGGGCCGACGAGCACGTCGGGAGCGTTCTTTGCGCGGTTCGCCGCGCGCCGGCCTTCCCAGGCGAGGTAGCCCGCGGCGTAACCGAGCAGGGCGCCCGCGACGGTGTCCGAAAGCCAGTGGCGCGTGCTCATTGCGCGCCCGACATTCGACAGGAGCGCAACGCCGTAGAGCCAGTCGGCGTCGTATTCGCGCGCAAACGGCGTCAACGCGGCCCACGCAAGCGCCGTATGGCGAGACGGAAACGAGGCGCGCGATTCGCGGCTCGTGAACGTGTCGAAGTTGCGCGGCCCGAGCCCCATCTCGGGCCTTGCGCGGCCGATTGCGCGTTTGAGCAGCTCGCTGCCCGCAAACGCGAGCGCCCCGGCCTCGAGCGCCGCCCAGCCGCAATCCGAAAGCCGAGGCCGCGACTCGTCGAAGGCGGCGATCGCGGCCGCCCCGAGCGCCGCAAGCGGCAACGCATCGGTCGCCCGCACGAACGATCTGCGCAGCCGGCTCGCCTCGTGCTCCTCGGCGTAGCGCAACGCCCGCCGGTCGAAGGCGGAGCTCGCGAGGATCGCTCCCGCCCCGATCGCGGCCGACGAGAGCCAGTGCACGTGGCGCGCGGCCGATCCCGCCGCCCAGAGGTCTTCCAGCACCGCCTCGGGCCAACGGCGGTCGCGCCCCCCGCTGCCGAGCTTCGGCAAGTCGTAATACTCGTCGTCGTAGTCGCCCATGCGCGCAAGCCCGCCGCGCTCGACCATACCGACAGTCAGCGGATTTTCGAGAATACGGTACAGATCGCCCGGCGAGGCGACCATTTGCCCGACATCGCGCGTCCAGGGCGAGAGCGCAAAACCCGCCCGCGCCCCGGTGTCCTGCTCGAGCAGGATGTGAAGCGGCATCGTGAGGAACACGCCCTTGTCACGGTACGGGTTGCCGGGCGAGCCCGGCGACGTGATGTCCTTCGCGTTGGTAAACGAATACCACGCGCCCACCTCGATGCCGGAACGAAAGCGGCGCTTGGCCTCGAAGCGCACCCCCTCGTCGCCCGCAAGAAAACGCCCCGCGCGCGCGGTGAGCGTCACCCCGTGCGCGAGCCGATAATGCAGCGAACCGATCGCGGTGAAGACACTGTAGTCGCGGTGTCCGAACAGCCCCCGGTAATCGCGCTGGCGCAGCCAGTCGGCCTGCAGATCCGCCGCCCAGCCGCCGGCGCGCGGCAAATAAAGGATCTGCCCGCCGATGCCGCTGAACATCTCCTCGTAAATCCCGGCCGAAAGCCTCGCGTACACGCGTTCGAGCGGATGAAAGTACTTGTTGGCGAGCAAGCGCGTCACCTTGAGCCGCGCCTCGCGCCGATAAAGCGCCACGTCCGAGCGAACGTGCGGAAGCAGGCTGTTCGAGGGCTGCGTGACGTCGCTCACCGTCTCGAGGAGCGTCCACTTCGCCTCGGCGCTCAGCGCCACCCGCCCGGGCAGGACGCGATCGAAGTTCGCATAAAGGCTGACGTCGTACTTGAACGCGCCGGACGGATCGTTGAGAAACGTCTGCACGCCCGGTCGCAGCCGGAAGCGGTTGCCTTGGTCATCCTCGAAGGCAAATGCGACGAGGTCGCCCTCGGGGCGCGAGCGCAGCACCGCTTCGGCGAGCGGTTCGGCGAAGCCGGCAAGCGCCTCGGCGCGATCGGTCGCTTCGTCGCCGCCCCCGGGCTGGGCGTAGGCGACGGAGACGTACTGGGCGAACTCCGCGGGCGTCGCCGTACCGGCGAAGTAGCGCTGCAGCACCGGCAGATGGACGAAGGTGTAGGTCGCCGCCGGAAGCAGCCCGGCGAGATAGGTGATGCGGATCTCGCGCGTCTCGAGCGGGGCAAACGCAAGCAGGATTCGCGCCGCCCGCCCGACCGCGCGCGGCATCGAGGAGATACGCGCGTTGGCCAGTGTCGCCTCGAGCCGCCCGTTCTCGTAGCGAAAATGCACGCGCCGAAAGTCGTGCTCGAGAAGCGCGCGCCGCAGCCGGGCACGATGGCCAACGTCCGAGGCCCATTGCTCCTCGGTCGGCCGCGGAACGAAGGCAAGCCAAGGCTCCGGCTCGCGGGTCTTCGGCACGAACTCGCGCTGGTGCATCGGTACCGCGAGGTGCACGTTGAACGCGAGCTGCCCGTGCGAAGCCGCCACCTGCGCGCCGAGCCAGCCCCAGCGGTACTCCACCCCGAAGGCCGGCCCCTTGCGATAGCTTGCAGCGCCCGAGAGCTGCGCCCCCCTGTCGCGCGGATAATCGAAGGCGTCGTATTCGGCGACGAAGCTCCATTGCGGCAGGCGCTGCGGTTGCCAGCGCAGCCCCCCGAAAAGCCCGTCAATGCGGCCCCTGCCGTAGCCGAGGGTCGCGTCGAACTCGCCGATCCGCTTGGACAGCGCGGCGTAGCTTGCGCGAAAGACCTGCGTACCGTGCGCGTCCTGAATCCCGAGCGCAGCCGACGGGCGCGAACCCGATTCGTCGAACAGCCTGACCTTGAAGTCGAACGACTTGTCCTTGAAGTCGCCGAAGTCGGTGCCGGGCCTGTCGAAGCCGGGCACGTGCATGATGCGCGTATACCGCCCCGATGCCTCGAGCCAAGGGAGCACGGTCACGCTCGTCCAGAGCGCCTGGTACGGCCTGAGAAAGCTCATGCCCATGCGCCATGTGCCGTCCGGTGCGAGACGCGCATCCGGCATGCTGACGAGTCCCGTCTGCCCTGTCATGCTCGGCGCCTGCGCCGCGGCAAGAAAAGGCAGACTCAGTCCGACCGCAAGCCAAGCACGCACGAGACTCCCCGTCGCTCCCCATGGGGAGCACTCGCACTCAGCTTAACCGAGCGTTCCCTAGTGGTGCGAAGGCGTCGCGTGCTGCGGCGTCGTCGTGCCCTCGCCACCGCCGCCGCCGAGTGCCGCCGCTGCCGCCGCTGCAGCAGCAGCGGCCGCCGCGGCGCCTGCCGCGCCCACGCCGGGCGCGACCCCGGGCACCGCGGTTCCCGGCGCCGGCGCCCCCGGCGCAGTCGGGGTCACCGGTACGCCGCCGAGCGACGAGAACGCCGAGGACACCTGCGCCGGAAGTTGCCCCGCGGTGATCGAGGTCGCAAGCGAGGTCGCGCTTGCCACCGAGCCGAACGATCCCGCACCGAACGCGACCGTCCCCGCCGCGTTCGAGACGCTGATCGTCCCAGAGATCACGCTCACGAACGCCGGGTTGACCACCGCCACCATGAAATCCGTGCCGCGGATGCCGATCGTCGCCTGCGGCACGTGCAATGCGACCATCGTGCGGCTGCGCCGACTGATCGCTCCGCCGACCATCCGTAACGCGCCGGTCACCATGCTGAAGATGCTTCGGTCCTTCTCGGGGGCATCCTGCGCGAAGCTGAATTCGGTCACCGTGAATTCGGTGTTTTCCTCCAGCACCACTGCACTGCCGTCGTCAAAACGCAGCACGGCCCGGGACTTCGCCTGCGTGCGCACCGTCGCCCCCGACGGCACGCGGTCCTTCGCCTTCGCGTCCACCGCAGCCTGGCCGGCGGGCTGCACTCGCGCAGACCCGGTCAGCGACTCGATCGTCGCCGCAGCGAAGCCCTTCGCTGGCAACGCGAGCACGGCCAGCCCGAGGAGGAGAAAGCCCACAGCGCGCATGTGATGCACTCCGATTCCTGCCAAAACACTTTCCAACATAGAGCGCGGCGCCCTCAAGCCGCAAGCCGAAGTTCTTACACAAGTTTGCATATCTTCACCGATCTCGAATCACGATAGGTCGCTTTGGCCCGGGCACCGCAAACCGCGCCCCTTCGCCGCGAGCGCCCTTGCGCAGGCTTGCGACCCACCTTGGCAGCCTGAACCGCACAAGGCTCCGATAGCAAACCAGGTAAAGGCAGACGAACGCGATCGCCGCCGCCTGCAACGCCCAAGGGTTCGTCCAGAAGAGCGCGGCGGCGAGCACGGTGATTACGGCCAAGGGCAGCACGCACAGCGCTGCGAGCGCATTGCGAACGTCGGTATCGCGGCCCTTGCGCCGAAAGAGCCGCTTGTACACCAGCGTGTGAAGATGGAGTCCATCGGCCTTCATCGGCGAGGCGTTACGGTAAACGACTCGCCGGTACCCGGAAAAAAGCGTCTCGCACACCGGATAGCCGAGCGCCACCAACGCGAACCAAGGGGACACCTGCACATTGCGGTGCACAAGCAGCACCGCGAGTTCCGCGATCAGGAAACCCAGAAGGTACGATCCCCCATCGCCGAGGAAGAGCCGCGCGCGCGGCGTGTTCCAGACGAGAAAGCCCGCAACCGCGAAGGCAAGCAGCAGGCTTGCGTCGCGAATCAGCGCGTCCCCCGCCTCCCCGGCAACCCACGCGATCGCCGAAAGGATCAGCATCGCGACCAACCCGGCGAGCCCATTCAAGCCATCGACGATATTGAACGCGTGCGCAAAGCCCCCCACCGCGAACATCGTGAACACGAGAGACACCGCGGCCATTCCGAGTACGGTGTCCACGCCCGGGAGATCAATCGCCGTGATCCGTGCATCGAAGACGAAAAAGCGACTGCAGCCGAGGCAAACGCGAGCCACAGGCGGCCGATCGGCGGTACGCAGCGAAAGACGTCCTCGAGCAACCCGCCGACGAACAGCAACAGGCCGCAGGCGCCGAGGCCGAGCAGAAGCGCAGTCGCCGCCGCATCCATCAAGGCCCCGCAAGCGAACACCGCAGCGAAAATGGCAACCCCCCCGACTCGGGGAACGGCCCGGATGTGCACCTTGCGCCTATCGGCGCCGGGTAAATCCCCCGTGACCGCAAGGTGCCAGCGGCGCGACATCACGAGCAACGCGCCGAGCGCAAACGAGACCAAGGTCGGGAAAAGGAAAGGAAAATTTTGCCCCACCACCACCGCCGCGTTGCCCCTCAAGCGAATATTCGCCTAGCGAAGCCTGATCGTCAACGGCAAGCGTTCAGTCTCGACGGCATCAGCAGCCGCACAGATGAGAACTATTTCTCACCTCCAGACGCGCAAGCTGACCCCGAAATCGCAATAAACTCCGCCCTGTCGCCCGGGCACTGGAGGGAATCGGAGTGAACGAGAACACGGCATCGAGCGGCGCGCCGCAGGACGGCCCCGCCGCAAGCGGGCGAGGACGAAGTGAGCCTCCTCGACCTGCTGCTTGTCCTTGCGAAGCAGAAGCTCCTCGTCCTCGGGCTCCCGTTTGCCGCCGGCGTCGTCTCGCTCGCCGTCGCCTTCTCGCTTCCCAAGATCTACACCGCCCAGGCGCGCATCCTGCCGCCGCAGCAGCGCGAGTCCACCGCGGCTGCCGCGCTGAGCGCGATCGCGGGCGCTGCCGGCGCAGGCGCCGCAGCGCAAGCGCTCGGCCTGAAGAACCCCGGCGACCTCTTCGTCGGTATCCTCAAGGGCCACACGATCGCCGACCGCATGATCGAGCGATTTCGGCTCAAGGAAGTGTTCGAAACCGAAACCATGGTCGCCACGCGCAGGGCGCTTGCGCGGGTGACCAAGATCAGCGCCGGCCGCGACGGCCTGATCACCATCGAGGTCGAAGACCGCGACCCGAAGCGCGCCGCCGACATGGCGAACGCCTACATCGAGGAACTCGACCGCCTGATCCAAGTGCTTGCCGTCACCGAGGCCGCGCAGCGGCGGCTCTTTTTCGAGCGGCAGCTTGCCGCCGCCCGCGAGCAACTGGTGCAGGCCGAAGTGGCGCTACGCCGCTCGATTGACGAAAAGGGGCTTGCGGCGGTCGAAGCGCAGAGCCGCGCCGTCGTCGGCACCGTCGAGCGGCTGCGCGCCGAGGTCGCGGTGAAGCAGATCCAGTTGAACGCGATGCGCACCTTCGCCACCGAGCGCAACCCCGACATGGTGCGCCTGCGCCAGGAGATCGCGAGCATGCAGGCCGAACTCGCCAAGCTCGAGGGCGGAAACGGCGCACCGACGCGAAACCCCGCCTCGCCCGCCGGCCTCGAAAACATCCGCCTCCTTCGCGACGTCAAGTACCTCGAAGCGATGGTCGAGCTGCTCACCAAGCAGTTCGAGGCGGCAAAGATCGACGAAGCGAAAGACGCCGCGATCATCCAGGTCGTGGATAGCGCCATCCCGCCCGACTTCAAGAGCAGGCCGAAGCGCGCGCTCATCGTCCTCGTCAGCGTGCTCGTCGCAGCCCTGATCGCGGTTCTCCTCGCCTTCATCCGCGAGGCGCTCGAAAAGGCCCGGCGCGACCCGGTCTCCGCCGCGCGGCTCGAGGCGCTGCGCGCGCACCTTCGTTTCAGATAGCGCCGCCACCGTCATCGCGCAGGCTATCGTGTCCGCCTTTCCGAGAACACGCTTCATTTCGGCGTTTCCCGGCATGCGCCGGTACCGCTTCGATCTAGCAGGCGCTCTACTGACGCGCGACACGCTCGCCCGCTGCGGCTGTCGGGATCTCGCCTCGAACCTGGTTGCACCCTGACCCCCGATGTGCGGTATCGCCGGCATCTTCGCCTACGCCGCGGACAGCCCGCCGGTCGACCGCGCAGAGCTTCTCCGCATCCGCGACCGCATGGCCGCGCGCGGCCCGGACGGCGCGGGCGACTGGATCGCGGCCGACGGCCGCATCGGCCTTGCGCACCGGCGGCTCGCGATCATTGACCTATCGGAAGCCGGCGCGCAGCCGATGCACGATCCGGCGACCGGAAACGTCATCGTCTTCAACGGCGAAATCTACAACTACCGCGAACTGCGCCGGGAACTCGAAGCGCGCGGCGCGGTGTTCCGCAGCCAATCGGACACCGAAGTGCTCCTTGCGCTCTACGCCGCCTACGGCGCCGACATGCTTCCGAAGCTGCGCGGCATGTTCGCCTTCGGCATCTGGGATGCGCAAAAGCGGGGCCTTCTCCTAGCGCGCGACCCCTTCGGCATCAAGCCGCTCTATATCGCCGACGACGGCAAGACGCTACGCTTTGCCTCGCAGGTGAAGGCGCTGCTTGCGGGCGGCGCATTGAACGACACCCCGTGCCCAGCGGGGATTTGCGGCTTCTTCGTGTGGGGCCATGTACCCCGAGCCATGGACCTATGTAAAAGCGATCAAGGCACTGCCTGCGGGAGCTGCGCTTTTCCTGAGGGCAAACGGCCCCATGCCTGCAGCGCAGACTTATTTCGACCTGCGCGCCGAGATCGTTCAGGCCGAAAGCGAGGCTTCGGAGCGCGCCGATCCGTATCCCGAAATCCTCGATGCGCTTTCCGAAAGCGTCCGCTATCACCTTGTCGCCGACGTGCCGGTCGCTCTGTTTCTTTCGGCCGGCCGAGATTCGAACCTCGTTGCGGCACTTGGTGCCCAAACCGTGGCGCCAAGCTCGACGCCTTCACTCTCGCTTTCGACGAGTTCCGCGACAGTGCCGAAGACGAGTCGGTGATCGCGGAACAGACGGCGCGGCTGCTCGGAATATGTCACAAGACCGAGCGGATCGCTCGGGCCGACTTCGAGTCCGAACGAGCGCGATTCCTCGAGGCCATGGATCAACCGACGATCGACGGGCTGAACACCTACCTGATCAGCAGGAGTGCGGGCGCCACCGGAATCAAGGTGGCGCTCTCGGGGCTGGGCGGGGACGAGTTGCTGTGCGGCTACCCGAGTTTCAGGCAGGTTCCTCGTCTTGCACGCGCGCTGAAAGTCTTTTCCGCCGCTCCTCGCTTGGGCCGCCTGTTCCGTAGAGCGACTGCACCGCTCGCAAGGCGCTTTTCGAAGCCGAAGGCAGCCGGGCTCCTGGAATACGGCTCAACGCTCGCGGGAGCCTATGTTGCTGCGCCGAGCGCTCTTCATGCCGTGGGAGCTTACGAGCATCCTCGAGCACGGCCTTGTGCGCGAAGGCCTTTCCCAGCTCGCGCTGGAGGAGGATTTGCGGTGCCGGATCGCCGGAATTCGATCGGCGAGCCTTGCGGTCAGTGGCGCGTCGAGATGTCCTGCTACATGCGAAATCAGTTGCTTCGCGATGCTGATTGGGCAGGAATGGCGCACTCGTTGGAAATCCGCGTCCCGTTCGTGGACCCGTTTTTGTTCCGTCAATCGGTACGCCTCTTAGGAAGCGTGCCGCGGATCGAGCGCGATGTTCTCCTGAAGCGAGCATCACCTTGCGTCGCTGCGCTCATCGCCAACAGGCCAAAGACCGGCTTCAACACACCGGTCGCAACCTGGATCGCTGCTCGTCGTGGCGGAGCGAGGTTGCGTCCGTGGGCAGACGAAGTTTTCCGCGAATTCAGTCAGCGGTGGCAGGTAGCAGTGATTGCGCGCCGAGTCGAGTCGAGTCCGCGCAACATCCTGGTCTTCCGGTTCGGACAGCTCGGCGACACGCTGGTCGCATTACCCGCCTTCCGGATACTGCGCCGACGTTTTCCTGAGGCGAGAATCACAGTGCTCACGGCCAAAGACCCGAACGCGAACTGGGTCATGGCCGAGGAGGTGCTTCCGCAGGGGCTCGTCGACGGCTTCTTGACCTACGAAACCGGCCAATCCGGGCCCTCTCTCGGAGAAGCGCTCCGGCTTTTGCCGAAAATTCGATCCAGCCGTTTCGACCTGCTGGTTTACCTTGCGCCTAGCTCGCGCTCGACCGTGAAGGCATGGCGCGATCACCTCTATTTCAGATTGGCGGGAATAGCCGATTCCCTCGGTTACGATCTTGAAAGCCCCTATCCGACACGACGACCGGGAGAACCGCTACCTTGGCTCGAGCAGGAGGCCGACCGCCTGCGCGCGCGGCTGAGAAAAGATGGCATCGACATACCGGTACCGACCAGCGCGCTCATGCGGCTAGAACCAACGAAAGCCGACAGAATCGCCGCCCGCCGTTTCCTCGAAGAACATGCCTCGAGCAAGCTGCATCGCCTCGTCGCGATCGGTCCCGGGAGCAAGTGGCCTTCGAAGCGCTGGGGGGAAGAACGCTTTGCGGAACTCGGGCGGCGACTGATCGAGGCCTTCGGCATTACCCCTGTCGTCCTCGGCGGACGCGAGGACGCCGCCCTCGCCGATCGGCTGATAGCTTTCTGGGGCAAAGGCATTAACGGCGCCGGACCGCTTTCCATTCGGCATGCCGCGGCGGTGCTCGAACGATGTGACCTTTACGTCGGTAACGATACCGGCACAATGCATCTTGCCGCGGCCGTCGGAACCCGCTGTGTTGCGATTTTTGCTGCTCAGGACTGGCCCGGACGCTGGTACCCCTACGGCCAAGGCCATATCGTGCTGCGAAAAGCGCTGCCTTGCGAGGGTTGCAAACTCGTCGTTTGCAAGCAGTACGAGAATGCGTGCCTCAGGGCGATCAGCGTAGATGAAGTATTCGAGGCCTGTGGACGAGTGTTGCGACTCCCCGCCGTCCCGAAGGCGAGTAGTCAGCAGAACGCGCTCGCGTGAAGAGCTTTCTGCGAACAAAGTTCTTCGGCCTGCTCGAGGTCATGCACCTCGACAATCGCTGGCATCTGCTGCTCGCGAAGACAATGTTCCGCGGCGCCCCAATATTTACCGACTCGGCGACGTCCTGTTTCTCGAAGACCGCTGCGCGGGTGACGCAAATGGCGCTCGGCACCTTCTGACGTCCGACATGTACAAGCGCTATCTCCGAAAGCTCCACCTCCGCAAAACCCTGTGGTCGTGGATCTCGGCGCCTCAAACGGCGGTTTCCCTTTGCTGCTCAAAAGCATGGGCATTACGCCTGCGGAGATTGTGGCAGTCGAGATGAATCCACGCACATTCAGGCGCATGCGTTTCAACATCGAGTCCAACTTCGACTGCCCCTTGCGGTTGCTGAACGCCGCGGTCGGGGCGCACAGTGGAACCGTTCCGGTAAGACTTGGACACGGCAGCACAGGGGACAGTCTCTTTGCTTGCGAAGGCGGTTCGACGGAGGACATACGAATGATGACGCTCGACGAAATCGTCGGTGATCGGAACGTGGATTCCCTCAGATGGACATCGAAGGAGCCGAATACCTTCTCTGCCGGTCGGCTTCAGTCTCGGCGCTCGCTCGATGCAGGTACGTCTTGGCGGAAATACATCCGCAGTACGGCGACCCCGGGGAAGTGGTTGCGTTCTTCCGGCAACACAGCCTCGTGGAAATGCCTGTCTCAAACCGCGTAACTGACGACGTCAAATGCTTCAAGAGCCGAAAGTTGCAAGGTGAACACCGCTGATTTGCGGCAAGGGCGCAAAGCCTTGCTCAAGTAACGAGGCGCACTGTTTATGGTGTGGCGCGCTCAAAGGATGGGCGTCGATCGCGTATCTTACGGAACTAAGCTCGTAGGCTCTCTGTGAAACTACAGGACGGGCGGAGTACGCTTCGCGCGAGCATCTACGAAAGCTACGGCCGCGACTGGCAAGACGCGCAGGAACGCTTCGATGCGGCAGCCGCAGAGCGGTGGGGCCGCGCATACCGGTGGTACCTGCGCGGCTGGCTGCCGGCACGTAGCGATGCCGCGATCGGAGAGCTCGCCTGCGGCCAGGGAAAACTGCTGAATTTAAAACGCTCGGCTACACGTATCTATCCGGGGTGGACATCAGCCCCGATCAGGTGGCGCTTGCGCGGCAGGTCGTTCCCACCGTCGAGCACGGGGATGCTCTCGGCGTGGTTAGCCGGGCGTCCGAGCCAGTTGACGACTGATCGGCCTCGACATCGTGGAGCATTTTTCGCGCGACGAGGCGATCCGATTTCTCGACCTGTGCCGCGCGGCGCTCAAGCCCGGCGGACGCCTCATCCTTCAGACCCCGAACGCCGATAGCCCTTTCGGATCGAGCATTCGCTATGGCGACATTACCCACGAGTGGGCGTTCAACGTAAAGTCCACTGACGCGGCTTCTCCGTCGCGCAGGATTCACGGCAATCGAGGCTCGCGAAGAGGGGCCGATTCCGTGGGCTACAGCGCGGCCTCAACTTTGCGATTCATCGTCTGGCGCATGCTCCGCACTGCGCTTCAGCTCTGGAACCTCGCAGAAACAGGGGCAACGCTTCCTGTTCTGACGCGAGTCTTCCTCGTCAAAGGCGATAAGCCGAATGCCTGACGCGCGTTACTGGGATGCTCTTCACCGCGAGTACCGTGCTGGGCTCGCTGCGGTGGGATATGCCGCCTTAGGCGAAGGATTCAACCGCGAGGCCTATCGCCGGTTGCGTTTGCCGGCACTCGAGCGCTTGCTTCGGCGTCAGCGCATGGAGATACGCTCGGTCCTCGAGGCCGGCGTCGGCACCGGCGCTTACGGTGCGCTATGGGAACAGCTCGGCGTAAACAACTGGGTAGGCGTGGACGTTTCCAGTGTCGCCGTGGCTGATCTCCAGACTCGGTTTTCATGGGGAAGCTTCCACGTGCTTGACCTTGCAAAGCCGCAGTCCGCGCTCGAAGGAAGGTCCTTTGACGTGGTGGCCGCTATCGATGTTCTTTACCACATCGTTGAAGACGCCGATTTCGAGCGCGCCTTGACATGGCTAGCTACAAAGCTGAACAAAGGCGGGGCCCTTGTAGTTTCCGATGTGTTTACCGATTCGCCGTGGGGTCGGCGTTTCGCCCACGTTAAGCGGCGGCCTCTTTTGGCCTACGAACGAATCCTCGAACCGCTCGGACTGCGTCTCCTGGATCGGGAACCGGTGTTTGCGATCTTGGGGGATCCCGTGCCGGATGGGCGCATGCGGGCTTGGCTGCTTTATCAGATTTGGCGCCTCCTTCAGAAGTCCATCCGCGTTGCGCCGCGATCTCTCCGGAACCCGTACGGTGCAGGCGTCGTGAAGGCGCTCTGGCCCATTGACCGGCTGATTTCCAGTACGGGCTGGACACGAGGCATCAATCTGGAACTCGCAACATGGCGATCTCCCTTAGCGTGTTGAAGCGTTGGCGATAGCGTCACCGGATTTACGCGCACCCAAAACTAAATCCGACGATCGGTCTCGGTTTCAAAGGATTGGACGCCCCCCGGGACGGAGGTGTCCCGAGGGCCGAAGGGAGAAAGGATCGACACGATGACGAAGGAACACAAGGTCATTCGGGCCAAGGCGCGTGTGCTCGAGCCGGCCGGCAAATCGAGAGGCTGCGCGAGCACGCGAACCAGCTTTAGGCCGACCGTACCGCGTCGGGACAACTGAATTCATCACGCTCACGGATTTCCCGCGATGCGCGGACTTGACCGGATTCGAAGCAGAAGCGGAAAGCGTGAGCA
>JAVQZY010000014.1:0-7683 GCA_033582675.1 Burkholderiales bacterium | reverse complement strand
GTGCATGCTCCTTGCGTTCTGGTTCGTCTATCTCGCGGCGCGGCACGGCGCCGGCGCGCGCACGCGCGCCGATGCCCGCGCCGCCGGCGCCTGCGCGATGCTCGTTCTCGCCGGCTCGGTCGGCCTGATCGTGCATGCGCACGAGGCGGTGCCTGAGCTCGCTGCGCTCGCGGCCTCGTGCGCGGCGTTCCTGTTCCTCTTTCGCGCGCCGCGCCGGCCGTTCGCCGCCGGCAGCGCGTTCGGCGCCGCGCTCGCGGTCGCGTTCCTGTCGGCCGGAATCGTCGCGCCGCTCGCGCTCGCCGCCGCGGCGCTCGCCTCGCACGCGGTCTGCGACGAGCTGCGCACGCGCCGCGCGGGCGGGTTTCTGCTTCCGGCGCTCGCGCTTCCGGCGCTCGCGGCCGGCGTGTGGGCGCTCGCGCTCTGGGGGCGCGCGCCGAGCACGCGGCCGCCTGGTGGAACGAGGCGGTACGCGCGCGCGGCGACTTCGGCGCGGCGCTGCGCTACTACCTCGTCACCGCGAGCTGGTTCGCGTGGCCGGCCTGGCCGCTCGCGCTGTGGGCCGCCTGGACGCTGCGGCGCGAGTGGCGCACCGCGCGCGTGTTCGCGCCGCTCGCCGCCGCGGTCGCGGCGCTCGCGGCGATCGCCTGGCAGGGGGCGATGCGCGACATCCACGCCACGGCGCTGCTTGCGCCGCTTGCGCTCCTCGCAGCGCAGGGCGTGCCGCAGCTTCGCCGCAGCGCCGCGGCCGCGCTCGACTGGCTCGGGATCATGACCTTCGGCTTTTTCACGGCGCTCGTGTGGCTGGGGTACGTCGCGATGACGAGCGGCTCGGCCGCCCCGCATCGCGCGCAATTTCGCGAAGACGGCGCCCGGGTTCGCAGCGCAGTTCGAGTGGTTGCCGGTGCTGTTTGCGCTCGCGGTCGCGCTCGGTTGGCTCTACCTCGTGCTCTTTGCGGCGCCCTCGCCCGCGCGCGCGCTCCTTCGCTGGGCAGCCGGCGTCGCACTCCTCTGGGCGACGTTCGCGATGCTCTGGATGCCGTGGGCCGACTACCAGAAGAGCTACCGCGCCGTGGCGCTGCAGCTGCGCGCGAGCCTGCCGGCCGCGCCCGGATGCATCGCCGGGCGCGACCTCGGTCTGCCGCAACGCGCCGCGCTCAGCTACCATGCCGGCATCCGCACTGTCGCGGCCCCGGCCGACTGCCGCTACCTCCTGGTGCAGGGCCGGCCGCAGCACGAAGCGGCTGCGCCGGGGCCGGGCTGGACGAAACTCGCCGACGTCGGCCGACCCGGCGACAAATCGGAGCGCTATCGCCTGTACCGGCGCGAGACAGAACCGTGAACACGACTCCGCCCACCGAATGCCGCGCGTGGGCGCAGCTCGCTGCGCAGGCCGCGCGCTGGCGCACGGTGCATCTCGCCGAGCGGCTCGCGGCCGAGCCCTCGCGTGCCGAACGCTTCGTCGCCGAGGCCTGTGGGCTTTCGCTCGATTACTCGCGCCAGCGCCTCGACGCGGAGGTGCTCGACCGGCTCATTGCGCTCGCCTCCGAACGCGGCTTGGAGGAGTGGCGCGCGGCGCTCCTCGAAGGGCGGTGCGTCAACTTCACCGAGAAGCGCCCTGCCTGGCATACGGCGCTTCGCGCCGGGGCGGAGGCGCCCGAGGAGGTGCAGGCGGCGCTCGAACGCATGGCCGCGCTCGCGGCAGGGCTCGCCGAGGCGGGCATTCGCCGCATCGTCAACCTCGGCATCGGCGGCTCGGACCTCGGCCCGCGGCTCGTCGCGAGCGCGCTCGCCGACGGCGCGGCGCTCGAGACGCGGTTCGTCGCGAGTCCCGACCCCCGGGCGCTCGCGCGCGCGCTCGAGGGCGCCGATCCGCGGACGACGCTCTTCGTCGTGGTCTCGAAGACGTTCACGACGGTCGAGACCCTCGCGAACGCCGAGGCCGCAAAGCGCTGGGGCGCGCGGCATATTTATGCGGTGACGAACAACACCGCCGCGGCGCGCGCGTTCGGCGCCGCCGAGGTGCTACCGATCCCCGAGTGGGTCGGCGGGCGCTATTCGCTGTGGTCGCCGGCGGGCTTTACCGCGTTTGCCGCGCTCGGCGCGCAGCGCTTTCGCGAGTTGCTCGAAGGTGCCCGCGAGATGGATCGCCATTTCGCCTCGGCGCCGCCTGCGCGCAACCTTCCGGTGCTGATGGCGCTGATCGGGGTCTGGAACGTCAATTTCCTCGGCTGCCGCGCGCACGCGGTGCTGCCGTACGCGCACGCGCTCAAGCTTCTTCCCGCGCACCTGCAGCAGCTCGAAATGGAGTCGAACGGCAAGCGCGTCGACCATCGCGGCGTTCCGGTCGATTACGACACCGCCCCGGTGCTCTGGGGGGCGGAAGGCCCGCCGAGCCAGCATTCCTTTCATCAGCTGCTGCACCAGGGCACGCAGGTGGTGCCGGTCGATTTCATCGACCCGGCGGTGGACCCGCTGCTTTCGGCGAACGCGCGCGCGCAGGCCGATGCGCTCGCCTTCGGCACCGGCGCCGAGGACGCGGCGCTCGCCCCATTCCGGCGCTGCCCCGGCAATCGCCCTTCGAGTCTGTTGCGCATGCGCGGCGTGACGCCGCGTACGCTCGGGGCGCTGCTTGCGGCCTGGGAGCACAAAGTGTTCACGCAGGGCGTGATCTGGAACATCGACAGCTTCGATCAGTGGGGCGTCGAGCTCGGCAAGCGGCTCGCCGCCCGGCTGCTCGAGGGAGAAGACGCACATGGACCCGGAGACCTTCAATCTGAGCATCCGCAAATTCCTGAAGATGGTCGGCGTCAACTCGCAACGCGAGATCGAGCAGGCGGTGCGCGAGGCGCTCGAGGCGAAACGGCTGGGCGGCGACGAGGCGCTCGCGGCGCGCGTCACGCTCGAAATTCCCGCACTCGGCGTGCGGGTGCCGTTCGAGGGCGAGATCCGCCTAAAATAGCGCGCGAGCGGCCGCCGCCGCGCGGCGAGGGAGCCGAAGATGAACAGGCCAAGGGAATTCGATCCGTCGGTCGTCGCGGAGCTTCGCGCGCTGCTCGGCGAACGCGTCTCGACCGCGCCCGCGGTGCGCGAACACCACGGCAAGGACGAGTCGTATTTCCCGTATGCGCCGCCGGACGCGGTGGTGTTTCCGCGCTCCACCGACGAGGTGCGCGACATCGTCAACATCCTGCGGCGGCACCGCGTGCCGATGATCCCCTACGGCGTCGGCACCTCGCTCGAAGGCCACGTGCTCGCGGTGCGGGGCGGCGTGTGCATCGACCTTTCGCAGATGAACCGCGTGCTCGCGGTGCATGAGGCCGACCTCGACGCGGTGGTCGAGGCGGGGGTGACCCGCAAGCAGCTGAACGAGCACATCAAGCACACCGGCCTGTTCTTCCCGGTCGACCCCGGGGCGGACGCGACCCTCGGCGGCATGGCGGCGACGCGCGCCTCGGGCACGAACGCCGTGCGCTACGGCACGATGCGCGAAAACGTGCTCGCGCTGAAGGTGGTACTCGCCGACGGGCGAGTCATCCAGACCGCGCGCCGCGCGAAAAAATCGGCCGCCGGCTACGACCTCACGCGCCTGTTCGTCGGCTCCGAGGGTACGCTCGGCATCATCACCGAGGTGACCGTGCGCCTCTATCCGGTCCAGGAGGCGATGTCGGCCGCGGTGTGCGCGTTCGCGACCGTGGACGGCTGCACCAATACCGTGATCCAGACGATCCAGGCCGGAATTCCGATCGCGCGCTCGGAGATCGTGTGCGAGAACACGATCGCCGCGATCAACCGCTACAAGAAGACGGCCTACCGCGTCGCGCCGACCGTGTTCTTCGAGTTTCACGGCTCGTCGGCGAGCGTGGTCGAGCAGGCCGAAACCGTGCAGGCGATCGCGAAGGAGAACGGCGGCTTGGACTTTCAGTGGGCGACGCGGCCGGAGGAGCGCTCGCAGCTGTGGGAGGCGCGCCACCACGCCTATTTCGCCTGCCTGCAGCTTCGGCCCGGCGCGCGCGCGATTTCGACCGACGTGTGCGTGCCGATCTCGCGCCTCGCCGAGTGCGTGCGCGAGACGATGGAGGACGTCAAGCACTACATCGCGCCGGTGCCGCTGCTCGGTCACATCGGCGACGGCAACTTCCACCTGATGTTCCTCGTCGATCCGGCCAAGCCCGAGGAGTTGGAACTCGCCAAGCAGTTCAACCGGCGGCTCGTCGAGCGCGCGCTGCGGATGGAGGGCACCTGCACCGGCGAGCACGGCATCGGCATGGGCAAGATCGATTCGATGCGGCGGGAACTCGGCGAGGAGGCGGTCGCGCTCATGGCCGAGATCAAGCGCGCGCTCGACCCGCACAATCTGATGAACCCCGGCAAGGTGGTGCCGGCCGAGCTGCTCGCATGAGCGCCGAGGCGCGGCTGCGCGCGCTCGGCATCGAACTGGGCGCGGGATCGGCGCCGGTCGCGAATTACGTCAACGCGGTGCGCAGCGGCAACCTCCTTTTCCTCGCCGGCAAGGGCCCGCGCGCCGAGGGCGGCGGGCGCCCGCGCGGCAAGGTCGGAGCCGAGATCACGGTCGAAGAGGCCTACCGCCACGCGCGTTCGGTGGGGTTGGAGCTCCTTGCCGCGATGCGCGCGGAACTCGGCAGCCTCGACCGCGTGCGCCGTGTGGTCAAGGTGCTCGGCATGGTGAACGCGGTGCCCGAGTTCGAGGACCATCCGAGGGTGATCGACGGCTGCTCGGACCTCTTCGTCGAGGTGTTCGGCGAGGCGGGGCGCCATGCGCGCTCGGCGGTCGGCATGGCGTCGCTGCCGATGGGAATTCCGGTCGAGATCGAGTGCGTCGTCGAGGTGGCGCCGGAGCGCCGGCGGCCGGCGGTGCGCAGTAAAGCGGCCCACCGCCGGCGCTAGATCGTCATCACGGTCCGGCGGTAGTACTTCAGTTCCTCGATCGACTCGTAGATGTCGGCGAGCGCCTGATGCCGCCCTTCCTTCTTGAACGCGCGGAACACCTCCGGCGCCCAGCGGCGCACCAGCTCCTTCAGCGTCGAGACGTCGAGATTGCGGTAGTGGAAATGCGCCTCGAGGCGCGGCATCCAGCGCGCGAGAAACCGCCGGTCCTGGCAGACCGAGTTGCCGCACATGGGTGAGACCCCGGCCGGCACGTGTTGCGAAAGAAACGCGAGCGCGGCCTGCTCGGCCGCCGCCTCGTCGAGGCGCGAGGCGCGCACGCGTTCGACGAGGCCGGTCTTCGCGTGCATGCTGCGGTTCCACGCGTCCATCGCCGCGAGCACCTCCTCGGGCTGGTGCACGACGAGCACCGGCCCTTCGGCGAGCACTCGCAGCTGCGCGTCGGTGACGAGCAGCGCGATCTCGAGGATCCGGTCGCGCTCGGGCGCAAGGCCCGACATCTCCATGTCGATCCAGACCAGGCGGTCGGCGCCCGTGTTGTCCGTCGCATCGGCCATGGTCTATTCTCTCACGCGGTGACGAACGCTTTCGCTGCGCTCTTTGTCGGCGCGCTCGCGGCCGCCACCGCGCTTCGCCTGTGGCTCGCGATCCGCCAGGTGCGGCACGTGCGCGCGCACCGCGGCGCGGTGCCGGCGCCGTTTCGCGACGCCGTTCCGCTCGACGCGCACGCGAAAGCCGCCGACTACGCGGTCGCGCGCACGCAGCTCGGCGCGGCGCAGGCGCTCGCAGACGCGGCCGCGCTCGTCGTACTGACGTTCGGCGGGCTGCTCGAGGCGCTCGCGCGCGCCTGGGCGGCGTGGCTCGCGCCGGACGGCCTCGCGCACGGGCTTGCGCTGGTCGGCTCGGTGGCCGCGCTTGTTGCCCTCCTCGATCTGCCGTTCGCGCTCTGGCGCGTGTTCGCGATCGAGGCGCGCTTCGGCTTCAACCGCATGACGCCGCGGCTCTTCTTCGTCGATCTCGCCAAGCAGACCTCAGTCGCGGTCGTGCTCGGCGCGCCGCTCGTCGCGCTCGTGCTCTGGCTGATGCAGGCGGCCGGCGAGCGCTGGTGGCTGTGGGCGTGGCTCGCGTGGACAGCGTTCAACGTGCTCGTGCTCGCGGCGTGGCCGACGCTGATCGCGCCGCTTTTCAACCGCTTCACGCCGCTCGCCGATCCGGCGCTCGCGGGAAGGATCGAGGCGCTGCTCGCGCGCTGCGGCTTTCGCGCCGACGGCGTCTACGTCATGGACGGCTCGCGGCGCTCGGCGCACGGCAACGCGTACTTCACCGGCTTCGGCGCCGCCAAGCGGGTCGTGCTTTTCGATACGCTCCTTGCGCGTCTTGCGCCCGCCGAGGTCGAGGCGGTGCTCGCGCACGAACTGGGGCACTACCGGCATCGGCACGTTCCGAAGCGCCTTGCGCTCGCCGCCGGCGTCTCGTGCGCGCTGCTGTGGCTGCTCGCGCACGCGGCCGCGCACGAGGGGTTCTACGCGGCGCTCGGCGTGCAGACGCGCACGCCTGCCACCGCGCTCGTGCTGTTTTTCCTTGTCGTGCCGGTGTTCGCGTTCTTCCTGCAGCCCGTCCTCGGCCTGCTGTCGCGCCGCGACGAGTACGAGGCGGACGCCTACGCGGCGGCGCAGTCGAGCGCGCGCGACCTCGCGCAGGCGCTCGTCAAGCTGTACCGCGACAACGCGACGACGCTCACGCCCGATCCGCTGCACTCGGCGTTCTACGATACGCATCCGCCCGCGGCGGCGCGGATCGCCCGCTTGCGGACGGCCTGACCCGCAGGAGATCCGCATGAACGAGCTCGCAAAAAAAAGGTGCAAGCCTTGCGAGGGCGGGGTGCCCCCGCTCGACCCCGCCCAGGCGCAGCAGATGCTCGGTCGGCTCGACGGCTGGGCGATCGAGAACGGGCGCCTTGCCAAACGCTACCGCTTCCGTAATCACTACGAGACGATGGCGTTCGTGAACGCGCTCGCCTGGATCTCGCACCGCGAGGATCACCACCCCGACCTCGAGGTGGGCTACAACGAGTGCCGGGTGACGTACGTCACCCACGCGATCGGCGGCCTGTCGGAAAACGACTTCATCTGCGCCGCGAAATGCGACGCGCTGTTTGAGCTCTAGCGAACGAACGATCTGCGGGACGGTCGTCGCCGGCTTCGGCCGAACGGCGCTCGTGCGTCCCGACGGCGGCGGCGCGCCGGTCGCGGCGCGCGCGGCGAACCGCCTTATTCAGGCCGTGGCCGGCGACCGCGTCGAGCTGCGCGCGCCGGACGTGATCGCCTCGGTCGCGCCGCGGCGCAACGTGCTCGCGCGCTCGAGCGGCGCGCGCACCAAGCTGATCGCGGCGAATTTCTCGCAGGTGGTGCTGCTCGCCGCCTGCGAACCGGCGTTCTCGGACGAACTCCTTGCGCGCGTGCTGGTCGCCGCGCGCCGCGCCGGCGCGCCCGCGCTCCTCGTGCTGAACAAGATCGACCTCGTCGAGGCGCTCGCGCAGGCGCGCGCGCGCGTTGCGCCGTTTCGCGACGCCGGCGTCGAGGTCCTGGAGATCGCGGCCAAGCGGGACGTCGGCCCGCTCCGTGCGCGGCTTGCCGGTCACCGCAGCGTGCTCGTCGGCGAGTCGGGCATGGGCAAGTCCACCCTGGTGCGGGCGCTCGTGCCGGACGCGGAGGTGCGCATCGGCGAGATCTCGCGCTTCCTGGGCACCGGCCGGCATACGACGACGGCGGCGCGGCT
>JAVQZY010000013.1:0-34411 GCA_033582675.1 Burkholderiales bacterium | reverse complement strand
ACCACCGAGCCGTTTTCGGCGATGAGCGGCGCGTCCACCTTGAGCCGGTCCCCGGCGTCCTGGATGGTGCGGTTGCCGAACAGCCGCTTCATCGTATCGGCGACTTTCTCCTCATCCTGCGGCATGCCGAGCGGCTGCTGGGCGCCGACCGGCGCCGCCGGAATCGCCAAGCCGAGCGAGATCGCGCCGGCGGCGGCCCCCGCCGCCCCGATGAGCCTCAGCATCCTCCGCCGCGAGCTTTCGAATCGGGATGTCATCGCGTCCTCCTTTGTCGCATCGTCGCAATCTTCCCGCAGCGCTCCACTGCGCGCAAGTGGAATTGCTACTATGCGACGAACGCGTCGCCGGCATAAAAATTCGCCTGATGCGGCGATTCGCCACCCTTATGTCGGCGTTCGGCCGGCGAGCCGGGGCCTCAAAGGTCTTCGGAGGCGGAGGAGGCCGCAGGCGGGCGGCGCCGACGGTCGAAGGAGGAAAGAACGGCATGGAACTCGACATTCACTTCAAGGTGCTCGCGGCGGTGTTTCTCGTCGCGACCGCGATGGGCGCGACGATGGCGAAGACGAATTTCTGCACGATGGGCGCGGTGTCCGACTGGGTCAACATCGGCGACACCGGACGGCTGCGCGCCTGGCTGCTCGCGGTGGCGGTCGCCGCCGGCGGCGTGGCGCTGCTCGAACTCGCCGGGGTGGTCACGTTGCCGGAGAACACCCAGCCGCCCTACCGCACGCCGCAGTTCGCCTGGCTGCGCTACCTCGTCGGCGGCTTTCTCTTCGGCATCGGCATGACGCTCGCGAGCGGCTGCGGCTCGAAGACGCTCGTGCGCATCGGCGGCGGAAACGCGAAATCCTTGGTCGTCGCGATCGCGATCGGCGCGGTCGCCTACGCGATGTTCACCACGCAGCTCTTCAGCGTCGCGGTGATGAGCTGGGTGCGGCCGACGATCGTCGATCTCGGCGCCTGGAACATCCCCGCGCAGAGCGTCGATGCGTTCGTCGCGGCAGCGACCGGCGCGGCCGGGGGCGCCGCGCGCGCGATCGCCGCGGCGATCGTCGTCGGGGGGCTGCTCTGGTTCGTGCTGCGCTCGCCCGACTTCGCGCCAATCGCGAGCTCGTCGCCGGCGGCGTCGTGGTCGGGCTGGCGGTGGTGGCCGGCTGGTTCATCACCGGCGGGCCTTGGAGCGAAGCCTGGCGCGAGGCGGCGGCTTTCGCCGAGGAGCGGCCGAGCCGGGTCGAGGTGCAGTCGTTCACCTTCGTGAGTCCGATCGGCGACACCGGGCGCTACCTGATGGAGCCGGGGCGCCGGACGCTGCTCAACTTCGGGGTGATGGCGGTGTTCGGCGTGATCGTCGGCTCGCTGCTCTACTCGCTCGCGAGCGGAAGCTTTCGCTTCGAGTGGTTCGTGTCGGTGGGCGACTTCGTGCGCCACCTGGTCGGCGGATTGCTGATGGGCTTCGGCGGGTTCACCGCGATGGGCTGCACGATCGGCCAGGGCGTGACCGGCGCCTCGACCCTCGCGCTCGGCTCTTTTCTCGCGCTCGCGGCGATGATCGCCGGCGCCGCGGCGACGATGAAGGTGCAATACGCGTTGCTCGAGGAGAGCTGACCCGCGCGCGGGAAATCGAGCGCGCTTATCGGCGCATCAGCATTACGCGTACGGCGCGCGCGCGCGCCGTGCTAGCGTAATGGCGGATTCGCAGCGCGTTCCTGCTCGCATGCCCGGTCTTGTCGCTCCCCACGGCGGCCGGGGCTTGAGGCCCCTGCTGCTCGATCCGGCGCACGCCGCCGAAGAGCGGCGCCGCGCCGAGACGCTGCCGAAACTGCGCATCAGCTCGCGCGAAAAAGGCGACCTCGTGATGCTCGGAATCGGTGGCTTCACGCCGCTCGAGGGGTTCATGACCTACGGCGACTGGCAGCGCGTCTGCGACGGCATGGAACTCGCGAACGGTCTGTTCTGGCCGATCCCCATCACGCTGTCGGCCGAGCGCGCCGTCGCGGACGGCTTGAAGGTCGGCGCGGAGGTCGCGCTTCTCGACCCCGACAGCGACGACATCCTCGCCACGATGCGGATCACCGAAAAATACACCATCGACAAAGCGCACGAGTGCGCGATGGTGTTCCGCACCACCGACCCGGAGCACCCGGGGGTGAAAATGGTGATGGCGCAGGGCGAGGTGAATCTGGCCGGCCCCGTGCGCGTCCTCTCCGACGGCGGGTTTCGGGCGCGCTACGGCGCGCTTTTCATGACGCCGGCCGAAACCCGCGCCGCATTCGAGCGCCTAGGTTGGTCGCGGATCGCGGCGTTTCAGACGCGCAGCCCGATGCACCGCTCGCACGAGTACCTGGTGAAGGTCGCGATCGAGACCTGCGACGGCGTGCTCATCCACTCGCTCCTCGGCAATCTCAAGCCCGGGGACATCCCGGCCGAAGTGCGCACGCGCGCGATCGCGGTGCTGATCGAGCGCTACTTCCGCAAGGACACGGTGCTGCAGGCGGGCTATCCGCTCGACATGCGCTACGCGGGGCCGAGGGAGGCTCTGCTTCACGCCCTCTTTCGCCAGAACTACGGCTGCTCGCACTTGATCGTTGGGCGCGACCACGCGGGGGTGGGCAGCTACTACGGGCCGTTCGACGCGCACCGTATTCTTCGACCAGATCCGCGCGCGGCGCTCCAGATCCGGCCGATGAAGATGGACTGGACGTTCTGGTGCTACCGCTGCGGCGGCATGGCCTCGGGCCGCACCTGTCCGCACGAGGACGCGGATCGGCTGCTCGTCTCAGGGACGAAACTGCGCAAGCGGCTCTCGGAAGGCAGCCCGGGTGCCGCCGGAATTCTCCCGCCCGGGAGGTGCTCGAAATCCTGCGCGAGTACTACGCGGGGCTGGAAGCGCACCAGCGCGTCGAGGTGAAGCTGACCGGTCACTCGGCGCGCTAGCCCCGGCCCGCCTCAGCACTGCTCCCAGGGCAGCCCGTCGAAGCGCCAGCCGTTTTTCGAGTTGCGCCGGTGGCGGCTGTCGAGGTCGCCCTCGAAGCCGTGGCGCACGAGGTAGATGCGGGTGAAGCCGTGGCGTTCCAGTTCCTCGCCCGCCTCGCGCGAGCGGTTCCCGCTGCGGCAGATGAGCACGATCGGGCGCGTGCTGTGGTCGGTGCCGGCGAGTTTCTTCACCTGGCCGACGAAATGCGGATTCACCTCCCAGTCCGGCCCGTCGTTCCACGACACGTGCAGCGCGCCGACCGGATGGCCGACGAAAAGGTACTCCATCTCGCTGCGCACGTCGATGAACAACGCGTCCGGGTTCTGCTGCAGGAACTCGTAGGCTTCCTTCGGATCGAGCTCCACCATCGCGCGATGATCGCGCGCCGCTCGAGCGGCGCGCGGCCGCGGTCTCGGGCGCGCGCGTTCCCGAGCCGCTCTTTCGCGAACTCGATGAGGCGGGTGACGAGCCCGGAGTGGATGCGCTCGCGCGGATACACCACCGACAGGTTGCGGATGAGCGGCGGAGCGAGCGGCACGCGCACGAGCTGGCCGAGCCGCACTTCCTTCGCGACGGTGGCGCAAGACATGATCGCAAAGCCGAGTCCGGTCGCGACCAGCCCTTTCAGCGCCTCCGGGCTTCCGGCCTCCATCACGACGTTGAGCGCCGCAGGCGCAAGACCCTGTTTCTCGAGGTAGTGGTCGATCACCTGCCGCGTGCCCGAGCCGAGCTCGCGGCTCACGTAGGCATGCTCGGTGAGCGCCTTGGGCGGAATCGACTTGTGTCGCGCAAGCGGATGCGAGGGCACGCACACCACCTGCAGCTCGTCCTCGCAGCAGACTTCGCCGACGAGAGAGGGCAGATGCGAATCGCCCTCGATGAAGCCGAGGTCGAGGTTGCGCTCGGCGACGCGGGCTTGCACTGCCTCGGAATTTGCGACGAAGAGCCGCGGCAAGACGGCCGGATGGCGCGACTTGAACTCGCCGAGCACCTGCGGCAGCAGAAAATCGGCGATCGTGGTGCTCGCGCCGATCAGCAGCGGCCCGGCGATCTGTCCGCTCATTTCCCTCAGGCGCGCTTCCATTTCGGCCAGAGCGCGAGGATGCGCTCGGCGTAGCCGAACGCCATCGCCCCGGCCGGCGTGAGCGAAATGCGCCCGTGCGCGCGGTCGAAGAGCCGAGTGTTCGAACTGTTCCTCGAGCTGGCGGATCTGGAAGGTCACCGCCGGCTGCGTCATGAAGAGCGCTTCGGCCGCCTTGGTGAAAGAGAGGTGCTTTGCGACCGCGTGAAAGACCTGGAGCCGCCGGTCGGCCATCGAGACGCTGCGCGTGTATTAGAAGAGTTTGATTGAAGCATAAACGCGCTGGCGCTTGAAGCGAGGCCGCCGCGCGAATAGCCGAGCGCGTTACTGGGGTAATGCACTGAAGGCGCACCCGCGGGCGGCGTCCGCCCGCGGTCGCTACGGCGCCTTCGGCGTCTGGTATTCCGACCTCCTTGTGCGGCGGCTCCCAGATCGTCTCGAAGCCGACGAAACCCTTCTCGGTCGGCGGCAACTGGCGCGTGGTCACGAACCGCGCCGTGCCCGTCGGGCACCTTGGGCCACCGGCGGCTTCTTCTGCTCTTCCATCGCGACCTCCTTTCGCCGATCGGCGTATCCGATGGTAGCGACACCGCGCACGCCTCGGCCGGCCTCAGATCGGGCGCAGCAGCCGCGGTGAATCGACCGCGCGGCGCCGGCAGGCGGCGGGCCGCCGGACCGGATCTCTTCGGCGTCGGTCGCGTCGCGCACCGTCGAGCACTTCGCAGCCGGAAAACGACCTCGCGGCCCGCAGAGCGGATTGTTGCCGTCGAGGGTCAGCGTCTCCTCGTCCATGCGGGTGACGTAGAACGTGCGCAGCTCGCCGCGCTCGTTCTCCATCAGGATCGACATGCCCGACCTGCCGGTACTCCTCGGGCACGTTTTCCAGCCGCTCCGACGACGACGAGCGACTCGTCCCTGCTGGCCGAAGATCGCGCCGCGCGTCGATCGGCACCTCGAGCGCGTCGCCCGGCCGCCCGGCCCTCGAGCGCGGCCGTGGATCGGCGGGCGACAGGATCTCGTTGAACGCCGTGCACGTAGCCGAGCGGAAACTCCACCGCCGTCAGCACGCGTCCGGTGTGCCGGTCGCTCACCTTGTAGGCGAGCTCGACGTACTTGCCGGCTGCGGATGGTCTCGGGCATCGCTAGGCTCCCGCTCAGAAAATGGTCGCGCCGAAGATCTTCACTTTGCCGTCCTCGTCGCCGAGAACGAGCCGGCCCAGCCACTCGCCCGGCCGCCGGGTGCTGCGCTGGCGAAAGAGCACCGTCACGTGCGCGCCGCGGCGCAGGATGCCGAGCGCGTCGAAGTCCTCGGACAGCTCGCGCGCGAGCGCGCTGTTCGCGAACTGGTGCCCGAAAGCGACCTCGTCCATCGCGAGCGCGAACGGCCGGGCGAAGTCGCGCGCGAACTCGCCGTAGTTGCCGGCGTTCGAGCTGCGCACGAGGTTGCGCCACATCGGTTCGGCCCACGCGAGGATCTCCTCGTCGGTTCGCTCGGTGATGTTCACGCGGAAAACGCATCGCCGCGGGCGCGCCGCCCGCGGCCGCGAATCGTCCTACACCAGGTGGTAGAGCGGCGCCTTTTCCATCGTGTACTCGCCGGTCTGCGGATCGCGGCGCGACACGGTGAGCACGTGCCAGTTCTTGTCGTCCAGCTTCAGGTAGTCGCCGCGGTAGTAATAGCCCGGCCAGCGCGTTTCCTTGCGGAACAGCGTGTGGTGCGTCACGCATTCCGCCGCCCGGTGCCGATGCTTCAGTTCCCAGGCGCGCAGCAGCTCGTGCAGGTCGGCCGCGGCGAGCTTCTCCAGATCCTCCTCGAGGATGCGTGAGCTTCTTCAGGCCGATGAGAAGCAGCTTCTCGTTCGTCATGTAGTTGCGCCGTCACGCCGCCGCAGTACTCGTCCATCAGCTTCTGCAGCCGATCGAGCCCCTGCTGCGGGGTGATGTAATACGGGTTGACGTCGCCGGCGACCACCGCATTGCGGTAGATGCGGTAATGCTCGAGCGGCCTGTACACCTCGGCCTTCAGGCGCTCGATCTGCGCCTGCGACACGACGATGCCCTCGGCCTTCCCGTCGTCGATGTACTTGCACGCGGCCTTCGCCGCGAGCCGCCCTTCGGTGAACGAGCCGGAGGAAAACGCGTGCGGCGTCCCGCCCACGGCGTCGCCCGCGCCGAAGAGGCCGTGCACCGTCGTCATGCGGTTGTAGCCCCAGAAGTACTCCGGAGGCGAGAGGTCCTCCGGCCCCGAGCACCAGGCCCCCGAGCCGGTCGCGTGCGAGCCCATCACGTAGGGTTCCGAGGTGATCAGCTCCGGGTTCTCGTTCTTCGGGTCCACGTCGGTCGCGGCCCAGAGCACCGCCTGCCCGACCGTCATGCCGAGGAAGTTCTCCCAGCCGACTTCCTCCAGATGCGGGTCCTGGAAGGCGCGCATCGTCACCATGTGGATCGGACCGCGGCCGGCGTTGATCTCGGCGATGATCGCGTGGTTGCGCAGGCAGGTCGGGATCGGCCGGTGGGTGAGGTGCCAGGATTCCGGATCGAGGTACTCCTTGCCGACCATCTTCTGCAGCTCGGGCCACCACTTCGATTCGTACTCCTCGCCGTAGCCGTTCTGCGTGTAGGTCTTGAGGTGCAGGAAATAGGCGCCGACCGGCCCGTAGCCGTCCTTGAAGCGCGCGAGCACGATGCGGTTCTCCATCTGCGTCATCTTCGCGCCGGCGTTGATGAGCAGCCCGTAGGCGGAGGCGGACGACCACGGGGCGTACCAGGTGCGCCCGGCGCCCTCGCCGACCGAGCGCGGCTTGAAGATGTTGGAGGCCCCGCCCGCCGCACAGATCACCGTCTTCGCCTTGAACACGTGGAAGTTGCCGGTGCGCACGTTGAAGCCGACGGCGCCCGCGACCCGATTCTCGCGGCTTTCGTCCATCAGCAGGTGGGTGACGCAGATGCGATTGAAGACCTTGTCGACGTTTTTTTTCGCCGCCTCGGCGACGATCGGCTTGTAGGATTCGCCGTGGATCATGATCTGCCAGCGGCCTTCGCGCTGGTAGCGTCCGGTCTTCGGGTCGCGCATGATCGGCAGGCCCCACTCCTCGAACTGGTGCACCGTCGAATCGACGTGGCGCGCCATGTCGAACTGAAGGTCTTCGCGCACCATGCCCATGAGGTCGATGCGCGCGTAGCGCACATGATCCTCCGGCTGGTTCTCGCCCCAGCGCGTACCCATGTAGCAGTTGATCGCGTACAGCCCCTGCGCGACCGCGCCCGAGCGGTCGATGTTCGCTTTCTCGGCGATCACGATCTTCTTGTCCTGCCCCCAGTAGCGCGCCTCGAACGCGGCGCCGCAGCCGCCCATGCCGCCGCCGATGATCAGGATGTCGATGCCGTCCTCGATGATGGTGTCGTACGCCATTAGTAGAACACCCCTTTCTTGAACGTGAGACCGGTGTCCTTGAGCGTGCGCAGGCCGCCGTCGTCGAAGCGCAGGTATTTCGGTTCGTTGAAGAGCAACTGGCTCGCGCGCATCTCTTTGGTCGGCGGCGGCACCTTGCGCAGGTCCGGGATCGCCTGGCCCCAGGGCTTGGTGGTGATCGGCGAAAGGAAGTTCTTCTCGGTGCCGTTGCGGAACTTGATGCGCCAGGCGATCGTGCCGCGCTGCTCGTCGCGGTGCACGCGCACGCTGTGGCCGAGCGGCGCGAAATCGGCGTAGCCGCGCACGTCGATCGCGTGCTGGGGACAGGCTTTGACGCACGAGTAGCACTCCCAGCACATGTTCGGCTCGATGTTGTAGGCGCGCCGATACGTCTTGTCGATGTGCATGATGTCCGACGGGCAGATGTCGAGCGCAGTGGCCGCACCCGTCGCACCTCGTCATGTAGACGAAGGTCGGCATTCGTCAGTCTCCCTTGCTCGTCACGGATCGAATCGCCCGGCCGCGGCGCCTCAATAGTGCCGCGGCGCTTCCCGCGTGATGCCGAGGCCCATGTCCATCGGCGCGTCGCGAAGCAGCGTCATCGAGTGGCGCAGGCGCTGCTCCGGATCGTCGCGGCTCAGCGTCGGCAGGTTCTCGAAGCTGCCGTTCGCCTGCGCGAGGCGCTTCTCGAACGCCGCCGCCGGCTTGAAGAACATGTGCGCGAACTTGGACCACGGCACGCCGCCGAAGAGCACGGCGGTCGCGAGAAGGTAGAGCCAGAACAGCAGCCCGGTTCCGCCGCCGGCGGCCGCCCACACGAGCGCGAGCGTCGCGCTGGCAAGCAGCGACAGGATGAAGAGGTCGGCGCGCATCACGCGAAACGGCGACTGCCCCTCGGCGGCGACGTCCACGCGGATGAAGAACCAGAACCAGTAGCCGCCGACGCAGACGAGCGCCGCGCCGAGCCACCACAGCGCGATCCAGAACGGCGCCGCGGCCGGATCGAACACGAGCACCGCGGTGGCAACGACGTAGAACACGAACCCGTACATGCCGAGCAGGTGCGCGATTCGCCGGCGCAGGTTGCAGAACTCGCCCGAGGCGAGAACGTCGACGAGGAGCGTCTGCAGCGCGATGCCGAGCAGTTCTCCGACGCCCACCGCGCGCACGCCGCTTTCCCGCGTGCGGCGCCAGGTCTCGAAGAAGTAGCGCGCGCTGCCCTTGTGCACGACGTCGAAGATCGTGCCGAGCGCGACGAGCGCGATCATCGCGACCACGTACCACTGCATGAACGCGGGCGAGAGCGCCGCCGCGACGTCGGCGAACGGATTGGCGGTGAACATCGCTTCGATCCTCCCTGAGCCGCCGGACATTCTAAGCGCCGCGCCCGAGCGCGCCCCTTAACGTTCGCTATGCGCGCATACAGCCGTTCGATCCGCGCGCGCGAGCTCCCGGCGCTCGAAGCGCATCGTCGCAAGGTCGCCGAGCATCCAGGTGGGCGGGGCGGCGAGGCCGGCGACCGTGCCGGGGTTGACGAGCCAGGTCGCGCCGCCCTTCACGTTCGCGACGCGACGCACCTCGTACTGGTGCGAGTGGCCGCAGCAGACGAGATCCCAGTCGCCGGTACAGGCCATCGCGTAGCCGTAGTCGGGGTAGTGCACGACGAAAACGCGTCGCCCGCCGAGCTCGAGGCGCGCGTCGGCGCCGTGATACTGCAGAAGCCCCGCGCTCGCGCGCGCGACGGCGGCGAGCATCGCCGGATCGCCGACGTTGTTGCCGTGGATGACGTGCAGCGGCAGGCCGAGGGCGAGCGCCGCCTTCAACGTCTGCGCGCCGATCACGTCGCCGCAATGCACGATCGCCTCGGCGCCCGCGGCCTTCGCCTCGCGCACCGCCTGCGCGAGCGCATCGGCCCGGTCGTGGCTGTCGGAGACGATGCCGATTTTCATGCTCCGATGATGGCGGGCGGGTTCGGGCGGCGTCAAGGCCGCGCGCCGATGATCGCGCGATCGGAGGCTGCGTTGACTGCGCGCGCGGCCCGTGCCGACAATCGGGCGATCGCCCGCTGCGCCGAAGGCGCGTCGTTGACCGAGATCCGTACCACCCTCTGCGACCTGGGCGCCTGCCGCTGCGGCATCGGCGCGCGGCGGCGCGACCGCGCGCTGCGCTATAGCGACGGCAGCCCGGCGCGGGCGCGCGACGTGGGGGTCGTCTCACGCGATGCGCGGCCTTGCGGCGCGCGCGAACGGCTCTCTGCCGCGCCACAGGACCGGCAAGCGGATCCGTCCCGACGAGGGCATGCGCCACGAATCCCGCTCAAGGGGTACGGGCTGCTTTCCGAGCCGGCGGTCGGCGAAGCGACGAACGGGTAGCGCGCCGTGAACTCCGCTTGGCCGGTGGTGCTCTCTACGACGCTCGCGGGCACGGGGCAGGGGCTCGTCGTCGCGCTGGTGGCCGCCGAGCTCGCGCGGCCGGCACCGGCGGCGTTTCAGCTCGCGGGCTCCGCGCTCGCGCTCGCGTTTCTCGCTGCGGGGCTCGCCGCCTCGCTCTTTTGCCTCGGGCGGCCCGAGCGCGCCTCGCGCGCCGCGGCGCGCTCGCGCGCATCGTGGCGCTCGCGCGAGGCGATCGTGCGCCCGATCTTCGCGGCGGCGGTCGCCCTGTGGGCGAGCGCTCACGCGCTCGGCTTTGCCCGCGCCGAGACGCTCGCGATTGGCGCGGCGGCGCTCGCGCTCGACGCGACGCTCTTTCTGTGCACCGGGATGAATTGCGCCGGCCTCGCGTTCGTGCGCGAGCGGGCGAGCTACCTCGCGCCGCTCAACTTCGCGCTGCTCGGGACCGCCTCGGGATTTTCGCTCAGCGTGCCGCTCGCGGTGCTCGCGCACCCGCCGTTCGCCGGGCCGCTTGCGCTCGCGGCATTCTGGCTCGCCGCGCTCGCCTGGCTTGCGCGCGGCGCAGCCGTTCTGAGGGAACGCCCGGCTGCGTCCCGCAGCGAGCGACGCGTCGGCGATCGGGGCCGCGCATCCGACGCTGGCCCGAATCTCGCAGGGCATCACCGGCGAGTCCTTCAATACCCGCGAGTTCTTCGACCGCGGGCCCGCGCGTGTGCTTGCCGCCGCGCGCGCGATGTTCTTCCTGCTCTTTTTTCCTTTGCCCGGCTCGCTCCTTGGCTGGGGCGGGGGAACGCTTGGCGCATACGTCGCGGCGTTTCTCGTCCAGTTCGCGGCGCTCATCGCCGAGCGCTGGCTGTTCTTCGCCGAGGCGGCTCACCCGCGGAACCTCTGATCGGGCGACGGCCTGAACGCGCAGCCGCGATAGTCGGCTGGAGAGCCCGCGCTGCGAGGGATGAGAAGTGCGCGTCCGGGAAAGGAGGGAGCCGGGTGTTCCCGTGGACTGCTCCGTCCGCGGCCTCCGAATGAGCAGGAGGCGCCAGCCGCGTCAGTTCATCGGGCGCACGAATCGCTGCTCGTCGAGCGAGTCGGGCGCATGCGATGAGGGAGCTCGGCGCAGAATTTCTCTTACGGTTCGCGCAACGCGCTCCGGCGTAAAGCCGAAGTGTTCGAAGAGTCGGGTAGCGGGTGCGGACTCGCCGAAGCGATCGAGGCCGACGACGGTGCCCTCTGGGCCGACGTACTTGCGCCAGAAGTCGCTTGCGGCGGCCTCGATGGCGATGCGCGGCAGCGCGGGCGGCAGCACCGCCTCGCGCCAGCTGCGGTCCTGGCGGTCGAAGACCGTGGTCGAGGGCATGGAGACGACGCGCACCGGAATGTCGAGCAGCCGTGTGCGCCGCAAGGCGCAAGGTGCAGCTCCGAGCCGGCTGGCGATCAGCGCCGCGCGCCGGCGAAGGGGGCGTCGGAGATCACGTAGCCGCCGCGCGCGATCGCCTCAGGGCGCGGCTGCCTCGAGCGCAGGCAGCGCCTGGCGCGAGAGCAAAAGCGCCGTCGGCCCGTCGCGCCGCTCAAGCGCCTGCGCCCAAGCGACCGCGGTCTCGACCGCATCGGCCGGGCGCCACACGTCGAGGTTGGGAATGAGCCGCAGGCTCGCCGCCTGCTCGACCGGCTGGTGCGTCGGACCGTCTTCGCCAAGGCCGATCGAATCGTGGGTAAGCACATAGACCACGCGCCGGCGCATCATCGCCGCAAGGCGAATCGCAGGCCGCGCGTAGTCGGAAAAGACAAGGAACGTCCCGCCGTAAGGGATGAAGCCGCCGTGCAGCGAAAGCCCGTTCATCACCGCGGCCATACCGAATTCGCGAACGCCCGTAGAAGACGTAGTTGCCGCCGCCTGTGCGGCCCACCGGGCGCGAGGCCTTCACCAGCGTCAGATTCGAGCCCGACAGATCGGCCGAGCCGCCGATCAGCTCCGGCAGCGCCGCAACGAGCACCTCCAGCGCGTTCTGCGACGCCTTGCGCGTCGCAACGCTCGCCTTGTCGGCCGCCGCCTGCGCAACGAGCGCCTGCACCTTCTCGGCCGAAGTCCTTCGGTAGCTCCCCAGCAAGGCGGCGCCGGAACTCGGCCGCAAGGCTCAGGGTGTGATCTTTCGTAGCGCGCAAGCCGCCGCCGCCAGCGCCCTTCGGCCTGCGCCCCCTTGCTCGTGCGTCCCAGCCGCCGGTAGACCGGCTCCGGGATCTCAAACGGCGGATACGGCCAGCCCAAGGCCTTGCGCGCAGCGGCCACCTCCTCTTTTCCGAGCGGCGCCCCGTGCGCCGCCCCGGTGCCCGCCTTGGTGGGCGCGCCCTTGGCGATCACCGTCTTTGCGATGACAAGGCTCGGCTTTGACCGCTCGCGCTTTGCCTGCCTGAGCGCCCGATCAAGCGCCTGCAGATCGTGCCCGTCGATCGGCCCGAGCACCTGCCAGCCGTAGGCAAGAAACCGCCGGCGCACGTCCTCGGCGTACCACTGGCTGATCGAGCCCTTCTCGGAATCTATCGAGATGCCGTTGTCGTCGTAGACGACGATGCAGCTTGCCAAGCCCAAGCACCCCGGCAAGCGCGCAGGCCTCGTGCGACACCCCCTCCATCAGGCAGCCATCGCCCGCAAACGCATAGGTCCGGTGATCGACAATCTCGAGCCCCGGGCGGTTGAACTCGGCCGCAAGCAGCCGCTCGGCAAGCGCCATGCCCACCGCATTGGCCAGCCCCTGCCCGAGCGGCCCGGTGGTGGTCTCAACCCCCGGCGTCACCCCGTACTCCGGATGGCCCGGGGTCTTCGAACCCAGCTGCCGAAAGCGGCGCAGCTCCTCCATCGGCAGGTCATAGCCCGTCAGATGCAAAAGCGCATAAAGCAGCATCGAGCCGTGACCGTTCGACAGCACGAACCGATCACGGTCGGGCCAGGCCGGATTGGCCGGATTGTGCTTCAGATGCCCGCCCCAGAGCGCAAGCGCCGCCTCGGCCATGCCCATCGGCATGCCCGGATGCCCAGAACCGGCCGCCTCCACCGCATCCATCGCCAACACCCGCAACGCATTCGCGAGGTCGCGGGCGCCGGGCAGGAACCCAGCTTCGTTTTTCACGCCGCGCGCGACGCCGCAGCGCCCGAGGCGTAGCGCTGCGCGAATTTCTCCAGCGGCTCCGGGCGGATGCGCGCCGCCTGCCCCGCGCAGCCGAACTGCTCGAAGCGCTCCTTGCAGAGCGCGCGCGCCGCCGCCATCGCCTCCTTGAAGAACTTGCGCGGGTCGAATTCGGACGGGTCCTCGGCGAGCGCGCGGCGGATCGCGCCGGTCATCGCGAGGCGAATGTCGGTGTCTATGTTGATCTTTCGTACGCCGTGGCGGATGCCCTCCTGAATCGCCTCGACCGGAACCCCGTAGGTTTCTCGGATGCGTCCGCCGTAGCGGCGGATCACCTCGAGCCACTCCTGCGGCACGCTCGAGGAGCCGTGCATCACCAGGTGCGTGTTCGGGATCTTCGCGTGGATCTCGCGCACGCGGTCGATCGCGAGCACGTCGCCGGTCGGCTTGCGCGTGAACTTGTAGGCGCCGTGCGAGGTGCCGATCGCGACCGCGAGCGCATCCACGCCGGTGGCGCGCACGAAATCGGCCGCCTGATCGGGGTCGGTGAGGAGCTGATCGCGCGAAAGCCGCCCTTCGGCCCCCACGCCGTCTTCCTTGCCGGCGGCGCCGGTCTCAAGCGAGCCGAGGCAGCCGAGTTCGCCCTCGACCGAAACCCCGACCGCATGCGCCATCTCCACGACCTTGCGCGTGACGGCGACGTTGTACTCGTAGGGGGCGGGCGTCTTCATGTCCTCGAGCAGCGATCCGTCCATCATGACGCTCGTGAACCCGGCGCGGATCGAGGCAAGACATACGGCAGGGCTTGCCCCGTGGTCCTGATGCAGGCACACCGGGATGTGCGGCCAGGTCTCGACCGCCGCCGCGACCATCCTGCGAAGGAACGGCTCGCCGGCGTATTTGCGCGCGCCGGCCGAGGCCTGCAGGATCACCGGGCTCGAAGTCTCGTCCGCCGCCTGCATGATCGCCTGGATCTGCTCCATGTTGTTGATGTTGAACGCCGGTACACCGTAGCCGTACTCGGCGGCGTGATCGAGAAGTTGGCGCAGCGTCACGAGGGCCATCGGCGGTTCTCCTCTGGAATCCAGGCCCGGACCGGCGCGCGCTCCTCGGCCGCAAGCGCCCGGCGGCGCTGGTCCATCAGGCGCCAGATCATCGGCGTGAAGATGAGCTGCATCGCCAGATCCATCTTGCCGCCGGGACAGACGATCGTGTTCGGCCGCGACATGAAGGAGTCGTGCAGCATCGCGAGCAGGTACGGAAAATCGATGCCGCGCGGATTGGCGAAGCGGATGACGAGCATGGATTCGTCGGCGGTGGGAACATGGCGCGCGATGAAGGGGTTGGAGGTGTCCACCACCGGCACGCGCTGGAAGTTGATGTGGGTGCGCGAAAACTGCGGCACGATGTAGCGCACGTAATCGGGCATGCGGCGCAGGATGGTGTCGGTCACCGCCTCGGTCGAGTAGCCGCGCGTCGCGCGGTCGCGGTGCAGCTTCTGGATCCATTCCAGGTTGATCACGGGCACGACGCCGATCAGAAGGTCCACGTGCTGTGCGACGTTGACCGTGTCGGTCACCACGCCGCCGTGCAGCCCTTCGTAGAAGAGCAGGTCGGTGTCCGCCGGCAGGTCCTCCCAGGCGGTGAAGGTGCCCGGCTTCTGGCCGTAGGGGAGCGGCCTCGACCTCGTCGTGCAGGTACTTGCGCGTGCGCCCGCGCCCGGTCTGGGCGTAGCCGCGAAAAAGGGCTTCCAGCTCCTCGAACAGGTTCGCCTCCGGCCCGAAGTGGCTGAAATGGTGGTTGCCACGGGCAAGTTCCTCGGCCATCTTTTCGCGCATCTCGGCGCGGTCGTAGCGGTGAAAGGCATCGCCCTCCACGAACGCCGCCTTTACCCCTTCGCGCCGGAAGATCTGCTCGAAGGTCTTGGACACCGACGTGGTGCCGGCGCCGGAGGAGCCGGTGATCGCGATGATCGGATGCTTGGCGCTCATGCGGGATCCCGGAGGCTCAGGTGCGCGCGCCGTTACGGAACAAGCCGCGCTCGCCAAAGAGCGGGGCGTCGTACGGCCGATCGTTGTAGTCGCGGTGATAGAGCTCGATTCGCTCGACCTCGCGGCGCGCGCCGAAGACGAAGCCGGTGCGCTGATGCAGCGAACGCGGCTCGACCTCGAGCACCGGGCCGTAGCCGGTGCTTGCGCGCCCGCCCGCCTGCTCGATCACCATGCCGATGGGGTTGGCCTCGTAGAGCAGCCGCAGCCGCCCGGTGCGGTAGTTCTCGCGCTCGTCGCGCGGATACAGGAACACGCCGCCGCGCATGAGGATGCGATGCGCCTCGGCCACTAAAGACGCGATCCAGCGCATGTTGAAGTCGCGCCCGCGCGGGCCGTTCTTGCCCGCGAGGCATTCGTCCACGTAGCGCCGGACCGCCGGCTCCCAGAAGCGGGCGTTCGAGCTGTTGATCGCGAATTCGCTGGTGTCCTCCGGAATGCGCGGGTCCGGGTGCGTGTGAATGAACTCGCCGATCTCGCGATCGAGCGTGAAGCCGTGCACGCCGCGCCCGAAGGTGAGCACGAGCATCGTCGCCGGACCGTGGATCGCGTAGCCGGCGCACACCTACTTCGCACCGGCCTGCAGAAAATCGCGTTCCGAAGGCTCGGCCGTGCCTTCGGGTGCGCGCAACACCGAGAAAATCGAGCCCACGGCGACGTTCACGTCGAGGTTAGAGGAGCCGTCGAGGGGATCCACGACGAGCAGATAGCGCCCTTTCGGATACTGCTCCGGGATCGGGCGCGGCCGCTCCATCTCCTCGGTGGCGAGCGCGGCGAGCGTGCCTCCCCATTCGGTCGTGCGCACGAAGATGTCGTTCGCGATCACGTCGAACTTCTGCTCCTCGCCCTGTGCGTTCACCGAGCCGGCCGAGCCGCGCGTGCCGGCAAGCGCTCCCTTGCCGACCAGACAGGCGATCCGCTTGCACGCGAGCCGGATGTCGTTCACGAGCGCGGTGAAGCCTCCGGATCGCATGCGGAAAGCGCCGCTGCTCGCCGATGATGAATTCGGTCAGGGTGCGCTCGCCCGCAAGCATCGAGGTGCGCGCGCGCTCAGGCGGTCGCGAATCGCGCCGGCTCGAAACGGCGGCGCAGCAGCGCGAGATCGACCCACGGCGCGCCGAGCGCACGCTGCGTCTCTCGATCGAGCGGCGCGTCCGGTTCGCCGAGAGAGGGCAGCCGCAGATCGGCGCGCGAGAAGTCCTGACCGTCGGTCCAGCGGCTGGGCGTGGCGATCACGCGCAGACCGGCGGCCTTCGCCGCGGCGACGCCGTTTGCCGAGTCCTCGAAGGCGATCGCCGCCGCGGCCGGCACGCGCAGCGTCGCGAGCACAAGCTCGTAGAGATCGGGTGCCGGCTTGCGGCGCGCGACCTGCTCGGCGGTCACCGTCGCGCTCACGGCGGTGGCGAGCGCAGGCCCGAGCGCGGCGGTAAGGAGCGCGAGCGCGTTCGCCGCCGCGGAGCTCGCCACCACGCCCACGCGCAGACCGGCGGCGTGCGCCTCGGCGACGAGCCGGGCGACGCCCGGGCGCGCGCGCACGCCGCTTGCGACCAGCTCGCCGAAGATGCGCGTCTTCGTGCGGTGCAGGGCAGGCACCAGCCGGCGCAGCCCTGTCTTTTCGGCCGCCGAAAGCTCCAGACGGTCGATGTAGCGGGCGATCCTCTCGGCTCCGCCCGAGACCGAAAGCAGCTCGGCGTAGAGCGGCGCGTCCCAGTTCCAGCCGAGCGCGAACTCGCGGAACGCCTGGTTGAACGCGCGCCGGTGCAGCTCTTCGGTATCGACGAGCGTGCCGTCGAGGTCGAAGACGAGCGCCTGCAGCATCAGGCCGCTTCCACCGCGCCGCCGCGGAAGACGCGGCTCGCGCGGATGTCCTCGGCTTCGAGCGTCGTCAGGTCGGCGGCGGCGAGCGCGCCGCCGCGGCGCGCGAACAGCCGGTTCGCGTGCCGGAGCCGCGCGCGGTCGAGCGCGTTGCGGATCGAGCGGGCGTTCGCGAAATGCGGCTGCTGCCGGCGCAGCGCGATGTACTCGCGCAGCGCCTGGGCCGCCGCCTCGCTCAGGCGGTATTTCATGCGCGCGAGCATCAGTTCGGCGATGCGGAACAGCTCCTCGTCGCTGTAGTCGGGAAAGTCGATGTGGTGCGCGATACGCGAGGCGAGGCCCGGGTTGGAGGCGAAGAAGCGCGCCATGCGGTCGCGGTAGCCGGCGAGGATCACCACCAGATCGTCGCGCTGGTTTTCCATCACCTGCAGCAGGATCTCGATCACCTCCTGGCCGTAGTCGCGCTCGTTCTCGGGGCGGTAGAGGTAATAGGCCTCGTCGATGAAGAGCACGCCGCCCATCGCGCGCTTGAGCACTTCCTTGGTCTTCGGCGCGGTGTGGCCGATGAACTGGCCGACCAGATCGTCGCGCGTGACCGCGACGAGGTGGCCCTTGCGCACGTAGCCGAGGCCGTGCAGGATCGCGGCCATGCGCATCGCCACCGTGGTCTTTCCGGTGCCCGGATTGCCGGTAAAGCTCATGTGAAGCGACGGGGGGCTCGCTTCGAGCCCGAGGGATCGGCGCGCCTTTTCGACGAGCAGCAACGCCGCGATCTCGCGCACGCGCGTCTTCACCGGCGCAAGCCCCACCAGCTCGCGCTCGAGCGCCTCGAGCGCCGCGTCGATCTTCGAGTCGCGCCAAAGCGCCTCCAGATCGAGCGCAGGCTCCGCTCGCGCTCCCCCGGCCTGCTCCATCGCGCCCCCCGGCGAGGTCAGTAGCGCTCGCCCTCGGGCCGGAACGCCGCGTACGGATGCGCCGTATAGCGCAGGTTGCGGCCCTCGGTCTCGGTGCGAACAAGCGCGAAGCCCGGCTCCGCTTTCGGACGGTGGACGATGAAGGACAGGCGCAGCGACTCCCAGCCGCGCGTCGAATCGAACGCGTTCACCTTGATGTAGCGGTTCGGGTACGTCCGGCGGCATTCCTCGATCAGCGACAGGATCGCCGCCGCGTCCTTGAGATCGAAGAGCGGCAAGCCGAACATCTCCCAGTAGATGTTGCGCGGGTGAGGATCGTCGGTGTGCTCAAGCGACACCGCCCAGCCGTTCTTCAGACAGTACTCGACCTGCGCGCGGATCTGCGCGTCGTCGAGATCGGGCAGGAAGGAAAAGGTACCTTGCGTCAATCGCATTCGCGGGCTCCGTTCACGCGGCGGTCGGCGTCGCCGCGTAGTCCGGCGTGTCGGTCGAGGCGTAGTCGAAGGTCACCTCGCCCCAGGTGTCGAGCGCGGCCTTGAGCGGTGCGCAGTGGCGCGCGGCCTGCGCGAGGATCTGCGGGCCCTCGTTCCAGATGTCGCGGCCCTCGTTGCGCGCGAGGATCATCGCCTCGAGCGCGACGCGGTTGGCGGTGGCGCCTGCGGCGATGCCCATCGGATGGCCGATGGTGCCGCCGCCGAACTGCAGCACCACGTCCTCGCCGAGGTAGATGAGCAGTTGGTGCATCTGCCCTGCGTGGATGCCGCCGGAGGCGACCGGCATCACGCGGCGCAGGCTCGCCCAAGGCTGCTCGAAGAAGAGGCCGCGCTGCAGGTCTACCGCATTGTGCGGCTCGCGCAGCACGTTGTAGTAGCCCTGAACCGCGTTCGGGTCGCCTTCGAGCTTGCCGACGACGGTGCCGGCGTGCAGGTGGTCTACCCCGGCCATTCGCATCCACTTGGCGATCACGCGGAACGACACGCCGTGGTTTTTCTGCCGCGTGTAGGTGCCGTGGCCTGCGCGGTGCAGGTGCAAAATCATGTTGTTGCGCCGCGCCCACTTCGACATCGACTGGATCGCGGTGTAGCCGACGACGAGGTCGATCATGATGATGACGCTGCCCAGTTCTTTTGCGAACTCGGCGCGCTCGTACATGTCCTCCATCGTCGCTGCGGTGACGTTGAGGTAGTGGCCCTTGACCTCGCCGGTCGCGGCCTGCGCGCGGTTGACCGCCTCCATGCAGAACAGGAACCGGTCGCGCCACTGCATGAAGGGCTGGGAGTTGATGTTTTCGTCGTCCTTGGTGAAATCCAGCCCGCCGCGCAGCGCCTCGTACACCACGCGCCCGTAGTTCTTGCCTGAAAGGCCGAGCTTCGGCTTGACGGTGCAGCCGAGCAGCGGCCGGCCGAACTTGTCCAGTCGCTCGCGCTCGACGACGATGCCGGTCGGCGGCCCGTCGAAGGTCTTGAGGTAGGCGACCGGGATGCGCATGTCTTCGAGCCGCAGCGCGCGCACCGCCTTGAAGCCGAAGACGTTGCCGATGATCGAGGCGGCGAGGTTCGCGATCGACCCTGGCTCGAAGAGATCGAGGTCGTAGGCGATGTAGGCGAAGTACTCGCCCGGCCGCGCGGGCACCGGCTCGATTCGATAGGCTTTTGCGCGATAGAGCTCGCAGGCGGTCAGGCGGTCGGTCCAGACGACTGTCCAGGTCGCGGTCGAAGACTCGCCTGCCACCGCCGCAGCCGCCTCTTCCGGCTCGACGCCTTCTTGCGGGGTGACGCGAAAGAGCGCGAGGACGTCGGTGTCCTTGGGCTCGTAGTCGGGCTGCCAGTAGCCCATCCGGCGATAGGGGATGACACCGGCTTGATAGCGATCCATGGGCGCGAGTATCGGAAGCCGGTTCAATAAGGTAAAGTCAGAAATACTTTCGGTTCGCTTCAGAACCCCTTATGCGAGGTGCGACGCTCAAGCAACTGACCGCGTTCGCGTCGGTAGCGAAACATGGAAGCTTCGCCCGCGCGGCAGAGGAGCTTCACCTCACTCAACCGGCGGTTTCGATGCTGGTGAAGGATCTCGAGGCGGTGGTCGGCTTGCCGCTCTTCGAGCGGGCTGGGCGCGGGGTGCGGCTGACCATGCCGGGCGAATACCTGCTCGTTTACGCGCGGCGCGTCCTCGCGACCCTCAAGGAAGCGGCCGACGCGATGTCGGCGCTGCGTCGCGCAGAGGGCGGTCGGATGACGATCGGCATGGTGAGCACGGCGAAATATTTCCTGCCGCGGCTGCTCGCGCGCTTTCGCGCCGAGCATCCGGCGGTCGAAATTCGGCTCGCGGTGGGCAACCGCGAGCAGCTTTCGCGGCTGCTGCACGACAACGAGGTCGATCTGGCGGTGATGGGCCGGCCGCCGCGCGAGCTCGATACGCGCGCCGAGCCCTTTGCCGCCCATCCCCTCGGCGTGCTCGCCTCACCCTCGCACCCGCTCGCGGCCCGGCGCGAAATCGCGCCGAAGGCGCTCGAAGGCGAGTCCTTCATCGTGCGAGAGCCGGGCTCCGGAACGCGCGCCGCGATGGAGCATTTCCTCCGCGAACACCGCCTCGCGGTGCGGCCGATCATGGAGATGGCGAGCAACGAGACGATCAAGCAGGCGGTGATCGCCGGCATGGGGCTTGCCTTTCTGTCGCTGCACACCGCGGGACTGGAGCTTTCGGTCGGCCAGCTCGCGCTGCTCGACATCGCCGGCACGCCGGTGATGCGTCGCTGGTACATCGTCAACATCCGCGCGAAAGCGCTCTCGCCGGCGGCGGAGGCGTTCCGCTACTTCGTGCTCGAGCAGGGCGAGCGGCTGCTTGCCGAGCAGTTCGGCGCGACAGTGCCGCCTGCCCGCTGACCGCGGGCGTCGGCGCTCTTTGCCGAGCGAGCGCCTCGCGCGACGACGTTCTTTCAGCCGCTCGCTTTCGCAGCCGTCGTTCGGTCAGGGCGCGGCGTTCGCGACGAATGCCACGTCGCGGGCCGCACGGAACCCTTTCGAGGCGAGGTCGGCGCAACAGGCGGCGCAGCCGAGATCGGCCAGGTCGGTGAGCGCCGAAGGCGAATCCGGCGACAGCGCGATCGCGACGCCGCTCGTCAGACGAAAAGGTTGACGTCGGCGTCGCGCGCCATCGGCAGGAAGGTCGCCGCGCCGACGTAGTCCTTCACCTCGGGGATGAAGTCCTCGCGCGTGAAACCGAAGAGGTCCACCGTCATCTGGCAGCCGATCAGGTTCACGCCCGATTCGATGCAGGCTCGCCTCAGGCTCTCGATGTCGGCGACGCCCTTGTCGCGGATCGTCTTCTTCATGAGCGCGGTCGCGACCGACTCGAAGCCGGGCACGATCGCCTGCACGGCGTTCGGGATGTTCCAGTCGATGTGCCTGAACCACGCCGGACCGAAGGGTATCTTCATCGGCATGCCCGGGTTTCCGAGCGGACTAACCTTGAGGTCGCTCAGGTCGCGCCGCAGCAGGTTCAGGCCGTAGAAGGTGAAGAACACCGACACCTCCCAGCCGAGCGCGGCGGCGGTGGAGGAGAGGATGAAGGGGGGTAGGCCCAATCGAGCGTGCCCTTCGTTGCGATGATCGTCATCGAGGGGGTCCTTTTCTCGCGCAACTCGGCGAGCTTCTTCGGCAGCAGCTCCTCCAGCCGCTCGGCGATCAGCCGATCGAGGAGGGCTTTGTCGGGCAGTACGGACATCGCGCCTTCTTGTCTTAGGAGAGTAATACTCCCACGGAGTATAGGGCAATGCGGATTTTGATGGGACGGATCGAGATTTTTATGGTGCGTCGCGGAACCCAATCGCTCTGGCCGGTCGATACCCGCCGGTGTATATTCGCGGCGCGTCGGGGAAAGGAAGCGAGGATGAGCGAACCGAAAATGCACGACGCCGAGGCGAAGAAGGCGATCGACGCGCGGCTTGCCCGCGTCGAGGGTCAGGTGCGGGCGGTGCGCCGCATGATCGCGGACGACGAGCCTTGTGAGAACATTGCGCAGCAGCTCGCGGCCGCCCGGCGCGCGCTCGACCGGGCGTTCTTCGAGATGGTCGCGTGCATGATCCGCGAGGAGCTGCCGGCGGCGCCGCAGGCCCGTCGCGAGCGCGCCGGGCGGGTGGCGGAGCTGCTCGCACGGTTCGGATGAACGCGTACTTCAGGGGACGAGACGGCCGATGAAATTCGACAAGGAACTCGATGCGCGCGGGCTCAACTGCCCGCTGCCCATCCTGCGCGCGAAAAAAGCGCTCTCGGACATGCAGTCGGGGCAGGTGCTGAAGATCGTCGCCACCGACCCGGGCTCGGTGAAGGACTTCCAGGCCTTCGCCAAGCAGACCGGCAACGAACTCCTGTCGCATTCCGAGGCGAACAAGGAGTTCACGTTTTTCCTCAAGCGCAAGTAGCCGGCGCGGCGGCAGCGGCACGGTGGCGCGTGCGATGCGCTGGATCGAGCGGATTGCGGCGATCGAAGCGCTCGAGGATGCGCCCTTCGATGCGCGGCTCGTCGACGAAATGGAGCGCGCGGGCGCAGCGGCCGGCCGCCCGATCCGCTTTTCGACGCCGACCTTCAAGGCGTACTCGAGCTGCGAGTTGCAAGGCTGCGGAAAGAACAGCTTTCCCGCCTTCTCGGTGACCGGCGCCGGCTGCGCGCTCGACTGCGACCATTGCCGGGCGAAGATCCTCGAGCCGATGATCCCGGCGACGAGCCCCGAGACGCTCGAGCGGCGCGTGCGCGAAATGGTCGCCGCCGGAGGTCTGCAAGGGTTTCTGCTCTCGGGCGGATCGAACCGGCGCAACGAAATCCGCTACGAGCGCTATTGGCCCGCGGTGGCGCGGCTAAAGCGCGACTTTCCCTGGTTGCGGATCGCGGTGCATACGGCGCTCCTCGATCGCGCGCGCGCGCGCGCGATGGCCGAGGCGGGCGTCGACACCGCGATGATGGACGTGATCGGATCGGGGCAGACGATCCGCGAGGTCTATCACCTCGAGCGCCCGGTGGCCGATTTCGAAGCGACGCTCGCGGCGCTTTGCGAGACGCGCATGGAGGTGGTGCCGCATATCGTCATCGGCCTTCACTACGGTCGGGTGCTCGGCGAACCGGCGGCGCTCGAGATCGTCGCGCGCCACCGCATCCATTCGCTGGTGCTCGTCGTCGTGATGCCGTTCTATGCCAAGCCGGGCGCGTTCGCGACCCCGGATCCCGCCGAGGTCGGGCGGATCTTTCTGGAGGCGCGGCGCCGCATTCCCGCGCGGCCGGTGCTTCTCGGTTGCGCCCGGCCGCCGGGCATGCACCGCCGTGTCACCGACGCGTATGCGGTGATGGCGGGTCTCGACGGCATCGCGTTTCCGGCCGAAGGCGCGGTCGCGCTCGCGCACGCGATCGGCCGGCCGGCCGATCAGGCGCACGCCTGCTGCTCGGTGAAGACCGAGCGCACCATCCGGCTCTATCCGCAGGCGGCGCTCGCCGCATGACCGAAGCCTGCGACGTGCTCGTGGTGGGGCTCGGGCCGGCAGGCGCAAGCGCCGCCGCCGCGGCGGCCGCGCGCGGCTGCCGCGTGATCGCGCTCGATCGCAGGCGCGAGCCGGGCCGTCCGGTGCAGTGCGCCGAGTTCGTTCCGGCGTTGATTGCCGCGCACGCCGACGATGTGGCGCGCTCCGAGCGCCAGAGGATCGAGGCGATGACGACCTATGTCGAAGACGACCCGCCCGATTCCACGCCCGACTTTCGCGGCCGAATGCTCGATCGCGCCGCGTTCGATGCGGCGCTCGTCGCACGCGCGGTGCGCGCCGGCGCCGAGGTGCGCTTTTCCTCGCCCGTGCGGCGCGTCGCCGCCGACGGAACGGTGGTTCTTTCGGACGGCGCGCGGCTTGCGGCGCGCGTCCTCATCGGGGCCGACGGCCCGCGCTCGGTCGTCGGCCGGGCGATCGGCAGCGTCAACACCGCGCTCGTCGAAACGCGTCAGATCACGGTGCCGCTCGCCTTGCCGCAGGCGGCGACCGACATCTTTCTTTCTGCCCGAATTTCCGGCGGCTACGGCTGGCTGTTTCCGAAAGGCGGGGTCGCCAACCTCGGCGCAGGCGTGGTGCCGGCGGCGCGCGCGCGGCTGAAGGACATCGTCGCCGCGTTGCACGCACGGCTTGCCGCCGAGCGCCGCGTCGGGCAAGACGTGCTCGCGGTCACCGGCGGCGCGATCCCGGTGGGCGGGATGCTGCGCGTACGAGGGGCGCTCGGCGACACGACGGTGCTGCTTGCCGGCGACGCCGCCGGGCTCGCCAACCCCGTTACCGGCGCCGGGATCGCGGCGGCGGTGCACTCCGGGCGGCTCGCAGGCGAAGCGGCCGCCTGCGGTGCCTGCGACGAGTACGAAGAAGAGCTGCGGGATGTCTACGAGCGCTCGCTTGCGCGGGCGCTTTCGCGCCGGCGCGAGCTCCTCGCATCGGCCGCGCCCGGCAAGCGCGAGCTGCGCCGCGCATGGATCGCCTATCCGGAGTACTGGCAATGAGCTGTGTCCCGACCCGAAACGCCGGCCGCCGCGACTATGCTGCCGCGCGCGCCCGGCACGGTCCCGATCGAGCTGAGAAACGGCGCGCGCGTAAAGCGCGCGAACGTCGCCCCGCAGGGCGTCTACCTGCCGAACTACAACGTGCTCACGCCGAACATGCGCTCGCCCGAGTACGTGCAGATGTCCACCGCGGCGGCGATCACGCTCGGGATCATGAGCGGTCGCATGTACCGCTGCGAGTGCACGCGCTGCCTGAACCTATTGCTCACCTACCCGGAAGGCTGCCGGGCGAACTGCGCCTATCGTGGCCTAGCGCGCCACCGCGAGGCCGAGCGCGACTACGCCGACCGCAACTTCATCCGGGTGGACTGGCCGGCGGTGCCGCTTGCGCAGGTGATCGACAAGGTCGCCGCCGACGGCGCGGCGAGCCCCTTTCATCGCATGTGCATCTCGATGATCACGCACCCGCGCTCGGACGAGGACACGCGAGCGGTGCTGAAGGCCTGGACCGAGCGCATCGATCCGTCGGCGATCCCGGTCTCGATCCTGTCCAACCCGACGACGATGACGCGCGCGGACGTCGTGGCGCTGAGGGAGCTCGGCGCCGACATCTTCACCGTCGCGCTCGATGCCGCCACCCCCGAGATCTTCGAGCGCACGCGCGGCAAGGGCGTCGGCTCGCCGCACTCGTGGGCGAAATACTGGGAGATCCTGATGCACGCGCGCGACGTCTTCGGCCCGCAGAAGTTCGGCGCGCACATCATCGTCGGCATGGGCGAGACCGAGTACGACGTGCTCGCGCTGGTGCAAAAGCTCGTCGACCTCGGCGGCCACAGCCATCTCTTCTGCTTCTTTCCCGAGAAGGGTTCGCTCATGGACCACCTGCCGCCGACGCCGCGCGACCAGTGGCGGCGAGTGCAGCTTGCGCGCTATCTCATCGACTATCGCGGCGTGCGCGTAGAGCACATGCGATTCGACGAAGCCGGACGCGTGGCCGACTACGGCATCCCGCCGAGCGAGCTCGACGCGGTGATCGAGGCGGGCGTTGCGTTTCGCACCTCCGGCTGCCCGGGCAAGTTCGCCGAGGACATTTCCGCCTGCGACCGGCCCTACGGCGACTCGCCGCCCTCCGATATCGCGAGCTATCCGTTTGCGCCGTCGAAGGGCGATCTGCGGCGCATCCGCCGCCAGCTCGGCCTTGCGCCGAAGCGGTGACGGTTCACGTCGTCCAGCACACCGCGGGCGAGTACCTGGGCCTCGTCGAGGACCACCTCGAGGGCCGAGGCGTGCGCTTTCGCTACTGGCGTCCGTTCGCCGGTGGGCGGGCGCTTCCTGCGCCCGAGGCGCTCGAGGACGGGCTCGTGCTGCTCGGCGGCGGGCCGTGGGGAAGCGCAGGCACGCGCGATCTGCCGACGCTCGCGGCGGAAGTGGCGCTCGCGCGCGCCTGCCTCGAGCAGGGAAAGCCCGTGCTCGGCTTCGGCCTCGGCGCGCAGATCCTCGCGCTCGCCGCGGGCGGCAGTGCCGAACCCGCGCCGCTTGCGTTCGCGGTGCTCGCCGTCCGACGCGTCTCGCCCGATGCGCTCGACGGGTTTCTTCCGGAGGCGTTTCCGCTCGCGATCTACATGCGCGACCGCGCGCTGCCCCCGCCGCAGGCGGAAATCCTCGGCGTGGACGAGGAAAACCGGCCGGCGGTGTGGCAGATCGGCGCGCGGGCGTTCGGCTTCGCCGGTCACCCGGGCGTGAAGCTCGGCATGGTCGAGGATCTGATCCTCGAGTTCGACGAGGTGCCGCAGGGCTACCGCGCGACGCTCGATCGATTGCGCGCGGTGCAGCGCAGCATCGAGGACGCGCTCGTGCCGATCATGACGGGCGTGGTCGCCGCCACCGGCTGGATGCGTGCGCCGGGCTGACGCGCGGCGGGTTGCACTTTAGATTTTTCTAATATATCCTGCGCGATATCGCGCAATCCCCGGCAAGGAGGAACGGGCGTGGCGAAAAAACTGGTCATCGTGATGGCGAACACCGATCCGAGGAACGGCGAAGAGCTCGGTGCGCCGATCTTCCAGGCGTCGGTCGCGGCGGCGATGGACTACGAGGTCGAGGTGATCTGCACCGCGACCGCCGGGCGCCTGATGAAGAAGGGCGTCGCCGAGAAGCTGCGCGTCAAGGAGGGCTCGCCCAAGACCGTCTACGACTTCATCAAGGAGGCGCACGAGGCGGGCGTGAAGTTCTACTGCTGCTCGCCGAACCTCGACCTCTTCGACATGAAGCCCGAGGACCTGATCCCGGAGTGCAGCGGGGTGGTGGGCGGCGCGCACCTCATCGAAGAGGTGATGGAAGGCGACTGCAAGGTGATGACCTACTGAGGCCGCCATGGCGCACGCCACCGCCACCCGCGTCCAGCACCGGATCGGCGATCCGGTGTCGGAAGCGCCGCCGGTTCCGCGCGAAAAGCTCGAAGAAATCTTCCGCGACATCCAGTCGGACCTGCGGTTCGACCACGAGCTGCACGGCTGCCTCAACTGCGGCATCTGCACCGCCACGTGCCCTGCGGCGCACTACTACGATTTCTCGCCGCGCGAGATCGTGCAACTGCTCTGGACCGAGAACCTCGAGGGCATCTACGACGCGATGCAGGAAAAGATCTGGGCGTGCGCCCAGTGCTACACCTGCGCCGCGCGCTGCCCGTTCGGCAATTCGCCCGGGGGCCTCGTAATGCTCATGCGCGAGACCGCGATCAAGCATCGGATGGAGTCGGCGAAGAACGTGCTGCGGCCCTTCTCGCGCGTGATGCTGAAGCTGGTGTCCACCGGCAACCAGCTCGCGCCGGACATGATCACCAAGGACCATTTCCCCGACTGGGGGCCGCGGATCTCGAAGGTCGACGCGCCGCTCAAGCTCCTGCGCCAGGCGATTCCGGTGCCGACCTTGAACACCACCGCGACCGCCTGGGAGGTGAACCTGCGCACCTCGATCGAGCTCTACACCATCTGGGAGGAGACCGGGGTGCTCGAGCAGCTCGAAGGGATCGATCCGAATCTCTTCGACGTGATCTCGGATTTCATGGACGAAAAGCGCGAGGAGTGGGAAGACTTTCTCGCAGAGCAGCAAGCCAAAGGAGGCGACGATGAATGAACGCTTCACGGGCCACGGCCCGGAATGGCGCGATGCGAACCTGAGCCCGCAGGAAGCGCGCATCGCGACCGCGTGGGTGGAACTGAAGGTCGACCGGCGCTCGATGCTTACCGGAAAAGACCGCGTCGAGGACGTGCGCGACGCGATGTGGGAGCTGGAAAAGGACGGCGAGATCGTCGTGCACCGCGTGAGCGAAGCGCACGAGCCGGTGACGGTGAAGACGCTTTACGGCTGGGACAAGAAGATCCCGACGCGGCGCCTGTGGCACCACAAGTCCTGCGGCCAGTGCGGAAACATCCCGGGCTACCCGACCTCGCTCCTGTGGCTGATGAACCGGCTCGGGGTCGAGTACCTGGACGAGACCGACCAGACCTCGTGCACCGCCTGGAACTACCACGGCTCGGGCATCGGCAACATCGAGAGCCTCGCCGCGGTGTTCCTGCGCAACTTCCACCAGGCGTACGTCGCGGCCCGCGCGCAGGGGCTGCCCGACGGCTACTGGTATCCGCTCGTTCACTGCGGCACCTCGTTCGGCAACTACAAGGAGGTGCGCGCCTACCTCGTGCACTCGGCGAAGCTGCGCGAGCGGGTGAAGGCCATCCTCGGCAAGCTCGGGCGGCTGGTGGACGGAAAGCTCCTGCTTCCCGAAGAGGTGGTGCATTACTCCGAGTGGCTGCACGTGATGCGCGAGAAAATCGCCGCGATGCGCGAAATCGACGCGAGCGGCATCCGCGCGGTGATCCATCCGGCCTGCCACGTCTACAAGATGGTGCCGGAGGACGCGATCTACGACGATGCGATCCTCGGCGGCAATCGCCTCGCGGTCTCGACCGGCCTGATGCAGGCGCTCGGCGCCGAGGTCGTCGACTACTCCACCTGGTACGACTGCTGCGGCTTCGGTTTTCGCCACATCATCAGCGAGCGCGAGTTCACGCGCTCTTTCGCCATTGACCGCAAGGTGCGCGTCGCGGTCGAGGAGGCGCGCGCCGACGTGATGATCGGGCACGACACCGGCTGCATCACGACGCTCGACAAGAACCAGTGGATCGGAAAAGCGGCGAACAAGACCTGGGAGATCCCGATCATGGCCGACTGCCAGTTCGCCGCGCTCGTCTGCGGCGCGCATCCGTACAAGATCGTGCAGCTTCACTGGCATGCCTCCCCGGTCGAAGCGCTGATGGAAAAGCTCGGCATCGACTGGGAGGCGAAAAAAGCCGAGTTCGTCGCCTATCTCGACGAGGTGAAGGCGGGCAGGGGCGAATCGCTCTACGATCCGCGCCGGCGCATCACGTCCGGGCCCGGCTTCATCCCGATCCGGGCGGCGCAATGAAGCCGATCCTCGTCGTCGGCGGCGGGCCCGCGGGGCTTGCCGCCGCGCAGGCGCTCGCCGCCGTCGGCGAGCGTGCGGTCCTGGTCGAAAAAGAGTCGCGCCTCGGCGGCGCGCCGATCCTCTCGGGATACGCGAAGCTCGTGCCCTCGGGCGAGTGGGCGCGCGATGCGATCGGCGGCATGGTGAAGCGAGTCGAGCAGAACCCGCTCGTCAGCGTGCACACCGGCTGCCGGGTCGAGCGCTTCGACGGTGCGCCGGGGGCGTTTCGCGCGCAGCTTTCGAACGGCCAGACGGTGGAGGCGGCGGCGGCGATCTTGTGCACCGGCTTCACGCACTTCGATTCGGTGAACAAGCCCGAGTGGGGTTTCGGCACCTATCCGGACGTGGTGACGACCACCCAGGTCGAGCAGATGATCTCCTCGGGCAAGGGCGTGCGCTGCCCTTCCGACGGCCGCAAGCCCGAGCGGGTGGCGATCCTGCTGTGCGTCGGCTCGCGCGACCGGCAGATCGGGCGCGAGTGGTGCTCGAAGATCTGTTGCACCGTCTCGTGCAACCTCGCGATGGAGATCCGCGAGGAGCTGCCCGACTGCCACGTGTACATCTACTACATGGACATCCGCACTTTCGGGCTGTACGAGACCGGCTACTACTGGCGCAGCCAGGAGGAGTTCAAGGTGAAGTACATCAAGGCGCGGATCGCCGAGGTGACCTCCGACGGAAAGCGCCTGATCGTCAAGGGCGAAGATACGCTGGTCAAGCGCCCGATCACCATCCCCTTCGACATGGTCGTGCACGCGATCGGCATGGATCCGAACGTCGAGAACCGGCGCATCGCCGAGATCTTCGGGGTGCGGCTGCAGGAGCACGGCCACATCGCGAAGGGTCACGCCTACGGCGCGCTCGGCGAGACGTCGCGCCCGGGCGTCTTCGTCGCGGGCGCCGCGACCGGCCCCGAGACGATCGACGACTCGATCGCGCAGGCAAAAGCGGCGGCGATGTCGGCGCTCGCGCTCATTCGCGCGCCGGCAGCGGCGGCGGCGTGAAAAGCGACGTGCTCGCGCCGGCCGAGCGCCCGCGCCTCGAGCTGAGCGGCCCGAAACTGGCTGCGGCGCTCGAGCGGCTCGTGGCCGCGACCGACGGGCAGGGCGGCGTCGAGCGCTACGCCTTGGCGCTACAGGCGAAGGCGGCGGCGTTCCGTGAGCTTCTCGTCGAGCGCCCGGCCGCCGCGCTCGGGCCGGTCGAGTTCCGCACGCTCGCCGCGCTGTGCGCGACGGTGAGGCGGCGCATCGCGCCGTATCTCGAGGGCGAGCGATTTCTCGCGCTCCGCGCCGCGGTCGTGCGGCTGCTCGGAGGCCGCGAGGACACCGCAAGCGCGGATGCGCGCGTGGCCGAGTTCCGCGCCGCGTTTCCCGGGGACCGCGCGCACCGCTGGACGCACGACCTTGCGGCCGAAATCCTGCACGCGGTCGATCCCGAGCGCTATCCGCTCATGTGCCGCTGGGTCTGGGACGAGGAGACGAACACCGGCGTGCTGCGCGAGATCTGGTACGGCGAGAACCTGGACAGCGAGCGGATCGCGGTGCCGTCGCGCTATGCGACCTTCCTCGTCCTGCGCGAGGAACTCGCGCAGTATCTTGCCGCGAACGGCGTCTACCGCGACGTGCTGCAGTACGTCGACCTGCTCCTTGCGCAGGTGTACGCGGACTACATCGCCGAGCAGGGCGGCACGTACCTGCGCGCCGATTTCAACGCACCGGAAGATCCGGCGCTGCACGTGCGGCGGCTGCTCGGGCTCGATGCCGTCGGCAGCCGCGGCCGGCTGCGCGTGCGGACCGAGGCGCGCGCCGAGCGCCGCGCGCTTTCCTCCTGAGCGGGCGCGCGATGCCGATCCACGAAAAATCGCTCATCCGTCCGGAAAACCTCAAGACGCACGAAAAGCTCGTGCTGGACGGCGTCGACGTCTCCGGCCACTGGAGCACGTTCATCGAGCCGCGCGTCGTCACCGACTACAACGAGCGGCTGCAAGAGGAGATCGCGGCGCTGCCCGGGGGCGAACACATCCACCGCTGCTGGCAGTGCGGCTCGTGCACGAATTCCTGCACCGTGCACGCGGTGAACCCCGACTTCAATCCGCGCTACTGGATCTACCTCATCCGCATGGGGATGGAGTCGGAACTGCTGCGCGACAAGGAGATCATCTGGCAGTGCGTGTCTTGCAACAAGTGCACCTACGCCTGCCCGCGCGACGTCTTCCCCGAGGGCGTGATGAAGGCGACCGCGCACTGGCTGGCGTTGAAGGGCCACACGCCGAAGAAGCCCGTCGATGATCTTCGACGAGGAGTTCACCGAGCAGGTGGTGGCGACCGGCAAAATCGAAGAAGGCCGCGTGATCCGCCGCTTCTTCGAAAAGACCGGCCAGCCGCTCCTTCAGGACTGGCTGGTCGAAATCGTCGCCGGCGCGTCGCGCGCAGGCTGCCGATCCTTCAGGGCATCAAGCTCGCGCTCGCGGCGGTGTTTCGCCCGCGCACGCGCGGCTGGGCGAGAGCCGGCGCGGCGATCGCCGAGTACGTGCATGAGCAGGAGCGTCGCCGGCGCAAGGCGCTCGGGCTGGAGGACAGGGCATGAAATCCGAATACCGGCGCGTCGCCTACTACCCGGGCTGCGCGCTCGAAGGCACCGCACACGCCTACGACCGCTCGACGCGCGCGGTCGGACGCGCGCTCGGGCTGGAACTCGAGGAAGTGCGCAACTGGAACTGCTGCGGGGCGATGGAGGTGAAGAACATCGACCCCAGAGATCCAGACGTACCTTTCCTCGCGCGTGATGGCGATCGCCGCGAACGACATGGGCGCGCGCGTCGTGATGGCGCCCTGTAACGGCTGCTACCACAACCTGAAGAAGGCCGAGTACGACCTCGCGCACGACCCGGAGTCGCGCGAGGTGGTCGAACGCATCTCGGCGAAGGCGGGCCACGCGCCCTACCGGGCGGGCACGCTCGAGACGATCCACGCGCTCGACTGGATCAAGCAAGGCGTCGGCGAGGAGGAACTGAAACGCCGGGTGCGCAATTCGCTGGAAGGGCTCAAGGTCGCGAACTACTACGGCTGCATGTACACCCGGCCGCGGCACATCTTCCCGGAGAAGGACCGCGGCCCCGGGAGCGAATCCACCTCGCAGCCGCATTTCATGGACGATCTGCTCGCCGCCGCCGGCGCCGAGAACGTGGAGTTTCCGCTGAAAACCGCTTGCTGCGGGGGGGCGCATACGCTCTCGGACAGCGACACCTCGACGCGGCTCGTTCTCAACATCCTGCGCGCGGCGGAAGCGGCCGGGGCGGACGTGATCGCGACCGAATGCCCGACCTGCCACTCGGGCCTCGAGCTGCACCAGGTGCGCGCGGAGAAGGTGTTCGGCGCGAAAACGAAGGTCGTGATGCTCTATTTTACGCAGCTCCTCGGCCTTGCGCTCGGCCTCTCGCCGAGGCGGCTCGGGATCCACGAGAACGTCTCCGAGGCGCTCGCGTTCGTGCGCGCACGGGGGCTCGCGTGAGCATCGTTCGCGGACCTGGAGCGCGCGATCGAGCAGGCGGCGACGCCCGAGGCGCTTCTTGCGCTCGCCGAAAGCGTGCTCGAGCGCTGGATCGAGGCGCGCGGCGGCGAACCGACGGCGGAACGCAGCGAAGGCTTTCGGCTGCTCGCGCTGCATCGCCAGGGCGCGAAGGGCGTGCCGAGCTTCAACGCTTGCCGCGAGACCTGCCGCGAGATCGCGTACCACTACAACCTGCTCGCTATGCGGCCGACCGAGGATCGCGCGCGCCGCCTCGACATGATGCGGCGACTGGTCCTGCACCTCGCGCTGTTCGTGCGCGGCAAGCTCGAGGTCGCGCGGCTCGGCGAGTTCTGTTGCTCGGCGCGGCCGCTGCGCCTAGAATCGCCGTCGTCACCGCGCTAGGCGAGGAGGAACACGCGCACCATGGCCGAGGTCCGCGGCTGTCACCTGCCCGACGAGCCGACTCTACGACGTCGACAACCACATCTGGTACCAGGAGCTGCCCGACGGCAACGGTGCAGGCTCGGCATGACCACCGTCGCCACCGCGATGGCCGGGCAGCTCGTCGCCTTCACCCCCAAGAAGGCCGGCCGCACGGTCGAGCCCGGCAAGACCTGCGCCACCGTCGAGTCGGGCAAATGGGTCGGCCCGGCCAAGACCGGCGGCCGGCGGCGCACCGTGGTCGCGGTGAACGACGCGCTCGTCGCCCGGCCCGTCGCTCGCGAACGAAGGATCCCTACGGCGCGGGCTGGCTCGTGGTGATCAAGCCGACCGACTGGGAGAAGGTGCTCAAGGCGGGCCTTACGCCCGGCTCCGAGGTCGCGCCGAAATACGAGAAGGCGAAGATGGCGGCGGACAACTTCGCCGGCTGCGCGCCGGCGTGCAGGTGACCGAGGCGGCGATGCAGCGGGCGGCGGTCGCCGAGATGAACCTGCAGGAGCTGCAGTCGCGCGCGCTGCGCGCCTCGGGTCTGCTCAAGGCGATGTCGAACCCCGTGCGGCTCATCATCCTCTGTCAGCTCGCCGAAGGCGAAAAATCGGTCGGGGAGCTGGAGCCCGTGGTGAACGTCAGCCAGTCGGCGCTCTCGCAGCATCTCTCGCGCTCCTGCGCCAGCGCGGCATCGTCAGGGCGGCCCGCCGCGAGGGCCAGACGCTCTATTACTCGCTTGCGGGCCCCGAGGCGCCGACGCTGCTTGCCGCGCTCTACGCCGTCTATTGCAGCAACGTCCGCGGGGCGCGCGGATCGCGCGCACGCCGCAGCGCCGGCTAGCCCGGATATTTCATGAGCTGAGGTCGGCGGATTCCGGATTTGTGCGTTGAGTCAGTTGGTTAATGCTGATTTCAACGTGGAGTCCGCCGATGCCAGATTGTACGGCGAAGCGAATCGCGTTTGAGCGCCTTGCTCGTCGCCGTGTCGAGGTAGATTTCGACGGCGGCGATGTCTCCAGCGACGGTGGCTTGCTGCTGCTGCGCAGGCTCGAGCATCGCCTGGGGCTGCTCGATGCGGTGGCGGGAGTGCTTGCCGATGCGCGCGACCCGCAACGGATCGAGCACACGCTCAGGGACATGCTGCGCCAGCGCGTCTTTGGCTTGGTGCAGGGCTACGAGGACCTGAACGATCACGCAAGGCTCAGGAACGACGTGCTGATGCAGACCGCGTGCGAGCGCGATAGGCCCTTGGCATCGGCTCCGACGCTATGTCGCCTTGAGAACCGCGCCAGCCGCGCGGCGGCCTGGGCGATTCACGAGGTGATCATCGAGAAGTTCATCGCCAGCTTCAAGACACCGCCCCGGGAGCTGGTGTTGGACTTTGACGCCACCGACGATCCCCTGTACGGCCGGCAGGAGGGCCGATTCTTTCACGGCTACTACGACCGCTACTGTTACCTGCCGCTCTATGTCTTCTGTGGCGAGCGGCTGCTGGTGGCTTATCTTCGGCCCTCCAACATTGATGAGTCGCGCCAGTGCCGGGGCGGTGTTGAAGCTGCTGGTTGCGCGGCTGCGCCAGGCCTGGCCCGAGGTGAGAATCCTCCTTCGGGCCGATTCGGGCCTTTGCCGCCGCCGGATCCTTGCCTCGTAGCGAGCGAAACGGCGTTGGCTACGTCGTCGGAGCTGGCGAAGAACA
>JAVQZY010000012.1:0-5990 GCA_033582675.1 Burkholderiales bacterium | reverse complement strand
CGCGCAGCCTCGCCGATCTGAGCACCGAGGCTCGCCTGCCGAAGCCCACCCTCTATCGCATGCTCGGCATGCTCGCCGGCGCCGGGCTCGTCGCGCGCGAACCGGGAACGCGCCGCTGGGCGCCGGGGCCGCGCCTTGCGGCGCTCGCGCGCAACACGATGCTGAACGGCGGCCTTGCACGCGCGGCGCGCCGCGCGGTGCTCGCGCGGCTGGTCGAGGCGATCGGCGAGACCTGCAACTTCACGATGCTTGACGGCGCCGAGGTCCTCTACCTCGAGCGGGTCGAGGCGGCCTGGCCGCTGCGCATGGCGCTCGCCGCAGGCTCCCGCGTGCCGGTGCACTGTACCGCGAGCGGCAAGCTGCTGCTCGCGATGCTGCCGAAGGAGTCCCGCACGCGACTGCTCGCGCATCTTTCGCTTTCGCGCCATACCGCGGCGACGATCACCGACCGCGCCGCGCTCGAAGCGGAACTCGCGCGCATCCGGGCGCAGGGCTACGCGACCGACAACGAGGAATACCTCGCCGGGCTCGTCTGCATCGCCGTGCCGGTCGCCGCCTCGAGCCGGCGCGCGGTCGCGGCGCTCGCGGTGCAGGCGCCGGCGTCGCGCATGCCGCTTGCGCGCGCGCTCGAGCACCTGCCGCTGCTCCGGCGCGCGGCGGGGGAGCTGAGCGAGACGCTCGAGGCTTGACGGGCGGCCGCGGCAGCCTCGGGCGGGAGATACACCATGTGCAAGCCCGACTCGGTCTTCATTCACGGCACCACGGCGCCGACGGGCGCAGAGGGCACGAGCGGAAGCCCCGCCTTGCGCCACGCCTCGATGCCGCCACGGTACCAATGCACAGCCCTGCCGGCTCGCGCGGCGCGAAATGTTGCATTCGCGGAGAGCCAGCTCGTGCTGTTCGACGAAAAGATGACGACCGTCCGTCCGGCTGCGACTGCGTCGAAGAGCTTGAGGAACAGCTCATCGAGTTTCCGGTCAGCCTCCCGATCGGTATAGGCGAGCCCGGCGCCGAACACGCACTTCGCGCCGGGCAGCGTCTCCTCCCCGCACCAGACGTCGAGCAACGCCACCTCCGAGCGCCCGATCAGCGACACGAGTTCGCGTGTTCCGATCTCCCGCGCGCCGGGAATGCGTTCCGGCGTCGGTCCCGTGAACGTGTCGGTCCGAAGCCTCGTCATCGGCAGTTCTGGCTGCTCGAACCGTTCGTCCTCGAGCCCGTCGCGAGCGATGCGCGCGAGCGCCGAGATCGCCTCGGCGGTACGTTGATCGAATCGCGCGTAGAGCGAGGCGGCAAGACGGTCGTTCACCGCCGCCAGGCGACACAGTTCGCCTGACTGCCGTGCGCATTCGAACAGGGCGCGCCAGGCCGCCCGACGCGTATCGTCGGAGCGCCAGCTCGCGCCGCTGCGCCCCGTGAGCGAAAACGCGATCGCCCGCTCCGGAGGCCGGTCGCGAAACGCGCGCGCGAACTCCTGACAACGGGACGTCGACGGCGGGCAGAAGCGCGCAAGGTCGTCCGAGTCGGTCAACAGCTCGAGCGAATCCATATCCGTCCCGAGAAACCGGTTCCGGTAGGCAAGCTTTTCCGGGAACGAGATCTCCGCGAGCGCGTCCGTCGTGATGATTCCGAGGGAAAGGGCGTTGCTCTGCGCGACCGGCTCGCATTTCTCCTCCCAAGAGCCCCGGCACAGCGAGGCATTGCCGCGGTGCGCCGGATGGTAGACGTACAGAAAACCGCGCCGGTCCGGAATGCGGTCGAGCGCGGCGATCACGAGATCGTGGCTTTCGCGCGGCAGGCGAGACTGGAAATACGCCGCGACTCGCGCCCGGCCGCCCGAAAGGGTCCCGTGAATTCGGTCGTAGGTCCCGTGAAAGCCGAGACGCGAGCGGCTGAGCGGCCAGCTCGCCGCGAACTGGCGGCGCTCGCCCGCGAGAAAAATGTACGTGCAGGCGCTCAGACAATACCCGGCGACCACGGTCGTGACGCGACGCGCGATCAGGTCTTCTGCGATGGCGAGGGCGGTGTCGACCATTCCGCCGCTCTGGTTTACGAGCACGACGCGGGCGAAAGACCGGTTGCGCGTCAGCTCTCGATAGCGTACCCAGTCGTCGAGGCTCATCGATGGCCCGGACAGGAAAAGCGTGTCTCCGACGAGCTCCATCTCCATCGCTGCCGCGGGCTTTTGCGGCACGAGCGACAGCGCGACGGTGAGGATAAAGACAGCGAGCCGCTCAAGCGAAACGGTCGGGTTTCGCGGCATCCGCTCCATCGAAGAGCGAACACCGGCGCGCCGGCGAAAAATCGAAGCGATGCACCTGCGCCCGAACGGCGCTTTGGCGCGCTCCCTTTTACCGATCACGCGAGCCGCGTACACCGATCTGTCCTGCATCGTGTCAGCCGCTGGCCGTTCCGAAAAACCGCAGCGCAGCACGCCCGCGTTCCGCGCCTCGCAGCGGCGGATCGGATAATCTACCTCCAGCGCGGATGGCCGAGTCCGCGAAACACGATTCCCAGATCCACATGAGCGAACCGGAACAGAAGATCGAAATCCGCCGCGGGCTGAAGGACGTCTACTTCGACCGCTCGCGGGTGTGCTTCATCGACGGGCGGGCGGGGGAGCTCCGCTACCGGGGGTACTCCATCCACGACCTCGCCGAGCACTCGACCTTCGAGGAGACCTGCTATCTGCTGCTCAAGGGCGAGCTGCCGCGGCGCGAGGAGCTCGCGGCGTTCGAGGCGGAACTGAAGGCCGCGCGCCGGCTCCCCGAGCCGGTCTACGACGTGATCCGGCTCGTCAAGGACGCGCATCCGATGGAGGTGCTGCGCACCGCGGTCTCGGCGCTCGCCGCCTTCGACCCGGAGGTCGCGGACAACTCGCTCGAGGCGACGCTCAGGAAAGGCATACGCCTCACCTCCCAGGTGCCGATGATCGTCGCCGCGCACGAGGCGATCCGCAACGGCCGGGAGCCGGTCGCGCCCGACCCGGCGCTGTCGCACGCGGCGAACTTTCTCTGGATGCTGAAGGGCGTACGCCCGAGCGCCGAGGCCGCGCGCCTGATGGACGTCGACATGATCCTTCACGCCGAGCACGGATCGAACGCCTCCTCCTTCGCCGCCCGCGTGGTCGCCGGCACGGAAGCCAACCTGCACGCGGCGATCACCGCCGCGATCGCGGCGCTCTCGGGGCCGGCGCACGGCGGCGCGGCCGAGAACGTCATGAAGATGGCGATCGAGATCGGCGACCCAGCCAATGCCGCCGAGTACGTACGCCGCAAGCGCGCGGCGCGCGAGCCGGTGATGGGCTTCGGCCACCGTGTCTATCGCGCCGAGGACCCGCGCGCGCGGCACATGCGCGCGGGGGTGGAGAAGCTCTCGCGCGAGATGGGCGAGCCGCAGTGGTACCGGATCCTGGAAGCGCTTGTCGAAGCGATGAAGCCCTACGCGCGCCACGGCGTGAACGTGAACGTGGACTTCTACGCCGGCGTCGTCTATTACCTGAACGGCATCCGCGAGGACCTGTTCGTCCCCATCTTCGCCGTCGGGCGCGTGCCCGGCTGGACGGTGCAGGTGATGGAGCAGTTGGAGAACAACATCCTCATCCGGCCGCTCACGCTCTATAACGGCCCCCCGCCCCGGCCGTATGTGCCGCTCGATGCGCGTTGAAGGCGGCGGTCAGATGAGTCGCGCAACCGTCCGATAGGTCTGGATCGCATGGCGCACATAGCTGTCGCGCACGCCGTCGGCCGCCACCGCGGCCTCGACGGGCGAGAGCGCGCCCGCGCCGCCCTCGCGCTGCGGCGCCGCTGCGCCGATCAGCTTGCGCGCGCGATCGAGCAGCGCGGCGACCGCCGCCGGGTTCTCCAGGTCGATGTCGAGCGCGCGCGCCGCAGCGACGACACGCGGATCGCGCAGCGCGCGCGCGAACGCGCGGCCCCCGCTCCGATCCGGCAGGAACGCGGTCGGCGAGACCGCCTGGACGCCGCCGCTCACGACTCGCGCCGGTCGTTATCGAGCAGTTCGAGAATGAGCGCGATCAGCAGCGCCTGGGCCAGCTCGCCGAGCGTCTGGCGATCCTCGCGCGCTTCGAGCGCAAACAGCGCGAGCGCCATTTCCGACAGCCTGACGCGGGTGCTCTCGCCCAGCCCGGACTGCGCGATCGCGCCGAGCAGCTCGCCGACCGTGCTCGACGAGCCGGCGACAGCGACCAGGCGATCGACGCCAGCGGCGCGCGCCGCAACCGTGGAAAACGTGTCCGCCCATGCGGCAAGGGCCGCCCCGCCGCCGATTCCGATCGCCTCGATCCGCATGCCGCCCTCCCCGAAAGCGAAAATCGAACCGCGATTGTCGCCGAACATATTTCGGCCCACAAGCCGAGCGGCTCGGCCGGCGCCCAAAACCCGCGCCCTCGAGTGAAGTCCGCGCCGCAAGGCGGCGTGCGTCGGCGCGAGCGGGCCGATCGCTCGCGCAAACCCTCGCGCCGGTGCGGCCGCAGGGCGCGAGCCCGCGCCCTGCGGCGCGTGCCCGATTCGCAGTAGACTGTGCAGTGCCCAACGGCCACGAAAGGAGGAACCCGAATGAAAGCTCTGCTTGCAGCGGCGGCGCTCGCGACAGCGTCGGCCGCGTTCGCCCAGAAGCAGGTCACGATCGCCTACCAGGACATGGTGGTGCCGTACCGCGTCGCCCAGGAAGCGAAGGAAATCGAGAAGGCGACCGGCTACCGCATCGAGTGGAAACAGTTCGGCGGCGGCGGCGAGGTCATCAAGGCGATGGCCTCCGGCCAGGTGCAGATCGGCGAAGTGGGTTCCGCGCCGCTCGCCTCGGCGATCTCGCGCGGGCTGCCGCTGGAACTCTTCTGGATTCTCGACGACATCGGCGACGCCGAGGCGCTCGTCGCGCGCAACGGCTCCGGCATCGATAAGCTCGAGGACCTGAAGGGCAAGCGGCTTGCCACGCCGTTCGCCTCGACCGGTCACTTCCACGCGATGGTCGCGCTGGAGCTGGCGAAGCTGAAGCCGTCGGACGTCAAGTTCCTCAACATGCGTCCGCCGGAGATCGCCGCCGCCTGGGACCGCGGCGACGTCGATGCGACCTACATCTGGGACCCGGTGCTCTCCAAGGCGAAGGCGAGCGGCAAGGTGATCATCACCTCCGGGCAGATTACCGCGCGGACCGGAAAAGCGACCTTCGACGGCATGGCGGTGAATCGCGACTGGGCGAAGGCGAACGGCGATTTCCTCGTCGCGATGATCAAGGTGATGGCCGCGGCCGACGAACGCTACCGCGCGAACAAGGCGGCCTGGACGAAGGATTCGCCCGAGGTGAAGGCGGTCGCCAAGTGGAGCGGCGCGAAACCCGAGGACGTGCCGGCGGCGATGGCGCTCTACTCGTTCCCGACCATGAAGGAGCAGGCGGAGAAATGGCTCGGCGGCGGAAAGAACAGCCTCGCCGCGCGGGCGTTCGCCGCCACCGCGCAGTTCCTCGTCGAGCAGAAGCAGCTCGAAAAGGCGCTCGCCGACTATTCGATCGGCGTCAACCCCTCGTACGTCCAGCGCGCGATGAAATAGCCTCGCGTTCCGGCCGGACGCCGCAGGCGTCCGGCCGGACGCGCGCCGTGTGGCGAAGCTCGAAATCCGCGACCTCTGCGTGACGTTTGCCGGGCGCGACGGCCGCGCCGTGCCGGCGCTCGAGCACGTCTCGCTCGCGATGGACCCGGGCGACTTCGTCGTCGTGCTGGGCGCCTCCGGCTGCGGCAAGACGACGCTGCTCGAACTGCATCGCCGGCTTTCTGCGCCCCTCGAGCGGCGAGATCCTGCTCGACGGCCGGCCGGTCACCGGCCCCGGGCGCGAGCGGGGCGTCGTCTTCCAGAAGCATGCGTTGATGCCCTGGCTCTCGGTCGCCGAAAACGTCGCGTTCGCGCTGCGCATGCGCGGCGTGCCGCGCGCCGAGCGCCGGCGCGTCGCGCTCGAACGGCTGCGCGAGGTGGGGC
>JAVQZY010000011.1:0-79537 GCA_033582675.1 Burkholderiales bacterium | reverse complement strand
TGTAACCTACTGGTTCGTTACGTATTGCTAAGGTTAATAGGGAAACACAATAATCCGAACAGCACCTGGCCGCCTCCTCGCCTTGCGCGCGCGCGAGCGCCGAGTCCGTCTGCGCGAGTTCGGCGAGCCACGCCTTCGCGGCGCGGCCGCCGTCGCGCGCGATCTTGCGTCCGACGAGGTCGTTCGCCTGGATGCCGGTCGTGCCTTCGTAGATCGCGGTGATACGCGCATCGCGCAGGTGCTGCGCCGCGCCGGTTTCCTCGACGTAGCCCATGCCGCCGTGCACCTGAACGCCGAGCGAGGCGATCTCGATTCCGGTCTCGGTGCACCAGCCCTTCACCACCGGGATCATGAGATCGACGAACGCCTGCTTTCGCTCGCGCACTGCGCGGTCGGGATGGCGCGCGGCGACATCCATCGCGGCGGCGACCACATAGGCGAGCGCGCGCATCGCCTCGGTCTGCGATTTCATGAGCAGGAGCATCCGGCGCACGTCCGGATGCCGGATGATCGGCACGGTGCCCCCGGCGCCCGCGAGGTCGCGCCCCTGCAGCCGCTCGCGCGCGTAGGCGAGCGCGCGCTGAAACGCGCGCTCGGCGATCGCGACGCCCTCGAGCCCGACGCTGAAGCGCGCCGCGTTCATCATGACGAACATGTAGGCGAGGCCCTTGTTTTCCTCGCCGACGAGGTAGCCGATCGCGTTGTCGTACACCATCACCGCGGTAGGGCTCGCGTGGATGCCGAGCTTGTGCTCGATCGAGGCGCAGGTGACCCGGTTTCGCTCGCCGAGCGTGCCGTCCGGCCGCGGCAGGTATTTCGGGACGATGAAGAGCGAGATGCCCTTCACGCCCTCGGGGGCGTTCGGTGTGCGCGCGAGCACGAGGTGCACGATGTTCTCGGCGAGGTCGTGCTCGCCGTAGGTGATGAAGATCTTCTGCCCGGAGATGAGGTAATGGTCACCCGCCGGCACCGCGCGCGTGCGCACGAGCGCGAGGTCCGAGCCCGCCTGCGGCTCGGTGAGGTTCATCGTGCCGGTCCACTCGCCGGCGACCATCTTCGGAAGAAACAGCTTCTTCTGCGCGTCGCTGCCGCACAGCTCGAGCGCATGGATCGCGCCCTGCGTGAGCAGCGGGCAGAGCGAAAACGACATGTTCGCCGAGGCGATCATCTCCTCGACCGCGGTCGCGACGAGTTTCGGCAGCCCCTGCCCGCCCCACGCCGGGGCGAACGGCAGCGTCGCCCAGCCGCCTTCGACGTACTTGCGGTAGGCGTCGCGAAAGCCGCGCGGCGTCGCGACGCGCCCCTCCTGCCAGCGCGAGCCCTCGCGATCGCCCGCCTGGTTGAGCGGATCGAGCACGCTGGAGGCGAACTTCGCTGCCTCCTCCAGAATCGCGTCCACGGTGTCCGGCGTCGCCTCCCCGAAGCCGGGAAGCTCGGCCACCTCGGCGAGCCCCGCGAGCTCGCGCAGCACGAACCGCATGTCCTTGAGCGGGGCCCGGTAGGCGCTCACGCGCGCACCCCTTACTGGGGCTTGCCCAGTTCCTCGACGAGCTGCGGAACGATCTGGAACAGGTCGCCGACGATGCCGTAGTCGGCGACCTGGAAGATCGGCGCCTCCTCGTCCTTGTTGATCGCGACGATGACGCGGCTGTCCTTCATGCCGGCGAGGTGCTGGATCGCCCCGGAGATGCCGACGGCGATGTAGAGGTCCGGAGCGACGATCTTTCCGGTCTGTCCGACCTGCCAGTCGTTCGGCACGAAGCCCGCGTCCACCGCCGCGCGCGAGGCGCCGAGCGCCGCCCCCAGCCGGTCGGCGAGCGCCTCGAGCAGCTTGAAGTTCTCCGCCGAGCCGAGGCCCCGGCCGCCGGAGACGACGATGCGCGCCGAAGTGAGTTCCGGCCGCTCGGTCTTCGCGACTTCGCGTCCGACGAAGCGCGAAAGGCCGCTGTCCGGCGGCGCCGGGACCGCTTCGACCGGCGCGGCGCCGCCTTCGGCCGCCACCGCGTCGAACGCCGTGGTGCGCACGGTGATCACTTTGATCGGATCGGCGGACTGCACCGTCGCGAGCGCGTTTCCGGCGTAGATCGGCCGAACGAACGTATCCGGTGACTCGACCGCCACGATGTCGGAGATCTGCTGCGCATCGAGGAGCGCCGCCGCGCGCGGAAGCACGTTCTTGCCGTTCGCGGTCGCCGGCGCGAGCACGTGCGTGTAGTCCTTCGCGAGCGAGGCGACGAGCGCGGCGACATTCTCGGCGAGTTCGTGTTCGAGGTGCGGCGCATCCGCGTGAAGTACCTTCGCGACGCCCGCGATCCTCGCCGTCGCCTGCGCGGCAGCGCCGCAGTCGCGCCCGGCGACGAGCACGTGGACTTCGCCGCCGATTTTTTGCGCCGCCGCGACGGTATTCAACGTGGACTTGCGGACGGCGCGGCCGTCGTGTTCGGCAAGGACGAGCGCCTTCATATCACCTTCGCCTCGTTGCGCAGTTTCTCGACGAGCGTCTTGACATCGGGCACCTTCACGCCCGCCTTGCGCTTGGGCGGCTCGGCGACCCGCAGGGTCCTGAGGCGTGGCGCGACATCCACGCCGAGCGTCTCGGGCTTCGTCAGCTCGAGCGGCTTTTTCTTCGCCTTCATGATGTTGGGCAGCGTCACATAGCGCGGTTCGTTGAGCCGCAGGTCGGTGGTGATCACCGCCGGAAGCGCAACCGACAGCGTCTCGAGGCCGCCATCCACCTCGCGGGTCACCTCGGCGCGGCCGTCGGCGATTTTCACCTTGGAGGCGAAGGTCGCCTGCGCCCAGCCGAGCAGGCCCGCAAGCATCTGCCCTGTCTGGTTGGCATCGTCGTCGATCGCCTGCTTGCCGAGGATGACGAGCTGGGGGTTTTCTTTTGCGCAGATCGCCGCAAGGAGCTTCGCCACCGCAAGGGGCTGCAGCTCCGCGTCGGTTTCCACGAGGATCGCCCGGTCGGCGCCGATCGCGAGCGCCGTTCGCAGCGTCTCCTGGCAGGCGGCGACGCCGCAGGAGACCGCGACGATCTCGGTGGCGACGCCGGCCTCCTTCAGCCGCACCGCCTCCTCGACCGCGATCTCGTCGAAGGGGTTCATCGACATCTTGACGTTGGCGGTCTCGACGCCGGTGCCGTCGGATTTCACCCGCACCTTGACGTTGTAATCGACCACGCGCTTGACGCTGACGAGGATCTTCATGGAACGAGGGAGATCGCGAGGACGGTTCCGATTATAGCGTCGCGCCCCGGGCCGGCGCGGGCGGGCGCCGCGCCCGCGCTCGAAACCGGGCTGCCGGAGACCGCGCGCCGGTGCGACAATTCCGCAAGGAGGTGCGCCGATGACCGACCTTTCCCATGTCCGCATTCCGTCGCTCAGGAACAAGGTGACCGAGGCCGAGTGGCGGGCGCGCGTGGACTGCGCCGCCTGCTATCGGCTGGTCGCGCTCTTCGGGATGAACGACCTCGTCTACAACCACATCTCGGAGCGCGTACCGGGCGAGGAAGGCCACTTTCTCATCAACCCGTACGGCTACGCGTACGAGGAGGTCACCGCCTCGAGCCTCGTGAAGGTCGATTTCGACGGCAACGTCGTGCTCGAGCTCGGGCACCGGCTACGGGGTGAACTACGCAGGCTTCGTCATCCACAGCGCGATCCACCGCGCGCGGCCGGATGTCGCCTGCGTGATCCACACGCATTCGGTCGCCGGCATGGCGGTGTCGGCGTTGAAATGCGGGCTGCTGCCGCTCACGCAGAACGCGATGTTCTTCGCCGACGTCGGCTACCACGACTACGAGGGCCCGGTGGTCGATCTCGACGAGCAGGCGCGCCTCGTGCGCGACCTCGGCTCGAACGCGGCGATGATCCTTCGCAACCACGGGCTGCTCACGGTCGGCGCGACGGTGTGCGAGGCGTTGCGTGACGATGCACTGGCTCGAGCGCGCCTGTCAGGCACAGCTCGCGGCGATGGCGTGCAACACCGAACTCAACTTCCCGGATCCGAAGACGGTGGCGCTCACGAACGAGCGCTACCGGCCCGGCCAGCGGCGCAAGATCACCGAACTCGAGTGGCCGGCGCTCCTTCGCATGCTCGACCGGCGCGATCCGTCCTACCGGGAGTAGCCGATGCTCGAAGGCAAGGTCGCGGTCGTCACCGGCGCAGGCGGCGGCATCGGGCGCGAACTCGGCGCTTGCGATGGCGGCGGCGGGCGCAAAGGTCGTGGTGAACGACGTCGGGGCGTCGGTGACCGGCGAAGGCCGCGACTCGGGCCCCGCCGAGCGGGTCGTCGCCGAGATCCGTGCCCGCGGCGGCACGGCCGGTCGCGAACACCGACAGCGTCGCCGACTGGGCGTCGGCGAACCGCATCGTCGCGACCGCGCTCGACGCCTTCGGCCGCATCGACGTCGTGGTCAACAACGCCGGGATCCTGCGCGACCGAATGTTCTTCAACATGTCGGTCGAGGAATGGCGCGCGGTGATCGACGTGCACCTGAACGGGAGCTTCTACGTCGCCCGCGCCGCTGCGCCCTGCTTCCGCAGCCAGAACTCGGGGCGCTACATCCATATGACATCGACCTCGGGCCTCATCGGCAATTACGGCCAAGCGAACTACGCCGCCGCGAAACTCGGCATCGCGGCGCTTTCCAAGTCCATCGCGCTCGACATGGCGAGGTACAAGGTGACCTCGAACTGCATCTCGCCGTGCGCCTGAGAGCCGCATGATCGGCACGATCCCGGCCGACACGCCCGAGCAGCAGGCGCGCCTCGAGAAGCTGAAGCGCATGGAAGCGTCGAAGATCGCGCCGCTCGCCGTGTGGCTGGCGAGCGACGCAGCGGCCGACGTCACCGGCCAGATCTTCGCGGTCCGGGCGAACGAGATCTTTCTCATGAGCCAGAGCCGGCCGGTGCGCTCGGTGCACCGCGGCGAAGGCTGGACGCCGCAGACGATCGGCGAACATGCGATCCCGGCGTTGCGCGCGACTTCTATCCCCTGGAACGCTCTCAGGACGTGTTCTCCTGGGATCCAGTGTGAGCCTGCGCGCACCCGACGGCGTTCCGGATTCCCGCGGGCTCAACCTCTTTGCGGCGGATCCCGGCTTCCGGGCGCTGCTCGAGCTTCATCTCGAGCCCGCGCTCGCGGCGCATCTGATGCCGCACATGGAGCGCTTGGGCGCGATGGCGGGCGCGGAACTCGACGAATGGGCGCTCGAAGCGGACAAGAACCCGCCGGCGCTGCGCGGGCAGACGATCGAGAAGCACGCGGCGTACCGCAAGCTGGAGGAGGTCGCCTTCTCGACCTACGGGCTCGCCGCGATGTCGCACCGCGCGGGTGTGCTCGGCTGGCCTGAGCCGCTTCCGCCGGTCGTCGAAGTACGCGCTTCGACCTACGTGTACGTGCAGGCCGAGTTCGGCGTCTGACGTGCCCGGTCTCGATGACCGACAGCCTGCTGCGCGCACGCTCCGCCAGCTACGGCCGACCCCGGCGCTCGCCGCCCGCTACCTGCCGGCCCTCACCTCGCACCGACATGGACGCGCTGCTTGCAGGGCGGCGATGTTCATGACCGAACAGGGCGCGGGCAGCGACATCGCGCGACACCGCGCGCGCTGGCCGGACCCGCGCCGGGTGGCGACCTGGCGGCTCTTCGGCGACAAGTGGTTCTGCTCCAACCGCCGACTGCGGGCTGGCGCTGGTGCTTGCGCGCCGGCTCGAGCCGGACGGGCAGGGCGGCCTGGCCCCGGTGCCGGCGATGCGCGGCGTCTCGCTCTTCCTGTCATGCCGCGGCGGTCTGCCCGATGGCGCGGCGCAACGCTACCGGATCGTCCGGCTGAAGGAGAAGCTCGGCAGCCGCGAGCATGGCGACCGGCGAGATCGCGCCTGGAGGGCGCGACTCGCCTGCCTGGTCGGCGATCCGGAGGCGCGGCTTCGCGCCAGATGGCCGACATGGTCAACATGCTCGCGCCTGTCCAACGGCGTGCGGGCGGCGGGGCTGATGCGCCGCGCGCGCTCGCCGAGGCGCTCTTCGTCGCCACCCGCCGCATCGCGCTTCGGCCGGCGCCTGATCGAGATGCCGCTGATGCGCCGCCAGCTCGCTCGAAGCTGATCCTCGCCGGCCGAAGCCGGCGCGCAGCATGATGTTCGCCGCCGCCGAGCAGCTGCGCCGCGCCGACCTGGCGGACGACGACGGCGCGCCGGCTGCTCGCGGCATCCTGACGCCGCTCATCAAGTTCCGCGCCTGCCGCGATGCCCGCCGCGCGGCCGGCGATGCGATGGAGGTGCGCGGCGGCTGTCGGCTATACCGAAGAGTTCCCGGACGCGCCGCATCCTGCGCGATGCGCATCGTCGGCTCGATCTGGGAGGGCACCTGCGAACATCGTCGCGCTGGATGCGATGCGCGCGATCCGCCGCGAGGCGGCGCTGGAAGCGCTCGTCGCGGACCTCGATCGCCGCATCGCGCAGGCGCCCCGCCTGCTCGCTGCGCGCGTCGCGGCCTCCCTCGACAAGGCGGCGGCTTTCGCCTTCGAGACGGCGAGCGTCGGCCCCGAGGCGAACGCGCGCCAAGCGGCGAGCGGCCTTTACTACGCGGTCGCCGCCGCGCTCCTTGCCGACGAGGGCACGCGGCTTGCCGAGCGCGGCGACTGCCGGCGCCAGCTCCTTGCGCTCCTCGCCTACCTTCATCGTCTTGCGCCGCGCGATCCGCTGCGCGGGGAATCGCAGCGCGTGGAAGACGCGTTCGCGCAGGCGCTTCTTCCCGAAACGCCGGTCGGCCCGGAAGCGCTCGAACGGATACTGTCCATGCTCTCGCACTGAAGGTTGCTCATGCCCGGACCGCTCTCCCACATCCGCGTCCTCGACCTCTCGCGCGTGCTCGCCGGGCCGTGGGCGTCGCAGAACCTCGGCGACCTCGGCGCCGAGGTGATCAAGATCGAGCGTCCCGGTTCGGGGGACGACACCCGCAGCTGGGGCCCGCCGTGGCTGAAGGACGCCGCCGGCAACGACACCGCGGAGTCGGCCTATTACCTCTCGGTCAACCGCAACAAGAAGTCGGTGACGGTGGACCTCTCGAAACCCGAGGGACAGGCGATCGTGCGCGCGCTCGCCGCGAAATCGGACGTGCTGATCGAGAACTACAAGGTCGGCGGGCTCGCAAAGTTCGGCCTCGACTACGAGAGCCTGCGCGCGGTCAACCCCTCGCTCGTCTATTGCTCGGTGACCGGCTTCGGGCAGGACGGCCCGTACGCGCCGCGCCCCGGCTACGACTTCATCTTTCAGGGCATGGGGGGCTTGATGTCCATCACCGGCGAGCGGGACGGCGAGCCCGGCGGCGGCCCGCAGAAGGTCGGCATCGCGATCAGCGACGTGCTCACGGGCATGTACGCGACGGTGGCGATCCTCGCCGCCCTCGTGCACCGCGAGCGAACCGGCGAAGGCCAGTACATCGATGCGGCGCTCCTCGACACGATCGTCGCCTTCTGCGCGAATCAGGCGGTATCGTATTTCGTCTCCGGGCGCGTCCCGATCCGCTGGGGAAACGCCCATCCGCAGGTGGTGCCGTACGAAGTGTTCCCGGTCGCCGACGGCCACGTCATCCTCGCGGTCGGCAACGACGCCCAGTTCGAGCGATTCTGCAAGGTCGCCGGCCGCCCGGAACTTGCCGAGGAGCCGCGCTTCCGGACGATGTCCCAGCGCATCGTGCACCGCGCCGAACTCGTCCCGATCATCCGCGAGATCATGCGCACGCGTACGAAACGCGAGTGGATCGAGGCGCTCGAGGCGGCGAACGTGCCCTGCGGACCGATCAACGACATGAAGGAGGTGTTCGAGGACCCGCAGGTTCGTCACCGGCGCCTGCGCGTGGACATGCCGCATCCGTCGGGCGCGGCCGCGCCGCTCGTCGCAAGCCCGCTTCGGCTGTCGAAGACACCGGTCGAGTACCGCCTGCCGCCGCCGCTTCTCGGCGAGCACACCGAGGACGTGCTCAAGCGCCTCCTCGGCAAGACCGACGCCGAGATCGCGCAGTTGCGGCGCGCCGGTGTCGTCTGAGCTTCGCGAAACCGATCCCCCTGCCGGCGCGCCCGCGCGCAGCGTTCGGATATCCTCGCTGCCGGAATGCGCATCCTCCTCGTGGACCCGATCGACCGTTCCGGCGAAGCGCTGCTCGCCGAGCGCGGCGCCGAGGTGATCGCCGCGCCCGACGGGAGCGCGCCGACCGTCAGGCGCCTTGCGCGCACGGCGGACGCCTTGATCACGCGATCGAAGCTGCCGGACGACATCTTCGACGCTGCGCCGAACGTGTGCGCGGTGACCATTCACGGCACCGGCACCGATCTCGTGCCGCTCGCGGCCGCCGACGCGCACGCGGTGGCGGTCGCGAACCTGCCGGGCGAAAACGCCCGCTCGGTCGCCGAGTACTGCGCGATGGCGATGCTGATGCTCGCGCGCGGGATCGTTCCGATCATCGAGCGCGATGCGCACGCGCCCGTGGGACGAGGCGCGCGCGCTCGGCGCCGGCGCGCACGAAATCGGCGAGATGACCGCCGGCCTCGTCGGCGTCGGCGCGATCGGTTCGCGGCTTGCGCGTATCTGTCCGCCACGGCTTCGGCATGCGGGTGCTCGGCTACCGGCGCCGGCTCGACCGCCTTCCGCCCGAAGCCGAGCCGGCGGCGATCGAGCGCCTGCTCGCCGAATCCGGCTTCGTCGTGCTCGCCTGCCCGCTGACGCCCGAGACGCACCACCTTCTCGACCGCGCGCGTTTCGCCCTGATGAAGCCGACCGCGTGGCTCATCAACGTCGGTCGCGGGCCGGTGGTCGAGGAGGCGGCGCTCGTCGAGGCGCTACGCGGAGCGGCATATCGCCGGCGCGATGCTGGACGTCTACGAGCGCTATCGCATCGAGCCGGGGCACCCGCTCTTTTCGCTCGACAACGTGCTGCTCACGCCGCATCTTTCCGGGATGACCGTGGAGTCGCGCCGGCGCATGGGGCGCGCGGCGGCCGAGGCGACGCTTGCCATGCTCGCCGGCGAACGCCCGCCCCACCTCGTCAACCCCGACGTGTGGCCGAAATTCCTCGCGAGGCTGTCGTGAGCGCCGATCCCAGAATCGTCGAAGTACCGCGGTCGCGAAGCCCGGCGAGACGACGCTCGCGCAGCTCGTGCTCGGCATGGACGGCTGCGACGTCGTGGGCGTGTGGAATCGGACCTACGACAAGCAGCTTCGCGAGCCACGGCATGGGCGCGGGGTCGGCCCTCGCGATAAGCGGCGTCGACACGGCGCTCTGGGACATCCGCGGGAAAGCGACCGGGCTGCCGCTCTGTCGGCTGCTCGCAGGCGCGCGCCGGCCCATTCGGCCTACGCCGGCGGCGTCTCGCTCGCGCTGGCAGCCGCCCGGCGAGGCGCTGCGGATCGCCGCGATCGACAACGGGGCAATTTCGAGGGCGACGTCTCGCAGGCGAACCCCTTCCGCGACGAGCTTTGCGATGCGCGGCCTTATGAGGTGGATGCCGACGGCTGCGTGCGGCCGCTCGATGCGCCCGACCTCGGACTGGAGCTGGACGACGCGCTCCTCGCTGCGCACCCGCGTATCGAAGGGCTGGACCACAGATTTAGCGACCGATGAGCGGCGTCGTGATTTCCGCCGAATCGAACCACGCGGCCCTGCGCGAAGGCGTGCGCGCGCTTTGCGCGCAGTTCGAGCAGCGCCTACTGGCAGAGAATCGACGAGCAACGCGCCTATCCGGAGGAATTCGTCGCCGCGCTCACCAAGGCCGGCTGGTTGGCAGGCGTTCGATCCCCGAGGAATACGGCGGCTGCGGGGCTGCACGCTGTCGAGGCCGCGGCGGCGATCCTGGAGACGATCCACGCCGAGGGCTGCAACGGCGCGGCTGCTGCCACGCCCAGATGTACATCATGGGCACGCATCTTGCGGCACGGATCGCCCGGCACAGAAGGCGCGCTACCTGCCGACGCATCGCCGCCGGGCGAGCTCAGGCTGCAGGCCTTCGGCGTGACCGAGCCCACAAGCCGGCACCGACACCACCGCGCATGCGCACCTTCGCCCGAGCGGCGCAGGGGGATCGCTACATCGTCAACGGCCAGAAGATCTGGACCAGCCGCGGCCGCAGCATTCCGACCTGATGCTGCTGCTCGCCCGCACCACGCCCGCTGCGAGCAGGTGGCAAAGAACGACCGACGGGCATGTCCGTGCTTCATCGTCGATATGCGCGAAGCGCTCAACGGGCCTGACCATCCGGCCGATCCGCGACGATGATGAACCACGAACAGCTGCGAGGTCTTCTTCGAGAACGTCGAGGTGCCGGCCGAGAACCTGATCGGCGAGGAGGGCAAGGGCTTCCGCTACATCCTTGACGGGATGAATGCCGAGAGGCTGCTGATCGCTGCCGAGTCGCATCGGCGACGGCGAAATGGTTCACCGCCAAATCGCGGTGCGCCTACAGCAAAGGAGCGCGTCGCTCTTCGGCAAGCCCGATCGGGGCCGAACCAGGGCGTGCAGTTTCCGATCGCCGAGTGCTCTTCATGGAGATCGAAGGCGGCGAACCTCATGCGCTGGAAAAGCGGCTCGGCGCCGTTCCATGCGCACAAGCATGCCTGCGGGAGCGGAAGCAACATGGCCAAGCACCTCGCCGCCGAGGCCCTCGTGGGAAGCGGCGGACGTCTGCCTGCAGACCCACGGCGGGTTCGGCTCCGCCGCCCAGCAACCACGTCGAACGCAAGTTCCGCGAAACGCGGCTCTACCTCGTCGCGCCGATCTCGACGGAACCTGAACCTCTCCTGCATCGCCGAGCACGTGCTCGGCCTGCCCCGCTCTTTCTCGAACTCCGCGAGTCCGGGCAGGCGCTCTGCGCGGATACAGCGGACGGTGTGGCCCGCGCCCACCTCGACCGCCTCGGGCGCCGCCGCGCGGCAGGCGTCTGTCGCGAGCGCGCAGCGCGGCGCGAGAACGCGCAGCCGGGCGGCAGGTCCGCGCGAGGTCGGGGGGACTGCCCGGAATCGTCGCCAGGCGCCGCCCCCAGAGCCTGCCCCCCGTGCGCGCGCATTGGCCGACGCAGCCCCGCGGTATACGGATGGCGCGGCGTGCAGGTGCTGTTCGGATTCATCGTGTTTCCCGATTAACCTTAGCAATACGTAACTGAACGAAGTACAGGGCCACGCATTGCTAAGGTTAATAGGGAAACACGATCACCGAACAGCACCTGCCGCACCGCGCGCCATCCGTATACCGCGGGGCTGCTTGCCACGCGCGCGCACGGGGGGCGGCTCTCGGGGCGGCGCCTGGCGACGATTCCGGGCAGTTCCCCGACCTCGCGGACCTGCCGCCCGGCTGCGCGTTCGCGCCGCGCTGCGCGCTCGCGACAGACGCCTGCCGCGCGGCGGCGCCCGAGGCGGTCGAGGTGGGCGCGGGCCACACCGTCCGCTGTATCCGCGCAGAGCGCCTGCCGACTCCGAGTTAGAAAGAGCGGGGGCAGGCCGAGCACGTGCTCGGCGATGTAGGAGAGGATCAGGTTCGTCGAGATCGGCGCGACGAGGTAGAGCCGCGTTTCGCGGAACTTGCGTTCGACGTCGTACTCCGGCGGCGAAACCGAACCCGCCGTGGGTCTGCAGGCACGCGTTCGCCGCTTCCCACGAGGCCTTGGCGGCGAGGTGCTTGGCCATGTTCGCTTCCGCCCCGCAGTGCTTGTGCGCATCGAACAGCGCCGCCGCTTTCCAGCGCATGAGGTTCGCCGCCTCGATCTCCATGTAGCACTCGGCGATCGGAAACTGCACGCCCTGGTTCTGCCCGATCGGGCGGTCGAAGACGACGCGTTCCTTTGCATAGCGCACCGCGCGCTCGACGAACCAGTAGCCGTCGCCGATGCACTCGGCGGCGATCAGGATCCGTTCGGCGTTGAGCCCGTCGAGGATGTAGCGGAAGCCCTTGCCTTCCTCGCCGATCAGGTTCTCGGCGGGAATCTCGAGATTGTCGAAGAACACCTCGTTGGTTTCGTGGTTCACCATGTTGCGGATCGGCCGCACGGTCATGCCGCGCCCGAGCGCTTCGCGCGTGTCGACGAGAAACACCGACATGCCGTCGGTGCGTTTCTTGACCTCTGGCAAGGGGCGTGGTGCGGGCTAGAAGGATCATCAGCTCCGAGTGCTCGGCAGCCGCGAGGTCCAGACCTTCTGGCCGTTCACCACGTAGCGATCGCCCGCGCCGCTCGGCGAAGGTCCGGATGCGCGAGGTGTCGGTGCCGGCGACCGGTTCGGTGACCCCCATCGCCTGGAGCCTGCAGCTCGCCCGAGGCGATCTTCGGCAGATAGCGCCTCTTTTGCGCCTCCGAGCCGTGGCGCAGGAGCGTGTTCATGTTGTACATCTGCCCGTGGCAGCAGCCGGGCGTTCGCCCCGGAGCGGGTGATCTCCTCCATGATGACCGAGGCCTCGGTGAAGCGTGAGCCCCGAGCCGCCGTACTCCTCGGGGATCAACGCCGCCAACCAGCCGGCCTTGGTGAGCGCGGCGACGAATTCCTCCGGATAGGCGCGTTGCTCGTCGATTCTCTGCCAGTAGGCGCTGTCGAACTGCGCGCAAAGCGCGCGCACGCCTTCGCGCAGGGCCGCGTGGTTCGATTCGGCGGAAATCACGACGCCGCTCATCGGTCGCTAAATATAGTCCAGCCCTTCGATACGCGGGTGCGCAGCGAGGAGCGCGTCGTCCAGCTCCAGTCCGAGGTCGGGCGCATCGAGCGGCCGCACGCAGCCGTCGGCATCCACCTCATAAGGCCGCGCATCGCAAAGCTCGTCGCGGAAGGGGTTCGCCTGCGAGACGTCGCCCTCGAAATTGCCCCCCGTTGTCGATCGCGGCGATCCGCAGCGCCTCGCCGGGCGGCTGCCAGCCGAGCGAGACGCCGCCGGCGTAGGCCGGAATCGGCCGCGCGCGCCTGCGAAGCAGCCGACAGAGCGGCAGCCCGCTCGCTTTCCCCCGGATGTCCCAGAGCGCCGTGTCGACGCCGCTTATCGCGAGGGCCGACCCCGCGCCCATGCCGTGGCTCGCGAAGCTGCTTGTCGTAGGTCCGATTCCACACGCCCACGACGTCGCAGCCGTCCATGCCGAGCACGAGCTGCGCGAGCGTCGTCTCGCCGGGCTTCGCGACCGCGGTACTTCGACGATTCTGGGATCGGCGCTCACGACAGCCTCGCGAGGAATTTCGGCCCACACGTCGGGGTTGACGAGGTGGGGCGGGCGTTCGCCGGCGAGCATGGCAAGCGTCGCCTCGGCCGCCGCGCGCCCCATGCGCCGGCGCGACTCCACGGTCATCCCGGAAAGATGCGGCGTGAGCAGCACGTTGTCGAGCGAAAAGAGCGGGTGCCCCGGCTCGATGCGATAGCGCTCGTAGACGTCCAGCATCGCGCCGGCGATACGCCGCTCCCGTAGCGCCTCGACGAGCGCCGCCTCCTCGACCACCGGCCCGCGACCGACGTTGATGAGCCACGCGGTCGGCTTCATCAGGGCGAAACGCGCGCGGTCGAGAAGGTGGTGCGTCTCGGGCGTCAGCGGGCAGGCGAGCACGACGAAGTCGGGATTCGGCGAGCAGGCGCTCGATCGCCGCCGGCTCGGCTTCGGGCGGAAGGCGGTCGAGCCGGCGCCGGTAGCCGAGCACCCGCATGCCGAAGCCGTGGCGGCAGATACGCGCAAGCCGCGAACCGATCGCGCCGACGCCGACGAGGCCTGGCGGTCGATCTCCGCCGATTTCGTGCGCGCCGGCGCCGAGCGCGCGCGCCTCGTCCCACGGGCGCGTACGCATCGCGCTCATGATCGGCAACGATCCCGCGCGCGAGCATCAGCATCGCCATCGCGCAGTACTCGGCGACCGAGCGGGCGTTTTCGCCCGGCAGGTTCGCGACCGCCACCGCGTGCGCGTCGGCGGCCGCGAGCGGCACGAGATCGGTGCCGGTGCCGTGAATGGTCACCGCGCACACGTTCGGCGCAGCGTCGAAGATGTCGTCCGGCAGCTTCGATCGCGTGATCAAGGCGTCCGCCGTGCGCGCAAGGCGCCTGACGGTCGGCGCGCTCCCGTCGGGCGCGGCGATCACCTCGGCGCCGCGCTCGGCGAGCAGCGCTTCGCCGGAACGGTCGATCGGGTCCACGAGGAGGATGCGCATTCCGGCAGCGAGGATATCCGAACGCTGCGCGCGGGCGCGCCGGCAGGGGGATCGGTTTCGCGAAGCTCAGACGACACCGGCGCGCCGCAACTGCGCGATCTCGGCGTCGGTTTTGCCGAGGAGGCGCTTGAGCACGTCCTCGGTGTGCTCGCCGAGAAGCGGCGGCGGCAGGCGGTACTCGACCGGTGTCTTCGACAGCCGAAGCGGGCTTGCGACGAGCGGCGCGGCCGCGCCCGACGGATGCGGCATGTCCACGCGCGCAGGCGCCGGTGACGAACCTGCGGGTCCTCGAACACCTCCTTCATGTCGTTGATCGGTCCGCAGGGCACGTTCGCCGCCTCGAGCGCCTCGATCCACTCGCGTTTCGTACGCGTGCGCATGATCTCGCGGATGATCGGGACGAGTTCGGCGCGGTGCACGATGCGCTGGGACATCGTCCGGAAGCGCGGCTCCTCGGCAAGTTCCGGGCGGCCGGCGACCTTGCAGAATCGCTCGAACTGGGCGTCGTTGCCGACCGCGAGGATGACGTGGCCGTCGGCGACCGGGAACACTTCGTACGGCACCACCTGCGGATGGGCGTTTCCCCAGCGGATCGGGACGCGCCCGGAGACGAAATACGATACCGCCTGATTCGCGCAGAAGGCGACGATCGTGTCGAGGAGCGCCGCATCGATGTACTGGCCTTCGCCGGTTCGCTCGCGGTGCACGAGGGCGGCGAGGATCGCCACCGTCGCGTACATGCCCGTGAGCACGTCGCTGATCGCGATGCCGACCTTCTGCGGGCCGCCGCCGGGCTCGCCGTCCCGCTCGCCGGTGATGGACATCAAGCCCCCCATGCCCTGAAAGATGAAGTCGTAGCCGGGGCGCGGCGCGTACGGGCCGTCCTGCCCGAAGCCGGTCACCGAGCAATAGACGAGCGAGGGGTTGACCGCGCGCAGGCTCTCGTAGTCGAGGCCGAACTTTGCGAGCCCGCCGACCTTGTAGTTCTCGATCAGCACGTCCGATTTCGCGGCGAGCGCGCGCACGATCGCCTGTCCCTCGGGTTTCGAGAGGTCCACCGTCACCGACTTCTTGTTGCGGTTGACCGAGAGGTAATAGGCCGCCTCCGCGGTGTCGTTGCCGGCGGCGTCCTTCAGCCACGGCGGGCCCCAGCTGCGGGTGTCGTCCCCCGAACCGGGACGCTCGATCTTGATCACCTCGGCGCCGAGGTCGCCGAGGTTCTGCGACGCCCACGGCCCGGCGAGCACGCGCGAGAGGTCGAGGACGCGGATGTGGGAGAGCGGTCCGGGCATGAGCAACCTTCAGTGCGAGAGCATGGACAGTATCCGTTCGAGCGCTTCCGGGCCGACCGGCGTTTCGGGAAGAAGCGCCTGCGCGAACGCGTCTTCCACGCGCTGCGATTCCCCGCGCAGCGGATCGCGCGGCGCAAGACGATGAAGGTAGGCGAGGAGCGCAAGGAGCTGGCGCCGGCAGTCGCCGCGCTCGGCAAGCCGCGTGCCCTCGTCGGCAAGGAGCGCGGCGGCGACCGCGTAGTAAAGGCCGCTCGCCGCTTGGCGCGCGTTCGCCTCGGGGCCGACGCTCGCCGTCTCGAAGGCGAAAGCCGCCGCCTTGTCGAGGGAGGCCGCGACGCGCGCAGCGAGCAGGCGGGGCGCCTGCGCGATGCGGCGATCGAGGTCCGCGACGAGCGCTTCCAGCGCCGCCTCGCGGCGGATCGCGCGCATCGCATCCAGCGCGACGATGTTCGAGGTGCCCTCCCAGATCGAGCCGACGTGCGCATCGCGTACGAGCCGCGCGTCCGACCATTCTTCGGTATAGCCGACGCCGCCGCGCACCTCCATCGCATCGCCGGTCGCCCGGCGCGCATCGCGGCAGGCGCGGAACTTGATGAGCGGCGTGAGCAGCCGCACGCGCCGGCGCGCCGCGTCGTCGCCGGCGTCCGCTGTTGCGAGTTCGAGCGCGGTGTAGAACATCACGCTTCGGGCGGCTTCGGCGGCGAGCATGAGCTTCAGGAGCTGGCGGCGCACGAGCGGCAGCTCGATGAGCGGCTTGCCGAACGCGATGCGGTTGCGGGCGACGAAGAGCGCCTCGGTGAGCGCGCGCCGCATGAGCCCCGCGGCGCGCACGCCGTTTGACAGCCGCGACATGTTGATCACGTCGGCCATCTGCACGAAACCTCGCTGCGGGTCGCCGACGAGGTACGCGAGCGCCCCCTCGAGCGCGATCTCGCCGGTCGGCATGTCGCGGGTACCGAGCTTGTCCTTCAGGCGCACGATCCGGTAGCGGTTCGGCGTGCCGTCGGGGAGCCGCCGAGGCATGACAAAGAGCGAAAGCCCACGCGTGCCTGCGGGCGCGCCTTCGGGACGCGCGAGCACGAGCGCGAGCCCCGCGTCCGCGTTCGAGCAGAACCATTTCTCGCCGTAGAGCCGCCAGGCGTCGCCCTCGCGCACCGCGCGCGTGCGGATCGCGCCGACGTCCGAGCCGGCGTGCTGCTCGGTCATGAACATCGCGCCCTGCAAGAGCGCGTCCATGTCCTGCGAGGTGAGGGCGGGAAGGTAGCGGGCGGCGAGCGCCGGATCGGCGTACTTGCGGATCGTGCGCGCAGCAGCATCGGTCATCGACACCGGGCAGCAGACGCCGAACTCGGCCTGCACGTACACGTAGGTCAGCGCGTACTTGACGACCGGCGGAAGCGGCTCAGGCCAGCCGAGCACACCCGCGCGGTGCGACATCGCGGCGAGCCCGTAGGTCGAGAAGGCGACCTCCTCCAGCTTGCGGTACGCCGCGTGCTTCTCGATCGTCTGCCCGCGCAGCGCCGGCGGGTTCTTGTCCGCTTCGAGCGCCCATTCGTCGAGTTCCGCGCCCGCCATCGCGCCCAAGCGCTCCATGTGCGGCATCAGATGCGCCGCGAGCGCGGGCTCGAGATGAAGCTCGAGCAGCGCCCGGAAGCCGGGATCCGCCGCAAAGAGGTTGAGCCCGCGGGAATCCGGAACGCCGTCGGGTGCGCGCAGGCTCACACTGGATCCCAGGAGAACACGTCCTGAGAGCGTTCCAGGGGATAGAAGTGCGCGCGCAACGCCGGGATCGCATGTTCGCCGATCGTCTGCGGCGTCCAGCCTTCGCCGCGGTGCACCGAGCGCACCGGCCGGCTCTGGCTCATGAGAAAGATCTCGTTCGCCCGGACCGCGAAGATCTGGCCGGTGACGTCGGCCGCTGCGTCGCTCGCCAGCCACACGGCGAGCGGCGCGATCTTCGACGCTTCCATGCGCTTCAGCTTCTCGAGGCGCGCCTGCTGCTCGGGCGTGTCGGCCGGGATCGTGCCGATCATGCGGCTCCAGGCGAACGGCGAGATGCAGTTCGAGGTCACCTTGTACCTCGCCATGTCGAGCGCGATGGACTTGGAAAGCGCCGCGATGCCGAGTTTCGCGGCGGCGTAGTTCGCTTGGCCGTAATTGCCGATGAGGCCCGAGGTCGATGTCATATGGATGTAGCGCCCCGAGTTCTGGCTGCGGAAGCAGGGCGCAGCGGCGCGGGCGACGTAGAAGCTCCCGTTCAGGTGCACGTCGATCACCGCGCGCCATTCCTCGACCGACATGTTGAAGAACATTCGGTCGCGCAGGATCCCGGCGTTGTTGACCACGACGTCGATGCGGCCGAAGGCGTCGAGCGCGGTCGCGACGATGCGGTTCGCCGACGCCCAGTCGGCGACGCTGTCGGTGTTCGCGACCGCCGTGCCGCCGCGGGCACGGATCTCGGCGACGACCCGCTCGGCGGGGCCCGCGTCGCGGCCTTCGCCGGTCACCGACGCCCCGACGTCGTTCACCACGACCTTTGCGCCCGCCGCCGCCATCGCAAGCGCCAGTTCGCGCCCGATGCCGCCGCCTGCGCCGGTGACGACCGCGACCTTGCCTTCGAGCATCGGCTACTCCCGGTAGGACGGATCGCGCCGGTCGAGCATGCGAAGGAGCGCCGGCCACTCGAGTTCGGTGATCTTGCGCCGCTGGCCGGGCCGGTAGCGCTCGTTCGTGAGCGCCACCGTCTTCGGATCCGGGAAGTTGAGTTCGGTGTTGCACGCCATCGCCGCGAGCTGTGCCTGACAGGCGCGCTCGAGCCAGTGCATCGTCACGAACGCCTCGCACACCGTCGCGCCGACCGTGAGCAGCCCGTGGTTGCGAAGGATCATCGCCGCGTTCGAGCCGAGGTCGCGCACGAGGCGCGCCTGCTCGTCGAGATCGACCACCGGGCCCTCGTAGTCGTGGTAGCCGACGTCGGCGAAGAACATCGCGTTCTGCGTGAGCGGCAGCAGCCCGCATTTCAACGCCGACACCGCCATGCCGGCGACCGAATGCGTGTGGATCACGCAGGCGACATCCGGCCGCGCGCGGTGGATCGCGCTGTGGATGACGAAGCCTGCGTAGTTCACCCCGTAGCCGGTGCCCGAGTCGAGCACGACGTTGCCGTCGAAATCGACCTTCACGAGGCTCGAGGCGGTGACCTCCTCGTACGCGTAGCCGTACGGGTTGATGAGAAAGTGGCCTTCCTCGCCCGGTACGCGCACCGAGATGTGGTTGTAGACGAGGTCGTTCATCCCGAAGAGCGCGACCAGCCGATAGCAGGCGGCGCAGTCCACGCGCGCCCGCCACTCGGCCTCGGTCACCTTGTTCCTGAGCGACGGAATGCGGACATGGGAAAGGTCGGTCATCGGCGCACCTCCTTGCGGAATTGTCGCACCGGCGCGCGGTCTCCGGCAGCCCGGTTTCGAGCGCGGGCGCGGCGCCCGCCCGCGCCGGCCCGGGGCGCGACGCTATAATCGGAACCGTCCTCGCGATCTCCCTCGTTCCATGAAGATCCTCGTCAGCGTCAAGCGCGTCGTCGATTACAACGTCAAGGTGCGGGTGAAATCCGACGGCACCGGCGTCGAGACCGCCAACGTCAAGATGTCGATGAACCCCTTCGACGAGATCGCGGTCGAGGAGGCGGTGCGGCTGAAGGAGGCCGGCGTCGCCACCGAGATCGTCGCGGTCTCCTGCGGCGTCGCCGCCTGCCAGGAGACGCTGCGAACGGCGCTCGCGATCGGCGCCGACCGGGCGATCCTCGTGGAAACCGACGCGGAGCTGCAGCCCCTTGCGGTGGCGAAGCTCCTTGCGGCGATCTGCGCAAAAGAAAACCCCCAGCTCGTCATCCTCGGCAAGCAGGCGATCGACGACGATGCCAACCAGACAGGGCAGATGCTTGCGGGCCTGCTCGGCTGGGCGCAGGCGACCTTCGCCTCCAAGGTGAAAATCGCCGACGGCCGCGCCGAGGTGACCCGCGAGGTGGATGGCGGCCTCGAGACGCTGTCGGTTGCGCTTCCGGCGGTGATCACCACCGACCTGCGGCTCAACGAACCGCGCTATGTGACGCTGCCCAACATCATGAAGGCGAAGAAAAAGCCGCTCGAGCTGACGAAGCCCGAGACGCTCGGCGTGGATGTCGCGCCACGCCTCAGGACCCTGCGGGTCGCCGAGCCGCCCAAGCGCAAGGCGGGCGTGAAGGTGCCCGATGTCAAGACGCTCGTCGAGAAACTGCGCAACGAGGCGAAGGTGATATGAAGGCGCTCGTCCTTGCCGAACACGACGGCCGCGCCGTCCGCAAGTCCACGTTGAATACCGTCGCGGCGGCGCAAAAAATCGGCGGCGAAGTCCACGTGCTCGTCGCCGGGCGCGACTGCGGCGCTGCCGCGCAGGCGACGGCGAGGATCGCGGGCGTCGCGAAGGTACTTCACGCGGATGCGCCGCACCTCGAACACGAACTCGCCGAGAATGTCGCCGCGCTCGTCGCCTCGCTCGCGAAGGACTACACGCACGTGCTCGCGCCGGCGACCGCGAACGGCAAGAACGTGCTTCCGCGCGCGGCGGCGCTCCTCGATGCGCAGCAGATCTCCGACATCGTGGCGGTCGAGTCACCGGATACGTTCGTTCGGCCGATCTACGCCGGAAACGCGCTCGCGACGGTGCAGTCCGCCGATCCGATCAAAGTGATCACCGTGCGCACCACGGCGTTCGACGCGGTGGCGGCCGAAGGCGGCGCCGCGCCGGTCGAAGCGGTCCCGGCGCCGCCGGACAGCGGCCTTTCGCGCTTCGTCGGACGCGAAGTCGCGAAGACCGAGCGGCCGGAACTCACTTCGGCGCGCATCGTCGTCTCCGGCGGCCGGGGCCTCGGCTCGGCGGAGAACTTCAAGCTGCTCGAGGCGCTCGCCGACCGGCTGGGGGCGGCGCTCGGCGCCTCGCGCGCGGCGGTGGACGCGGGCTTCGTGCCGAACGACTGGCAGGTCGGACAGACCGGAAAGATCGTCGCTCCGGACCTCTACATCGCCGTCGGCATCTCCGGGGCGATCCAGCACCTCGCCGGCATGAAGGACAGCCGCGTCATCGTCGCGATCAACAAGGACGAGGAGGCGCCGATCTTCCAGGTCGCCGACTACGGCATCGTCGGCGACCTGTTCCAGATCGTTCCGCAGCTCGTCGAGGAACTGGGCAAGCCCCAGTAAGGGGTGCGCGCGTGAGCGCCTACCGGGCCCCGCTCAAGGACATGCGGTTCGTGCTGCGCGAGCTCGCGGGGCTCGCCGAGGTGGCCGAGCTTCCCGGCTTCGGGGAGGCGACGCCGGACACCGTGGACGCGATTCTGGAGGAGGCAGCGAAGTTCGCCTCCAGCGTGCTCGATCCGCTCAACCAGGCGGGCGATCGCGAGGGCTCGCGCTGGCAGGAGGGGCGCGTCGCGACGCCGCGCGGCTTTCGCGACGCCTACCGCAAGTACGTCGAAGGCGGCTGGGCGACGCTGCCGTTCGCCCCGGCGTGGGGCGGGCAGGGGCTGCCGAAACTCGTCGCGACCGCGGTCGAGGAGATGATCGCCTCGGCGAACATGTCGTTTTCGCTCTGCCCGCTGCTCACGCAGGGCGCGATCCATGCGCTCGAGCTGTGCGGCAGCGACGCGCAGAAGAAGCTGTTTCTTCCGAAGATGGTCGCCGGCGAGTGGACCGGCACGATGAACCTCACCGAGCCGCAGGCGGGCTCGGACCTCGCGCTCGTGCGCACGCGCGCGGTGCCGGCGGGTGACCATTACCTCATCTCCGGGCAGAAGATCTTCATCACCTACGGCGAGCACGACCTCGCCGAGAACATCGTGCACCTCGTGCTCGCGCGCACACCGAACGCCCCCGAGGGCGTGAAGGGCATCTCGCTCTTCATCGTCCCGAAATACCTGCCGCGGCCGGACGGCACGCTCGGCGAGCGAAACCGGGTCACCTGCGCCTCGATCGAGCACAAGCTCGGCATCCACGCGAGCCCTACCGCGGTGATGGTGTACGACAACGCGATCGGCTACCTCGTCGGCGAGGAAAACAAGGGCCTCGCCTACATGTTCGTCATGATGAACGCGGCGCGCTTCAGCGTCGGGCTCGAGGGCGTCGCGATCGCCGAGCGCGCGTTTCAGCGCGCGCTCGCCTACGCGCGCGAGCGGCTGCAGGGGCGCGACCTCGCGGGCGCCGGGGGCACCGTGCCGATCATCCGGCATCCGGACGTGCGCCGGATGCTCCTGCTCATGAAATCGCAGACCGAGGCGATGCGCGCGCTCGCCTATGTGGTCGCCGCCGCGATGGATGTCGCCGCGCGCCATCCCGACCGCGCAGTGCGCGAGCGAAAGCAGGCGTTCGTCGATCTCATGATCCCGGTGGTGAAGGGCTGGTGCACCGAGACCGGAATCGAGTATCGCCTCGCTCGGCGTTCAGGTGCACGGCGGCATGGGCTACGTCGAGGAAACCGGCGCGGCGCAGCACCTGCGCGATGCGCGTATCACCGCGATCTACGAAGGCACGACCGGCATCCAGGCGAACGACCTCGTCGGACGCAAGATCGCGCGCGACGGCGGCCGCGCCGCGAAGGCGTGGCTCGCCGAACTCGCGCAGACGGACTCGGCGCTCGCGCGCGCGCAAGGCGAGGAGGCGGCGATTCTGCGCGCTTCGCTCGCCGAAGGGGCGAAAGCGATCGCCGCGTGCGTCGACTTCGTCCTTTCGAAGGCGGGCGCGGAACCGGCCGCGGCGTTTGCGGGCGCGGTGCCGCACCTCAAGGCGGCCGGGATCGTCGCCGGCGGCTGGCAGATGGCGCGCGCGCTCGTTGCCGCTCAGCAGAAAACTCGCCGCCGGGGAGGGCGGCACGCGACTTCCTGCGCGCGAAGATCGCGAGCGCACGCTTCTACGCCGAGCACGTGCTCCCGCAGGCGCTCGCGTTCTCTCGGGCGGCGAGTGCCGGCGCCGACGCGGTGATGGCGGTTCCGGAGGCGGGGTTCCTCGCTGCCTGAGCCGAGGTCGGAGTTGACCGCGGTCAAGGAAAAGGGCTCGTTCGCCGGGTGTTAATGGCATACGTCGAATCGAGGAGGAGGATGCAACGCATGTTCAGGTTCGTCGGCGCAGTTCTGTTCGCGCTCGGGGCCGCCGCGGCCGGCGCCTCGACGATCAAGGAAGAACCGGTCACCTACCGCGACGGCGATGTGACGCTGCGCGGTTTCGTCGTCTACGACGACGCGGTGAAAGGACGCCGCCCCGGCGTCGTCGTGGTGCACGAGTGGTGGGGCATCACCAAGCACACGCGCGACGAGGCGCGCAGGCTGGCCGGCAGAGGGCTATACCGCCTTCGTCGCCGACATGTACGGCGACGGAAAGAGCGTGGACAACCCGACCGACGCGAGCGGTCTGATGAAGGGGTTGATGGGGAACCCGGCCGGCATGCAGGCGCGCTTCAACGCGGCGCTCGCCGAGCGTGCGCAAGCACCCGACGGTGGACGCTGCGCGCATCGCCGCGGTCGGCTACTGCATGGGCGGGGCGGTCGCGCTCAACATGGCGCGCGTAGGCGCGGACCTTGCCGGCGTGGTCGCGTTTCACGCGAGCCTCGGCACCGCGACGCCGGCGGCTCCGGGCAAGGTGAAAGCGAAGGTGCTGGTGCTGAACGGCGCCGACGATCCGCTCGTCAAGCCCGATGCGATCGAGGCGTTCAAGCGCGAGATGGAGGCGGCGAAGGTGGACTACCGCTTCGTCGATCACCCCGGGGCGGTGCACGCGTTCACCAACCCCGAGGCGACCGAGAAGGGCAAGAAGTTCAACCTGCCGCTCGCCTACCATCCGGAAGTCGACCGTCAGGCGAAGGCCGAGGCGGCGAAGTTCTTGAGCGCCGTGCTGAGGAAGTAGCCGCCAGCCGCCGGGCTGCCGGAGCTCGCGAAGGCGACCCCGAGGCCTTCAGAACTTGGTCCGCCCGGTCAGCATGTCCTTCCACATCACCCAGTCGCCGAGGAAGCTGTAGAGGGGATAGGTGAAGGTCGCGGGGCGGTTCTTCTCGAAGAAGAAGTGGCCGATCCAGGCGAGCGCGTAGCCGGCGACCAGGCCGGCGAGCAGCCGCCGGAAATCGAGGGTCGAGAAAAGCGTGCAGTGCGAACCCCGGCCCTGAGCGTCGTTCCGACGAAGTGCAGCCGGCGGGCAGGTCCGGTTCGAGTGCTCGGAAAGGTAGAAGGCATAGAACTCGCGGAACGTCGCCGTAGCGCTTCGCGGTCTCCTCGCATCGCGGCCTCCGTGCGGTTCACATGTTGGCGTAGTTCGGGCCGCCGCCGCCCTCGGGCGCGACCCAGACGATGTTCTGCGTCGGGTCCTTGATGTCGCAGGTCTTGCAGTGCACGCAGTTCGGCGCGTTGATCTGAAGCCGCGGCTCGCCGCCGTCGGCGCGCACGATCTCGTAGACGCCCGCCGGGCAATACCGGGTCTCGGGCGCGTCGTAGAGCTCGAGGTTGACCCGGATCGGCACCGAGGCGTCCTTCAGCGTCAAGTGCACCGGCTGGTCCTCGTTGTGGCTGACACCGGAAAAGGAGAGGTTCGTCAGCCGGTCGAAGGTAAGCACGCCGTCGGGCTTCGGATAGGCGATCGGTTGCGCCTCGGTCTTTTTCGCGAGCGTCTCGTGATCGGCGTGCCGGTGGCGAAGCGTCCAGGGCGCCTTGCCGCCGAAGACGATCTGGTCGATGCCGAACATCAGCGTTCCGAGATAGAGGCCCTTCGAGAGCCACGGTTTGAAGTTGCGCGCGCGGTAAAGCTCGTCGAAGAGCCAGCTTTTCCGGAACGCCTCGGGTATAGGCGACAAGCTCGTCGCGCGCGCGGCCGGCCGCGATCGCTTCGACCGCGGCTTCGGCTGCGAGCATCCCGCTCTTGATCGCGCAGTGGCTGCCCTTGATGCGCGCGGCGTTGAGGAAGCCTGCGTCGTCGCCGACGAGGCAGCCGCCGGGGAAGACCGTTTTCGGAAGCGACTGCAGCCCCCCTGCGGCGATCGCGCGCGCGCCGTAGCCGATCCTCCGGCCGCCTTCGAGGAAGGCGCGGATCGCCGGATGCGTCTTCCAGCGCTGGAACTCTTCGTAGGGGCTGAGGTAGGGGTTGCGGTAGCCGAGCCCGACGACGAAGCCGACCGCGGCGAGCCGGGCGGTCAGGTGATAGAGAAACGAGCCGCCGTAGGTCGCGCGGTCGAGCGGCCAGCCGGCGGTATGCATCACGAGCCCCGGGCGGTGCTTTTCGGGGGCGAGTTCCCACAGCTCCTTCAGCCCGATGCCGTAGACCTGCGGATCGACGCCGCGGCGCAGGTCGAACCTCGCTTCGAGCTGCCGCCCGAGGTGGCCGCGGCAACCTTCGGCGAAGAACGTGTATTTCGCGCTGAAGCTCCATGCCCGGCTGGTAGGCGTCGGTCTTCTCGCCCTTGCGGTTGATCCCGACGTCGCCGGTGGCGACCCCCATCACCGCGCCGCGCTCGTCGTAGAGCACTTCGGCGGCGGCGAATCCGGCGAAAACCTCGACGCCGAGGCGCTCGGCCTCGCGCCCAGCCAGCGCACGACGTTGCCGAGGCCGACCCGAAGTTGCCGTGGTTGCGAAAGCACGCGGGCAGCATCCAGTGCGTGCGCCACGCGCGCGACTCGGTGAGAAAGAGGAACCGGTCCTCGGTGACCGGAACGTCGAGCGGCGCGCCCTTTTCCTTCCAGTCGGGAAAGAGCTCGGCGAGCGCTCGCGGGTCCATCACCGCGCCCGAGAGGATGTGCGCGCCGATCTCCGAGCCTTTCTCCAGCACGCACACCGAAAGCTCCGGCGCGAGCTGCTTCGCGCGGATCGCGGCCGCGAGCCCCGCCGGCCCGCCGCCGACCACGACGAGGTCGTACGCCATGGATTCGCGCTGCATGCCGCCCTCAGTTCGCGTCGATGGCGAGCGTGGCGCCGGCGAGCGCCAGGTGCCGGTCCGTGGACCAGCAGTGGCGGATCCTGCGCGCGCGCATGAGGTGCAGGCCGACCGCGTCGGTGAGCGTCAGTTCCCGGTCCGGAGTAGCGCCGCAGAAGCGCGGTCGCGGCGTCAAGCTCGGTGCGCCCGACGGCAAGCACCTTGAGCGGTGCTCATGTCCTCGATCATGGCGAGGAACTGCAGCGCGCGCAGGGCATCGTAGCGGCGCAGGAACCAGCCATGGCCCTCGGCGACGACGAGCGCGCTCGTCACCAGGCGCGGCGGATCGGCGAAAAGCTGCCGGAAGAGCGGATGATGGCTGTCGGAGCGGTCGGCGAAGGCGATGAGCGCCGAGGTGTCGACATAGGCCTGCTTGCGGCCATAGACCACCTCGTCGATACGACGGCTCCGCGCGCTGATCGCCGGAGGCGACCATCCCGGCGTAGCGCATCCAGGGTTTGGAGGCATCGGCCTGCACCACGCCGCGCAGCGACCGGCGCAGCAGCTCCGCCAGCGAGATGCCGAGGCGCCGGGCCTCGCGCTTCGCCGCCGCGTATTCGGCTTCGCTCAGGCTGATCTGCGTGCGAATCATGACTAACATCATGCCGCGGCATGTTGTCGCCGGCAACACCGCAGCCACGATGAGCGACCTTCGCCGGCTCGCGCGCGTCGAGCGCATCCCGATCCGTTGGGGCGACATGGACGCGATGGGCCACGTCAACAACACCGTCGATTTCCGCTACATGGAGCAGGCGCGCATCGGCTGGTTCGACAGGCTGGTGCCGGAGGAAGACGCCTGGCGCTCGACCGGGATCGTGATCGCGAACGCCTCGTGCAACTACCGGCGCGCGCTCGCCTATCCGGGAACGGTGGAAGTGCGGCTCTTCGTCGGCGCGCCGGGCGGCCTTCGAGCGTGCCTACCTGGTACGAGATGCGGCATCAAGGCGGCCCGCAGGCTTTACGCCGACGGCGCGGCGACGGTGGTGTTCGTCGACATGAAGACGCAGAAATCTTGCCGGATCCCCGAGGAGATCCGCGCGCGGCTCGAGCGCGCGGGCGTCGACGCGTGAGCGAGCGACCGCTCTGGACACCCTCGCCCGAGCGGGCGGCGCAGACGGCGATGGCGGACTTCATGCGTCGCGCGGGCTTCGCCGACTACGCGTCGCTACACCGCTGGTCGATCGAAGAGCGCGCCGCGTTCTGGAGCCTCGTGTGGGATTACTGCGGGGTCGTGGGCGAGAAGGGCGCACGCATCCTCGCCGACGGCGAGCGCATGCCCGGCGCGAGGTGGTTTCCCGAGGCGCGGCTGAACTTCGCCGAGAACCTGCTGCGCGCGCGCGACGACGCCGACGCGATCGTGTTCTGGGGCGAGGACCGCGTCCGGCGGCGCATGTCGCGCCGCGAACTCTACGCGCTCGTCTCGCGCCTTGCGCAGGCGCTGCGCGCAGCCGGGGTGCAAAAAGGCGACCGGGTCGCGGGCTATTCTCCGAACCTGCCGGAGGCGGTCGCCGCGGCGCTCGCCACCGCGAGCCTCGGCGCGATCTGGTCGTCCTGCTCGCCCGACTTCGGCGTACAGGGCGTACTCGACCGCTTCGGCCAGATCGAGCCGAAGGTGCTCTTCGCGACCGACGGCTATCTCTACGGCGGAAAGGAATTCCGACTGCCTCGGGAAGACGCGCGAGGTGCTCGCGCGGTTGCCCTCGGTGCGCCGGTGCGTGACGATTCCCTACCTCGGCGGCGGCAGGCTCGGCGAGACGCTGGAAGAGTTCGTCGCCCCGTACGCCGCCGGCGAGATCGCCTTCGAGCGGGTGGCGTTCGACCATCCGCTCTACATCCTCTATTCCTCGGGCACGACCGGGGTGCCGAAGTGCATCGTGCACGGCCACGGCGGCACGCTCCTTCAGCACCTGAAGGAACATCGCCTGCACAGCGACATCCGCCCGCGCGACCGCGTTTTCTACTTCACGACGCTCGGCTGGATGATGTGGAACTGGCTCGTCTCGGCGCTCGCCTCCGAGGCGACGCTGCTCCTTTACGACGGCTCGCCGTTCGTCGGCCGCGGGCGGATCCTGTTCGACCTCGCCGATGCCGAAGGCATGACCCACTTCGGCACCTCGGCGAAGTTCGTCGACGCGATCGCGAAGCTCGGCCTCAAGCCGCGCGAGACGCACCGGCTGGAGCGCCTGCGCGCGCTGCTGTCGACCGGCTCGCCGCTCCTTCCCGAAGGCTTCGATTACGTGTACGCGAACGTCAAATCGGACCTTTGCCCTTTCCTCGATTTCCGGCGGCACCGACATCGTGTCCTGCTTCGTGCTCGGAAACCCGATCGCGCCGGTCTGGCGCGGCGAGATCCAGGCGAAGGGCCTCGGCATGGCGGTCGAGGTCTTCGACGAGCAGGGCAGGCGCGTGATCGGCCGCAAGGGCGAGCTCGTCTGCACGAAGCCATTTCCCTCGATGCCGGTCGGCTTCTGGAACGATCCGGACGGAAAGAAGTACCGCGCCGCCTACTTCGAGATGTATCCGAACGTCTGGCGTCACGGCGACTGGTGCGAGGAGACCCCGCGCGGCGGCTTCGTCATCTACGGCCGCTCGGATGCGGTGCTCAACCCGGGCGGCGTTCGCATCGGCACCGCCGAGATCTACCGCCAGGTCGAGACGATCGACGAAGTGGTGGAATCGATCGCCATCGGGCAGGAGTGGGAAGGCGACGTGCGCGTGGTGCTCTTCGTCAAGCTGAAGGAGGGTGCGCGGCTCGATGAAGCGCTCGTCGCGAAAATCAAGAACCGGATCCGCGAAAACACCACGCCGCGGCACGTTCCGGCGAAGATCCTCGAAGTGCCCGACATTCCGCGGACGCGCAGCGGAAAGATCGTCGAGCTGGCGGTGCGCGACGTGGTGCACGGCCGACCTGTGAAGAACGTCGAGGCGCTCGCGAACCCGGAAGCGTTGGAACATTTCCGCAACCGGCCGGAACTGGCTGCGCCTTCAGTCGGCGATCGCGCGCCGCCCGCGAGCGCGCAGGGCGCCGAAGACCGGCTCGCGCGCTCAGTCGCCTAGCCCGCTCAAGCCCTTGCGGTGCGTAACGCCTGCAGCTCGTTCGCCGGTCGCATCGCTTGCAGCGCGCCGAATCCAGGCGACGTTTCCCGCGGCGTCGGCGCCGAGCCTCGCGCCGACTCGTTCGGCCCCCGCGTCCGAAAGGTCGAGCCAGTTGCGGTTGAAGTTGTCGCGCCCGAGCAGGTCGTCGCAGCCGCGGTGCTTGTTGCCGACGAGCTGCGAAAGGCCGATCGGGTTCACCGCCGGCGCGATCACGATCTCGCCGCGGATACGTCCGAGACGATCGGCCGCGGCAAGCACAGGCATCAGGCGATGCAGCGCCCTCGTGCCGCGCAGTTCGTTCGCGTGGATCGCCGCCTGCAGGTTGTCCTTCGGCCGCCGGCCGGCCCTGAACGGCCGCGCCGGCGTTTCATCATTCATATCCTCGCGAAGTTGGGATTCACGGCGCCGGTAGCGGAGCGAGCTGCTCGCGCTCTCGGAAGCCGCGATACGTCCGCGGCGAAAAATCGCGCGGGGCACCGGCAAACCTGCGGCCGCTCGGCACGAGCCGTACCGGTTCGTCGACGCCAGGCCCGGCGACATCGTGCGCGCGCAGCTCAATCCGAAATACCCGGTCGCGAACTGCACGCACTTGGATACGCTGGAGAATCAAGGCAGGATGCGGTGTCGGCGGAACGCGGGGTGCTGGATACAGGCGAATACGACTCCCCCTCGAAAGTGCAGGTCGATGACGAGATCCATCGGCGAAGGACTCCTCATCCACGGCCTTGCGCGAACGCGCGCCGAGCGCGAAGCGCGGGTCGCGGAGCTGCTCGAGACCGTGGGCCTGCGTCCGGAGCACGCGCAACGCTATCGGCACGATTCGTCCGGAGGCCAGCGCCAGCGGATCGGCATCGCGCGGGCGCTCGCGGTGTCGCCGCAGCTCGTCGTGCGACGAGCCGGTGCCTGCGCTCGAGGTCTCGATCCAGGCGCGGGCGATCAACGTGCTCGAAGACCTGCAGAGCCGCTTCGGGCTCGCCTACCTCTTCATCGCGCACGATCTGTCGGTGGTCCAGCACATCAGCCGGCGCGTCGCGGCGATGTACCTCGGCCGCATCGTCGAGATCGCCCCGGCGCGCGAACTGTACGCCTCGCCGCAGTATCCGTACACCGAGGCGCTGCTCTCACTGTTCCGATCCGCGGATCCGACGCTCAAGCGCCGGCGAATCGTGCTGGACGGCGACGTGCCGAACCCGATCCAGCCGCCCAGCGGCTGCGCATTCCACACGCGCTCTCCCTTGCGCAAGAACCCGGTGTGCAGCACCCGCGGTGCCGCCGCTCCGGGACATCAGCGGCGGGCACAAGCTCGCCTGCCGCCTGCGCGATTGAGCCGCGAGCGCTCGCGCGCGGCCGGTCGCATCAGCCCCAAACGCGCCGCGCGGTCTCCAGCATCACGTCGAGCTTCGCCCACTGCTCCGCTTCGCTCAGGAGGTTGCCGCCGATTCCCGAGGCGAAGCCGCACTGCGGGCTCAAAGCGAGCTGCTCGAGCGGAACGAACCGGGCCGCCTCGTCGATGCGCCGGCGAAGTTCATCGACCGTTTCCACGCGGCCGGTCTTGGTGGTGATCAGACTCGAGGACGACGATCACCCCTTTCGGCACGAAACGCAGCGGCTCGAAGCCGCCCGCGCGCTCGGTGTCGTACTCCAGCAGCAGAGACGGGTCGAACTTCAAGTCCGCCGAACAGCGTTTCGGCGATCGCGTCGTAGCTGCCCTCCCTGTGCCACATGCTCGCGCGATTGCCGCGGCAGACGTGCAGGCCGAAGACCGCTTTGCCGCGCGAGCCTTCGATCACGGCGTTGTCGGCCTCGACCGCGCGCCGCAGCCAGCGCAGCGGATCCTCGCCGCGGGCGCGGAACCGTTCGAGCGTGGGCGGGATCCACGTAGCCGGTGTAGCTCGGCTCGTCGAGCTGCACGTAGTCGCAGCCTGCGGCGACAAGCTCGGTCGACCATCTGCTTCTGGATCACGACCACGTCGGCGAGGAAATCGTCGGAGTTGGCGTAGTGCGGCTTCGAGCGCTCGAGGTCGCACATCTGCGCGACGCGGTCAGGCCCCATCAGCGTCACCTTGATCGGGCCCTTCGCCACCGAGCGCAGGAACCGGCACTCCTCGAGCGCAAAGCTCTTCCTGAGGCGCAGCCGCGCGGTCGCCGGCACGCGGTAGGAAACGACCGCGTCCTGCCCGCGCGTGAGCGGCTGCTCCTCGGGAAGGCGATCGGTCGGATGGGCGAGAAACCGTCGCCAGGAGCCCTCCCAGAGGTCCCGAACCCTCGACCTCGGAAAAGCTCACCTGCCAGTTGAGCCGACGGTATTCGCCGTCGGTGACGACCGGCAGACCGTGGGCTTGCTGCTTTGCGACGACCTCGCGGATCGCCGCATCCTGCGCCGCGACGAGCGCTTCCCTCGCGATGCGCCCTGCGCCGAAGTCGAGAAACGCGCGCTTGAGCGACTCCGGTCGGAGCAGGCTGCCTACGTGATCGGTGCGGCTTCGCGCGAGCGCGGACATCGAGGGCCATCATGCCACCGATCGGCGGCTCGCGCATCGGCTCGCACCGACGCCGAGCCGGGATGCCCGTTCACGGCGGCGCCGATGCGCTAACGTTCGCGAATCGCGCGGCTGCGCGCGGCGCGGCCGCCCTGCAGGGAGGACGCCATGGGCGAAGACTGGAACCGGTCGGGCGAGCACACGAAGCGGAGCGCCGCCGAGGCGGTGCGCTCGGGAGATGAGATCCGCCGGCGCGTGCACGATCTGACGCTCGAAGCGCTGCGCCAGCGCCGCTTCGACCGCGAAGGGATCCGCCAGGTGGTCCGCGCGCGTCGCCGAGGGCGCCGCGCTCGGCGCGGAGGCGAGCCGGGCGGACCTGCGTCAGGCGCTCGCCGACGCGTTCGCCGGCATGGACGAGGCCCTCACGCGATCGGCGGAGGCGGCACGCGCGGCGCTCGCGCAGATGGTCGCGACCGGGCGCGATTTTTCCGACACCGAGCTCCGGCAGGCGCTCGCCGGCCTGCGAAAGCTGGAGAAGACTCTCTCGACACGGCGGCCCGCGTTGCGGACGCCGCCGGCGAAAAGGTCGCGCCGGAGCTCCGCCGCCTCCTTCAGGAGGCCCGCGCCCGCGGCACCGAAACCGGTCGCAAGGTGAGCGCGACGATGGCCGAGGTCGCCGAACGCTTCTCGGTCGCCTCGATCGATCTCGCGCTCGCGGGTCGCCGCCGCGACCGAGTTCGGCGCGCGCTTCGCGGCGGCGGCGAGCGGCCTGCTCGCCGGCATGGCCGACGCGCTGCGTCCGAAGGACGCGCCGCAAGCGCATCGCACCCCGCCGCCCGGCTCAGACCGCAAGGACCGGGCGCGCCGTAGGGAGGCGCCGATGCTGCGCCAGACGCTCGGCATGATGCGCGAGCTGCCGCGGCTGCACGAAATCACTTCGGTCTTCATCCGCCACGGGCTGGGCGAGTTCGTGCAGCGCATCGGCCTCGCGACGCTGATGGAGCGCGCCGGCCAGATCCTGCACTGGGGCGAGGCGGTCGAGGCGGTGAAGCTCGATCCGCCGCAGCGCATGCGGCTCGCGCTGCAGGAGCTCGGCCCGACCTTCGTCAAGCTCGGGCAGGTGATGGCGATGCGCGTCGATCTCTTCCGCCCGCGTGGATCGCCGAATTCGAAAAATTGCACGCGCACGTGCCGCCGGTGCCCTTCGAGGCGCTGCTTCCGGACCTCGAGCGCGCGCTCGGGCGTTCGCCCTTCGAGGTGTTCCGAGACATCGAGACAGAAGCGTACGCCGCCGCCTCGATCGCGCAGGTGCACCGCGCAAGGCTCGCCGACGGCACGCCGGTCGCGTCAAGGTGCGCCGCCCCGGCGTGCGCGCGAAGATCGAATCCGACCTGCGGCTGCTGCGCCACGTGGCCGAGATCATCGAGTCGGAGATCCCGGAGGCGCGCCGCTACCGGCCGGTCGAGATCGCGGCCCAGTTCGCGCGCTCGCTCGAGCGCGAGCTCGATTTCACGGCCGAGACGCGCAACGTCGAGCGCTTCGCGAAGAACTTCGCGGGCGATCCGCACATCGTCATCCCGAAGGTGTACCCGCATGGACGCAGCGAGGCGCTGCTCGTGCAGGAGCACATCGAGGGGATTTCCGGCACCGACCTCGCGGCGGTCGAGGCAGCGGGCCTCTGACCGCAAGCTGCTCGCGGCGCGCGGGGCGGACGCCTTCCTGAAGATGATCCTGCTCGACGGGTTCTTTCACGCCGACCCCCACCCGGGCAATGTGTTTTACCTGCCCGGCAACCGCATCGTGATCATCGACTTCGGCATGGTCGGGCGGCTGTCGCCGCTGCGGCGCCGGCAGATCGTGGACCTGCTCGCGGGCCTTGCGCGCATGGAAGAGGAGCCGATGCTCGACGTGCTGCTCGACTGGGCGGGCGATGCGTACGTCGACGAGGCGAAGCTCGCCGCAGACGTGAACGAGCTCGCGTTCGAGTACGAGGGCGTGCCGCTCAAGGACATCCGCATCGGCACGGTGCTGCGCCAGTTCTCGACGATCGTGCGCGAGCACTCGATCGTGCTGCCCGCCGACCTCGCGCTGATGTTCAAGGCGCTGATCACGCTGGAAGGCCTCGGACGGCTCTACGACCCGGATGTTTCCACTTCACCGATCACCTCGCGCCGGTTTTGCGGCGCGCGCTCGCCGAGCGCTACCAGCCGGCCGAGATCGTGCGCCGCGGGCGCGGCGCGCTCGCCGATTTCCGTGGGCCTGATGACGAGCGTGCCGCGCGATCTCGCGCGGCTGCTGCGCGAAGCGCGCCGGCAAGACCCGCGTGGACCTCGACCTCAAGCGCCTCGACCACTTCGGTCGCCAGCTCGACCGCACGCTCGACCGGGTCACCGTCGGCATCATGACCGCCTCGCTCGTCATCGGTTCGGCGATCGTGATGACGGTGCGCGAGGGCCCGACGCTGCTCGGGATCAACGTGCTCACCGCGATCGGCTTTCTCGGCTACCTGATCGCGTTTCTGAACAGCGTCTGGATCCTCTACGGCATCTGGCGCGCAGGGAAAGAGTAGGGCCGCGCGCTCAGTCGGCGCGCGCGAGATCGCCGACGAGCGCCGCGAGGAACCGGCCCGCTTCGCCGCCGGTCGCCGCGCGGTGGTCGAACGTGAGGGAAATCGGCAGCACTCGGTGCGCGGCGATCCGGCCGTCGGCGAGCACCACCGCGCGGCGCGCGATTCGCCCGGCGCCGACGATCGCCACCGCCGGCGGCACGACCATCGGCGTCGCGTAGCGCCCGGCGATCGCGCCGTAGTTCGAGAGCAGGATCGTCGCGCCGCGCAGCGCCTCGGGCGCAAGGCGCCGGGCGCGCCTGCGCGACGAGCGCGTCGATGTCGGCGGCGAGCACGGCGCTCGCGCGCGCTTCGCAGTTGCGCAGCACCGGCACGACGAGCCCCTCGGGGGTGTCGACCGCGATGCCGACATGCACCTCGGCGAACCGACGCCGGGTCGCGCGCTCGGGGTCGTACCACGCGTTGAGCGCGGGTTCGGCGCGCGCGGCGGCGACCAGCGCGCGCACGAGCACGCGGCATCAACGCGCAGCCCTCGGGCCAGGCGTCGATATCGACGTCGTCCGTCACCGTCACCGCAGCGACCTCGGCGTGCGCGCGCGCCATGTTGCGCGCCATCGTGCGCAGCATCCCGCGCAACGGCTCGCCGCCGGCGCGCGCGGCCGCGGCGCGCTCGACGTCCTCGGCGCTCACCGTCCCCTCGGGGCCGGTCGGCACGACGTCGGCGAGCGCGACGCCGAGCCGGCGCGCGAGCGCGCGGACCGCGGGCGCGGCGCGCGGCTCGCGCGCCGCGCCGGCAGCAGCGCTCGTCCCGGGCGGCGCCGCGACCGCCAGCTCGCCGACGACCGTGCCGGCGTCGGCCGGCTCGCCGGCAAAGCCGATGAACGGCGCGCCGACGCGGATCGTGTCGCCCGGCTTGCCGAAGAGCTTTTCGATGCGTCCGGGCCAAGGCGCCGGGATCTCGACGACCGCCTTGTCGGTCTCGACCGCGGCGACGATCTGATCGGCGGCCACCTCGTCGCCGGGCGCGACCCGCCATTCGACGATCTCGGCCTCGTGCAGCCCTTCGCCCAAATCCGGCAGCGCGAAGATGCGCATGTCAGCGGTACGCGAGCGCCCGGCGCGCGGCGGCGAGGATCCGCGGCACGTCGGGCATGTAGCGCGATTCGAGCCGCGCGAGCGGGGTCACCGTGTCCCAGCCGGTGACGCGCTCGACCGGCGCAAGCAGCGAGGTCAGCCCGCGGCCGGCCAGCACCGCGGCGACCTCGGAGGCGAAGCTGCAGGTGCGCGGCGCCTCGGTGACGACGACACAGCGCCCGGTCTTCGCGACCGACGCGAGGATCGTTTCCTCGTCGAGAGGCTTGAGCGTCGCGACGTCGATCACCTCGGCGCGAACGCCCTCGCCGGCCAGGGCGTCGGCGGCCGAAAGGGTCTCGTACACCATCGCGCCCCAGGAAACGAGCGTGAGGTCGCTGCCTTCGCGCAGCACGAACGCGCGGTCGAGCGCGAGCGGCACGCCGTCGTCGGCCACCTCCTCGCGCCAGAGACGGTACAGGCGCGCGGGTTCGAGAAATACCACCGGGTCCGGGTCGGCGATCGCGGCAAGAAGCAGCCCGTAGGCGCGCGCAGGCGACGAGGGCGCGACGACGCGGATTCCGGGCACGTGCGCGAAGATCGCCTCGGGGCTCTCCGAATGGTGCTCGGGCGCGCGGATGCCCGCGCCGCAGGGCATGCGCATCACCATCGGGCACGAGAGGCGCCCCTGCGTGCGGTGCCGCAGCCGACCGGCGTGATTGAGGATCTGGTCGAGCGTCGCGTAGGCGAAGCCGGCGAACTGGATCTCGGCGACCGGGCGCAAGCCCTCGGCCGCCATGCCGATCGCCATGCCCGCGATCAGCGCCTCCGAAAGCGGCGTGTCGACGACGCGCTCCGGACCGAAGCGTTCGAGCAGCCCGACGGTCGCGCGGAACACCCCGCCGTTCACGCCGACGTCTTCGCCGAGCACCACGACGCGCGGATCGTCCTCCATCGCGCGCGCGAGCGCCCGGTTGACCGCCTCGACGAGGTTAAGCGCCGGCATCGTCGGTCGCCTCGCCGCAGGCAGCCGCGCGCTGCCAGCGGTAGGCGGCCGGAAGCTGCGCGTACAGGTGCCGGAACATCTGCTCGGGCTCGGGCGGCGGCGTCTCGAGGTACGCCTTCGCCGCGGCCTCGGCGCGCGCGGCGCACTCGCGCTCAAGCGCCACTTCGTCCTCCTTCGTCCACGCGCCGTTCGCCGCGAGCCATGCGCGCAGCCGCGCGACCGGCTCGCGTTTCCACGCCTCGGCGAGTTCCTCGGCGCTCCGGTAGCGCGAGGCGTCGTCGGCGGTGGTGTGATCCGAGAGCCGGTAGGTGAGCGCCTCGACGAGCGTCGGCCCGTCGCCGGCGCGCGCGCGAGCGAGCGCACGGCCGACGACGTCGCGCACCGCGATCGCGTCGTTGCCGTCCACCTGCTCGCAGGCGATGCCGGCGGCGATCGCCTTCTGCGCGAGCGTCTCGGCGGCGGTCTGGCGCCGCCGCGGCATCGAGATCGCGTACTGGTTGTTGACGACGAGCACGACGAGCGGCAGGCGCCAGACGCCGGCGGCGTTCAGCGCCTCGTGGAAGTCGCCCTTGGAGGTGGCGCCGTCGCCCGCGAGCGCGAGCGCCGCGCGCCGCTCGCCGCGCAGCCGGATCGCGTACGCGACGCCCACCGCGTGCGCAAGCTGCGTCGCGATCGGAACGCAGAACGGGAAGTCGCGCGGCGACTCCGGAAACACGTTGCCGCGTTCGTCGCCGCCCCAGTAGAGAAAGACGCGGTGCGGCGCAACGCCGCGAAGGAACAGGATCCCGCTTTCGCGGTAGCTCGGCAGCACGACGTCGTCTTTTTCGAGCACCGCGCCGCAGGCGGCGTCGATCGCCTCCTTTCCGAGCGTGGAGGCGTAGGTGCCCATGCGGCCGGTGCGCTGCAGCGCGATCGCTTTCGCGTCCAGCGCGCGCATCAGGACCATCGCGCGGTAGGCCGGGACCAGCGCACGGGGGTCGCGCGCGAACTCGGGCAGCGGGCCGAGCGCGCGGCCCTGCTCGTCCAGGTACTGCGTGTAGCGGACCTCGAAGCGGGCGACGACGCTCAAGCGAACCTCCTCGCGATGCCGGCGCCCTCCTCGCGAAGCGGCCCGGTCATGCTCTTAGACCCGGCGAGCGCCAGAAGTTTCTGGCTCGCCGTTCGGCGTCTGCGTCCGCCGCGTCGCGCACGAGCGCATTTGTCGCACCGCGGCGATTCCGGTAGACTCGCGCATCCGCGCCCCGATCGGCGTTAATGACGAAATACGTCTTCGTTACCGGCGGTGTCGTTTCCAGTCTCGGAAAGGGAATCGCCGCCGCGTCGCTCGCCGCGATCCTGGAGTCGCGCGGCATCCGGGTCACCAATATCAAGCTCGATCCCTACATCAACGTGGACCCGGGCACGATGTCGCCGTTCCAGCACGGCGAGGTGTTCGTCACCGAGGACGGCGCCGAGACCGACCTCGACCTCGGCCACTACGAGCGCTTCCAGTCCTCGAAGATGCGGCGCTGGAACAACTTCACCACCGGGCAGGTGTACGAATCGGTGATCCGCAAGGAGCGCCGCGGCGACTACCTCGGCGGCACGGTGCAGGTGATCCCGCACATCACCGACGAGATCAAGCTGTTCATCAAGCGCGGCGCCGGCGACGCGGAGGTGGCGATCGTGGAAGTCGGCGGCACGGTCGGCGACATCGAGTCGCTGCCCTTTCTGGAAGCGATCCGGCAGATGGGGCTGGAACTGGGGCGCCATAACGTCTGCTACATCCACCTGACGCTCGTGCCCTACATCGCTTCCGCCGGCGAGATCAAGACGAAGCCGACGCAGCACTCGGTGAAGGAGCTGCGCGAGATCGGCATCCAGCCGGATGCGCTGCTGTGCCGCACGGTGCGGCCGCTGCCGGAGGAGGAGCGGCGCAAGATCGCGCTTTTCTGCAACGTGCAGAAGGAGGCGGTGATCTCGGCCTGGGACGTCGATTCGATCTACAAGATCCCGATGATGCTGCACGAGCAGATGCTCGACGAGATCGTCTGCCACAAGCTGCAGATCCTCGCGCGCGCGGCCGACCTCTCGGCCTGGAAACAGCTCGTCTGGGCCCTCGAGCACCCGGAGCAGGAAACCGACATCGCGTTCGTCGGCAAGTACGTCGACCTGCAGGACTCGTACAAGTCGCTGAACGAGGCGCTGGTGCACGCCGGCATCGCACACCCGCAGCCGGGTGCGGGTGCACTACATCGACTCGGAGGAGATCGAGCGCAGCGGCACCGCGATGCTGGAGAAGACCGACGCGATCCTGGTGCCCGGCGGCTTCGGCAAGCGCGGCACCGAAGGAAAGATCCGCGCGATCCGCTATGCGCGCGAAAACGGCGTGCCGTATCTCGGGATCTGCCTCGGCATGCAGCTCGCGACCGTCGAGTTCGCGCGCCACGTCTGCGGCTTGGCGGGCGCGAACAGCACCGAGTTCGACCCGGAGACGCCGTATCCGGTGGTCGCGCTGATCACCGAGTGGGTGGACCGCACCGGGCGCATCGAGCGCCGCTCCGAAACCTCGGACCTCGGCGGCACGATGCGGCTCGGCGCGCAGCGCTGCATCGTCGAGCCGGGCACGCTCGCCTACCGCATCTACGGGCCGGAGGCGAACGAGCGCCACCGCCACCGCTACGAGGTGAACAACGTGTACGTGCCGCAGCTCGAGGCGAAGGGCTACAAGGTCTCGGCGCGCACCGCGACCGAGAACCTCGCCGAAATCATGGAGCTGCCTGCGCACCCGTTCTTCATCGGCGTGCAGTTCCATCCGGAGTTCACCTCGACCCCGCGGGCGGGGCATCCGCTCTTCAAGGCCTTCGTCGAGGCGGCGCTCGCGTTCCGCCGCAGCGCGAACCGCGCCTCGGGCGACGGCAAGCTCGCCGCCGTCGCGGCATGAACCTGTGCGGGTTCGAAGTCGGCCTCGACCGGCCGCTCTTTCTCATCGCCGGACCGGACACGCTGGAAAGCGAAGCGCTGTGCGTGGACGTCGCCGGTCACCTCGCGGAAATCACCGCGCGGCTCGGCGTGCCCTACATCTTCAAGGGCTCGTTCGACAAGGCGAACCGCAGCTCGGGCGCGAGCTATCGCGGCCCGGGGCTCGCCGAAGGGCTGCGCATCCTGGAGACAGTGCGCCGCACCGTGGGCGTTCCGGTGCTCACCGACGTGCACGAGGACACGCCGCTCGCCGAAGTGGCGGCGGTGGTGGACGTGCTGCAGACGCCGGCGTTCCTGTGCCGGCAGACCAACTTCATCCGCGCGGTGGCGCGCCAGGGCAAACCGATGAACATCAAGAAGGGGCAGTTCCTGTCACCCTGGGAGATGGCGAACGTGGTCGAGAAGGCGAGAAGCGCGGGCAACGACCGCATCCTCGTCTGCGAGCGCGGGTTTTCCTTCGGCTACCAGAACCTGGTGAGCGACATCGAGGAGCCTCGCGATCATGCGCGCGACCGGCTGTCCGGTGGTGTTCGACGCGACGCACTCGGTGCAGCTCCCCGGCGGGCTCGGCGGCCGCAGCGGCGGCGAGCGGCAGTTCGTCCCGGTGCTCGCGCGCGCCGCGGTCGCCGCGGGCGTCGCCGGCCTTTTCATGGAAACGCATCCGCGGCCCGACGAGGCGCTGTGCGACGGCCCGAACTCCTGGCCGCTTGCGCTGATGCAGGAGCTCCTGGAAACGCTGGTGGAGCTCGACCGCACCGGCGAAGCGCCGGGGCTTCGTCGAGGACCGCGTCCGAGCCTGACGAGAAGCGGAGGCGAACCGACATGAGCTCGATCGTGGACGTGGTGGCGAGGGAGATCCTCGATTCGCGCGGCCACCCGACGGTGGAGGCCGACGTGCTGCTCGAATCCGGCGCGATGGGTCGCGCCGCGGTACCGTCGGGCGCCTCGACCGGCAGCCGCGAGGCGCTCGAGCTGCGCGACGGCGACCCGCAGCGCTACGGCGGCAAGGGCGTGCTGAAAGCGGTGGAGTTCATCAACACCGAGATCTCGGAGGCGATCGTGGGGCTCGATGCCGCCGAGCAGGCGTTCATCGACAAGACGTTGATCGAGCTGGACGGCACCGAGAACAAGTCGCGCCTCGGGGCGAACGCGCTGCTCGCGGTCTCGATGGCCGCGGCGCGCGCGGCGGCCGAGGAGTCGGGGCTGCCGCTCTATCGCTATTTCGGCGGCGCCGGGCCGATGCAGATGCCGGTGCCGCTCATGAACGTGCTGAACGGCGGCGTGCACGCGAGCAACAACCTGGATCTGCAGGAGCTGATGATCGCGCCGGTCGGCGCGCAATCGTTCCGCGAGGCGCTGCGCTGCGGCGCCGAGGTGTTCCAGGCGTTGAAGGCACTCCTTGCCGCGCGGGGCCTGTCGACGGCGGTCGGCGACGAAGGCGGCTTTGCGCCGGAACTGCCTTCGCACGCGGCGGCGATCGAGCTGCTGCTCGAGGCGATCGCGAAGGCCGGCTACGCGCCGGGGCGCGACGTGCTGCTCGCGCTCGACTGCGCCGCGAGCGAGTTCTACCGCGACGGCCGCTATCACCTCGCGGCCGAGAACCTGTCGCTCACCGCGGCGGAGTTCTGCGACTGGCTCGCCGGGCTCGTCGAGCGCTATCCGATCGCCTCGATCGAGGACGGCATGGCCGAGAGCGACTGGGAGGGCTGGAAACTGCTCACCGCGCGGCTCGGCCGCAAGGTGCAGCTCGTCGGCGACGACGTATTCGTGACGAACACACGGTTGCTGCGCGAGGGCATTTACCAGGGGGTGGCGAACGCCGTCCTCGTCAAGGTGAACCAGATCGGCACGCTCACCGAGACATTCGCCGCGATCGAGCTCGCCAAGCGCGCGGGCTACGGCACGGTCATTTCGCACCGCTCGGGCGAGACCGAGGACACGACGATCGCCGACCTTGCGGTCGGCACCAACGCGCTGCAGATCAAGACGGGGTCGCTCGCGCGCTCCGAGCGCGTCGCAAAATACAACCAGCTGCTGCGCATCGAGGAAGACCTCGGCGAATCGGCCGCCTACGCCGGGCGCAGCGCCTTTCGGAGCGCGGGATGAAGCTGCTCGCGGCGGCGTTCGTCGCGCTGATCGCGGCGATTCAGCTCCCGCTCTGGTTCGGTAAGGGCGGCTGGATGCGCGTCTGGGAAGTCAAGCGCCAGCTCGAGGCGCAGCGCGCGCACAACCGCGCGCTCGAGGCGCGCAACGCCGCGCTCGCCGCCGAAGTGCGCGACCTCAAGCAGGGGCTGGATGCGATCGAGGAGCGTGCGCGCTACGAGCTCGGGATGATCCGCCAGGACGAGGTCTTCTTCCGCTACGTGGCGCGCGAGCCGAGCGGCGCTAGAAGCCGGCCGCTCAGCGGGCGGCGAGCCGGTTCTTCACCAGCCGGCCGGCCTTCATGATCGCCGCGAGCGGCTCGCCTTGGCCGGCGAGCAGCTCGATGCGTTCGAGCGGATTGCCGTCCACCACCAGCAGGTCGGCGAGGGCCCCCGGCTGCACCACGCCGAGCCGCCCCGGCATGCGCACGATCTCGGCGCCGACGAGCGTCGCCTGACGGATGATCTCGATCGGCGACAGCACCTCGCGGCGCAGCAGAAATTCCCGGCTCTGTTCCGCCTGCAACGGTCCGAGCAGATCGCTGCCGAACCCGACCGGGACGCCCGCGCGCTTGCAGATCTCGAGCGAGCGCAGACCGCCTTCGATCACGAGCTCGTTCTTCGCGAGCGATTCGGCGCTCAGGCCGAACTGCGCGCCGCGCTCGCGCAGCGTGTAGTAGGTGACGAGGTTGGCGACGAGGTAGGCGCCGCGGCGCTTCATGAGGCGCGCGGTCGGCTCGTCGATCAGGTTGCCGTGCTCGATCGTGCGCACGCCGGCGTTCACGGCGCGCGCGATCGCCTCCGGCGGATAGGCGTGCGCTGCGACGTATTTTCCGAACGCTTGCGCCTCCTCGACCGCGGCGGCGATCTCCGCGTGCGAGAACTGGCGGCTCTCGAGCGGATCGTACGGGCTCGCGACGCCGCCCGACACCATGATCTTCACGTGGTCGGCCCCCTGGCGCAGCTGCTCGCGCACCGCCGCGCGCACGCGGTCAGCGCCGTCGGCGATGGCGAACGCAAAGCGCATCGCGTTGGAGCACCGGCACGAGAGACCGTCGTCGGTGCGCCGGCGCACGTCCGAGTGGCCGCCGGTCGGCCCGATCGCCTGACCGCAGATGAAAAGCCGCGGTCCTTCGATCAGACCCTGCGCCACCGCGTCGCGGATCCCCCAATCGGCGCCGCCGGTGTCGCGCACCGTGGTGAAGCCGCGCGCGAGCATCGCGCGAAGCGCCTCGGCTGCGCGCGCGGTCATCAGCGTGAGCGGCACCGATTCCAGCTTGCGGACGGCGACTTCCGACAGGCAGACGTGAACGTGACAGTCGATGAGCCCCGGCATGAGCGTCCTGCCGCCGCAGTCGAGCACGACCGCGCCCGGGGCCCGGATCGGGCGGCGCGACACCTCGCGGATGGTGTCGCCTTCGACGAGGACGGAGACGCCGCCCTCGCGGCTCCTCCCTGCGAGGATCGAGCAGCGCGGCGTTGCGAAAGAGGATGCGCGCCGCGGGGCGGGCGGCCGCCCCGCGGCGGCGTGTGCTCCGCGTCAGACGCCGCCGGCGACGCGCGTAAAGCGCGCCTGGTGCCGGTCGTCTGCGCTGTGGACTGCGGTGACGCTCTTCTTCATCGCCCACGGCCGCAGCTGGTGGTGCAGCGGGATGTAGTACACCTCGTCGCGCGTCTTCACGAGCGCCTCCCGCAGCAGCGCGTCGCGGGCGACCGGGTCGGTCGCGATCTTGATCGCGTCGATCGTGTTGTCGAGCTTCGGATCGCTGATGCGTCCGATGTTGAAGTTGCCGTCGGCGCCGGTGGTCTTCGTGCGCACGAGCGACTGCAGCGTATAGAGCGCGTCGAAGGTGGCCACCCCCCAGCCGAGCAGGTAGGCGCTCGTGTCGTGGTTGAGGAGCTTCGGAATGAAGTTCGCGAACGGCATCGAGTTGAGCTTGACGCGCAGGCCGATCTTCGCCCACATGCCCACGAGCGCCTGGCAGATTTTCTCGTCGTTCACGTACCGGTTGTTCGGGCAATCGAGCGTGAACTCGAACCCGTTCGGGTAGCCCGCCTCGGCCAGGAGCTTCTTCGCGCGCGAGGTCCACCTTCGCCGGGACGTCGAGCTCCTTCGACCAGCCGTGCACGCCCGGCGCGACCATCAGCCCGGCCGGAATCGACAGTCCCCGCATGGTGACGCGCTTGATCGCCTCGCGGTCGACCGCGATGTTGAGCGCCTCGCGCACGCGCTTGTCCTTGAAGGGGTTGGCGCCTTTCACGTCGGCGTACTTCAGCTCGGCGCTGTGCTGGTCCATGCCGATGAAGATGGTGCGTACTTCGTGGCCGTCGAGGACCTTCAGCTTCGGCTCTTTGCGCAGCCGCTCGACGTCTTGCACCGGCAGGTCGGTCACCAGATCGACGTCGCCGGAGATGACGCGGCGACCCGCGTCGCGTCCGCCTTGATCGGGTTGTAGGTCACCTCGGTGACGTTGCCGTCGAGCTTGCCCCACCAGCCCTTGAAGTGCTCCATGACGATGCTCTTGTCCGGCGCCCAGCTCTTGATCATGTAGGGGCCGGTGCCGTTCACGTTGCGCGAGGCGTACGTCTCTTCCTTCTTGCGGTAGTCCTGCACGTTTTCCGAGCGCGTCTTCTCCGCCCAGGTCTTGCTCATGATGCGGAAGTCGACGATGTTGCGCAGCAGGATCGGCACCGGGCCGGAGAGGATGAAATCGACCGTGTAGTCGTCGACCTTCTTCACCTCCTTGATCCCGGTGACGTAGATCTGCATCGTGCCCTGCGGCTGCATGATGCGGTTGAAGGAGAACACGACGTCGTCGGCGGAAAACGGCGAGCCGTCGTGGAACTTCACGCCCTTGCGCAGCGTAAAGCGCCAGTGGGTGTCCGATAGCTGCTTCCAGCCGGTGGCGAGCGCCGGCTCGATCTTGTAATCCTTGGTGTAGCGGGTGAGCCCCTCGTAGGCGTGCTGCAGGATCGAGTTGGTGGTGGCGTGGTTCTGCGAGTGCGGGTCGAGCGTCAGGATGTCGTTTTGCGCCGCCCACTTGAGTGGCGCGGCCTGCGCCGCCGCTGCGCTGAAGGCGACGGCCGCGACGAACGTCTTCGTGTTCACGCGAGTTCCTCCTCTTGCGGTCCGGTTCGATGCGCTCCGGCGATGTGCGCAGTCTAGCAGACCGGCCCCCTATAATCGCTGCCGGACGGCTGAACCGTCTCCTTCCCGCTTCCGATGCCGATGAACGCACGCCCGCGCCGTCCCGCCGGCGCCACCCGTCGCCTCGGCCGCGGACGCGCTCGGGCGCGACCCTTGAGCGCATCGGGCGGCGCGTCCGCCCGCGTTCGATGAACCTGCACGCACGTTTGCAGCAGCGCGAAGCCGATGGGCGGCCGCTCAGGGTGGGCGTGATCGGCGCCGGCAAGTTCGCGGCGATGTATCTCGCGCAGGTGCCGCGCACGCCCGGCGTTCACGTCGCCGGCATCGCCGACCTCGCGCCCGAGCGCGCCAAGGCGAACCTCGCGCGGGTCGGCTGGCCGGTCGCGCAGACCGCGGCGCCGACGCTCGACGAAGCGCTGAAGGAGCGCCTGACGCACGTCTCGGACGACTGGCGAGCGCTCGTCGCGCACCCGGCGATCGATATCGTGATCGAGGCGACCGGCGACCCGATCGCCGCGGTCGAGCACGCGCTCGCGGCGTTCCGCCACGGCAAGCACGTGGTCATGGTCACCGTGGAGGCCGATTGCTTCTGCGGTCCGATGCTCGCGCGCCGTGCGGCCGAAGCGGGCGTCGTCTACAGCCTCGCCTACGGCGACCAGCCGGCGCTCGTGTGCGAGCTCGTCGACTGGGCGCGCGCCTCGGGCTTTGCGGTGATCGCCGCAGGGCGCGGTCACAAATGGCTGCCGCACTACGCGCAGTCGACGCCGGACACCGTCTGGGAGCACTACGGGCTTACCCCGGAGCAGGCGAGCCTGGGCGGCCTCAACCCGAAGATGTTCAACTCGTTTCTCGACGGCTCGAAGCCGGCGATCGAAATGGCGGCGGTGTGCAACGCGACCGGGCTTTCGCCCGCGCCCGAAGGACTGCTCTATCCGCCGGCGCCGGTGGACCGGATTCCCGAGGTGATGCGACCGCGCACCGAGGGCGGCGTGCTGCACCACCGGGGGCAGGTCGAGGTGGTGTCCTCGCTCGAGCGCGACGGCCGGCCGATTCCGTACGACATCCGGTTCGGCGTGTGGGTGGTGTTCGAAGCCGAAACCGACTACATCCGTCGCTGCTTCGCGGAGTACGGATTGCAGACCGATTCCACCGGTCGCTATGCCTGCATGTACAAGCGCTGGCACCTGATCGGGCTCGAAGCGGGCGTATCGGTCGCCTCGGTGGGCTTGCGCGGCGAGCCGACCGGCTGCGCGAGCGGCTGGTGCGCCGATGCGATCGCCGTCGCGAAGCGCGACCTCAAAGCGGGCGAGATCCTGGACGGGGAGGGCGGCTACACCGTGGTCGGGCGCCTCATGCCCGCCGCCGATTCCCATGCGCGACGGTGTCTGCCGCTCGGTCTCGCGAACGGAGCACGGGTTCTGCGCCCGATCGCCGCCGGCGCGCCGATCGCGTGGGACGACGTCGCGCTGGACGAGCGCAGCCCCGCGGTCAGGCTCAGGCGCGAGATGGAGACCGCGTTCGCGCCGCAGGCGTGCCCTGCGGCTTGAATTCGCGCGCCGCCCACCGCGTCGCGCACCGACAGGGCGTCGCGGTTCGCATCGTACGCGCGCAGCGTCCGACCGGCGCGGTGCAGATTCGCGGCTCTCGGACGCCTATCGTGCCTAGCCCGGATATTTCATGAGCTGAGGTCGGCGGATTCCGGATTTGTGCGTTGAGTCAGTTGGTTAATGCTGATTTCAACGTGGAGTCCGCCGATGCCAGATTGTACGGCGAAGCGAATCGCGTTTGAGCGCTTTGGTCGTCGCCGTGTCGAGGTAGATTTCGACGGCGGCGATGTCTCCAGCGACGGTGGCTTGCTGCTGCTGCGCAGGCTCGAGCATCGCCTGGGGCTGCTCGATGCGGTGGCGGGAGTGCTTGCCGATGCGCGCGACCCGCAACGGATCGAGCACACGCTCAGGGACATGCTGCGCCAGCGCGTCTTTGGGCTTGGTGCAGGGCTACGAGGACCTGAACGATCACGCAAGGCTCAGGAACGACGTGCTGATGCAGACCGCGTGCGAGCGCGATAGGCCCTTGGCATCGGCTCCGACGCTATGTCGCCTTGAGAACCGCGCCAGCCGCGCGGCGGCCTGGGCGATTCACGAGGTGATCATCGAGAAGTTCATCGCCAGCTTCAAGACACCGCCCCGGGAGCTGGTGCTGGACTTCGATGCGACCGACGATCCCCTGTACGGCCGGCAGGAGGGGCGGTTCTTTCACGGCTACTACGACCGCTACTGTTACCTGCCGCTCTATGTCTTCTGTGGCGAGCGGCTGCTGGTGGCTTATCTTCGGCCCTCCAACATTGATGAGTCGCGCCATGCCGGGGCGGTGTTGAAGCTGCTGGTTGCGCGGCTGCGCCAGGCCTGGCCCGAGGTGAGAATCCTCCTTCGGGCCGATTCGGGCTTTTGCCGCCGCCGGATCCTTGCCTGGTGCGAGCGAAACGGCGTCGGCTACGTCGTCGGACTGGCGAAGAACAGGCGCCTGAACCGAATGACCGAGGTGCAGCGCGAGCGCCTGGCGCAGTCAGTATCGCACAGAGCCAGGCAGAAGCAACGCGAATTCGCCGAGCTGCGCTACGCGGCCCGCACCTGGAAGACCGAGCGGCGGGTCATCGCGCGCCTTGAGCACATGGACAAGGGCGACAACCCCCGCTACCTCGTCACCAATCTCCAAGGGGATGCGAGATCGGTGTACGAGGACCTTTACTGCGCCCGGGGCGAGATGGAAAACCGCATCAAGGAGGCGCAGCTTGGGCTCTTTGCCGATCGCACCAGCTGCCAGCGGCTCCTGGCCAACCAGTTCCGGCTGCTGCTCTCGGCCCTTGCCTACGTCCTCACCGAGCGGCTGCGCGCGCTTGCGCTTGCCGGCACCGAGTTCGCGCGGCTTCAGGCGAGCACCTTACGCGCTAAGCTCCTCAAGATCGGTGCCGTGATCCTGCGCAATACCCGTCGCGTGCGGGTCATGCTCAGCTCCGCCTTCCCCTATCAGGCCGTCTATCTCGCCGCCGCCCGAGCGCTCGACTCCTCCTGATCCCGCCCGAGTGCTGTCCCCGGCACGCTGACAAACAACGGGGGTAAGGGGGCGCTTTGCCCGAAAAACCGCAAAACACCCCTCGCAACCACGCGCCTTGCCAGCACACTCCCACAAAACCGCCCGCCCGCATCCCGATCGAACCAAAATCAGGCTACTCGTGAAATATCCGGGCTAGGCCAGTGAACGCGACGGCGCGGGCCGCCGCGCTCACGCGCCGGCTTGCGCGAACACCTCGCGCGCGCAGCGGAAGCTCGCCACCGCCGCCGGCACGCCGCAATAGACGGCGACCTGCAGGAACACCTCGCGGATCTCGTCCTTGCTCGACGCCGTTGTTCAACGCCCCGCGAATGTGAAGCTTCAGTTCGTGCTCGCTGGCCCAGGGCCGAGAGCATCGCGAGGTTGAGGAGTGAGCGCGTCTTGCGCGAGAGGCCCGGCCGGTTCCAGACGTCGTTCCAGCAGTAGGTGTTGAGCAGCTCGGCGAGCGGCCGGCTGAAGTCGTCGACGTCCGCCATCGCGCGGTCCACGTACTCGGCGCCGAGCACTTCCCGGCGCGTCGACGAGGCCGTCGCGATAGCGTTCTTCGTAGGGTCGTTTGTCCACGGGTTTCTCCTCAAGCGATGTCTTCGTAGCGGATGCCGGCGCGTCGCAGCAGCGCATCGAACGCCTCGCCGCCGGGCCGCGCGCCGCTGCGGAACGGCGCGACGCGCCGCGGCGTGTCGGCGAGCACCGCGGCGGCGATCGGGAGGTTTTCGCCCGCCATCGCGTCGGTCGCCGCCTGGATCTGGCAGGCGCGCTCGAGCGTCCAGTAGCGGATGAAGGCGTCGGCAACGCAGGTGCCGACCACGAGCAAGCCGTGGTTGCGCAGGATGAGCACGTTCTTCGTCCCGAGGTTCGCCACGAGCCGCGACTGCTCGTCGGGATCGGTGGTGACGCCCTCGAAATCGTGGTAGGCGACGTCGCCGTAAAGGATCGCGCTGTAGAAGTTGTCGTAGCGCAGGCCCTCCTTCTTGCAGGCGACGGCGCTGCCGGCGGTCGAATGGGTGTGGATGATGCAGTGCGCGTCCTCGCGCGCGGCGTGGATCGCGCTGTGGATCACGAACCCGGCGCGGTTCACCGGGTACTTCGATCCGTCCACCGCTTCGCCCGCGAGGTTCACCTTGACGAGATTGCTCGCGGTCACCTCGCTGTACCACAGGCCGTACGGGTTGATGAGGTAGTGGCGCTCCGGGCCCGGCACGCGCGCGGTGATGTGGTTGTAGATGAGCTCGGTCCAGCCGAGCCAGTCGAACGCCCGGTAGCAGGCGGCAAGTTCCAGCCGCACCGCCCACTCCTCGGTGCTCATGTCCTCGGGCTTGAGCCTCAGCACCCGCTCGCTCAGGTCCATCGCAAAGTTCCCCCCGTCGTTGCGCGCGCGGCGGCGATCCGCGCGCCGGAGTGTACGATGTCCCGGCCGCCGCCGGAAAGGAGCAGACATGATCCGTTCGACGATGCAGCGGGTGCCGCTTTCGCTCAACCACCTGCTCGAGCGCGCCGGAAGGCTCTTTCCCGAGTCGCAGATCGTGAGTCGCCGGCCCGACAAGTCGCTCGTGCGCCACCGCTTCGCCGACTTTTACCGTCGTGCCCGGGGGCTTGCCGCGGGGCTCGTCGCCGCCGGCCTGCGAAAGGGCGAGCGCGTCGCGACGCTGTGCTGGAACCACCACGCGCACCTCGAGTGTTATTTCGGCATTCCGGCCGCCGGCGGCGTGATGCATACGCTCAACCTGCGCCTTGCGCCGGAGGAGATCGGCTGGATCGCGGGGCACGCCGAGGACCGCTTTCTCGTCGTGGACGACGTTCTGCTGCCGCTCTACGAGCAGTTCCGCGCGCAGCACCGCTTCGAGCGGGTGATCGTCTTTCCGTTCAGCGGCGCGCCGGTCGCGGCGCCGTACACCGACTACGAGCGGTTCATCGCGGTGGACGCAGACGGGTTCGCGTACGTCCCGCACGAGGAGGACGACCCGGTGGCGATGTGCTACACCTCGGGCACCACCGGGCGGCCGAAGGGCGTCGTCTATTCGCACCGCTCGACGATCGTTCACACGCTGATGGCTAACCAGCCGGACCACTGGGGACTCGCTGCAAAAGACAGCGTTCTCGCGGCCACTCCGATGTTTCACGCCAACTGCTGGGGCGTGCCCTACGCCTGCGCGATGGTGGGCGCGAAGATGGTGTTTCCCGGGCCGCACCTGCATCCCGAGGACCTTCTCGACCTCATCGCCGCCGAGCGGCCGACCTACGCGCTCGGCGTGCCGACGATCTGGCTGTCGATGCTTCAGCTGCTCGATGCGCACCCGGGGCGCTGGCGCCTGCCGCCCGGCATGCGCATGCTGGTGGGCGGCGCCCCGGTGCCGGAGGCGATGATCCGCGCCTACGCGCGCCACGGCGCGCACGTCTGCCACGGCTGGGGGATGACTGAGATGAGCCCGCTCGGCACGATCTCGTACCTCAAGCCGGAATTGCAGCACCTAGAGGAAGAGGAACGCTACCGCTACTACGCGATGGCCGGCGTTCCGGTGCCGCTCATGGATCTGCGCCTCGTCGCCGAGGACGGCCGCGAATGCCCCTGGGACGGGAAATCGGTCGGCGAGGTGCAGGTTCGCGGGCCGTTCATCACCGGGAGCTATTACAACGTGCCGCCAGATCCCGAAAAGTTCACCGCGGACGGGTGGTTGCGCACGGGCGATGTCGCCACGATGGATCCGCACGGCTACCTGAGGATCACCGACCGGATGAAGGACCTCGTCAAGTCGGGCGGCGAATGGATCAGTTCGGTGGACATGGAAAACCTCTTGATGGCGCACCCGGCGGTCGCCGAGGCCGCGGTGATCGCGGTGCCGGATCCGAAGTGGACCGAACGGCCGCTCGCCTGCGTAGTGCTCAAGCCCGGCGCGAGCGCGACGCCCGAGGAGCTGCGCGCGCACCTTGCCGCGCGCTTTGCGCGCTGGCAGCTTCCGGACCGGTTCGAGTTTCTCGACGCGATTCCCAGGACCTCGACTGGAAAGTTCTGGAAGGCGAAATTGCGCGAGCGGTTTCGCGCCTGACGCGGGGCGCGTCCGCGGGCTTTCGGGCGCGGGCGACAGTGCGCGGTCCCGCGCCGCAGGCGGGAAGGATAGGCTTTTGCCATGGCGAGCGAAAGCGACGCGCTGCGGGTGTATCGGCGTCCCGGCTGCTCGAGTTGCGTCAAGGTGAAGAAGTCCTCGCCGGGCTCGGGGTCGAATTCGAGTCGATCGCTGTCGAGGCGCACCTGTGCGGTGGCGGACGTCGCCGCCCTGGGCGTACGCACCGTCCCGGTACTCGTTCGCGGCCGGAAGTTCCCGGGAGCTCGCCGACGTCGCGCGCTTCGTCGGGCGCGCGGTGCGCCGGGTGCGGCTTCCGCACCGGGCTCGTCGAGCGCTGGCGCACCGTGCTCGCCGCGGCGCGGCGCTACATCGCACAGGTTTCTGGCCGCAAGGCTCGGCGAGCGCGCGACAGAAGGACGCGATCGAACGGTCCGCGCGCTCGCCCATCACATCTTCCAGGTGCCGGATGCGTTCCTGCAGGCAGCGCTCGAGGGAACCGAAAACCTCGCTGCGGTCTACAACGCGCCTGAAGTGCGCACGGTCGCCGATATCGTGCGCTACGGCGAGCGCGTGCGCGCAAGGCTCGAGTCGTGGCGGGCGGCGCAGCCGGCTGCGCCGGTACGACGAAGACCTGCTACAGCGAGCGGCCGCTATAGCACCTTCTCGAGCGCTCCGTCTGGCACACCGCGCAGCACGCGCGAGATCGGCGCGGTGCTCGCGCGCTTCGGCGTGTCGCCCGACGGGCCGCTCACCGAGCGCGACTACGCGGGGCTGCCGATGCCGAGGGCGCTGTGGGAACAGCGCGATCCGACCCCGCGCGGGGCCGGATCGCGCGATCGGACTCTGGCTCCCCGACCAGGGCTCGAACCTGGGACCTGCGGATTAACAGTCCGTCGCTCTACCAGCTGAGCTATCGGGGACCGGTGCGAAGGGCGCCGATTATATAGCGAAGCCGGCCGGGGGGCGGCAGCTACCGGATCACGCGCGCGATCGCGTCGGCGACGTAGTCGATGTTGCGTCGGTTGAGCGCGGCGACGCAGATGCGGCCGGTGTCGATCGCGTAGATCGAGAACTCTTCGCGCAGCCGCTGGACCTGCGCCTTCGTGAGGCCGGAGTAGGAGAACATGCCGCGCTGCTTCAGCACAAAGGAAAAATCCGCGCCCCGCACCCGCGCGTGGATGCCTTCGACGAGCGCCCGGCGCATCGCCTTGATGCGTTCGCGCATGCCGGCGAGCTCCCGCTCCCAGAGCGCGCGCAGCTCCGGACTTCCGAGCACGCGCGCGACGATGTCGCCGCCGTGGCCCGGCGGGTTGGAGTAGTTCGTGCGCACGATGCGCTTGAGCTGCGAGAGCACCCGCGCCGCCTCGTCGGCGCTCGCGGCGACGACGCTGAGCGCTCCCACCCGCTCGCCGTAGAGCGAAAACGATTTCGAAAACGAGCTCGACACGAACACGGGTTGCATCTGCGACGCGAACAGTCGCGGCGCGTACGCGTCGGGCTCGATGCCGTCGCCGAATCCCTGGTATGCAAGATCGAGGAACGGCACAAGGGCGCGCGCGCGCACGAGATCGAGCACCTGGCGCCACTGCGCCGGCTCGAGATCGACGCCCGTCGGGTTGTGGCAGCAGGCGTGCAGCACGACCACGGTGCCGGGCGGGGCCGCCTCGAGCGCACGGCGCATACCGTCGAAGTCCACCCCGTGGGTCGCCGGCTCGTAGTAGGGGTACGACTGCACGCGAAAACCGGCTGCCTCGAAGAGCGCCCGATGGTTTTCCCAGCTCGGCTCGCTGATGAGGACCGTCGCCTCCGGCTCGGCGCGCCGCAGCAGATCGGCGCCGATGCGAAGGCCGCCGGTGCCCCCGAGCGACTGCACGGTGACGATCCGTCCCTCGCGCAGCGGCGCGCTGTCCTCGCCGAAGACGAGGCGCTGCACCGCGCGGTCGTAGGCGGGCAGGCCGTCGATCGGCAGGTACGCCCGCGGCGTTGCGCTCGCGACGCGCTGCTGCTCGGCGATGCGCACGCATTCGAGCAACGGAACCTTGCCGTCCTCGTCGTAGTACACCCCGACGCCGAGGTTCACCTTGTTCGGGTTCGGGTCGGCGACGAACGCCTCGGTGACGCCGAGAATCGGATCGTGCGGCGCCATCTCAATCCCGGCGAGCGGAGACGCGGCGCGAGGCGCAGGTTCGAGAGCGGGGGTCATCGGCTATACTGAAAATTTTTGCAGGGCAGCATTGTACCCGTGGAGCTGACGTTTCCCAACAGCCCGTACCGCCTGCACCAGCCGTACGAGCCGGCGGGAGACCAGCCGGAGGCGATCGAGAAACTCGTCGCCGGCATCGAGGACGGCCTCGCGTTCCAGACGCTCCTCGGCGTGACCGGCTCGGGCAAGACGTTCACCATGGCGAACGTCATCGCCCGCTGCGGCCGGCCGGCGCTGGTACTTGCGCCGAACAAGACGCTCGCGGCGCAGCTGTACGCGGAATTCCGCGAGTTCTTTCCCGAGAACGCGGTCGAGTACTTCGTCTCCTACTACGACTACTACCAGCCCGAGGCCTACGTTCCGTCGAAGGACCTCTACATCGAAAAGGACTCCTCGATCAACGAGCACATCGAGCAGATGCGCCTTTCGGCGACCAAGTCGCTCCTTGAGCGGCGCGACTGCGTGATCGTCGCGACGGTGTCGGCGATCTACGGCATCGGCGATCCGTCCGAGTACCACGGCATGATTTTGCACCTGCGCTCGGGCGAGCGCGCCGGACAGCGCGACATCGTCGCGCGTCTGGTCGCGATGCAGTACCAGAGGAGCGATCTCGACTTCCGTCGCGGCACCTTCCGCGTGCGCGGCGACGTGATCGACGTCTTCCCCGCCGAGCACGCCGAGCACGCGCCATCCGGATCGACGCTCGAGGACGACCGCATCGAGAGCCTCGTCAGGTGTTCGACCCGCTGCACCGGACGGGTCGAGCAGCGCCTTGCGCGCTTCACCGTCTATCCGTCGAGCCACTGGGTCACGCCGCGCGAGACGGTGCTGCGCGCGATCGAGGCCATCCAGGCGGAGCTCGCGCGAGCGGCTCGCGTTGCTTTCAGACGGCGGGGCGGCTCGTCGAGGCGACAGCGCCTCGAGCAACGCACGCTGCTTCGATCTGGAGATGCTCGCGGAGCTAACGGGCTTCTGCAAGGGCATCGAGAACTACGCGCGGCATCTGTCCGGGCGCGCGCCGGGCGAGCCGCCGCCGACGCTGCTCGACTACTTTCCGCCGCGACTTCGCTGACGGTCGTCGACGAATCGCACGCAGACCGTGCCGCAGCTCGGCGGCGATGTACCGCGGCGACCGATCGCGCAAGGAAACGCTCGTCGAGCACGGCTTCCGGCTGCCCTCGGCGCTCGACAACCGCCCGCTTCAGCTTCGACGAGTTCGAGCGCAATCGCGTGGGGCAGGCGATCTACGTGTCGGCCACGCCCGGCCGACTGCGAAATCGAACAGGCCGGCGGCGTCGTCGTGGAGCAGGTGGTCCGTCCGACGGGGCTCGCTCGATCCCGACCGTGGACGTGCGGCCCGGTGCGCGACTCAGGTCGACGACCTGCTCGCGGAGATCCGCGACGCGGATCGCGCGCGGACGAGCGCACGCTCGTCGACGACGCTCACCAAGCGCATGGCCGGAGGAGCTTGACCGACCACCTCGAGCGAGCTCGGCGTGCGCGTGCGCTATCTGCACAGCGACGTCGAGACCGCTCGAGCGCGTCGAGATCCTCCGGGACTTGCGACGCGGCGCGTTCGACGTGCTCGTGGGCATCAACCTGCTGCGCGAGGGGCTCGATCTGCCCGAGGTCTCGCTCGTCGCGATCCTCGACGCCGACAAGGAAGGGTTTCTGCGCTCGGACGCGCTCGCTCATCCAGATCATCGGGCGGGCGGCGCGCCAATGCGAATGGGCACGTGATCCTGTACGCGGATCGCCGTCACGGAGGCGATGCGGCGGGCCATCGACGAGACCCGGCGCCGGCGCGCGTTGCAGGATGGCGTACAACGCGGCGCACGGCATCACCCCGCGGGGCGTCACGAAGGGGGTCAAGGACCTGATCGACGGCGTGCACGAGGAGCCGCCGACGCGCCTGCGGGTCGCACAGCCCGAGCCGCGCTACGAGGCGATGAGCCAGCGCCAGCTCGCGCGCGAACTGCGCACGCTCGAAAAACAGATGCTCGAGTGCGCGCGCAACCTGGAGTTCGAAAAGGCCGCCGCGCTGCGCGACCGGCTCGCCGAGATCCGCCGACGCGTCTTCGGCGTCGTGCCCGCGCTGTAGGTCGCGGCGCGGCTTACTGCGTTCGCGTCTCGACCTGGATCAGGCTCGCCTTCTTCCTGCGGCGGCTTCGGCCGCGCGCGCCGCGGCCGTCCGAGCTTCACCGGTTCGGTTTCGGGCGGCACGGCGCGCACCTTCGAGGCATCGGTCTCGACCATTTCCAGGTCCGGCGCTCGCAAGAAACGCCTTCGCATCGACCGGCGAGGGCGGCGCGCTCGGCTCCGGCGCAGGCGGGACAGAAGGCCGCGGGCGCCGGAGCAGTCGGCGCGGGTGCGGGCGCTGCCGCCGTCGGCCCGGGAGCGGATAGCCGCTCCTCGGCGGCCGACGCAGCCGGCGCACGCTCCGGCTTTTCTTCCCTTGCGATCGACGCAGCGGCCGCCTGCGCCTCGCCCTTCTCGGGTGCGGCGCCCGGCGGCGTCGGCCGCCGTTCGCCCGCGGCGTCGCCGGACGGCGCGGCGCGCTCGCCGCGGCCGCGGCCGCGCCGCCCGCGGCGGCGTCTGCGCTCGCCCTCGCCCTGCGGTTGGGCCTGCGCTTGACCGTTCGTCGGCGACACGGCGGCCGAGGCGGGCTCCGGTGCGCGCTGCGGCTTCCCTTCGCCGGTGGCCGGGCGCGGCTGATCGCGGTGCCGCGCGCGACCTTCCTCGTGTCGCGCCTCGCGCCGCGCCTCCCTGCGCTCTTCGCGGCTGCGGCGGTCGCGATCGTGCCCGGGGTGCGCGGCGCGCCGCTCCTCGCGCGGTACACCTTCGCGCGCGACAGGCGCGCGCGGCAGTCCGGCCGGCACCATCTCCGGCTCGTTCGCCGCCGCGGCCGACGGCGGGGCCTGCTTTTCGGACTTGAGCAGGCCGAGGATGCGCTTGAGGAGTCCCTTGCGCGGCTGCGCCTCGGGCTCCGCGCTCGCAGCCGACGGGCGGGCGCGGCCGACGCCGGGCTCGGCGCGCGCTCGGGCACCATCGGCGCCGGCTGCGCCGGCGTGATGCCCTTCACCGCGGCTTCCTGACGCTCCTTGCGCGCTTCGGCGGGCGCGGCCGCCTGCGGCTCCGGCTGCTCGATCAGCTCGTAGCTCGTCGGCACATGCTCCATCTGGTTCAGCTCCTCGTGCTTGAGGCGCTAGAGACCTGTGTAGTGCGACCGAGCGTCTCGAGGTGCGGATTCGGCACCAGCACGATGTTCACTTTCAGGCGCGCTTCCAGCTTCTGGATCTCGCTGCGTTTTTTCGTTCAGCAGGAACGCGGCGACGTCGACCGGCACCTGCGCGTGGACCGCGCCGGTGTTCTCCTTCATCGCCTCTTCCTGCACGATGCGCAGCACGTGCAGCGCCGTGGATTCGGTGCCGCGGATGAAGCCGGTGCCGCCGCAGCGCGGGCAGCTCGCGTGCGCCGTTTCTTCGAGCGACGCGCGCAGCCGCTGGCGCGAGAGCTCGAGCAGCCCGAAGCGCGAGATCTTGCCCACCTGCACCCGCGCCCGGTCGTGCCGCAGCGCCTCGCGGAACCGCGCCTCCACCTCGCGCTGGTGGCGCGCCGATTCCATGTCGATGAAATCGACGACGATCAGGCCGCCGAGGTCGCGCAGCCGCAGCTGACGCGCGACCTCGTCGGCCGCCTCGAGGTTCGTGCGAAACGCGGTCTCCTCGATGTCCTGCCCGCGCGTGGCGCGCGCGGAGTTCACGTCGACCGCGACCAGCGGCCTCGGTGTGGTCGATCACCACCGAGCCGCCCGAGGGCAGGTCGACCTTGCGCTGATAGGCGCTTTCGATCTGGTGCTCGATCTGGAAGCGCGAAAACAGCGGCATGTCGTCGCGGTAGAGCTTGACCTTGCCGACGTTGGCCGGCATCACGGTCTGCATGAACGCGCGCGCCTGCTCGTAGATCTCCTCGGTGTCGATCAGGATCTCGCCGATGTCGGGCTGGAAGTAGTCGCGGATCGCGCGGATGACGAGGCTCGACTCGAGGTAGATGAGGAAGGGCTTCGTGTCCGCCTTCGCGTGCCGCCTTGTCGATCGCCTGCCACAGCTGGAGCAGATAGTTGAGGTCCCACTGCAGCTCCTCCAGCGAGCGGCCGATCGCCGGCGGTGCGCGCGATCACGCTCATGCCTTCGGGCACCGGCAGTTTTTCGAGCGCCTGGCGCAGTTCCTCGCGCTCCTCGCCCTCGATCCGGCGCGAGACGCCCCCGCCGCGCGGGTTGTTCGGCATCAGCACGAGATAGCGGCCCGCGAGGCTGATGAAGGTCGTGAGCGCGGCGCCCTTCGTGCCGCGCTCGTCTTTTTCGACCTGGACGATCAGTTCCTGACCTTCGACGAGCGCGTCCTGGATGCGCGCGCGCCCGGGTCCGTGCCGGGCCGGAAATAGCTTCGCGAGACTTCCTTGAAGGGGAGGAACCCGTGCCGCTCTTCGCCGTAATCGACGAACGCAGCTTCGAGACCGGGCTCGATGCGGGTGATGATGCCTTTGTAGATGTTGCTCTTGCGCTGCTCCCTCGATGCGGACTCGATGTCGGAGATCAATGAGCTTCTGGCCGTCTACGATCGGCGACCCGCATGCTCCTCCTGCTGGGTCGCGTTGAACCAAGAGCATCCGTTTCACTCGGGACTCTCCTGCGCGCGCAGGCGCGTCGCGCACGGTCGAACCGGCGACGATCCTTGCGCGGATCGGTCGCGAGCCTGTAGCCTGCGCACGTCATGATGTTGCGTTGCGATTCGCTGCTTGAGGTGAGCGAGATTAACCCCCGGCTCAAGGCCCGGCAGGCGGTCGCGCGCGATGCGATAAGCGTCGGCGGCGAAGGACCGAACGATGCTGGGCGGCTGGTAAAGCCCCGTCTCGCATGCGGACGGAGGCGGCGAGATAATAATAAAAATGAATGACTTAAGCAAGCCGCGGGCGACTTGGGTCGAGGTCGAAGAGGCGCACGGCGAGCAGCGCATCGACAATTTCCTGCTGCGGCGCCTCAAGGGGGTGCCGAAAAGCTACGTCTATCGCGTACTGCGAAGCGGGGAAGTCCGGGTCAACAGCGGCCGCGTCGGTCCCGATTACCGCCTGCGACCCGGCGACCGCGTTCGTCTGCCGCCGGTGCGGCTGCGCGCGCCGCGCGCGCCCGCAGCGCCGCGACCGCTCGCGCTGCCGGTCCTTTACGAGGACGCGGCGCTTCTTCGCGGTCGACAAGCCGGCGGGGCTTGCGGTGCACGGCGGCAGCGGCGTCGCGCACGGCGCTATCGAGCGGCTGCGCGCGTCGCGCCCGCGCGAGCGGTTTCTCGAGCTCGTGCATCGGCTCGATCGCGATACCTCCGGCGTGCTGCTCGTCGCCAAGCGGCGCAGCGTGCTCACCGCGCTGCACCGGCTCTTGCGCGAGGGGCGGATGGAAAAGGTCTACGTCGCGGCGGTCAAGGGCTGCTGGGAAGGCGGCGAGCGCGCGCTGTGCGCCCCGCTGCAGAAGTACGTGACGCGCACCGGCGAGCGGCGCGTCGCGGTGCGCGAGGAGGGCAGGGCGGCGGTGACGCTCGCGCGTCCGCTCGCATCGAGCGATGCCGGCAGCGTGCTCGAGCTTCGGCTGCTTACCGGGCGCACGCATCAGATCCGGGTGCACCTTGCGCACGTCGGCCATCCGGTCCTCGGCGATCCGAAATACGGCGATTTTGCGCTCAACCGAGCGCTCGCGCGCTCGGGCGCGGCGCGGCTGATGCTGCACGCGCGCCGGATCGCCTTCGAGCATCCGCTCGAAGGGCGGCCGGTGTCGATCGAAGCGCCGCTGCCCGAAGACATGCGCCGTTTCCTGGAAAGCGGCTTGCGCTACCGGCTGATGTCCGTATTTGGACTGGGACGGAACGCTCGTCGACTCGACCGCGGCGATCGCCGAGTGTATCCGCGCGGCGGCGCGCGACATGGGGCTCGCGGTGCCCGAGCCCGCCCGCGCCGCGTACGTCATCGGTCTCGGGCTGGAGGCGTCGCTGCGGCTTGCGCTGCCCGAGCTTCCGCCCTCGCGCTACGACGCGTTCGTCGCGCACTACCGCCGCCACTTTCTCGCGTGCGAGGACCGCATCCGGCCGTTTCCCGGGGTGCCGGCGCTGCTCGAGGGGCTGCGCGCGGGCGGCTACCGGCTCGCGGTGGCGACCGGAAAGAGCCGACGCGGCCTCGAGCGCGCGCTCGCGGCGAGCGGGCTCGCGCCGTATTTCGCTGCGACGCGCTGCGCGGACGAAACTCGGCCGAAGCCGCATCCGGCGATGCTTTTCGAGCTGATGCGCGCGCTCGCGGAGCCGCCCGGGGCGACCGTCATGGTCGGCGACACCGGCCACGATCTGCAGATGGCGGCGGCCGCAGGCGTCGACGCGATCGCTGTCGAAAGCGGCGCGCATCCACCCGAGGCGCTGCGCGCGCTCGCGCCGCGCGCCTGCCTGCGCGACGTCCGGGAATTGCCGCAATGGCTGGCGAGCCTCGGTCGATTTGCGCCGCGGCCGACCTCGTCGAGGGCGGCCGCGGCGTGCGGTTCGAAATCGAGTATTTCGGCGAACGCGCGCCGGCGTTCGTCGTGCGCTTCCGCGGGAAGGTGCCACGGCTACCTCAACCGTTGCGCGCACGTCGCGCTGGAGCTCGACTGGCGCGAGGGGGAATTCTTCGACCCGGACGGGCGGGATTTGCTATGCTCGACGCACGGTGCGACCTACGCCGCCGACAGCGGCCGGTGCACCGGCGGGCCGTGCGGGCGGAAATCCCTGGTGAAGCTGAAAGTCGCCGAGCGCGACGGCTCGGTCTATTACCTCGGATGCGACGATGACTGACGAGAGCAAGTGGGAACGTGAACTGATCGAGAAACTGGCCACCGCCGCGCTGAAGGAGCAACAGCGCGCGCGTCGCTGGGGAATCTTCTGGAAGCTGCTCGGTTTCGCCTATCTGACGGCGCTGCTGCTGGTCGCGCTCGATTTTCGCGGCGCGCGCGAGACGAAGGCCGAGCGGCATACTGCGCTCGTCGAGGTGAGCGGGCTGATCGCGCCGGGCACCGACGCGAGCGCCGAGAAAGTGACGCTCGCGTTGCAGGCGGCGTTCGAGGACAAGAACACCGCGGGGGTGGTGCTGCGCATCAACTCGCCGGGCGGCACCCCGGTGCAGGCGCAGACGATCTACGACGAAATCCGCCGCCTGCGCGCGAAATACCCCGCGATCCCGCTCTATGCGGTCGTCGAGGACATGTGCGCCTCGGGCGGCTACTACGTCGCGGCCGCCGCCGACCGCATCTACGTGTCGCGCTCGAGCATCCTCGGCTCGATCGGCGTGCGCATGGACGGTTTCGGGCTGACGGGGCTCATGGAAAAGCTGGGCATCGAGCGGCGTTTGCTCACCGCAGGCGAGAACAAGTCCATGCTCGATCCGTTCCTCCCGCTCGAGGAGTCGCACCGCAGAATCGCGCTCGGACTGCTCGCCGACATCCACCAGCAATTCATCGCCGCGGTGCGCGAAGGGCGCGGCGCGCGCCTGAAGGAGACGCCGGACATGTTCAGCGGCACGATCTGGACCGGCACGCGGGCGATCGAGCTGGGGCTCGCGGACGGGTTCGGCAGTCTCGACTACGTCGCGCGCGAGGTGGTGAAGGCCGAGGAGATCGTGGACTTCACGCAGAAGGAGAACCTCGCCGAGAAGTTCGCGCGCCGGTTCGGGCTCGCGATCGTCGAAGGACTGGAGCGCATCGCGCTGCGCGCCAACCCCGCGCTGCGCTGATGCCGGCTCAGGCAAGCAGCAGGAATACCGTCGGGCGCTTGCCGATCGCGGGCGGCGCGCGCCGCCAGGCGGCGATCGGCTGGGTGCGCACCGATTCGGTGGGCAGCGTGAGGTCGGTCGCGACGCACAGCCGCGTCTGCGGCGCGCACGTCGCCAGCAGCGCCGCGAGCAACGCGTCGCTGCGGTACGGCGTCTCGATGAAGATCTGCGTTTCGCGTTCCCGGCGCGAGCGCGCCTCCAGATCGCGGATGCGCCGCGCGCGCTCGGCGTGCCGGCGCGGAAGGTAGCCGCAGAACGCGAAACGCTGGCCCTCGAGACCCGAGGCCATCAGCGCGAGCACGATCGCCGAGGGGCCGACGAGCGGAACGACGCGGTAGCCCTCCCGGTGCGCGGCCGCGACCAGTCGCGCGCCGGGGTCGGCGATGCCGGGACAGCCCGCCTCTGCGAGCAACCCTAGGCCCCGGCCTTCGCGCAGCGGCGCAAGCAGCGCCGCGACGTCGCTTTCGTCGGCCAGCTCGCGGATCCTCGCCTGCTTCGGATCGCAGCCGACCGCGGCGAGAAACGCGCGCGCGCTTTTCGCGTCCTCGACCGCAAAATCGCGCAGCGCCCGCACGGTGCGCAGCACCGCCGACGGCAGCGACGCCTCCGGGTCCGCGCCGAGCGGCGTCGGAATGGCGTAGAGCACGCCCGCCATCAGCCGAGCACCGGCCGTCCGGCCTGCGCGAGCAGCTCGGTCAGGGCGATCAGCGGCAAGCCGACGAGCGCGGTCGGGTCCTCGGTCTCGATACGCGCAAGAAGCGCGATGCCGAGCCCCTCGGACTTGGCGCTTGCTGCGCAGTCGAACGGCTGCTCGCGGTCGAGGTAGTCCTCGATCTGTGCCGGCGTCAGCTCGCGGAACGCGACGCGGCAGCCGACGACGCGGCTGCGCACAAACCCGCTTGCGGCATCGAGCAGTGCGACCGCGGTGTCGAACGAGGCGACCTTGCCGCTCAGGAACGCGAGCTGGCGGCGCGCGGCCTCCCGTCCGCCCGGCTTGCCGAGCACGGTGCCTTCGCAGAACGCCCACCTGATCGGAGCCGACGATCAAGGCGTCCGGAAAACGCGGCGCGACCGCGCGCGCTTTCTCGATCGCGAGCCGCGTCGCCGTGGCCGAGGGCGATTCGCCGGGGCGCGCCGTCTCTTCAACGCCGGGCGCCGCCTGCTCGAAAGGGATCCCGAGCCGCTGCAGCAGCGCAGCGCGGTGTCGCGAGGTCGAGGCGAGCACCAACCGCCGCGGCGAGGGCATGGCTTTGTTTTGACGGTGATTTTCGATGCATGATAGCATCTACGCTTCATGCAGCGGCGGCCGGTGATCGACGGCCTGGAATTTGCGCGGGCCGGCTCCACATGGTTCGGCGCCTGGCCGGCTTCGGATTTCCCGCGCTTGCGCGATGCGCTTCACTCGCAGGAGGGCGCGATCGCCTGCGAGCTGCGCGGCATCCCGGAGGTCCGCGGCAACCCCGCGCTGCATCTGCGGCTGAACGGCGTCTTGCAGCTCACCTGTCAACGGTGCCTGGAGCCGCTCGCGTTCACGGTGGCGGTCGACGCGACGCTGCTCCTTGCGCGCACGCAGGCGCAAATCGACGCCGAACCCTTCGACGCCGAAGGGCCCGAATGGATCGTGGCGGACCGGGAGATGCAGTTGCATGTGCTGGTGGAAGACGAGCTGCTGCTCGCGTTGCCGCTCGCACCGCGGCACGAGCGTTGCGCCGGCGTGCGCGTGGGCGCGCGCGAGCGCGGGCGCTCGCCTTTTGCCGACCTGCGCGAGCAGGTGCGGGCCGGGCGGCGCTGATTTTTTCGAGACGGATTCGAACACAGGAGCCATCATGGCCGTCCAGCAAGGCAAGAAGTCACCCTCGCGGCGCGGAATGCACCGGTCGCACGATTTCCTCGTGCCCCCGCCGCTCGCGATCGAACCCACGACCGGCGAGGTGCACCGGCGTCACCACGTGAGCCCCACCGGTTACTACCGCGGCAAGAAGGTTCTCCGGGAAAAAGGCCAGTAATCCGGCGCCCGCGCGCGCCGCGGACGTCTTTCGCGAGTGCCGATTACCGTCGCAGTGGACTGCATGGGCGGCGATCACGGCCCCCGTGTGACGGTGCCGGCCGCGCTCGAATTCGGCCGGGCGGATCCGGAGGTCGCGCTGATCCTCGTCGGCCGCCGCGCCGAAGTCGAACGCGAGCTCGCGCGGCAGGGCGCCCAGCCGAACGCTCGCCTGCGGCTGGAGCATGCCGAGGAGGTGGTCGGCATGGACGAACCGCCGGTGCAGGCGCTGCGCCTGAAGAAGCATTCCTCGATGCGGGTGGCGGTGAACCTGGTGAAAAGTGGCGCAGCCGACGCTTGCGTGAGCGCCGGCAACACGGGCGCGCTGATGGCGATCGCGCGCTTCGTGCTGAAGACGCTGCCGGGAATCGACCGGCCGGCGATCGCGACGTTGCTGCCGAACATGCGCGGCGGCCACACGACGGTGCTCGACCTCGGCGCGAACGTCGACTGCACGCCCGAGCAGCTCATGCAGTTCGGCGTGATGGGCGCGATGCTCGTGGCCGCGACCGAGCACCGCGAGCGCCCGAGCGTCGGGCTGCTCAACATCGGCGTCGAGGACATCAAGGGCAACGACACGGTGAAGCAGGCCGCCGAGCTGCTGCGCGCGAGCGGGCTCAATTTCTACGGCAACGTCGAGGGCGACGACATCTTCAAGGGCACCACCGATGTGGTGGTGTGCGACGGTTTCGTCGGCAACTCGGTGCTCAAGGCGTCCGAAGGGGTGGCGAAGATGATCGTCGCGTTTCTGAGAGAGGAGTTTTCGCGCAACGCCCTGCGGCGCGCGGCGGCGGTGGCGGCGCGGCCGGTGCTGCGCGCGGTGCGCGAGCGCATCGACCCGGGCCGCTACAACGGCGCGAGTCTGCTCGGGCTGCGCGGCATCGTCGTCAAGAGCCATGGCGCGGCCGACGCGTTCGCGTTCGGCCAGGCGCTGCGACGCGCGGCCGACGAGGTGCGCAACGACGTCGTCGCGCGCATCCTGCGCCGCATGGCGCGGCCGGAGGCGGCGTGAGGCGCGCGCGCATTGTCGGCACCGGCAGACTACCTGCCGGCGCGCGTCGTTACCAACGACGAATTCGCGCAGCGGCTGGACACGAGCGACGCTTGGATCCGCGAGCGCACCGGAATCCGCCAGCGGCACATCGCCGACGACGGACAAAACGCGAGCGACCTCGCGCTTGAGGCGAGCCGCGAGGCGCTCGCCGCCGCGGGGATGGCGGCTTCGCGCCTTGAGCTGATCGTCGTCGCGACCTCGACCCCGGACTACATCTTTCCGAGCACCGCGTGCCTGCTGCAGGCGAAGCTCGGCGCCGCAGGCTGCGCGGCGTTCGACGTGCAGGCGGTCTGCAGCGGCTTGCGGCTACTGCGCTCGCCACTGCCGACAACTTCATCCGCGGCGGCATGGCGAGGAACGCCCTCGTCGTCGGCGCGGAGGTTTTCTCGCGCATCCTCGACTGGAACGATCGCCCGACCTGCGTGCTGTTCGGCGACGGCGCCGGCGCGGTGGTGCTCGCCGCCGACGAGCGTCCCGGGATCCACGCGTCGGTGCTGCGCGCCGACGGCCGGCACGCGGGCATCCTGTCCGAGTGCCCGGCAACGTCTGCGGCGGGCGGATCTGCGGTACCGCCGTTCGTGCACATGCAGGGCAACCAGGTGTTCAAGTTCGCGGTGCGCGTGCTGGAAGAGGTGGCGCACGAGACGCTCGCCGCGGCCGGGATGTCCAGTCGCCGACCGTCGACTGGCTGATCCCGCACCAGGCGAACGTGCGCATCCTCGAAGCAACGGCGAAGAAGCTGGGTCTGGCGCGCGAGCGGCTGGTCGTGACGGTCGATCGCCATGCGAACACCTCGGCCGCCTCGGTGCCGCTCGCGCTCGACGAGTACGTGCGCGCGGGCAGGATCCGCGCCGGCCACAACGTCATGCTGCAGGGCGTCGGCGGCGGTTTCACCTGGGGCGCGACGCTGGTCACGATGTAAGCGGAGGAAACTGATGAAGATCGCGATCGTGTTTCCCGGGCAGGGCTCGCAGGCGGTCGGCATGCTGCGCGCCTACGACGGACTGCCCGAAATCGAGGCGGTGCGCGCCGAGTGCGCGGCGGCGCTCGGCGCCGAGTTCCTGCGGCTGCTCGACGAAGGCCCGGCCGAGGCGCTCGGACTGACCGTCGACACGCAACCGGCGATGCTCGCCGCCGGTGTGGCCGCCTGGCGCGCCTGGCGTGCGCTCGGCGGGCCGACGCCGGCGTTCGTCGCCGGCCACAGCCTCGGCGAGTATTCAGCGCTCGTCGCCGCCGGCGCGCTCGCGTTCGCCGACGCGCTGCGGCTCGTTCGCCACCGCGCGCAGTGCATGCAGGAGGCGGTGCCCGAGGGCGTGGGCGCGATGGCCGCGATCCTCGGGCTGGACGACGAGGCGGTGCGCGCCGCCTGCGCAGAGGCGCAGGCGGCGGCGCCGGGCGAAGTGGTCGAGGAGCGGTGAACTTCAACGCGCCCGGACAGGTGGTGATCGCCGGCCACCGGCCGGCGGTGGCGCGCGCAGCCGAACTGTGCAAGGCGCCCGCGGCGCGAAACGCGCGGTGACGCTTCCGGTGAGCGCGCCGTTCCATTCGAGCCTCATGCGGCCGGCCGCGGCACGGCTCGCGGAATATCTGGCGCAAGTGCCGCTCGGCGCGCCGCGCATCCCGCTCGTCAACAACGTCGACCTCGCGATCGAAACCGACCCGGCGCGCATCCGCGGCGCGCTGGTGCGCCAGGCGCTCCTCGCCGGTGCGCTGGGTGGAGGCGGTGAGGCGCATGGCCGACGAGGGCGTGACGCACCTGCTCGAAGCGGGCCCCGGCCGGGTGCTCGCCGGCACCGCAAAGCACGTCGACGCCCGCCTCGAGGCGCTCGCGCTCGCTGACCGCGGCTCGCTCGAGCAGGCGCTCGCGCGGCTGAGGGGAGCCTAGGCATGCTCGAAGGACGCGTGGCACTCGTGACCAGCCGGCGCCTCGCGCGGCATCGGGCCGCGCGATCGCGCTCGAGCTGGCGCGGCACGGCGCGCGCGTGGTCGGGACCGCGACGAGCGAGGCCGGCGCGCGCTCAGCTCGCGGAGGCCGGCCTCGTCGGCAAGGTGCTCGACGTGCGCGACGACGCGCGCTGCGACGCGCTCGTCGCCGAGATCCAGCAAGAGCTGGGCGACATCCTCGTCCTCGTCAACAACGCGGCGGTGACGCGCGACAACCTCGCCCTGCGCATGAAGGACGCCGAATGGGACGAGGTGATCGCCACCGATCTGCGCGCGGTGTTTCGCCTCTCGCGCGCGGTCCTTCGCGGCATGATCAGGGCGCGCTGGGGGCGCATCGTCAACATCACCTCGGTCGTCGGCGCGGCCGGACGCTGGCCAGGCGAACGTACGCGGCGGCGAAAGCGGGCGTCGTCGGCATGACGCGCGCGCTCGCGCGCGAAGTCGCGAGCCGCGGCATCACCGTCAACTGCGTCGCGCCCGGCTTCATCGACACCGACATGACGCGCGCGCTCGGCGAGGCACAGCGCGCCGCGCTGCTCGCGCAGATCCCGGTCGGCCGGCTCGGCACGCCGCAGGACGTCGCGGCGGCGGTCGCGTATCTCGCGTCGCCCGCGGCCGGTTACGTCACCGGCACGGTGCTGCACGTCAACGGCGGCATGTTAGTCATGGCGGATGATCCCGGTAAAATCGCACGACGCAGACAGGGAAGGAGCGCGCATGGAGAACGTCGAACAGCGGGTGAGAAAAATCATCGCCGAGCAGCTCGGCGTGAACAGAATCCGAGATCAAGAACGAATCCTCCTTCGTCGACGACCTCGGCGCCGACTCGCTCGACGCCGTCGAGCCGGTGATGGCGCTCGAGGAAGAGTTCGAGACCGAGATCCCTGACCAGGACGCCGAGAAGATCAAGACCGTGCAGCAGGCGATCGACGACAACATCAAGGCGCACGCCAAGTCTTAGCGCAAGGTGCAGCGGCGCAGAGTGGTGGTCACCGGGCTCGGCATCGTCGCAGCCCGGTCGGCAACACCGTGCGGGAGGCGTGGGAAAACGTCCTCGCCGGCCGGTCCGGCATCGCGCGCATCACGCGTTTCGACCCGTCGCGCCTCGCAAAGCCAGATCGCGGGCGAGGTGAAGGGCTTCGACGTCACGCAGTACATTCCGGCGAAGGACGCGCGCCGCATGACCTTCTTCATCCATTACGGCATCGCCACGGGCTGCAGGCGTGGCGCGATTCGGGCCTCAGCGCGACGCCGGAGAACGCCGAGCGCATCGGCGTGAATTTCGGCTCGGGCATCGGCGGGCTGCCGATGATGGACTCCACGACGAGCTGAAAAAGAGCGGGCCGCGCCGCGTCTCGCCGTTCTTCATTCCCGGCACGATCATCAGACATGATCGCCGGCAACCTGTCGATCCAGCTCGGGCTGAAGGGTCCGAACCTCGCGGTCGGTCGACCGCGTGCACAACCTCGACGCATTGCATCGGCGAGGCCGCCAAGGCGATCCGCTACGGCGAAGTCGATGCGATGCTCGCCGGGGGCGCCGAGTCGACCGTGACCGAGCTCGCGCTCGCCGGATTCGCGTCGGCGCGCGCGCTCTCGACGCGCAACGACGATCCCGCGGGCGCGAGCCGCCCGTGGGACCGCGACCGCGACGGGTTCGTGCTCGGCGAGGGCGCCGGGGCGCTGGTGCTGGAAGAATACGAGCAGCGCGGCGGCGCGGGGCGCGCATCTACTGCGAACTGGCGGGCTACGGCGTCTCGGCCGACGCGTTCCATATCACCGCCCCTGCCGAGGACGGCGATGGCGCCTTCCGCTGCATGCGCAACGCGCTGCGCGACGCGGGGCTGGAGGCGGCGAGCGTGGACTACATCAACGCGCACGGGACCTCGACCCCGCTCGGCGACATTGCCGAGACCGTCGCGATCAAGCGCCTCATGGGCGAGCGCGCGCGTCAGGTGGCGGTCAGCTCGACCAAATCGATGACCGGTCATCTGCTCGGCGCGGCGGGCGGCGTCGAGGCGGTGTTCACGGTACTCGCGGTGTACGAGCAGGTGTCGCCGCCGACGATCAACCTGCAGAATCCCGATCCGGCGTGCGACCTGGACTACGTGCCCAACGTCGCGCGCCGCATGCCGATCCGCGCAGCGCTGTCCAATTCGTTCGGCTTCGGTGGCACCAACGGTACGCTCGTGTTCACGCGGATTTGACCGGCAGCGCGCCGCTCCGCCTCGACCTTTCGCCCTCGCCGGGGTTCGCCGCGGGGATCGTGGGCGCGCACCTGGCGGCGGGGGTGTGCGCGGCGCTCGTGCTGCCGACCGCGGCGGGTGCGGCCGCGGCGGGCCTGCTCGTCGCGCTCGGGCTCGCCACCGCACGCGACCGCGCGCTGCTGCGCGCCGCGCGTTCGCCACGCGCGCTCGAGCTCGGCGAGGCGGGGACGCGCTGGGCGCCCGTGCGCGCCGACGGCCTGGCGCCTACGCGACCGCGGTCGGCCGCCGGCGCTGGGTCACGCGCGCCTGCGTCGCGCTGCCGGTGCGCCTGCCGCAGCGGCGCGCGCTGCTCGTGCGACGCGCGCGATGCTCGGCGAACCGCGCTTCCGGCTGCTGCGCCTGTGGGCACTCTGGGGCCGGGTGCCGGACGTGGCGGCAAAGGCAACCGCCGACCTGAGCGCGGCCCGGCCGTGCGCCGAACTATTTGCAAGCTGCCTTGTCTGTGGCACATAGGCAGGGCCCGCGGACGTGTCTGAGAAGGACATCGACCGCGAGCTGGCGGCGAGGGCGCAACGCGTGGCGACAAGCGCGCCTTCGAGCTTCTGGTCGAGAAGTACCAGCGCAAGCTCGCGCGCCTGCTGTCGCGGCTGATCCGCGACCCGGTGGAAGTGGAAGACGTGACGCAGGAGGCGTTCATCAAGGCCTACCGCGCGTTGCCCAGCTTCCGCGGCGACAGCGCCTTTTATACCTGGCTCTACCGGATCGGCGTGAACACCGCCAAGAACTACCTGATGGCGATGGGCCGCCGGGCGCCGACGTCGACGGAGACCGAGACGGAGGAGGCGGAAGGCTACGACGAGGGCGAACAGCTGCGCGACATCAATACGCCCGAAAGCGTCGCGTTGTCGCGCGAGATCGCCGCGACGGTGAACGCCGCGATCGAGGCGCTGCCCGAGGAACTGAGGACCGCGATCCAGCTGCGGGAACTCGAAGGCATGAGTTACGAGGAAATCGCGCGCGCCATGGACTGCCCGATCGGGACCGTCCGCTCGCGCATCTTCCGGGCGCGCGAGGCGATCGCCGAGAAGCTGCGGCCCTTGCTCGACACGGCGAAGGACAGACGGTGGTGAGGCGATGAAGGAGGAGATTTCGCAGCTCATGGACGGGGAGCTTGCCGGCGAAGAGGCCGCGCGCGCCCTTGCCGTGCTGAAATCGGACCGCGAAGCGTTCGAGACCTGGCGGACCTACCACCTGATCAGCGACAGCCTGCGAGAAACGCGGGTGCTCTCGCGCAGCTTCACCGAGCGCGTCGCCGCGCGTCTGGCCGCCGAGCCGGTCGTGGTCGCCCCGGGTCGCTGGTCGCGCGTGGTGCGCGCCTCGCGTTCGACGCGCGCCGCCGTCGGCGCCGTCGTCGCGGCGCTCGCTTTTGTCGCCTTGACCGTGGCGCAGTTGTGGGCGCCGGAACCGGAGTCGGCGCGTGCGCCGCTTGCCGCCGCACCCGAGCCGCTCGCGCCGCCGCCCGAGGAGAGGCCGGCGGCACCGGACCCGGCGGGCGCGGCGCTGCCTGAGGCGGCGCGCGACTATCTGCTCGCGCACCAAGGCTACGCGCCGCGCTACGCGCCGCAGGGCTACGCGCGCAGCGTGTCCGACATCGCAGGACGCCGGCGGTGAAGCTCGCGCTCGGCCTGTGTCTGGCGGCCGTGCTGGCGGGGCCGGTGCGCGCGCAGGCGGCGGACGACGCGTTCGCGCTGCTGCGCCGTATCTATCGTGCGACCGAGAAACTTTCCTACACCGGAACGTTCGTCACCCAGCAGGGCGACCGCGTCGAGTCCTCGCGCATCACGCGCTATACCGGGCCCGGGGACGAGATCGAACGGATCGAGGTGCTGGACGGCACGCCGCGCGAGATCGTGCGCACGCGCGACACCGTCCGCTGCTATTTGCCCGAGCGTCGCACGGTGAAGGTGGAGCGTCGTCTCGATCCGCGCGCGTTTCCGGCGCTGCTGCCGGAGACATTCGCCGATCTGCTGCGCAATTACGCGGTGTCGCGCGGCGAGTCCGCGCGCATCGCCGGCTACGACTGCGAGTCGGTGGTGCTCACGCCGCGCGACGATCTGCGCTACGGCTATCAGCTCTGGGCCGACACCGCCACCGGCATGCTGTTGCGCGCGCGCACGTTCAACGCGAAGGGCGAGACGGTCGAGCAGTTCACGTTCACCCAGCTCGCGATCGGACCGGTGCCGCGCGAGCGGCTCAAGCCGCGCTACGCGACGCGCGACTGGCGCATCGAGTACGCGACGGTGGCGCCGACGAAACTCGAAGAGCAGGGCTGGCGGCTCGCGGAGGAGCTGCCCGGGCTCCGGCAAGATCGCCGAAGTGACGCGCCGCATCGGCGAGGCCGACGCGGTCAATCAGGTGGTGTATTCGGACGGCATGGCCGCGCTGTCGGTGTTCATCGAGCCGGCGTCGCGCCGCGCCGAGCGCATCCAGCCGGGGCTCGCGACGCTCGGAGCGGTCAACATCTACACTCGCCACCTCGCCGATCACGTGGTGACGGTGGTCGGCGAGGTGCCCGCGGCGAGCGTGCGCCGCCTCGGCAATACCGTCGAGTATCGCCGTCCCAACCGATGAACGACACAGTACGACGAGGTGAACGATGACGCGGATCAGAACCTGGCTTGCGCTGTGCGCGCTCGGCGTCGCTGCCGGCGCCGCAGCGCAGGCGCGCGACCTGCCCGATTTCACTCGCCTGGTCGAGGAACAGGGACAGGCGGTGGTCAACATCAGCACCTCGCAGGCGGTGCGGCGCTCGGCGCTGCCGCAGATGCCGAACGTCGAGGACGAGGAATTCCAGGAGTTTTTCCGGCGCTTCATCCCGCGGCCGCAACCGGGACCGCGACCGGAGAACCGCTCGCTCGGCTCGGGTTTCATCATCAGCGCGGACGGCTACATCCTCACCAACGCGCACGTGGTCGAAGGCGCCGACGAGATCATCGTCAAGCTCACCGACAAGCGCGAATTCAAGGCGCGCGTGATCGGCGCCGACCGGCGCACCGACATCGCGCTCATCAAGATCGACGCGAGCGGGCTTCCGGCGGTCAAGTTCGGCGATCCGAACAAGCTGAAGGTCGGCGAGTGGGTGGTCGCGATCGGCGCGCCGTTCGGCTTCGAGAACACTGTCACCGCCGGCATCGTCTCGGCCAAGGGACGGTCCCTGCCGCAGGAGAATTTCGTGCCGTTCATCCAGACCGACGTCGCGATCAATCCCGGCAATTCGGGCGGGCCGCTGTTCAACATGCGCGGCGAGGTCGTCGGCATCAACTCGCAGATCTACAGCCGCACCGGCGGGTTCATGGGCCTGTCGTTCGCGATCCCGATCGATGTGGCGCTCGACGTGCAGACGCAGCTGCGCGAGCGCGGACGCGTCACGCGCGGCCGCATCGGCGTCGTGATCCAGGAGGTGAACCGCGATCTCGCCGTCTCCTTCGGCCTCGATCGCCCGCGCGGCGCGCTCGTCAACTCGGTCGAGAAGGGCGGACCGGCCGACAAGGCGGGGATCGAGCCGACCGACATCATCCTCAAGTTCGACGGCAAGACGGTCGAATCCTCGAGCGACCTGCCGCGCATCGTCGGCGGCACGCGCCCCGGCGCGAAAGCCGAGGTCGAGGTCTGGCGAAAGGGCGCGACGCGCACGCTCACCGTCATCGTCGGCGAGCTGCAGGAAGAGCGCGTCGCCGGACGCGGCCCTGCGCGCGGCGAGCGGCCGAGCGAGCTCGCCGCGAACCGCCTCGGCATCGTCGTGGCGGAGCTCTCGGCGAAGCAGAAGGAGGAAATGAAGCTCTCGCACGGGCTGGTCGTGACCGAGGTGCGGCCGGATGCGCGCGTCGACGCGCGCCGCGGCGACGTGCTGCTTGCGCTGGTGCACAAGGGACAGCACACCGAGCTGAAGACGGTCGAACAGTTCAACAAGCTCCTCGCTGGACTCGACAAGAACGCCGTCATCGCGCTTCAGGTGCGCCGCGGCGAGGCGATCGCGTTCCTCACCGTGAGCGGGTTCGGGGACAAGGGCTAGTCGCGCCGATCCGACGGGCCCGCCGTCCCGCCGTCGCGACGCGCCGCCTGGGCTACAATAGCGGCCCATTCGGAGGGTGCTGCGGCACCCTCTTTGCTTATGATGGACCGCAGCCGCATCCGCAACTTCTCCATCATCGCGCACATCGACCACGGCAAGAGCACGCTCGCCGACCGGTTCATCGAACTGCTGCGGCGCGCCTCGCTGAGCGCGAGATGGGCGAACAGGTGCTCGACACCATGGAGCTCGAGCGCGAGCGCGGCATCACGATCAAGGCGCAGACGGCGGCGCTGCAATACCGCGCGCGCGACGGCGAGACCTATCTGCTCAACCTGATCGATACCCCCGGTCACGTCGATTTTTCCTACGAGGTGAGCCGCTCGCTCGCCGCCTGCGAGGGCGCGCTGCTCGTCGTCGACGCCTCGCAGGGTGTCGAGGCGCAGACGGTCGCCAACTGCTATAGCGCGATCGAGCAGGGCCTCGAGGTGGTGCCGGTGCTGAACAAGATCGATCTGCCGGCCGCCGATCCTGAGAACGCGATCCGCGAAATCGAGGACGTGATCGGCATTCCGGCGCAGGACGCCTTGCGGGTGAGCGCGAAGACCGGCGCAGGCGTGCCCGAGGTGCTCGAGGCGGTGGTGACGCGCATCCCCGCGCCGCGCGGCCGGCCGGACGCGCCGCTGAAGGCGCTCGTGATCGACTCCTGGTTCGACAACTACGTCGGCGTGGTGATGCTCGTGCGCGTGGTCGACGGCGTGTTGCGGCCGGGGGACCGGGTGCGACTGATGAGCACCGGTGCCGAGCACCTGTGCGAGCAGGTCGGCGTCTTCACCCCGAAATCGGCGCCGCGCGCGAGCCTCGGCGCCGGCGAAGCTCGGCTTCGTCGTCGCCGGCATCAAGGACCTGCGCGAGGCGAAGGTCGGCGACACCCTCACCCATGCCGATCGTCCCGCGGCGGTGCCGCTGCCCGGGTTCAAGGAGGCGAAACCGCAGGTGTTCGCGAGCCTTTATCCGGTCGCGTCGAACCAGTACGAGGCCCTGCGCGACGCGCTGGAGAAGCTGCACCTGAACGACGCTGCGCTGCACTACGAGCCGGAGGTCTCGCTCGCGCTCGGCCACGGCTTCCGCTGCGGGTTTCTCGGGCTGCTGCACATGGAGATCGTGCAGGAGCGCTTGGAGCGCGAATACGGCATGGCGCTCGTCACCACCGCGCCGTCGGTCGTCTACGAGGTGAAGCTGCGCGACGGCAACGTGGTGCAGGTGTCGCATCCGGCGCGCCTGCCGGAGCCCGCGCGCATCGCGGAAATCCGCGAGCCGGTGATCGCGGCGCGCATCTTCGTGCCGCCGGCGTACGTCGGCGCGGTGATCGCGCTGTGCACACACAAGCGCGGCGTGCAGACCGACATGCACTACGCCGCCGCGCCACGTCGTGCTCGGCTACGACTTGCCGCTCGCCGAGGTGGTGATGGATTTCTTCGACCGATTGAAGTCGGCGACGCGCGGCTACGGCTCGCTCGACTACGAGTTCAAGGAGTATCGCGCCGCCGACGTCGTGCGGCTCGACATTTTGGTGAACGGCGAACGCGTGGACGCGCTCTCGACCATGGTCCATCGCGAGGCGGCGCAGCGCCGCGGCCGCGAGCTCGTCGAGCGCCTGCGCACCCTCATCCCGCGGCAGATGTTCGACGTCGCGATCCAGGCCGCGATCGGGTCGCAGATCGTCGCGCGCGAGACGGTGAAGGCGTTGCGCAAGAACGTGCTCGCGAAGTGCTACGGCGGCGACGTCACGCGCAAGCGCAAGCTGCTCGAGAAGCAGAAGGAAGGCAAGAAGCGGATGAAGCAGGTGGGCTCGGTCGAGATCCCGCAGGAGGCGTTTCTCGCGGTGCTGCAGATGGACGACGAATGACCTTCGCGCTGTTTCTGCTCGCGTTGCTCGTGCTCACCGGCACGGTGTGGGCGCTGGAGGCGGCCTGGTTGCGCCGCCGGCGCCCGGCGGGCGCAAAGCAGCCGTGGTGGGTGGAATACTCGGTCAGTTTCTTTCCGGTGATCCTGATCGTGTTCCTGCTGCGCTCCTTCCTCGTCGAGCCGTTCAAGATCCCGTCGGGCTCGATGATCCCGACGCTGCTCGTCGGCGACTTCATCCTGGTGAACAAATACGTCTACGGCATCCGCGTGCCGGTGCTGAACACCAAAATGATCGAGGTGGGCGAACCGCGGCGCGGCGACGTCGTGGTGTTCCGCTTTCCCGAGGATCCGACGCTCGACTACATCAAGCGCGTCGTCGGCGTGCCGGGCGACCGCGTCGAATACCGCCACAAGCGGCTGATCATCAACGGCGCGCCGGTGCCGCTGCGCCAGATCGAGGATTACCTGCTGCGCGAGCGCATGCAGTTCGCGCGCCGCTACGTCGAACGGCTCGACGACGTCGAGCACGAGATCCTGGTGGAGGACGATGCACCGGCGGTCGCGCCGCCACCGCGCGCGTTTCCGCACGCGGACAAATGCACATACAATAGCGAGGGACTCGTCTGCACCGTGCCTCCGGGGCATTCTTTCGTCATGGGCGACAATCGCGACAACTCGAGCGACAGCCGCGTCTGGGGGTTCGTGCCGGACGCGAACATCGTCGGCAAGGCGTTCTTCATCTGGCTCAATTTGAACGAGCTGGGGCGCTTCGGCACGTTCCGCTAGCCTGGGAGAGGGCAGATCGGCATGCGCAGAAGACAACTCGGCCTCGGGCTCGGCGGCCTGCTGCTCGTCGCCGTCGTCCTGATCGCGGTGGCGCTGCTCGGCATGCGGCTCGTGCCGTCGTACATCGAATTCTTCGCGGTGAAGAAGGCGCTGAACGCGATCGCGAGCGAGCGCAGCGGCGCTTCGCCCGCCGAAATCCGCAAGGCGTTCGACCAGCGCGCGATGGTGGACCAGATCACGTCGGTGAAAGGCGCGGACCTCGAGATCACCAAGGACGGCGGGCAGGTGGTGATCAGCGCTGCGTATCGCAGGGAAATCCCGCTGTTCGCGAACATCGGCGTCTATATCGATTTTGCGGCGACCTCGCGGCAATAGCGCCGGCGACGCGGTCGCGGCGTTCGCGCACGCGCTCGGCTACCGCTTTCAGCGCGAAACGCTGCTCGCGCAGGCGCTCACCCATCGCAGCTTCGGCACCCCGCACAACGAGCGGCTCGAATTTCTCGGCGACGGCGTGCTCGACTGTGTGATCGCCGAAGCGCTGTATCGGCGCTTTCCGGATCTCGGCGAAGGGGCGCTTTCGCGCCTGCGCGCAAGCCTCGTGCGCGAAGCGGCGCTCGCGGCGCTCGCGCGCGCGCTCGGGCTGTCGGCCTGGCTGCGCCTCGGCGAGGGCGAGGCGGCGAGCGGCGGCGCCAGAGCGACCCTCGATTCTCGCCGACGCGATGGAGGCGGTCTTCGGCGCTGTCTTTCTCGACGGCGGCTACGACGCCGCGCGCGAGGCGGTGTTGCGCGCCTACGGACCTGCGATCGAACGGATCGATCCGCGCGCGCCGGCGAAGGATCCGAAGACGCGGCTGCAGGAATACCTGCAAGGCTGCGGCCGCGCGTTGCCGCGGTACCGCGTCGTCGCGACGCGGGGCGCGGCGCACCAGCGGGTGTTCGAGGTGGAATGCGTCGTCGGCGAGGCAGAAGGCGCGACGCGCCGCACGAGCGGCAGCGGCAGCTCGCGGCGCAGCGCGGAACAACAGGCCGCCGCGGCGATGCTCGAGCTGCTCGGCGCATGAGCGCGTTTCGTTGCGGAACGGTGGCGCTTGCCGGCCGACCGAACACCGGCAAGTCGAGCCTGCTCAACCGGCTGGTGGGCGAGAAGCTCGCGATCGTCTCGCCACGGCCAGCAGACGACGCGGCACCTGGTGCGCGGCGTGCTGACGACCGCCGCCTGTCAGTACGTGTTCGTCGACGCCCCGGGCTGGCAGACGCGGCATCTCGGTGCGCTCAACCGGGTACTCAACCGGCGCGCGGAGGAGGCCGCGCGGGAGGCCGACGTGGTGCTGTTCGTGGTCGAGCCGTTCGTCTTCGGCGCCGCTGACCGCGCGGTGCTCGCGCGCATCCCGGCCGCGGCGCGCATCGTCGCGGCGGTGAACAAGCTCGACCTGGTGCGGCGCGCGACCGACCTGCTGCCGTTCGTCGCGCGCCTGGACGCGGAGAACCGCTTCGAGGCGATCGTGCCGGTGTCGGCGCCGCACGGGCCGCAACGCGCCTGAGCTATTGAAGGTGCTGCAAGACAGGCTGCCCGAGGGGCCGGCGCTCTACGCCGCCGAGCAGCTCACCGACCAGGACGAGCGTTTCTTCGCCGCCGAGATCCTGCGCGAGAAGCTCTTTCGCTCGCTCGGCGAGGAGCTGCCGTACCGCTGCGAAGTGGTGCTCGACCGTTTCCGAGAGGGAGGGGCGCCTGCGGCGCATCGAGGCCTCGATCTGGGTGGCCCGTGAAAGCCAGAAGGCGATCGTGATCGGCCGCGACGGCGCGATGCTCAAGCGCATCGCGACCACGGCGCGCCTCGACATGGAGCGGCTGTTCGGCGGCAAGGTGGCGCTCTCCGTGTGGGTGAAGGTGCGGCGCGACTGGAACGACGATGCGGCGGCTGCTGCGGCAGCTCGGCTACGCCTGAGGATGATGCGGCGCGCGCACAACCGAGCCGGCGTACGTGCTGCACGCGTACCCGTACATGGAGTCGAGCCTGGTGGTCGAGATGCTCACGCGCCGCGACCGGCGCCTGCCGATGCTCGCGCGCGGCGCACGCCGCCCGCGCTCGGCGCTGCGCCGGCTGATGCTCGCGTTTCCAGCCGCTGCGCGTGTCCTGGAGCGGGGCGTCGGAACTGGTGACGCTCACCGGCGCCGAGTGGGCAGGGGGCGGCGCGGGGCTCGCGGGCGCGGCGCTCATGTGCGGCTTCTACCTCAACGAGCTGCTGCTCGAAGCTCTTGCCGCGCGAGGACCCGCACGAGGCGCTGTTCGACGTCTACGCGGCGAGTCTCGCGCGCCTCGCGGCGGGCGGACCGCACGCGCCTGTGCTGCGCGGGTTCGAGCGCCGGCTGCTCGCCGAACTCGGCGACGCTCCGCAGCTCGAGCGCGAAGCGCTGCGCGGCGCGGCGATCGAGCCGGACAAGCGCTACGCCTATGAGCCCGACCGCGGTCCGGTCGAGGCGCCGGCGAACGCCGACGGTCTGATCGTGCGCGGGCGCACGCTCCTCGCGATCGCGCGCGACGACTACAGCGACGCCGACACGCGGGAGGAGGCGCGGCGTCTGATGCGGGCGCTGATCGGCGCGCGCCTGGGCGGACAGACTCTCAACACTCGCGCGGTGCTGGCCGAGCTGAGGATCCTGTGATCGAGCTGGGCGTCAACGTCGACGACGTCGCGACGGTGCCGGGCAGGCGCGCCGCACCTGGACCAGCCCGATCCGGTGTGGGCCGCGGTCGAGGCGCAGCTCGGCGGCGCCGACGGCATCACGGTCCACCTGCGGGAGGACCGGCGCCACATCCAGGACGAGGAACGTGCGCCGCCTGCGCGAGCTGACGCACGTCAAGCTCAACCTCGAAGATGGCGCCGACTCGACGAGATGGTCGAGATCGCGCGTCGCCTGCGCCCGGAGATGGCGATGCTCGTGCCCGAGGGACGGCACGAGATCACGACCGAGGGCGGGTTGGACATCGTCTCGCAGGAGGCGCGGCTGCGCGAGCAGGTGGCGCGGCTCGCCGACGCCGGGATCGTCGTTTCGGTGTTCATCGCCGCCGACCCGGCGCAGGTCGAGGCGGCGAAGCGCATCGGCGCGGCGGTCTGCGAGGTGCATACCGGCCCCTACGCGCACGCGCTCCGGCGCCCACGGGCACGACACCGACAGCGCCGCGGTGCGCGCCGAACTGGAGAGAACCCGCGCGGCGGGCGGCGCAGCGCATCCGCGCGCTCGGCATGCGCTTCAACGCGGGGCATGCGCTGAACTACGCGAACGCGGCGCCCGGTCGCGGCGACTTCCCGGCGTGCGCGAGTTGCACATCGGGCACGCGACATCGTCGCGCGCGCCGTTTTCGTCGGCATGCGCGAGGCGGTGCGCGAGATGAAACGCCGGATCACCGAAGCCGCGCTCGCCGCCGCGCGATGATTCTCGACCGCGTCGGCACCGACGTGGTGGAAATCGCGCGCATCGAGCGGGCGCTCGCGCGCTTCGGCGAACGGTTCGCGCAAAGGATTCTCTGTCCGCCGGAGCCGCTCGCGCTTTCGCGCCCACCGGCAGCCCGCGGCGTACCTCGCCAAGCGCTTCGCGGCGAAGGAGGCGTTCACCAAGGCGCTCGGCACCGGCATCCGCGCACCGGCGAACTGGCACGGCCTGTGGGTGAGCAACCACCGCTCGGGACGTCCAGGTGCTCGAATATTCGGAGCCGCTCGCGGCGCTGCTGCGCGCGCGCGGCATCGTGCGCGCACACCTGACGATCGACCGACGAGCGCGCGATCGCCTGCGCCACGGTGGCGCATCCTCGGAATGCGACGGCTGAGGGCGCGCCTAGCGCGCGGCGTTCGTCGGGCGCCTCGACCCGCTCGGGCCGACGCTCACCGCCGACGATCGTCGGCGGCTCGTGCATCCGGCGGTGGGCGGCGAGGAGGTCCTGTTCGCGCACAACTACGAGAGCCCGCAGCAGCTTGCGGCGCTCACCGCCGAGGTTCCCGGCGCTGCGCGAGCCGCCGCTCTTCGTGTGCACCGATCACGGAGGGCGGACGCGTGCAGCGGCTCCGCGACGGGTTCACGCCCGTTCCCGGCGATGCGGCGCCTCGGGACGCTGTGGGACCGGGACCGCGACGCCGCGCGCGCGTGTGCGCGCGCGATCGGCTACGTGGTCGGGGCGGAGCTCGGCGCCTGCGGCATCGATTTCAGCCTCGCCCCGGTGCTCGATCTCGACTACGGCACGAGCGCGGTGATCGGCGATCGCGCGCTTCACTACGATCCGAACGCGGGTCCGGCGCGCTCGCCGTCGCGATGATCGAAGGACTCGCCGAGGCGGGCATGGCGGCGCTCGGAAAGCACTTTCCCGGACACGGCTTCGCGGCGGCGGATTCGCACGTCGGCGATCCCGCGCGAGCGAGCGCCCCACGGCAGACATCCTGCGCCGCGATGTCGCGCCCTACGCGGCGGCGATCGACGCCGGCCTTGGCCGGCCGGTCAGGGCCCGGCGCACGTCGGCTCGATCCCCGCGCGGATTCCGCACCGGCGGGCTACGTCGGCCTCCGGCCTGCAGGAGGTGCTGCGCGCCGAGGCTCGGCTTCGACGGCCTCGTCCTGAGCGACGATCTCGGCATGGCGGGGGCGGGCACCGCAGGCGACATGTCGCGGCCCGGGCGCGGGCGGCACTGGCCGCCGGCTGCGACATGGTGCTGCTGTGTCGGAATCCGTCGGCGCAGGACGCGCTGCTTGCCGCGCTCGGCGAGCAGCCGATGGCGCATCCGGAGCGCGCCGAGCGCATGCGCCAGCAAGGGCGGCACCGACCGGCGCCGGCGCGTCGCCTACCGCGAAGCGCTCGCGGCGCTCGAGCGCATTCCGTGACGGCGGCTACGCTCGCTCCATGTAGCTGCCGTCGTTGGTCGACACCTTGATGCGCTCGCCCTGATTGATGAACGGCGGGACCTGCACGACCAGGCCGGTCTCGGTCTTCGCCGGCTTGAACGTGGTGGTCGCGGTCGCGTTCTTGATGCCGGGTTCGGTTTCGACGACGGTGAGCACGACCGCCGGCGGCAGCTCGAGTCCGATCGGGCGACCGTCGTAGAAGTTGACCTGGACGTCGGTGTTCGGTAGCAGAAACCCGGTCTGGCCCTCGAGAAACTCGGCCGGCAGCGCGAGCTGCTCGTACGTTTCCTTGTCCATGAAGACGTAGCTGTCGCCGTCCTGGTAGAGGAACTGCATCTCGCGCGGCTCGACGAAGGCGCGCTCGACTTTGTCCTCGGTGCGGAAGCGCTGGTTCGTCTTGGTGCCGCTTTCGATGTCTTTCATTTCCACCTGCATGAACGCGCCGCCGCGCCCGCCCACGTGCACGTGATAGCACTTGAGAACGCGCCAGACGCGCTTGTCCCACTCGATCAGGTTGCCGACGCGGAGGT
>JAVQZY010000010.1:0-25351 GCA_033582675.1 Burkholderiales bacterium | reverse complement strand
TTTGCAGGATCGCAAGGTAGCGCGGGCGCGGAAATCGCCCCGATGCCGACCGCGACCAGGGACGCTGCAGATCCGGGAAACTCCGCGAAGCGCCACAGGCCTCTTGTAGAGCCCCGAGGCGCCGAACACCGCGCCGGGCCAGGCAAGACCACCCAGGAAGCCGCTCCCACATCGCCGCGCGGAAATCATCCGGGATCTCCAGATTGAACCGCAGCCAGTAGGCACCGCACCAGGCTGACGGCGGCGAGATCGTGCGCGAACGCGAGCGCCGCGCGCCAGCTCGTGCGGAAATTCATGCGCAGAGGCATCGGGCGGTCGTTCTTTTCAAAGGGGAAAAACTCTCGCGCACGCTTGCCATCGTTACCCTGCCGCGTACGAGGTCGCCGCAGTCTCTCGAACGAGGCCAGCGGACGCCAGCGCCGCGACGCGTCAGGCGCGCGCCGCAAACCGCATCACCTTGGCGACGGCGCGCGCGCAGTCGCGCATATCGGATTCGTCGAGCGTCGGATGCACGAAAAACTGTAGGCTCGTCGGAAAGGCGCGCGGCGACCGGTAGCCGCGCCGCCGGCGCAAGTCCCGCGTGCGCAAAAGCTCGCTGGTAGATTTCGCTGCAGACGCCTTGCTAGGGCACGCCCTCAGCGCCGATCGCTTCCAGCACCCGCAGCGGCGTCGAGCCTCGCGCAACCGCTCGGGCTCGACGAAGGCGTAGAACTTGTAATAGCTGTGCGTGCAGGACTCCGGCGGTCGCGGCACACGGATGCCCGGCACGCCCGCGAGCCCCGCCGCGAGCGCCGCAGCGTTTCGCCGCCGCGTCTCGACCCACTGCGGCAGCTTGCGCAACTGCACGCGTCCGATCGCCGCCTGCATCTCGGTCATGCGGTAGTTGCTGCCGAAGCGATCCTCGTGTACCCAGCGGTACCCGGGCGGGTGGTCGCGCTCGAACGCCACCGCGTACCGACTTTCCGTGGTCCTTGTACGCCCAGGCGCGCTCCCAGACCTCGCGCCGGCGCGTAACCAGCATCCCGCCCTCGCCCCCGGTCGTCATGATCTTGTCCTGGCAGAAGGAAAAGACCGCCGCATCGCCGAAGCTTCCGACCGGCCGGCCGTTCCAGGCCGCCCCGTGCGCCTGCGCGCAATCCTCGATCACCGCAAGCCCCCGCGAGCGCGCGAGCGCCATGATCGGCCCCATGTGGCAAGGCCAGCCCGCAAGGTGCACCGGAATGATCGCCCGCGTGCGCGGGGTGAGCGCCGCCTGATCCGTCCTCGGCGGTAAGGTTCTGGCTATCTGGATCTACGTCGCATACGACCGGCTTCGCGCCGACCGCGACCGCGCAGCTTGCGGTGGCGATGAAGGTCTTCGCCGGAACGACGACCTCGTCTCCCGGCCCGATTCCCAGGGCGCGCAGCGCAAGCTCGAGGCCCACGGTGCCGTTAGCGACCGCGACCGCATATTCGACGCCGACGTAGGCGGCGAACTCGCGCTCGAACGCTGCGCACTCCTCGCCCGTCCAGTAGTTGACGCGACCCGAGGCGAGTACCGCCTCTGCCGCGCGGCGCTCGTCCTCGGCGAACACCGGCCACGGCGCAAACGGCCGCACGCGTACCGGCGCACCGCCCTCTATGGCGAGCGTCTCAGCGTGCCGCTCGGACGGTCGGTTCATCGTCGGGAGAGGAGCCGAGCAGGATTGCCGGCGACGCGCGCTCGCTCGGGAACGTCGGCGAGCACCACCGCGCCGGCGGCGACTCATCGCGCCGGCGCCGATCCGCCTTCCGGGAGCGATCACCGCGCCCGCTCCGACAAAGGCCTCCGCGCCCACCTCGACGCCGCCGCAGAGCCGCGCCCCCGGCGCGATATGCACTGCATCGCCGACGCGACAGTCGTGGTCCACGCTCGCTGAAGTGTTCACGATGCAGTGCTCGCCGATTTCGGTGTCGGCGTTGATCACCGCACCCGCCATCATCACGCTTCCGGCGCCGATGCGTACGTCGCGCGCCACCACCGCCGCCGGATGGATCGCGCGCGCAAGCGCGAAACCCTGCTCGGCGAGCCAGCGGCCGATCGCCCGACGAACGGCGTTAGCCCCGATCGCGACGATCGCAGCGTCCGCTTCGGCGCGCCGCGCACGCAGCGCCTCGCGGCCGCCGATCACCTCGTAGCCGAGCAGTCGCCCTCCGGCGCGGGCCGGATCGTCGTCGACCACGAACGCGATTCGCGCGCCGGCCCGCTCGAGGATGTCCGCGACCACCTTCGCATGCCCGCCGGCGCCGAAGAGCGCGACCCGCAGCGGGGCGGTCATCGGACGTTTCCCCGAAACTTTTCCATCGTCGCCGCCCCGGGCGCGTTGATCCCCTCCCCTTGAACTACCCGAAGAAGCGTGAGCCCGAGAATCTTCAGATCGAGCAGGAAACTGCGGTTCTCCACGTACCAGACGTCCAGTTCGAAGCGCTCGGGCCAGGTGAGGGCGTTGCGGCCGTTTACCTGCGCCCAGCCGGTGATTCCGGGGCGCACCTCGTGCCGCCGCGCCTGGCGCTCGTCGTAGAGCGGAAGATACTCCATGAGGAGCGGACGCGGCCCGACGAGGCTCATGTCCCCGCGCAGCACGTTAAGGAGCTGCGGCAGCTCATCGAGGCTCCAGCGCCGCATCCAGGCCCCGAGCGCGGTCAGGCGCTCGGCATCGGGCAGCAGCTCGCCGTCTGCGCCGCGCGCCTCGGTCATCGTGCGGAATTTGTACAGCGTGAACGGCCGGCCGCCGAGCCCGGGGCGGAGCTGACGAAAGAGCACCGGTGCGCCCATGCGCAAGCGAATGAGCCGCGGCAATCGCGAGCATCAGGGGCGAGAGCGCGGCAAGGAGCGCGGCCGCGACGATCAGGTCGAAGGCGCGTTTGAGCATTCGTTCCTGCGCCCAGCCCTGCCTCTCCTCGCGGTCCCCGAGCAATCCCAGTTCACGAAAGCCCCATCGCGTCGAGCATCGCGCGGTTGACGGCACGTACGTCGAACCGTTTCTCAGCGAGTCGGCGGCTCGCCGCCCCGTGTGCCGGCGATGAGCTCCGGCGCCTCCGCATAGCGCATCATCGCCTGCGCGAGCGCGGTGCTGTCGCGAACCGGGACGCGATAGCCGTTTACGCCATCCTCGACCGTCTCGCGGCAACCCGGTGCATCGGTCGTAATGATCGGGCGCCCCATCGCCATCGCCTCGAGCACTGACCGCGGCATGCCCTCGTGATACGAAGGCAGGACGTACACGGCGCTTGCAGCGATCGCCGGCCGCACGTCATCCAGATACCCAAGGTATTCCACGTCGCCTTCCCTCTGCCACTGCGCGAGCTCCTCGCGGCGGATCGCCGTCGGATTGTCGTCGATCCAGCCTGCGAGGCGACAACGCGCTTGCGGACGATGGCGGCGGACTTCGCGGCAGGCCGCGACATACTCCCGCACACCCTTTTCGACGAGCAGGCGCGCAAGCATCAGGAACGAGGGCTCAGGCGGAAACGGTGCCGGCGCATACCGCTCGAGATCCACGCCTGAGCCCGCGACCGTTACGACGCGGTGCCGCGAGCCGACGATTCCCAGTCTTTCGAATTCGCGGCGGTTGTCCGCGTTCTGGAAGAACACGGTCCTTGCGCCGACGAGCGCGATCCGGTAGAGCGCCGCCGCGATCGCTCGCAGCGGCGGCACGTTGGAACGCGTGACCGAGACCGGTGATCAACGCATGGAAATTCGGTACGCGCGCCACCCTCGCCGCGAGCCCTCCCAGCACCACCGGCTTGATCGTGTAGGCGAGAAGGTGTTCGGGACGCAGACGACGAAGGAGCGAAACGAGGGCGACCAGGCTCTTTGCGTCAGCGAACGGATTCAGGCTCGCCCGCGCGAGCGGGATCGCATAGATGCCGCACGCCTCTGCCGCGCGAGGTCGTCGACGAGCACCGCCCCGGCAGACGGGGAGACCGCGTGCACCTCATGGCCTGCGGCGACCATCGCGTCGAGCAACGGGCCGCGGAACCTCACGAGCGAGTCGGGAAAGCTCCCGAACACGACGACGCTAGCCACGCGTCGAATCGAGCCAGGACTGGAACATGAGCACGGTCCAAAGCGCGTGCGACCAGTTGCGATCGCCCTGCAGATGCTCGCGCCAGCGCTCGAGGATCGGCTCCGGGCGCAGAAACCTTCGCGCCGCAGCTTCGGCTCGGAAAGAAGCGCCTCCGCCCAATCGCGCAGCGGGCCGCGGAGCCAATCGTCGATCGGAACGCCGAACCCCATCTTCGGCCGCTCGATCAACTCGCGCGGCACGCGCCGATAGAGTACCTGCCGCAGCAGCCACTTGCTTTGGCCGTTTCGGATTTTCAGCGAAAGCGGCAGGCGCCAGGCGAACTCGACGATCCGGTGGTCGAGGAGGCGGAAGCCGAGTCTCCAGGCTCACCCCCATCGCCGCCCGATCCACTTTGACGAGAAGATCGTCGGGCAGGTACGTCACCGCATCCAGATACATCATCCGCCGCTCGAGGTCCGGGCAATCGAGCCAGGCGGAGCGGTCCGAGATCGGCGTCGCAGGCTCTTCGCCGCCGACGACGAGCCGCGCAGGCGTCTCCCATTGCGAGACCAGCCGGAGGTAGACCGTCTCCGCCCGATCGGCGTCGAGAAGCGCCGCGAGCTTGTGCACCTTGTCGCCGGCCAGCCGCACCCGCAGACCGGACGGAAGCAGCCGCGAGACCCTGTCGTACGCGCGATTCCAGGACCGGGGCGAGACCGCGGCGATCAGCCCCGCCGCACCGCGCCGCAGACGAGCCGGAAACCGCGAGATGTTCTTCCAGAGCCTCGTCGTCCAGAAGTAGCGGTTGTAGCCGGCAAAGAGTTCGTCGCCGCCGTCGCCCGAGAGGGCGACGGTGACTGTGCCTGCGCGCGAGCGCGCAGACGAGATGCGTCGGGATCTGCGAAGAATCCGCGAACGGCTCGTCGTAGAGCTCGGGAAGCTTCGAAACGACCTCCAGCGCCTCCTTCGGTGTCACGTACCACTCGGTGTGCTCGGTTCCGAGGTGCCGGGCGACGGCACGCGCCTGCGGCGCCTCGTCGTATGCGGCTTCCCGAAAACCGATGGTGAAGGTTTTCACCGGGCGGCCCGAAAGCCCCTGCAGCAGCGCGACCACGGTCGAAGAGTCGACGCCTCCCGACAGAAAAGCTCCCAGCGGCACGTCGGCGAGCATCTGTCCGCGCAAGCTGCGCGCAAGCAGCTCCTCGAGGGCCTGGACGGCCTCCTCCTCCGTGCCCTGGAACGGATCCCGCCAGCCCTGCCCCCGCGACCTCCCGCAACGCCCAGTATGTCCGACCGCGCCCCTGCCGTCGCCGCAGCGCCCGGCTGCGACGTCGTCGGCCGCGAAGCGAACGAAGCAGCCGGGCGGAAGCTTCCAGACACCGCGATAAATGCTCCAGGGCGCCGGCACGTAGCCGAAGCGAAGCAGAAGCGCAAGCGCGCGCGGTTCGATCGTCGGATCAAAGCGCGGATACATGCGCATCGCCTTCAGTTCCGATGCGAAGAGCAGTGTTCCGTCCTCGCTCCAGCCGTAGTAGAGCGGCTTTTCGCCCATGCGGTCGCGCACGAGCCAAAGCTCCCTCGCGTCGCGGTCCCAAAGCGCAAATGCGAACATGCCGACCGCCTTTTCGAGCGTGGCCTCGAGCCCCCACGCTTCGATCCCCGCAAGAAGCGTCTCCCCGTGTCCGAGCGACCGCGCCATGCACGGGCACCCGCCGCCTCGAGCTCCGCGCGCAGCTCGAGGTGGTTGTAGATCTCGCCGTTATAGGCGACGACGTAGCGGCCCGAGGACGATAGCATCGGCTGGCGGCCCGCCGCGGAAGTGTCGAGGACCGAGAGCCGGCGGTGCGCGAGCGCGAACCCCGCGTGCTCGTCCGACCAGAGGCCGGCGTCGTCCGGCCCGCGGTGCGCGAGCGCGCAGCGCCATTCTTTCGGCGACGGCGTGAAGCTGGCGGGTCCGCGCTCGCGCGCTGACTTCATCAGCCCGGCGATTCCGCACATTCGTCAGCGCTACCGCCGCCGATGACGCGAAGAATGCGATTCCGGCGAGCGCGCAGCGAGCACGAGGAAGAACCAGACCAGCGGATGGCGGAGCACGTGGTGTGCTTGCGCGAACGCCTGGAAGCCGCGAGTGCCGAGCATCACCCAGTCCCGCTGCCCCAGCCGCCACGCTATCCAGCCGCACAACGCGATCAGCGCAGACCCGCCGACCAAGCCCGTGTTGGTGAGCCAATCGATCAGGCTGCTGTGGGCTTCGCGCGCAAGATTGGGAGCCAATGCCTGAGTGCCCGGCCCGAGGCGAACCACGGCGATTGGAACCAGGCTTCGAGTCCGTGGCGTATCACGAAGGCGAACCGGAATGTCGCCTACCAACTATGTCGCTCCCAAGCGAGAAACCCCAAGGGCCAGCGTGACGCCGGCCGGCGCCCGAGACAGCCCGACTGAGCAACCAAAATCCGCACAGCGCAAACAGCAACCTGCAGGAGCGATGCGAGTCGCGCCGCCGACCGCCGATCGCCCGAACCCCCGCAAAGAAAGCAAACCGACCATGATCGGAACGGACGACCAAGCGACGCGCAATGCGCCGCTCGCGGTAGCCCAGCCGGCGGCTACTCGAGTCGCCACCGCGAGGACGACGAAACCGGAAACGAAAACCGATCGAAGCGGTTTCGCCGAGATTTCGAAGCAGAATCAATCCGAGGAACGGCGCGGCCACGAGCAACAAGGCCATCTGGTTCGCGTTCACGGACCAGCCGTGGAAGCGGATTCCCGGCACCGCGCTGTCCCAGAAGAGCACGGCGACCGTCTTTCCCGCAAGATGGGCGGCGAGCCACAACTGGCTCCCGATCACCACGACCGAAGCCGCCAGCCACGCGACGATCCGCGAGACTTCGGTTCGCTCGCCAGCCAGCACGCGACGGCGAAGCACAACGCGGCGGCGAATCCGTACGCGAGAAGGTCGTGGAGCCATGACGGTCCCGTATCGGCTCCCGTTCGCACAGCGATCCAGAATCCGATCCCCAAGCTCAGGAAAGCGACGGCCCAGAAGAGCGCGAACGCCTTGGCGACCTCGGAGCGAGCCCAGAAAGCGAGCGGGTGGGCCCGCCATGCCCAGAGGATCAGCCCGAGCAGCACCAACTCCCCGACTCCGAAGGTGCTGTTCGGATCTTGATCGTGTTTCCCTATTAACCTTAGCAATACGTAACTGAACGAAGAGCAGCACAACCACGTGGTCAAAGGTTAATAGGGAAACACGATAGAATCCGAACAGCACCTTCGGAGTCGGGGAGTTGGTGCTGCTCGGGCTGATCCTCTGGGCATGGCGGGCCCACCCGCTCGCTTTCTGGGCTCGCTCCGAGGTCGCCAAGGCGTTCGCGCTCTTCTGGGCCGTCGCTTTCCTGAGCTTGGGGATCGGATTCTGGATCGCTGTGCGAACGGGAGCCGATACGGGACCGTCATGGCTCCACGACCTTCTCGCGTACGGATTCGCCGCCGCGTTGTGCTTCGCCGTCGCGTGCTGGCTGGCGAGCGGAGCCGAAGTCTCGCGGATCGTCGCGTGGCTGGCTGGCTTCGGTCGTGGTGATCGGGAGCGCGTTGTGGCTTGCCGCCCATCTTCCGGGAAAGACGGTCGCCGTGCTCTTCTGGGACAGCGCGGTGCCGGGAATCCGCTTCCACGGCTGGTCCGTGAACGCGAACCAGATGGCCTTGTTGCTCGTGGCCGCGCCGTTCCTCGGATTGATTCTGCTTCGAAATCTCGGCGAAACCGCTTCGATCGGTTTTCGTTTCGGCGTCGTCCTCGCGGTGGCGACTTCGGTCGCCGCCGGCTGGGCTACCGCGAGCGGCGCATTGCGCGTCGCTTGGTCGGTGTCCGTTCCGATCATGGTCGGTTTGCTTTTCTTTGCGGCGGTTCAGGGCGATCGGCAGTCGCGGCGCGACCTCGCATCGCTCCTGCAGGTTGCTGTTTGCGCTGTGCCGATTTGGTTGCTGAGTCGGGCTGTCTTACGGGCGCCGGCCTGTGTCACGCTCACCTCGGGCTTCTCGCTTGGGAGCGACATCGTTCAGGTAGGCGACATTCCGGTTCGCCTTCAGTTGATACGCCACGGACTCGAAGCCTGGTTCCAATCGCCGTGGTTCGGCCTCGGGCCGGGCGCTCACTCGGGCGTTACGGCTCCCAATCTTGCGCGCGAAGCCCACAGCAGCCTGATCGATTGGCTCACCAACACGGGCTTGGTCGGCGGGTCTGCGCTGATCGCGTTGTGCGGCTGGATAGCGTGGCGGCTTCTGCGGCAGCGGGACTGGGTGATGCTTTCGGCACTCGCGGCTTTTGCGGCGTTCGCGCAAGCGCACCACGTGCTCCGCCATCCGCTGGTCTGGTTCTTCCTCGTGCTCGCTGCGCGCTGGCCGGAATCGCATTCTTCGCGTCATCGGCGGCGGTAGCGCTGACGAATGTGCGGGATCGCCGGGCTGTGGCATCGCGCGAGCGCTGAGCCGGCGCTTTGCCGTCGCTGAAAAAATGGGCGCGCGCTCGCTCACCGCGGGCCGGACGACCAGGCCTCTGGTCGGACGAGGCCGCGCGGTTCGCGCTCGCGCACCGCCGGCTTTCGGTCCTCGATACTTCTGCCGCCGGCCGCCAGCCGATGCTATCGTCCTCGGGCCGCTACGTCGTCGCCTATAACGGCGAGATCTACAACCACCTCGAGCTGCGCGCGGAGCTCGAGGCGGCGGGTGCCCGTGCATGGCGCGGGCGCTCGGACAGAGCGGAGACGCTTCTCTGCGGCGATCGAAGCGTGGGGGCTCGAGGCCACGCTCGAAAAGGCGGTCGGCATGTTCGCATTTGCGCTTTGGGACCGCGACGCGAGGGAGCTTTCGCTCGTGCGCGACCGCATGGGCGAAAAGCCGCTCTACTACGGCTGGAGCGAGGACGGAACGCTGCTCTTCGCATCGGAACTCAAGGCGATGCGCAGGTATCCGCGCTTCGATCCGACGATCGAACCGCGCGCGCTTGCGCTTCTCCTTCGCTTCGGGCTACGTGCCGGCGCCCTGGAGCATTTATCGCGGTGTCTGGGAGCTTTCCGCCCGGCTGCTTCGTTCGCTTCGCGGCCGACGACGTCGCAGCCGGGCGCTGCGGCGACGGCAGGGGCGCGGTCCGGACATACTGGGCGTTGCGGGAGGTCGCGGGGGCAGGGCTGCGCGATCCTGTTCCAGGGCACGGAGGAGGAGGCCGTCCAGGCCCTCGAGGAGCTGCTCGCGCGCAGCTTGCGCGGACAGATGCTCGCCGACGTGCCGCTGGGAGCCTTTCTGTCGGGAGGCGTCGACTCTTCGACCGTGGTCGCGCTGCTGCAGGGGCTCTCGGCTGCCCGGTGAAAACCTTCACCATCGGTTTTCGGGAAGCCGCATACGACGAGGCGCCGCAGGCGCGCGCCGTCGCCCGGCACCTCGGAACCGAGCACACCGAGTGGTACGTGACGGCCGAAGGAGGCCCTGGACGTCGTCGCGAAGCTTCCCGAGCTCTACGACGAGCCGTTCGCGGATTCTTCGCAGATCCCGACGCATCTCGTCTGCGCGCTCGCGCGCAGGCACAGGCACCGTCGCCCTCTCGGGCGACGGCGGCGACGAACTCTTTGCCGGCTACAACCGCTACTTCTGGACGACGAGGCTCTGGAAGAACATCTCGCCGCTACCGGCTCGTCTGCGGCGCGGCGCGGCGGGGCTGATCGCCGCGGTCTCGCCCCGGTCCTGGAATCGCGCGTACGACAGGGTCTCGCGGCTGCTTCCGTCCGGTCTGCGGGTGCGGCTGGCCGGCGACAAGGTGCACAAGCTCGCGGCGCTTCTCGACGCCGATCGGGCGGAGACGGTCTACCTCCGGCTCGTCTCGCAATGGCAGACGCCTGCGCGGCTCGTCGTCGGCGGCGAAGAGCCCGCGACGCCGATCACCGGACCGCTCCGCCTGGCTCGATTGCCCGGACCTCGAGCGGCGCATGATGTATCTGGATGCGGTGAACGTACCTGCCCGACGACCTTCTCGTCAAGGTGGATCGGGCGGCGATGGGGGTGAGCCTGGAGACCCGGCTTCCCCTCCTCGACCACCGGATCGTCGAGTTCGCCTGGCGCCTCCCGCTTTCGCTGAAAATCCGAAACGGCCAGAGCAAGTGGCTGCTCCGGCAGGTACTCTATCGGCGCGTCCCCCGCGAGTTGATCGAGCGGCCGAAGATGGGTTTCGGCGTTCCGATCGACGACTGGCTCCGCGGGCCGCTGCGCGATTGGGCGGAGGCGCTTCTTTCCGAGCCGAAGCTGCGGCGCGAAGGTTTCCTGCGCCCGGAGCCGATCCTCGAGCGCTGGCGCGAGCATCTGCAGGGCGATCGCAACTGGTCGCACGCGCTTTGGACCGTGCTCATGTTCCAGTCCTGGCTCGATTCGACGCGTGGCTAGCGTCGTCGTTTTCGGGAGCTTTCCCGACTCGCTCGTGAGGTTCCGCGGCCCGTTGCTCGACGCGATGGTCGCCGCAGGCCATGAGGTGCACGCGGTCTCCCCGTCTGCCGGGGCGGTGCTCGTCGACGACCTCGCGCGCAGAGGCGTGCGGCATCATGCGATCCCGCTCGCGCGGGCGAGCCTGAATCCGATCGCCGACGCAAGGAGCCTGGTCGCCCTCGTTTCGCTCCTTCGTCGTCTGCGTCCCGAGCACCTTCTCGCCTACACGATCAAGCCGGTGGTGCTGGGAGGGCTCGCGGCAAGGGTGGCGCGCGTTCCGAATTTCCATGCGTTGATCACCGGCCTCGGTCACGCGTTCCAACGTGCGCCCCTGCGAGTAATCGCCGCAGCGCTCTACCGGATCGCGCTCGTCGGCGCAAGGACCGTGTTCTTCCAGAACGCGGACAACCGCCGCGAATTCGAAAGACTGGGAATCGTCGGCTCGCGGCACCGCGTCGTAACGGTCGCGGGCTCAGGCGTGGACCTCGAGCGGTATGCGCCGGCACCGTTTCCGCCTGAGCCCTCGTTCCTGATGCTTGCGCGCCTGCTCGTCGAAAAGGGTGTGCGGGAGTATGTCGCGGCCTGCCGCGAAGTCCGCCGCCATCGTCCGCAAGCGCGTTGTCGCCTCGCAGGCTGGATCGACGACAATCCGACGGCGATTCGTCGCGAGGAACTTGCGCGGTGGCAGAGAGAAGGCGTCGTCGAATATCTGGGGCATCTGGACGACGTGCGGCCGGCGATCGCCGCAAGCGCCGTATATGTGCTGCCTTCGTATCACGAGGGCATGCCGCGGTCGGTGATCGAGGCGATGGCGATGGGGCGCCCGATCATTACGACCGATGCACCGGGTTGCCGCGAGACGGTCGAGGATGGCGTAAACGGCTATCGCGTCCCGGTTCGCGACAGCACCGCGCTCGCGCAGGCGATGATGCGCTATGCGGAGGCGCCGGAGCTCATCGCGGCACACGGGGCGGCGAGCCGCCGACTCGCTGAGAAACGGTTCGACGTACGTGCCGTCAACCGCGCGATGCTCGACGCGATGGGGCTTTCGTGAACTGGGATTGCTCGGGGACCGCGAGGAGAGGCAGGGGCTGGGCGCAGGAACGAATGCTCAAACGCGCCTTCGACCTGATCGTCGCGGCCGCGCTCCTTGCCGCGCTCTCGCCCCTGATGCTCGCGATTGCCGCGGCTATTCGCTTGCGCATGGGCGCACCGGTGCTCTTTCGTCAGCTCCGCCCCGGGCTCGGCGGCCGGCCGTTCACGCTGTACAAATTCCGTACGATGACCGAGGCGCGCGGCCCAGACGGCGAGCTGCTGCCCGATGCCGAACGCCTGACAGCGCTCGGGGCCTGGATGCGGCGCTGGAGCCTCGATGAGCTGCCGCAGCTCCTCAACGTGCTGCGCGGGGACATGAGCCTCGTCGGGCCCCGTCCGCTCCTCATGGAGTATCTTCCGCTCTACGACGAGCGCCAGGCGCGGCGGCACGAGGTGCGCCCCGGAATCACCGGCTGGGCGCAGGTAAACGGCCGCAACGCCCTCACCTGGCCCGAGCGCTTCGAACTGGACGTCTGGTACGTGGAGAACCGCAGTTTCCTGCTCGATCTGAAGATTCTCGGGCTCACGCTTCTTCGGGTGGTGCAAGGGGAGGGGATCAACGCGCCCGGGGCGGCGACGATGGAAAAGTTTCGGGGAAACGTCCGATGACCGCCCCGCTGCGGGTCGCGCTCTTCGGCGCCGGCGGGCATGCGAAGGTGGTCGCGGACATCCTCGAGCGGGCCGGCGCGCGAATCGCGTTCGTGGTCGACGACGATCCGGCCCGTGCCGGAGGGCGACTGCTCGGCTACGAGGTGATCGGCGGCCGCGAGGCGCTGCGTGCGCGGCGCGCCGAAGCGGACGCTGCGATCGTCGCGATCGGGGCTAACGCCGTTCGTCGGGCGATCGGCCGCTGGCTCGCCGAGCAGGGTTTCGCGCTTGCGCGCGCGATCCATCCGGCGGCGGTGGTCGCGCGCGACGTACGCATCGGCGCCGGAAGCGTGATGATGGCGGGTGCGGTGATCAACGCCGACACCGAAATCGGCGAGCACTGCATCGTGAACACTTCAGCGAGCGTGGACCACGACTGTCGCGTCGGCGATGCAGTGCATATCGCGCCGGGGGCGCGGCTCTGCGGCGGCGTCGAGGTGGGCGCGGAGGCCTTTGTCGGAGCGGGCGCGGTGATCGCTCCCGGAAGGCGGATCGGCGCCGGCGCGATGATCGCCGCCGGCGCGGTGGTGCTCGCCGACGTTCCCGAGCGAGCGCGCGTCGCCGGCAATCCTGCTCGGCTCCTTCCCGACGATGAACCGACCGTCCGAGCGGAACGCTGAAACGCTCGCCATAGAGGGCGGTGCGCCGGTACGCGTGCGGCCGTTTGCGCCGTGGCCGGTGTTCGCCGAGGACGAGCGCCGCGCGGCAGAGGCGGTACTCGCCTCGGGTCGCGTCAACTACTGGACGGGCGAGGAGTGCGCAGCGTTCGAGCGCGAGTTCGCCGCCTACGTCGGCGTCGAATATGCGGTCGCGGTCGCTAACGGCACCGTGGGCCTCGAGCTTGCGCTGCGCGCCCTGGGAATCGGGCCGGGAGACGAGGTCGTCGTTCCGGCGAAGACCTTCATCGCCACCGCAAGCTGCGCGGTCGCGGTCGGCGCGAAGCCGGTCGTCGATGCGACGTAGACCCCGAATAGCCAGAACCTCACCGCCGAGGCGGTTCGAGGCGGCGCTCACCCCGCGCACGCGGGCGATCATTCCGGTGCACCTTGCGGGCTGGCCTTGCCACATGGGGCCGATCATGGCGCTCGCGCGCTCGCGGGGGCTTGCGGTGATCGAGGATTGCGCGCAGGCGCACGGGGCAGCCTGGAACGGCCGGCCGGTCGGAAGCTTCGGCGATGCGGCGGTCTTTTCCTTCTGCCAGGACAAGATCATGACGACCGGGGGCGAGGGCGGGATGCTCGTTACGCGCCGGCGAGAGGTCTGGGAGCGCGCCTGGGCGTACAAGGACCACGGAAAGTCGTACGCGGTGGCGTTCGAGCGCGACCACCCGCCCGGGTACCGTTGGGTACACGAATCCTTCGGCAGCAACTACCGCATGACCGAGATGCAGGCGGCGATCGGACGCGTGCAGTTGCGCAAGCTGCCGCAGTGGGTCGAGACGCGGCGGCGAAACGCTGCGGCGCTCGCGGCGGGGCTCGCGGGCGTGCCGGGCATCCGTGTGCCGCGACCGCCGGAGTCCTGCACGCACAGCTATTACAAGTTCTACGCCTTCGTCGAGCCCGAGCGGTTGCGCGAGGGCTGGACGCCGCTGCGGGTGCTGGAAGCGATCGGCGCTGAAGGCGTGCCCTGCCAGCAAGGCGTCTGCAGCGAAATCTACCGCGAGCGCGCGTTCGCGGACGCTGGGCTTGCGCCGGCGGCTCGGCTGCCGGTCGCCGCGCGCCTTTCCGAGACGAGCCTACAGTTTTTCGTGCATCCGACGCTCGACGAATCCGATATGCGCGACTGCGCGCGCGCCGTCGCCAAGGTGATGCGGTTTGCGGCGCGCGCCTGAGGCGTCGAGCTCATGGGTGTTTTGCGGGGCGCTTCGCTAGACGTGCCGGTTCGTGATCGCGCTCGTGCGCGCGCAAGCGGTGAAGGCGGGCGCACGAGCGCCGTCCTATAATCGTCGCGCAGCCGACGGCTTGTCCGATGAGCCTTCCGCGTCGCGACGAACGGCATCACACCTACGGCGAGTACCTCGGTTGGCCGGAGGAGACGCGCTACGAACTCCTGGATGGCATCGCCTACGCGATGGCGCCCGCGCCCTCGCGCAGGCACCAGGAGGTGCTCGGCGAACTGTTCGTCCAGGTGGCGACGGCCTTGAAAGGCACTTCCTGCCGCGCTTTCATCGCCCCTTTCGACGTGCGGCTGCCGCGTCGGTGCCGAGCGCGACGAGGAGGTGGACACGGTCGTCCAACCCGATCTCTTGGTTGTTTCGCGACCCGGCGAAACTCGACGAGCGCGGTTGCCGTGGCGCGCCCGACTGGGTGATCGAGGTGCTATCGCCCGCAAGTGCCGCTCACGATCACATCTTGAAGCGCGCGGCGTACGAGCGGGCCGGGGTACGCGAGTACTGGCTCGTCCATCCGGTGGATCGGATCGTCACGATTTACCGGCTGGATGGCGGCCGCTACGGCCCACCCGAGGTGCGCGAACTCTCGGGGCGCCAGACCGTGGGAGTGCTCCCGCAGTTGGAAATCGACTGGGAGCGGTTCGCGGAGATTTTCGCGCGGTAGCCCGTTCGCGCAGACCGCCCGCACCGAGCGCACCCGAAACCGTGCCGCGAGTTTCCGGCGCTGCGCCGCCGCGGCGGCTGCGGGATCGCTGCGCGCGGCCTCCTTCTTCCGGCAGGGATCGGGTGGGCGCCGGAAAGATTTGGTTCCAGCGGCGCCGCGGCGCTTAGACTACCTCCGATGCCTCTGCGCACGAATTTCCGCCCGAGCCTGGCGGGCGGCGCTCGCGTTCGCGCACGATCTCGCCGCCGTCGGCGTCGCCTGGTGCGGTGCCTACTGGCTGCGGTTCAATCTGGAGATCCCGGATGATTTCCGCGCGGCGATGTGGGAGCGGCTGCCTTGGGTGGTCTTGCTGCACGGCGCGGTGTTCGGCGCCTCGGGGCTCTACAGAGGCCTGTGGCGCTTCGCGAGTCTCCCGGATCTGCAGCGCGATCCTGGTCGCGGTCGGCATCGGGGCGATTTCCGCGCCCGCGCTCCTTGCGCATCCGGCGAATGACCGACCGAGTACCCCGCTCCGTGTACCTGATTGCGCCGTTGCCGCTGCCTTCTTGGCGATGAGCGGAAGCCGCCTCGCCTGCACCGCGGGCATGGAAGGAAGGGCAGCTTCTCGCGCTGGTGCGGCACCCGGAGGCGACGCCGGTGCTCGTTCTCGGGGCGGGGCAGGCGGCCTCGGTGCTGCTGCGCGACCTCGCGCGGGGCCGCGAGTGGCGCGTCGTCGGGCTGCTGGATGACGATCCGGCGAAGCGCGGCGCTGCGCTTCTCGGGGTAAAGGTGCTCGGGCCTGATCGAGCAGCGTCGGCGAGGTCGCCGCCCGCATGGGCGTCTCCCAGGCGATCGTCGCGATGCCGGGCGCTTCGCACGAGGCGCGCCGGCGCGCGGTGGATCTCGCGACCGCCGCGGGCCTCAAGGTGATGACGGTACCGGCGCTCTGGACATCGTCGCCGGGCGCGTGAGCGTCTCGGCGCTGCGCGAGATCGAACTCGACGACCTTCTCGGCCGCGATCCTGTCGAACTGGATATGGCCGGGCTGCGCGGCTTCCTCGCGGGAAAAACGGTGCTCGTCACCGGCGCCGGCAGGCTCGATCGGCGCCGAACTGTGCCGCCAGATCGCGCGCTTTGCGCCGGCACGCATGGTGCTCTTCGACCTCTCAGAATACGCGCTCCATTCGATCGAGCAGGAATTCCGCGACGCGAACGGCGCCTCCGACGTGGTCGCCGTGCTCGGCGACGCAAAAGACCTCGCACGCGTGCGCGAGACCTTTTCGCGCTGGCGGCCGCAGGTGGTGTTTCACGCCGCCGCCTACAAGCACGTGCCTCTCCTCGAATCGGAAAACGCCATGGCGGGCGTCAGGAACAACGTGCTCGGCACCCTCGTTGCCGCGCGCGCGGCGATCGAGGCGGGTGCGGAGAAGTTCGTCCTCGCGTCGACCGACAAGGCGGTCGAATCCGACGAGCGTCATGGGCGCCTCCAAGCGCTTGGCCGAGCTCGTCTGTCAAGCCCTACAGGCGGAGGCGCGAGGGACCGAATTCGTCGTCGTCCGCTTCGGCAACGTGATCGGATCGTCGGGCAGTGTCGTGCCGCGCTTCCGCGCGCAGATCGCGCGCGGCGGGCCGGTCACGGTGACGCACCCGGAGATGCGCCGCTACTTCATGTCCATCCCGGAGGCGGCGCAACTGGTGCTCCAGGCGGCGCTGATGGGGCGCGCGGGCGAGATCTACGTGCTCGACATGGGCGAGCCGGTGCGGATCGTGGACCTCGCGCGGCAGATGATCCGGCTCTCGGGGCTGTCCGAAGCCGACATCCGCATCGAGTACACCGGCGTGCGCCCGGGCGAAGAAGCTCTACGAGGAGCCGCTCGCCGACGCCGAGCGGTCGCTGCCGACGCCGCACCCGAAGCTTCGCATCGCAAAAGCGCGCGCACCCGACTCCCCGGCCCTCGTCGAGGAAGTCGCCGCCTGGCTCGCGACCGCGGGCACCGCGCCCGTGGAAGTGCGCGCGCAGCTTCGGCGTTGGATCCCGGAGCACCGCCCCGCCGGGCCGGCGTGACGATACGGTCTCGGATTCTGTCCCGCGGTTTCGCGCGTCCCGAGAAGAAGCCTACCGCCTGCCGTAGCGGTCTTCGAACCGCTCGATGTCGTCTTCGCCGAGGTAGCTTCCGGACTGGACCTCGATGAGAAACACCGGCTCGGGGCTAGGGTTTTCCAGCCGGTGCTTGACGCCGACGGGGATGAAGGTGGACTGGTTTGCGCCGAGCGTCATCGTCTCTTCGCCGCGCGTCACGCGCGCGCATCCGGCGACTACGACCCAGTGCTCCGCCCGCTTCGCGTGGCGCTGAAGCGAGAGCGCCGCGCCGGGCTTCACCATGATGCGCTTCACCTTGTAGCCTGCGCCGGCGTCCACCGTCTCGTAGTAACCCCAGGGGCGATAGACGCGCGAGTGCGACACCGGCTCGCTGCGGTTGCGGCGATCGAGGTGGGCGACGACCTCTTTCACTTCCTGCGCGCGGCTGCGCGCAGCGACGAGCACCGCGTCGTCCGTCTCGACGACGATCAGGTTCTCGACGCCGAGCACCGACACGCGCCGAATCCGCGCGCACATAGCAGCCGCGCGAATCGTGAAGTTCGGCATCTCCGTGCACGGCGTTTCCGGCAGCGTCTTTTTCGCTCGCCTCCCAGAGTTCGGACCAGGAGCCGACGTCGCTCCAGCGCATCGCGCTGCGGACGACCGCGCCGGCGGCGGTCTTTTCCATCACCGCGTAGTCGACCGACTGCGCCGGGCAGGCGGAAAGGGCGCTTCCGCGAGCCGCACGAAGTCGAGGTCGGCGGCCGCGCCCTCGACCGCGCGCTCGACCGCGGCGAGGATGTCCGGCCGGTGCGCGCGAAGTTCGTCGAGGAACCGCCGCGCGCCGAAGACGAACATGCCGCTGTTCCAGAGGAAGGCGCCGCTCGCGAGAAAGCGTCTCGCGGGTCTCGAGGTCCGGTTCTTCTACGAAGCGCCGGATGCGGTGCACGGCGGCCTCGCCCGAAAGCGGCTCGCCCGCTTCGATGTAGCCGTAGCCGGTCGCAGGCGCGCTCGGGCGGATGCCGAAGGCGACGAGGTATCCTTCGGCGGCTGCGCGGCGCGCGATGCCGACATCGGCCTGAAACGCCGCCTTGTCGGCGAGGTGATCGGACGGAAGGACGAGAAGGAGCGCCTCGGGCGACTCCCGCGAGACGAGGAGCGCCGCAGCGGCGATCGCGGGCGCCGTATTCCTCGCTGCGGGTTCGATGACGAGCGCATGCGGACGCACACCGATCGCCGCGAGCTGCTCCGCGGCGAGAAAGCGGTGCTCGTGGTTTGCGACCACCACGGGCGCGCCGCAGTCGGGAAGGCCTTCGAGGCGAGCGACGGTCTCCTGGATCATCGTGCGGCTGCCCGCGAGCGGCAGGAACTGCTTCGGCAGCAGCCTGCGCGAGAGCGGCCAGAGGCGGCTTCCGACGCCGCCTGCGAGGATCACGGGAACGATGCGCGACATCCGGCTATTCTAGGGCCGTGAAAGTGCTCGTCGTGAAGCGCGACAAGATCGGCGATCTGCTGCTCACCACGCCGATGCTCGCGCACTTGAAGCGGTCGCGCCCCGGTGTCGAAGTGCACCTGCTCGCGAACGACTATAACGCTTGGGTAGTCGAGGGCAACGCGCACGTGGACCGCGTCTGGGTGTACCGGCGCGTGCGCGCCGGGCGGCGGGTGAGCCTTGCCGCCGCCTGGCAGACGCTGCGGCTCGAGGCGGCGCTTCGCGCCGAACGCTACGACTGGGTGATCGTCGCAAACGGCGACGAGTCGCCGCGCGCGATCGGCCGCGCGCTTCGCGCGCGCGGTGCGCGCACCGTCGCGGTGTGCGCGGATCCCGCGCGCTATCGGCGCCTGTCCGATCCGCTTGCGCCCGAGCCCGGGCGGCACGAGATCGAGCGGCTCCTTTCGCTTCTTGTTCCCCTCGGGATCGCGCCGCCCGAGCGCGCGGACGATCCCCGCTACGTGCTGCCGGAGCGTTCGGCGGCGTTCGCGCGCGCCTGGCTCGCAGAGCGACGGCTCGCGCCCGGCGGCTACATCGTCCTCGGGCTCGGCGCAAGGCGCGCGAAGAAGCAACCGAGCACCGCACAGGTGCTCGCCTGGAGCGCGCACTTCAAGCGCGCCTGGGGACTCGAGACCGTTTTCATGTGGACGCCCGGCCGCGCAGACGATCCCCTCTATCCGGGCGACGACGAGGTGGCGCAGCCGGTGCTTGCGGCGCGCGCGCCGCACATCCACCCGCACCGCGGGCCGATCTGGGAGGCGCTGGGACTCGTCTGGAGCGCGCGCACGAGCCTTTTCCCGGACTCGGGCCTCATGCATTTCGCCGCCGCAAGCCCCGGGGGCGTGCTCGGTTTTTTCGCCGAGACCGACGTGTCGCCACCGCCTTCGCAGTGGGCGCCGAGGGGGCCGCGCGCCGACTGGCTGGAAGCGCGAAGGAGCGTCGCGGAGCTGGCCGATGCGCTGGTGCTAGAGCGCGTCGCGCGGCTGGTGCATACGGACCACCGTTAAGCGCCGGGCGGCTCGCTCAGCGCTTTTCGCCGTAGAGCGCGGGGTTGAGGCGCGGATCGTTGTACATCTTGAACTGGCGGTAGAGCTTGAACCAGGTCTCGCCGCGCGCCGCTTCCGCAAACAGCCGCGCAAGGCAGCCGGCGAGGTCTTCGCGCTGCTCGCGAAGGCGCGCGAGTTTCGCCGCGCACTCGGCGCGCAGCGCCTCCTCCGCGTCCGTGCGCTCGGTCTGGGCGCGCATGTGGTGGATCTTGAGCGCGAGGATCGAGAGCCGGTCGATCATCGCGCCGGCGGTTTCGCTGTGAAGCCGCGCCTGCGGCAGCCGCTCGACGCTGGCGAGCGCGGCAAGGAGGGCCTCGTCCATGCGCTCGATCGCGTCGTTGCGGATCTGGTTGTAGCGGTCGATCGCGCGCTTGTTGGCGACGATCTCGGCGTCCGGCACGTTTCGCCTTCGCGCGAGGTCTTCCTCGTCCCAGAGGAGGCAATTGGCGCGGTGGTTCTCCTCCATCGCCTGCCAGAAGCCTTCGCGGTAGCGCACCGCGCCCGACTTCGCCCAGCCGGGCGCCGCAAGGCACGCGTCGTGAAACGCGACGATCGCGCAAACGTCGGGCAGCGTCGGCTCAGCCAAGGTGACCGTACTCCCGGAACCAGGCGGCGAATTTCGCGAGCCCCTCTTCGAGGGGCGTCGCCGGCGCAAAGCCGGCGACCGCGCGCAACCGCTCGACGTCGGCATACGTCTCTTTCACGTCGCCGGGCTGCATCGGGTGCAGCTCGAGGAGCGCTTTTTTTCCGAGGGCGCGCTCGAGCGCGGCGATGTAGTCGGCAAGCGCCACCGGCCGGTGATTGCCGACGTTGACGATGCGGTGGGCGGGCGCCTCCTGCGGCGGCCGGTCGAGGAGCCGCACCGTCGCCTCGACCGCGTCGTCCACATAGGTGAAGTCGCGCGCCATGTCGCCGCGGTTGAAGACGCGGATCGGCCGCTCTTCGACGATCGCGCGCGCAAACAGCATCGGCGACATGTCCGGCCGCCCCCAAGGGCCGTAGACGGTGAAGTAGCGCACGCCGGTCATCGGCACGCCGAAGAGGTGACTGTAGGCGTACGCCATCAGCTCGTTTGCGCGCTTGGTCGCCGCATAGAGGCTCACCGGCCGGTCCGCGTCGCCCGCTTCCGACCAGGGCAGCTCGGTGTTCGCGCCGTAGACGCTCGAGCTCGAGGCGTAGACGAGGTGGCGCACCGGGTGGGCGCGCACCGCCTCGAGCAGCCGGCCGAAGCCGACGAGGTTCGTCTGAAAGTAAGGCTCGGGATCGACGAGCGAATGGCGAACGCCGGGCTGCGCGGCAAGGTGAAGCACCGCTTCCGGCCGCTCGGCGCATAAGAGGTCCTTCAGGGCGCCCGGTGCGGCGACGTCGACAAGGCGAAAGCGAAAGCCGCGCCGGGGCTCGAGCCGCGCAAGCCGCGCGCGCTTGAGCGCGACCGAGTAGTAGGGCGAGAGGTTATCGACGCCCACCACCTCGTCGCCGCGCGAAAGCAGCCGCTCCGCGCAGTGCATGCCGAGAAAGCCGGCGCAGCCGGTGACGAGCACCTTCATCTGCGCGACCTCGCGAGCTCCATCAGCTTCGCGTACTTGAGAAAGCTCGTCATGCAGCCGATCGCGATGTGCACAAGCCCCGGCACGCCGTCGAGGAACCCGAGCCGCAGCACGTAGAACCTCAGAAAGCGCACGAGCGGCGAGCCGACGAGCCGCAAAACGCCTGCGCGCTCGCCGCGCGCAAACATCGCTTCGGCCGCAAGCCGGCTGTAACGGTTCTGCTTTTCGAGATAGCGATCGAGGTCCTCGGCCGAGTCGTGAAGAAGGTCGCCGGCGAGCGTCGCCGGCCGCGCGCTGTAGAGGAGCCGCTCATGCACCGGGTCTTCGCTCCAGCGCGCCGCGCGCCGGTCGTAGAGCCGCGCGCACCAGTCGGGGTAGCCCTCGCCGTGCGCGAGCCACCGTCCCATGAAGCGGTTGCGCCGCGCCATGCGGTAGACGGGCGCCTCCGGCGCCTCGAGCGCGCGCACGATGCTCGCGGCGAGCTCCGGCGAGACGCGCTCGTCGGCATCCAGGCTGAGGATCCAGTCGTGCGTCGCCTGCTCGGCGGCGAACTGCTTCTGGCGCCCGAAACCGAGCCAAGGGTGCGTCACCACGCGCGCGCCAAGGCGCGCGGCGATCTCGGGCGTGCCGTCGGTGCTTCCCGAGTCGGCGACGACGACCTCGTCGGCGAACGCGACGCTCGCAAGGCACGCCGGAAGCTGCGCCGCCGCATCGCGCGTGATCACGGTCACGGTAAGGCGCGTGCGGGCGGCGGTGCTCAAGCGGCGTGTCCGGAAGACGGGCGCGGCGATTCTAGCGCGCCGCCACTTAGAATCGGCGCTTTCGCATGCCGCGCATCCTGTTCGTGAAGACCTCGTCGCTCGGCGACGTGGTGCACAACTGCCCGGCGGCGAGCGACGTCGCGCGCCGGCTGCCGGATGCGACGATCGACTGGGTGGTCGAGGAGGCGTTTGCGGAGGTGGTGCGGCTTCATCCGGCGGTCGCGCGCGCGATCCCGGTCGCGATCCGGCGCTGGCGCAGGACGCCCTTTCTGCCGGCGACCTGGTCGGAGATCGCGGCGTTCGCGCGCGCGCTGCGCGCTGCGCCCTACGACTGCGTGATCGACGCGCAGGGGCTGCTCAAAAGCGCGTTCGTCGCGCGGCTTGCGCGCGGGCCGCGCCACGGGTTCGATCGGGCGAGCGCGCGCGAGCCGCTCGCTGCGCGCTTCTACGACGCGGTGCACGCGGTCTCGCCCGCACTGCACGCGGTCGAGCGAAACCGCAGGCTCGCCGCCTGCGCGCTCGGCTACGCCGCCGACGGCGCATGCGACTACGGCCTCGTCGCCTCGGGCGAGCCGCCGTTTGCGCCCGCCCGACCCTACGCGGTGCTCCTCACGATGACGAGCCGAGCCGACAAGCTCTGGCCGGAAGAGCGCTGGCGCGCGCTCGGGCAGGCGCTCGCTGCGCGCGGCATCGTGCCGGTCCTGCCGTGGGGATCCGAGCGGGAGCGAGCGCGCGCCGAGCGGATCGCGACGGCGCTGCCCGGCGCGATCGTTCCGCCGCGCCTTGCGCTTTCGGCGCTCGCGCGGCTCATTGCCCGCGCGCGCTGCGCCATCGGGGTGGACACCGGGCTTACGCACCTTGCTGCGGCGCTCGGTGTCCCGACGCTCGGGCTTTACTGCGGCTCGGATCCTGCCCGCACCGGGCTCTATGGCGGGCGACGCGCGCAAAATCTCGGCGCACCGGGCGCTGCTCCCGAGGCGGCCGAGGCGATCGCGGCGCTGGAGGCGCTCCTTTGATCTGGCGGCTCCTTTACAGCGCGGCGCTCTATGCGGCGCTGCCGGCGCTCCTTGCGCGGCTATTCTGGCGCGCAAGGCGCGAGCCGGGCTACCGCGAGCGAATCGGCGAACGCTTCGGACGCTACCGCGATACCGCGGTTTCGCCGAGCGGCCGCCCGCTCGTCTGGGTGCACGCGGTATCGGTCGGCGAAGCGCGCGCGAGCGCCGCGCTCGTTCGCGCGCTCGCCGCCGGCGAGCCGCGCTGCGAGCTGCTCCTCACCTGCACGACCGCTGCCGGCCGAAAGACGCTCGCCGATCTGCACGGGCATGCGGCGCGGATCGTCTGGCTTCCCTGGGACACCCCCGGGGCGGTGCGCCGGTTCCTCGCGCATTTCCGCCCGGTCCTCGGCGTGCTCGTCGAAACCGAGGTCTGGCCGAACCTGGTCGCCGCCTGCCGCGCGCGCGGGGTGCCGCTCGTTCTGGCGAACGCGCGCCTCTCGGAGCGCTCTGCGCGCCGCTACGCGCGCGTCTCGGGGCTCGCGCGCCCGGCGTTCGCGGCGTTCGCCGCGGTGTGCGCGCAAAGCGAGGCGGACGCAGCGCGGCTTCGCGCGGTCGGCGCGACCGCGGTCGAGGTGACCGGCAACCTCAAGTTCGACGCCACACCCGACGAAGCGAAACGCGCCGAGGCGGCCGCGTTTCGCGCGGCGCTCGGGGCGCGGCAGGTGCTTCTTTTCGCGAGCACGCGCGAGGGCGAAGAGGCGATGCTTTTCGATGCGCTCGGGGCACCGCCAGCCGAGGTCCTCGTCGTCGTCGTGCCGCGGCACCCGGCGCGCGCCGACGATGTCGCGCGGCTCGTCGCTGCGCGCGGTCTGCGGACCGCGCGCCGCAGCCGCGGCGGTGCGGTCGAGGCGCAGGTGCTCGTCGGCGACACGCTCGGCGAAATGGACTTCTATTACGCGGCCGCCGATGTCGCGCTGATCGGCGGCTCGTTCGCCCCGCTCGGCGGGCAGAACCCGATCGAGGCGCTCGCCGCAGGCGCCCCCGCGGTGCTCGGTCCGCACATGTTCAACTTCGCCGAGGTGACGCGGCTCGCGCTCGAGGCGGGCGCGGCGGTGCAGGCGGGCGACGCGAAGGCGGCGCTCGTCGAGGCGATGAGGCTCCTTGCCGACCCCGCGCGGCGCCGCGCGATGGGCGAGGCGGGCCGACGACTCTGCGCCGCGCACCGCGGCGCGAGCGCCCGGCATCTTGCGCGCCTACGTGCGCTCCTTGCCGCGCGCGCCGGCCCGCATGCGTGAGCCGCCGCGCCGCTCAGGGTTCGAGCGCGCGGTTCACTTCCTCGAGGTCTTCTTCGCGCAAGGCGCCCGCGGCCGACTTCAGCCGCAGGTGGGCAGTGATGGTGTTGTAGCGCGCAAGGGCCAGATCGCGGCGCGTGGCGAACACCTGCTGCTGCGCGTTCAGCACGTCGATGTTGATGCGCACCCCCACCTCGTAGCCGAGCTTGTTCGACTCGAGTGCGGTCTGCGAGGAGACGAGCGCCTGCTCGAGCGCCGAAACCTGCGCGATGCCGTTCAGCACCGCGAGGTACGTCTGGCGGGCGGCGAGCGCCGCCGCGCGGCGTGCGTTCTCGAGCTCCTGCTTTGCGCGCTCGTAGTTCGCCGCCGCCTCGCGCTCGCGCGAGCTGAGCGCGCCGCCGGCGTAGAGCGGCAGCGCAAGCTGCAGCCCGAGGCTTCCGGTGGTGACGTTGGTGCCGGCCGGCGAGATCGCACTCGCGGTCTGCGACGTGTAGCCGTAGCTCGCGACGAGGTCGAGCGTCGGTAAATGGGCCGCGGCGCTGCGGCGCGTCTCGAGCCGCGCGATCTCGGCCGCCGCCTCCTGCGCGAGCACGCTGTAGCTTTGCTTTTCCGCCAGTTCGACCCAGCTCTGCATCTGCGGCGGATCGGGCGGCGAGAGCTTGAGCTGCGCGCGCAAGGGTTTGAGCGTCGCGTACTCCTTCCCGGTGATGCTCTGCAGCGCGCGGCGCTTCGTCTCGAGGTCGTTCTGCGCCGCGATCTCCTGCGCCGCAGCGAGGTCGAAGCGCGCCTGCGCCTCGTGAGTGTCGGTGATCGTGGCGGTGCCCACCTCGAAGTTGCGCTTCGCCTGCGCGAGCTGCTCGGCGATCGCCGCCTTCTGCGCCTGCACGAGCGCGAGGGTGTCCTGCGCCGCGAGCACGTCGAAGTATGCCTGCGCGACGCGCAGGATGAGGTCTTGCGACGCCTGCGCGAACTGCGCCTCGGCCTGCTTCACCTGATACTCGGCCTGATCGCGCTGCACGAGGTTCTGCGGGCGGTAGAGCGGCTGCGAGAACGACAGCGTGTAGCCCCAGGCGCGCGCATCGCGCACGAAGGGCACGGCTGCCGAGCCCGCGCGCGGCTCCGAGTCGATGCGCGTCTCGGTGCGGTTCGCCGACAGACCGAGCGTCGGAAGGAGCAACGCCCGTGCCTGCGGCAGCTTCTCGAGCGCCGCGGCGAACGCGTGGCGCGCGGCGGCGTACTGCGCGTCGTACTGTTTCGCGTCGCGATAGACCTCGAGCAATCCCTGTGCGGCGGCGGGCGCGGCGAGGACGAGCAGCGCGAGCGAGGCGAGCGTGCGGCGCACGGTCATCTCAGTAGCGCGGCATCGCG
>JAVQZY010000009.1:0-72612 GCA_033582675.1 Burkholderiales bacterium | reverse complement strand
CTCGTGGTCGCGGCGCAGGTGCTCTTGCGCGAGGGGCTCGTGCGGCGCGTCGGCATCCTCGACTTCGACCAGCACTGGGGCGACGGAACCGAAGACATCATCGAGACGCTAAAGTTACGCGCGATCGTTCACTACAGCGCCGGGGCCGAATACCGCGAGCGCCGGCAGGCGAAGCGCTTTCTCGAGGCGATTCCAGAGATCGTTTCGCGCTTTGCGGGCTGCGATGCGATCCTCTATCAGGCGGGGGCGGACCCGCACGTGGACGACCCGCTCGGGGGCTGGCTCGCTACTGACGAGCTTTACCTTCGCGACCGACGGGTGTTCGAGGCAGCGCGCGCGATGCGCGTGCCGGTTGCCTGGAATCTTGCCGGCGGCTACCAAAAGCCGCTACGCAAGGTGCTCGACATCCACGACAACACCCTCCGGGCGTGCTGGGAGGTGTACGGCCGAGGTGCGAGCTGAGGCGAGTTCCCGCTCCGGCGGTGGTGGGCCGCCTGGGACTCGAACCCAGAACCAACGGATTAAGAGTCCGCTGCTCTACCAGTTGAGCTAGCGACCCGGTACGGATTTTACTCCCTGCGTTCCTTGTGCCGCGCGATCCGACCGCGAGCGGTCGCGTTCCCGTCGCGCTGAGGCCTTCAGGCCCCTTTGCGGCACTACCGCGCGGCCGAGGCTGCCGAGGTGAAGTCCCGAGTCCATCAGGAGCAGTTCGCCGGTGACGGTCGCGGCCTCCGCGAGCCAAACCACCGCTTCGGCGACATCCTCGGGGCTGCAGGCACGCGCAAGCGGCGCGGTCTGCTCGTAGTGCGCCTTCAGCTTCTCGTAGCCTTCGCGGCCGAGACCCTGCACGAACCAGCGCGTGGTGATCATGCCGGGGCAGACGGCGTTCACCCGAACCTCGGGCGCGAGCGCGCGCGCGAAATGCAGCGTCATCGCGTTGAGAGCCCCTTTCGAAGCGACATAGGGGACCGAGGAGCCGAGCCCGTGCGTCCCGGCGATCGACGAGACGTTGACGATCGCGCCGCGCGCGGCCTTCAGGTGCGGCGCCGCTGCGCGGATCATCTGGAAGGCGCCGAGCGCGTTCACCGCGAAGATGCGCTGAAACGTCGCCGCGTCGATCGCCTCCAGATTGCCGGTGCCGACGAAGGTGGTGATGCCGGCGTTGTTGACCAGGATGTCGAGCCCGCCCCAGCGCGCGATCGCCTGGCCGACCATCGCGCGGCAGGCGGCGTCGTCGGCCACATCGGCGCGCACGACGATCGCGTCGGCGCCCGCCGCGCGGCACGCCGCGGCGGTCGCGTGCGCCTCGGCTTCGCTCTTCGTATAGTTGACGACCACGTCGCAACCGCGCCGCGCAAGGAGAAGCGCGGTGGCCGCGCCGACGCCGGTCGCGCTGCCGGTGACGATCGCCCGCCGGCGGTTCGCCATCGTCCGAGGCCCTCCGGAAAATGTCCCGCGCGCAGTCTAGCCGAGCCCTCGCGCGCTTGACCAGGATCAAACGCCCTCGGTGCGCCTGCTCTAGCGTGGCGCGACGGAAACGGGGGATGCGATGAGCGCGACGGAAGCCTTCAGCGCGAGCCTCGAGCAGATCGAAGGGTTCGAGTTCCGGGTGCGGTTCGACTGCCCGGAGGTCGGCGAGGTGCTGCTCGACGAATCCGAGCCGCTCGGGCGCCGACGCGGGCCGAACGCGGCGCGGCTCGTCGCCGCCGCGGTCGCCCACTGCCTCGCGGCGAGCTTCGTCTTTTGCCTGCGCCACAAGTTCCGGCAGAATCCCGGTCCGGTGCGGGCGCGGGCGGTCGGACGGCTCGCGCGCAACGAGCGCGGCCGCTACCGCATCGCCGGCATCGAGGTCGAGATCGCGCTCGCCGAAAGGCTCGGCGCGATGCCGCATCAGCAGCGCTGCGTGGAACAGTTCGAGGACTTCTGCGTCGTCACCCAGAGCGTGCGCGCCGGCATTCCGGTCTCGGTCCGCGTCGTCGATGCGCAGGGCGTGCCGGTCGCGGCGCGCGGGAGGTCGTCTGAGTGAAGGACGAGCGGCTCGAAGCGCTGATCGAGCACGACGTGGCCGAGCTGCGGGCGGCGTTTCCCCAGATCGCCGAGGTGCGCAGCAGCCTCGAATCCTGGAAGGAGGGCGAGGCGCGCCGCTACAGCGTCGGGCTCGACATCCGCTGGGCAGGCCATCAGACGCTCGTTTCCGGTCCGGCGCGATCCGGCGTGCACGAAGCGGTGCAAGCCGCATTCGACGCCGCGCGCGAGCGCCTGCGCGCCGGCTGCGCGCACGTCGGCGCAGGCTGAACGGTTGATCTGGGTCAAATCCGGGTTCCAGCGAAGGGGCAGAATGCCGATGGGGTGCGCCACATCTTTCTCCTCCTCCCATGCGGTGTGCCCGGAAGGCGCGGCGAAAGCCGCGCCTTGTTCTTTTTCCGCGATCGATACGCCGCGTGCCGGGACGTTGGGAACACTACGCGCATGACGCCGACCTCGGCGTGCGCGGCCACGGCGACACCTTGGCCGAGGCGTTCGCGCAGGCCGCGGTCGCGCTGACGGCCGCGGTCACCGACCCGGACGCGGTGCGGCCGCAGACCGCGGTCGCGATCGCTTGCGAGGCGCCCGACGACGAGCTGCTGCTTGCAGAATGGCTGAACGCCCTCATCTACGAGATGGCGACGCGCAGGATGCTTTTTTCGCGGTTCGACGTCGCGATCGAGGGCGGGCGGCTCTCGGCCAAAGCCTGGGGCGAGCCGGTGGATGCGGCGCGCCACCGCCCTGCGGTCGAGCCGAAGGGCGCAACGTATACTACGCTCGACGTGACGCGCGGGCCGCAGGGCTGGACCGCGCAAACGGTGATCGACGTCTGAACGTGGATCTTTCGCGGCTCGAAAAGGTCTCCGAGTGGGAGTGGCGCATCCCGCCGCAGGGGGCGATGCGGGTGCCCGCAGTCATCTACGCGAGCGAAGCGCTCGTGCGCGAAATGGACGAAAAAGTGCGCGAGCAGGCGATGAACGTCGCGACGCTTCCGGGCATCGTCGGCGCCGCCTACGCGATGCCGGATGCGCACTGGGGCTACGGCTTTCCGATCGGGGGCGTCGCCGCCTTCGACGCCGAGGCCGGGGGCGTCGTGTCGGCCGGCGGCGTCGGCTTCGACATTTCCTGCGGCGTTCGCTGTCTCACCACCGGCCTGCGGCGCGAGGACGTGATGCCGGTGCAGCGCCAGCTCGCGGAAGCGCTCTTTGCGCGCATCCCGGCGGGCGTCGGCAGCACGGGCTCGATCCGGCTCTCGGACGCCGAGATGGATGCGATGCTCGCGGGCGGTGCGCGCTGGGCGGTCGAACGCGGCTGGGGCGAACCCGCCGACCTCGAGCGCGTCGAGGAGGGCGGGCAGATGAAGCACGCGAAGCCCGCGGCGGTGTCGACGCAGGCCAAGCGCCGCCAGCGCGACGAGATGGGCACGCTCGGCAGCGGCAATCACTATCTCGAGGTGCAGGAGGTCGCCGAGGTCTACGACGAGGAGATCGCGCGCGCGTACGGGATCGCGGCGGGCGACGCCGTGGTGATGATCCATTGCGGTTCGCGCGGGCTCGGCCACCAGATCGGCACCGAGTTCCTCAAGCGCATGGCGATCGCAGCGCCGCGCTACGGCATCGTGCTCCCCGACCGCGAGCTCGCCTGCGCGCCGATCGCTTCTGAGCTCGGTCAGGAATACCTCGGCGCGATGCGCGCCGCGATCAACTGCGCGCTCGCCAACCGCCAGATCCTCACCGCGCTCGTGCGCGAGGTGTTCGCCGACGTCCTGCCGCGCGCGCGGCTTCGGCTTCTCTACGACGTCTCGCACAACACCTGCAAGCTGGAAGAGCACGGCGGCCGCAAGCTCTACGTGCACCGCAAGGGCGCGACGCGCGCCTTCGGCCCGGGGCATCCGGAGCTGCCGCCGGAACTCCGGGCGGTCGGCCAGCCGGTGCTGATCGGCGGCTCGATGGGCACCGGCTCCTACATCCTCGCCGGCACAAAGGCGTCGGAGTCGGCGGCGTTTAGCTCCGCCTGCCACGGCGCGGGGCGCGCGATGAGCCGCAACCAGGCGCTGAAGCAATGGAAGGGGCGGCAGGTGGTGGACGAGCTCGCCGCGCGCGGCATCCTCGTGAAGAGCCCCTCGATGCGGGGCGTCGCCGAGGAGGCGCCGCAGGCCTACAAGGACGTGAGCGCCGTCGTCGACGCGGCCGACGCGGCGGGCCTCGCGAAGAAGGTCGCGCGCTGCGTGCCGATCGTCTGCATCAAGGGTTGAGCGGCGCCGCGGCGCGCGCTCAGCGCGGCGCGTCGTCCGGCGGCGTCGCGCGCGCGTCCTCGTGTTCGACCCAGACCTGCCAGAGCCGCCAGGCGAGCGCGAGCAGCGCTGGGCCGATGAATACACCGACGAAGCCGAAAGCGACGATTCCGCCCACGACGCCGACGAACACCAGCCCGAAGGACAGGCTCGCGCCCCGGCTGATGAGGAGAGGCCGCACGACGTTGTCGATGCTCGAGACGAGCCCCGCGCCCCAGGCGAACATGAACACCGCCCAGCCGAACTGCTCCTCGGCGAGCAGCCAGAACGTCGCGCCGAGCCATACGAACACCGGTCCGCCGGGCACCGGCGAGACGAGCGCCGTCAGGCCGCCGAGGAGGAGCGGCGCGGGCAGCCCCGCGACCGCGAACCCGATCGTCGCAAGGAGCCCCTGCGCGAGCGCGGTGCCGAGGATGCCGAGCACCACAGCGCGCACCGTCGTCTGCACCGTCGCGATCAGCTCCTCGCCGAGCGGACCGGCGAGTCGGGCGACGCCGGCGCGCAGGCTCGCGACGATCGCTTCGCCGTCGCGGTAGAAGAAAAAGCCGACGAAGGTCGCGAGGGCGAGCTGCAGAATCCCTTCGCCGACGATCGCGCCGGCCGAAAGGAGCGGCCCGCGCGAGACCTCGACCAGCCGCTTTCCGAGGTCGCGCAGCGCGCCCGGATCGGCGGCGAGCGCGCGCCAGTGTTCGTCGAGCGCGGGGCCGGCGAGCGGCACGCGCGCGAGCCATGCCGGGGGCGGCGGCAGCCCGTCGACCAGCCAGCCGCGTACGAGCGCCACCCAGCGCGGCACGCGCTCGATCGCGTTCTCGACGAGCCAGGCGAAGGGCAGCACGACCAGAACGACGACGCCGACGGTCATCAACGTCGCCGCCCAGGCGTCGCTGCCGCGCAGCGCGCGCCGCAGCGCGGCGTAGGCAGGCCAGGTCGCCATCACGAACACCGCCGCGAAGAGCCCCGCGGCGATAAACGGCTTCAGGACGACGACCGTGCCGAGCGCAAGGAGCGCGAGCGCCGCGAGGCCGGCGAGGCGGTTGATGAGGGCGCGCGGGGAGGCGGAGTCCAGAGGTCGTTCCGTCGGTCGCGAAGCGCGCGTCGCCGCGGGCGACGCAGGCCGCGCAGGTTATCGGTGTCGCGCGGGCGCCGTCAAATGACGCTCGAACCAGTCGGCCGCGAGTCGCGCCACCGCTTGCAGCGCGCCCGGCTCCTCGAAAAGGTGCGTCGCGCCCGGCACGAGCGCCAGCTCGCGCGTGCAGTGGGCGAGCGCCTTGTGCGCCTCTTCGTTCAACTCGATCACGCCGTGGTCGAGCGCGCCGACGATGAGCAGCGTCGGCGCCCGCACGCGCGCGAGCGCCTGCGGGCCGGCGAGGTCGGGCCGACCGCCGCGCGAGACCACCGCCGCGACCTGCTGCGGCATCGCCGCCGCGACGCGCAGCGCCGAGGCCGCGCCGGTGCTCGCGCCGAAAAGCCCGATCGGCAGCCCACGAGTCGCCGGCTCGGCGCCGAGAAACCGCACCGCCGCGGCGAGCCGCTCGGTAAGGAGCGCGATGTCGAATCGGTTCTCGCGCGCGCGGTCTTCCTCGGGCGTGAGCAGGTCGAAGAGCAGCGTCGCGAGCGCGCGCTTTCGCAGTTCGGCGGCGACGTAGCGGTTGCGCGGCGAGTGCCGCCCCGAGCCGCTGCCGTGGGAAAAGGCGACCGCGCCGCGCGCACCGGCGGGCACTTCCAGCACGCCCTCAAGCGCGACCGTCCCCGCCGGGATCGCGACCCGCGTCATCGCGGCTCTCCGTTCGCTCGGAGATCGGCGTCGGGTTCGACCGCGAGCGTCACGCGGATTGCCGCACCCGCCGAGGGCACCGGCCACGCAAGGCGCAGCGTCGCCGACTGCATGATGCGCTCGAGACCGTCTTCGGACTGCGACACGGTGTAGCACGGCGCGGCGGCGACGCGCGCCGGCGGATCGAAGCGCAGCACCAACCGGCCGCGCATGAACCGGTCGTCGAGCGCGAGCGCTTCGCTCGCCTCGAGGTGCACCGTCTGGCCGAAGCCGCCGAGCACCGTCTCGCCGACCATGTAACGGCCGGCGAAGCCGTCGCAGGAGGGCATCGCGACGTCGAGTTCGGTGACGAACTCGCCGGCCGGCGCCTCGATCCGCCAGCTCGCCGCGAGCGTCGCGCCGTCGACGGCCAGGACCTTCGCGATCCGCGCCCCGTCGACTTCGGCGACGAATTCGGCGCGCGCGTCCTCGGCCGCCGTCAGGCGGTAGCCGCGCAGCTCGCGGGTGCTCGCGCCCTGCGCGCACCAGGTGTCGCGAAAGAGCGTGCGCGCGCGCGCATCCGGTTCGAGGTCGGCGGGTCCGATCGCGTGCTTCAGCGCGAACCGGTCGTGCGCCGAGGCGATGCCGCCCGCCTGCGGTCGCGACGCGGCGGCGTCGGCGAGGCGCTCGTGGTAGTGCTCCGGATAGCGGCGAAGCGTATCGCCGAAGTTCTGCGCGAGCGCGTAGCTCGAAAGCTCCTTCAGCGCCGCCTCGCCGTCGAGGGCGATCGCCGCCTGAAGCGCCGGGCTCCGGAGGAACAGCTCCTCGATGCCGTCGAGGTCGTGGTCTTCGCGCGCGATCGGCGGGCGCGGCGAAGCGGCATCGAGCCGCGCTTCCAGCGCGAGCAGATTGCGCCAGACGGCACGCCGCAGGTGCGGCAGGTACAGCCCGCCGAACAGACCGTGCCAGTAGGCGTCGTTCGCCTGCGCGGCGTAGAGCAGCGCGCGCAGCTCGGCGACGTCGGGCCGGCCGCTCGCGGCGGCGACGCGCGCAGACAGCCCGAGCATGCGCTTGTGCATCCAGTTCGCCTCGGCGTAGCGCGAAAGGAAATTGCGCCAGATCCCGCCGCGCAGGAACGGCTTGTCGGCGTCCCAGCGGCCGGCGGCGCGCGCGCCGGCGACGAGCGCGGCATAGCGCGCCGCCGCCGGCGCAGGCAGCGTCCACTCGTTCATCTCGACGTAGGAGACGGTGGGCAGGTAGACGAGGCCGCGCGTCGGCGTCGCCGCGTGAAATTCCCGGTACGAGAGCGGCGCAAGGCGCTCCGAGGCGAGCACCCGCTCGATGAACTCGACGAGCCAGCGCCGGCCGTAGACCCATTCCCAGGTCTCGGGCCAGATGCCGAACTTTTCGATGTCGTCGAAGTAGATCGCCGGCCTCGCCGGGCGCGGCCATGCCCTCGATCAGCGCGACCGCGTCGGCCGCGGGCGCGAACGGCACGCGGTAGCGCAGCGTCTCCGAGATCGGAAAGAGGTCCAGCCTTCGGCCGTCGTCCTCGGTGGCGAAATGGCCGCGCAGCGCCTGCGCCTCGCGCCCGGTGCAGAGGAAATGGTAGTCGTCGACCACCGCGTAGCGGATGCCCGACTCGGCGAACGCGCCGACCACGGCCGAGTCCCAGACGCGCTCGGTGAGCCAGGCGCCCTGCGGGCGCGCGCCGAAGCGGCGCTCGAGCCGCGCCGAGAGCGCCTCGATCTGCCCGAGCCGGTCGCGGTGCGGGATCGCGGCGAGCACCGGCTCGCAGTCGCCGCCGCCGAACCATTCGAGCTGGCCGCGGCGCGTCATCTCGACGAGGAGCGCCGCGTCTTCCGCGTGGTGCGCGAACAGGTACTCGATCAGCGGTCCGCTCATGTGCATCGCGAAGCGAAACGCCGGATAGCCGTAGAGCGTGCGGATGAACGGCCGGTAGCAGCGCGCGTGCGCCTGCTCGAACACCTCCGGGAAATTGCCCGCGGGCTGGTGCGCGTGCACGCCGAAAAGGAGCGCGGCCTTGCGCATCGTCGCGGTGGCCTCAGCCGTCTGCGCGGCGCATCGCCGAGGCGCCGTCGGCGCGGTCGCCCGGCGCGCAGATCGGTTGCGCAAGCGGCGCGGGCACCGGCAGCGCGAGCAGGCGATAAAGGTGCGCGAGCTTTTCCCGGAACAACCGGTCGAAGGCGGCGACCGCCGGGTTCGCCGAACCGTCCTCGAACCACCAGAACCAGTCCGAGCCTTCGCACTCGGCGAGCTGCGCGCGCGCCGCCTCGCGCGCCGCCGGCTCGAGTCGTCCGCTCGCGACGACGAGGTCGTACGAGTGCTTCGCGGCGCACAGCAGGTCCCACGCCCGGTTCTTCGCCGGCGCGCCGATCCAGGTGAGGAGCGTGCCCTGCACCCAGCTGCCGGCCTTGAGCGCGGAAAGCCGCGCCGGCGGCTCGGTGTGCGCGAGGACCTCCGAGGGCGTGCGCGTGCGGATCGTGGGATGCTTCTCGAGCGTCTCGTACAGCGCCGACAGGAAGTAGAAGCCGTTGTACGGGTAGTGCTCCCAGGGGTTTTCCCCGTCGAGGATCACCGCGACCACCGGCGGCTCGGCCGCCCGCGCCTCGCGGCCGATGCGTTCGACTTCGCCGACGAGGTGCGCAGCCGCGTCGCGCCCGTGCCAGCGCCGGTATTCGAAGCCGACGAGGTCCGAGAGCCGGTCGTCGCGGAAAAAAAGCGCGGTCTCGACACCGTCGAGCCGCCAGGGGCGATAGAGGTCGCGCAGTCGCTCGTAGCCGCCGCTCTCGGCGAGGCTGCGCGCGAGCACGCCCTCGCCGCTCGCGGTCCAGCGCACGCCGCGACTGGCGAGGAGCCGCAGGAACGCGCTCGAGACCGCGCCCTCGGCGGGCCAGACGCCGGCGGCATCCACGCCGAAGCGCGCGCGATGGGTCGCGAGCGCGCTCTCGAGCTGCGCGAGCGTGCGTTCGATGCCGCCCGGGTAGCGCTCGTGCTCGGGCAGCGGCGCCGCAGGCGCCGCCTCGCGCGCGGCGGCGAAATCGACGAGCAGCGGCCCGATCGGGTGCGTGTGCGGCGTCGTCGAGAGCTCGACGCGGCCCGATTCGGCGAGCGCGCGCCAGCGGGCGATGAGGCTGCCCACGAGCCGCGCGATCTCGTCGAGCAGCGCGCGGCGGTCCTCGTAGGTAAAGCCCGCCCCCTTCGCCATCAGGCGCGCGACGGTCGCCGATTCGCGCCGCACGGTCTCGCCCGTCCATGCGAGGAAATACCAGGTGACCAGGTCGTCGAAATAGCGGTCGGTGAGCCAAGCGAGCCCCTCGGCCGCCTCGCCGCCGGCGGCGCGATGCACGTCCTCCAGCCGCCGGTAGGCGGGAAACGCCCGTATCATCGTCTCGGCGTTCGCGCGAAAGCACTGGGCGAGCGCGTAACGGCGCTCGGACTCGGCGAGCGAGCGGTCCGGCTCGCGCGCAAGCAGCCGCAAAAGCGGGTCGCGCAGCCGGCCGCTCGCGAGCTGCGCCGCGTAGTCCTCGATCTGGTCGAGCAGCACCGGCGCGAAGTTGACCGTCGCGCGCACCGCGTGCCGCTCGAGGTGCCAAGCCATGTCGGTGTAGTCCTTGAGCGCGTGCAGCAGCACCCACGGCATCGCGAACTCGCCGCTCGCGCGGTCGCGGTAGTCCGGCTGGTGCATGTGCCAGACGAGCACCAGCGCCACGGGCCGCGCACTCATCGGCGCTGGTGCACCTGCTGGCCGAGCATTTCCGGCGTCACCAGCGTGATACCGCGCTCGGTGACGTGAAAGCGCTTGCGGTCCTCTTCCGGATCGACGCCGATTCTCGTGCCGGGCGGCAGCCGGCAGTGCTTGTCGAGGATCGCGCGGCGCACGACGCAGTGGCGGCCGATCTCGACGTTCGGCAGGATGACCGAGTCCTCGACGAGGGTGTAGCTGTGCACGCGCACGCGCGAAAAGAGCAGCGAGCGGCGGACCGTCGCGCCGCTCACGATGTCGCCGCCCGAGACCATCGAATCGATCGCGCAGCCGCGCCGGTCCGCGTCGTCGAACACGAACTTCGCCGGCGGCAGCTGCTCCTGGTACGTCCAGATCGGCCAGTCGGCGTCGTACAGGTTGAGCGCGGGCGTCACCTGCACGAGGTCCATGTTCGCCTCCCAGTAGCCGTCGATCGTGCCGACGTCGCGCCAGTACGGCCGACCCTCGACCATGTTGACGCAGGAGTCGGCGAAGCGATGCGCGTAGGCGCGGTGTCCGTGCGCGACCACCCACGGGATCAGGTCGCGCCCGAAGTCGTGCGTCGAGTCGGCGTCGGCCGCGTCGCGCGCAAGCTGCGCGTACAGGAACTCGGCGTCGAAGGCGTAGACGCCCATGCTCGCGAGCGCGACATCGCGCCGGCCCGGCATCGGCGTCGGGTCGGCGGGCTTTTCGTGAAACGCGGTGATGCGGCCGACCTCGTCGACCGTCATCACCCCGAGGCTGCGCGCGTGCTCGAGCGGCACCTCGACGCAGGCGACGGTGAGCTCGGCGCGGCGCACGACGTGCTCGGCGAGCATCAGGCTGTAGTCCATCTTGTAGACGTGATCGCCCGCGAGCACCAGCACGTAGCGCGGCGCGTGCTGGCGCAGCACGTCGAGGTTCTGGTACACCGCGTCGGCGGTGCCGAGGTACCAGCGCGCGGCGGCGCGCTGCTGCGCCGGCAGCAGCTCGATGAATTCGCCGAAGCGCCCGTCGAGGAAGGACCAGCCGCGCTGCAGGTGGCGGATGAGGCTCTGCGCCTTGTACTGCGTGGCGACGCCGATGCGCCGGATGCCGGAGTTGACGCAGTTGGAGAGCGTAAAGTCGATGATGCGGAACTTGCCGCCGAAGGGGACCGCGGGCTTTGCGCGCCAGTCGGTGAGCGCTCCGAGCCGTGAGCCGCGGCCGCCGGCGAGCACGATCGCCATCGTCTGGCGAACGAGCTGCGCGCGGTCCCGATCGCTATAATGCGCCGCGACCATGAGCGATGTCGCGATTGCCGCGCGCGACGCGCGCGCCGAGCGCCTCGCCGCCGCCCGCCTGCACGATCCCCATGCGTTTCTCGGCCCGCATCGCGAGGGCGGGCGCGCGCTCGTGCGCGTCTACGATCCGCGCGCGCGCGCGGCGTGGGTGGAGACGCGCGAGGGCTGGCGCGCCGCGCATCCGGCGGGCGTCGCGGGGCTTTTCGCGCTGGAGGCGGAGGTTCGCGCGCCCTACCGCGTGCGCTTCGAGCTGCAGGGGGTGCTGTGCGAGCGCTTCGATCCGTACTGCTTTGCGCCGCAGATCTCCGACTACGACCTCTACCTCTTCAACGCCGGGCGGCTGACGCAAGCCTGGCGCACCCTCGGCGCGCACGCGACGACGGTGGCGGGCGTCGCCGGAACGCGCTTTGCGGTGTGGGCGCCGAACGCCGAGCGCGTTTCGGTGGTCGGCGACTTCAACGGCTGGGACGGGCGCGTGCATCCGATGAGCGTGCGCGGATCGAGCGGCGTCTGGGAACTCTTTCTGCCGGGCGTCGGCCCCGGCGCGCTCTACAAGTTCGAGATCCGCAACCGCGAGAGCGGCGCGCTCCTTCTCAAGGCCGACCCCTACGCACGCGCCGCGGAACTGCGACCCGGCACCGCCTCGCGAGTCGCGCCGCCCGCGGCGCACGTCTGGGGCGACGGCGACTGGCTCGCGCGGCGCGCGCGCTGGGACTGGCTGCGCGCGCCGGTTGCGATCCTCGAAGTGCACGCCGGCTCCTGGCGGCGCGACGCGCGCGGCTGGCGCGCGCTCGGCGACGCGCTCATTCCGTACGCGCTCGAGCTGGGTTTCACGCACCTCGAGCTGATGCCGGTGACCGAACATCCGCTGGACGAATCCTGGGGGTATCAGACCACCGGGTATTTTGCGCCGAGCGCGCGCTGGGGCAGCGCCGACGAGCTGCGCGAATTCGTCGACCGCTGCCACCGCGCCGGCCTCGGCGTGATCCTCGACTGGGTGCCGGGGCATTTCCCGACCGACGACTGGGCGCTCGCGCATTTCGACGGCACCGCGCTCTACGAGCACGAGGACCCGCGCCTTGCGCGGCATCCGGACTGGGGCACGTATACGTTCAACTTCGGGCGCAACGAGGTGCGCGCGTTCCTGCTTTCCTCGGCGCATTACTGGCTGGATCAGTTCCACTTCGACGGCCTGCGGGTGGACGCGGTCGCCTCGATGCTCTATCTCGACTACTCGCGCCGGCCGGGCGAGTGGCGGCCGAACCGCTACGGCGGGCGCGAGAACCTCGAGGCGATCGACTTCCTGCGCGAGCTGAACGTGCTCGTGCACGCCGAATTCCCGGGCGCCGTCACGATCGCCGAGGAGTCGACCGCCTGGCCGATGGTGTCGCGGCCCGCCTACGCCGGCGGGCTCGGCTTCTCGATGAAGTGGAACATGGGCTGGATGCACGATACGCTCGAATACTTCCGCCACGACCCGGTTCACCGGCGCTATCACCACGACCGGCTCACTTTCGGCCAGCTCTACGCCTACACCGAGAACTTCGTGCTGCCGTTCTCGCACGACGAGGTAGTGCACGGCAAGCGATCGCTGCTCGGGAAAATGCCGGGCGACTGCTGGCAGCAGTTCGCGAACCTGCGGCTGCTCTTCGCCTGGCAGATGACCACCCCGGGCAAGAAGCTCAACTTCATGGGCAACGAGTTCGGCCACGGCCCGGAGTGGGACGCGGTTCACGGCCTCGACTGGTCGCTCGCCGAGATCGACTGGCACCGCGGGGTGCGCCTTTGCTTTCGCGACCTCCAGCGGCTCTACGCGAGCGAGCCGGCGCTGCACGAGCTCGACTTCGACCCGCAGGGGTTCGCCTGGATCGACTGCCACGATAGCGACAATTCCGTTCTCAGCTTCGTGCGGCGCGCAAGGAGCGGCGCCTGCCTCGTCGTCGTGCTCAATTTCACGCCGGTGCCGCGCACCGGCTACCGCATCGGCGTGCCGCGCGCGGGGTTCTGGCGCGAACGGCTGAACACCGATTCGGCCTACTACGGCGGATCGAACGTCGGCAACGGCGGCACCCTCTTCGCCGAGCCGGCGCCGTACATGGGCCAGCCGGCGACGCTCGCGCTCACGCTGCCGCCGCTCGCCGCCCTTATCCTTGCGCCGGCCTGAGGCCGAGCGCCGCGTCCACTTCCGCTTCGGCCGCGAGCCAGTCTTCGAGCTCCCGGCCCGGCGCGAAACCGCGCTTCTCGGAGCGGAAGTACGCCGCGCGCGCGATCATACGCTCGCGCTCCTCGGCCGATACCGCGGCGGCCGGCGCCTCGCGGTCGGCGACGCTCGCCGCGTCGGCCGGCTTCCTTCCGGATCTTGCGCGCACCATACGGCTTGCCTTTCTCGCTGGAAGCCTCCTCCTTGCGCGCGACTCTAGCCGCTTTCCTTGACAGGCCGTTGACGCAGATCAAGGGCGATCGCCGCCGCGCCGAGGAGCTCAAGCTGCTCGTTCGTCACGACGTACACCGGCATGCGGCGCGCGATCGCCGCGTGCACGCCCTTGTCGCCAAAAGCGCGCAGGAAGCCGCCCGCGCGCAGCCGGGCCACGATGCGGCGCGCGATTCCGCCGGCGACGTACACGCCGCCGCGCGCAAGCACCGCAAGCGCATGATCGCCGGCCACCTGGCCGTAGATTTCGCAAAACAGCTCGAGCGCCCGCACCGCGGCGGGCTCGCCCGCCTCGGCGGCCTGCTCGACCGCCGGTGCCTGCGGCCCGCGTTCGCCCGGCGGCCGGCCGAGCAGGAACGCGTAGATCGCCGCAAGCCCCGGCCCCGAGAGCACGTCCTCGCAGGCGACGCGAGCGCGCGCGGCGCGTAACCAGCGCCATAGCGCCGCCTGCGCCTCGGTCTGCGGGGCAAAGCCGATGTGGCCGCCTTCGCCCGCGATCACGATCCAGCCGCAGGCGCTAGGCGCGAGATACGCGACCCCGAGGCCGGTGCCGGCACCGATCACGACGCGCGGCGCGGCCGCGACCGGCTCGCCCGGCTGAAGGACGACGAGGTCGCCTGCGCCGAGCCATTCGACGCCGCGCGCGGCGCACGCAAAATCGTTTTCCAGCGCGACCGGCGCCGCGACCTGCGCTCGGAGCGCGTCGGCGTCGAGCACCCAGTCGCGGTTGGTGAGCCGCACCTGCCGCTCGGCGACCGGGCCGGCGGCGGCGAAGCAGGCACGCTCGAGCGCGAGCGTGCCGAGCGCCGCGCGGGCCTCGGCGAGATACGCCGCAAGCGCCGCCTCGAAGCTCGCGTACGCGCGGTCCTCGAACCGGCGCACGAACGCAAGGCGCGGTGCGCCGCCCTCGAGGCGCGCGAGCGCAAACTGCGTCTTGGTCGCACCGACGTCGGCCACCAGCGCGCAGCGCTCGCCTGTCATCGCGCGCATTTCACCACGGAAGCGGCTCGCGTAAGATCGCGCGATGGCGGAGGCGGCGCTGCGCGTGCTCTTTGCGACGCCCGAGTGCGCGCCGCTCGTGAAAACCGGCGGGCTGGGCGACGTCGCGGGTGCGCTGCCGCGCGCGCTCGCGCGGCTCGGCTACGACGTGCGCGTGCTGCTGCCGGCGTATCCGGCGCTCGACGGGCTCGCGCGCGAGGACGCCGGGGCGATCGAGCTTGCGCCCGCGGGCGGGCTGCCCGAGGCGCGCATCGTTCCCGCGCGGCTGCCGGGCGATCTTCCGGCCTACCTCGTCGAATGCCCGCCGCTGTACGCGCGCGCAGGCGGCCCCTACCTCGACCCCGAAGGCCGCGACTGGCCGGACAACGCGCTTCGCTTTGCGCAGCTTGCGCGCGCCGCCGCCTGGCTCGGGCGCGAGCGCGGCGACGGCGGCTGGTCGGCGCAGGTCGTGCACGCGAACGACTGGCAGACGGCGCTCGCGGCGGCGTATCTCGCGTTTTCGCCCGCGCCGCGCGCGGCGGTGCTCTTAACCGTGCACAACCTCGCGTTCCAGGGGATTTTCCCGGCCGAGTGCTTCGACGCGCTCGCGCTCCCGCGCGAGGCGTTCTCGATCGCGGGAATGGAATACCACGGCCGCATCTCGTTCATGAAGGCGGGCCTCGTTTACGCCGACGCGATCAATACCGTCAGCCCGACCTACGCGCAGGAGATCCAGCGCGCGCCCCTCGGCTTCGGGCTGGAGGGCGTGATCGCCGCGCGGCGCGACGCGCTCTGCGGCATCCTGAACGGCATCGACACCGAGCTGTGGAATCCGGCGACCGACCCCTTTATCGCGCGCCGCTACGACGCCGACACGCTCGCGGCGAAGGCGGAAAACCGCGCCGCGCTGCGCGCCGAGCTCGGGCTCGCCGACGACGCCGGCGTGCCGCTGCTCGGCATCGTCAGCCGCTTCACCGAGCAGAAAGGGCTCGACCTCGTGCTCGCCGCCGCCGAGCGCATCCTCGCCGCGCCGGCGCAGCTTGCGGTGCTCGGCTCGGGCGAGCCGGCGCTCGAAGACGGTTTCCGGCGCCTCGCCGCCGCGCACCCGGGCCGCGTCGCGGTGGTCGTCGGCTTCGACGAAGCGCTCGCGCACCGCATCGAGGCGGGCGCCGACATCTTTCTCATGCCGTCGCGCTTCGAGCCCTGCGGAATGAACCAGATGTACAGCCAGCGCTACGGCACGCTGCCGGTGGTGCGCGCGACCGGGGGCCTTGCCGATACCGTCGAAGACGGCGTGACCGGGTTCGTGTTCCGCGAGCCGCAGGCGGAGGCGCTGTGCGCCGCGCTCGCGCGCGCGATCGACGCCTGGCGCGACCCGGCGCGCTGGCGCCGCATGCAGCGCGAGGCGATGGCGCGCGATTTCGGCTGGACGCGGGCGGCGCGCCGCTACGGTGCGCTCTACGCCCAGATCATGAGGCCCATCTCAAGCGGATGCGCGAGCAGCGGATGATGCGGGTAGGCGCGGATGCGGTACTCGAGCCGACCGCAGAGCTCGGGGGCGAACTCGAGCGCGTAGCGCTGCTCGCCGGCCGCGTCCGGCGAACCGTCCGGCTGGAAGAGGTAGCTGCGCCACTCGGTCTTCGCGCCGCGCGCAAGGCGTAGCTCGACGCGCACGTCGGCGGGCGCAAGCCCGTTCAGCCGCACCGCCACTTCCGCGCGCACGCGATCGCCGTAGCGGATCTGCCGCGCCGGGCTGTCCAGACGCCGGATCGAGACGCCGGGCCAGGCGGCGCGCACGCGCACGCGCCAGTCGGCGAGCGCGCGCGCGGCGGCCCCGCCGTCCTCGAGGAGGCGGCGCCGCAGCCGCGCCGCCGGCAGGTAGCAGTTGGCGACGTACTCGTCGACCATGCGCGAGGCGTTGAAGCGCGGCATGATCGTCGCGATCGCGCGCTTCGCCATCCGGATCCAGCCGAGCGGCAGACCGCGCGCGTCGCGCTCGTAGTAAAGCGGCACCACCCGGTCCTGCAGCAGCTCGTAGAGCGTGCGCGCTTCCTCCTGGTTGCGCCGGTGCGGATCGAGCGCTTCGGACGCCGGCTTGATCGCCCAGCCGTTGTCGCCGGTGTAGCCTTCGCCCCACCAGCCGTCGAGCACCGACAGGTTGAGCACGCCGTTCATCGCCGCTTTCATCCCCGAGGTGCCGGACGCTTCCAGCGGATAGACCGGGTTGTTCAGCCAGACGTCGACGCCCGAGACGAGCCTGCGCGCAAGCCGCAGGTCGTACTCCTCGACGAGGAGGATGCGGCCCTCGAACTCCGGGGTGCGCGCGACGCGCGAGATGTGCCGGATCAGGTCCTGGCCGGGGCCGTCGGCCGGATGCGCCTTGCCGGCGAAGATGAAAAGCACCGGGCGTTCGCGGTCGGCGACGATCTCGCGCAGCCAGTCGAGATTCTCGAAGAGCAGCGTCGCGCGCTTGTAGGCCGCGAAGCGCCGGCCGAAGCCGATCGTGAGCACCTCCGGACGCTCCGGATCGGCGAAGCGCAGCAGCCGCTCGATGTGCGACTCGCTGGTGCGGTGGCGGTTGTGCTGCGCGCGCACGCGGTAGCGCACGAGGTAGAGCATCTGCGCCTTGAGCGTCTGGTGCGTTTTCCAGAACAGCTCGTCGGGCAGCTCGGCGACCCGCGCCCAGAACGCCGGGTCGTGCAGATGGTGCTGCCAGGTCTCGCCGAGCGTGCGGTCGAACACGTCGGCCCATTCGGGTGCGAGAAACGTCGGCGCGTGCACCCCGTTCGTGATCGAGGTGACCGGATTTTCCTCGGCCGGCACCTGCGGCCAGAGGGCCGCGAGCTGCTGCGCGGAGACACCGCGGTGGATGCGCGAGACGCCGTTCTGCCAACGCGAGCCGCGCACCGCGAGCGCGGTCATGTCGAATTCGTCGTCGGCGCCGTTTCGCCCGAGCGCAAAGAGCGCCGCGCGCTCGATGCCCAGTTCGCGGCACCAGCCGTCGAAGTAGGTCGCGACCATGTCGTTCGGGAAGCGGTCGTGGCCGGCGGCGACCGCAGTGTGCGTCGTGAAGACGGTGCTGCCGGCGACCGCCTCGAGCGCCGCCGCGAACGAAAGCCCCGCCTTCACCGCCTGGCGCAGGCGCTCGAGGACGAGGAACGCCGCGTGGCCTTCGTTGATGTGCCAGACGGTGGGCTCGAGTCCGAGCGCCGCGAGCGCGCGCACGCCGCCCATGCCGAGCACGATCTCCTGTTCGATCCGCGTCGTGCGGTCGCCGCCGTAGAGGCGGTAGGTGATCAGCCGGTCGCGCTCGGCGTTTTCCGGCAGGTCGGTGTCGAGGAGGTAGAGCGCGACGTGGCCGACGCGCGCGCGCCAGACGCGCAGCTGTACCGTGCGCCCGGGAAATTCGATCGGCACGCGCAGCTCGGCGCCGCCCGCGTCCTTCACCGGTTCGACCGGAAGATCGTCGAAGTCCGAATCGGTGTAGGTCGCGACCTGGTTGCCCTCGGCGTCGATCGTCTGCGAGAAATACCCTTGGCGATAGAGCAGCCCGACGGCGACGAACGGCAGGCGCAGGTCGCTCGCCGCCTTGCAGTGGTCGCCGGCGAGGATCCCGAGGCCTCCCGAGTAGATCGGCAGGCTCTCGTGGAAGCCGAATTCGGCACAGAAGTACGCGACCAGGTCGTCGGCGCCGAGCTGGGTCCCGGTCCCGCGCCGCGCGGTGTCGCGCCGGTACACGTCGTAGGCGGCGAGCACGCGCTCGTAGGCGGCGAGAAAATCCGGGTCCTGCGCCGCCTGCACCAGGCAGGGCTCGTCGATGCGGCGCAGAAACGCGCGCGGGTTGTGGCCGGCGGCGCTCCAGAGCTGCGGGTTGAGGCGCGAAAACAGCGCGCGCGTCGCGCGGTCCCAGGTGTAGGCGAGGTCGGCAGCGAGCTCCTCGAGCCGCGCGAGCCGCGCCGGAACGCGCGGCAACACGTGCATGCAATACGGGGTGCCGGGACGATCCATCGGGTTCCTGCGGCGTGCGCCGCGTTGCGACAACGCGCGATGTTAGCGCAGGCGCGGCGGCGGGGCGACGACGCCCCTGTGTGCACGCCGGCGCCGTTGATCTGGGTCAAAGCGGACGCGGCGTCGCGTGCGAGCATCGCCGCATGGCGATCGGCGAGCTTTGTACGCGCACGGTGGTGTTCGTCGCGCGCGACGAGAGCTGTCTCGTCGCGGCGCAGCTGATGCGCGAACATCACGTCGGCAGCCTGGTCGTCGTCGAGCGGTCGCACGCCGAGGCGCGCCGCGTGCCAGTGGGCGTCGTCACCGACCGCGACCTCGTCGTCGGCGTGATGGCGCTCGGCCTCGACCCGGCGCGCACGCCGGTCGAGGCGGCGATGCGACCGGAGGTCGTCGTCGCGCGCGAAACCGACGGCGTCGGGCGCGCGATCGCGCTCATGCGCGCGCACGGCGTGCGGCGCCTGCCGGTGGTGGACGACTCGGGCGCGCTGGTGGGCGTGCTCGCCGCCGACGATCTGATCGAACTGCTCGGCGAGGAGCTCGCGGGCCTTGCCGCGATGCTCGGACGCGCGCAGCGGCGCGAGCGCGCCGAGCGCCGCGCCGCGCTTTAGTCGCCCCCTGCGCGGCGGTGCGCGCTCACGCGCTTCGCCTGTGGTCCCTCGGCGCCGGCGTCCTCGAGGAAATGCACCGTCATGCCGACGGCGAGGCGCTCGAACGGCGGCGCGACGACGTTCTCGCGGGAAAAATAGAACTCGCGCCCGTCGGGCGCGACGATGAAGCCGATTCCGGCCGCCGCATCGAGGCGCGCGATGCGTCCGGTCGATTCGGGCGCATGGCGCTTGACGTCGCCGCGCTGCGCGCGCGCGTGGTCCTCGAGCCGGCGCCGCGCCGCGTCGAAAGCGTCGCGCAGCGCAACGTGCACGTCCTCGTGGTGTTCGCGCGTGACCGCGATTTCGCCGCCCGGCACCGTGAGGTCGATGCGCACGCGGTACTGTCGACCGTGGCGCTGGTGCCGGCCGTCGACCGCGAGCACCACGCGGCAGCTCGTGATCCGGTCGAAGTAGCGCTCGAGCTTCGCGGCCTTTTCTTCGACCGCAGCGGCGAGCGCATCCGAGCGCGCGATGCCCTGAAACGAGACCTGCAACGGAATCTGCATGCCGCGAGCATAGGCGGTCGCGGCGCGGCGGGTTTGACGCAGGTCAACGCGCAGGCGGAATGCGCGGGGCGGTGAGCGATACGCATGCGGCGGCGCGCGCCTGCCTTGCGCGCGGCTGGTCGGTGCTCGCGGTCGAGCCGCGCGGCAAGCGGCCGCTCGTCGCCTGGCGCGCGTTGCAGTCGCGCGCGCCCGCGCCCGCCGAGGTGGACGCGTGGTTTTCCGCGCGCCCGGACGCGAACCTCGGCGTCGTCACCGGCGCGGTATCGAACCTCGTGGTGCTCGACGTCGACGTCCGGCACGGGGGCGAGGAGAGCCTCGCGGCGCTCGAGCGCGCGCACGGGCCGCTGCCGCGCACCGTCGAGGCGCGCACCGGCGGCGGCGGGCGGCACCTCTATTTCGCGCACCCGGGCGGGACGGTGCCGAACCGCGCGGGGCTCGCGCCGGGGCTCGACCTGCGCGGCGACGGCGGCATGGTGGTCGCGCCACCGTCCGTGCACGCGAGCGGCGGCCGCTACCGCTGGACGAACGCGCCCGAGACGACGCCCCTCGCGCCGCTTCCCGGGTGGCTCCTTCGCCTTGCGCGGCGCGAGGGTGCGCGCGCGGGGCACCCGCTCGCGCACTGGCGGCGCCTGGTGCGCGAGGGCGTCGAGGAGGGCGCGCGCAACAGCACGATCGCCTCGCTCGCCGGACATCTCTTCTGGCACGGCGTGGATCCGACGGTGGCGCTCGAGCTTTTGCTCGCCTGGAACCGCGTGCGCTGCCGCCCGCCGCTCGAAGACGACGAAGTCGCGCGCGTGGTGGACAGCATCGCGCGCCTGCACGAGCGCGAATCCTGACGCGGACGGCGCGCGCCGTTGACCTGGATCAATAGCGGCCGCCCCGTGGCAGCGCAACCTCGGGGGGCGAAAGGAGCCGAACCATGAACGTAGGCCGCATCTGTTCGCACGGCATCGTCAGCGTGCGCCGCGGCGCGAGCCTCGGCGAAGCCGCGGCGCTCATGAAGGCGCACCATGTCGGCGCGTTGCTCGTGCTCGAAGAAGATCCGCAGGCCGATCGCCCTGCCGGCATCGTCACCGACCGCGATCTCGTGCTCTATGCGCTCGCCGAGGGCATCGGGCCGACCGACGCCTGCGTCGAGGACGTGATGACGCCGGCGCTCGCGACGGTGCCCGCCTCCGCGGGCCTGTTCGAGGCGGCCGAGGCGATGCGCGCAAGCGGCGTACGGCGCCTCGCGGTGAGCGACGAACGCGGCGATCTCGTCGGCATCGTATCGATGGACGACATCGTCGATGCGATCGCCGCGGAGCTCGGCAGCCTCGCGCTCGCGCTGCGCGCCGAGCGCGCACGCGAGGAACGCCGCGGCTACGAAGCGGCGCAGATGACCGGCTGAAACGCGCGGCAGCGACGAGCGCCGCGCGCGCGCGCCGGATCGAGCGGCGCGGCGCGGTCTCGGGTAGCATCGCGCCGGATACACTTCGGGAGGAATCTCGTGAGAATCAGCGGCAAGGCGCCGGATGTCGGCGCGCCGGACCCCGAGCGCACGACTTCGCCCATCCTCGACGACGACGTCGCGGACGAGGATTCGTCCGTTTACGGGCTGGAGGCAGAGACGGGCGTCTGCTACTTCAACGACCGCCCGTACCGCATCGGCGAGTACGTCTGCAGCGGCAACGAGCTTCTGCGTTGCGAAAAAGGCGGGGTCTGGGTCCGCAAGGGCCCCTGCGTGCCGACGTAGCCGACTGCCGCCCGGGGTTTGCGCCGCGCCGGCGAGGCGCTCGCGGCGCGCGAACTCGCTAGAGCTTCGACTCCGGAGGATGCGCGTGCGTCTTTTCGTACACGCGCTGGCAGTCGTGACACCGCTTCGCGGTCGGATACGCCATCAACCGCTCGAAGGCGATGTCGGCGCCGCAGTCGGAGCAAACGCCGTAGGTGCCGGCGGCGAGCCGCGCCTGGGCGGCCTCGATGTCGCGGATCTCGCGCACTTCGCGAGCGACTTCGGCCTGATCGAGGTCGGCGATCAGGTCGGCCTGCGCCTCATCGCCCGAGTCGCGCACGGCGCCGGCGACCGCGGAAAAGGTTTCCTCGCGCGCGCGCGCCATGTCCTCCAGGGTTTCGGCGAAGAGCGCGCGGCGTCGCTCTTCGAGGATGCGTTTCAGCTGTTCGATCTGGTCTGCGGTCAGCGGCATCGGTCGGTTCGAAGGTCGGTGAACGGTCGGCTCGCCCGCAGCCTGCGGGCGCGCCATTCTAGCCTGCCGCGCGCGCGCGGTTCACCTGCGCCGCTGCGGACCCGGCACCTCGTCCGGGTCGAAGCCTTCGACGCGCGCCAGGTTGCGCTGCGGCTCGCGGCGCAGAGCCTTCTTGTCGAGGTCGTCGCGCGCCTTGCTGCGGCTGCGTCCCTCGTGCAGCGGCTCGTGCGGCGAGGCCGCGGGCGCCGGCTCCCCCCGCCAGCGCTCGCGGCACGCAGGCGTGCAGAAATACGCGACGTAGTCCTTCGCCTCAATCGCGATCGCGGCGGACGGCGCGAGCAGCTTGCCGCACACTTCGCAGAAGACCCGGTCCGGGTCCGGCAGGGGCCGAGGTTCCTTCGTCATCGTTCGCTCTCGTTCGGTTCGTGCCGCGCATTGCGTGCGCGCATCCTGCGCCCTGCGGCGCTCGGCGCTTTGACGAGGATCAAGCGCGGCGCGCGCAGCGATGATCGAATGCGCGCATGGCGACGCCCGAACGCGATTCCCATGCGCAGGCGCGCGCCGCGGTCGAGCGGGTGCTCGACTCGCTCGGCGTGCGCGACTACCTGTACACCCTCGAGCACCGGAACGGTCGCTGGGTGTTGAGCGTCGAGTGCGCGTTCCCGGGCGGCTGGCAATCGACGGCGATCGAAGTGGACCCGAAGCGGCTCGTCGCCAGTCTGCACGACCTCGCGCAGCGCGAGCGGCTCTGCGCCGAGTGGGCGCCGCATCTAAAGGCCTGCTTCGGGCCGCACGCGCGCGGCGCAGACAGCCCCGAAGCTCAGGTGCGCCGGGCGTAGAAGCGCCGACGCCGGACGGCGCAGCGCTCGGGCGGCGCGTCGCCTGCGTTTGATCGCGGTCAAGGGCGCGCGCCGCGGGTTGCGTCGCAATTGCTAGGTGCGCCCGCCGGAATGCTTTTTCGCGTACGCGCCGCGCGGCGTCGGGCTGCTCGCGGCGGTCGCCTACCTCGACGCCGACCGCGACGTCTACGGCTGGTTCGCCGGCCCGCGCGCAGACGGCCGCGTCCTCGGCTGCTATTTCCTCCTCGAGGGGTACCATTCGTCCGGCCCGGTCGTCTACGAAGCGGTGGAGGCGCAGGACCTGTACGGCGGCTGGTCGCTCGAGGAGTCGCGCCGGCACGAGCTATCGCGCCTCGAGGAGGCGGTCGCGCGCGAATGGCTGTTCGCGCGCGACGATCCGCAGGCCGAAGCCGAGCGGCGCTCGTATGCCGAGGCCGAACTCGCGCTCGGCGCGCTCGGCGTGCGCTTCGAGCGATTGCGGCGGTTCTCGACCGACCAGCCGGTCTGGACGTACTTTTCGCCGGGATTCCAGCGCTCGGTGCTGCGCCAGCTCGCCAGGCGCTGGCCGCTCGACTTCCGGCCGCAATTGGAGGAGAGCGCGTGATACGGCTGCGGGTCAATGGCGCCGAGCGCCGCGTCGAAGCGGATCCGGCGAAACCCTTGCTCTGGGTGCTGCGCGACGAGCTGGGCCTGACGGGCACCAAGTACGGCTGCGGCGTCGGCGTCTGCGGCGCGTGCCTCGTGCTCCTCGACGGCGAGCCGAGCCACGCCTGCATGGTGCCGCTCGCGAAAGTCGGCGCGCGCGAGGTCACCACGATCGAAGGGCTCGGTGCGGGGCACCCGGTCGTGCGCGCCTGGATCGCCGAGCAGGTGCCGCAGTGCGGCTACTGCCAGCCGGCGCAGATCCTCGCGGCGTCGGCGCTTCTTGCGCGAAGCCCGGCGCCGACACAGGCCGAGATCGACGCCGCGATGTCGGGCGTCTATTGCCGCTGCGGGACGTATGCGCGCATCCGGCGCGCGATCGCGCGCGCGGCGCGCGGTGCGCAGGCGCCGGCGGCCGAGCGGCTGCCCGAGCTTCTGTCGGAGCTGCCGGCCGACGCCGGCGTCGCGCTTAACGAATGGCTGTGGATCGACGCCGCCGGCACCGTGACGCTGATGGTGAATTACGCCGAGATGGGGCAGGGTGCGCTCACCGGGCTTGCGGTGCTCGCCGCCGAGGAGCTCGAGGTGCCGCTTGCGCGGCTGCGCACGGTATTCGCGCCGCCAGCGCGCCGCTACTGGAACGCCTACTGGGGAGGAGGCCAGTTCACCGGCGGCTCGAGCAGCATCCGCGGCGAGTGGAAGCGGCTGCGGCGCGCAGCGGCGCGCGCCCGGGCGCGGCTCGTCGCCGCGGCGGCCGCGCACTGGGGCGTCCCCGCTTCCGAGTGCCGCGCCGACGGAGGGTTCGTCGTTCACGCGCCGAGCGGCGCGCGGCTCGGCTACGGCGAACTCGCCGAAGCGGCCGCGGCGATCGGCTCGCCGCGCGCGGTGCGCCTTAAGCGTGCCGCCGAATGGCGCCTGATCGGCAAGCCGCTCGCGCGGCTCGATATCCCGGCGATGTGTCTCGGCGCGACCGGCTACGGCATCGACGTCGCGCGCCCCGGAATGCGCGTCGCGGTGGTCGCGCGACCTCCGGTGCCCGGCGCGCGGCTCGAAGGGTTCGATGCGCAGCGCGCCCTCGCCGTTCCCGGCGTTCGGCAGGTACTCGCGATTTCGGCCGGCGTCGCGGTCGTCGCAGACGACTTCTGGTCCGCCGAGCGGGGACGCGCGGCGCTTTCCGTGCGCTGGCGCGAGGGGCCGAGCGCGCGGCTCGACGACGCCGCGATCGAGCGCAGGCTGCTCTCCGCGCTCGCGCGGCCGGGCAGGGTCGTGCGCGAGCGAGGCGACGCGCGCCCGCGGCTGCGGCGCGCGGTGCGCGTCGTCGAGGCGGTCTATCGCACGCCGTACCTCGCGCACGCGACGATCGAGCCGATGAACTGCGTCGCCGACGTGCGGCGCGACGCCTGCGACGTGTGGGTCGGCACGCAGAGCCAGACCGATACCCAGCAAGCGGCGGCGCGCGCGGCGGGCCTTGCGCCCTCGCAGGTGCGCGTGCACACGCGGTTTCTCGGCGGCGGCTTCGGACGAAGGCTCGAGACCGACTTCGTCGTCGAGGCGGTCGAGATCTCGAAGGCGATCGGCGCGCCGGTGAAGGTCGTCTGGACGCGCGCGGACGACTTGCGGCACGACTTCTACCGGCCGGCGCACGCGATCCGGTTGCGCGCGGCGCTCGGCGCGGACGGCTTGCCCGAGGCTTGGGAGATGCGCATTGCGGGCCCGGAGCCCGCGCTCGAAGGCATCGACGTGCCCTACGCGGTGCCGGCGCTGCGCGAAGAGCACGTGAGCGTCGACTCGCCGCTTCGCGTCGGCTATTGGCGCGGCGTGGGCGCGACGAACAATGCGTTCGCGATCGAATCGTTCGTCGACGAACTCGCGCGCTGCGCGCGGCGCGATCCGCTCGAATACCGGCTCGCGCTCCTCGCGAAGGCGCCGCGTCATCGCGCGGTGCTCGAGCTTGCGGCCGATCGCGCAGGCTGGCGCTCGCGCTGCGCGCCGGGCACCGGGCGCGGGATCGCGGTCTATGCGTCTTTCGGCAGCGTGGTCGCGCAGGTCGTCGAGGCGAGCGTCGCTCGCGGCGCGATCCGCGTCGCGCGCGTCGTGTGCGCGATGGACTGCGGCACCGCGGTGCTTCCGGATGCGGTGCACGCGCAGCTCGAGGGCGGAATCGCTTTCGGGCTTTCGGCCGCGCTGAAGGAGGAAGTGCGCGTGCGCCGCGGGCGAGTAGCGCACTCGAGCCTTTCCGACTACCCGATTCTCGCGTTCGGCGACATGCCGGAGGTGGAGACGCACCTCGTGCCGAGCGAGGGCGAACCGGGCGGCGTCGGCGAGCCGGCGGTTCCGGTGGTGGCGCCGGCGGCTGCGAACGCCGTGTTCGCCGCGACCGGTCGTCGGCTGCGGCGGCTGCCGCTGCGGCTTCGCGCGCGCCCCGCGCGCGGCTGACCGGGCGCAGGGCGCGCGCGGTCAGCGCGCCGCGCTCAGGAGATCGAGATCGTGCGGCGCTTGGATTTCTCGGCCTTCGGAAAGACGAGCTCGAGGATGCCGTCCTTCAGCGACGCGCTCGCCTTTTCCTCCTGCACTTCGGCCGGCAGCGCGATCGAGCGCGAGAACGCGCCCTGCATGATTTCGGCGACGTAGTAGTCGCCCTTTTCCTCCTTCTTCTCGGACTTCGTCTCGCCCTTGATGGTGAGCACGCCGTTGCTCACCGAGACCTCGATGTCCTCCTTGCGGTAGCCGGGCACCGCGACCCGCACGAGCACGTCCTGCTCGCGGTCGACGACGTCGACGCTCGGCAGCTCGGCGATCTCCGCGAACGCGCGCGGCCAGCCGAACGGCCGCAGCCAGCGCCGGTTAAAGAACTCGTCGAACATGCGGTCCATTTCCGCGAACAGGGAGGCCGGTCGCGGCAGACGCTCGACCGTGCCCTTGGAGACGGTGACTTCCTTGCTTTCCTTTGCCATGATCGATCCTCCGTATGGTGACGAGCTTCAAATGGGAGCCGCGCGCGGATTTTCCAACCCTGCCGGGCGGCGCCTTTGACCGGGATCAAAGGCGTCTTCGGAGGGCGGCCGGCGCGGCGGCGGCAGGACGCGCGCTGCGCGGTGCGTCTGCGCGGGCCGCGCCGAGCGCCCGCGGGCGGCGGGCAGAAAGGCGCGCATGATCGCGCGGAACGCGCCTTCGCTTTCGGCGAACGCGCTCCGGGTGCTCGAAGCCCGGTATCTCCTGCGCGACGCCGAACGGCGCGTCGTCGAGACCCCGGCCGAGCTTTTCGAGCGGGTCGCGCGTGCGATCGCCGAGGCCGAGGCGGCGTTCGGCGGAGAGGGCCCGCAATACTGGGCCGAGCGCTTTCATGCGCGCATGACGGCGGGCGAGTTCCTGCCGAACAGCCCGACGCTCATGAACGCCGGCACCGCGCTCGGGCAACTGTCGGCCTGCTTCGTGCTGCCGGTCGCCGACACGATGGAAAGCATTTTCGAGGCGCTCAAGAACATGGCGCTCGTGCAGCGCACCGGCGGCGGCACCGGGTTTTCGTTCTCGGCGCTCAGGCCGCGCGGCGATCCGGTCGCCTCGACCGGCGGCGAAGCCTCCGGGCCGGTGTCGTTCATGCGCATTTTCGACTGCGCGACCGAGCACATCAAGCAGGGCGGCAAGCGCCGCGGCGCGAACATGGGGGTGCTCGCCGTCGAGCATCCCGACATCCTCGAATTCGTCGCCGCGAAGCGCACGCCGGGCGCGCTCGCGAACTTCAATCTCTCGGTGAGCGTCCCCGACGCGTTCATGCGCGCGGCCGAGGCGGGCGCCGAGTACGATCTCGTCAACCCGCGCACCGGGGCCGCGGTGCGGCGCCTCGCCGCGCGCGAGCTGTTCGATACGATCGCGCAGGCCGCGTGGGCGTGCGGCGATCCCGGCCTTCTCTTTCGCGACGCGATCGAGCGCGCGAACCCGACCCCGCATCTCGGGCGGATCGAGGCGACCAATCCTTGCGGCGAGGTGCCGCTGCTTCCGTACGAATCCTGCAACCTCGGCTCGCTCAATGTCGCGCGCTTCGTGCGCGAGGCGGCTGGCGCGGTCTCGTTCGACTGGGAAGGTTTCGCCGCGGCGGTGGCCGACGCGGTCCGCTTTCTCGACGACGCGATCGAGGTGAACCGCTATCCGCTGCCCGAGATCGCGGCGGCGACCCGCCGCACGCGAAAGATCGGGCTCGGCGTGATGGGCTTCGCGGATTCGCTGATCCGCCTCGGCATCGGCTACGACTCGGACGAGGCGGTCGCCTTCGCCGAGCGGCTCGCGCGCGCGCTCGCCGAGTCGGCGGCGTGCGGCTCGGCCCGGCTTGCCGAGCGCCGCGGCGCCTATCCCGCGGCGCCGCCGCAAGGGACGCGCCTGCGCAACGCGACGCGCACCGCGATCGCGCCCACGGGCACGATCGGCATCCTTGCCGGCGCGAGCGCGAGCATCGAGCCGCTGTTTGCGCTCGCCTATCGGCGCACCGGGGTGCTCGGCGGCGAGACGCTCGAGGAAGTGAACCCGATGCTCGCCGACGCGCTCGAGCGGCGCGGGCTCGACGCGATTCAGGTGCTCGCCGCGGTGCGCGAAAAGGGACGGTTGGCCGAGGTGCCCGGCGTGCCGGACGACCTCAAGCGCCTGTTCGTCACCGCGCTCGAAATCCCGCCCGAGCGGCATCTCGCGATCCAGGCGGCGTTCCAGCGCCATGTGGACAATGCGGTCTCGAAGACCGTGAACCTGCCGCACCACGCGACGCCGGCGGATGTGGCGCGAATCTACCGGCGCGCATGGGCGCTCGGGCTCAAAGGGGTCACCGTCTACCGCTACGGCGCGAAATCGGCGCAGGTGCTCGAGCTCGGTGCGGCCGAGGCGCCGCACCACTACGATCACGGTTCGCGCTGCGATCCGGAGGAGTGCCGCGTCTGAGTCAGTTCACCGCAGACGAAGCGCCGGGGGCACCGGGCATCGCCCCCACCTGGGCGAGCAGCGCGAAGGACATGGTGGGCACCGCGCTCGGCGTCTCGCGCCTGTGGTTCACGATCGGCTGGGGGATCGTGAACGAGGTGTTCTATCCGCGCGTCGACCTGCCGCAGATCCGCGACCTCGGGTTCATCGTCGCCGACGGCGACGGCTTCTGGGTCGAGGTGAAGCGCCTCGGCACGCACCGCGTGCGCACGCCCGCGCCGGGCATCCCCGCCGTCGAGATCGTGCACACGCACGAGCGCTTTCAGCTCACGCAACGCGTCGTGCCCGATCCGGAGCGCGACGTGCTGCTGCTCGCCATCGAACTCGAGGGCGATCCAGCGCTTGCGCCGTACGCGCTGCTTGCGCCGCGCCTCGGCGGCACCGGCCGCGACAATCGCGCCATGGTGTACGCCGAGCGCGGGCGCACGGTGCTCGCCGCCGAGCAGGGCCCGTTCGGGCTGGCGCTCGCGGCCGCGGACGAACATCAGGCGGATGCCTGGCGCCACGCGAGCGCCGGCATCGCCGGCGCAAGCGACGGCTGGCAGGACTTCCGCCGCCACGGCGCGATGCGCTGGCGCTACCGCCGCGCCGGCCCGGGCAACGTCGCGCTGATCGGGGAGCTACCGCGGCGCGCGACGCTCGCGCTCGCGTTCGCCGGCAGCCGCGAGTCGGCGGCGACGCTCGCGATCTCGGCGCTCGTGCAGGATTTCGACGCGGTCTGGGAGGACCACGTGGCGCTCTGGCGGGCGTGGCATCCGGCGCAGCCGCCGGGCGACGACCTGCCGGCCGCGCTGCGCGATCAGGTGCGACTGTCGGCGATGGTGCTGCGCACGCACGAAGACCGCACGTATCCGGGCGCGATGGTGGCGAGCCTCTCCATTCCCTGGGGCGACAGCCGCGACGACATCGGCGGCTACCACCTCGTCTGGCCGCGCGATCTGGTGCAGAGCGCGCTCGCGCTCGTCGCGCTCGGGGCGCTCGAGGACGCGCGCGACATCCTGCGCTACCTGATCGCGACGCAGCTCACCGACGGGCGCTGGCAACAGAACCAGTGGCTCGGCGGCACGCCCTGCTGGCAGGGCGTGCAACTGGACGAGGTCGCCTGGCCGGTGCTGCTCGCCGCCGCGCTCGCCGAGCGCGATGCGCTCGCCGGCATCCGCACCGCCGACATGGTGCGCCGCGCGCTCGGCTACATCCTGCGCACCGGACCCGCCACCGAGCAGGACCGCTGGGAGGAGATTCCGGGGATCAGTCCGTACACGCTCGCCACCTGCATCGCGGCGCTGGTGGCGGGGGCGGAGCTCCTGCCTGCGCCGCTCGCCGACCTGGCGCTCGCCGCCGCCGACGACTGGAATTCGCGCATCGAGGAGTGGACCGCGGCGAGCGGCACGATGCTTGCCGCCCGCTTCGGCGTGGAGGCGCACTACGTGCGCTCGGCGCCCCCGCGCGTGATCGCCGACCGCGCCGCGCTCGGCGAACGGCTCCCGCTTCGCAACCGCGGCGCCGGCGCCGAGATCGTCGCAGGCGAGCAGGTGAGCACCGATTTCCTGCAACTCGTGCGCTTCGGCCTGCGGCCACCCGATCATCCGGTGGTCCGGGCGACGCTCCGCGTCGTGGACGGCGTGCTGCGCGTCGAGACGCCTTCCGGGCCCGCTTGGTACCGCTACAACGGCGACGGCTACGGCGAGCAGGAAGGCGGAAAGCCCTACCTCGGCGTGGGTCGCGGCCGGCTCTGGCCGCTTCTTACCGGCGAGCGCGGCCATTACGCGCTCTGCGCTGGCGAGGATCCCTTGCCGTATCTCGAGGCGATGAACCGCATGGCGGGCACGGGCGGCCTCATCCCGGAGCAGGTGTGGGACGAGGAGGCGATCCCGCGCGCCTTCCTTTACCCGGGAAAGCCCACCGGCTCGGCGATGCCGCTCGTGTGGGCGCACGCCGAGTTCATCAAGCTCGTCGCCTCGCGCGAGCGGGGCGTGCCGGTCGACCGGCCGCAGGCGCTCGCGCGCCGGTATCCCGGCGGCGCGCTGCCGGTGCCGCAGTACGGCCACTGGTCGCGGCGCATGCCGGTCGCACGCATCGCGGCCGGAAGGCACGTGCGGCTGCTCCTGGACGAGCCCGCGCTCGTTCACTGGAGCGCGGACGGCTGGAAGAGCGCAGAGGACACGCCGACCATGCCGAGCGGCTTTCAGCTGCATGTCGCCGACATCCCGGCCGAAAAGCTCGCGCGCGCCTCACGCCTCGTCTTTACGCTCTACGACCGGGCGCGCGACCGCTGGGAAGGTCGCGATTACGAGATCGCGATCGGCTGAGCGGCCGCCGCAGGCCGCCGTCGACCTCGATCGACAGGGCGGTGCTTGCTCAGCAGATGCGCGGAAGCTGCTCGCCCGACGGCAGATCGAGCGGCCGGCGGCTGCCGATCACGGTGCGAAGCGTGACGCCGCCTGCGCCGGCATGCACGCGGCCGATTCGCGCCGCCTCCGCGCAGCCTTCGCGCGCGAGCACTGCTTGCGCGCGCTCCGCCTCGCCTTCGGGCACGATCGCGACGAAGCGGCCTTCGTTCGCGATGTAGAGCGGATCGAGGCCGAGCAATTCGGATGCGCCGCGCACCGGCTCGGAGACCGGAATCGCCGCCTCGTCGAGTTCGATGGCGACGCCGGCGGCCTGTGCGATCTCGATCAGCGCGGCGGGCGAGCCCTCCGCGGGTGAGGTCGCGCAGGCAGTGGACCTCGATTCCCGCTTGGAGCAGCGCAAGCACCGGGCGCGCAAGCGGCGCGCAGTCGCTCTCGAGCGTCGTCGCGAACGCGATTTCTTCGCGCGCGGCGAGCACCGCAAGGCCGTGCCTTCCGATGTCGCCCGAGACGATCACCGCATCGCCCGGGTCGCACCGCGCGCGGCGAGATCTCGAGCGCGGTCTCCACCCGGCCGATCCCGGCGGTGTTCAAGAAGACGCCGTCGCCTTTGCCGGCCTCGACCACCTTGGTGTCGCCGGTGACGAGCGCGACGCCGGCCGCCGCCGCCGCCTCGCGCATCGAGCGGACAATGCGCTCGAGATCGGCGAGCGCGAATCCTTCTTCAAGCACGAACCCGGCGCTCAGCCAAAGCGGCCGCGCGCCGCACATCGCAAGGTCATTGACCGTGCCGTTCACCGCAAGCGAGCCGATGTCGCCGCCGGGAAAGAAGAGCGGCCGAACGACGAAGGTGTCGGTGGTGAACGCGATGCGGCCTGCGCCGACTTCCAGCACCGCGCCGTCGTGGCGCGCTTCCAGCGCCGGATTGGCGGACGCCGGAAGAAAGACCCGCTCGATCAGACGGTGCATCAGCGCACCGCCCCCGCCGTGCGCAAGCCGCACGCGCTCGCCCGAGCGCCGCCTGCGTCTGGGCATGCGGCGGAGAAGTCCACGGGGTGGGCTTTCGGTCACGCGTTCTCCGCGGCGCTCGCCGGCTGCCGGCGGTAGCGGTATAGTAGGCCGCGCAGGCGCCCTCCGACGAAACCATCGGCGCGCCGAGCGGGCGCTCGGGCGTGCAGGCCGAGCCGAACGAGGGCACTCGGGCGGGCGGCGGGCGCCTTTCAGCACCAGTCCGGCGATACAGCGCGCCGTCCCCTCGGCCGGCGGGCGCGCGGCCGGCGCAAAGCGCGCCTCGGCATCGAGCGCGGCGTAGGCGGGTGAGAGCCCAAGGCCGCTTGCCGCGATCTCGCCGATCCCGCGCCAGCGCCGCGGAACGACCTGAAACACCTCGGCGATAAGCGCGCGCGCGGCCTCGTTTCCTCGGCGGCGCACCGCGCGAAGGTACTGGTTTTCGACCTCGGCGCGGCCTTCTTCGAGCTGGCGCACGCAGAGGAGGACGCCTTCGAGGATGTCCACCGGCTCGAAGCCGGTGACGACGATCGGCACGCGATGGCGTCGCGCAAGCGGCTCGTACTCCTCGACACCCATCACCGTGCAGACGTGGCCGGCGGCGAGAAAGCCCTGCACCCGGTTCGCCTCGGAGGACAGGATCGCCTCGATCGCGGGCGGCACGAGCACATGCGCGACGAGGAGCGAAAAATTGCTGATCCCCTCGGCGAGCGCCGTTTTCGCCGCGAGCGCGGTCGCAGGCGCCGTCGTCTCGAAGCCGACGGCGAAGAACACCACCTCGCGCAAGGGGTTGCGCCGCGCAAGTTCCAGCGCATCGAGCGGCGAGTACACCATGCGCACGTCGCCACCCGCGGCGCGCGCATCGAGGAGCGACCCAGCCGAGCCCGGCACCCGCAGCATGTCGCCGAACGAGGCGAGGATCGCGCGCGGTGCGCGCGCGATCGCGATCGCGCGGTCGATCGCCTCCGGGGGCGGTGACGCATACCGGGCAGCCGGGGCCGTGATGAGTTCGACGGTCTCGGGCAGCAGCCGGTCGATGCCGAACCGAAGGATCGCATGCGTCTGCCCGCCGCAGACTTCCATGATCGTCCAGCGGCGTGCTCGCGGTCCGCCGGATCGCCGCGGCGAGCGCTTCGACCGCTCGCGCGTCGCGGTATTCGTCGAGGTACTTCACGGCGCGCCTCTGTCGGCCGCTTCCAGCGCGCGAAGCGCATCGAGCGCGCGCTCGGCCGCGGCCGGATCGAGCACCGCGATCGCGACGCCGGCGTGAACGAGCACCCAGTCGCCCGGCTGCGCCTCGGGAACGAACGCGAGGCTCGCCTCCTTCGCGACGCCGCCGAACTCGACCTCGCCCGAGCGCTCGAGCGGCGAATCGCCGCGGATGCGGCGGATCCTTCCCGGCACCGCAAGGCACATCAGCGCGTTCCTCCGGCGCTCGCGCGCGCCCACCACGCCTGCCCGAGCGCAAGGCCGCCGTCGCCCGGCGGCGCCCGATGCGGCAGGAAAGCCTCGATCCCTGAGCGCTCGAGTTCCCAGAGCGCGAGCTCGCAGAGCAGCCGGTTCTGAAACAGCCGCCGCAAAGGAGCACGCGCCGCGCGCCGAGCGCGCGCGCCGCGCAGGCGATCGCGCGGGCGAGCGCCCGGTGAAACCCTGCGGCGAGGTCGGCCGGCGCGCGCCCTTTCGCGAGCCCGGCAAGAAGCGAGCGGACGACCGGCTCCCAGTCGAGAACGAGCCGCTCCTTCTCGACGCGCAGCGCGAACTCGAGCGGCACCGGGATCGGGCGCTTCCAGCGCCGCATGCTCGAGCGCGATCGCCGCCTCGGCTTCGAACGTCGCTCGCTGGCGAAGGCCGAGGAGCGAGGCGACCGCATCGAAGAGACGCCCTGGCGCTCGTCGTGCGCGGGGCATTGACCCCGCGCTCGAGCGCTTGCGCGAGGATTCGCCTTTCTTCTTCGCCGAAGGCGGCGAGCAGCGCAAGGCTACGCATCCCGAACGCCGCTTCGCCGAAGAGTTCGTGAAGCAGCCCGAGCGCGGCGCGCCGCGGCTCGCGCACCGCGCGCTCGCCGCCAGGAAGCGCAAAGGCGCGCAGATGCCCCGCGCGGCTCGCTTCCAGGCCGCGGATCGCGAGCAGCTCGCCGCCCCAGACGGTCGCGTCGTCGCCGTAGCCGGTTCCGTCGAACGCGATCGCGAGCGCGTCGCCTTCGAGCCGATGCTCGGCGATGCACGCGAACGCGTGCGCGCGGTGGTGCTGAAGCGCCGAGAGCGGCTTTCCGAGCGTCGCCGCATGCTGGCTCGCGTAGTAGTCGGGATGGGAATCGCAGACGACCGAAGCCGGCTCCGCCGCGTGAAGTTGCGGAAGATCGGCGCAGGCGCGGCGAAACGCGCTTCGCGCCTCCTCGGTGTCGAGATCGCCGATGTGAGGGCCGAGGACGATGCGGTCTTCGAGCGCGAGCGCCACCGCCGCCTTCAGGTGCCCACCCGCCGCGAGGACCGGCGCGCCTTCGCGCGGCGCAGCGAACGAAGCCGGCGCGTAGCCGCGCGCAAGCCGAAGCACCATTTCGTTGCCCGCGACCACCTGCGCGACCGAATCGTCGAGCGCGCGCGCGATCGGCCGGTCGTGAACGAGAAAGAGGTCGGCGATGTCCGCAAGCCGCGCGAGCGCCTCCTCCTCCGCGATCGCGATCGGCTCGCCCGAGCGGTTGCCGGAGGTCGCGACGATCGGGCGAGCGAGCGCGGAAAGGAGCAGGTGATGAAGCGGCGTGTACGCGAGCATCACGCCGAGCGTCGCAAGCCCCGGCGCGACCGAGGCGGCGATTTGCGGTGCGCCGGGCGAAGAAGGCTTGCGCCCTGAGAAGCACGATCGGCGCCTCGGGCGAAGAAAGGAGCGCGCGCTCGGCAGGCGACACCTCGCAGAGCGCCTCCGCTGTCGCGAGGTCGGCAGCCATCGAGCGCGAAGGGTTTCGCCGGCCGGCGCTTTCGCGCGCGAAGGAGGGCGACAGCATCGTCGTTCGCCGCGTCGGCAAGGAGCTGGAATCCGCCGAGGCCCTTTATCGCGACGATCCGACCCTCGCCGAGCGCGCGGGCGGCCGCTTCGAGCGCCTCGTCGTCGCGCGCAAGCCGACGCCCCTCGGGCGATAGGAGCGCAAGCCTCGGGCCGCAGGCGGGGCAGGCGATCGTCTGCGCGTGAAACCGCCGGTCGGCGGGATCGGCGTACTCGGCGCGGCAGGCGTCGCAGAGCGCGAACGCGCGCATGGTGGTCGTTGCGCGGTCGAAGGGCAGGCGCTCGAGGATGCTGAACCTCGGGCCGCAGACGCTGCAGGTGGTGAACGGATAGCGAAAGCGCCGGCTTGCGGAATCGAACACCTCGGCGATGCACGCCGCGCAGCTCGCGACATCGGGCGGCGCAAGCGCCCGGATCGCACCGCCCGATTCGCTTTCCCGGATCCTCGAAGGGGCCGAGCGCGGCGGGGGAAAGACGCACCGACCGAAGCGAATCGATTCTCGCAAGCGGCGGAAGATGCCTGCGAAGCGCTTCGGAAAAGCGCGCGAGCGACTCGGCCGGGCCCTCGACCTCGATCGTGACGCCCGCGCCGGTGTTCGCCACCCAGCCGGCAAGCCCTTCTGCGCGCGCAAGCCGAAAGACCGCCGGCCGAAGCCCGACCCCCTGGACGCGGCCGCAGAGTTCCATCCGCAGCCGCTCGAGCGGCTCGCTGGCAGCGCGCAAGAGCAGGGCGGGTTTCACGACTCGATGCTCACGCCCTCCAGCACCACGCCCTGCGCGTTCGGGTCGTCGATGTCGTCTGCGACGCGCACGAGGAGCTGGGCGCCCTCGGCGATCGTTCCGAGCGCCGAATGCTCGAAGTGCTCGCGCAGGTGCGCGGGCGAAATCTGCGCGAGCGCCCCGATCCGGACGCGCACCGCGGCGATCCGCCGCGCGCCCTCGGCGCGCGCAAGGTCCAGCGCCGCGCGAACGAGCGAGTCGGTGAGCGAGGATTCATGCATCGGTCGGCTCCTCACGCAGGATCTCGCCGGCGATCGCCTCGGCCGCCGGCTCGAGCGCGCGCTCGAGCGCGGCCGAAAGCCCCGCGCCGTGCGCGAAGCGCTCGCCTTCGAGCGCGTAGACCGCAAGCCGCCCGGGCGAGCGGCCGAGCGCGCGGGCAAGCGAAAGCGCTTCGAGGAGATCGGTCGCATGGCTCGAGTGCCGCGCGGTGCTCGAGCGCAGGCCGCCTTTCTCGGGATCGATGCGATGCAGCGTTCCGGGCGATGCGCCGGAATACGCCGCATCGAGGACGACGACGACCGGCGCGGCGCAGAGCGCCTCCGCGAGCGCCATCGTGTCCTTCGGCTCGAGGACGACGCAGCCGGGAAGCCGCGCAGCGAGGCGCGCAGCGAGGGCAGGTCCCGCGCCGTCGTCGCCGCGCCAGTCGTTTCCGAGCGCAACCAGCGCGATTTGCGCGCGGGGCGGGCTTGCGACGCTAGCCACGCTCGAGCTCCAGCCGCAAAAAGTGCGTCGCGCAGGAGATGCACGGATCGTAGTTTCGGATCGCCTGCTCGCAACGCCACTGAAGTTCGCTGTCGGCGAGCGCCTGCTCGCGCTCGACGAGCGCAACGAGGTCCTCCTCGATCGTCGCCTGGTTCTGCGAGGTGGGCGGAACGATCTTCGCCTCCCGGATGGTGCCGTCGGCAGCGAGCGCGTAGCGGTGGTACAGGATGCCGCGCGGGGCCTCGGTCGCGCCGAAGCCGGTCGCCGCGCGCGGCGCGGCTTCGACCGCGGGCTGCGCGGGCGGCTCGTAGTCCGCGATGAGCCGCAGCGCCTCCTCGCAGGCGAGGACGACCTCGATCGCGCGAACGACGATGCCGCGGAACGGATTGCGGCAGGGCGCGGCAAGTCCCAGCTCGCGCGCGAGCGAGGCGGCCGCGGGCGAGAGGCGCGCGCGGTTGAGGTTGAAGCGCGCAAGCGGCCCGACGAGGTAGGCGCCTCGGCCGCGGATCGCGGAATGAAGCGCGGTCGAATGCGGCAGGTGCCGTTCCTCGAAGCTGCTGCTTCGTAGTCGGCGACCGCGATGTCGAGGCCGGCCGAGGACGCGATGCGGCCCGAATACATCGGGTACTCGGTCGGGTGCACCAGCGCGACGAACTCGTAGTCGCGCTCGAGCGCCGGAAACTCGAACCCCGCGACCCAGCGCGCGGTCGCCGCGGCGTCTTCGAGCGCCTGCTCGAGCACCGGGCGAAGCGCGGAAAGCTCGCGCCGCGCCGGCGCCCGGTAAAAGCCCCCGACGCGCACGTTCACCGGATGGATCTCGCGGCCGCCGAGCAGCCGCAGCAGCTCGTTTCCGGCCTTCTTCAACCGCAGACCCCGCTCGACCGCCGCGCGATGGTCTTTCGCCATCGCGACCGCGCTCTCGTAGCCGAGGAAGTCGGGCGCATGCAGCATCACGACGTGCAGCACGTGGCTCTCGATCCACTCGCCGCAGTAAAGCAGCCGACGCAGTCGCAGGATCGGCTCCGGCACCTGCAGCCCGAGCGCGTCTTCGATCGCCTGCACCGCGCTCATCTGGTAAGCGACCGGGCAGATGCCGCAGATGCGCGCGACGATGTCGGGGGTCTCGGCGAACGCGCGAGCGCGCAGGAACGCCTCGAAAAACCGCGGCGGCTCGTAGATGCGGAGCTCGGCGCGTTCGACCTTGCCGTCCTTGAGCCGCACGCGAAACGCGCCTTCGCCCTCGACGCGCGCAAGCGCGGAGGCCTCAATGGTCCGGATCGCCATGCCGTTCGGCCTCCTTGCGGAAGGGTTCCGCCCAGGCGTTGAAGGTGCGCAGCGCCCGCGCGATCGCCGCGGGCGCAACGCCCCAGCCTTCGCCACTCGTCTGCGAGCGCGCCGGTGTTGGGCGTCTCCATCGGCCCGAAGCAGCCGTAGCAGCCGCGGCGGTAGGCCGGGCAGATCGCGCCGCAGCCGGCGTGGGTGATCGGCCCGAGGCAGGGGGTGCCGTGCGCGACCATCACGCACACCGTGCCGCGCTGCTTGCACTCCATGCAGACGCTGTGCGCCGGGGTGTTCGGGCGCCTGCCGTGGAGAAATGCGCCGATCACTTCCAGAAGCTGCGCCTTCGAGATCGGGCAGCCGCGCAGCTCGAAATCCACCGGCACGTGCGCCGAGATCGGCGTCGAGGTGGCAAGCGTCTCGATATAGTCCGGGCGCGCATACACCGCGGCGGCGAATTCGCGCACGTCGCGAAAATTCCGAAGCGCCTGGATGCCGCCTGCGGTCGCGCAGGCGCCGATCGTGACGAGCCGCTTGGACACCCGGCGCACGTCGCGGATACGCTTCTCGTCCTCGGCGGTCGTGATCGAGCCCTCCACGAGCGAAAGATCATAGGGCCCGGCGACCGTCGCGCGCGAGGCCTCCGAAAAAGTAGGCGATCTCGACCCGTTCGGCGAGCGCGAGCAGCTCGTCCTCGCAGTCGAGGAGCGAGAGCTGGCAGCCGTCGCAGGAGGCGAACTTCCAGACCGCGAGCTTCGGTTGTCCAGCGCGCGCCATCGTCAGATCTCCCGGCCGGCGAGCAGCCGCTCGACCGCGTCCAGCCGGAACACCGGCCCGTCGCGGCAGACGAAATGCGGCCCGAACTGGCAGTGGCCGCAGGTGCCGACGGCGCACTTCATGCTGCGCTCGAGCGATACCCACATGCGCGAGGCGGGAACGCCGAGGTCGGCGAGCGTTCGCGCGGCAAGCCGCATCATCAGCTCCGGGCCGCACATCATCGCGACGCATTCCGACGGATCGAAGCGCAGCTTCGGAAGGAGCTTCGTCACCACCCCGACTTCCCCCGTCCAGTCGGGCCCGGCGGCGTCCACCGTGACCCGCACTTGCAAGCCCGGCTCGCGGCGCCAGCGCTCAAGCTCCCGGCGAAAGAGAAGCTGCGCGGGCTCGCGCGCGCCGCAGGCGAGCGCCAGGCGCCCGTAGCGCGCGCGCTCGGCGAGCAACCGGTAGAGCGCGGGCCTGAAGCGGCGCAAGTCCGAGGCCGCCTGCGACCAGCAGCACGTCGTAGCCCTTCGCCTCCTCGGTCGGCCAGCCGCGGCCGAAGGGGCCGCGCAAGCCGATCGGCGTTCCGGTGCGCGCTTCGAAAAGGGCGCGCGAGACCGCGCCCACCGCGCGCACCGTGTGTACGATCGTGCGGCGGTTCGCCGGGTCGCCGCTGATGCTCACCGGGATTTCGCCGACGCCGAAGACCGACAGCATGTTGAACTGGCCCGGCGCGAAGACGAAGTCGCCGGCGTCCGCGGCGAGCGGCAGCTCGAAGGTGACGACATCCGCCGTCTCGCGCCGCCGCCTGCCGACGGCAAAGAACGCGGGCGGCGCTTCCGCCGCGCGCGGCGCAGCGACCGTTTCAGCGCGGGGACTTGCCGTAGACATCGAGCGCCTGAAGCCGCGCCGCCTGCAGCCGCTCGATGAGCGGCGGAAGAAACCGTTTCATCAGCTCGTAGCCGAGGTCGTGGTCGGCCTCGCACTTGGCGCGCAGGCAGGCGGCATCGAACGCGGTGGTGCGCGTCACTTCCAGCGCGCGCGCGTCGTTCAGCCAGCGATAGGGCGGCGCGATCCAAGCCGCCCCGAGGATCTCGCCCGCCTTCACCGGTGAGAAAGCTGACCGGCCCGCGGCCCGGCACGAACATCTCGAGCGACACGGTGCCTTCGCGCACGAGATGAAACCAGTCGGCGCTCTCGCCCTCGCGGAAGATGTATTCGCCCGCCTCGAAGCGCGCGTTCTTCGCGCACCCGGCGATGAATCGGATCGCCTCGGGCGAAAGCCCGCGCAGGAACGGGTGCTCTTCGAGCAGTTCCGCGATGCTTTTCATGAGGTCTCCTTCGCGGCAGCGAGCGCACGGATCGCGGCGACCTCCTCGGTAAGGTCGATGCCCACCGGGCACCAGGCGATGCAGCGCCCGCAGCCGACGCAGCCCGAGGTGCCGAACTGTTCGATCCAGTGGGCGAGCTTGTGCGTGAGCCACTGGCGGTAGCGCGCCTTGACCGAGCGGCGCACCGGGCCGCCGTGCACGTACGAAAAGTCGAGCGTGTAGCAGGAATCCCAGCGGCGCCAGCGCTCGGCGGTCTCGCCCGAAAGGTCCGCCGTATCCTCCATCGTGCTGCAAAAGCAGGTCGGGCAGACCTGCGTGCAGTTGCCGCAGGCAAGGCAGCGCTTCGCCACCTCGTCCCAGCGCGGATGCTCGGGGTTCGACTGCAAGAGGTCTTTTGCCCCGGCGGTGTCCAGGCGCCGGCCGATCGCGGCGGCGGTGCGCTCGCTTTGCGCCGCGGCCTGCGCGATCTCGGCCTCGCTCGCTTCGCGCACCGGGAGCTCCGCGAGCAGCTCCGCGCCGCGCTCGCTTCCCGCTTCGACGACAAACACGTGCCCGCGCTCGTCGAGCAGCTCGGTGAGCGCAAGGTCGTAGCCGGAGCGAGCGCGCGGGCCGGTGCCCATCGAGACGCAGAAGCAAGTGGAAGCGGCGACCGCGCAGTTCACCGCGACGACGAAGGCCTCGCTTCGCCGAGCGCGGTATCGCGCGTCGGCGAGTTCGCCTTCGCCGAGGACCCGATCGAGGATTCCGATCGCTGCGAGTTCGCAGGCGCGAACGCCGAGAAAGGCCTCGCGCGGCGCGCTCTCGGGCTCCGCGATCGCTTCGATGCGATCGCCGTTCTTTCGCAGCCGCCAGAGCCGCTCGCGCGGCGGGTGCAGGAACCGCTTCCAGGAATGCGGCCCGACGGCGTAGCCAAAAAGCGCCGCATCGGCCCGCCGGCGAAGGCGGTAGCGGCCGGGCGCCTGCTCGTCGGTCCAGCCGGCGGGAAGATCGGATTCGGAGGCGATCTCGTCGTAGGCGATCGCACCCTCGCGCACCGTGGGGCCGAGCACGCGGTAGCCTGCGTTCGGTAAGCGCAGCGAGCAGCCGCGAAAACTGCGCGCGCTCGAGCACCGCAGGCCGGCGCGCCGCCGCCGCGCTTTCCCGACCGCTCGCGAGCGAAGACATGATCGAAGCCTCTCTCCGTTTCGCGCTGCGCGACCGATGCACGGCGGTCCGCTCGCGCCGGTCACGGTCAGCGCGAGTTTAACCGCGCACCGCGGCCGGCGTTTGACTTGCGTCAACGGGGTCCCCGCGGGCATCGTGTCGCATCGTGGGCGTGCGCGCGCAATGACCGGTCCGCTCGAAATCGGCGCAGGTGCCCTCGCGGGACTCGCGGCGCTTTACCTTGGCGCGCGCTGGCTGGTCGGCGCGGCCTCCGACTTCGCGCACCGGCTCGGTGTCTCGCCGCTCCTCGTCGGCCTCACCGTCGTCGCCGTCGGAACGAGCCTTCCGGAACTCTTCGTCGCCGTCTCTGCGGCGATCGGCGGCCATCCCGGGGTTTCGCTCGGAAACGTCGTCGGCGCGAACGCCTTGAACATCGGGCTGATCCTCGGCGTCGCCGCGCTCGTCCGGCCGATCCGCGTCGAGCTGCGCGTGCTCAAGTGGGACTTGCCGGTGATGTTCGGCGCGAGCGTGCTTCTGGCTGCGTTCGCTGCCGACGGGCGCGTCGGGCGCGCGGAAGGGCTGCTGCTCCTCTGCGCGATGGCGGCGTATCTCGCCGCGAACGTCGCGCTCGGCCGGAGGGAGCGGGCGGACGCCGCGCTTTCGGACGCGGTCGACGGGGCGGGGGCGGCGAGCGTCCTCGGAGATCTCGCGCGCGCCGGCGCGGGAATCGCGGCGCTTTCCCTCGGCGCGCATCTGCTCGTCGAAGCCGCGGTCGCCGCCGCGGCGGCGTTCGGCGTCGCCGAAAGCGCGATCGGCATGACGCTCGTCGCGGCAGGAACGACGCTGCCGGAGCTGGTGACGACGCTCGTCGCCGCCTGGCGCCGTCAGGGCGACCTCGCGTTCGGCAACATCCTCGGCTCGAACATCGCCAACGCGCTCGCGGTGGTCGGCGCCGCGGCCGCCGCCGCGCCGCTTGCCGCCGACCTCGAGATCCGCGCGATCGTCGCGCTCCTTGCGCTCACGTCGCTCGCAGCGCCGGTGATGTGGCGCGGCTTCGTCGTCACTCGCGGGGAAGGCGCGCTGCTCGTCAGCGGTTACGCCGCGTTCCTGTGGTTCGCACTGCGACTTTGAGGCGGCTCACGAACTCGGCCGTTCCCCAGCTGAGCAGGACGCCCGCGCCGACCGCCGCGTACGTCGCCGCATCGAGCGGTTCGAGCGCGAGCAATTCCTGCAACGCGGGAACCGACACGGTGAGAAGCTGGAGCGCGGCGCCGAGCACGATCGCCGCATGCAGGGCGACGTTCCTGAGCGGCGATACCGCGATACGCCGCGCAGGGTAGGCGAACACGAGCTGTGCGAGCGATTCGTAGAGGAAGACGGCGGTGCGCGTCTCGGCCGGCCCGTAGCCGAAGCGCGGCAGCGCGAGGAGGATCAGCACGCCGGCGAGCGCCTTGACCGTCCCGGTGACGAGGATGAACCGCAGCGACGCCGCATCGAGCAGCGGCGCGGCCGGATCGCGCGGCGGCTGCGACATCACGCCGGGGTTGCGGTCGAGCGCGAGGGCGAGCGCCGGCGGCCCGTCGGCGATCACGTTGATCCAGAGGAGTTGCACCGCGGTGAGCGGCAGGAAGATCGCGCCGGCTGCGTCCCTGACGCCGGCGAGCCAGGCGGCGGCGAGCCCGAGCACCACCAGCAGCACGAGCGCGACGTTGGTCGAGAAGAGGAACCGGATGAACTTCTGGATGTTCTCGTAGATGCTGCGCCCTTCCTCGATCGCGGCGACGATGGTCGCGAAGTTGTCGTCCATGAGCACCAGGTCGGCGACTTCGCGCGAGACGTCGCTGCCGCGCCGGCCCATCGCCACGCCGACGTCCGAACGCTTGAGCGCCGGCGCGTCGTTCACGCCGTCGCCGGTCACCGCGACGATCTCGCCGGCGCTTTTCAACGCCTCGACGAGCCGCAGCTTGTGCTCGGGCGCGACGCGCGCGAACACGTTGATCTCGCGCACCGCGCGCTCGAGCGCCTGCGGCGCCATGCGCTCGATGTCTTCGCCGGTCGCGACGCCCGTCGGCTCGATCCCGACCGCGCGCGCGACCGCCGTCGCGGTCGCCGGATGGTCGCCGGTGATCATGACGACGCGGATGCCGGCGGCCTGCGCTTCGCGGATCGCCGCCGGCACCTCCGGCCGCGGCGGGTCCCAGAGGAGCGCGAGGCCGAGGAACTCCAGCTCCGCCTCGGCCTCGCCTGCGCCGGTCGCGAACGCGAGCACCCGGTAGCCTTCGGCGGCGTGGCGCTCGGCGCGTTTTTCCCAGCGCCGGCGTTCCTCGGGCGCAAACCGGCAGCGGGCGAGGATCACCTCGGGGGCGCCCTTGAGGTAGCTCACCGCGGCGCCCTGCTCAAGCACGGTCGCGCGCATGAACTTCCAGGCGCTGTCGAACGGCCGGCTGCTCGTACGCGGCGCCTCGCGCCCGAGTGCCGCCGGATCGAGCCCCTGCGCCTCGGCGTACTCTAGGAGCGCGAGCTCCAGCGGATCGCCCGCGCGGGTGGCCGGCTCGGCGTCGTTCGCGAGCACCATCGCGCGCAGCGCGCGCGCTGGCGCTGGCGCGTCGAGGTCCTTCACGTACATGCGGTTCTCGGTGAGCGTGCCGGTCTTGTCGGTCGCGATCACGGTCACCGAGCCGAGCGCCTCGACCGCCGACAGCCGCCGCACGATCGCCTTTCGCCGGGCCATGCGCTCGACACCGAGCGCGAGCGCCGAGGTGAGCACCGCCGGCAGCCCTTCGGGGATCGCCGCGACCGCGAGGGCGACCGAAAACAGGAACACGTGCCCGAAGCGCGCCGGGCCCTCGGCCACCAGCCCGCCCAGAACCAGCAGTACCGCCAGCGCAATCACCGCTTTTGCGATCTGGCCGCCGAAGACCTGCAGGCGGCGCTCGAGCGGCGTCTTGCTCGTCTCGATCTCGCCGATCAGGGTCGGCGAGCCGCCCCATCGCGCTCGCCGCGCCGGTGCGCAGGACTTCGACGTACGCCTTGCCGCGCACCAGCAGCGTGCCGCTATAGACCTCGGCGCCGAGACCCTTTTCCACCGGCACCGATTCGCCGGTGAGCACCGATTCGTCGACCATCGCGCCCTCGCCCGCGCGCAGCGCGCCGTCGGCGGGCACGCGGTCGCCCGCTTCGATCCGCACGAGGTCGCCCGGCACGAGTTCGTCGCTCGCAAGCCGCGCAAGCCGCCCGTCGCGCAGTACCCAGACCTGCGCCGTCGCCATGGCTTTCAGGCGCGCGAGCGCGGCTTCCGCCTTGCTCTCCTGATAGACGCCGAGCGCGGCGTTCAGCACCAGGATCAGCGCGATCGCGAGCGACTCGACCGGCACGTCCGCCGCGCCCTCGGCGAACCAGATGCCGAGATCGACGAGCAGCGCAAAGAGGAGGATGTAGATGAGCGGGCTCCTGAACTGCGCGAGCGCACGCCGCCAGATCGGCGTCGGCGGCCGCTCGGGCAGCGCGTTGCGGCCGAACCGCGCAAGGCGCGCGCGCGCCTCGGCCGTGGTGAGGCCGCCGGTCATCGGTGGAAGTCCCTTCGCTTCGCATCCGCTCTCGGTGCAAGTATCGCCGAGCGCGCGGCTGCGCAGGCCGTCCTCTCCCCTTGATCTTCGTCAACCGCGGCGCGATTTCGCGCCGCTACGGTCTGCCGGTGGCGAAGCCGCCGGCATGCGAGACGCGAGCGATCTATCGCGAACGCCGCCCGGACCGGCGATGCCGGCGCGCCGGGCGCGCGCGCGACGCGCGCGACCGGACACGCGGCCGGCGCCGCGACCGCCGGCGCGCTGGGTGCGGCGCGCGGGGCTCGTCGGCGGGCCGCTCGCGGCGCTCGTCTGCTACTTCGCGGCTTCCCGAGAGCCACGCCGGCGCTGCTCGGCCACGCGGGCCGGGCGACGCTCGCGATGCTCGCCTGGATGGCGATCTGGTGGATGACCGAGGCGGTCGAAATCGAGGTGACGGCGCTCCTTCCGCTCGTCGCGTTTCCGCTCCTCGGCATCGCGTCGCTTCCGGCCGCCGCCGCGCCCTACGCCTCGGACGTGATCTTTCTCTTTCTCGGCGGGTTCGTGCTCGGGGCGGCGATCCAGCGCTGGGGCCTCGACCGGCGCATCGCGCTCGCGACGCTGCGGCTCGTCGGCGCCCGGCCCGAGCGCATGGTCGGGGGCGTGATGCTCGCCACCGCTGCAGTCAGCATGTGGGTATCGAACACCGCGACCGCGGCGATGATGCTGCCGGTCGCGCTTTCGCTCGTCGACCTGGTGCTTCGCCGGCGCACCGGGCGGGGCCTTGCCGAGGCGGGCGGCGTGCCCGCCGAGGACCGCCGCGGCGCGCAACTTCGCGCTCGCGCTCCTGCTCGGCGTCGCCTGGTCGGCCTCGATCGGCGGGGTCGGCACGCTCATCGGTTCGCCGCCGAACGGGATCCTCGCGCGCTTCCTCGAGCAGACCTACGGCCAGGAGGTGTCGTTCGCGCGCTGGCTCGCGATCGGGCTGCCGGTGGTGCTGCTCATGCTTCCGGCGGCGTGGCTGCTCCTCGTTCGCGTCGTCTATCCGCTGCGCGGCGTCGGCGCTCGAAGGCGGGCGCGAACTCGTCGAGGCGCACTACCGCGCGCTCGGCCCGCTCGGGCCGGGCGAGCGGGCGACGCTCGCGGTGTTCGTCGCCGCGGTGCTGCTGTGGGTGACGCGGCCGCTGCTCGTCGAGCTGAAGGTGGGCGGCGTTGCGCCGCTCGCCGGCCTGACCGACGCCGGCATCGCGATCGCGGCGGCGATGGCGCTTTTTCTGATTCCGGCCGACCGCGGGCTGCGCGCGATGGACTGGGAGAACGCGCGCCGTCTGCCCTGGGGCGTGCTCGTCCTCTTCGGCGGCGGGCTGTCGCTTGCCGCCGCGGTCGAAGCGAACGGCGTCGCCGCCTGGCTCGGCGGGCTCGCGGGCGGGCTCGGCGGCTGGCCGCCGGCGGCGATCGTGCTCGCGCTCGTCGCGGTCACCGTCTTCGCCTCGGAGTTCACGTCGAACACCGCGCAGGTGGCGACCATGCTGCCGCTCGTCGCGGCGATGGCGCCGGCGCTCGGGGTCGAGCCGCAGCTGCTCCTCGTCGCCTGTACGCTCGCGGCGAGCTGCGCGTTCATGATGCCGGTCGGAACGCCGCCGAACGCGATCGTGTTCGGCGCGGGCCTGCTCACGATCGGCGAGATGATGCGCGCCGGCTTCTGGCTGAACGCGATCGGGATCGTCGTCATCACCGGGCTCGCGCTCGCCGTGATCGGGCCGCTGCTCGCCGCGGGCTGAACCGCCCGCGCGGCGCGCGCTGGCATAATGGCGCCGCCCGCGCGCTCGGCGAACCCCGCCGGCGCGCAAAAGGACGCCCGTTCCGCGAGGCCCGCACGACGATGCCCGGCGAGGATGCGCCGACCGGCGCGCAGCCTGCGCGTTTTCGCTTCCCCTGGCGCGCGGGCAACCGGTTCGAACTGCTCGTCGACGGCCCGGTGTTCTTCGACCGGATGCTGCGCGAAATCGAGGGCGCGCAGCGCGAGGTGCTGCTCGAGATCTATCTCGCCGAAAGCGGCGCGGTGATGGACCGCTTCGCGCAGGCGCTCGTTCGCGCCGCCGCCCGCGGGGTCGCGGTGTACGCGCTCTTCGACGACTTCGGCGCGCGCGGGCTTTCGGCCGCCGACCGCAGGCGGCTCGCTTCGGGCGGCGTGCGGCTCGCGTTCTACAACGCGCTGCGCCACGCGAAGCTGCTGCAGAACCTTTTCCGCGACCACCGCAAGCTGCTCCTCGCCGATGCCCGGGTCGCGTTCGTCGGCGGCGCCGGGCTCACCGACGAGTTTCATCCCGAGCCGCCGGCGCTGCCCTGGCGCGAGACGATGCTGCGCATCGAAGGCCCGGTGGTCGCCGACTGGCGAGCGCTCTTCGCCGAGACCTGGGCGCGCTGCGCCGGGCGGCTGCCGCCGCTCGCGGCGGCGCCCGTCGAGGCGGGCGGCCAGCGCGGGCGCGTCGCGACGAGCGCCAGCCTGCGGCGCGACGAGATCGTGCGCTCGGTGCGCGGCCGCATCGCGGCGGCGCGCGAGCGCGCCTGGGTCGCGACCGCGTATTTCGTGCCGCCCTGGAGCCTGCGGCGCGCGCTGCGGCGCGCGGCGCGCCGCGGCGTGGACGTGCGGCTCCTTCTTCCCGGCCCGATCACCGACCACCCGACGGTGCGGCAGGCCGGACGCCGGCACTACGACCGGCTGCTTCGCGCGGGCGTCCGCATCTGGGAGTATCAGCGCCGGTTTCTTCACGCGAAGGCGGTGCTCTGCGACCGCTGGGCCTCGGTCGGCTCGAGCAACCTCGACCGCTGGACGCTGCGCTGGAACCTGGAGGCGAACCAGGAGATCGACGACGCGGACTTCGCGCGCGAGCTGGAGGCGGTGTTCCTCGCCGATTTCGCCGCGAGCGTCGAGATCGACCCGGTGCGCTGGGCGCGTCGGCGCTGGACGGTGCGCCTCGCCGAATGGCTCGCGGGCAAGGTCGAGAGCTGGCTCGTGCGGCTGCCGCCCCGACGCTGGCGCTGAGCGCGAAGCCGCGGCATTAGAATCGGCGCTCCAGCGCAAGCCGAGGGAGGACCCGATGACCGAACCGGTGAAATACGTACTCGACGAATCGCGCCTGCCGAAGTCCTGGTACAACCTGATGGCGGACCTGCCGAGCCCGCCGCCGCCGGTGCTGCACCCGGCGACGAAAAGCCGGTCGGCCCCGACGACCTCGCGCCGCTCTTTCCGACAGCGCTCATCCTTCAGGAAGTTTCGACCGAACGCGAGATCGAGATCCCGGAGCCGGTGCGCGAGGTCTATCGGCAGTGGCGCCCGACCCCGCTCTTTCGCGCGCGGCGGCTGGAAAAAGCGCTCGGCACGCCGGCGCGGATCTACTACAAGTACGAGGGCGTCTCACCGGTCGGCAGCCACAAGCCGAACACCGCGGTCGCGCAGGCGTTCTACAACCGCGAAGCCGGGGTGAAGAGAGCTCACCACCGAGACCGGCGCCGGCCAGTGGGGCAGCGCGCTCGCGATGGCGGGCGCTTTCTTCGGGCTCGAAGTCAAGGTCTTCATGGTGCGCGTCTCCTACAACCAGAAGCCGTACCGGCGCGCGCTGATGGAAAGCTTCGGCGCGAAACGCGTGCCGTCGCCTTCGCCGGAGACGAACTCGGGCCGCGCGATCTGGGAAAAGAACCCGGAGCATCCGGGCAGCCTCGGCATCGCGATCTCTCGGAGGCGGCGGAGGTGGCGGCGACGAACGACGACACCAAGTACTCGCTCGGCTCGGTGCTCAACCACGTGCTCATGCACCAGACGGTGCTCGGGCAGGAGGCGATGGCGCAGATGGAAATGGCGGGCGACTGGCCCGACATCGTGGTGGGATGCACCGGCGGAGGATCGAACTTCGCCGGGCTTGCGTTTCCGTTCATCGGCGCGCAGCTGCGCGGCGGCAAGAAGGTGCGGGTGATCGCGGTCGAGCCGGCCGCCTGTCCGTCGCTCACGCGCGGAAAATACGCCTACGACTACGGCGACACCGCGCACCTGACGCCGCTCGTCAAGATGCACACGCTCGGCTCGACGTTCGTGCCGCCGCCGTTCCACGCCGGCGGGCTGCGCTACCACGGCATGGCGCCGCTCGTGTCGCACTGCCAGGAGCTGGGGTTGATCGAGTCGCGCGCCTACACGCAGACCGAGGTGTTCGCCGCGGGCGTGCAATTCGCGCGCGCCGAGGGGATCGTTCCGGCGCCGGAGGCGAACCACGCGGTAAAAGGGGCGATCGACGAGGCGCTGCGCTGCAAGCTGGAAGGTACGGCGCGCACGATCCTCTTCAACCTGTGCGGCCACGGGCACTTCGACATGCAGGCCTACATGGACTATTTCGCCGGCCGGCTCACCGACCAGCGCTACGACGAAAAGGAGCTGGCGATGGCGCTCGCCGGATTGCCGTCGGTGCCGGCGTAGCGGCGCGCGCGCCGCGGGCGAGGCGCGAAGCGCCGTCGCGGTGATCGAGGTGGACGGCGCCTACGGCGAAGGCGGCGGACAGCTCGTTCGCCTCGCGGTGGCGCTCGCGGCGCTCTCGGGCAAACCGGCGCGCGTTTTCGACGTGCGCGCGCGGCGCGAGCGCCCGGGGCTCGGCCATCAGCATCTCGCCGCGGTGCGCGCGGTCGCGGCGCTGTGCGAGGCGCGCTGCGAGGATCTCGCGCTCGGCTCGCGCGCGTTCGCGTTCGAGCCGCGCGCGCAGGCGGCAGGCGGCGACTACCGGATCGAGGTGGGCACCGCGGGAAGCGTGACGCTCGTCCTTCAGGCGCTTTTGCCGGTGCTCGTCTGCGCACGCGGCGCATCGCGCGTCACGGTCACCGGCGGCACCGACGTGCGCCAGGCGCCCACCTGGGACTATTTCGCTCGTGTGCATCTGCGGCTGCTGCGTCGCATGGGGCTGCGGGTCGGCGCCCGCGCGCTACGCCGCGGCTACTACCCCGCGGGCGGCGGCGAGGTGTGCGTCGAGGTGGAGCCTGCGCGCCCGGCGCCGATCGCGTTCGCTGTGCCGCGCGCGGCGGCGCAGGTCGCAGGCGAGGCGCACGTGGCGCGGCTTCCCGCGCATATCGCCGAGCGCATGCGCGCGGCGGCGCTCGCCGCACTCGGCCGGAGAGCGCTGGTCCGCGCGCGCGTTCTGTCCGATGCGGAGGCCGCCGGCGCCGGCGGGCGCTATCACGCTCTGGGCCGAGGGCGAGGACGCGGTGCTCGGCGCTTCCCGGGTCGCCGAGCGAGGCGTTCGGGCCGAGGCGCTCGGGGCGGCGGCGGGCGAGGCGCTCGCGGCCGACCTCGCCGCAGGGGCGAACCTCGATCCGCACGGCGCCGACCAGGCGCTCGTCTATCTCGCGCTCGCGGGCGGGCGCTCGGCGTTCGCCGTGCGCGCGGTGTCGGAGCACGCGCGCACCGCGATGTGGCTGATCGAGCGCTTTCTCCCGGTGCGCTTCTCTGCAGAGCCCGCAGGCGGGCTTTGGCGCGTGCGCTGCGAGCCGGCCTGAAGCCGCGCTCAGCTCGCGCGCGCGATCTCGCGCAGCTCGCGGTAGAGGATCTTGCCGAGCGGCGAGCGCGGAAGCTCCCCGCGGAATTCGATCCGTACCGGCCGCTTGTAGGGGGCGAGGCGCTCGGCGCAGTGCGCGGCGAGCGCCTCGGCGGTGAGCGAGGGATCGCGGCGCACGACGAAGAGCGCGACCGCCTCGCCGCTCCGCGCGTGCGGTACGCCGACCGCGCCGGCATCGGCGACTCCGGGGTGCGATTTCGCCGCCGCCTCGATCTCGCTCGGATACGCCTTGAAGCCGGAGACGACGATCACGTCTTTTGCGCGCTCGACGAACTCGAAGCTGCCGTCTTCGCGCCTGCGGCCGAGGTCGCCGGTGCGCAGCCAGCCGCCGGGATGAAACGCGCGCGCGGTCTCCTCCGGCCGGTTCCAGTAGCCCTGCATCACCTGCGGGCCGCGCACGCAGATCTCGCCCACTTCGCCCGGTCGGCAGCTCGGCGCCGCCCTCGTCGCGGATCGTCACCTCGGTTTCGGGCAGCGGCCGGCCGATCGTGCCGCTGAACTCGCGCGCATCGGCCGGGTTCGCGCAGACGACGGGCGACGCCTCGGTGAGACCGTAGCCCTCGACGATCGGCACGCCGGTCGCGCGCTGCCAGCGCTCGGCGACCGAGCGCTCGACCGCCATGCCGCCGCCGACCGCGAGCTTGAGCGCGCCGGCGTTCGCGCGGCAGACGGCGTCGAAGCCCGGCGCCGCGAGGAGCGCCGCAAACAGCGTGTTCACGCCGGTGATCGCGGTAAAGCGCGTGCGCGAAAGCTCGCGCACGAAGCCGCGCAGGTCGCGCGGATTGGCGACGAGGAGATTCGCGCCCGCCGAGCGCGGTGAAGGCGAGGAGGTTCGCGGTGAGCGCGAAGATGTGGTAGAGGGGTAGCGCCGTCACGACGGTTTCCTCGCCTTCCTTCAGCACGTCGCCCGCCCAGGCGAGCACCTGCGCGGTGTTCGCCGCCATGTTGCGGTGCGTGAGCACCGCGCCCTTCGGCCGTCCGGTGGTGCCGCCGGTGTACTGCAGGAACGCGATGTCTTCGGGCCGCGGCACGGTGTCGAGGCGCCCTTCCCGGGCGAGCGCGTCGCGAAACGCGATCGCCTGCGGGAGCCGCCACTGCGGCACCATGCGCCGGAGGTGCCGCACGGCGAAGTTCGCGATCCAACGCTTGGGTGGCGGGAACAGGTCGCCGAGCTGCGTGACGATGACGTGCCGGACCGCGGTGCCGGGAAGCGCTGCCTGTAGCGTGTGCGCGAAGTTCTCGAGCACCAGCACCGCCGCGGCGCCCGAGTCGGCGAGCTGGAACTGCAGCTCCGGAGCGGTGTAGAGGGGGTTCACGTTGACCACCGCGATCCGCGCGCAGCGCTCCGGAGAGCGCGACCGGATACTGAAGGAGATTGGGGAGCATCAGCGCGATGCGCTCGCCGGGCGCAAGCCCGAGGTCGCGGCGAAGAAACGCGCCGAAGGCGGTCGAGAGGCGCTCCAGCTCGCCGAAGCTGAGCGTCGTGCCCATGCTCGTGAACGCCGGCCGATCGCAATGGCGGGCGAACGCCGCATCGAACAGCTCGCCGAGCGTCGCCGCGGGCCGCGGCGTCATCGCCCGGAATCCTCGCGGCCGCGGGCGAGCAGCGCGATCACTTCGTCGTCCTCGACCTGCGAGAAATCGCGATAGAACTGACCGACCGCCGTGAAGTCCTCCGGCGCAGCGAGGCACACGACCTCGTCGGCGTGCGCGCGCACGCGCGCGAGGCTCCCGGGCGAGGCGACCGGCGCCGCGCACACCAACCGCGCGGGGTTTTTCGCCCGCACCGCGTGCAACGCCGCGATCATGCTCGCGCCGGTGGCGATGCCGTCGTCCACCACGATCGCGATCCGGCCCGCCGGATCGACGGGCGGCCGGGCGGGGGTGTACCGCTCGCGCCGCCGACGAAGGAGCGCGAGCTGCTCGGCTTTCTCGCGCGCGATCCACGCGGCGTCGGCGCCGACCTCGGCGGCGTGGCCCGCGACGTACGTCCAGCCGGTTTCGTCGACCGCGCCCACCGCGAGCTCGGGCGCGCCCGGCGCGCGCAGCTTTCTCACCAGCACCACGTCGAATTCGCCTTCGAGCGCGCGTGCGATCTCGGCCGCCATTGGCACCGCACCGCGCGGGATCGCGAGCAGCAGCGGATTTCGGCCGCGATAGGCGGCGAGCGCCTCGGCCAGTTGCCGCGCGGCATCCAGCCGCGATTCGAAGAGGCGGCCCATCGCGAAGATTGTCCGCACGGCCCGCGGTGCGCGCTTGATCTAGCGCAAATGCTCGCGCAGGGCGGCAGCGAAGAGCGGCGCGACCGAGACCACCTCGATGTCGGTCTCACCGGGCACGCGCACGCTGTCGGTGGTCACGATCCGCTCGACGCCGGCGGCTGCAGGCGCGCAAGCGCCCCCTCGGCCATCACCGCGTGCACGAAGCAGGCGTGCACCTCGGCGGCGCCGGCCTGCGCGAGCGCGCGCGCCGCGGCCGCGACCGTGCGCCCGGTGCTCGCCAGGTCGTCCACGATCAGGCAGGCCCGGTCGCGCACTTCGCCGAGCGCCTGCTCCGGCACGGCGACATCATCGGCCGGGCGTGTTTTCGCTACCACCGCGAGCGGGGCGCCGAGCGCACGCGCGTAGCGCTGCGCGCGCCGCTTCTACGCCGCCCGCGTCGGGCGCGACGACGACGTAGCCGCGGTCGGCAGAGCTGCGGCAGCAACAGCTCGTCGGCGACGAGCTGCTCGATCCTGCGGCATCGGAAACGCGTCCTCCAGCGCCGGCGAATCGAAGCTCGAGCGTCACGACGCGCTCGATGCCGGCGAAGGCGAGCAGGCGCGCCGCGAGCTGCGCCGAGCGCGGCTCGCCCCGGTGCCTGCGCACGTCCTGGCGCGCGTAGCCGAAGTAGGGCACGAGCGCCGAGACGCGCGCCGCGCCGGCCGCGCGCGCCGCGTCGGCAAGCGTAGCGCGAGCGTCATCAGCCGGTCGTTGACCGGCGGCGAGGTCGGCTGCACCAGGACGACGTCGCGGCCGCCGACCTCCTCCTCGATGCGCACGCGCGTCTCGCCGTCGGCGAACGCGGCGATCGAGGCGGCTCTGCGCAGCGGCAACCCCGCGAGGTGCGCGAGCGCGCGCGCAAGCGCCGGGTGCGCGTCGCCGGCGACGAGGATCGGCTCACGCCAGACGGTCACGGCGCCGGGGCGCGAGCCCCGCCCATTGCTTCGCGCGCGCGATCGCGATCCGGATCGCCTGACCTTCCGGATGCCCCGCGGCGAGCAGCGCGTCTGGCGATCTCGATCGCTTTTGCGCGTACCGCGGGCGGTAGGTTGCGCATCGCTGCGGGGTAGTCGGTTTCGTTCCACGGCATACGCTAGCGCTTTTCCAGGGCGATGCCGACGAGTTCGATCGCGATGCCGGCCGCCATCACAATCGCGCCGGCGGGCGTCTCGGGCGAAAGCCACATGAGCAGCGCGCCGACGACGATCGCGGCCCCGGCGCCGATGCGGCGCAGCGTTCGCGTTCCCATGCGGCGAGTAAACCGCGGCGCCGCGCGCGCGGCTTGACGCCGATCAAGGTCGCTGCGGATCGCCGGTTTGACGAAGGTCAACCCTGCGCCCATGCTCGCCTCTAGACTGCGCGCGTGCGACCGCTCCTTTTTGCCCTCTCGCCCGAGTGCCGCCGGCTCGCCGGTCGGCGGCGCAGCGAGCGCTGAGCGTAAGCCGATGCAGAATCCGAACGTCTTCCTCGCCTACGCGCCCGCCGGCCCGGGGCTGCTTGTGCGCTCCTTTACCTCGCCGACGAGCGCCACGTGTTCGGCTGGTTGATCGGGCCGCGCCCGGACGGCGAGACGGTGCGCCGCTATTTCCTTCTCGAGGATTTCTACGCCCCGGGCGCGACGCGCTACGAGGCGGTCTCGGACGCGGACCTGCATTCCGACTGGTCGCTCGAGGAGGCGCGGCGGCACGCGCTCGCGAGCGCGCAGGAGGCGTTCGCGCGCGAGTGGCTGGTGTTTCGCGACGACCCGCGCGCGCCGGCGGAACTCGAAGCGTACGAGGAGGCCGGCTACGCGGCCGGGGAGGTGATCGTGCGCTTCGAGCGGCTGGCGAAGTTCTACACCGCCCATCGGGTCTGGACGTACTACTCGCCGCGCTTCGAGCACGAGGTGCTGCGCGAGCTCGCGCGCCACTGGCCGCTCGAGTACCGGCTGCACCCGGAGCTCGCGAGCGGGCCGCGCGCCCGGCGGCGAGCGCCGCGCAGCTGCCCCTGAGGGTGCTGCGGGCGCCGGCGCGCACGCCCTCGAGCCCGATGAATCCGCTCACGAGCGCGCTGCTCACGGACCTCTATCAGCTCACGATGCTGCAGGTCTATTTCGACCGCGGGATGACCGCGACCGCGGTGTTCGAGCTTTTCGTGCGGAAACATCCGGCCCGGACGGCGCTTTCTCGTCGCGGCCGGTCTTGCGCAGGCGCTCGAGTTCGCCGCCGGGTTCTGCGGCTTCGCCGCCGAGGAGCTCGACTGGATCGAGCGCTCGGGGATCTTCCGCCAGCAGGATTTGCCGAGCGGCTCGCGCGGCTTCGCTTCACCGGCGCGATCGAGGCGATGCCCGAGGGCACCGTGTTCTACCCGAACGAGCCGATCGTGCGCGTCGTCGCCCCGCTTCCCGAGGCGCAGCTCCTCCAGACGCGGCGACTCAACCTGGTGCATTTTCAGACGCTCGTCGCCACCAAGGCGGCGCACCTGCGGCTCGCCGCGCCGGGGAAAAGGCTGATCGACTTCGGTCTGCGCCGCGCGCACGGCGCAGAGGCCGGGCTGCTCGCCGCGCGCGCCTCCTACCTCGCCGGCTTCGACGGCACCGCGACCGCGCTCGCCGGGCCGCTCTTCGGCATCCCGGTGTTCGGCACGATGGCGCATTCGTTCGTCCAGGCGCACGACTACCGAGGCCGAGGCGGCGGCGCTGCGCCTCCGCGAGGCGTTTCCCGAGCGCGCGGTGATGCTGATCGATACCTACGACACGGTGGCCGGCGCGCGCGCGGCGCTCGCCGCCTGTCCGGGCCTGAAGGGCGTGCGCCTCGATAGCGGCGACCTCGACGCGCTTTCGCGCGAGGTGCGCCGCATCCTCGACGCGGCGGGGCGGCGCGACGCGACGATTTTCGCGAGCGGCAACCTCGACGAGGAACGCGTCAGAGCGCTCGTTTCCGCCGGCGCCCCGATCGACAGCTTCGGCATCGGCACCGCGCTCACCACCTCGGCCGACGCCCCGTACCTCGACGCCGTCTACAAGCTCCAGGAGTACGACGGCCGCGCCTGCCGCAAGCGCTCGACCGGCAAGGCGACCTGGCCCGGGCGCAAGCAGGTCTATCGGCACTACGACGCCGACGGCGCGTTCGCGCGCGACGTCGTGACCGTCGTCGGCGATTCCCAGCCGGGCGAGCCGCTTCTTGCGCCCGTCATGCGCGAGGGCGAGCGTCTGCCGCAGCCGGATCTCGCCGAAGCGCGCGCGCACTGTCTTTCGCAGCTTGCGCGGCTGCCGAAGGCGCAGCCTTACCCGGTCGAGATCTCGCCGGCGCTCGCGGCGCTCGCCGAAGAAGTCGATCGCAGGACCTTGACTACGTAACGCACGGTCGGGTCGCCGGGCATCGGCCGTACCTCGAAGCCGAGCGCGCGCACGAAGCGCAGCATGCGGCGGTTTTCGGCGAGCACGACGCCTTCCATCGTCTCGAAGCCCTGCGCCCGCGCGTAGTCGATGAGCGCCGCCATCAGCAACCCCGCGATGCCGCTGCGGTGCCAGGCGTCGGCGATCACGATCCCGAAGTCGCAGCTGCGCGTGCCCGGGAATCGCCGCATAGCGCGCCTCCCCGACGAGACGCCGCGCGCCGCCTTCCTCGGCCTCGCACACGAACGCCATCCGCCCGGCGTAATCGACGTGCGTGAACGCGTGCACGAGGCGCTCGCTCAAGGTGCCCACTGCCTTCAGGAACCGCAGGCGCCGCGATTCGGGATCGAGCGCGCCGAAGAACGCCCGCTCGGCGTTTTCGTCCTCGGCGCGCACCGGGCGGATGAGCACCCGCCGGCCGTCGGCGAGCGCGTGCCAGCGTTCCGCGTGCCGCGGGTACTCGCCCATAAGGCATTCTGCGCGCGGCGCGACGGCGGCCGCTTGACTCAGGTCAAACCGCGCAGCGCCCGCCTCGTCAACATCTGCGCATGCCGCGAGCGCCGATCATCCGAAAGTCCCCGCCGACCTTCGCGTGCCGCCGAATCCGCCGATCGGCTGGCAGGAGGCGCGCGGCGCGCTCGCCGGGCTTCCCGGCGGCGGCGTGAACATCGCTTACGAGGCGGCCGACCGCCATGCGCAGGGCCCGCGCGCAGGGCATGTGGCGCTTCGCTGGCTGGGCGCAGCCGGCGAGCGGCGCGAGATCACCTACGCGGAACTCGCCGCGCTCTCTTCGCGCTGGGCGCAGCTCTTCGCCGCGCGCGGCGTCGGAAAGGGCGACGCGGTGTTCGTGCTCTGCAGCCGGATACCGGCCTCTACGGCGCGGTGCTCGGCGCGCTCAAATGCGGCGCGGCAGTCTCGCCGCTTTTTTCCGCGTTCGGCCCCGAGCCGATCGCAACCCGCGTCAACCTCGGCCGCGGCAAGGCGCTCGTCGCGACCGCCTCGCTCTACGAGCGAAAGATCGCCAAGGTCCGGGGCGAGATGCCGACGCTCGCGCACGTGCTGCTCGCCGACTCGCCGGAGGTGCGCGCCGAGCTCGCGCGCCTGCCGGCCACGTTCGAGATCGTGCGCACCGGGCCGGAGGATCCGTCGTTCATCCACTTCACGAGCGGCACCACCGGAATGCCGAAGGGGGCGGTGCACGTGCACGGGGCGGTGGTCGCGCACTACGCGAGCGCCGCGGTCGCGCTCGACCTGCATCCGGAGGACGTCTTCTGGTGCACCGCCGATCCGGGCTGGGTGACCGGGCACCGCCTACGGCATCGTCGCGCCCGCTCGTGCCACGGTGTGACGAGCATCGTGGACGAGGCCGGATTTCGACGCCGCGCGCTGGTACCGGATCCTCCAGGAGCAGAAGGCGTGACCGTCTGGTACACCGCGCCGACCGCGGTGCGCATGCCTGATGAACAGCGGGTGCCGACCTCGCGCGCACAGTACGACGCGACCGAAACTTGCGCTTCATCGCGAGCGTCGGCGAGCCGCTCAATCCGGAGGCGGTCTGCGTGGGGCGTGGAGACGCTCGGATCTGCCCGATCCACGACAACTGGTGGCAGACCGAGACCGGCGCGCATCATGATCGCCAACACCGCGGCGATGGACATTCGAACCCGGCTCGATGGGAAAGCCGCTGCCGGGCGTCGAAGCGGCGATCGTGCGAAAAGCTGCACGGGCGGCCAGCGTGACGCTCGTCGAGCGCGCGGGCGAACGTCGAGGGGAACCTCGCGCTTCGACGCCGGCTGGCCGTCGATGTTCCGCGGCTACCTCGGGCGAGGAAGAGCGCTACCGCCAAGTGCTTCGCCGACGGCTGGTATCTCACGGGGGACCTTGCGCGGCGCGACGCCGACGGCTACTTCTGGTTCGTCGGTCGCGCCGACGACGTGATCAAGTCGGCCGGACACCTGATCGGACCGTTCGAGGTCGAAAGCGCCCTGATGGAGCACCCGGCGGTCGCCGAAGCGGGCGTGATCGGCAAGCCCGATCCGGTGGTCGGCGAGGTGGTGAAGGCCTTCGTTTCGCTGAAGACGGGGTACGCGCCGGACGAAACGCTCAAAAAGGAGCTGCTTGCGCATGCGCGCACGCGGCTCGGGGCGGCGGTCGCGCCGAAGGAGATCGAGTTCGCGCCGGCGCTTCCGCGCACGCGAAGCGGAAAAATCATGCGCCGGCTGCTCAAGGCGCGCGAACTGGGCCTGCCCGAAGGCGACACCTCGACGCTCGAGTCGCCGGCATGACGGCGCATGCGCCCGAAGTCGTTCCGCCGCCGCCGGCGGGCCCGGTGCCGTATGCGCGCGAGTTCTCGCTCAGGCTCCTCGAAGACATGCTGCGCATCCGCCGCCTGGAGGAAAAGTCCGCGGAGCTGTTACTCCGCCGGAAAGATCCGCGGGTTCTTGCACCTCTACATCGGCGAGGAGGCGGTCGCGACCGGGGCGTTGCACGCGCTTTCGCCCGAGGACGACGTGGTCGCCACCTACCGCGAGCACGGCCATGCCCTTGTGCGCGGCGTGCCGATGGGCGCGATCATGGCCGAGATGTACGGCAAGCGCGAGGGTTGCTCGCGCGGTCGCGGCGGCTCGATGCACCTTTTCGACGCGTCGCGCCGGTTCTTCGGCGGCAACGCGATCGTCGGCGGCGGCCTGCCGATGGCGGCGGGGCTTGCGCTCGCGGCGAAGCTGAAGGGGGAGGCGCGCCTTGCCGCCTGCTTCTTCGGCGAGGGCGCGGTCGCCGAAGGCGCGTTTCACGAGACGATGAACCTCGCGCAGCTCTGGCGGCTGCCGGTCGCGTTCTTCTGCGAGAACAACCTTTACGCGATGGGCACGGCGATCGGGCGCTCGGAGTCGCAGCCCGACCTCTGCGCCAAGGCGGCGAGCTACGGCATGACCGCGTTTCCCGCGGACGGCATGGACGTCGTCGCGGTGCACGAAGCCGCAAAGCGCGCCGTCGCGCACGTCCGCTCGGGCGCGGGGCCGGTGTTCGTCGAGTTCCGCACCTATCGCTTTCGCGCGCACTCGATGTTCGATCCCGAGCTCTACCGGGACAAGGCGGAAGTGGAGCGCTGGAAGGCGCGCGGGCCGATCCACACCTTCAGCGCGCGCCTGAAGGCCCAGGGCGACCTCACCGAGGAGGCGTTCCTCGCGCTCGATGCGCGCGTCGCGCGCGAGGTCGAGGAAGCGGTCGCGTTCGCCGAGGCCGGGACCTGGGAGCCGGTCGAAGACCTCGCAAAGGACGTGTACACGCGATGACGGTCACCTACCGCGAGGCGCTGCGCATGGCGCTGCGCGAGGCGCTCGCTGCAGACGAGCGCGTCTTCCTCATGGGCGAGGACGTCGGCCGCTACGGCGGCACCTACGCGGTGAGCAAGGGTCTGCTCGAGGAATTCGGTCCCGAGCGCGTGCGCGACACGCCGCTTTCGGAACTCGGCTTCGTCGGCATGGGCGTGGGCGCGGCGCTCGCGGGTCTGCGTCCGATCGTCGAGGTGATGACGGTGAACTTCAGCCTGCTTGCGCTCGATCAGATCGTGAACAACGCGGCGCTGCTGCGGCACATGTCGGGCGGGCAGCTCTCGGTGCCGCTCGTCATCCGCACGTCCAGCGGCGCCGGGCGGCAGCTTGCGGCGCAGCACTCGCACAGCTTCGAGGCGTGGTATGCGCACGTGCCCGGCCTGAAGGTGGTGGCGGCGGCCACCGTCGCCGATGCGCGCGGCATGCTCGCAGCGGCGCTCGCCGACCCCGATCCGGTCGTCGTGTTCGAATATCCGGCGCTTTTCGAGACGCGCGGCGAGCCGTCGGATGCGCCGGTCGACATCGCGCGCGCGGCGGTGCGCCGCCGGGGCCGCGCGGTGACGATCGTCGCCTACGGGGCGAGCCTGCCGAAGGCGCTCGCCGCGGCCGAGGCCGTGGACGGCGAGGTGATCGACCTGCGCGTGCTTCGGCCGCTCGACATGGCGACGGTGCTCGAATCGGTGCGCAAGACCCGCCGCGCGGTGGTCGTGGACGAATGCTGGCGCAGCGTCGGCCTCGCGGCCGAGATCGTCGCGCGCATCATGGAGGAAGCGTTCTACGATCTCGATGCGCCGGTCGCGCGCGTGTGCACCGAGGAGGTCCCGATCCCGTACGCGAGGCACCTGGAGGAGGCGGCGCTGCCGCAGACGGCGAAAATTGTCGCCGCGGCGCGCGCGGTGGGCGCATGATCGAGTTCACGATGCCCTCGCTCGGCGCCGACATGACCGAGGGCAAGCTCATCGAGTGGAAGGTGAAGCCGGGGGATACCGTTCGGCGCGGGCAGGTGGTGGCGGTGATCGAGACGCCGAAAGCGGCGGTCGAAGTCGAGACCTGGCACGACGGAACGGTGTACGAACTCGTCGCGCAGCCGGGCGAGACGCTGCCGGTCGGTGCGGTGCTCGCGCGCTGGCTCGCGCCGGGCGAGGCGCCGCCGGCGGCTGCGCGGACGCCTCGCGCGAAGGTGTCGCCCGCCGCTCGCAGGCGGGCGGCAGAGCTGGGCGTGAACGCCGACACCCTCGTCGGCAGCGGACCGGACGGGGCGGTGACGGTCGCCGACGTCGAAAACGCAGCTGCCGCAAGGGCGCCTGCGCCCGCGTCGGCCGAGGCGGCGGCAAAGGCGCCGGAATCGCGCGCCGCCGACATGCGCCGGGCGATCGCGGCGGCGATGAGCCGCGCAAAGCGCGAGATTCCGCACTACTATCTCGCCGAGACGGTGCCACTTGCGCGCGCGCTCGCCTGGCTCGAGGCCGAAAACGCCCGCCGACCCCTCGCCGAGCGGCTGCTCGTCGCCGCGCTCTTCATCAAGGCCACAGCGCTCGCCTGCCGCGAGGTGCCGGAAATGAACGGCCATTGCGTGGACGGCGAATTCCGGCCGGCGTCCTCGGTCCACGTCGGCGTCGCGATCTCGCTGCGGCAAGGGGGGCTCGTTGCGCCGGCGATCCACGACGTGCAGGAAAAGCCGCTCGCCGAGGTGATGCGCGCGCTGCGCGATCTCGTCGGCCGCGCGCGCGCCGGAACCCTGCGCGCCTCCGAGATGACCGACGCGACGATCACCGTCACCAGTCTCGGCGAGGGCGGCGTCGAAACGGTCTTCGGGGTGATCTATCCGCCGCAGGTCGCGCTCGTCGGCTTCGGGTCGGTGAAGGAGGGCCGCGTGGTCGCGACTCTGTCGGCCGACCATCGCGTGAGCGACGGGCACCGCGGGGCGCTGTTTCTCGGCGCGATCGCACGCCTGTTGCAGACGCCGGAGGCGCTGTGAATCGCGAACAGTTGCGCGCGATCGTGCTCGAGGAGCTGGCGCGCATCGCGCCGGAGTTGGAGCCCGCGGCGCTGCGCGCCGACCGGCCGCTCAGGGAGCAGGTGGACCTCGACTCGATGGACTGGCTGAATTTCCTCATCGCGCTCCACGAGCGGCTCGGCGTCGAGATCCCCGAGGCCGACTACGCGAAGCTCGGAACGCTCGAGCAGACGCTCGACTATCTCGCCGCGAAATCGGGCGGCTAGAGGCGCGCGATCAGCCGCCCGTCGGGAAGGCGCGAGATCGGAACTCCGCTTTCGCGCGCAAGCGTGCGCGCGAGCCACTCGGCTTCCTCGGCGTTCGCGCGCTCGAGCCGCAGCCGACGCATGCGCATCGGCGTCATCTCGAGCGCGAGGAGCCGCCCGCCGGGCTCTTCGAGCGTCGGGAAGTACATGAGCGCGAGCTCCGGCCGGAACGCCTCGTGGCCGGAAATCCCCTCGTAGTCGTTGATCAGGTCGCCGCAGGAGTAAAGGATCAGCCGCCCGCGGTAAATCTCGAACGGGCCGGGGTGGTGCGACGAATGCCCGTGCACCAACTCGACCGCGCCGGCGTCGATCAGGCGGCGGGCAAAGTCGCGCCGCTCGCGCGCGATCCGCCAGCCCCAGTTCGGGCCCCAGTGGAGCGAGACGATTGCGCGGTCGCCGGGCCGACGGGCCGCCGCGATGCGGGCGGCGATCGCATCGGCGGTGTTCGCCGAAAGGTCCGGCAGGCGGGCGATGCCCGGTCTGTCCGCGCTCGCCGCCCAGTGCGGCGGAACGCCGGCGCTTTCGTGCGCGTACGCGAATACCAGCAGCCGGCGCCCGCCCTCGCGCGCGATCGCGGCAGGCGCCTCGGCCTCGGCGGCGTCGCGCCCCGCGCCGGCGGTGGCGATGCCGGCGCGGCGCAATGTGGCGAGCGTTTCCTCAAGGCCCTTTGCGCCCCAGTCGAGGACGTGGTTGTTCGCGAGCACGCAGCAGTCGAGCCGCGCGGCGAGGAGGCAGCCGACGTTCGCCGGGTTCATGCGGTAGTTGATTCCCTTCGGCTCGCGATCGTCGCTCGTCGTCACTGCGGTCTCGAGGTTCGCGATGCGCGCCTCGGGCCGCTCGCGCGCCAGTTCCGCGAGCGCCTCGCCCCAGACGTAGGGCGGTTGCACCGGACGCCGGATCGCGCCGTTTCTGCGCTCGGCGAGCGCCACGTAGTCGCGCGCGTCCTTCACCCAAGGCTCGTCGAGCGCCGGATCGCAGGGCGCGGGCAGGATCTGGTCGATGCCGCGTCCGGTCATCACGTCGCCGCAGAGGAACAGCTTCACGGCCGCCGCTTCGGCCGCGCGCGGGCCGCTACTTCCTTCGCCGCGCGCGGAAGGCGTGGATGCGGCGCGCCGGCTCCGGCGTTTCGTAGGCGCGCGCGAACTCCTCGACGCTCGCGCGCACGCTCGTCTCGAGCGGCGCTTCCTCCCAGAGCTTCGCGAGCCGCTTTTGCGCGCGCAGCGCCTCGTCGCCAGCGGCGAGGAGCGAATCGAGCGCGGCATTCACCGCCGCATCGAGCTCCGCCGCCGGAACGACCTTCTCGACGAGGCCCCATTCGAGCGCCTGCCGCGCGCCGATCGTCTCGCCGGTCATCACCAGCCAGCGCGCGCGCCCGGCGCCGACGAGCCGGGGAAGGAGCGCCGCCTCCACCACCGACGGGATGCCGAGCCGCACCTCCGGCATCGCGAACGCGGCGGTCTCGGCGGCGATCCGCAGGTCGCAGGCGGCGGCGAGTTCCACGCCCGCGCCGAGGCACCAGCCGTTGATCCTCGCGATCACCGGGACCGGACAGTCGCGCAGCGCCGCGCAGGCGTCGTGCACGCGGCCGATGAACTCGCGCGCCGAGAGCGGATCGAGCCCGCCGAGGGTCTCCAGGTCCGCGCCGCCGACGAACGCGCGCTCGCCCGCGCCGGTGAGCACGACGGCGCGCAGCCGGGCGTTGAGCTGCACCTCGCGCAGGGTGTCGACGAGCGCGCCGAGCGCCTCGCGGGTGAGTATGTTCAGCTTGCGGGGGTTGTCGATCGTGACGCGCGCGACCGCGCCGGCGGCGCGCTCTTCGAACGCGTGGCGCACGCTCACGCGGCCGCCGGCGCGGCGGCGCCTTGCGCGAGAAACGCTTCGAGCTTTCTCGCGTCGGCGGCGAAGCGCCGGATCCCTTCCGCGAGCTTTTCGGTCGCCATCGCATCCTCGTTCAGCAGCCAGCGGAACCGCTTTTCGTCGAGCGAGAGCCGCTCGGGCGCCGAGCGCTGCGCCGCTTCGGGAGCGAGCCGGCGCTCGACCTCGCCGTCGGTCGCGGCGAGCTTATCCAACAGCTCCGGGGCGATCGTGAGGAGGTCGCAGCCGGCGAGCGCAAGGATCTGGTCGGTCTTGCGGAAACTTGCGCCCATCACCTGCGTCGCGTAGCCGAACTTCTTGCAGTAGTAGTAGATGCGGCGCACCGAGGCGACGCCGGGATCCTCCTCGATCGGGATGTCGTCCGCCTTGCGCGCGGCGCGATACCAGTCGTAGATGCGCCCGACGAAGGGCGAAATGAGCGTCACGCCGGCATCGGCGCAGGCGGCCGCCTGCGCGAGGGAAAAAATCAGCGTCATGTTGCAGCGAACGCCTTCGCGTTCGAGGCGCTCGGCAGCGCGGATGCCTTCCCAGGTCGCCGCGATCTTGACGAGCACGCGCTCGGCTCCGACGCCGGCCTTGGCATACAGATCGAGCAGCCGCCGGGCGCTCGCGATCGTGCCCTCGGTATCGAACGAGAGCCTCGCGTCCACCTCGGTGGACACGCGCCCGGGAACGAGCCGCAGGATCTCGCAGCCGAAGTTGACCGCCATGCGCGCGGGATCGCGATCGACGAGGTGCCGGTAGCGCGCATCCTGCGCCGCGGAAAGCAGCAGCGTCGGGTTGGTGGTCGCATCCTGCGGCTTCCAGCGCGCGATCGCATCGATGTCGCCGGTGTCGGCGACGACGACGGACAAGCGCCTGAGCGAGTCGAGCTGATTCACGCGAGCGCGAGGATACAACGACCGCCAAGCTGCGGTTCGGCACCCCCTCAGGACGACGCACCCGTGAAAGGGGCGCACCGCGGCGTCGAAAAACCGCTTCGGGGCTCATAAGTGCCGCTTTCTTTTCGCCCCAGGGCAGCGTAAACTTGCCATCGGGCGCGCGTATGACCTAAGTGCCCGTAAACAAAAGGGAAAGCCCGAAGGAGCGCAGGCTTGCAGCCGACCGACATCAAAAACCCCGAATACTTTCACAGGGTGATCGACTGCCAGTGGGCGTGCCCTGCGCATACGCCGGTCCCCGAGTACATCCGGTTGATCGCCGCCGGGCGCTACGCTGACGCCTACATGATCAACTGGAAGTCGAACGTCTTTCCCGGAATCCTCGGGCGCACCTGCGACCGCCCGTGCGAGCCCGCCTGCCGCCGCGCCCGCGTCGAGGAACAGAATCTGCCCAAACCGGAGCCGGTGGCGATCTGCCGGCTGAAGCGGGTCGCCGCCGACTACAAAGGCGACATCCGCACGCGCATGCCGAAGCGGCCGTCGCGCACGAACGGCAAGCGCGTGGTGTGCGTCGGTGCGGGGCCTGCCTCGCTCACGGTCGCGCGCGACCTCGCGCCGCTCGGCTACGAGGTGGTGGTGCTCGAGCAGGACCACCGCGCCGGCGGCATGATCTGGTCGCAGATCCCGCGCTTTCGCCTGCCGATGGAGGTGATCGACGAGGAAGTCGGCTACGTCCTCGATCTCGGGGTCGAATTCCGCGGCGGGGTGCGCGTCGACTCGATGAAGAAACTCCTCGCCGAGGGCTGGGACGCGATCTTCGTCGGCACCGGCGCCCCGCGCGGGCGCGACCTCGACATCCCGGGGAGAAAAGAGGCGGCGGCGAACATCCACATCGGCATCGACTGGCTCGCCTCGGTGTCCTTCGGCCACACGACGAGCATCGGCCGGCGCGTGATCGTGCTCGGCGGCGGCAACACCGCGATGGACTGCTGCCGCACGAGCCGGCGCCTCGGCGGCGAGGACGTGAAGGTGATCGTGCGCTCCGGCTTCGACGAGATGAAGGCCTCGCCTTGGGAAAAGGAGGACGCGATGCACGAGGGCATCCCGATCCTCAACTACCTCGTGCCGAAGGAATTCCGGGTGCGCGAGGGGCGGCTCGCCGGCGTCGTGTTCGAAAAGGTGAAGGCGGTCTACGACGAGCACGGCCGGCGGGAACTCGTGCCGACCGGCGAGCCCGACCAGTTCTTCGAATGCGACGACGTGCTCGTGGCGATCGGCCAGGAAAACGCCTTTCCCTGGATCGAGCGCGACTGCGGCATCGAGTTCGACCGCCGCGGCATGCCGGTGGTGGACCCGGTGACGATGCAGTCGACGCTCGCGCACGTCTTCTTCGGCGGCGACGCCGCGTTCGGTCCGAAGAACATCATCTGGGCGGTCGCGCACGGCCATGCGGCGGCGATCTCGATCGACAAGCTCCTTTCCGGCGATGACGTGCGCGTCCGGCCGGCGCCGCACATGAACCTCGTGTCGCAGAAGATGGGCATCCACGAGTGGAGCTACGACAACGAGATCGCGGTCGCGCAGCGCTACAAGGTGCCCTGGCGCGACATCAAGGAGACGCTGCGCAACGTGAGGATCGAGGTCGAGCTCGGCTTCGACCTCGCCACCGCGTGGAAAGAGGCGCAGCGCTGCCTCAACTGCGACGTGCAGACGGTGTTCACCGCGCAGGCCTGCATCGAGTGCGACGCCTGCGTGGACATCTGCCCGATGGACTGCATCACCTTCACCGAGAACGGCGAGGAACGGGAGCTTCGCGAGCGGCTGACCGCGCCGGCGAAGAACGCGGCACAGCCGCTCTACATCGGCGGGCCGGTGAAGACCGGGCGGGTGATGGTGAAGGACGAGGACGTGTGCCTGCACTGCGGGCTGTGCGCCGAGCGCTGCCCGACCGGGGCGTGGGACATGCAGAAATCGCTCATCGAGATGGTGCACGCCGGGCCCGGCGCGCGCACGACGATCGAGCGCGCGAGAACGAGGAAAGCGGCATGAAGCGGATCGAAGCGGTCAACGACTTCGTCGTCAAGTTCGCCAACGTCAACGGCTCGGGCTCGGCCTCGGCGAACGAGCTGTTCGCGAAGAGCTTCCTGCGCATGGGCATCCCGGTGAGCCCGAGGAACATCTTCCCATCGAACATCCAGGGCCTGCCCACCTGGTACGAGGTTCGCGTGACCGAGAAGGGCTACCTCGGCCGGCGCGGCGGCGTGGACCTGATGGTGCAGATGAACCCACAGACCTGGGACCAGGACCTGAAGGAAATCGAGCCCGGCGGCTACCTGTTCTACGACAACACCAAGCCGCTTCCGAAGTCGAAGTTCCGCGACGACGTGCACGCGATCGGCATGCCGCTCACCGAGATCTGCAACGCGAGCTACACCGACGCGCGCGAGCGGCAGCTGATGAAGAACATCATCTACGTCGGCGCGCTCGCCGGCATGATGGGGCTCGAGCCCGAGGCGATCGCCGAACTGATCGGCGAGCGGTACAAGGGCAAGGAAAAGCTGCTCAAGCCCAACCTGAACGCCCTGCAGATGGGGCTCAACTACGCGCGCGAGCACCTGAAGGACGCGCTCGGCCTGAAGGCGCGCCGCGCAAACGCCGTCGGCGACCGCATCTTCGTCGACGGCAACTCGGCCGCCGCGCTCGGCTGCGTCTACGGCGGCGCGACCGTGTGCGCCTGGTACCCGATCACGCCGTCCTCCTCGCTCGCGGAAGCGTTCGCCGCGTATTGCCGGCGGCTGCGCACCGACAAGGAGACCGGGCGCGCGAAATACGCGATCCTCCAGGCGGAGGACGAGCTCGCCTCGATCGGCATCGTGGTGGGGGCGGGCTGGAACGGCGCGCGGGCGTTCACCGCGACCTCGGGGCCGGGGATTTCGCTGATGACCGAGTTCATCGGGCTTGCGTATTTCGCCGAGATTCCGGTGACGATCATCGACGTGCAGCGGGGCGGTCCGTCGACCGGCATGCCGACGCGCACGCAGCAGTCGGACGTGCTCGCCTGCGCCTACGCCTCGCACGGCGACACGAAGCACGTTCTCCTTTTCCCCGAGGACCCGTACGAGTGCTTCGAGTTCTCGGCGCTCGCGCTCGACCTCGCCGACCGGCTGCAGACGCCGGTGTTCGTGATGACCGATCTCGACATCGGCATGAACCAGCGCCTCTCGCGGCCGTTCGCGTGGGACGACAGCCGGCGCTACGACCGCGGCAAGGTGATGACCGCGGAAGACCTGGAAGCCGGGCGCGAGTTCGCGCGCTACCTCGACGTGGACGGCGACGGTATCCCGTGGCGCACGCTGCCCGGCACGCACCCGACGCGCGGCGCCTACTTCACCCGCGGCACGAGCCGAAACCCCTACGCGGTGTATTCCGAAGCCGGGCCCGACTACGTCTACAACATGCAGCGGCTGCTCAGGAAGCACGAATTCGCGAAGACGCTCGTGCCGAAGCCGGTGCTCACGCCCGCGCGCGCGCCGGCGCGTTTCGGCGCGATCTATTACGGTTCGACGAGCCCGGCGATGCACGAGGCGCTCGACCTGCTCGCCGACCGAGGCGTCTACGTGAACGCGCTGCGCGTGCGCGCATTTCCGTTCCAGGACGAAATCCGCGACTTCGTGCGCTCGCATCACAAGGTATTCGTCGTCGAGCAGAACCGGGACGCGCAGCTGAAGACGCTGCTCGTCAACGAGGCCGGCATCGACGCCGCGAGCCTCGTGCCGGTGCTGCACTACGACGGCACGCCGATCACCGCGCGCTTCATCGCGCGCGAGATCGCCGAGGCGGTCGCGCGGCTGAACGTGCGGCCGCTTGTGCGGCGCGAGGAGAAAGCGGCATGAGGCGCCGGCTCGCGCTCGTCCTTTCGCTCGCCTCGGGCGCGGCGCTTGCGGGTCCCGATGCGGCGCTGCTCGGCGCGGCCGAGGGCTACCCGGTCTGTCGGCTGTCGCCGCTGGGCGCGTTGGAGCAACGTTGCCTCGTCGGAACCTACAGCCACTTCGATCAGGTGGTGCCTGCGCGCAAGGTGGCGCGCGGCGCGGTCGTGCGGGAGCTGAAGCGCGCGCCGAAGGAGCCGGATGCGGTGGACATCGGCGCGTTCATGGCGGCGAACCGCAACACCGGTCTTCTGCTCCTCAAGGGCGACACGATCCTCGCCGAACGCTATCAGTATGACCGCAGGCCCGAGCATCGCTTCAACTCCATGTCCATGGCGAAGACGGTGGTGGCCATGCTGGTCGGTATCGCGATCGAGGAGGGGAAAATCAAGTCGGTGGACGACCGCGCCGATCAATACGTCGCCGAGCTGAAAGGGCATCCCTACGGCGAAACCCCGCTTCGGCACCTGCTCACGATGTCCTCGGGTGTCAGGTTCCGCGAGGAGTACGACGGCGCTGACGACGTTGCAGTCCTCGTGCGCTCGACGTACCTCGGGCAGGGACCCGGCTGCGCCGCGACGGTCGCGCCGTTTCGTACGCGCGAGCGCGCGCCGGGCGAGCGGTTCTATTACGCCTCGGCCGAGACGCAGGTGCTGGGGCTCGTGCTTCGCGCGGCGACCGGAAAGCATCTTGCGGACTACCTTTCGGAAAAGATCTGGCAGCCGATGGGGGCCGAGGCCGATGCCTCCTGGCTCGTCGACGGCGGCGGCTGCGAGATCGGTCACGCAGGGCTTCAGGCGACGCTACGCGACTGGGGACGGCTGGGTCTCCTCCTTGCCGAGGGCGGCGCATGGAACGGCAGGCAGATCATTCCGGCTGCGTGGCTCAAGGCGGCGACGACGCCGGAATCGCCGCACCTCCGGCCGGGCACGGCGACCAAATTCCTCGGCTATGGCTACCAGACCTGGATCGTGCCGGGCGTGCGCCAGACCTTCGCGCTGCTCGGCGTGCGCGGGCAGGCGGTGTTCGTGGACCCGGCAGCGAAGCTCGTCGCCGTGCACACCGCGGTGCACGCGCAGCCGCGCGACCCCGCACGCGGCAATCAGTTCAGTCTGTGGAACGCGCTGCTGCGTTCTTACAACCTTTGAGGGGGGATAAACTTACGTCGCCGAAGGAGGGTTCATGATCCGGAGAATGGCTGAAACCGTTGCGCGGTTGAACGCAGCTCCTCGTTCGGCGCGAGGAGAAGGCGGCATGAAGCGGGGCGTTGCGCTCCTCGTGTGGCTTGCGTCGGGGGCGGCGCTCGCCGGGCCCGACGCGGCGCTGCTCGGCGCATCCGAGGGCTACCCGGTCTGTCCGCTGCCGCAGGGGCTCACCGAGCAGCGGTGCTTGGTGGGTACCTACAGCCACATGGATCGGGTCGTACCGGCGCGCAAGGTGGCGCGCGGCGCGGTGGTGCGCGAACTCAAGCGCGCGCCGAAGGAGACGGACGCCGTGGACATCGGCGCGTTCATGGCGGCGAACCGCAACACCGGGTTCCTGCTGCTGAAGGGCGACACGATCCTCGCCGAGCGCTACCAGTACGACCGCGGGCCAGAGCATCGTCTCAACTCGCAGTCGATGGCGAAGACGGTGGTGGCGATGCTGGTCGGGATCGCGATCGACGAGGGGAAAATCAAGTCGGTGGACGACCGCGCCGATCAGTACGTCTCCGAGCTGAAAGGGCATCCCTACGGCGAGACACCGCTTCGGCATCTGCTCACGATGTCGTCGGGGGTGCGCTTTCGCGAAGAGGGCCACGACGGCGAAGATATCCGGCAACTTGCGCGAGCGACCTTTTTCCAGCAAGGCCCCGGTTGCGTCGCGACGGTCGCGCCGTTTCGCACGCGCGAGCGTGGGCCGGGCGAGCGGTTCTATTACGCCTCGGCCGAGACCCAGGTGCTCGGGCTCGTGCTTCGCGCGGCGACCGGAAAGCCCCTTGCGGACTACCTTTCGGAAAAGATCTGGCAGCCGATGGGGGCGGAAGCCGACGCCTCCTGGCTCATTGATGCTGGCGGCTGCGAGATCGCGTATCTAGGGCTTCAAGCGACGCTGCGCGACTGGGGAAGACTGGGTTTGCTCCTTGCCGAGGGCGGCGCATGGGGCGGCAGGCAGATCATCCCGGCGGGCTGGCTGAAGTCGGCGACGATGCCCGAATCGTCCCACCTGCGGCCGGGCACGGCGACCAACTTCCTCGGCTACGGGTACCAGACCTGGGTCGTGCCGGGCGTGCGCCAGACCTTTGCGTTGCTCGGCGGTCGTGGACAGGCGGTGTTCGTGGACCCGGCGGCGAAGCTCGTCGCCGTGCACACCGCGGTGCACGCGCAGCCGCGCGACCCCGCACGCGGCAATCAGTTCAGTCTCTGGAACGCGCTCCTGCGTTCCCGCGAACTGTGAGGCGGCGATGACCTACCTCGCGAAACCGAAACTGCATCACCCGAGCCTTCAGAAGAACCGCCTCGGCTACACGCGCCGCGACTACGAAGGCAAGGTCTCGACGCTGTGCGCCGGTTGCGGCCACGACTCGATCTCGGCGGCGCTCATCCAGGCGTTTCTGGGAACTCGCGATCGAGCCGCACCGGGTCGCCAAGCTCTCCGGCATCGGCTGCTCGTCCAAGACTCCGGACTATTTTCTCGGGAACTCGCACGGCTTCAACACCGTGCACGGCCGCATGCCTTCGGTGCTCACGGGCGCGGCTGCTCGCGAACCGCGATCTCATCTACCTCGGCGTGTCGGGCGACGGCGACTCGGCCTCGATCGGTCTCGGGCAGTTCGCGCACGCGATGCGCCGCGGCATCAACATGACCTATATCCTCGAGAACAACGGCGTCTACGGGCTCACCAAGGGCCAGTTCTCGGCGACCGCCGACCGGGGCTCGAAGTCGAAGCGCGGCGCGGTGAACACCGACAGCCCGGTGGACACGGTGTCGCTCGCCCTCATCATGGGCGCGACCTTCGTCGCGCGCTCGTTCTCCGGCGACAAGCGCCAGCTCGTGCCGCTGATCAAAGCCGCGATCGCGCATCCGGGCGCGGCGTTCATCGACGTGATCAGCCCGTGCGTCGCGTTCAACAACCATCCGGGTTCGACCAAGAGCTACGACTACGTGCGCGAGCACAACGAGGCGGTCAACCGCCTCGATTTCTGGCCGAGCCGCGAGGCGATCACCGTGGACTACGACGAGGGCGAGACGGTCGAAGTCGTGCAGCACGACGGCTCGGTGCTGCGGCTTCGCAAGCTCGAGCCCGACTACGATCCCACCGACCGGATCGCCGCGCTCGCGCGCGTCGCGCGCGCGGCCGAAAAGGGCGAGGTGCTCACCGGCCTCGTCTACATCAAACCCGACGCCGAGGACCTGCACGCGCATCTGAACACGGTCGAAGTTCCGCTCAACCGCCTCGCCGAGCGCGACCTCTGCCCCGGCGCCGCGGTGCTCGAAAAGATCAACGCCGCGCTGCGCTGAGCCGCTCTAGCCCCTGGGTTCCGCGCTCGTGAGAATCGCGATCGTCCCGGTCACGCCGTTTCAGCAGAACTGCTCGATCCTCGTGGACGAGGACACCGGCTGCGCGGCGATCGTAGATCCCGGCGGCGAGGTCGATCGGGTGCTGGACGCGCTCGGGCGCACCGGTGCGAGGCTGGAGAGGATCCTTCTCACGCACGGGCACCTCGACCACTGCGCAGGCGCCGCGGAGCTGCGCCGGCGCACCGGCGTCCCCATCGAGGGCCCGCAGCGCGAGGACCGCTTCTGGATTGAGCAGTTGCCGCTTGCGGCCGCGCGCTACGGATTTCCGCCCGCGGACGCGTTCGAGCCCGACCGCTGGCTGGAGGACGGCGACACCGTCGCGGTGGGGAGCCGCACGCTCGAAGTGCGCCACTGCCCGGGCCACACGCCGGGGCACGTCGTCTTCTACAGCGCGCCCGAGCGCCTGGCGATCGTCGGCGACGTGCTGTTCGCCGGCTCGATCGGGCGCACCGATTTTCCGCGCGGCGACTGCGCGACGCTCATCCGCTCGATCACCGGAAAACTCTGGCCGCTCGGCGACGACGTCGCGTTCATCCCCGGCCACGGCCCGGCCTCCACCTTCGGCGAAGAACGCGAGACCAACCCGTTCGTCTCGGATCGCGCGCTCGCAAGGCGACACTGACGCCGCAGGCCGCCGGGCCTTGCCCGCGGCCGGCGCTCGGCCGGAAGAACGCTCGTCGGTGTGCTCGGCCGCGGCAGTCCGCTCGATCTCGCTCGAAAACCCGTCGGCCGGTCTCGAACTGCGCGATCGGCGTCGCGCGCGGCTCGTTCGCGCGACGTCCTTGATGATGCGAAAGTCGCGTTCGGCGGCGTCGTCCAGCACCCGCAGCGCTCTGATTCGCCGGCCCGTCGTAAACGTTGTGCGCGGTGGCGAGGCTGTCGAACTCGGCGAGCACAGTGCGCTGCATCAGACTCTGCTCGTACACCTCGGGCACGCGGCGCGCGAAACCGGCCGCCGCCTGTTTGAGTCGCCGGGCCGGCGAGCTTCGCGTATTCGGCAAGCCGCTCGGGGTCGCGAGTCGAGCGCAGTTGCAGGAAACCCGGGAGGCCTTCGGCATGCGCCGTTCCTCCTCGAACGCGGCGGCGCCGCAGGCGCCGCCCTCGGATATGATCGCGCGCATGAACGCGGCCGACGCGCTCTCGCTCGCGCGCGACCTCCTTCGCTTCGAGACGGTGAACCCGCCCGGCGCCGAGCGCGAGTGCGCGCGCTTCGCCGGCCGGCTGCTCGAAGACTGGGGCTACGCGGTCGAGTACCACGAGTACGCCGAGGCGCGAACGAGCGTGATCGCGCGCGCGGGCGGCGCGGACCGCGCGCCGCTTTGCCTCACCGGCCATCTGGATGTCGTCCCGCTCGG
>JAVQZY010000008.1:0-47649 GCA_033582675.1 Burkholderiales bacterium | reverse complement strand
GCATTGGCGCCATGCTGATGTTCAACGGATGCCGTACGTTGGATCGCGGGTCGGCGCCCTCGCGTACGAGTGCACGGGCGCGGGCGAGCGCACGCTCGTCTTCCTTCACGAAGGGCTCGGCTCGATCCGGCAGTCGCGCGATTTCCAGGCGCGCCTCGCCGAGGCGACCCGGGTGGCGCGCGCTCGCCTACGACCGATACGGCTACGGCCAGTCGGACGTGCTCGCCGAGCCGCGCTGTCGGCACCGATTTCATGCACCGCGAGGCGCTCGAGACGCTGCCCGCGCTGCCGCTTGCGGCGCTCGCGATCGAGCGCCCGGTGCTCGTCGGCCATTCCGACGGGGCTTCGATCGCGCTCATCTACGCCGGCAGCGGGCGGCCGCTCGCCGGCCTCGTCGCGATGGCTGCCGCACCGTGTTCGTCGAGGACGGCGTGTGTCTCGATCGCCTCGATCGAGGCGGCGCGGCCGGCAGTTCGAAACGACCGATCTGCGCGCGCGGCTGGCAAAATACCATCGCGACCCGGTGAAAACCTTCCGGCTCTGGAACGACGTCTCGGCTCGATCCTGAATTCCGTCGCTGGAACATCGAGTCGTATCTGCCCGAAATCCGCTGCCCGGTGCTCGTCATCCAGGGGAAAGAGGACGAGTACGGGACGATGGCGCAGGTCGAGGCGATCCGCCGGCAGGTGAGCGGACCTTGCGAGGTGCTCGCGCTCGACGAGTGCCGGCACGCGCCGCACCGCGACCAGCCGGAGCGCACGCTCGCCGCGATCGCGGACTTCGTCGCGAGGCTCGCGGCGTGAGCAGCCCGGCGCAGACGCTCGGAGAAAGCGCTCGCATCATCGGGCTCGTCGCCGCGGCGCACGGGCTCTCGCACTTCTACCAGATCGCGACCGCGGTGCTTTTTCCGCTGATCCGCGACGACCTCGGCGTCTCGTACGCCGCGCTCGGGGCGACGGTGGCGCTCTACTACGTCGTCTCCGGCGTCTGTCAGACGCTCGCCGGCTTCGCGGTCGATGCGCTTCGGCGCGCGGCGCGTGCTCTTTGCGGGGCTGCTGCTCGGAGCGCTCGGCGCGCTGCTCGCGGGCCTTGCGCAGAGCTATGCGATGCTCGTCGTCGCGGCGGCGGTCGGCGGGCTCGGCGACGGCGTGTTTCACCCCTGCGATTTCGCCGATGCCTGCAACGCGCGGGGTCGAGCCGCGCCGCCTGGGCTATGCGTTCTCCTGGCACGGCATCGCCGGGTTTCTCGGCTACGCCGCGGCGCCGGTGTACGCGGCGGCGATGGCGGCGGCGGCTCGGACTGGCGCGGGGCGCTCGTCGGCGCCGCCGCGGTCGGGCTTGCGGTCACCGGCCTGCTGTGGCTCGAGCGCGGCTCGCTTTACGTCTCGCCGGCCGACCGCGTCCGCGACGGCGCGCGCGCGGGACTCTCCGCCGACCTGCGGGTGCTCGCCTCCGCCCCGGTGCTCATGTGCTTCGGCTATTTTGTCCTCGTCGCGGTCGCGTTCGTCGCGATGCAGAACTTCGGCGTGGCGGCGCTCGCGATGCATTTCGGCGCGAGCACCGCGCTCGCCTCGAGCGCGCTCACCGCGTATCTGCTCGGCGCCGCAGCGGGTATTTTCGCCGGCGGCTTCGTCGCTGCGCGCACGAGCCGCCATGAACTCGTCGCCGACCGCGGGACTTGGCGCGAGCGCGCTCCTCATGCTCGCGCTCGCGGCGGCGTGGGTGCCCGCCGCCGCGTTGCCGGGCCTGGCTCGCAGCGGCGAGGGTTCGAGCGAGCGGGCTCGCCGAATCGCTTCGCGCGACCTGGATCGTGCGCGCCGCGACGCCCCCGGGGTCGGCGGGCAAGGTCTATGGCTTCGTCTATTCGGGGCTCGACGTCGGCTCGATGGCGACGCCTGTCTTCTTCGGCTGGCTGCTCGATGCCGGACGGTCCGGCGCGGTGTTTTACTCCGTCGTCGCCGCCACGGCTGTCACGATCGGTCTCGTGCTCGGCCTGCCGGTCCGCCGCCCCGCGGCGAGTCCCGGTCGTTGATCCCGCGGCGTTCGAGCATCCGCAGTAGCGCCGGCCAGTCCCTTCGCTCGGAAAGGCGCTCGCGGCGGTTGAACTGCTGCGCGGCGGTCCGTGCCGCCTGCATGAGGAGCACGACGTCGGCGCCGCCCGCCATTGCGCCTACCATCCGGCAGGCGCAGTCGAGGTAGTGCATCAGCTCGAAGGCCTCGCGCACCGAGCGCCCGAGGGTGAGCAGCCCATGGTTGCGCAAGGATCATCGCGCGCGGTCGGGCCGCAGGCCGGGGTCGCGCGCAAGGCGCTCGCGCTCGTCCGAGCCGAGCGTGCTGCCCTCCTAACCCGGATATTTCACGAGTAGCCTGATTTTGGTTCGATCGGGATCGGGCGGGCGGTTTTTGGGAGTGTGCTGGCAAGGCGCGTGGTTGCGGGGCGGTTTTGCCGAATTTGGGCAAAGCGCCCCCTTACCCCCGTTGTTTGTCAGCGTGCCGGGGACAGCACTCGGGCGGGATCAGGAGGAGTCGAGCGCTCGGGCGGCGGCGAGATAGACGGCCTGATAGGGGAAGGCGGAGCTGAGCATGACCCGCACGCGACGGGTATTGCGCAGGATCACGGCACCGATCTTCAGGAGCTTAGCGCGTAAGGTGCTCGCCTGAAGCCGCGCGAACTCGGTGCCGGCAAGCGCAAGCGCGCGCAGCCGCTCGGTGAGGATGTAGGCAAGGGCCGAGAGCAGCAGCCGGAACTGGTTGGCCAGGAGCCGCTGGCAGCTGGTGCGATCGGCAAAGAGCCCAAGCTGCGCCTCCTTGATGCGGTTTTCCATCTCGCCCCGGGCGCAGTAAAGGTCCTCGTACACCGATCTCGCATCCCCTTGGAGATTGGTGACGAGGTAGCGGGGGTTGTCGCCCTTGTCCATGTGCTCGAGCCGCGCGATGACCCGCCGCTCGGTCTTCCAGGTGCGGGCCGCGTAGCGCAGCTCGGCGAAGGCGCGCTGCTTCTGTCCTGGCTCTGGGCGATACTGACTGCGCCAGGCGCTCAAGCGCTGCACCGCGGTCATTCGGTTCAGGCGCCTGTTCTTCGCCAGTCCGACGACGTAGCCAACGCCGTTTCGCTCGCACCAGGCAAGGATCCGGCGGCGGCAAAAGCCCGAATCGGCCCGAAGGAGGATTCTCACCTCGGGCCAGGCCTGGCGCAGCCGCGCAACCAGCAGCTTCAACACCGCCCCGGCATGGCGCGACTCATCAATGTTGGAGGGCCGAAGATAAGCCACCAGCAGCCGCTCGCCACAGAAGACATAGAGCGGCAGGTAACAGTAGCGGTCGTAGTAGCCGTGAAAGAATCGGCCCTCCTGCCGGCCGTACAGGGGATCGTCGGTCGCATCGAAGTCCAGCACCAGCTCCCGGGGCGGTGTCTTGAAGCTGGCGATGAACTTCTCGATGATCACCTCGTGAATCGCCCAGGCCGCCGCACGGCTGGCGCGGTTCTCAAGGCGACATAGCGTCGGAGCCGATGCCAAGGGCCTATCGCGCTCGCACGCGGTCTGCATCAGCACGTCGTTCCTGAGCCTTGCGTGATCGTTCAGGTCCTCGTAGCCCTGAACCAAGCCCAAAGACGCGCTGGCGCAGCATGTCCTTGAGCGTGTGCTCGATCCGTTGCGGGTCGCGCGCATCGGCAAGCACTCCCGCCACCGCATCGAGCAGCCCCAGGCGATGCTCGAGCTTGCGCAGCAGCAGCAAGCCACCGTCGCTGGAGACATCGCCGCCGTCGAAATCTACCTCGACACGGCGACGAGCAAGGCGCTCAAACGCGATTCGCTTCGCCGTACAATCTGGCATCGGCGGACTCCACGTTGAAATCAGCATTAACCAACTGACTCAACGCACAAATCCGGAATCCGCCGACCTCAGCTCATGAAATATCCGGGCTAATCGTGGTCGGCGATCTCGCGCTGCACGCGCATCGCGTGCTGGCCGATCGAAAGCAGCCCGCACTTCATCGCCGAGGCCGCGACCCCGGCGCGCGTGGGAATGTGCAGCACGCACACCAAGTCGGCCCGCGCTTCGTGCACACAGCCGTGGATGACGAAGCCCGTTGTCGTAGCTGAGGCCGAGGAGGCCGTCGAGTACCCGCCGCGGTGGTCGATTCTCGAGGCGGTGATCTTGTCGAACATCAGCCGGTGCGGGTTGACGAGGCGCTCCTACCCGCCCGGGCAGGCACGCCGAGAAATGCGCGTACATGAGATCGGTCCAGCGGAAGATGGCAGCGAGCGCGCAGGGGGCGGCGAGATCGCAGCGAAGCTGCATTCCTCGCGGCCGACGAGCTCACGGACCGATTTCTGCGGACTCTGGCCTGCGTTCAGGGGTTCGCTCCTCGGAAAGCGACTCTACGGCGTCGAGCGCGGCGAGCAGCAGGTCGGGATCGTTTTGCGAAACGCGCTGCGGGTCGGCGAGCATTTGCCGCCAGCGGCGGGCACCGGGGTGGCCGCGGTAGAGCCCGAGCATGTGCCGAGCGATGTACCTGAGGGGTGTTCCGCGCCGCACCATGCGCGCGGCGTACGCGTGCATCGCGCGCACGACGTCGGCGCGCGTACGCCCGGCGTCGGCGAGCAGCCAGGGGTCGCGGTAGGCCGCCGGCCGAGCATCACGCCGTCCACGCGTTCGAGGTGCGCGCGGATCGCCGCGCGCGAAGCGACGCCGCCGTTCAGCACGATCTCGAGGTGCGGAAATTCGCGCTTCAGTCGGTAGACCTCGTCGTAGCGCAGTCGCGGGATCTCGCGGTTCTCTTTCGGCGAGAGCCCGTCGAGGATCGCGTTGCGCGCGTGCACGAAGAAGGTGCGGCAGCCCGCTTCGGCGAGCGTGCCGACGAAATCGCGCACGAATCCGTAGTCTTCGACCGCGCCGAGGCCGAGGCGGTGCTTGACGGTGACCGGGATCGCGACCGCCTCGCGCATCGCGCGCACGCAGCGGGCGACGAGCGCCGGCTCCGCCATGAGGCAGGCGCCGAAGGCGCCGCGCGCAACCCGCGGGCTGGGGCGGCCGAGGTTGAGGTTCACCTCGTCGTAGCCGTGCGCTTCGACGAGTCGGGCGCAGCGCGCGAGTTCGTCCGGGTCGGCTCCGCCCAGTTGCGCGCCGACCGGGTGCTCCTCCGGCGAGAACGCGAGGTGCCGCTCGGGGTGGCCGTGCAGGAGCGCCGCGGTCGCGATCATCTCGGTGTAGAGGAACGCTCCGCGCGATATCTGGCGCAGAAAAAACCGGCAGTGCCGGTCGGTCCGGTCCATCATCGGCGCGACGCAGACGCGGTGCGCGATCACTGCAGATCGAGCGCGCGCCGGCGCGTGAGCTCGACGAGGCACGCGGTATGCGCGTCGCTGCCCGGCGCCGCGCGGCGGGCGCACTCGGCCTGGCGATAGCCGAGGAACGCATCGGCGCTCGCGCGGAAGGCGCGCGAAGCGTCGTCGTTTCCGGCGGCGCTGTCGGCGCGGCGCGCCTCCACCAAGTGCTTCGCGTAGAGCGGGGTGAGCGCCTGCTCGGCGGCGACGAGCAGCGTATCGAGGCAGCGCCCAGGGTCGGCGGTGCGCCGGCATTGCGCGAGCACCGGCGCGTCGCGCCGCGGCGTCCAGTGAAAGAAGAGCGCGCGGCCGTCCGCGGCCGCAAGGCACACGAACCGCATCTCGACCGGCGGAGCTTCGGAGAAAAGGATCGCGCCGTGCCCGGAAAGCACCGCCGCAAGCGGCTGGCTGCCGAGACGGCGCGCGCGCCGCTCGAGGTGCAGCTCCTCGTCGCGGTCGAGGCGCACCGAGGCGACCGCGGCCGAGGATTTTTTCGCCTCCGCTTCCGCGAGCGCCTGGCAGGACTGGAGCGCCGCCTCCGGCGTCTGCGCGGCCGCGACAGCGGAGAACGCCGCCGCGAGCGCGAACGCGCCCCGCTTCACGCGTACTGCCCGGTGCTCTGCGCCCGCAGGCGCACGAGGCCGAGCAGGCTTTCGGTGAACGGGGCGGGCACGCCGGTGCGGCGCGCGATTTCCAGCGTGCCGGAGAGCAGCCCGTCGATTTCGAGCGGTTTTCCGGCCTCGAGGTCCTGCAGCATCGAGGTTTTGAACGCGCCGAGGTGCCGCGCCATGTCGATGCGCGCTTCCGGATCGATGTCGGCATCCACCCCGGCGGCGCGGCCGACCGCAAGCACTTCGTGCATGATCGCGACCATGTACGCCTTCACTTGCGGATCGGCGATCAGACGGTCGGCGGTGGCGAGCGTCAAAGCGGATACCGGATTGAAGCTCACGTTGCCGAGCAGCTTCACCCAGAAGTCCTTCTCGATGAAGGGACTCACCGCGACTTCGAAGCCGGCCGACCGAAGCGCCTCGGCGATGCGGGCGGTACGCTCTGTGTTGTGTCCCCCGGGCTCGCCGAGGATCAGCCGCGCGCCCATGTTGTGCTGCACGACGCCCGGTTCGGGCGTCGAAGCCGCAAGGTGAACGACGCAGCCGACGATGCGCTCGGTCGGCATCGCGCGCGCGAGAAAACCGTCGGGGTCGAGAGATTCGAGCCGCATGCCGCGCCCGGCCGGCAGCCGGTCGAAGAACCACCAGGGCACGCCGTTCATCGCGGTGACGATCGAGGTGTGGGGGGCAAGCAGCGGGCCGATGCGCGCCGCGACCTCGCGCAGGCTGTGCGCCTTTACCGCGACGACGACGCAGTCCTGAGGACCGAGTTCGGCCGGATCGTCCGAAGCGCGCAAGGGAATCCGCGTCTCGCCCGTGGCGCAGCGGAGCCGAAGCCCCTGCGCGCGGATCGCCGCAAGGTGCGCGCCGCGCGCGACCGCCGCGACGTCGTGGCCGGCTTGGGCGAGGCGCGCAGCGATCAGTCCCCCCACCGCGCCCGCGCCGAAGACGCAGACTTTCATGCTGTAATTCTACGGGAGCAGCTTTGGGGCACCCGGAAGGGCGACATGTTTCCGTTCCTTCGCAAGACGAAGGCCTTGCTTCCGCCGGAGCAGACGCTTCCGGGCCGGCGCGAGCCGATGCCGGTGCCCGAGCGCCACTACGTGAACGGCCATCCGCTCGTTCCGCCGTTTCCGCGCGGCATCCAGCGCGCGATCTTCGGCATGGGCTGCTTCTGGGGCGCCGAGCGGCTTTTCTGGCAGATCCCGGGGGTGTATACGACGGCGGTCGGCTACGCCGGCGGCGAGACGCCGAACCCGACCTACGAGGAAGTCTGTACCGGGCTCACCAACCATGCCGAGGTGGTGCTCGTCGTCTTCGATCCGACGAAGGTCGGCTACGGCGAGCTGCTGCGCACGTTCTGGGAAGGGCACGATCCGACCCAAGGCATGCGCCAGGGAAACGACGTCGGCACGCAGTACCGCTCGGCGATCTACTGCGAGGACGAGGCGCAGCTTGCGGCGGCGCTCGCCTCAAAGGAGGTCTACGGCGCGGCGCTCGCGCGCGCGGGCTTTGGCCCGATCACCACCGAGATCCGGCGCGCGCCCGCGTTCTACTACGCCGAGGCGTATCACCAGCAGTACCTCGCGAAGAACCCGGGCGGCTACTGCGGGCTCGGCGGCACCGGTGTTCGCTGCCCGAGCTTCGCCGGCGCTGCCTGAGCGGCGCGCTAGGCGGCTTTCGCCGCAGAGCCGGGCGAGGAGAGCAGCTCGCGGAGCACGTATGGAAGGATCCCGCCGTGACGGTAATACTCGACTTCGATCGCGGTGTCGATACGCGACTTGACCTTCACTTCTTGCGAGGACCCGTCGGCGCGGCGGATGACGAGGACGAGATCCTGCTGCGGCCGCAGATCCTCGAGCCCCCGGAGGTCGACGATCTCGTCCCCCTTCAGCCCGAGCGATTGCGCCGAATCGCCGCCCGTGAACTGGAGCGGCAGCACGCCCATGCCGACGAGGTTCGAGCGGTGGATGCGCTCGAAGCTGCGCGCGATCACTGCGCGAACGCCGAGCAGCTGCGTTCCCTTGGCCGCCCAGTCGCGGGAGCTCCCGGTGCCGTATTCCTCGCCGCCGAAGACGACGAGCGGCACGCCGTCGGCCTGATAGCGCATCGCGGCGTCGTAGATCGGCATCTTTTCGCCCGCGCCGCCGTCCTTGCCGAAGTAAAGGGTGAAACCGCCTTCGACGCCGGGCAGCATCAGGTTCCTGATGCGCACGTTGGCGAAGGTGCCGCGCATCATCACCTCGTGGTTGCCGCGACGCGCGCCGTACGAATTGAAGTCGGCGACCGCGACGTCGTGCTCCTGCAGGTAGATGCCCGGCGGGCGAGGTCGCGCTTGATCGAGCCAGCCGGGCTGATGTGGTCGGTGGTGACGCGAGTCGCCGACAGATGCCGAGGATGCGCGCGCCGGCGATGTCCGCGGGGCGGCTCGGGCTCGAGACCGAAGTCGCGGAAGAACGGCGGCTCGGCGATGTAGGTGGACTTCGGCCAGCTGTAGACCTGCCGGTCGGCGCCGGGATCTTCTTCCATAGGGGATTCGCCTCGGCGAGGTTCGAATAGAGGCGCCGGAAGGTGGCGCGGGTCCATGCGCGAGCGGCAGGAGCGCGGCCGACCTCTTCGGCGCTCGGCCACAGGTGGCCGATGTAGAACGTCGCGCCCGTCCTTCGTGCGCCCGATCGGCTCGGTCGCGGAAGTCCTTGAGCACCGTGCCCGCGAGCGCGTAGGCGACGACGAGCGGCGGCGACGCGAGGAAATTCGCCCGGATCGCCGGGATGGATCCGCGCCTCGAAGTTGCGGTTGCCGGACAGTACCGCCGCGCAGACGAGGTCGTTTCTCGCGATCGCCTCCTCGATCGTCGGCGCAAGCGGCCCCGCGTTGCCGATGCAGGTGGTGCAGCCGTAGGCGGCGACCGCAAAGCCGAGCTTCTCGAGGTAGGGCAACAGCCCCGCCCGCGCGAGGTACTCGGTGACCACGCGCGAGCCGGGGGCGAGCGACGTTTTCACGTGCGGCTTGACTGAGAGCCCCAGCTCGACCGCCTTCTTCGCGACGAGCCCGGCGGCGAGCAGCACGCCGGGGTTGGACGTGTTGGTGCACGACGTGATCGCGGCGATCAGCACGTCGCCGTGCTTCAGTTCGATGCCGTCGGCGGTGCGGAACGAGCGCTGCAGCGCGGCCGGTTCCTTCGCGAAACCGTTTTCCGCCGCCGGACGGGAGAAAAGCGCGGTGAAGGTCTGCTTCACGCGGTCGAGGTCCATGCGGTCCTGCGGGCGCCGCGGGCCCGCGACCGAGGGCATCACGCTCGCGAGGTCGAGCTCGAGCACCTGGCTGTAGTCGATCTCGCCCGCGCGCGGGATGCCGAACATGCCCTGCGCCTCGAAATACGCCGCGGAACGCGGCGATCTCGGCGTCGGTGCGCCCGGTGCCGCGGAAATACTCGACCGTCTTCTCGTCTACCGGGAAAAAGCCCATCGTCGCGCCGTACTCGGGCGCCATGTTGGCGACGGTGGCCCGGTCGGGCACCGGAAGGCTCGCCGTGCCCTCGCCGAAGAACTCGACGAACTTGCCGACCACCTTCGCGCGCCGAAGCATCTCGGTGAGCGTCAGCACGAGGTCGGTCGCGGTGCACGCCCGGATGCAAGCCTTCCCTTGAGGTGCACGCCGACCACGTCGGGGGTGCAGGAAGTAGACTCGGCTGGCCGAGCATGCCGGCCTCGGCTTCGATCCCGCCCACGCCCCAGCCGACGACGCCGATGCCGTTGATCATCGTCGTGTGGCTGTCGGTGCCGACCAGCGTGTCCGGGTAGTACAGCCCCGTCCTTCGAGCGGTGCACGCCGCGCGCGAGGTATTCGAGGTTCACCTGGTGCACGATGCCGACGCCGGGCGGCACTACGCGGAACGTGTCGAACGCCTGCATGCCCCATTTCAGGAACCGGTAGCGCTCCTCGTTGCGCTTGAACTCCAGCTTCATGTTGAGGTCGAGCGCCTTCTTCGTGCCGTAATGGTCGATCTGCACCGAGTGGTCCACGACGAGGTCCACCGGCACCAGCGGCTCGATGAGCTTCGGGTCTCGGCCCATGCGCTGCGCCACCCCGCGCATCGCCGCGAGGTCGCAGAGCAGCGGCACCCCGGTGAAGTCCTGCAGCACGATGCGCGCGACGACGAACGGGATTTCCTCGGTGCGCGGCGCCTGCGGCTTCCAGTGCGCGAGCTGGCGCACGTGCTCTTCGGTCACCTTGCGTCCGTCGCAGTTGCGCAGCACCGATTCGAGCACGATGCGGATCGAGACCGGAAGGCGCGCGACGTCGACACCGAGCGCTTCGCCTAGGCGCGCGAGCGAATAGTACTTGCCGCCTTTGAGCGGCCGAAGCGTCTGGTACAGATCATGCGGCATGGCAGGCTCCGTCGTTGGCGCTCAGATCACCATCATGTCCACGAATTCGTGCACCGGCGTCGTCTCCAGGCGCGGGCCGTCGAGGCAGAGCGCGAGGATCGCCTCGCGCTGCTTCTCGGGGAAGCGGCGCGCGAGGTTGCGCCGGAATTTCTCGACGAGCAGCGGCAACCCTTCCTTTCTGCGTCGCTTGTGCCCGATCGGGTATTCGCAGACGAACTCGCCGAGCTTCTTTCCGTCGCGGAACTCGACCGTGAGCGCGTTCGGGATGGCACGCTTGTCCGGGTCGTGGTAGTCGCGCGTGAATTGCTTGTCCTCGACGCAGACGATTTTCTCGCGCAGCGCGTCGATGCGCGGGTCCTTCGCGACCTCGTCCTCGTAATCGGCGGCGGTCAGCCGCCCGTAGAGGATCGGCACCGCGACCATGTACTGGATGCAATGGTCGCGGTCGGCGGGGTTGTGAAGCGGCCCCTTCTTGTCGATGATCCGGATCGCCGCTTCGTGGGTGCGAACGGTGATGCGGCGGATGTCCCCCGGCGAGCGGCCGAGGCGCGCGAGCTCGGCGTGGATGTCCATCGCGCACTCGACCGCGGTCTGGGCGTGGAATTCGGCGGGGTAGGAGATCTTGAACAGCACGTTTTCCATCACGTACGTGCCGAACGGGCGCTGGAACCGGAACGGCTTTCCGCGGAACAGCGCGTCGTAGAAGCCCCAGGTCTTCGCTGTGAGCGCCGACGGGTAGCCCATTTCGCCGGTCTTCGAGATGAGCGCAAGGCGCACGCCGCGCGCGGTCGCATCGCCCGCCGCCCAGCTCTTGCGGCTGCCGGTGTTCGGCGCATGGCGATACGTGCGCAGCGGATGGCCGTCCACCCACGCCTGAGAGACGGCGTTCACCACTTCGTCGTAGGTGCAGCCGATCATGTGCGCGACCACCGCCGCGGTCGCCACCTTGACGAGGATCACGTGATCGAGGCCGACGCGGTTGAAGGCGTTTTCCAGCGCGATCACGCCCTGGATCTCGTGCGCCTTGATCATCGCGGTGAGCACGTCGCGAACGAGGAGCGGCTTCTTGCCCTCGGCGACCGCGGTGCGCGACAGCCAGTCGGCAGTAGCGAGGATGCCGCCGAGGTTGTCCGAGGGATGGCCCCATTCGGCGGCGAGCCACGTGTCGTTGAAGTCGAGCCAGCGGATCATCGCGCCGAGGTTGAACGCCGCCTGCACTGGGTCGAGCTGGAACTGCGTGCCGGGCACCCGCGCCCCGTGGGGTACGACCGTGCCGCGGACGATCGGTCCGAGGAGCTTGGTGCAGGCTGGATACTCCAGCGCCTCGAACCCGCAGCCGAGGGTGTCCATCAGGCAGTAGCGCGCCGTCTCGTACGCCTCGGAGCTCGTGATTTCGTAATTCGTGACGTAATCGGCGATCTGCGTCAGCACGTCGTCCGGCTTCGGCCGGACGTTGGAGATTCGCGCGCTCACCGGGCGGCCTCCTCGTCGCGTTCGGAAAGGGGAAGGAACGTGTATTCGGCGCCGCCCGCGCGCGGTGCGCGCCGCGGCGGCGGTGGCGGGCTGCGCTCCTCGGGCGTCTTGTCCCACCACAGCGCCCGGCCCCGCTTCTGCGACTCGATCTCCTCCGGGTGTTGCGCGAGGAACTCGCGCATGAAGCGGGTGAGGTCGGACTCGTAGCCGTTCATCGCCGCGCCTCCAGCGGCACCCAGGGCCGCTTTTCCGGACCGACGTAGTTCGCGCTCGGGCGGATGATCTTGCTGTCGGCGCGCTGCTCGATCACGTGCGCCGACCAGCCGCTCGTGCGCGAGATGACGAAAAGGGGCGTGAACATCGCCGTCGGCACGCCCATCCTGCTGTAGGAGACCGCGCTGAACCAGTCGAGGTTGGCGAACATCCGCTTCTCCGCCCACATCACCGCCTCGATGCGCTCGGCGATCTCGAACTGCGTCATGTCCCCGGCCTCCGCCGACAGACGCCGCGCCACCTCCTTGATCACCTTGTTACGCGGGTCGGACACCGTGTAGACCGGGTGCCCGAAGCCGATGACGACCTCTTTCGCCGCAAGCCGCCGGCGGATGTCGGCTTCGGCCTCGTCGGCAGACGCGTAGCGCTTCTGGATCTCGTCGGAGACCTCGTTGGCCCCCCCGTGTTTCGGGCCGCGCAAGGCGCCGATACCGGCGGTAATCGCCGAATACATGTCGGAACCGGTGCCGGCGACGACCCGGCAAGTGAACGTGCTCGCGTTGAACTCGTGCTCGGCATAGAGGATGAGCGAGGTGTGCATCGCGCGCACGTGCGAGGCGGGCGGCGTGCGGCCGTGGAGCAGCCGCAGGAAATGGCCGCCGATCGATTCGTCGTCGGTCTCGGTCTCGATGCGCCGGCCGTGATGGCTGTAGTGGTACCAGTAGAGCAGCATCGAGCCGAACGAGGCCATCAGGCGGTCGGCGATCGCGCGCGCGCCCTCGACCGGATGGCCTTCCCTTTCCGGCTCGAGCGTGCCGAGCACCGAGCAGCCGCAGCGCAGCACGTCCATCGGGTGGGCGGACGGCGGCAGCTGCTCGAGCGTGTTCTTGAGCGCCTGCGGCAGGCCGCGCAGGCCTTGGAGCCTGCGCCGGTAGGCGGCCAGCTCGCGCGCGTTCGGCAGCCTGCCGTGCACGAGCAGGAAGGCGATCTCCTCGAACTCCGCGGTGTCGGCGAACTCGAGGATGTCGTAGCCGCGGTAGTGCAGGTCGTTGCCGGTGCGTCCGACGGTGCACAGCGCGGTGTTGCCCGCGGCGACGCCGGACAGGGCGACCGATTTCTTAGGCTTCGGGGCCGCGGGGTCTGGCGAAGAGTTCATCGAGCTTTTTCTCGTAGGCGTGGTAGTCGAGAAAGTCGTACAGCTCCTCGCGCGTCTGCATCGCGGCGAGGACACCCTTTTGCGTGCCTTCGCGACGCAGCGCGCGGTAGACGGCGAGCGCCGCCTGGTTCATCGCGCGGAACGCCGACAGCGGATAGAGCGCGATCGCGACCCCGGCCGCAGCGCAGCTCTTCGAGCGTAAAGAGCGGCGTGCGTCCGAACTCGGTGAGGTTCGCGAGCACCGGCACCTTCGTCGCCTCGACGAAGCGCCGGTACGTCGCCAGATCGGTCACCGCCTCGGGAAAGACCATGTCGGCGCCCGCCTCGACGTAGCGGCAGGCGCGCTCGAGCGCGCGCTCGAGACCTTCCACCGCGAGCGCGTCGGTGCGCGCCATGACGACGAACTGAGGATCGGTGCGCGCATCGACCGCCGCCTTCAGGCGGTCGCACATTTCGTCGGCCGGCACGAGCGCCTTGCCGGGGCGGTGGCCGCAGCGCTTGGCGCCCACCTGGTCTTCGAGGTGCATCGCGGCGGCCCCCGCTTTGATGAGCGCGCGCGTCGTGCGCGCGACGTTGAACGCGCTCGGGCCGAAACCGGTATCCGCGTCCACGAGCAGCGGCAGGTCGCAGGCGTCGGTGATGCGCCGTACGTCCACCAGCACGTCCTCGAGACCGGAGATGCCGAGGTCGGGCACGCCGAGCGAGCCGGCAGCGACGCCGCCGCCGGAGAGGTAGATCGCGCGGAACCCGGTGCGGCGCGCGAGCAGCGCGTGGTAGGCGATGATCGTACCCACCACCTGAAGAGGTTTTTCCTCGACGATCGCCTGCCGGAAGCGCGCGCCGGCGCTCATCGCCCGAGCAGGTGGGTGACGCCCGCGCGCTCCTCGAAAAGCTCCTCGAGCGTCGCCTGCATGCGCGCGCGGCTGAATTCGCTCACCTCCAGCCCCTGCACGATCTTCCACGCGCCGTCGGCGCAGGTCACCGGAAAGCCGTAGACCACGCCCTCGGGGATGCCGTAGCTGCCGTCCGAGGCCACGCCCATCGTCACCCAGTTGCCCGGCTCGGTGCCGCGCACCCAGTCGCGGATGTGGTCGATCGCGGCGTTCGCCGCGCTCGCGGCCGAGGAGAGCCCGCGCGCCTCGATGATCGCTGCGCCGCGTTTCTGCACCGTCGGGATGAAGACGTTCTCGAGCCAGGCGCGATCGTCGATCATCGGCCAGACCTTGCGCCCTTCGCATTCGGCGTGGAAAAGATCCGGGTACTGCGTCGCCGAGTGGTTGCCCCAGACGACCACCTTCTTCACCGAGGCGACCGGCTTGCCGAGCTTGGCGGCGATCTGCGACACCGCCCGGTTGTGATCGAGCCGCATCATCGCGGTGAACTGGGCGGGCGCGAGGCCCGGCGCGTTCTTCATCGCGATCAGACAGTTGGTGTTCGCCGGGTTGCCGACGACGAGCACCTTGACGTCGCGCGCGGCGACCTCGGCGAGCGCGCGGCCCTGCGGCGCGAAGATCTTGCCGTTCGCCTCGAGCAGGTCCTTGCGCTCCATGCCCGGGCCCCGAGGACGCGCGCCGACGAGCAGCGCGATCTGCGCGTCGCGGAACGCGACGTGCGGGTCCGAGGTCGCCGTCATGCCGGCAAGCAGCGGAAACGCGCAATCCTCGAGTTCCATCATCACGCCCTTCAGCGCCTTCTGCGCCTTTTCGTCGGCGATCTCGAGCAGCTGCAGGATCACCGGCTGGTCGGGGCCGAGCATTTCGCCGCTCGCGATGCGGAAAAGGAGCGCGTAACCGATCTGCCCGGCGGCACCGGTCACCGCCACGCGCACAGGCGCTTTGGTCATGAGCGAAACTCCGGAGGAATCGGCGAAAACGCGCGAATTCTACCGCACGGTCGCGGCGATATAATCGCTTTATGGCCTCTGCAGCAGCGAAAGAAGAGCAGGCCGAAGTATCTCAGTCTCGCGGCGTTGCTCTTCGAGATCCGCCTGCCGGTCACTGGCTGGGTGTCGATCCTGCACCGGGTGAGCGGCGCATTGCTTTTCTTCGCCGCGTTCTGGCTGCTGTGGATGCTCGATCGCAGCCTCTCCGGGCCGGAGGAGTTCGAAGAGGTGAAGCGTCATCTCGCGCTCTGGCCGGTGAAGACGGCGCTCCTCGTGTTCGTCTGGGCGTTCTGCCACCATTTCTGCGCCGGCGTTCGCTTTCTGCTGCTCGACCTCGAAAAAGGAGTGGACAAGACGAGCGCGCGGCGCTCCAGCTGGGCGGTGCTCGCCGCGAGCCTTGCGCTCACCGCAGGGTTCGGCTGGAAGCTATGGTGACCGTCCGATGAGCCGGCGCATCGTCACCGGCGCGCACTACGGGCTGCGCGACTGGCTCGCGCAGCGCATCACCGCGCTCGTGATGGCGGTCTGCAGCGTCGTCGTGTTCGGCGCGCTCCTCTGGAGCGGACCGATCACCTATCCGGTGTGGAAGGAGCTTTTTTCGCACGGCGGGGTGCGCGTCGCGACGCTGCTCCTTGCGGTCGCGCTCGCCTGGCACGCGTGGGTGGGCGTGCGCGACATCGTGATGGACTACGTCAAGCCCGACGGGTTGCGCCTTGCGCTGCACGTCGCGGTGCTGCTCGCGATCGCCGCCTGGCTCGCCTGGACGGTCGAGATCCTGTGGGGATAACGGTGACGCTGCCGGTGCGCCGGTTCGACGCGATCGTGGTCGGAGCGGGCGGCTCGGGCATGCGCGCGGCGCTCGAGCTCGCTCGCGCCAACCTCAAGGTCGCGGTGTTGTCCAAGGTGTTCCCGACGCGCTCGCACACGGTGGCGGCGCAGGGCGGCATCGCGGCGCCGCTCGCCAACTCCACCGAGGACCACTGGCACTGGCACATGTACGACACCGTCAAGGGCTCGGATTACCTCGGCGACCAGGACGCGATCGAGTACATGTGCCGGCGCGCGATCGAGGTGGTGGTCGAGCTGGAGCACATGGGCATGCCGTTCGACCGGCTGGAAAACGGCAAGATCTACCAGCGTCCCTTCGGCGGTCACACGCAGGACTACGGCGGCCCGAAGATGGCGATGCGCGCCTGCGCCGCCGCCGACCGCACCGGCCACGCGATGCTGCACACGCTGTATCAGCAGAACGTGCGCGCGAACACGCAGTTCCTCGTCGAGTGGATGGCGCTCGACCTGGTGCGCGACGCGCAGGACGGGGCGGTGCTCGGCGTCACGGCGCTCGAGATGGAAACCGGCGAGGTGTGGCTGTTGCAGGCGAAAGCGACGCTGTTCGCGACCGGCGGCGCCGGGCGCATCTACTGGGCGAGCACCAACGCGTTCATCAACACCGGCGACGGCCTCGGCATGGTCGCGCGCGCCGGATTGCCGCTGCAGGACATGGAGTTCTGGCAGTTCCATCCGACCGGCGTCGCGGGGGCCGGCGTGCTGATCACCGAAGGGGTGCGCGGCGAGGGCGGGTATCTGCATCAACAACCGCGGCGAGCGCTTCATGGAACGCTACGCGCCGAACGCAAAAGACCTCGCGAGCCGCGACGTGGTGTCGCGCGCGATGCACCACCGAGATCAAGGAGGGCCGCGGCTGCGGTCCGCAGGGCGACTACGTGCTGCTCAAGCTCGATCACCTCGGGCCCGAAGTGATCAACCAGCGACTGCCGGGCATCCGCGAGATCGCGATCAAGTTCGCCAACGTCGACCCGGTGCGCGACCCGATCCCCGTGGTGCCGACGGTGCATTACCAGATGGGCGGGATCCCCACCAACTACCTCGGTCAGGTGGTCGCGCCCGAGGGCGCGAGCAAGGAGGCGCTCGTGCCCGGCTTCTACGCCGCGGGCGAATGCGCCTGCGTCTCGGTGCACGGCGCGAACCGCCTCGGTACCAATTCGCTCCTCGACCTGCTCGTCTTCGGCAAGGCGGCGGGCGAACAGATGATCCGCGACATCGCCGCGCGGCCGCGGCCGCACCGCAACGCTGCCGAAGGACGCAGGCGACCTCACGCGCGCGCGGCTCGCGCGACTCGACGCGGCTCGCTCGGGCGAGCGCGTCGCCGACGTCATGAACGATCTGCGCCGCACGATGCAGGCGCTACTGCGGCGTGTTCCGCTTTCCCGACGACCTCGCCGAAGGGGGTCGCGAAGATGAAGGAGATCGCCGAGCGCGCGGCGCGCACCTACATCACCGACCGCTCGAAAGTGTTCAACACCGCGCGGGTCGAAGCGCTCGAGCTCGACAACATGGTCGAGACCGCGATGGCGACGGTGATCTCGGCCGAGGCGAGGAAGGAGAGCCGCGGCGCCCACGGCGCGCGCGGACTTCCCGGAGCGCGACGACGCGAACTGGCTCAAGCACACGCTCTGGTACAAGCGAGGGCAACCGGCTCGACTACAAGCCGGTGCACCTGAAGCCGCTCACTGTCGGTGCCGACGATTCGAGCCGAAGGATGCGGACCTATCTGATGCAAGGCTCACGCATCTACCGCTACGACCCCGAAAAGGACGAGCGCCCGTATCATGCAGGACTACGAGATCGCGCTCGAGGCAATCCGACCGCATGCTCCTTGACGCGCTGGTGAAGGTCGAAGGCGCAGGACGACACGCTCGCGTTCCGGCGCTCCTGCCGCGAAGGCGTGTGCGGCTCGGACGCGATGAACATCAACGGCAAGAACGGCCTCGCGTGCATTACGCGCATCGCCGACCTGCCGGAGCACGTCGACGCTGCGGCCGCTGCCCGGGCTGCCGGTGATCCGCGACCTGATCGTCGACATGACGCAGTTCTTCCGCCAGTACCACTCGATCCAGCCCGTACCTGATCAACCGCGATCCGCCGCCCGAACGCGAGCGGCGCCAGTCGCCCGAGGAGCGCGAGGCGCTGAACGGCCTGTACGAGTGCATCCTGTGCGCCTGCTGCTCGACCGCCTGCCCGTCGTTCTGGTGGAACCCGGACAAGTTCGTCGGCCCCGCGGGGCTGCTCGCAGGCCTATCGCTTCATCGCCGATTCGCGCGACCACGCCACCGCCGAGCGGCTCGACGATCTCGAAGACCCCTACCGGCTGTTTCGCTGCCACACCATCATGAACTGCGTCGACGTGTGCCCGAAGGGGCTCAATCCGACGCGCGCGATCGGGCGGATCAAGGCGCTGATGGTGCGGCGCGCGGTGTAGGGCCGTGGACCGGGTCGCAGCGAACCGGCTCCGCTGGCGCTGCAGGCGGGGCCTGCTCGAACTGGACCTCGTGCTCGCGCGGCTGCCCTCGGCGCGAGCTGACCGACGAGGACGCGCAGGCGCTCGGCGCGCTCCTCGCGTTGCCGGACCGCGACCTCTGGGACATCGTCTGCGGCCGCAGCGGACCGGTACGCAGCCGCGGTTCGCGCCCCTGGTTGCGCGGCTGCGTTCGCTCTAGCGCTAGGAAGAAGGAACCCGTCATGGCAAAGAAAGCGACCCTCACCCTGCCCGACGGCCGGCAGCTTCGAGTTTCCGGTGCTCTCCGGTACCGTCGGCCCCGACGTCATCGACATCCGTACGCTGTACGCGAAAGCGGGAGTGTTCACCTACGACCCGGGATATCTGTCCACCGCGAGCTGCGCCTCCGCGCATCACCTACATCGACGGCGACCAGGGGGTGTTGCTGCTACCGCGGCTATCCGATCGAGCAGCTCGCGCGCCAGTGCGATTTTCTCGAGGTGTGCTACCTGCTGCTGAACGGCGAGCTGCCGACCCGGCGCCAGCGCGACGAATTCGTGTACACGGTGACGCGCCACACCATGGTGCACGAGCAGATCGCGCGCTTCTACACCGGTTTCCGGCGCGACGCGCACCCGATGGCGACGATGGTCGGGGTGGTCGGTGCGCTGTCGGCCTTCTACCACGACTCGCTCGACATCCACAATCCGGAGCACCGCAAGATCTCCGAATTCCGCCTGATCGCCAAGATGCCGACGATCGTCGCGATGTCGTACAAGTACTCGATCGGGCAGCCGTTCGTCTACCCGCAGCAACGACCTGTCCTACACCGCCAACTTCATGCGCATGATGTTCGCGGTGCCGGCCGAGGAGTACAAGGTGAACGACGTGCTCGTGCGGGCGCTCGACCGCATCTTCATTCTGCACGCCGACCACGAGCAGAACGCCTCCACCTCGACCGTGCGGCTGTCGGGTTCGACGCAGGCGAACCCGTTCGCGTGCATCGCCGCCGGCATCGCGAGCCTGTGGGGCCCGGCGCACGGGGGCGCGAACGAGGCGGTGCTCAACATGCTGGAAGAAATCGGCGACGTTTCGAGGGTGGGCGAGTTCATCAAGAAGGTGAAGGACAAGCACTCGGGCGTGCGGCTGATGGGTTTCGGTCACCGCGTCTACAAGAACTACGACCCGCGGGCGAAACTCATGCGCGAGACGTGCCACGAGGTGCTCGGCGAGCTCGGCCTGCACAACGACCGGCTGTTTCGCCTCGCGATCGAGCTGGAGAAAATCGCGCTCGAGGACGACTATTTTGTCAGCCGCAAGCTCTATCCGAACGTCGACTTTTACTCCGGAATCGTGCTGCGCGCGCTCGGCATCCCGGTCTCGATGTTCACCTGCATCTTTGCGCTGGCGCGCACGGTCGGCTGGATCGCGCAGTGGCACGAGATGATCACCGACCCGGACCAGAAAATCGGCCGCCCGCGGCAGCTCTACCGCGGGCCGACGCCGCGCGACGTGAAGCCGATCGACCAGCGCTAGCGAGGGCGACGCCATGATGAAGCAGTTTCTCGAGACCTCGTACCTTTTCGGCGGCAACGCGCCGTTCGTCGAGGAGCTGTACGAGGGCTACCTGCAGGACCCGGCGTCGGTGCCGGAGGCGTGGCGCGCCTACTTCGACCGGCTGCAGGGATTGCCCGGCGGCCGCGACGTGCCGCACGCGCCGATCGTCGAGACGTTCGCCCGGCTCGCGCGCGAGGGCGCGGCGCGCAGCGCGCCGCCCGCGGGCTTCGAGCGCAAGCAGGTCGCGGTGACCCAGCTCGTCGCCGAGTACCGCTTCCGCGGCTGCCTGCTCGCCGACCTTGATCCGCTCAAGCGCCTGCCGAAACCGCACATCGTCGAGCTGGAGCCCGGCTACTACGACCTCACCGAGGCCGACATGGACACGGTGTTCGCCACCGGCACGCTGATGGGCGCGGAGCAGGCGACGCTGCGCGAAATCATCCAGCACCTGCGCGACACCTATTGCGGCACGCTCGGCGTCGAATACATGTATTTGTCGAACCGCGCGGAAAAGCGCTGGATACAGGAGCGGCTCGAGCCGATCCGCTCGCGGCCCTCGTACGGGCCGGACATGAAGCGTCACATCCTCGAGCGGCTCACCGCGGCCGAGGGGTTCGAGCGTTTCCTGCACACGCGCTACGTCGGACAGAAGCGCTTTTCGCTCGAAGGCGGCGAGACGCTCATTCCGATGCTCGATGCGCTGCTGCAGCGCGCCGGCGCCGCCGGCATTCAGGAGCTGGTGATCGGCATGGCGCACCGCGGACGCCTCAACGTGCTCGTCAACACCCTCGGCAAGATGCCGAAGGACCTGTTCCGCGAGTTCGAGGGGCACCACGACGAGACGCTGCTGGCCGGCGACGTGAAGTATCACCAGGGGTTTTCCTCCGACATCAGCACGCCGGGCGGGCCGATGCACGTCGCGCTCGCGTTCAACCCCTCGCACCTCGAGATCGTCAACCCGGTGGTGCAGGGCTCGGTGCGCGCGCGCCAGCACCGGCGCCGGGACCGCGACGGCTCGCAGGTGCTGCCGGTGCTCATCCACGGCGATGCGGCGGTCGCCGGGCAGGGCGTGGTGATGGAAACCTTGAACCTCTCGCAGACGCGCGGCTACGGTACCGGCGGCACGGTGCATATCGTGGTGAACAACCAGATCGGCTTCACCACGTCGGATCCCCGGGACGTGCGCTCGACGCTTTACTGCACCGACGTCATGAAGATGGTCGAGGCGCCGATTTTCCACGTGAACGGCGACGACCCGGAAACCGCGGTGATGGCGATCGAGATCGCGCTCGACTACCGCATGAAGTTCAGGAAGGACGTGGTGGTGGATCTGGTCTGCTTCCGCAAGCTCGGGCACAACGAGCAGGACGAGCCGATGGTGACCCAGCCGCTCATGTACAAGATCATCAATCGCCATCCGGGTACGCGCAAGCTCTACGCCGACCGGCTGGTCGCGCAAGGGGTGGTGGCGCCGGAGGAGCCCGAGCGCATGGTCGCCGACGTACCGCCAGGCGCTCGAGGCGGGCTACCACACCAACAAGACGATCCTTTCCAACTACAAGCCGCCCTTCGCGGTGGACTGGTCGCGGTTCAAGGGCACGAAGTGGAACGAGAACGACGACACCCGCATCCCGCTCGAGAAGCTGAAGGAACTGGCCGAGCGCATCACGACCGTGCCGCCCAACTTCAAGCTGCACCCGCGGGTCGAAAAAATCATCGCCGACCGGCGGCTCATGGGCCAGGGCAAGATTCCGGTCGACTGGGGCATGGCCGAGCACCTCGCGTACGCGTCGCTGCTCGCCGAGGGCTACTCGGTGAGGATTTCCGGCCAGGACAGCGGCCGCGGCACGTTCTTTCATCGGCATGCGGTGCTGCACGACCAGAACCGCGAGCGCTGGGACCAGGGCACGTACGTTCCGCTTCAGCACGTCGCGCCGAACCAGGGCGATTTCGTCGTGATCGATTCGCCGCTGTCGGAGGAGGCGGTGCTCGGCTTCGAGTACGGCTACGCCACCTCCGAGCCGAACGAGCTCGTCGTCTGGGAGGCGCAGTTCGGCGATTTCGCGAACGGCGCGCAGGTGGTGATCGACCAGTTCATCGCCTCGGGCGAGGTGAAATGGGGGCGCATCTGCGGCATGGTGCTGATGCTGCCGCACGGCTACGAGGGTCAGGGCCCGGAGCACTCCTCCGGCCGCATCGAGCGGTTCCTGCAGCTGTGTGCCGACTACAACATGCAGATCTGCGTGCCGGCCACCCCGGTGCAGCTTTTCTTCCTCCTGCGGCGGCAGATGATCCGGCCGTGGAGGAAGCCCCTCGTGATCTTCACGCCGAAGAGCCTGCTGCGGCACAAGGAGTCGGTCTCGCCGCTCGAGGAATTCGCCGAGAGCAAGTTCCAGCCGGTGAACGGCGAGTGGGACGCCGACATCGAGCCGAAGAAGGTCAAGCGCGTCATCTTCTGCTGCGGCAAGGTGTTCTTCGAGCTGCTCGCATATCGGCGCGAAAAGGGCATCAAGGACACCGCGATCGTGCGCATCGCGCAGCTCTATCCCTTCCCGCACGACGAGTTTCGCGCGCAGATCGAGCTGTACTCGGCGGCGAAGGAGGTCCTCTGGTGCCAGGAGGAGCCGAACAACCAGGGCGCCTGGCGCCACATCCAGCACTACCTGCTGCGGCACATGCGGCCCGACCAGGTGCTCGCGTTCGCGACGCGCAAGTCCTCGGCCTCGCCCGCGGTCGGCTACCTGTCGCTGCATCTTGCGCAGCAGCAGGAAGTCATCGAGACGGCGTTCGCGCCGCTCACCGACAATCGCGTGCTGCCGATCCAGGGCACCGGCCGGAAAGGGCGCCGCAATGCTCGTTGAAGTGAAGGTGCCGCCGCTTTCCGAGTCGGTGTCGGAGGCGACGTTGCTCGCCTGGCACAAGAAGCCGGGCGAGGCGGTGCGGCGCGACGAAAATCTGATCGACATCGAGACCGACAAGGTGGTGCTCGAGCTGCCGAGCCCCGCCGACGGCGTACTCGTGCGCGTCTACAAGGGCGAGCGCGACACCGTGAAGGCAGGCGAGGTGATCGCTGCGATCGACACCGAGGCGAAGCCGACCGCCGGGGCGGCGGCGGGCGCCCCGGGCGCGGGCGCGAGCCCGGCGGCGCCGCGCCCAGCGGCCGACGCCGCGCGTCCTGCGGTGATGCCGGCCGCGCGCAAGCTCGCCGCGGAGCGCGGTCTCGACCCGAGTCGGATCGAGGGCAGCGGCCGCGGCGGCCGGGTGACCAAGGCCGACGTGCTCGCGCACGCGACGCCGGCCGCCCCGGCCGCAGCGACAGCGCCGACGACCCCGGCGGCGGCGCCTGCGGCAGCGCAGCCGGCGGCGCGAGCCCCGCTTGCGCAGCCCGCCCCGCCGGTCGACACCGCGCGCTTCCTCGCCGGCCGCCCGGAGCAGCGGGTGCCGATGACGCGCCTGCGCGCGCGCATCGCCGAGCGGCTGGTGCAGTCGCAGCAGCACGGCGGCCATCCTCACCACGTTCAACGAAGTCAACATGGCGCCGGTGCTCGAACTCAGGAAAAGATACGGCGAGCGCTTCGAGCGCGAGCACGGCGTTCGCCTCGGCATCATGTCGTTCTTCGTCAAGGCGGCGGTGTACGCGCTCAAGAAGTTCCCGATCGTCAACGCGTCGGTCGACGGCAACGACATCGTCTACCACGGCTACTACGACATCGGCGTCGCGGTCGCGAGTCCGCGCGGGCTCGTGGTGCCGATCCTGCGCGACGCCGACCGCATGTCGTTCGCTGCGATCGAGAAGACGATCGCCGATTTCGCCAAGCGCGCGCAGGAAGGGAAGCTCGCGCTCGAGGAACTGACCGGCGGCACGTTCACCATCTCGAACGGCGGCGTGTTCGGCTCGATGCTCTCCACTCCGATCATCAATCCGCCGCAGTCGGCGATCCTCGGGGTACACGCGACCAAGGATCGCCCGGTGGTCGAGAACGGCCAGATCGTGATCCGGCCGATGAACTACCTCGCGCTCTCGTACGATCACCGCATCATCGACGGACGCGAGGCGGTGCTCGCGCTCGCGGCGATCAAGGAGGCGCTGGAGGACCCGGCGCGCCTTGCGCTGGAGATCTAGGGCCGCCGCATGCAGACCTTCGATGTCGCGGTGATCGGCGCGGGGCCTGCGGGCTATATCGCGGCGATCCGCGCGGCGCAGCTCGGCTTCTCGGTCGCCTGCATCGACCGGTGGAAGACGCCGAAGGGCGATTACGCGCTCGGCGGCACCTGCCTCAACGTCGGCTGCATCCCGTCCAAGGCGATGCTCGAGTCCTCGGAGAACTACGAGCGCGTGCGGCATCAGTTTCGGGCGCACGGCATCCTCGCCGACGGCGTGCGCCTCGACCTGAAGGCGATGCTGGAGCGCAAGGACCGGATCGTCGCGCGCATGACCGCCGGCATCGCGGGGCTGTTTCGCAAGAACCGGGTGACGTGGCTCAAGGGGCACGCGTGCTTCCTCGTCGGCGGTCCGCCCTGGAGGTTGCAGGCGGGCGACGAGCAGATCGAGGCGATGAACGTCGTCGTCGCGACCGGCTCGGTCGCGCGTCGCCTGCCCGGTGTCGAAATCGACAACCGCATCGTGTGCGACAACGAGGGCGCGCTCGCCTTCGACTCGGTGCCCGAGCGGCTCGGGGTGATCGGGGCGGGCGTCATAGGCCTGGAACTCGGCAGCGTGTGGCGCCGCCTCGGTTCGCGGGTGAAGGTGCTCGAAGCGCTACCCGAGTTTCTCGGTGCGGCCGACGAGACGGTCGCCGCTGAAGCCTGGAGGATCTTTACCGGCAAACAGGGGCTGGACATCGAGCTCGGCGTGACCATAGAGGGCATCCAACGAAATGAAAAAGGCGCGAGGATTCAGTACGTTGGCGCGGATCGTTCGAGCAAAGTCTTCGAATGCGACCGGCTGATCGTCGCGATCGGCCGGGTACCGAACACCGAAGGCCTCGGGGCAGAAAACGTGGGATTGAAACTCGATGCGCGCGGCTTCATCGAGGTCGACGCGCAGTGCCGAACCTCGCTTCCGGGGGTCTACGCGATCGGCGACGTGGTGCGCGGACCGATGCTCGCGCACAAGGGCGAGGAGGAGGGGGTGATGGTCGCCGAGATCATCGCCGGGCAGCACGGGCACGTGAACTACGAGGCGATCCCTTGGGTGATCTACACCTCGCCCGAGATCGCCTGGGTCGGTAAAACCGAGCAGCAGCTGAGAAACGAGGGCGTCGCCTACCGTGCCGGGCGGTTCCCGTTCGCCTACAACGGGCGGGCGCTCGGGCGCGAGGAACCCGACGGGTTCGTGAAGATCCTCGCCGACGCGAACACCGACCGCATCCTCGGGGTGCATTGCCTCGGCAGCCTCGCCTCCGAGCTGATCGCCGAGGCGGTGCTCGCGGTGGAATTCGGCGCGTGCGCCGAAGATCTCGCGCGCGTCTGCCACGCGCACCCTTCGATGGCCGAGGCGATGCGCGAGGCGGCGCTCGCGGTCGACGGCCGCAGCCTGAACGGCTGAGCGCCCTGTCGCAGAGCCCGGCCACGCCCCGCGCGCGCGCCGGCCTCGGCGCCACCGCGCGCGGCATGCTCTGGATGGCGGCGACCGGCCTGCTTTTCACGGTGCTGAACGCCATCCTGAAGAAGGTCTCGCACGAGCTCGACCCTTGGCTCGTCGGCTGGCTGCGCTACGCGCTCGGGGCGCTGCTCGTTCTGCCGGCGGTGCTGCGCGCGGGCGCCGCGCGCCTTGCGCCGCGCCGGCACGACCTTCAGTTCCTGCGCGGTGCGTTTCACGCCGGCGGTCTGATGCTGTGGTTTGCGGCGCTGCCGGCGGTGTCGCTCGCGGAACTGACCGCGATCGGCTTCAGCGGGCCGCTGTTCGTCAGCCTCGGCGCGGTGCTCTTTCTCGGCGAGCGCATGGGGCCGGCGCGCGGCATCGCCCTGCTCGCCGGGTTCGCCGGGGTGCTGCTCGTCGTTGAGCCGTGGCGCGGCGGCCTGTCGGGAATCTCGACCGGCACGCTCCTCATGCTCGCGTCGGCGCCGGTCTTCGCCGGCTCGTTTCTCGTCGCGAAGGCGCTCACCCGGCACGATCCCCCGGACGTGATCGTGCTCTGGCAACACCTGTGGGTGACGGTGCTGATGCTGCCGTTCGCACTCGTCGCCTGGACGACGCCCAACGCGCGGCAATGGGCGCTGCTCGTCCTTTGCGGTCTGCTCGGCGCCGGCGGTCACTACTGCATGACGCGCGCCTTTCGTGTGGCCGACATCTCGGCGACGCAGCCGGTGAAGTTCCTCGAGCTCGTGTGGGCGGCGGCGCTCGGCTTGGCGGTCTTCGGCACCGTCCCGGGCGGCTGGACGATCGCCGGCGGGGCGGTCATTCTCGCGAGCACCCTGTGGCTTGCGCGGCGCGAGGCGCGCGGCACGTGAACGCCCCGAAGGACGTCGTCACCGTCTACCGCGAAAGCCTCGCGCGGCGCGGCTTTCTGCCCGATCCGGCGCAGGCGCGCGCGGTCGAGCGCCTTCAACGCCTCTACGAGGAATGGTGCGCCTACAAGGCGCAGCGCGACACCGCCCTCAAGCGGCTGCTCGTGCGTCCCCCGCGGCCGCGCGGGGTGTACCTGTGGGGCCCGGTCGGGCGCGGCAAGAGCTTTCTCATGGACGCGTTTTACCTCTGCGTTCCCCTCGTTCGCAAGCACCGCGTCCACTTCCATCATTTCATGCGCGAGACGCACCGCGCGCTCGACGACCTGAAGGGCGTCGCCGACCCGATCGCCGCGCTCGCGGCGCGCATCGCGCGGCGCTGGCGCCTCGTCTGCTTCGACGAGTTCCACGTCGCCGACATCGCCGACGCGATGATCCTCGGGCGCCTGCTCGGCCAGGCGATGGCGCGCGGCGTCGAATTCGTGATGACGAGCAACTACCACCCGGACGAGCTCTACGCCGACGGCCTGCAGCGCGAGCGGTTCCTGCCCGCGGTCGCGCTGATCAAGTCGCGACTGGACATCGTGCATCTGGACAACGGCATCGATTACCGGCGACTGAAGATGGAACGGCTCCAGGCCTATCACGTGGGCGAGGCCGCCGAGACGGCGCTCGCGCAGATCTTCGAGCAGCTGAAAGACGTGGAAGAAGAGACGGCGGCGCTCGAGGTCGAAGGGCGGCCCCTCGCCTTCCGCAAGCGCGCCGGCGGGGTCGTCTGGTTCGATTTCGGCCCGCTGTGCGCCGAGCCGCGCTCCTACGCCGATTACGTCGAGCTCGCGCAGCGCTTCCACACCGTCCTCGTCTCGGGCGTGCCGCGCCTCGGGCCGCGGGAAGCGGACGCCGCGCGGCGCCTCACTTGGCTCGTCGACGTGTTCTACGACCGGCGCGTGAAGCTCTTCGTCGGCGCCGCCGCCCCGCCCGAGGCGCTGTTCGTCGAACCGGGCGCGGCGCGCACCGCCGGCGCCGAGTTCGAGCGCGCGGTGAGCCGGCTGCACGAGATGCAGTCGGCGGCGTACCTGCGCGCCGAGCGGGTACCCCGCTAGACGCGCGCGCGCCTTGCGTACAATAGGCGGCGGACGGAGGAGGCCGCCGTGCAGAGCCCGGATCCCAAGAGCCAGCGCATGATCGCGCTGTGCATGCTCGGCTGCGTGCTGTTCAATTTCCCGGTGCTCGCGCTGTTCAACGTGCCGGCGACGCTGTTCGGCGTGCCGTTGCTCTACGCCTACATCTTCCTCGCCTGGGGATTGCTGATCGCGCTGATGGCCTGGGTGATCGAAAGGCGCGACTAGGGAATCGGCCCGTGCTCCGGGGCTGGGTGATCGTCGTCGTCTCGTTCGCCTACCTCGGGTTGCTGTTCGCGATCGCCTACTACGCCGACAAGCGCGCCGACCAGGGGCGCTCGCTGATCGCCAACCCCTACGTCTACGCGCTGTCGCTCGCGGTCTACGCGACCGCGTGGACGTTCTACGGCTCGGTCGGCCGCGCCGCGGTCGACGGCGTCGGGTTCCTGCCGATCTACATCGGGCCGACGTTGATGATCGCGCTGTGGTGGATCGTGGTGCGCAAGATGCTGCGCATCACCAAGGAAAACCGTATCACCTCGCTCGCCGACTTCGTCGCCGCGCGCTACGGCAAAAGCGCGCTGCTCGGCGGCGTGGTGACGGTGATCGTCGTGATCGGCATCGTGCCGTACATTTCGCTGCAGCTGAAGGCGATCTCGAGCACCTTCACCATTCTGCTGCAGTATCCCGACATCGTGATGCCGGCGAAGGTCGGCGCGGTGCCGCCGCTGCAGGACACTGCGCTGTGGGTGGCGATCATCCTCGCGGCGTTCACGATCCTGTTCGGCACGCGGCATCTCTACTCCGCCGAGCACCACGAAGGGATGGTGGCGGCGATCGCGTTCGAGTCGCTGGTGAAGCTGCTCGCGTTCCTCGCGGTGGGCGTATTCGTCACCTTCGGCATCTACAACGGCTTCGGCGACATCTTCGCGCGCGCCGCCGCCGACCCGAAGCTCGCGCCGCTGCTCACGCCGTTCGAGGGCGTCGCGGGCAGCTACGCGAGCTGGGTCTGGCTGACGGTGCTTTCGATGCTCGCGATCCTGTTCCTGCCGCGGCAGTTCCAGATGACGGTGATCGAGAACACCGACGAGCGGCACCTCGCGAAGGCGATCTGGCTGTTTCCGCTCTACATGCTGGCGATCAACCTGTTCGTGCTGCCGATCGCGATCGGCGGACGGCTGCACTTTCCCGACGGCACGGTCGACGCCGACACGTTCGTGCTCACGATCCCGATGGCCGAGCGCCAGGAGCTGCTCGCGCTCCTCGTCTTCATCGGCGGTTTGTCGGCCGCGACCGGCATGGTGATCGTCGAGACGATCGCGCTCTCGACCATGGTGTGCAACGACCTGGTGATGCCGGTGCTGCTGCGGCTGCGCGCGCTGCGGCTCGCCGAGCGCGCCGACCTCACGGGGCTGCTGCTCGGCATCCGGCGCTGGGCGATCGTGCTCGTGATCCTGCTCGGTTACCTCTATTTCCGCATCGCCGGCGAGGCGTATGCGCTCGTCTCGATCGGGCTGATCTCGTTCGCCGCGGTCGCGCAGTTCGCGCCCGCCGCGCTCGGCGGCATCTTCTGGAAGGGCGGCACGCGGCGCGGCGCGCTCGCCGGGCTGCTCGCCGGCTTCGCGGTGTGGTTCTACACGCTGCTTCTGCCCGCGTTCGCGCGCTCGGGCTGGCTGCCGGTGAGCCTGCTCGAGGAGGGGCCCTTCGGGCTTGCGCTGCTCAAGCCGCTCGCGCTCTTCGGCCTGACCGGGCTCGACCAGATCACGCACGCGATGCTCTGGAGCATGATCGCCAACGTCGGCGCCTACGTCGGGGTGTCGCTTGCCGGCACGCAAAGCGCCGAGGAGCACCGCCAGGCGAGCCTGTTCGTCGACGTGTTCCGCCGCCTGCCCGAGGGCGGCGGCGCGCGCTTCTGGCGCGGCACCGCGAGCGCGCAGGACCTGCACAACGTGCTCGCGCGCTTCGTCGGCGCCGAGGCGGCCGATGCGGCGTTTCGCGCCTACGCCGCGCGCAAAGGCGTGCGCTGGCCCGACGAGCCGCTCGCCGCCGACGCCGAGTTCGTGCACTACGTCGAAACCGTCCTCGCGGGCGCGATCGGTGCCGCGTCGGCGCGCATCATGGTGGGCTCGGCGGTGAAGGAGGAGGCGCTCACGCTCGAGGAGGTGCGCCAGATCCTCGACGAGGCGTCGCAGGTGGTGATCTACAGCCACCGCCTGGAGCAGAAATCCCGCGAGCTGGAAAAGGCGACCGCGGAACTGCGCGCGGCGAACGAACGCCTGAAGGAACTGGACCGGCTGAAGGACGACTTTCTTTCCACCGTCACCCACGAGCTGCGCACTCCGCTCACCTCGATCCGGGCGTTCAGCGAGATCCTGCACCAGGATCCGAAGGTCGATCTCGCGCAGCGGCGCAAGTTCCTCGGCATCATCGCCAAGGAGACCGAACGCCTGACGCGCCTCATCAACCAGGTGCTCGATCTGGCCAAGATCGAGTCGGGTCGCGCCGACTGGCACGAGAGCGACGTCGACCTGCGGGAGGTGGTGAGCGACACGCTCACCGCGATGGGTCAGGTGTTCCAGGAAAAGAACATCCGCGTCGAGACGCGGCTGCCGGAGGCGGTGCCGCGGGTGCGCGCGGACCTCGACCGGCTCATCCAGGTGATGCTCAACCTGCTGTCGAACGCGGTCAAGTTCTGTCATCCGACCGACGGTCGCATCGAGGTCGCGCTCGCCGTCGAGGACGCGGCCCTGCGCGTCGAGGTGTGCGACAACGGGCCCGGGGTGCGGCCGGGCGACGAGAAGATCATTTTCGACAAGTTCGCGCAGGCGGGCGATGCGCTCACCGGCAAGCCGCAGGGCTCCGGGCTCGGGCTGTACATCTCGCGCCACATCGTCGAGCATCACGGCGGACGGCTCGGGGTGCGCAACCGTCCCGGCGGCGGCGCGTGCTTCTGGTTCACGCTGCCGCTCGCGCGCGGGGCGGCGCTCGCGGAGGTGACGCATGGCGAAGAAGAAAGTGCTCATCGTTGACGACGAGCCGAACATCGTCACTGCGCTCGAATATCTGCTCGCGCGCAGCGGCTACGACGTGGCGGTGGCCGAGGACGGCGAGGCGGCGCTCGCGGCCGTCGAACGCGAGCGGCCGGACCTGGTGCTGCTCGACATCATGATGCCGCGGCTCAACGGCTACGAGGTCTGTCGCCGGCTGCGCGAGCGGCCGGACGGGGGCGCGATCAAGATCGTGATCCTTTCGGCGAAGGGGCGCGACGTGGACGTGGCGAAGGGCCTGTCGCTCGGGGCCGACCTCTACGTGACGAAGCCGTTCTCGAGCACCGAGCTCGTCGCGCGCATCGCCGCGCTGCTCGGCGACCGATGACGCCCGCGCGCAAGCGCTGGCTGTGGACCGCGGTCTCGCTCGGCGCGCTGCTTGCGCTTCTTGCCGCCGTCGCGCTCCTCGTCGCGAGCGCGCTCGCGCCCGCCGAGCGCGAGCTGCTGACCGTGGCGCTCGCCGAGCGCGCGCCGGCGCTCGCGTTCGTCGCACTGGTGCTCGCGTTCGCCTGCGCCGGCGTCGTCAAATGGCTGTTCGACGAGTACGTGGTCGCGATCCGCGGGCTCGCCGAGCAGACGCGCGTGCTCGTCGGCGCGAACGAGGCGCTGCGCGTGCGCACCGACGGGGCGCGCGAGGTCGCCGAGGCGGCCGCAGCGATCAACCGCCTCGCCGACGCCTGGCGCGATCTGAAACGCGACGCCGAGCGGCGCGCGCGCGAGGCGGCCGCACGACTGGAAGAAGAGCGCAACCGCCTCGCCGCGCTGATGGCCGAGCTCGCCGACGGGGTGCTCGTGTGCAACGCCGAGGGCCGGATTTTGCTCTACAACGAACAGGCGCGGGCGCTTTTCGCCGGCGCCGCGCCCGTCGGGCTCGGGCGCTCGGTGTTCGGGCTGCTCGACCGCGCGCAGATCGCGCACGCGCTCGAAAAGCTCGCGCGGTGCGCGCGCGCCGACGCGCCGCCGCCGGTCACGCGTTTCGTCGCCGCGGTCGGGGCCGGGCGGCTGCTGCGCGTGCGCGCGGCGCCGTTCGGCGCGGCGGGCGGCGGCATGGCCGGCTTCGCGCTCTCGCTGGAGGACGTCACCGCCCAGCTCGAACGCGAAGGCGCGCGCCGCGCGCTGCTCGATTCGCTCGCGGCGAGCCTGCGCGCGCCGGTCGCGAACCTGCGCGCCGCGGCCGAGAACCTGCGCGCGTACCCGGACATGGCGCCCGCCGACCGCGAACGCTTCCTCGCGATCGTCGCCGAGGAATCGCGGGTACTGTCGGACCGGCTGAACGCGGCGCTGCGTCGCTACGCGGACGCGCTCAAAGCGGGGATCGAGCTGGAGGACATGCGGGTCGCGGATCTGCTCGACGTCGCGCGCCAGCGGATCGAGAGCTCGCTCGCGGTGAACGTGGCGCTCGAGGAGACCCCCGACGAGCTTTGGGTGCGCGCAGACAGCTTCGCCTTGGTGCAGGCGCTCGCGTTCCTCGTCGCGCGCCTCAACCAGGACTACGCGGTGCGCCAGGTCCGACTCGCCGCGCGCGCCGAAGGCGGCTACGTCGCGCTCGACCTCGAGTGGGACGGCGCGATCGTCGCGAGCGACGCGCTCGCGCTGTGGGAAACCGAGCCGATGCAGACGGGCGCCGAGCGCACGCCGCTCACGCTGCGCGACGTGCTCGAGCGCCACGGCGGCGAAATCTGGCCGCGGCGCGCCGGCCCGGCCGGGATGCGCCGGGGCGGCTTCCGGTGGCTGCTGCCCGCGGGCGAGGCCGCGCCCGCGCGCGGCTGGACGGCGAGCGCGCGCCCGGCGAGCCGCCCCGAGTACTACGACTTCGACCTCTTTCGCCCGAGCGACGCCTCGCGCGCGCTCGCCGACCGGCCGCTTTCGGAACTCGCCTATACCGTGTTCGACACCGAGACGACGGGACTGGAGCCCTCGGCGGGCGACGAGATCGTCTCGATCGGAGCGGTACGCATCGTGAACGGCCGGCTGCTGCGCAGCGAGGTCTTTGAGGCGCTCGTCAACCCGCGCCGTCCGATGAGCCGCGAGGCGGTGAAAATCCACGGGATCGACGCCGAGACGCTCGCCGACCAGCCGACGATCGAGCAGGTGCTGCCGGCGTTCCGCCGCTTCTGCGAGGACACGGTGCTCGTTGCGCACAACGCCGCGTTCGACATGCGCTTCCTCGAACTGAAAGAGCAGGCGAGCGGCGTCGCGTTCGACCAGCCCGTGCTCGACACGCTGCTCCTTTCGGCGGCGGTGCATCCGGCGCAGTCGGACCATCGCCTGGAGGCGATCGCCGAGCGGCTCGGCGTCCCTGTCCTCGGCCGCCACACCGCGCTCGGCGATGCGCTGCTCACCGCCGAGATTTTCCTGCGGTTGATCCCGCTGCTCGCCGAACGCGGCATCGTCACGCTCGGCGGGGCGCTCGCCGCCTCGCGCGAGACGTGGTACGCGCGCGTGCGCTACTGAGATGCTGGAAAAGTACGCGCGGCTCGAGGAGCGGCTCGCGGCCGAGCAGCAGACGTTCGCGCGACCGCTCGCGGATCTGGTGCGCCGCGCGCCGGTCACGTGCCCGCCCGAGCGGCCGCTTGCGGAGGTGGCGGCGCTCATGCGCCGCGAGGGCGTCGGCTCGGTCGTGGTGGTCGACGGCGCGGGCCGGCCGCTCGGCATCCTCACCTCGCACGACATGGTGCGCGTGGTCGCCGAGGAGCGGGGCGCGGCCCCCGCCGCCGACGTGATGTCGCGCGAGCCGGTCGCGCTCGAGGCGCACGCGTTCGCCTACGAGGCGGCGCTCGCGATGGCCGCGCGCGGCATCCGCCACGTGCTCGTCACCGACGAAGGGCGCCTTGCGGGCGTGGTGTCCGAGCGCGACCTGTTCGCCCTGCAGCGGCTGGGGCTCGGCGAGATCACGATGGAGTTGCGCCTTGCCGCCGACGTGCCGGCGCTCGCGGCGCTCGCGGCCGAGATCCGCGCGCTCACCGCGCGGCTGGTCGCGCAGGGCGTCGGCACCGAGCAGCTGACGCACTTCGTCTCGCTGCTGAACGACCGGCTCAGCCGGCGCGCGATCGAGATCGTGCGCAAGCGCCACGATCTTTCGCGGCTGCGCTGGTGCTGGATCGCCTTCGGCAGCGAGGGACGGTTCGAGCAGACCCTCGCCACCGACCAGGACAACGGCCTGGTGTTCGCGGTGCACGAGGGCGGCGAAGCGCAGGCGGCGCGCGCGGCGCTGCTCGCGTTCGCGCGCGAGGTGAACGAGGCGCTCGCCGCCTGCGGCTTTCCGCTGTGCAAGGGCAACGTGATGGCCTCGAACCCCCAGCTCTGTCTCTCGCTCGAGGAGTGGCAGCGGAAGATGGCCGGCTGGATCGAGGTGTCGATGCCGAAGGCGCTGATGGATGCGGCGATCTTCTTCGACTTCCGCGCGCTCTACGGGGATGCAGAACTCGTCGCCGCGCTGCGCGAGCGGGTGCTCGCGCGCGTGCGCAGCCATCCGGCGTTCCTGCGCCACATGGCGCAGGCCGCACTCGAAGCGCGGCCGGCGCTCGGCCGCTTCGGCGGGTTCGCGACCGAGGACGCGCCCGGCGCGCCGCGTTCGATCGACCTGAAGCTCGGGGCGGCGCGCGTCTTCGTCGATGCGGCGCGCGTGCTCGCGCTCGCGCGCGGGATCGCGCACACGAGCACCGCCGAGCGGCTGCGCGCGGCGCTCGGTGAAGGCTCGCCCGAGTGCGCGGCGGCGCTGCGCGCGTTTTTTCTGGTGCAGACGCTGCGGCTCGAGGCGCAGCTCGCCGCCAGCGCCGGCGCGGCGCGCGCAGCGAACCGCGTCGCGCCCGAGCGGCTCGACCGCGTCACCCAGGCGGCGCTGCGCGAAGCGCTGCACGTGGCGAAGGACTTGCAGCGCCGGCTCGCGCTCGACTACCAGCTCTGATTAGAATGGCGCTCCGGGGGAAGATCGGATGGAGCGCTTCAAGGCGTTTCTCGTCGCGCAGGAGGAGGGCGGGGTCCGCGCCGGATTCACCGAGATGCGCCTGGCAGACCTCGATCCGGGCGAGGTGCTGGTTCGCGTCGCGTACTCGGACGTCAATTACAAGGATGCGCTCGCGGCGACCGGCAGGGGAAAAATCCTCCTTCGCCCGAGCTGCGTCGGCGGCATCGACCTCGCCGGCACGGTCGTCTCCTCGAGCGATCCGCGCTTCGCGAAAGGGGATGCGGTGCTCGCCACCGGCTACGACCTCGGCGTCAGGCACCACGGCGGCTACGCCGAGTACGCGCGGCTGCCGGCCGACTGGCTGGTGAAGATCCCGACGGGGATGACGCTCTGGGAGGCGATGGCGCTCGGGACCGCCGGCTTCACCGCCGCGCTCGCGATCGCGCGCATGGAGCACGAGGGGCTCGCGCCCGCGAACGGCCCGGTCATCGTGAGCGGTGCGACCGGCGGCGTCGGCTCGATCGCGGTCGCGGCGCTTGCGCGCCTCGGCTACCGCGTGGTCGCGCTCACCGGCAAGGCGTCCGAGATCGAGTACCTGAAGAAGCTCGGCGCCGCCGAGGTGAAGCTGCGCAGCGAACTCGACCTGACGAAGATCCGTCCGCTCGGCACCGCGACCTGGGCGGGCGCGGTCGACAACCTGGGCGGCGACGTGCTCGCCTGGATCGCGAGCACGATGAAGCCGGGCGGCGCGATCGCGTCGGTGGGACTTGCGGCAAGCGCTGCACTCAACACGACCGTGATGCCGTTCATTTTGCGCGGCGTGTCGCTCCTCGGCGTCGATTCGGTGAATTGCCCGATGCCGCTGCGCGAGCGCATCTGGCGGCGGCTCGCGGGCGAGCTGCGCCCGCTTATGCTCGAGGACATCTGCCGCACGATCGCCTTCGACGACCTGCCCCGGGTGTTCGACGATTTCATCGCTGCGCGCATCCGCGGGCGCATCGTAGTGGACCTGAACGCATGAAGACCTACCTCGAATTCCATCGGCGTTCGATCGCCGAACGCGAGACCTTCTGGGCCGAGGAGGCCGCGCGCATCCATTGGGAAAAGCCGTTTGCGCGCGTCCTCGACTACTCGCGCCCGCCGTTTGCGCGCTGGTACGCGGGCGGTGCGACCAACCTCTGCTACAACGCCGTCGACCGCCACGTCGCCGCCCGCGGCGAGCAGAAAGCGCTCGTCTGGATCTCCACCGAAGTCGAGCAGACCCGCAGCTACACTTACCGGGAACTGTACGCCGAGGTAAACCGCGTCGCGTCGATGATCGCCTCGCTCGGCGTGCGGCGCGGCGACCGGGTGATCATCTACATGCCGATGATCCCCGAGGCGGCGTTCGCGATGCTCGCCTGCGCGCGCCTCGGCGCGATTCATTCGGTGGTGTTCGGGGGATTCGCCGCGCCGAGTCTCGCGGCGCGCATCGACGACGCGCGCCCGGCGCTCCTCGTCACCGCCGACGGCGGAAGCCGCATGGGCAAGGTGACGCTGTACAAGGCGCTGGTGGACGAATCGCTGCGCCTTGCGCAGCATCCGCCCGCGAAGGTGCTGCTCTACCGGCGCGGGCTCGACCCGGATCCTCCGACGACCGCGGGACGCGACGTCGACTGGGCCGCGCTCGCTGCGCAGCACGCGGGCCGCACGGTGCCGTGCGAGTGGCTCGAGTCGAACGAGCCGTCCTACATTCTCTACACCTCGGGCACCACCGGACGCCCCAAGGGCGTGCAGCGCGATGTCGGCGGCTACGCGGTCGCGCTCGCCTCGTCGATGGAGCGCATCTACTGCGGCCGCGCCGGCGAGACGATGTTCACCACCTCCGACATCGGCTGGGTGGTCGGGCACTCCTACATCGTCTACGGCCCGCTCATCGCCGGAATGACGACGCTGATGTACGAGGGCGTCCCGGTACGGCCCGACGCCGGCATCTGGTGGAAGATCGTCGAGGAGCAGCGCGTCGCGGTGATGTTCTCCGCGCCCACCGCGATCCGCGTGCTGAAAAAGCACGACCCGCAGTACCTCAAGAAGTACGACCTTTCCTCGCTCAAGCACCTGTTTCTCGCCGGCGAGCCGCTCGACGAGCCGACGCACGCGTGGATCGCGGAAGGGCTCGGCAAGCCGGTGATCGACCACTACTGGCAGACCGAGACCGGCTGGCCGATCCTCTCGGCGGTGCCCGGCGTCGAGAAGACCCCGATCAAGTACGGCAGCCCGTCGTTTCCGGTGTACGGCTACGACCTGCGGCTGCTGCGCGAAGCCGACGGCGCGGAGGCGTCGCCGGGCGAAAAGGGCGTGGTCGCGGTCGTGCCGCCGCTGCCCCCGGGTTGCATGACGACCGTCTGGGGCGACGACGAGCGCTTCGTGCGGACCTATTTTTCGATGTTTCCGGCAAAGCAGGTCTACACGACGTTCGACTGGGGGATCCGGGACGAGGACGGCTACTGGTTCATCCTCGGTCGCACCGACGACGTCATCAACGTCGCCGGCCACCGGCTCGGCACGCGCGAGATCGAGGAGGCGGTCAACATGCATCCGGCGATCGCCGAGTGCGCGGTGGTCGGCGTCGCCGACCCGCTCAAAGGCCAGCTGCCGATGGCGTTCGCGGTGCCGAAGGACCCGGCGCAGGTGGCGACGCCCGAAGCGCGCGCGAAGCTCGAAGGCGAAGTGATGCAGACGGTGGACAGAAGCCTCGGCGCGATCGCGCGCCCGGCGCGCGTGCATTTCGTCTCGCTCCTGCCGAAGACGCGCTCGGGCAAGGTGCTGCGCCGCTCGATTCAGGCGATCGTCGAGGGACGCGATCCGGGCGACCTCACCACGATCGAGGACCCGGCGGCGCTCGCGCAGATCCGCGATCTGCTCGCGTCGAAGTAGCGCACCGAGTCATGGGCCGGGGCAGGGGCCGCGGCCCGATTTCGAGGAGGAAACGAAACGTGAGCGAGAAAGAGGCAGGCAAGGCAGCAGTCGCGGGGATCGCGGTCGATTGCGGGCGGCGCGCGCTTTTGCGCGGGATGCTCGCGGCGGGCGGTACGCTCGCGCTTGCCGGCTGCGGCATCGGCGCGCGCCCCGGTCCGGGTACCGGCGGGGCCGAACGCCTGACGGGCGGACGAGTCACGGTGCGCTGGCTGGGCGGCGGGGTGGTCGAGATCGCCACGCCCGACTACAAGCAGATCGCCTACGGCGACGCCTGGATCTGGAATAACGCCGGCTGGACGCGTTTCAACATCTCGAAAGCGCCCGAATACGCCTCGCGCGACGCGTTCGTGAACTACGTCGTCGGAAAGCGCCCGGAGGCGGTGTTCGTGCTGCTCACGCACGATCACGGCGACCACATCGGCGACTACTTCGAGATGCTGAAGGGGCTCGCCGACGCCGGCGTGCCGGTGCTGACCGCCGGCCAGAGCGACCTGATGCGCAAGGGGCTCGTCGAGGATTTCAAGAAGGCCGGGCTCGATCCGGCGAAGATCGTCGCGAACAACGGCGCCGGCATGAACTTCGGCGGCATCGCGCGCCACGGCGCGATGACCGCGCGGCTCGTGCCCGCGGTGCACTCGACGCTCGCCGCATACCCGGCCGCGGGCTTCATGCTCGATATCGGCGGCGTGCGGGTCTACATCAGCGGCGACACCGACCTCTTCGGCGAGATGCGCACGCTCGGCGCGCGCTACCAGCCGAACCTCGGTATCGTCTGCGTCGGCAACGGCCCGTTCACCATGGGGCCGGAAGAGGCGGCGCGCGCCTGCCAGTGGCTTGGCGTTTCGCACGCGATCCCCGTGCATTACGCGCACAACCCGTTCGTGCGCGGCGTCGATGCGGGCGAAGCGTTCCAGCGGGCCCTCGCGCAGATCGCGCCGGGCGTTCAGGTGAGCGTGATGAAGCCGGGCGAGACGCGGATCGTCGCGACCTGACGCTTCAGGGCAGCGCGATCACGCCCGCTTCGCGCAGCGCGGCGATCTCTTCCCGACCGTAGCCGAGGGCGGCGAGAAGCTCGGCCGCGCCTTCGCCGACCGCCGGCGGGTCGGAGCGCTTCGCGAGCCGCTCGCCGTCGAAGGCGAGCGGCAGTGTCGGCGCGTGCAAGCGCCGTCCGTCGGGCAGCTGCGTCTCGAGCAGACCGCCCGAGGCGGCGAGGTGCGGATCGTCGAGCAGATCCCAGGGCTTCGCGATCGGCGCGTAGGGAAGGCCGATCTGGTCGAGCTTTCGCTCCAGCTCGGCGCGGCGCCAGCGGCGGAAGACTTCCGCAAGGCGCGGGATCAGCCAGCCGCGCGCCTTGACGCGCGCGCCGTTCGACGCGAGGCGCGGGTCGGCCCTCAGCTCCGCCTCGCCGAACTCGCGGCAGAACGCGTCCCACTGCGTGTCGGTGACGATGCCGATGAAAAGCCGGTCGTCCGCCGTCTCGAAAATGTCGTAGACGCCCCACGCCGGGCGCTTCACCGACATCGGCGGCGGCGCTTCGCCCGTCAGTTCGTACTGCGCGATGTGCTGCGCGACGAGATAGGCGGTGGCCTCGAAGAGCGCGCTCGTGACGTGCCTGCCGCGGCCGGTCGCCTCGCGCTCGCGCAGCGCCGCGAGCACGCCGAGCGCGCCGAAGGTGCCGCCGAGGATGTCGACGACCGAGGCGCCGGCACGAAGCGGCCGCTCGGGCAGGCCAGTCATATAGGCGAGCCCGCCCATCATCTGCACCACCTCGTCGAGCGCCGCGCGCCCTTCGTACGGCCCGGGCAGAAACCCTTTCAGCGAACAGTAGACGAGACGCGGGTTGCGCGCAGCGAGCGCCTCGTAGCCGAACCCCAGTCGCTCGAGCGCCCCGGGGCGGAAGTTCTCGATCAGCACGTCGGCCGTGTCGAGGAGCCGGAGCACCAGTTCTCGCCCCTCGGGGCGCTTCAGGTCCACCGCGAGGCTTTTCTTGTTGCGGTTGAAGATCGGGAAGAATCCGGCGCCCGCGGCTTCGAGCCGGCGGGTGTTGTCGCCTTCGAGCGGCTCGATCTTGACGACTTCGGCGCCGAGGTCGGCGAGCGCGAGCCCGCAGCTCGGGCCCATTACCATGTGGGCGAACTCGGCGACGCGGATGCCCGCAAGGGGCGCCGGCCCGCTCATGCGGCCGCGCGAAAGCCCTTGGGCAGCCCGGCGGCAGCCAGGTGGCCGTAGAGCGGCTCCTCCGGCGAGCGCCTCCCCGAGGATCCGACGCGCCTCGATCAGGCGGTCGAGGTCGATGCCGGTGGGGATTCCCATCGCTTCGAACATGAACACCAGGTCTTCGGTGACGACGTTGCCGCTCGCGCCGGGCGCGAAGGGACATCCACCCAGGCCGCCGAGCGAGGCGTCGAAATGACGCACGCCTTCGTCGAAGGCGGCGAGCGCGTTCGCAAGCCCCAGGCCGCGGGTGTCGTGCAGGTGCGCCGCCTCGAGCTTGTCGCCCACCTCGGCGCGCACGCGCCGGAAGAGCCGGCGGATCTGGGCGGGGTTCGCGTAGCCGACGGTGTCGGCGAGCGCGATGCAATCGACGCCGGCTTCCGCAAGCTGCCGCGGCAAGGCGCACGACGTCGTCTTCGGGCACCTCGCCCTGCAGCGTGCAGCCGAAGGCGGTCGCGATGCCCGCTTCGATCGCGGGGCCGTCCGCGCCGCGCATCTCGACGCAGGTCTTCACCTGCGCGACCATCTGCTCCGGGCTCATGCGCACGTTCGCCTCGCTGTGGCGGCGCGAGGCCGAAACCGGGAACGTCACCTTGTGCGCGCCCGCCTGCAACGCGCGTTCGAAGCCCTTGACGTTCGGGGCAAGCGCCACCACGCGCAGCCCCGCGATGCCGAGCGCATGGCGCACGATTTCCTCGGTGTCGGCCATCGCAGGGATCAGCTTCGGCGGAACGCAACGATCCGACCTCGATTTCTTCGACGCCGGCCGCGGCGAGCGCCGAGATCCAGCGTTTCTTCGCCTCGGTCGTCATCCGGTGGCGCGCGTTCTGCAGCCCGTCGCGCGGGCCGACTTCGCAGATATGGACCTGTCGCATGGTGCGCCCATTGTAGCCGTGCGGCCCCTCTAGAGCCGCGCCGGTTTCGCCTTGTGTTCGATTCGCGCGACCGCCAGCCCGCACAACGCGCCGCCGGCGGCGAAGCCGAGCATCGCCCAGAGCGAGGCGCTCCAGCCGCCGCCGGCCGCGAGCCAGGCGAGCGCGATCGGCCCGAAGAACTGGCCCGCCTGCGAGGTCTGCATCACCAGGCCGTTCGTCGTCCCGACGTGCGCCGGCGTGCGCGCGTGCACGACGACGCCGGAGAAGACGCACGCGGGAATGACGCCGGCGCAGAGCGAAAACACGAGGCACGCGCCGTAGCGCACCGCATCCGGCAGCGCGGGGCTGAGCATCGCGGCGTCGGTCGCAGCCATCGCCGCGCACGCGAAAAGGATCAGCCGCCCGCGTCGCACCCCGCGCGAAAGGAGCCATCCGCCCGCGAGATTGCCGGGGACGTTGGCGAGCACCATCAAGGCGGTGAGGAGCGAGGCGGTGCCTTGCGCGGCCGCCCGCTCCTCGGCGAGAAACGTCGGCAGCCACACCATCACCGAAGTCCACTGCGCGACGTAGAACGCAAAGAGCGCCGCGAGCGCAAGCCCGGCCGGCTGCGCGAGCGATTCGCGCGCGCGAGGCGCACGAACCCGACGCCGCCGAAGCGCGGCGCGGGCGCGGCGCGCGCGACGAGAACGAAGCTCACCGCGGCGGCGGTCGCGAGCACCGCCCACAGTCCGCGCCAGCCCGAGGCGTCAAGGAGCGGCGGCGCGGCGAGCAGCGCGACGCTCGCGCCGGTCGGCATGTACGCGCTCCACAAACCCATCGCCTTCAGCCGCTCGCGGCCGGCGGGCATCGTCGCCGCCATCAGCGCCGAGCCGGCGACCGTGTAGAGCATGAAGCCCACGCCTTCGAGACAAGCGCGTGAGCAGCAGCGCGAAAAAGTCGCTCGCGAGCGCGCCCCCGGCGCCGGCGAGCGCCATGAGCCCGAGACCCGCCAGCCCCACGCGCTTGTGCCCGAGGCGGTCGCAGAGCAGGCCGAAGAACATGCCGCCCGCAAGGCCGATCAGGTTGAACGTGGTCGCGATGAAGCCGGATTCGACGAGGCCCAGGCCGAGCGCCTCGCGCTGCGCAGGCAGCGCTGGCGGCACTTTGCCGACGTAGGCGCCGCAGACGAGGCCGCCGGCGAATACCGCGAGCGCCGCTGGCCAGCCGGCCTGCGGGTTCAAGCTGCGTGCACCGGGATTGCTCTTGAACTCGGCGATGCGCCGGCGCCACTCGGTGGGGCCGGACTCGTGCACCGAGTTGCCGTTCGCGATCCACCGCGACCGTGACCGGCATGTCCTTCACCTCGAACTCGTAGATCGCCTCCATGCCGAGGTCTTCGAACGCGACCACGCGCGCGGCGCGAATCGCCTTCGCGACGAGGTAGGCGGCGCCCCCCACGGCGATCAGCGACGCCGCACGGTGGCGGCGGATCGCGGCGACCGCCTCGGGTCCGCGCTCGCCCTTGCCGATCATCGCGAGCAGACCGGTGCGTGCGAGCATCGTCTCGACGAGCTTGTCCATGCGCGTCGCGGTGGCGGGCCCGGCAGGCCCGACCACTTCGTCGCGCACCGGATCGACCGGGCCCACGTAGTAGATCACGCGCCCGGTGAAATCCACCTGGCAGCGGCTCGCCCTTGGCGAGCAGGTCGACGATGCGCTTGTGCGCCGCGTCCCGCCCGGTGAGCAGCCGGCCGGTCAGCAGCAGCGTCTCGCCAGGTTTCCAGCTCGCGACCTCTTCACGCGTAAGCCGGTTCAAGTCGACGCGCCGCGCGCCGGGCGCGGGCGACCAGACGATCGCCGGCCAATCTTCGAGCGACGGCGGCTCGAAATGCGCCGGCCCGGAACCATCCAGGACGAAATGGACGTGGCGCGTCGCCGCGCAATTGGGGATCACCGCGATCGGCTTGTTCGCCGCGTGCGTGGGGTAATGGCGGATCTCTGACGTCGAGCACGGTGGAAAGGCCCCCTGAGCCCCTGCGCGCCGATGCCGAGCGCGTTCACCTTGTCGTAGAGCTCGATGCGCAGCGCCTCGTACGGATCGCGCGGCCCGCGCGCTTTCAGCTCGGCCATGTCGATCGGCTCCATCAGCGCTTCTTTCGCGAGCAGCATCGCCTTTTCCGCGGTGCCGCCGATGCCGATCCCGAGCATGCCGGGCGGACACCAGCCGGCGCCCATCTTCGGCACCATCTCGAGCACCCAGTCGACGACCGAATCCGAGGGGTTCAGCATCGCGAACTTCGCCTTCGCTTCCGAGCCGCCGCCCTTTGCGGCGACATCGGCTTCGAGGCGCTCGCCCGGCACGAGCTGCACGGTGAATCACCGCCGGCGTGTTGTCGCGGGTGTTCGCGGCGCGCGAACTCGGGGTCGGCGAGCACCGAGGCGCGCAGCGGGTTCGCGGCGTCGGCGTAGGCGCGCCGCACCCCCTCGTTCACCGCATCCTCGATCGAGCCGTCGAACCCGACGAGCCGGGCGTTCATGCCGACGCGCAAAAACACGTTCACGATGCCGGTGTCCTGGCAGATCGGCCGGCGCCCCTCCGCGCACAGGCGCGAGTTGGCGAAGGATCTGCGCGATCGCGTCCTTCGCCGCCGGGGATTGCTCGCGCTCCCAGGCGCGCGCGAGCGCGCGGATGTAGTCCCGGGGGGTGATAATAGGAGATGAACTGCAGCGCGTCGGCGACGCTCTGCACCAGGTGCTCGCGCAGGATGATCGCCATGGGCGGTGGGTGCTTTACAAGATACCGGTTTGGTGATTGTATCCGCGCCAGTGCAGCCGTAAGCCGCGTGTAAGCCGAGGGTCGCAGCCTAGACGGCTGCCCATCGTTCGCAGAGCGAAAGGAGGAGTTCAGCATGGCGGCCACCATCGAGTCGGTCCTCACCGAAACGCGCGTGTTCCCGCCTTCGCCGGACTTCGTCCGGCAGGCCAACATCTCCGGGATGGACGCCTACCGCAACCTCGTCGCCGAAGCCGAGCGCGATTTCGAGGGCTTCTGGGCGCGTCTGGCGAGGGAGCACGTGGTCTGGTCGAAGCCGTTCACCAAGGTGCTCGACGAATCGAACCCGCCGTTCTTCCGCTGGTTCTACGACGGAGAGCTCAATGCGCTCGAACAACCGCCTCGACCGGCACCTCGCGACGCAGCCCGACAAGACCGCGATCATCTTCGAGGCCGACGACGGCAAGGTGACGCGCATCAGCTACCGCGAGCTGCATCGCGAGGTCTGCCGCTTCGCGAACGCGCTCAAGTCGCTCGGCATCCGCCGCGGCGACCGCGTGATCATCTACATGCCGATGTCGATCCAGGTGGCGGTCGCGATGCAGGCGTGCGCCCGGATCGGCGCCACCCACTCGGTGGTCTTCGGCGGCTTCTCGGCGAAATCGCTCCAGGAACGGATCATCGACGCCGGTGCGGTGGCGGTCGTCACCGCCGACGGCCGGTTCCGCGGGCGGGGGCGCGAGATTCCGCTCAAGCCGGCGGTGGACGAAGCGTTCGCGCTCGGCGGCTGCGAGAAAGCGAGGACGGTCGTCGTTCAGCCGACCGGGCAGCCCCGTTCCGATGACGCCGGGCGCGACCGCTGGTGGACGATGTGCTGCAGGGCCAGCCCGACAGCTGCGAGCCGGCTTGGGTGAACGCCGAGCATCCGCTCTTCATCCTCTACACCTCCGGTTCCACCGGAAAGCCGAAGGGCATCCAGCATTCCACCGGGGGATATCTCCTTTGGACCATCGTCACCATGAAGTGGGTGTTCGACTGCAAGCCGTACGGACATCTACTGGTGCACCGCCGACGTCGGCTGGGTCACCGGGCATTCGCTACATCGTCTACGGTCCGCTCGGGCGTGGGGGCGACCGGCGTTGATGTACGAGGGAGTGCCCGACGTACCCGGACGCCGGCCGCTTGCTGGAAGATGATCCAGGAGCACAGGGTGACGGTCTTCTACACCGCGCCGACCGCGATCCGCGCGCTCATGCAAGGCGGGCGGGGATCGTAGCCGAAGAAGTACGACCTTTCGTCGCTGCGCCTCCTCGGCACGGTGGGCGAGCCGATCAACCCCGAGGCGTGGATGTGGTACTACACGGGTGCGTCGGCAAAGTCCCGCTGCCCGATCGTCGACACCTGGTGGCAGACCGGAGACCGGCGGCCATCATGATCACACCCGCTGTCCAGGGGCGACGCCGCTCAAGCCGGGCTCGGCCACCTTGCCCGCTTCCCGGAATCGTTCGCCGACGTGGTGGACGAGACCGGGCAGCTCGGTCGGCAAGGGCAAAGGCGGCTATCCTCGTCATCCGGCGGCCGTGGCCCGGCGATGCTGCGCACGCATCTGGGGCGACCCGGAGCGCTACAAGCAAGACGTACTGGGCCGAGTTCGCAAAGGGGCGTTACCTCGCCGGCGACGGCGCCGAGCGTGGACGAGGACGGCTACTCCGCGTGTCGGCGCATCGACGACGTGATGAACGTCTCCGGCCACCGCTCGGGACGATGGAGATCGAATCGGCGCTGGTTGCCACCCGGCCGTCGCCGAGGCGGCGGTGGTCGGCGTGCCCGATGAGGTGACCGGCGAGGCGATCGTCGCTTTCGTCGTCACCAAGGGTCCGCGGCCGACCGGGAGGAGGCGAAGAGGGTCGCCGAAGAGCTTCGCCAGTGGGTCAAGGAGATCGGCCCGATCGCCAAGCCGAAGGACATCCGTTTCGGCGACAATCTGCCGAAGACCCGCTCAGGCAAGATCATGCGGCGTCTGCTGCGCGCGATCGCCCGGGGCGAAGAGATCACGCAGGACGTTTCGACGCTCGAAAACCCGGCGATTCTCGAGCAGCTGAAGCAATCGAGCGGCTGAGGTGCAGCGGCCGATGCTGCGGCGCAGCAACCGCTCTTCGTAAGGCGCGTGTAAGCTTCGCCGTGGAGGATTTCACGGAATCTCATCGGGGGAGGAATCGGGCATGGCTGTCCAGTTGACCGAGAAGCACCGCGAGTACTGGCGCAAGAACCTCATCGTCACCGCCGTGCTGATGGTGATCTGGTTCGTATTCACCTTCGTGCAGGGCTGGTTCGCGCGCGAGCTGAACCAGATCACGTTCTTCGGCTGGCCGCTCAGCTTTTATCTGTCGGCGCAAGGTTCGCTGATCGTCTACGTGCTGATCATCTGGTACTACGCGCGCTACATGAACCGGCTCGACCACGAATACGGTGTCGCCGAGGAGGAGGAAAAATGAACCAGACCGCAGCGTTCAGCCAACGGGCCTTCAACCAGGCCCTGAAGAAGTACTACGGCATCTACACCGGCGGGTTCCTCGCGTTCATCGTCCTGCTCGCGATCGCCGAGCAGATCGGGATGTCGCGCCGGGCGATCGGTCTCGCGTTCCTGTTCGCGACGATCGGTCTGTACGCGATGATCGGCATCATCAGCCGCACCGCCGAGGTCGCCGAGTACTACGTCGCCGGGCGGCGGGTGCCGGCGTTCTTCAACGGTATGGCGACCGCGGCCGACTGGATGAGCGCCGCCTCGTTCATCGCGATGGCCGGCACCCTGTTCCTTTCGGGCTACGACGGTCTCGCGTTCATCATGGGCTGGACGGGCGGCTACGTGCTGGTGGCCGTGTTCCTCGCGCCGTATCTGCGCAAGTTCTCGCCAGTTCACGATTCCGGACTTTCTCGGCGCGCGCTACGGCGGGAACCTCGTGCGCACGCTCGGGGTGATCTCGGCGATCCTCGTCTCGTTCGTGTACGTCGTCGCGCAGATCTACGGCGTCGGGCTGATCGCGAGCCGGTTCACGGGCCTTGAGTTCGGTATCGGCGTATTCGTCGGTCTGGCCGGCATCCTCGTGTGCTCGTTCCTGGGCGGGATGCGCGCCGTGACCTGATGCAGGTGGCTCAGTACATCATCCTGATCATCGCCTACCTGATCCCGGTCATCGTCGTGTCAAGCACACGAGCAACCCGATCCCGCACCTCAGCTACGGATACGTCATGCAGCGGCTCGCCGAGGTGGAAAAGAAAATCGCCGCCGACCCGAAGGAAGCCGAGGTGCGCAAGCTCGCGAAAGAGCGCTCGGATGCCGCCGCCGAGGCCCTCAAGAACCCCGAGAAGGCCTACGCCGACGGCAAGGCGGCGCTCGAGAAGCGGCTGGCCGGATCGCGCAGCGAACGCCCCGGCCGCCGAGATCGAGGCGGCGGAAGGTGCTCGCTGCGTATCCGCCGAACGTCGAGGAGGCGAAGAAGCGCTGGACCGCCGACCGAGGCCTTGCGCCGCATGCGGCGGCGCTGCGGCCGCACGCCGAGGCGTTCCCGGGCGCGACCGAGGAAGCCCGCGACGTCGCACGGCGCAACTTCCTCGGCATCGTACTGTGCATGATGTTCGGCACCGCAGCGCTGCCGCACATCCTGATGGCATCACGACGCCGAGCGTGCGCGAGGCGCGCAAGTCGGCGTTCTGGACGCTGTTCTTCATCTGCCTGCTGTACTGGTCGGCCCCGACGCTCGCGGTGCTCGCCAAGTACGACGTGTACTCGAACATCGTCGGCCTCAAGCACGCGGACATCCCGGCTGGCTCGCCGCCTGGCGGGCGGTGGATCCGGACCTCATCCGGTTCGTCGACATCAACGGGGACGGCGTGCTGCAGCTCGCCGAGATGCGGATCGGTGGCGATCTCATCGTGCTGATGACGCCGGAGCTCGCCGGCCTGCCGTACGTGGTCTCGGGTCTGGTCGCGGCCGGCGGCCTCGCGGCAGCGCTCTCGACCGCCGACGGGCTGCTGCTCACGATCGCGAACGCCCTGTCGCACGACGTGTACTACAAGATGATCGACCCGCATGCGTCCACCAAGCGGCGCGTGACGGTGGCGAAGACGCTGCTCCTCATGGTCGCGGTGCTGGCCGCCTGGGTGACGTCGTACAAGCCGGGGCATATTCTGTTTCTCTTGTCGGTGCGGCGTTCTCGCTCGCGATGTCGGCGTTTTTCCCGGCGCTCGTGCTGGGTGTTTTCTGGAAGCGCGCGAACAAGTGGGCGCGGCCGCCGGCATCGTCGCCGGGCTCGGCGTGTGCATCTATTACATGGTGACCACCTATCCGTGGTTGCGCGAGGTGTTCGGCATCACGAAGCCGGTCGCCGAGTACATGTGGTTCAAGATGCAGCCGATA
>JAVQZY010000007.1:0-211399 GCA_033582675.1 Burkholderiales bacterium | reverse complement strand
GCAGCCGGCGGCGGCCGCTGCCCCCTGCACCTTCGCGATCACCGGCTGCGGAAGCTTCGGGATCGCGGTCATCATGCGGCTGCAGCGTGCGAACAGCTCGGCGATGCGCGGCTGCTCGGCGAGCGCGCGGATCTCCTTCAAGTCGTGTCCGGCGCAAAAGCCCCGGCCGCGCGCGGCGATCACCACCACGCGCACGCTGCGGTCGGCCGCGACGGCGTCGAACGCCGCCTGAAGCGCCGCGATCATCTCGCTCGTCAGCAAATTCATCTGCTGCGGGCGGTTGAGCGTGAGGGTCGCGACCCCGTCGCGGTCTTCGCGTATCAGGACGGGTTCTACGCTCTGCGGCACTGCGCTCATGGCCGTTCTCCTTTCCTCAGGTATCGATCGCCGAAGCGGACTTCGCGCGCTCGCGCAGGATGAACTTCTGGATCTTGCCGGTCGAGGTCTTGGGGAGTTCCCCGAACACCACCGCGCGCGGCGCCTTGAAGTGCGCAAGACGCTCGCGGCAGAACGCGATGATCTCTTCCTCGGTCGCGCTCGCGCCGGGTTTCAGCTCGACGTACGCGCACGGCGTCTCGCCCCACTTCGGGTCGGGCTTTGCGACCACCGCAGCCGCAAGGACCGCCGGATGCCGATAGAGCACCTCCTCCACCTCGAGCGAGGAGATGTTTTCGCCCCCCGAGATGATGATGTCCTTCGCGCGGTCCTTGATCTTCACGTAGCCGTCCGGGTGCACGACCGCGAGGTCGCCCGAGTGGAACCAGCCGCCGGCGAACGCTTTTTGCGTCGCCGCGGGGTTCTTGAGGTAGCCCTTCATGGTGATGTTGCCGCGGAACATGATCTCGCCCATCGTTTCGCCGTCGGCGGGCACCGGCGTCATCGTCTCCGGGTCCATCACCGCAAGGCCCTCCTCCATCAGGTAGCGCACGCCCTGGCGACCGTTGAGGCGCGCGCGCTCCGAGATGTCGAGCGCCGCCCACTCTTCGTGCTTCGCGCACACCGTAGCCGGCCCGTACACCTCCGTGAGGCCGTAGACGTGCGTGAGGTCGAAGCCCATGCGTTCCATGCCCTCGATCATCGCCGCAGGCGGCGCCGCGGCCGCCACCATCGCGTGCACCTTGTGCGCGATGCCGCCGTTTCAGTTCCTCCGGCGCGTTGATGAGCATCGTGTGAACGATCGGCGCGCCGCAGTAGTGCGTGACGCGATGCGCGCGGATCGAGTCGAAAATCGCGCGCGCCTCGACCTTGCGCAGGCAGACGTTCGTGCCGGCGTTGGCCGCCATCGTCCAGGGAAAGCACCAGCCGTTGCAATGGAACATCGGCAGCGTCCACAGGTACACCGAATGCTGCGGCATGCCCCAGGTGACGATGTTGCAGATCGCGTTCAGGTACGCGCCGCGGTGGTGATAGACGACGCCCTTCGGGTCGCCGGTCGTTCCCGAGGTGTAGTTGAGCGCGATCGCATCCCATTCATCCTCGGGCCAGCGCCAGGTGTACTGCGGCGTCCCCTGAGGCGAGGAACGCCTCGTAGTCGACTTCGCCCAGCCTGCGCCCCTCGCCCCGATACTCCAGGTCGTCCACGTCCACCACGAACGGGCGCGATTTTGCCTTCGCGAGCGCTTTCTCGATCGTCGGCGAGAACTCCCGGTCGGTGATGAGGCGCTCTTTGCCTCGCCGTGGTTCAGCATGAACGCGATCGCGTCGGCATCGAGCCGCGTGTTCAGCGCGTTCAGCACCGCCCCGGTCATCGGCACGCCGAAATGGCATTCGTACATCTCGGGGGTATTGGCGAGCATCACCGCCACCGTGTCGCCGCGGCCGATGCCGCGCGCCGCGAGCGCGTACGCCAGCCGCCGGCAGCGCGCATACGTCTCGGCCCAGGTGTAGCGCCGCGCGCCGTGGATCACCGCGGTGCGCGCCGGATAGACGGCCGCGGCGCGCTCGATGAAGCCGAGCGGCGTCGGCGGCACGTAGTTCGCCGGGTTGCGGTCGAGGTCGCGTTCGTAGGGGTTCGTCGCTGCGGTCATGGGGGAAAAGTATAGCCCTCGCGAATCAGCTCTCTCGCCGCCGCCAGACGCTGCCCGCCCGCCTTCGCCGCCACCTTGTCGAGTTCGTCGAGGTAGGCCTCGTGCAGCGCGACCTCCTCCGCGCTTGCGCGCAGGACGACGAGCCGCGCCGCGGGATCGACGCGCGCCGCAGCCGTCGCCTCGGCCGGCGCCTCGAGCGCGATCGCGAGGCTTTCCTGCCCGCGGGTCATCGCGAGATAGACCTCGGCGAGCAGACGCGCATCCAGTTGCGCGCCGTGCAGGTGCCGGTGCGAGTTGTCCACGCCGTAGCGCTCGCACAGCGCATCGAGCGAGTGCTTGCGGCCCGGGTGCAGCTCGCGCGCCATCGCGAGCGTGTCGACGATCCCGGCGACGTGATCGGCGATGCGCCCGCGGCCGACGCGCGCGAGCTCCGCATCGAGGAACTCGACGTCGAATTCGGCGTTGTGGATGACGAGTTCCGCGCCGGCGACGTAGGCGAGGAACTCCTCGACGATGTCGGCGAACCGCGGCTTGTCGGCGAGGAACTCGCGCGTGATGCCGTGTACGCGCAGCGCCCCCTCCTCGATGTCGCGCTCGGGATTGAGGTAGCGGTGAAACCCCCGGTCGCTCACGCGCCGGTTGACGAGCTCCACGCAGCCGATCTCGATGATGCGGTCGCCGAGCCGGGGATTGAGGCCCGTCGTTTCGGTGTCGAGGACGATCTGTCGGGTCGGCATTACGCCTGCGCGCGCAAGAAGCTCCTCGATCGCGCGATTGGCGAGCGCGTCGGCGCGCTCGTTCAGCGCCTCGCCCGCGTGGCCGCGCACCCAGCGCCACTCGATTTCGTGCGCGGCCGCGAGCGTCTCGAGCGCGCGCCAGAGCTCGGCGTTCTTCACCGGCTCGCGCGACACGGTGCGCCAGCCGCGCCGTTTCCAGTCGTGGATCCACTCGGTGATGCCCTTCTTTACGTACTGCGAGTCGGTATAGACGCGCACGCGGCTCGGGCGCTTGAGCGCCGCGAGCCCCTCGATCACCGCGCGCAGCTCCATGCGGTTGTTCGTCGTCTCGCGCTCTGCGCCCCAGAGCGCTTTTTCGCGCCCGCGCGCGCGCAGCACCACTCCCCAGCCGCCGGGGCCGGGGTTGCCGCGGCAGGCGCCGTCGGCCCAGATCTCGACCTCCGGGTCACGCATCGCGCGAGCGCCGCGTGCCCTGCGGCTCGCCGTTACGCGAGTGCGGCATCGTCGCGAGCGCGCGCCGCCGCGCGCGCTCCTGGCGCCACGCGGGCGTGATGACGCGCATGCCGTGCACGCGCTTTACCGCGCGCACGACGTAGACGCCGCCGAGCACCGGCCACCAGCGCGCCCCGGCCTTTTCCAGAAACGCGAGCCGCCGAAGCCACGCGCCGCTCGCAAGCGGCGGCGCGTAGCAGCCGAAGCAGCCGCCGTTCAGCTCGAAGCCGAGCAGCTTCAGCCACTCCTTCAGGCGCAGCAGGCCGACGAAGCGCCCGTCCCACGGCGCACCGGCGCGCCGCCGGCGCGGCGCGCGCATGAGCGCCTGGCGCAGGCCCCACAGCGACAGCGGATTGAATCCCGAGATCACGATCTGCCCCTCTGGCATCAGCACGCGCTCGGCCTCTCGGAGCAGCAGGTGCGGGTCGCCGGCCGCCTCGAGCGCATGCGGCAACACGATCAGATCGACGCTCTTGTCGGCAAGCGGAAGCTGCTGCGGGTCGGCGGCGAGCGTGGCGCCCGGCTCGAGCGCGACGGTGAACCGGAACGGGATGCGGTTCGCGGCGAGGAAATCGATCCCGGGCAATCCGGCCTGCAACGCGCGAAAGCCGAACACATCCTCGGTCGCGGCGGCGAACTGCGCGAGTTCCCACGCGAGCACGTGCCGGCCCTGTTCGGTCGCGAACCAGTCGGCGAGCTGCGGCGTGCGCAGGCAGCGCGCGCCGTTATACTTCGCCGGGGCCGTCGAAACGAAGGACTGCCGATCCATGTTGCAGATCGTTCCGCTGCCGGCGTTTCGCGACAACTACATCTGGACGCTGCGTCGCGGCGATGCGGCGGCGGTGGTCGACCCCGGCGACGCGCGCCCGGTGAAGGACTACCTCGCGCGCGAGCGCCTGCGGCTCGTGGCGATCCTCGCGACGCACCACCATCCGGACCACGTCGGCGGCATCGCCGAGCTGGCCGGCGACAGCGGCGCTCCGGTCTACGGTCCGCGCGCCGAGCCGATTCCGGCGCTCACGCACCCGGTCGCCGAAGGCGATACGGTCGCGCTCGCCGCGCTCGGCGTCGCGTTCGCCGTGTTCGACGTCCCGGGACACACGCGCGCGCATGTCGCCTATTATGGCGCAGGCGCGCTTTTCTGCGGCGATACGCTGTTCGCGTGCGGCTGCGGTCGGCTGTTCGAAGGCACGCCGGCGCAAATGGTCGGCTCGCTCGCCAAGCTCGCGGCGCTGCCGGGCGCGACGCGCGTCTACTGCGCGCACGAGTACACGCTCGCCAACATCGAATTCGCGCGCAAAGTAGAACCCGACAACGCCGCGCTCGCCGAGCGCGAAGCGCGCGCGCGCGCTTCGCGCGCAGGGGCGTCCGACGCTGCCGTCGACGCTCGACGAGGAGCGTGCAACCAATCCGTTCCTGCGTTGCGCCGAGCCGGCGGTCGTCGAAGCGGCGAGCCGTTACCTCGGCGAACGCGTCTCCGAAGCCGGTGCGCGATGCTTCGCCGCGATCCGCGAATTGGAAAAACCGCGCCTGAACCGCGCCGCTGTGCGCCGCGCTCGCCGCGCTGCTCGCCGCCGGCTGCGCGACGCCGATGCGCGAGGTAGGCGCGGCCATCGCGACGCCCGCCGCCGTTGCCGCGCCCGCGCGCAGCGCCACCGGGCCGGTGTTCGCCGGCAGGCGACGCGGCGCCCGCTGCGCCTGCGGTCGCGGCGCCCGCAGCCGCTCGCGCCGCTCGATGCCAGCCGCCTGCCGCCCTTCGACGGGGCGCGCGAGGAACTCGAAGCGGCCGGTGCGCGTGCCGACGGTGGACCGCACGCTACGCCACGACGACCTGTGGCAGCGCATCCGCGACGGCTTCGCGATGCCCGATCTGGACGGGCCGCTCGTACGCGAAAAAGATCGCTTGGTACCTCGCGCGGCCGGACTACCTGCGCCTGCATGTTCGAGCGCGGTCGCCTGTACCTCTACCACATCGTCGAGGAGATCGAGCGCCGCGGCCTGCCGACCGAGCTCTGCGCTGTCCTGCCCATGGTCGAAAGCTCGTTCAACCCGATGGCGCAACTCGCGCGCGCACGCCTCCGGCCTCTGGCAGTTCATCCCCGGCACCGGAAAGCGCTACGACCTCAAGCAGAACTGGTGGTACGACGCGCGGCGCGACATCGTCGATTCGACCGCCGCGGCGCTCGAGTACCTGAAGGCGCTCTACGACATGCACGGCGACTGGCATCTCGCGCTCGCTTCGTACAACTGGGGCGAGAACGCGGTCGCGCGGGCGATCGAGAAGAACCGCGCCGCCGGGCTTCCGCTCGACTACTCGAGCCTCGCGATGCCGCTCGAGACGCGCCACTACGTGCCGAAACTGCAGGCGCTGAAGGCGATCGTCGCCACACCCGAGGTCTTCGGCATCGCGCTCGACCCGATCCCGAACCGGCCGTACTTCACCACCATCACCAAGACGCGCGACATCGACGTGCGGCTCGCCGCGCGCCTGGCCGAAATGCCGGTCGAGGAGTTCATCGCGCTCAACCCCGGCTTCAACCGGCCGGTGATCCCGGTGCGCGAGAACCCGAGGATCGTGCTGCCCGCCGACCGCGTCGAGGTGTTCCGCGCCAACCTGCAGAAGTACGACGAGAAGGCGCTCGTGTCCTGGCGGACATACCATCCGAAGAGGGGCGAGACGCTGGAAGCGATCGCTAGGCGCTTCGGCATCGGCGTCGCGCAGCTGAAAGAAGTGAACGGCATCGGCGCCCGAAGCCGCAGCCTGCCGCCGCTTCTCGTCGTGCCGACGAATGGCGCAGCAAGCCACGCACGCCTGCCGATCATGTACGCACCGCCGATTCCGGTCGCGCCGAGCGCGCGCGCGACGACGCACCGCGTGCAACCGGGCGAGACGCTCGCGACGATCGCCGCCCGGTACCGCGTTAGCGTCGAGGACCTGCGGCGCTGGAACCAGATCGGGCGGCTTCAGCCGGGGCAGGTGCTGAGGATCCACGCGCCGGCAGCGCTGCCCGATGCCGCGGCGGTCCGCAAGCCGGCTGCCGGAAAACCCAAACCGAAGACGAAAGCGAACAGAAAAAAGCCAAGAACGTCAAGCCGTTGACGGCTGTTTCCTAGAAACAGTCTCGAAGTTCATGCGCCGCGGTATCCGGCGGGCGCGCGTGTCGCTAGAATGCGCGCGTGCGCGCTTTCTCTCGATGGACGGCGGCTTTTGCGCTCGCGCTGGCCGGCGCCGTACCGCTCGGCGCGCACGCGGCCGATCCGGTGCTGATGCTCCTTTTCGGCATTGCGCGCGAGATGGTGATCTCGCACGCGCTGCAGCAGCCCTCCAGAGCGCCGCGCGAGGCGAGCGCTCCGGTCGACGTGTACCCGGGAACGACGGTCACGCCGGCGCAGCTGCGCCGCCTGATCGACGAGTGCTTCGGCTATCTCTCGCAGGCGCAGCGCGAGGAAATCTTCGCCGCGCTGCACGCCGCGATCCTCGAGCCGCGCCACGCCGCGATCCGCGCCTCGCTGATCGGGTATTTCGCCGAGCGCGCGCTCGCCGTGCGCGCGCTCGGCGAGCGCCTCGCGCAGCTTTCGGCGCGCGAAAAGGAGCGCATCGTCGAGGAGTTCCGCGCCGAGCTCGGCGCGATGCCGGCCGAGCGGCGCAGCGAACTCGGCGAGGCGCTGCGCAAGCGGCTGCTGCCGGTGCCCGAGGACCTCGGTCAGATGCTGCTCGCGGCGCTCGAGCGATAGAGCACGCAGTTCACCGTTCTCGTCGGCGACAGGCGCACCGGCGCCGGCCAGCGCTCGCGGCACTCGGGTCGCGCCTTCGGGCAACGCGGATGGAAGTGGCAGCCCGAGGGCGGATCGACCGGTGAGGGCAGTTCGCCGGCAAGGCGCGCGCGCTCGCGCCGGCCGGCGATGCGCGGCACGGCCGCGAGCAGCGCTTCGGTGTACGGATGTTTCGGCGCCCCGAGCACCTCCTCGGCGGTGCCCTGCTCGACGATCCGCCCGAGGTACATCACCGCGACCTCGTGCGCGAGGTATTCGACCACCGCGATGTTGTGCGTGATGAAGAGGTACGCGAGGCCGAGTCGCGCCTGAAGCTCGCGCAGAAGGTTGAGGATCTGCGCCTGCACCGACACGTCGAGCGCGCTCGTCGGCTCGTCGCAGACGACCAGGCGCGGCTCGACCGCGAGCGCGCGCGCGATCGCGATCCGCTGGCGCTGGCCGCCGGAGAACTCGTGCGGGTAGCGCGCGGCGGCCTCGGCCGGCAGCCCCACCTGCTCGAGGAGCGCCGCGATCCTCCGTTCGCGCTCGGCGTCGCTTGCGCCCACGCCGAGCGCGCGCATGCCCTCGGCGAGGATGTCGCCGACGCGCAGGCGCGGGTTGAGCGAGCCGTAGGGATCCTGAAAGACGATCTGCATCGCGCGCCGCAGCCGGCGCAGCCGCTCGCGCCCGAGCGTCGCGAGGTCCGCGCCGTCGAAGCGCACCGTACCGCCCGAAAGCGGCAGGAGCCGCAGGATCGCTTTGCCGGCGGTGGTCTTGCCGCAGCCCGATTCGCCGACGAGCGCGAGCGTGCGCCCGGCGCGGATCTCGAGCGAGATGCCGTCCACCGCCCGCACCCAGCCGACGGTGCGCCGCAGCACCCCGCGCCGGATCGGAAAGTGCACCTTCAGATCGCGCACTTCGAGGAGGGGCGCGCTCGCGGCCGCTTGGGGCTCCGCGCGCGGCGCAAGAAGCGTCGGCTCGCCGACGGCAGCCGCCGGGCCCTTTTCCTCGCGCACGAGGCAGCGCACGAGGTGGCCGTCGGCGAGCGCGACCATGCGCGGCGCGACCCAGCGGCAGCGCTCGATCGCTTCGTCGCAGCGCTCGGCGAAGCGGCAGCCGCGGAATTCCCCGGTGAGCGGCGGCACCTGTCCCGGGATCACCGCGAGGGCCGCCGCGCGCTTCTCCGCCGCGGGCAGCGCCTCGAAGAGCTTGCGCGAATACGGGTGCTGCGGCGCGCGCAGGAACTGCTCGCGGCTCGCGGCCTCGACGATCTGCCCGGCGTACATCACCGCGACGCGCTGCGCCATCTGCGCGACGATGCCGAGATCGTGCGTGACGAGCATCACCGCAAGGCCCCGTTCGGCCTGAAGCCGCGCGAGCAGCTCGAGGATCTGCGCCTGGATGGTGACGTCGAGCGCGGTGGTCGGCTCGTCGGCGAGCAGCACCTCGGGATCGGCCGCGAGCGCCGCAGCGATCATCACCCGTTGCTTGAGCCCGCCGGAGAGCTGGAACGGGAATTCGTCCATGCGGCGCGCGGCATCGGGCATCCCGACCTGCGCGAGCAGTTCGAGCGCGCGCGCGCGCGCCGCGCGCCCGCGCAACGGCGTATGGCGCCAAATGACCTCGAGGATCTGGCGGCCGACGGTGAGCACCGGATTGAGCGCCGCCGAGGGCTCCTGGAAGATCATCGCGATGCGGCGGCCGCGCACCGCGCGCATCGCCGCCTCCGGCAGCGCGACGAGGTCGGTCCCCTCGAGCAGCACGCGCCCCTCGGCGATGCGCCCGGTCTCGGGCAGCAGGCGCAGCACCGAGAGCGCGGTCGTCGATTTGCCGCAGCCCGATTCGCCGACGAGCGCGACGCACTCGCCGCGCCGCAGCTCGAGGTCGACGCCGTCGACCGCGCGCACCTCGCCCTGCGCGGTATCGAGGCGCGCCGCGAGCCGCTCGATCGCGAGCGTCGGCGCGCTCATCGCACCGCGGTGCCAGCCGCGGCGACGCGCACGCGCGGATCGAACCCGTCGCGCACCGCGTCGGCGAACAGGTTCGCCGCGAGCACGAGCACCAGCATGAACGCGAACGCGGTCGCGAGCGTCCACCACACCGGCGGCTCGCGCGACATCTCGAGGCGCGCCGCGTTGATCATGGTGCCGAAGCTGCTCGTCGCCGGATCGACGCCGACGCCGACGTAGGAGAGCACCGCTTCGGCGAGCACGAGTCCCGAGAAGTCCATCACCAGCGCGATGATCACGATGTGCGCGACGTTCGGCAGGATGTGGCGCGAAAGAATCCGCGCGTGCGTCACGCCGAGCGCGTGCGCCGCCTGGATGTACTCGAGCTGCGCAGAGCTTGAGCGTCTCGCCGCGCAGCAGCCGCGCAAGCCCCGTCCAGCTGGTGAAACCGAGAATGACGCAGAGCACGAGGAGCTTCGCGTCGGCACGCTCGGCGGCGGTCGCGAACCACTCCGGGTGCCGGTCCATCACCACCTGCATCATCAGCACCGACGCGGCGATCAGCAGCACCCCGGGGATCGAGTTGAGGGTGGTGTAGACGTACTGGATCGCGTCGTCCACCCAGCCGCGAAAATAGCCCGCCATGATGCCGAGCGCGACCCCGAGCGGAAGGAGCACGAGCGTCGTCACCGTGCCGATGACGAGGCTCGTGCGCACCGACTTGAGCGCCGCGTAGAGGACGTCGTTACCGACCTTGTCGGTGCCGAGCACGTGATAGCCTTGCGCGAGCGCGAACGCCGGGCACGCGAGCGCGGCGAGCGCGGCGAACGTCCAGAAGCCCGCCTGCCAGGGCACCTCGGGTCGGCGGCGGCGCAGCCGCCGCGTCGCGAGCGCCGCAAAGCCGATCAGCACCGCGGCGACCCCGAGCCCCTGTGCGACGCGCCAGGCGACGTCGGCCGCCCAGTCGGATTCGTCGGCAAGGTGCGCGCCGCCCCAGCGCAGCCGCGGGTAGTCGCGCGCGATGCCGCCGCCGGGCAGTTCGACCTGCTCTTTTGCGTACGAGCGCGTCGCAAGCGGCGCCGAATACGTCTTTTCGCTGCGGGTGCGGAGCGCCGGCAGCAGCGCGTCGAGAAGCGACAGCACCTCGACGCTGTAGGCGCGAGCGCCGGCGCCGCCCTGGGGAAGCGCCGGCCGGTAGTGCACCGAGTCGGCGAGCGCGACGACGAGGTAGGCGGCGAGCACCACCGAGGCGGCGACCGCCGCCGGGCTGCGGAAAACGCGCGCCCAGGGCGCGGCCAGATGCGGCCGGCGCGCGCAGTAGCGCGCGTAGCCGATGCCGACCGCGACGAGCAGCCACAGGAGGAAATCGGTGACGAGAACGACCGGCACCTAGTCGAAGCGAACGCGCGGGTCGACGAGGGTGTAGGAGATGTCGGTCAGTACCAGGCCGACGATGTAGAACACCGACCCGAGAAACACCATCGCGCGCACGACGGCGAAGTCCTGCGCCTGGATCGCGTCGATGGTGTAGCTGCCGAGGCCCGGGATGCCGAAGAACGACTCCATGAGGAGGCTGCCGAGGAAGAGGAGCGGAATCACCGCCACCACGCCGGTGAGGATCGGAATGAGGGCGTTCCTCAGCACGTGGCCGAAGAGCACCGCCGACTCCGCGAGGCCCTTCGCGCGCGCGGTGCGCACGTACTCGCGCCCCATCTCCTCGAGAAAGATCGTGCGGTACCAGCGCGTGCTCGCGCCGATGCCGGCCACCACGCCGATCGCGACCGGCAGCACGAGGAACTTCAGCGCATCCGCCCCCTCGGCGTAGCCGGAGATCGGCACCAGGCGCCAGAGCTTGGAAAATACGTACTGGCCGCCGATGATGTAAAAGAGCGTCGAAATCGACATCATCGCGACGCAGAGCACCACGCCCCAGAAGTCGAGGTAGGTGGCGCGGAAAAACGCGAGAAGCAGCGCGAAGCTCACGCACACCGCCAGCCCCACGAGGAACACCGGCACCGCAAGCGCCAAGCTCGGCCACATGCGCGCGGCGATCTCGCGGCCGATGTCGCGCCGGTCTTCCGAAAAACCGAAGTCGAACACGAACAGGCGCAGCGACTTCTCGAAGAAGATCGTGCGCGTGAGCTTTTCCAGCCCGGGCGCCTCGGCGTTCCAGACGAGCGGCTTGTCGTAGCCGCGCTCGGCCTTCCACTTCGCGATCGCCTCCGGCGTGACGCGCTTTGCGCCGAGCTGCATGCGCGCCATGTCGTCGGGCGAATTGACGACGAAGAAGAGCACGAAAGTGACCAGATTGACGCCGACCAGGATCGGCACGGCGTACGCGAGGCGCCGGACGATGTAGGCGAACATCAGGCGAGCGTCGCCGGCGGCGTGCGCGGCGCGGCGGGCCGCGCCGCAGCGCGCTCGCGGCGCCGGTAGAGCACGAACGCCGGCGCGACGCTCGCCGCAAGGAGCGCCGCGCCCGCGGCGAGGGGCCACACGACCGGCCGGTTCCACTCGCGGCGCTTCGCCTCGCGCGCCTCGGCGTCGACGCGCAGATACTTCAGGGTGTTGCCCGACATCTCGTTCACCTTCGCGTTCGCGAGCCACCCGTGAAAGAGGGCGAAGTTCTTCGGATGGAAGCCGCCGATCCAGGGCGCATCGTGACGGAAGATCTCGACCATCCGGTCGATGATTTCCTGTCGCTCGGGCGAATTCGGCATGTGGCGCATGCGCTCGAAGAGCGCGTCGAACTCGGGGTTGGAGTAGTTCGCCGCGTTTTCGCCCTGAAAGCGCGCCCGGCTCTGCGGCGTGTGCAGCAGAAAGAGGAAGTTCTCCGGATCGGGGTAGTCGGCGATCCAGCCGATCATGAAGAGCTGCGTGTTGCCTTTGCGCAGCTTTTCCTGGAAGCGGTTCCAATCGGTCTGGCGCGGGACGAACTGGATCGAGAGCTTGGCGAACTGCCGCCGCCACCAGTCGGTCACCGCCTTGTCGGCCGGGCCGCGCTGCACCGAGTCGAGGTGCAGCACGAGCGGCTCGCCCGTCTTCGCGTCGCGCCCGTCGGGGTAGCCCGCTTCGGCGAGCAGCCGCCTCGCCTCCTCGATCGGCCGGCGCACCGCCCGGCCGTCTTTCCAGACGTGCGTCACCGGGTTGATGCTGTCTGCGCCGCTGCGGTAGCCGAAGATGCCGGGCGCGATCGGCCCGTGCGCCGGCACCCCGCGGCCGTTGGCGAAGATCGCGAGGTACTCCTCCCAGTCGATCGCGATCGCGAGCGCCTGCCGCAGCTTCCGGGCGCGCTCGGCTGCCTCGCCGCCCTGCGCGCCGCCGACCACCGGGTCGAGCCAGTTCGCGCCGAGGTAATAGATCGTCGGCGCGACCGAGGTCTCCAGGCGCACGCCCTTTGCCGCCATCTCCGGCGTGAGCGTCGCCTCGCCTTCAAGCGTGATGCGCACCGTCTGGTCGAAGTTGTCCGAGCTGATGCCGGACATGTCGTAGTAGCCCTGCAGGAACTTGTTCCACAGGGGAATCGACTCCTTCTCGCGGGTGTAAACGGCCTTTTCGAGGAACGGCATGATTTTCCCGGCGTCGGCGAGCAACCCGCGCTCGCGATCGCCGGGCGCGCCCTCCGACGGGTACGGCTCGCCGCGGAAGTTCGGGTTGCGTGCGAGCACCATGCGCGCGTTCGGATTGTTCTCGACGAGCATGAAGGGGCCGGTGCCGACCGGCCACCAGTCGAGCGTGAAGTTCCTTTCCGCCATCCCGGGCTGCGCGTAGAAGCGATCCGCCTCCCACGGCACCGGCGCGAAAAACGGCATCGCGAGCCAGTAGAGGAACTGGGGATAGCGACCCTTGAGCGTCACGCGGAAGGTGAGCGCGTCGACGCGCTCGGCGCCGGCGAGCGGATACGCGCGCAGGTCGAGCCACTCGCCCGGTCGCGCCGCCTCTTTCAGCGTCGCGGCGTACTCGCGCAGGCCGACGATGTATTCGGCCATCAGGCCGAAGATCGGCGAGTGAAGCTGCGGGTGCGCGAGCCGCTTGATCTGGTAGACGTAGTCGCCGGCGTCGAGTTCGCGCGTGCCCGTCGGAAGATCGTAGGGGCTGGCGAGCGCGCGAATGCGCGCGCGCGACAGGCGGTGGTTTTCCTCGACAAAGGCCGGATGCGGCTGATAGCGGATGCCGGGCTTCAGGCGCACCTCGTACACCGTGAACCGGCCGCCCTCGATCTCGCGCGCCTGCGGCATCTCGCGCGCGGTGAGCGGCACGAGTTCGAACGGGCGCTTCAAGTAGTGGTACTGCAGCGGCGGCTCGTAGATCTGACGCGTGAACACCGCTTCGTCGGCGGTGTAGGACTGCGCCGGATCGAGGTGCTTCGGCCGCTCGGAGAAGACCGAGTAGAGGATCGGTCGGCCGCGCTCGGCCGCCGGATACGGGTCGTTCCACACCTCGCCGCAGCCCGCGACGGCGAGCGCAACGAGCACGGCCGCACGCATGCGGCAAGTATAATGCCGCGATGCCGCTGCTCCAGGGCAAGAAGCTGCTCGTCACCGGCGTGCTCAGCAACCGCTCGATCGCCTGGGGCATCGCGCAGGCGGCGAAACGCGAGGGCGCGGTGCTCGCGTTCACCTACGCCGGCGAGCGGGTGCGCGAGCGCGTCGAGGCGCTCGCCGCCGAGATCGGTGCCGACATGGTGCTGCCGTGCGACGTGACGAGCGACGCGCAGATCGCGGCGCTCGCGCCCGCGCTCGAAGCGCGCTGGGGCGCGCTCGACGGATTCGTGCACGCGATCGCGTTCGCTAGCCGCGAGGCGATCGCCGGCGAGCTGCTCGATGGTCTTTCGCGCGAAGCGTTCCGCGAGGCGCACGACATTTCCGCCTACAGCTTCCCGGCGCTCGCAAAAGCGCTGCTGCCGCTCATGCAGGGCCGGCGCGCGGCGCTTCTTACCCTCACCTACCTCGGCGCGGTGCGTGCGGTCCCGCACTACAACGTCATGGGTCTCGCCAAGGCGAGCCTGGAATCCTCGGTGCGCTACCTCGCCGCGAACCTCGGGCCGCAGGGGATCCGCGTGAACGCGATCTCGGCCGGCCCGATCCGCACGCTCGCCGCCGCCGGCATCGCCGGCTTCGGCAGGATCCTCAAGTTCGTCGAGGAGAACGCGCCGCTGCGGCGCAACGTCACGATCGAGGACGTCGGCAACGCGGCGGTGTTCCTGCTATCGGACCTCGCCGCCGGCATCACCGGAGAAGTGCTCTACGTCGACGGCGGCTTTTCGCGCGTCGTCGGCGGCATCGGCGCCTAGGGCTTTTTCTCGAGCGCCGCGGCGCGGATCTCGACTTTGGTGCGCCCGCGCAGCGCGGCGATCCACGCCTGGAGGTCGGCTGCGCCCGCCTCGCGTTCGAAACGCTGCAGCGCGTTCGCTTTTTCCTCCGCCGCGATCGGCTCCGGCGCAAGCACCTTCTGCACGCGGTAGATCGCGTAGCCGCGCTCGCCGCGATCGACACCGACGTAGGCCGGAAGCTTCGCGGCGTCGGCGGCCATCAGCCGCGCGACCGCCTCGGTGCCGAGCCCCCCGGTCGCGCGCCGCGAGACGACGAGCGTGCGGCCCCAGCTGACCCGCACCTCCTCGCCCGCCTTCAGCTTCTCCAGCGTCGCCTCGGCCTCGCGGCGCGCAGCCGCCGCCGCCTCGCGGCGCCGCAGGCGCCGCTCGACCTCCTCGCGCACCTCCTCGAACTTTTTCTGCGCCGCCGGCTGGTGCTCGAGGACGCGCGCGGCGACGAGCGTGCCCGGGGCCACCTCGACCGCGTCGGTGTTGCGCCGGTGCTGAACCGCGTCCGCCGAAAAGAGCGCCGCAGCGAGCTTCGGATGCCCGAGCGGACCCTCGGGCGGCGCGCCCTTCGCGATCCAACCGCTCGTCTGGATCTTCAGCCCGAAGCGCTCGGCCGCCGGCTTGAGGCTGTCGGCCTGCTCGTAGACCAGGTTGCCGAACGCCTCCGCCGACTCGACGAACCGGCGCTGCGCCCGCTGGCGGGCGATCTCGGCGCGCAGCTCCTCGCGCACTTCCTCGAACGCGAGCGTTCTTGCGGGTTGCACCGCCTCGAGCCGAATGACGTGCCAACCGTGCTCCGACTGTACCGGCCCGGCGATTTCCCCCGGCTTCATCGCGAACACCGCGGCGGAGAACTCCTTCACCATGTCGCCGGCGCCGAAGAAGCCGAGATCCCCGCCGCGCTGCGCCGAGCCCGAATCCTGCGAATGCTTGCGCGCCAGTTCGGCGAAGCGCTGCGGATTCTTGCGCGCTTCGCGCGCGATCGCTTCGGCCTCCTCCTTCGATTTGAGGAGGATGTGGCTTGCGCGGCGCTGCTCGGGCGTCCCGAGCCGTGCGGCCGCGAGCCGTTCCTCGTAGGCCTTCTTCAGCTCGGCGTCGCTCACCGCCTCGGCGCGCGCCAGCTCCTCGACCGAGAGCACCGCGTATTCGACCCGCACGCGTTCGGGTTCGCGAAACTCGGCGAGATTCGCGTCGTAGTAGGCCCGCAGCGCCGCCTCGTCGAGCTGCAGCTTCTGCGCGTAGGCGTCGGCGGCGAAGAACGCCTCGCTCACCTCGCGCCGCTCGCCCTCGAGCGCGAGCAGCCGCTCGGCGAGCGTGCGCGGCTGGATCGCGGTGTTCGCGACTGCGGTCACGAGCCGCGCCATCGGCAGGCGCACGCGCAGCTGTTCGACGTTCATCTCGTCCGAGATCCCGCGCGCGCGCAGGTAGGCGGCGTAGCGCTCGGGCGCGAAGCGGCCGTCCTCCTGGAATTCGGGCATGCGCGTCACCTCGGCGATCGCCGCCTCGCGCGGCAGCACCATCCAGGCGCGCGCCACCTCGCGTGCGAGCACGCGGTCGGCGATCAGCGACTCGAGCAGCTCGCGCCGCTCGGCCGGGGTATCGACCGCCGCCGGGTCGAGGTCGCGACCGAAGATCTGCCGCAACGCCTCCTGCCGCTCGCGCAGCGCCGCCTCCAGTTCCCGCTGCGCGATCGGTTCTCCGGCGACGCTCGCCACCTCGTCGCGTCCGCCGACCGCGCGCGTGTACGCCTCCAGCCCGAAGAACGCGAACGGGATCGCGATCAGCACGAGCACGACCTGCAGCAGGCGCTTGTGCTTGGCGACGAAATCGAACATGGCGGTCGGAGGAAGGGACGTGGCGGAGCGGACGGGACTCGAACCCGCGACCCCCGGCGTGACAGGCCGGTATTCTAACCGACTGAACTACCGCTCCGCGTCGGGCACTGGTGGGTGCTGCAGGGCTCGAACCTGCGACTTCTGCCTTGTAAGGGCAGCGCTCTACCGCTGAGCTAAGCACCCCGGCGGGCCGATCGCTCGCCCGCAAAAAAAGGGGGCGCTAGTTTAGCGCGTCGCGCAACGCCTTGCCAGCGCGAAACCGCGGCACCCGCGCGGCCGCGATCGCGATCGCCTCGCCGGTGCGGGGATTGCGCCCGCTGCGCGCCTTGCGTTCGGCGACGTAGAACGTGCCGAAGCCAGCGAGCGTCACGCTCGATCCCTGTTTGAGGCTCGTCTTCACCGCCGCGACGAACGCATCGAGCGCGCGCTCGGCCGCCGCGTGCGAAAGGTCCGCGGCGCGCGCGATGTGCTCGACCAGACCGGCCTTGTTCACCGCCGCCCTGCGTCAGTGCTTGATCGCCGCCGGCGCCGTTTTCTCGGTTTCGGCGGCCGCCGGCAACGGGGGGACCTCGACCGGATCGGCGAGCGGCACCGGCTGGCGCTCGAGCGCCACTTCGAGCACCTTGTCGATCCACTTCACCGGCACGATCTCCAGCCGGTTCTTGACGTTGTCCGGGATCTCGGCGAGGTCCTTGACGTTCTCCTCCGGAATCAGCACCGTCTTGATGCCGCCGCGATGCGCGGCGAGCAGCTTTTCCTTCAGTCCCCCGATCTGCAGCACCTCGCCGCGCAGCGTGATCTCGCCGGTCATCGCCACGTCGCAGCGCACCGGAATGCCGGTCAGCACCGACACCATCGCGGTGACGATGCCGATGCCGGCGCTCGGGCCGTCCTTCGGCGTCGCGCCCTCGGGCAGGTGAATGTGGATGTCGTGCTTCTGGTAGAAGTCGTCGGGAACGCCGAGCCGGCGCGAGCGGCTGCGCACCACCGACAACGCCGCCTGGATCGATTCCTGCATAACCTCGCCCAGCTTTCCGGTGGTGATCGTCTTGCCCTTGCCGGGCATGGTCACCGCCTCGATCGTGAGCAGCTCGCCGCCCACCTCGGTCCACGCGAGCCCGGTGACCTGGCCGATCTGGTTGGTCTTTTCCGCCATGCCGAAGGTGTAGCGGCGCACGCCGAGGTACTTGTCGAGGTTGCGCGGCGTCACCGTGATGCGGTGCGGCCGGCTGCGGCCGGAATCGCCTTCCGACTGCAGCCGCTTCACCGCCTTGCGGCAGATCTTGGAGATCTCGCGCTCGAGGCCCCGCACGCCGGCCTCGCGCGTATAGAAGCGGATGATGTCGCGGATCGCGGCCACCGAGACCGACAGCTCCCCGTCCTTCAGCCCGGAGTTCTTCATCTGCTTGGGCAGAAGGTAGTGGGTCGCGATATTCAGCTTCTCGTCCTCGGTGTAGCCCGAGAGCCGGATCACCTCCATGCGGTCAAGGAGCGGCGGCGGGATGTTGAGCGTGTTCGCCGTCGCGATGAACATCACCTCCGAGAGGTCGTACTCGACCTCGACGTAGTGGTCGGTGAAGGTGTGGTTCTGCTCGGGGTCGAGCACCTCGAGGAGCGCCGACGACGGATCGCCCCGCCAGTCCATGCCCATCTTGTCCACCTCGTCGAGCAGAAAAAGCGGGTTCTTCACCCCGACCTTGATCATGCTCTGCAGGATCTTGCCCGGCATCGAGCCGATGTAGGTGCGCCGGTGCCCCCGGATCTCGGCCTCGTCGCGTACGCCCCCGAGCGACATGCGCACGAACTTGCGGTTCGTCGCGCGCGCGATCGACTGCCCGAGCGAGGTCTTGCCGACCCCGGGCGCGCCCACGAGGCACAGGATCGGCGCCTTCATCTTGTCGACCCGCGCCTGCACCGCGAGGTACTCGAGGATGCGCTCCTTCACCTTCTCCAGCCCGTAGTGATCCTTGTCGAGGATTTCCTGCGCGACCTTGAGGTCCTTGCAGATCTTGGAGCGCTTGCGCCAGGGCAGGCTCACCAGCGTCTCGATGTAGTTGCGCACCACGGTCGCCTCGGCCGACATCGGGCTCATCAGCTTCAGCTTCTTCAGCTCGGACTCGGCCTTCTTGCGCGCGTGCTTCGGCATGCCGGCGCGCTTGATGCGCTTTTCCATCTCCTCGAGGTCGGCGCCCTCCTCGCCCTCGCCCAGCTCCTTCTGGATCGCCTTCACCTGTTCGTTCAGGTAGTACTCGCGCTGGCTCTTCTCCATCTGGCGCTTGACGCGCCCGCGGATGCGCTTTTCCACCTGCAGGATGTCGATTTCGGTCTCGAGCTGCGCGAGCAGGCGCTCGAGGCGCTTCTTGACGTCGAACAGCTCCAGCACCTGCTGTTTCTGCTCCAGCTTGAGCGGCAAGTGCGCGGCGATCGTGTCGGCGAGCCGACCCGGCTCCTCGATGCCCGCGAGCGAGGTGAGGATCTCGGGCGGGATCTTCTTGTTGAGCTTCACGTACTGGTCGAAGCTCGAAAGCAGCGCGCGGCGCATCGCCTCGACCTCGGCGCCGCCCACCGGTTCGATGCGCACCGGGGTGGCCTCCGCGACCCAGTGCGTGCGCATGTCGGTGACCGATTCGATCTTCGCGCGGCTCACGCCCTCGACCAGCACCTTCACCGTGCCGTCGGGCAGCTTCAGCATCTGCAGGATGCTCGAGACGCAGCCGATCGTGTACATGTCCTGCGGGCCGGGGTCGTCCTTCGCCGCCGACTTCTGCGCGACCAGCAGGATGGACTTGCCGCTTTCCATCGCCGTCTCCATCGCCTTGATGGACTTCGGCCGGCCGACGAAAAGCGGGATGACCATGTGCGGGAACACCACCACGTCCCGCAGCGGAAGCAGCGGAAACTGGGCGGCGGAGGTGGCGGCGGGCTGGGGTTCGGACATGGCGGGCCTCTAAAAGCCGTAAGACGTCGCCCGAAGGTAGGGGTTCCCGGGCAAAAAATCAAATGCCGGCTACAGGTTGCTGCCGGCGATCCTTTGCGGCTGGTCGGAGTAGATGAGAAGCGGCTTGCCGTCGGCGAGGATCATCTGCTCGTCGACCACGACCTTGCTCACGTTCTCCAGCGTCGGCAGCTCGTACATGGTGTCGAGCAGCACGTGTTCCAGGATCGAGCGCAGCCCGCGCGCGCCGGTCCTGCGCGCGAGCGCTTTTTTCGCCACCGCGGTGAGCGCCGCCGGGCGCACCTCGAGCTCGACGCCCTCCATCGCGAACAGCCGCTGGTACTGCTTGACGAGCGCGTTCTTCGGCTCGACCAGGATCTGAACGAGCGCCTTTTCGTCCAGCTCTTCGAGCGCCGCCACCACCGGCATGCGGCCGACGAACTCCGGGATCAGCCCGTACTTGATGAGGTCCTCGGGCTCGACCATCTTGAGCAGCTCGTAGCTCGCGCGCGCGTTGCTCGGGCTGCGCACCTCGGCGCCGAAGCCGATGCCGGTCTTCTCGGTGCGGTTGCGCACGATCTTCTCCAGCCCGTCGAACGCGCCGCCGCAGATGAAGAGGATGTTCGTGGTGTCGACCTGCACGAACTCCTGGTTCGGGTGCTTGCGGCCGCCCTGCGGCGGCACCGAGGCGATCGTGCCCTCGATGAGCTTCAACAGCGCCTGCTGCACGCCCTCGCCCGAGACGTCGCGCGTGATCGAGGGGTTGTCGGACTTGCGCGAGATCTTGTCGATCTCGTCGATGTAGACGATGCCGCGCTTCGCCTTGTCGACGTCGTAGTCGCAGTTCTGCAGCAGCTTCTGGATGATGTTCTCGACGTCCTCGCCGACGTAGCCCGCCTCGGTGAGCGTGGTCGCGTCGGCGATCACGAACGGGACATTGAGCAGCCGCGCGAGCGTTTGCGCGAGCAGCGTCTTGCCCGAGCCGGTCGGCCCGATCAGCAGGATGTTCGACTTCGCGAGCTCGACGTCGTCGTTCTTCGACAGGTGCTTGAGCCGCTTGTAGTGGTTGTAGACCGCCACCGACAGGATCTTCTTCGCGCGGTCCTGGCCGATCACGTACTGGTCGAGGATCGCGCGGATCTCGCGCGGCGTGGGCAGGTCCGAGCGCGCGCCCTTGCCGCTCTTTTCGGTCGCGGTCTCCTCGCGGATGATGTCGTTACAGAGCTCGATGCACTCGTCGCAGATGAACACCGACGGGCCGGCAATGAGCTTGCGCACCTCGTGCTGGCTCTTGCCGCAGAACGAGCAGTAAAGGAGCTTGTCGCCCGAGGCGCCCTTGTCCGACATCTACTGCGACTCCCGCGAAACGAGGATCTTGTCGACCAGCCCGTACTTTACCGCTTCTTCGGCCCCCATGAAAAAATCGCGGTCGGTATCGCGCTGGATGACCTCGAGCGCCTGCCCGGTGTGCCGCGCGAGGATCTCGTTCAGGCGCTGGCGCAGGAAAAGGATTTCGCGCGCGTGAATCTCGACATCGGACGCCTGGCCGGAAAACCCGCCCATCGGCTGGTGGATCATGACGCGCGAATTGGGCAGCACGAACCGCTTGCCCTTCTCGCCGGCGGCAAGGAGCAGTGCGCCCATGCTCGCCGCCTGCCCGATGCACAGCGTCGAGACGTCCGGCTTGATGAATTGCATCGTGTCGTAGATCGCAAGGCCCGCCGACACCGAGCCGCCGGGCGAGTTGATGTAGAAGAAGATGTCCTTGTCGGGGTTCTCCGATTCGAGGAACAGCAGTTGCGCGACGATCAGATTCGCGGTGACCTCGTTCACCGGCCCGACGAGGAACACCACCCGCTCCTTCAGCAGCCGCGAATAGATGTCGTAGGCGCGCTCGCCCCGCCCCGACTGTTCGATCACCATCGGGATCAACCCCAAGTCGCGGGGCGGCGGCATCGTCGAGGTCCAGTCCAGTTCTTTCATGCGTCGGCGCCCATCAGTTCGTCGAAGCTTACCGCCTTGTCGGTCACGTTCGCCCGCGCAAGCACCCAGGCGACGACGTTCGCCTCGAGCGCGAGGCTCTCCATCTCGGCCAGGCGCTGCGGCTGGGTATAAAACCACTTTACCACCTCGGCCGGGTTCTCGTAGCTCTCGGCCTCGGCTTCGATCTGCGCGCGCACGTCAGCCGGCTTCGGGCGCAGGTTTTCCGCCCGCGCCACCTCCGCGAGGATCAGCCCGAGCGCCGCGCGCCGGCGCGCCGCCGCCTCGAACGCCCGCGGATCGAGCGGCAGGTTCTCGAGCTTGACGCCGCGCGCCTTCAGGTCCGCGGCCGCGGCCTCGAGCAGACGCTGCAGCTCCATCGCGACGAGCGCCCGCGGCAGCTCGAGGGGCGTCCTCTCGAGCAGGGCCTCGAACGCCTGCTGCTTGACCCGCAGGGCGATGCGCTTCTTCACCTCGCGCTCGACGTTCGCACGCACCTCGGCGCGCATGCGCGCGAGGTCGCCGTCGGCGACGCCGAGCGCGCGCGCGAACTCGGCGTCCACCTCCGGCAGCACCGGCGCCTCGACCTGCACCATGCGCAGGCTGTACTGCGCCGTCTTTCCCGCGACCTCGCGACCGTGATAGTCGTCGGGGAAGCGCACCTCGAACGCGCGCTCCTCGCCCGGCGCGAGCCCGCGCGCCGCGGCCTCGAACTCCGGCAGCAGGCGCTTTTCGCCGAGGATCGTGACGAACCCCTTCATCGCCCCGCCCTCGAACGGCTGGCCGTCGATACGGCCTTCGAAGTCGATCGTCACGCGGTCGCCGTCGGCGGCGGCGCGGGTGACTGGCTCGTAGCGCACGCGCTGACGGCGCAGGATCTGGATCGTCTTTTCGACCGCCGCGTCGTCCACGGCGCACACCGGTCGCTCGATCGTGACGCCGGTAAGGTCGCCGACCTTCACCTCCGGGAACACCTCGAAGGTCGCGCTGAATTCCAGGCGATCGGCCGCACCGTCCTTTTTTTCGATGCGCGGCAGGCCGGCGACGCGCAGCCGCGCCTCGCGCACCATCTCGCCGAAGGCCTTCTGCACCGCGTCGGAGATCACTTCGTTGCGCACCTGCGAGCCGTAGTGCTGCGCGACCAGCTTGAGCGGCACCCGCCCGGGCCGGAAGCCCGGCATCTTCACGGTGCGCGCGAGCTTCTTCAGGCGCGCCTCGACCTGCCGGTCCACCTCGGCCACCGGCAGCGACATCGACACCCGCCGCTCGAGCGTACCGAGCGTCTCCACGTTGACCGCCATCGCCTGATCTGCTCCGAAGTCCGGGTTCGCCTGCGCCGGCCGCGGTCGCGGGTGCGAAGGGTGGGAGTCGAACCCACACGCCTCGCGGCGCTGGATCCTAAATCCAGTGCGTCTGCCAGTTCCGCCACCTTCGCGCGCGCAGAGCGCAGGCTCCGTGTGCGGACTATTATACGGTGGAAAGCGCCGCGGCCTCGCCGGAAGCGAGCGCATTTTCCCTTGCAAATCAGGTCTTCGTGCCGGTCGACCATTACGAAAGCTTTCCGGTGGCCTCGCTGCTTGTGCCGGCGCGGCTGCGCGGCGCGATCGAGCTGATCTACCGCTTCGCGCGCCGCGCCGACGACCTGGCCGACGAGGGGGAAGATCCGCCCGCGGCGCGGCTCGAAAAGCTCGCCGCGCTGCGCGCAAGCCTCGCCGCGGTCCGCGCCGGCGCCGAGCCCGACGATCCGCTCCTCGCCGCCCTCGGCCGCGTCGCGCGCGAGCACGCGCTGCCGCTGCAGCCGTTCGAAGACCTGCTCGACGCGTTCGCCCAGGACGTGGTGAAGCACCGCTACGCGGACTTCGGCGAGCTGCTCGACTACTGCCGCCGTTCGGCGAACCCGGTCGGGCGGCTGCTGCTGCACCTGTTCAAACGGACTTCCGCGAGCGAGCTGCGCCAGTCGGACGCGATCTGTACCGCGCTTCAGCTCGTCAACTTCTGGCAGGACGTCGCGCTCGACTGGGCGAAGGGCCGCGTCTACCTGCCGCAGGACGAAATGCGGCGGTACGGCGTCACCGAAGCGCACCTCGCCGAAGCGCGCTGCGACGCCGCCTGGCGCGCGCTGCTCGGTGCGCTGTGCGCGCGCACGCGCGCGCTGATGCTCGAGGGCGCGCCGCTTGCGCGCGCGCTCGGCGGCCGCCTGCGCTGGGAGATCGCGCTCACGGTGCAGGGCGGGCTGCGCGTGCTCGAAAAGATCGCCGGCGCCGGCTACGACGTCTTTCGCCGCCGCCCGGTGCTCGGCTGGGCCGACTGGCCGCTTCTCGCCTGGAGAGCGCGATGAGCCCGGACGAGTACTGCCGCGAAAAAGCCGCGGCGAGCGGCTCGAGCTTCTACTACGCGTTCATGTTCCTGCCGCCCGAGCGGCGGCGCGCGATCACCGCGCTTTACGCCTTCTGCCGCGAAGTGGACGACGCGGTGGACGAGGCGCGCGATCCCGGCGTCGCGCGCGCGCGCCTCGCCTGGTGGCGCAGCGAACTCGGCAACCTCTTCGCCGGCCGGCCGCAGCATCCGGTGACGCGCGCGCTCGCGCCGGCGCTCGCGCCCTTCGGCATCGGCCGCGAGCGGCTCGCGGAGGTGATCGCCGGCATGGAAATGGACCTCGTGCAGACGCGCTATCCGGATTTCGCAGCGCTCGAGCGCTACTGCTACCACGTCGCCGGCTCGGTCGGCATGCTCGCCGCCGGCATCTTCGGCTACCGCAATCCGCGCACGCTCGAGTACGCGCGCCGGCTCGGCACCGCGTTCCAGCTCACCAACATCATCCGCGACGTCGGCGAGGACGCGCGGCGAAACCGCATCTACCTGCCGATGGACGAACTCGCGGCGTTCGGCGTCGCCGCGACCGACATCCTCGCCGCGCGCGCAAGCGACGCGTTCCGGCGCCTGATGGAGTTCCAGTACCGCCGCGCGGTGAAGTTCTACGACGAGGCGCTCGCGCTGCTGCCGGCGGAAGACCGGCGCGCGCAGCTGCCGGGGCTCATCATGGCGCGCATCTACCGCACGTTGCTCGAGGAGATCGAGCGCGACGGGTTCGCGTGCTCACGCACCGCACCGCGCTCACGCCGCTGCGCAAGTTCTGGCTCGCCTGCGCCACCTGGGCGCGGGCCTGAGGGCGGCGCGACGATGCGCGTCGCAGTGATCGGCGCCGGCTACGCCGGGTGCGCCGCGCGGTCGCGCTCGCAGAGCGCGGCGCGCGGGTGACGCTCCTCGAGGCGCTCGCCGTGCCGGGCGGGCGCGCGCGGCGCGTGCGCGCGCGCGAGGCGGCGCTCGACAACGGCCAGCACATCCTCGCCGGGGCGTATGTCGAGCTCGCGCGCCTGATGCGCCGGGTCGGCGTGCCCGAGGACGCGGTGCTGCGCATGCCGCTCGAGCTGCGCTATGCCGACGGCTTTGCGCTGCGCGCGGCGTGGCTTCCGGCACCGCTTGACCTCGCGGTCGGGCTGCTCGCGGCGCGACGGTTGCCGCTTCGCGAAGCGCTCGGGGCGCTGCGGTTCCTCGCGCGCCTGCGGCGCGAGGGCTTTCGCGTCGAGGCGTCCCGCACGGTCGCCGAGCTGCTCGCCGCGCACCGCCAGGAGGGGCGCCTCGGCCGCTACCTCTGGCGGCCGCTTTGCCTTGCAGCGCTCAACACGCCGCCCGAGCGCGCCTCGGCGCGCGCGTTCCTCGCGGCGCTGCGCGATACAGTCTCGCCGGCGGATCCTGCGGCGACCGCCGACCCGCCTCTCTGCCCGCGCCGTGCGATCTGTCGCGCCTCTTTCCGCAGCTCGGCGTGCGCGTTCGCGGCGGGCGCGCGGCGGCGAGGTGCGGCTCGGCGAGCGGGTGCGCGACCTCGGCGCTGCTGGCGCCTGTCATCGTACGCGGCGATCGTCGCGGTCGGGCCGCACCAGCTCGCGGCGCTCGCGCCGGCGCTCGCGCCGCGGTTCGACTGCACCAGCCGATCTACACCTGTTATCTGCAGTATCCGGCGACGGTGCGGCTTCCGTTGCCGATGCTCGGGCTCGCGGGTGGGCTCGTGCAGTGGGCGTTCGACCGGGGCGCGCTCGCCGACGAGCGCGGCCGCATCGCCTGCGTGATCAGCGCAGAGGGCGATCATCAGCGACTGGACGCACGAGGCGCTCGCGCGGGCGCCGCCGATGCCGAACTCGCTGCCGCGCTCGGGCCTGCTCCTCCGCGCCGCGCTGGTCGCAGGTGATCGCCTGGAAAGCGCGCGACGATCGCCTCCACGCCCGGGCTCGCGCCGACCTGGGCCGCGCACGCCGATCCCCGCCGGCGGTCTACCTCGCCGGAGACTACACCGACCCGGAATATCCGCCGACGCTGCCGAGGCGGCGGTGCGAAAGCCGCGTACGCGCGGCCGAGCTCGCGCTCGGCGCATCGCGCGCATAGCCGCTCACAGCTCGCGCAGCAGCCGCACCGCCTCGTCGATACGCTCGACCGCGAGCACCTCCAGCCCCGCGATCTTCGCCTTCGGGCGGTTCGCGCGCGGCACGATCGCGCGCTCGAAGCCGACCTTCGCCGCCTCGCGCAGCCGCAGCTCGCCGCGCGGCGCCGGCCGCACTTCGCCCGCGAGCCCCACCTCCCCGAACGCGACCACCTTCGGCGGGATCGGCCGGTCGGCGAGCGAGGACACTACCGCAAGCGCCACAGCGAGGTCGGCAGCGGGCTCGGCGATGCGCACGCCGCCCACCGCGTTCACGAACACGTCCTGCTCCCAGGTCGCGATGCCCGCGTGCCGGTGCAGCACCGCAAGCAGCATCGCGAGCCGATTGGCTTCCAGCCCGACGGTGAGCCGGCGCGCGTTCGGCGTGTGCGCCGGATCGACGAGCGCCTGGATCTCGACGAGCAGCGGCCGCGTGCCCTCGACCGTAGCGAGCACGCAGGCGCCGGCGACGCCCTTGTCGTGGCGCGAAAGAAAAAGCGCCGACGGATTCGCGACCCCGCGCAGGCCCTTCTCGGTCATCTCGCGAACACGCCGATCTCGTTCGCTGCCCCGAAGCGGTTCTTCACCGCGCGCACGACGCGGAAGGCCGAATGCGGGTCGCCCTCGAAATAGAGCACGGTGTCGACCAGGTGCTCCAGCACGCGCGGGCCAGCGATCGCACCCTCCTTGGTGACGTGGCCGATGATGAAGAGCGCCGCGCCCGAGCGCTTCGCCTCGCGCACGAGCTGCGCCGCGCATTCGCGCACCTGCGCGACCGAGCCCGGCGCCGAGGCGAGCGCCTCCGACCAAAGTGTCTGGATTGAGTCGACGACCGCCACCTGCGGCCGTTCGGCCGCGAGCGCGGCGAGGATCGCCTCGAGCTGCGTCTCGGCGACGAGCCGTACCGCGCGCGCCTCGAGCGCAAGCCGCCGCGCGCGAAGCGCCACCTGCTCGGCCGACTCCTCGCCCGAGACGTAGAGCGTGCGCGCCGAGGCGCCGAGCGCGGCAAGCGTCTGCAGGAGCAGCGTGGACTTGCCGATTCCGGGGTCGCCACCGATCAGGATCACCTGCCCGGGCAACGAGCCCGCCGCCGAGCGCGCGATCCAATTCCTCGATGCCGGTCGCGAGGCGCTCGCGCTCGCGCGCCTCGATCGCTGCGAGCACGAGCGCGCGCGGGGCGCCGGCCGCCGTCGCGCGCGCGCCTAAGCGCTCGTTCGGCGCCTCGACGAGCGCGCCGGCCGCGCCGCAGGACGGGCAGGCGCCGAACCACTGGCGCGCGGCTGCGCCGCACTCGCTGCAGACGAACGCCGTGCGCGCGCGCCCCATCAGGGCACCTCGATCACCGGCACGCGCGGCGCGAGGCGGCAGAGCAGCTCGTAGTTCACCGTGCCGGCGGCCGCCGCCACCTCCTCGACCGGCAACCCTTCGCCCCAGAGCACCACGGGCGCGCCGTAGCCCGCTTCGGGAATGTCGGTGAGGTCGCAGGCGAGCATGTCCATCGACACGCGCCCGACGACGTGCGTGCGCCGCCCGGCGACCAGAACCGGCGTGCCGGTCGGCGCATGGCGCGGATAGCCGTCGGCGTAGCCGCAGGCGACGATGCCCACCCGCATGCGCCGCGCCGCCTCGTAGGCGAAGCCGTAGCCGACCCGCTCGCCCGGCTCGAGGTTTTGCACCGCGATGATTTCGGAGGCGAGCGTCATCGCCGGCCGAAGGCCGAGGTCGGCCGCGGTCCGGAACGCCAAAGGCGAGCCGCCGTAGAGGAGGATGCCGGGGCGCACCCAGTCGGCGCGCGTCGCCTCGGCAAAGCGAACGAGCGCCGCCGAATTGGCGAGCGAGCGCGGCGCCGCGATGCCCCGCGTGAGCTCCTCGAACCACGCGAGCTGCGGCTCGACGCCGATCGGGCCGTCGGCGTCGGCGAAATGCGTCATCAGCGTGATCGCGCGCACCTGCGGCATCCCGCGCAGCGCGGTCCACGCCTCGGCGACCGCCTCGCCCGCGAAGCCGAGGCGGTTCATGCCGCTGTTCACCTTGAGATAGACGTCGAGCGAGCCCTCGAAGCGCGTCTTCGCGAGCATCGCGAGCTGTTCGGCGCAGTGTACGACCGGCGTGAGCCCGAAACGGGCGAAGATCGGAATTTCGCGCGCGTCGAAGAACCCTTCGAGCAGGAGCAGCGGCCGGCGCTCGCCCGCCGCGCGCAGCCTGAGCGCCTCGGCCAGGTCGAGGAGCGCGAGGCCGTCGGCGGCGGCGAGCGCCTTCGCCGCGCGAAGCAGCCCGTGGCCGTAGGCGTTCGCCTTCACCACCGCCCAGAGCTTCGCCGGCGCGGCGAGGCTTTTCGCGAGCGCCAGATTGTGCGCGAGCGCCGACGCGCTGACGGCGGCGCGGATCGGACGCGGCATCGCGGCCGCGTCAACGGCGCGCGAGGCGAGCGCGGGGGCATGGCCCATTATACTTCCGCCGCCGCGACGGGCGTCATGCGCCCGTGCTATAAACGCGCACCTTTCGCGCAAGCGCCTCTGGGGGAGGAGCGTTGGCACTCGGGTTCTACATCATCATGGCGGCGCAGTTCTTCTCGTCGCTCGCCGACAACGCGCTGCTCATCGCCGCGATCGCGCTGCTCATGCAGGCGGATTCGCCCTCGTGGGTGACGCCGTACCTCAAGTTCTTCTTCGTCGTGTCTTACGTCGTGCTCGCGCCCTACGTCGGCGCGTTCGCCGACCGACTGCCGAAGGGCACCGTGATGTTCATCTCGAACGCGGTGAAGATCGCCGGCTGCGCGCTGATGCTCGCCGGCGTCGATCCGCTCCTTTCCTACGCGCTCGTCGGTCTGGGCGCGGCCGCCTATTCGCCGGCGAAATACGGCATCCTCACCGAATACCTGCCGCACTCCAAGCTGGTCGCCGCAAACGGCTGGATCGAGGGGCTGACGGTGGCCTCGATCATCCTCGGCACGATGCTCGGCGGCGTGTTGATTCACGCCACCGTCTCCGACGTGCTGCTGCGGTTCGATCTGCCGCGACTGGACACCGGCGTCGATACCCCGGCCGAGGCGGCGATCGCGGTCATCGTGTTCGTGTATGCGCTTGCCGCGCTGTTCAATCTGTACGTGCCGCGCACCGGCGTTGCGTTGAAGCCCCTGCCCGTGCACCCGCTCGAGACGCTGCGCGACTTCAGCCGCTGCGTCGCGAGCCTGTGGACGGACAAGCTCGGGCAGATCTCGCTCGCGGTGACGACGCTCTTCTGGGGCGCGGGGGCGACGCTGCAGTTCATTCTGATCGAGTGGGCGCGCGCCGCGCTCGGCTACGACCTGTCGCACGCTTCGATCCTGCAGGGTGTGTGCGCGATCGGCATCGCGCTCGGGGCGGTGGCTGCCTCGGTGCTCGTTCGCCTGGACGAGGCGGTGCGCGTGATCCCGCTCGGCATCGCGATGGGCTTCGCGGTTCTGCTGATGAACGGCGTCGGCAGCGTCTGGACCGCGGTTCCGCTGCTCGTCGGCGTCGGCGCGCTCGCCGGCTTCTTCGTCGTGCCGATGAACGCGCTGCTTCAGCATCGCGGTCACCATCTGGTCGGCGCCGGACGCTCGATCGCGGTGCAGAATTTCAACGAGAACGCCTCGATCCTCCGCGATGATCGCGGTGTACTCGCTGCTCCTTCGGCGGCGCTCTCGATCTACGCCGTGATCGTGATCTTCGGGCTGTTCGTCGCCGGCACGATGATCCTCGTGCGCTGGTGGTACCGCCACAACGCGCGCACGCACCCGGCCGAAGTCGAGCGGCTGCTCGCGTTCGCCCGCGCCGAAAGCCCGCACTAGCCGCCTTTCAGCGAGGCCATCGTCCGACGCGCGAACACGAGATCGGCCCAGGCTTTCGCCTTGTCGGGCAGGTTGCGCAGCAGGTAGGCCGGGTGATAGGTGACGACGAGCGGCACGCCGCCGTAGCGAAAAACCCGGCCGCGCAGGCTGGCGATGCTCGCGTCGGTTCCGAGCAGCGTCTGCACGGCGAACCGTCCCATCGCGACGATCAGCCTCGGGCGCACGAGCGCCACCTGCCGCAGCAGGTACGGCGAGCAGGCGGCGACCTCTTCCGGCGCAGGGTTGCGGTTGCCGGGCGGACGGCACTTGACGACGTTCGCGATGTAGACGTTTTCGCCGCGCCGCAGGCCGATCGCCGCGAGCATGTTGTCGAGCAGTTTTCCCGCCTGCCCGACGAAGGGCTCGCCGAGCCGGTCTTCTTCGGCCCCCGGCGCCTCGCCCACGAGCAGCCACTCGGCGCGCTCGTCGCCCACGCCGAACACCGTCTGCGTGCAGCCGGCGCGCAGCCCGCAGTCGCGGCAGTTTTTCACCGCCGCTTTCAGTTCGTCCCAGCCCATGCGCGCGATGCGCTCGGCCCGGCTCGTCGGCCGCGGCTCGGGTATCGCGGCCGCGCGCGCCGCCGCAAGGCGCGGCTCGCGCAGCACCCAGATCGGCGCAAGGCCCATTTCCTTCAGGATCTCTCGCCTGCGGTTCACAGCTCGAGCGCCATCACGAGCGCGTCCTCGCGCCCCTCGCGCGTCGGGTAGTAGCCGCGGCGCAGGCCGACCTCGCGGAATCCGAACCGGCGATAGAGCCGCTGCGCGGCGAGATTGCTCGGGCGCACCTCGAGCACGAGGCGCGTCGCGCCGCGCACGCGCGCAACCCGCAGCGCTTCGGCGAGCAGCGCCGCGCCGAGGCCCTGGCGCTGGCGGTGCGCCGCGACCGAGAGGTTGAGCAGGTGCGCTTCGCCTGCGCCCGCGGCGAGCACGAAGTAGCCGAGCAGCTCGCCGCCTTGCCGCCACAGCCAGCACTCGTAGCCCGAGCGCAGCGAATCGGCGAAGTTGCCGAGCGTCCACGGGTGCGCGTAGATCGCGGTCTCGACCGCGAGCACCTCCGGCAAGTCCGCTTCGGTCATGCGCGCAAGGCGCGGCTCTTCGCGAAGCACCGCGCTCATCGCGCGAGCCGCTCCGCGCGCGTGCGCGCGACCTTGTCGCGCACGTAATCCGGTTGAGCCTGCGCGGGATCTACGCCCTCGCCCGCCGCAAGGCGCGGCGCAGCAAGGCGCGCGACCGCCGCCGCGCTCGGGTGGATCTCGGGAAAGACGCGCGCAAGCCCCATCGCGCCGTGGACCGCGAAGCCGCCGCCCGCCCCGACCCAGTCCCGCGCCCTGCGGCAACGCGAGCGCGTCCGGAGGCGCGCAGCGCGCCGCAAGCCGCTCGATCCAGCGCTCGCCCGAGCGCTCGAACGCCGCGCAATAGACCTCGTTCATGCGCGCATCGAGGCAGGCGACGACGCGCGGCGCGCCGCACGCTTCCGCGATCGCCTCGAGCGTCGAGACGCCGAGCACCGGAATGCCGCGCGCAAGCGCAAGCCCTTGCGCGATCCCGCAGGCGATGCGCAGGCCGGTGAAGGCGCCGGGGCCCGCGCCGAAGGCGACCGCCTGCAGCTCGCGCACGGCGACCTTCGCCTCGCGCAGCAGCCGCTCGAGCATCGGCAGCGCGAACTCGGCATGCGCGTTCGGCGCGCGGCGCTCGAGCGCGCGTATCTCGCCGTCCAGCCAGAGCGCGACCGAGCACCACTGCGGTCGCGGTCTCGAACGCCGCGAACTTCATCGACGCATTTTATACTCGGCGCCATGAACGAATACCGCATCGCCGTCATCCCGGGCGACGGCATCGGGCGCGAGACGGTGCCCGAAGGCGTGCGCGTGCTGGAGGCCGCCGCGGCGCGGCACGGCATCGCGTTGCGCTGGCAGGAATTTCCCTGGAGCTGCGACTGGTACAAGGCGCACGGGCGCATGTGCCCGGATGACGCGCCCCGAGATCCTGCGCGGCTTCGACGCGATCTATTTCGGCGCGGTCGGCAACCCTTCGATCGTGCCCGATCACATCTCGGCCTGGGGGCTGCTCATCAATTTCCGGCGCTGGTTCGACCTCTACGTCAATCTGCGGCCGGTGCGCCTCTTCGAGGGCATCGCACCGCCGCTCGCCGGACGCCGGCCCGGCGACATCGACTACGTGGTCGTGCGCGAAAATACCGAGGGCGAATACAGCACGATCGGCGGGCGGATGTACGAGGGCACCGAGCGCGAACTCGTCACCCAGACCGCGTTGTTCAGCCGCCGCGGCACCGACCGGATCCTGCGCTACGCGTTCGAACTCGCGCGTCGGCGCCGGGGCCACGTCACCTCGTGCACCAAGTCGAACGGCATCACGATCACGATGCCCTACTGGGACGAGCGCTTCGCGGAGATGAAGAAGCGCTACCCGGACGTGCGCGCAGACCAGTACCACGTGGACGGCCTCGCCGCACAGCTCGTCCTCGCCCCCGAGCGCTTCGACGTGATCGTCGCGTCGAACCTTTTCGGCGACATCATCTCGGACCTCGGGCCGGCCACGACCGGCACGATCGGCATCGCGCCCTCGGGCAACATCAACCCCGAGCGCACCGCGCCCTCGATCTTCGAGCCGGTGCACGGTTCGGCCCCCGACATCGCCGGCCGCGGCATCGCCAACCCGATCGGCCAGATCTGGTCGGGAGCGCTCATGCTCGAGCACCTGGGCGAAGCGCAGGCGGCAGCCGACATCGTGCGCGCGATCGAAGCGGTCGTGCGCGACGGCCCGCGAACGCCCGACATCAAGGGGAGCGCAACCACCGCCGAGGTCGGCGCGGCGATTGCGGACGCCGTGCGCAGCGCCTCGCGCTGCGCGCCATAGCTACTCGCCGGCGGCGAGCTTCACCTGCACTTCGACGGTCCGGCCGGCGCGCAACAGCGTCACGGTCACCGTATCGCCCGGCTGGTGCTGCTCGAGCGCCTCAAGCAGCTCGTCCACGTTCGCGACCGGCTTGCCGGCGATCGCGGTGATGATGTCGCCGGCGACGATCTCGCCCGTGCGGCTGCGCCGGTACGGCTGGAGCCCGGCCGCCGCCGCCGGGCTCCCCGGCACGACGCCGACCACCGCGACGCCCTTCGGCAGCTTGAGCGCCGCCTGCACCTGCGGCGGCGCGGCCTGGATGCCGAGCGTCGGGCGCACGATGCGGCCGTCGCGGATGAGCCTCGGCACGACGCGGTTCACCTCGTCCACCGGGATCGCGAAGCCGATGCCGGCGTAGGCGCCCGTCGGGCTGTAGATCGCGGTGTTGACGCCGATCAGGCGCCCGGCCGAATCGAGCAGCGGCCCGCCGGAGTTTCCGGGGTTGATCGCCGCGTCGGTCTGGATGACGCCGCGGATCTTGCGCTGCGTCACCGAGTCGATCTCGCGGCCGAGCGCGCTCACGATGCCGACGGTGAGCGTCTGGTCGAGTCCGAAGGGATTGCCGATCGCGTACACCTTCTGCCCGACCTGAAGGTCGCGGCTCGTGCCGATCGGGATCGGCTTCAGCTTCTCGCGCGGCGCCGGGATGCGCAGCACTGCAAGATCGCGGTCGGGAAACACGCCGACGAGCTCGGCCTTCCACTCCGACTGGTCGGCGAGCGTGACGCGCGCGCCGCTCGCGCCCTGGATCACGTGAAAGTTCGTGACGATGTGCCCGCGTTCGTCCCAGACGAAGCCGCTGCCGGTGCCGCGCGGCACCTGAAAGACGTTGAGCGAGAAAAGGTCGCGCGCGGTCTCGAGCGTCGTGATGTGCACCGTCGAAGGCGAAGCGGCGCGAAAGACCGCGATGTTCGTCTGCTCGTCCTCGGCGAGCCCGCCGCGCGCGGTGACCGGCCGCGGCTCGGCGCGCGGCTTGGTCTGCGTCAGCGCCGGCGGAACGAACCACGCGGCGATCGCGGCCGCGACGATCGCGGCCGCCGCCGCCCATGCGGCGCTGCGCGTTGCGGATGTCATGTGCGCCCCGATGCTATTCTCGACGGCATGAGATCGTACCGAATCGCGTGCATTCCCGGCGACGGCATCGGGCCGGAAGTCGTCGCCGAAGGCGTCAAGGTGCTCGGCGCGCTCGCCGCGCGCGAGGGCTTCGGCCTCGAATTCGCCGATTTCGACTGGAACTCGGCGCGCTATCTGCGCACCGGGCGCTACATCCCCGAGGGCGGCCTCGACGAGCTGAAACGCTTCGACGCGATCCTGTTCGGCGCGGTCGGCGCCCCCGAGGTCCCCGATCACATCTCGCTCTGGGGCCTGCGGCTTGCGATCTGTCAGGGGTTCGACCAGTACGCGAACGTAAGGCCCGTGCGGCTGCTGCCGGGCGTCGCGAGCCCGCTTACGCGCGGCGCCGCGATCGACTGGGTGATCGTGCGCGAGAACACCGAAGGCGAGTATTCCGGCGCCGGCGGCCGCGTGCATGCCGGGCACGCGGACGAGGTCGCGGTGGACGTCGCCACCTTCACGCGCCGCGGGATCGAGCGCATTCACCGTTTCGCGTTCGCGCTCGCGCGCAGCCGCCCGCGCCGCAGGCTGACGCTCGTCACCAAGTCGAACGCGCAGCGCCACGGCATGGTGCTCTGGGACGAGGTCTTCGCCGAGGTCGCGCGCGAATTTCCCGACGTCGCGACCGACCGGGTGCTCGTCGATGCCGCCACCGCGCGCATGGTGCTCAAGCCCGATACGCTCGACACCATCGTCGCCTCGAACCTGCACGCCGACATCCTGTCCGACCTCGCCGCCGCGCTCGCCGGCTCGCTCGGCGTCGCACCCACCGCCAACCTCGATCCCGAGCGGCGGTTTCCCTCGATGTTCGAGCCGATCCACGGCTCGGCGTGGGACATCGCCGGCCGCGGGATCGCCAATCCGATCGCGACGTTCTGGGCTGCGGCGCTGATGCTCGAACACCTGGGCGAGGCGGGCGCGGCCGCGCGCCTCATGCGCGCGATCGAGGCAGCGACCGCGGCGCGCGTGCTCACGCCGGACCTCGGCGGCGAGGCGCGCACCGCCGACGTCACCGCCGCGGTGCTCGCCCGGCTCTAGCCGGCGGATGCTGCGCCGGCGGCTGCGCTTCGCGACGATCGCGGTCTCGGGCGCCGGCGCGCTGGTCGCCGCCGCCGTCGGCGCGACGCTCGCGGTGAGCGGCGGCGCCGGCCTTCGCAGCGCGCAGACGCTCCTTGCCGAGCAGGCCGAGACGCTGCTCGACCGGCTCGAAGAGCGCATCGAGCAGTCGCTTGCGCCGGTGCGCGAGCAGTCCGCCTGGATCGCCGCCGCGTTCGCCGAGGGGCGCCTCGATCTCGAGCGCCGCGATCTGCTCGATGCGTTCATGCGCGGCGCGGTGGGCGCGCTGCCGCAGGTGAGCACGGTCTCCCTCGCCGACGTGCGCGGCCGGCTGCGGCGCTGGTCGCGCGACGAGCCCGCGCGCGCCGAAGACCGCCGCGCCGGCCCCGAGACGCTCGAATGGCTCGAGCGCGGCCGCGCGCTCGCCGCCCCGGGGTGGCTGCCGCCGCTCTGGGCGACGAGCGAAATGGCGGCGGCGCTCGCCTACGAGACGCCGCTGCGCGGGCCGGGCGGACGCTACCTCGGCGTGCTCGGCCAGGTCGTTCCGGTCGCGCGGCTCTCGGCCGAGCTCGCCGCCTTCGGCGCCGAGCACCGCGTCACCGCTTTCGTCCTTTTCGGCGAGGACCGCGTGCTCGCGCATCCGGTGCTCGCCGGCGCCTCGGGCGCGCGACCCCGCGTCGGTCCGCTGCCCTCGATCGCCGAAGTCGGCGATCCGGTGCTCGAAGCCTGGGAGCGCGCGGCGCTCGCCGCGCCGCTCGCGCTGCGCGCGCTGCGCCGCAGCCAGGGGGCGACCGCGGTCGTGCGCGGAACGCGCTACCTCTACGTCGTTCGCGACGTGCCCGGCACCGGGGTGACACCCTGGAAGCTCGGCGTCTATCAGACCGCGCGCGAAAGCCCGGAGCAGGCCGAGATCCGACGGCTGTTGCTCGCGCTCGCCGCAGGGCTCGCGGTACTCTTCGCCGCGGTGGCGGCGGCCGCGTTCACCGGACGGTGGCTCGCGCGCCCAGTGGAAGCGTTCGCGCGCGCCGCGCGCACGGTGCGCGCCGGAAAGCTGGACGCGGTACCGAAGCTGCCGCGCAGCGTCATCCGCGAATTCGACGAGGCGAGCCGCTCGTTCAACGAGATGGTCGAGGGGCTGCGCGAGCGCACGCTCATCCGCGAAACGCTCGGCCGGCTCGTTCCCGAGGAGGTCGCGCGCCGCATGCTCGCCGCCGGCGGGCGCATCGAACCGGTCGAGGCGAAAGCGACGGTGCTCCTCGCCGACATCGAGGACTTCACCCAGCTCACCGAAACGCTCGGGCCGCGCGGCGTGGTCGAATTCCTGAACGCCTACTTCGAGGTCGCCGACGACATCGTGCGCCGTCACCGCGGCGTGATCACGCAGTTCCAGGGCGACGCGGTGCTCGCCGTCTTCAACCTGCCGATCGCCGACCCCGACCACGGCGCGAACGCGCTGCGCGCGGCGCTCGAGCTGATACGCGCCGCCGACGAGCGCGAATTCGCCGGGGTGCGCGTGCGCAACCGCGCGGGGCTCGCCACCGGGCGCGTGGTGGCGGGCGCGGTCGGCTCGGCCGGGCGCACGAGTTATACCTTGCACGGCAACGCCGTGAACCTCGCTGCGCGCATCGAGGCGCTCAACAAGGACTACGGCACGCGCATCCTGCTCGCCGAAGAGACCGCCGAGCGCTGCCCCGGGTTCGCGCTCGTCAAGGTCGCCGACGCGCGGATCCGCGGCTACGGCGAGGTGGTGCCGCTCTACAGCGTCGCGCGAAGCGGCACCGGCTGAGGTCGCGCTTGCGTATGCCCCCCGACGCCGCCCGCGCGCGCCTTGCCGGCATCGGGTTGATTTCGGCGACCGTGCTCTGCTTTGCGCTGCTCGACGCAGGCGCGAAATGGCTCGTGCGCACGCTGCCGGTCGCCGAGGTGGTGTTCCTGCGCTTTTTCGCGCACGTGCTGTTCACGACCGCGCTGCTCGCCCCGCGCCACGGTCTGCGCCTTGCGCGTACGCGCCGCCCGGGGCTGCAGCTTGTGCGCGCCGCGTTCCTTCCGGCGATGACCGCGCTCAACTTCTGGGCGCTGCAGTATCTGCAGCTCGCCGAGACCGGCGCGATCCAGTTCTCGGTCCCGATCCTGGTGGCGCTCTTTGCCGCGCCGCTGCTCAAGGAGCGGCTCGACTGGCGGCGCTGGGCGGCGATCGTCGCCGGGTTTGCCGGGGTGCTCGTGATCCTTCGGCCCGGCATGCAGGGCTTTCACCCGGCGCTGCTCGTCGCGCTCGCGAACGCGTTGCTCTACGCGCTTTTCAACCTGCTCACGCGCCATCTGGCCGCGTACGACTCGGCCGAGACGACGCAGTTCATTTCCGGGATCGTCGCGACCGTGGCGGTCGCGCCGTTCGCGTTCGCGGTCTGGCAGACGCCGGCCAGCGGCGCCGAGTGGGCGCTCGCCGCCGCGATCGGAGTCGCCGGCGGCCTCGGACACTACTTTCTCGCGCTCGCGCACCGGCACGCGCCGGCGTCGGTGCTCGCGCCGTTCCTCTACCAGCAAATCGTCTGGATGATGCTGCTCGGCTACGCGGTCTTCGGCGATGTGCCGGATGCGCCGGTGATCGTCGGCTGCGCGATCGTGATCGCGAGCGGCGCGTATCTGCTGCAGCGCGAACGCGCCGGCCCGGCGCCCTGACGGCTCGGCCTCCGGCCGGCAGCGCGCGCCCCGCGCCGCACCTCCGATCGTCGGAACATGTCATCGCGGCGAACGTTTACTCCGTTTGACGATCCAACGCAGCAGGTGCGCAAGCGAGCCCGCGGCGCATCGCCGGCGACGACGGATTCGCTTTGCAAAACATGGGCTTTGCGGCCTGCGCGGCGAGACGGCACGCGATCGCCGAACGGAAGCACGATCGCCGCCGCGGTGTGCCGTGTGCGCCGGCGCAAGGACGACGGAGGCGAGACGATGAAGAATTTCACGGGTCCCGAGAGCATCGAGCGGCACGCGAATTTCCTGCGATCGCTCGCCGCGTTCAGCAAGGGCCACCGTGCCGCGCACTGGTCGGGCACGTTCGGCAGCTTCCTCGAAACGATTTTCCCGCAGGATCCGGCGGGGCTCACCCGCACGAGCCACCAGTACATCTGGGACATGATCCGCGCCGAAGGCCGCACCGACGACAAGGGCGTGTTCCACTGCCGGTTGTTCGAAGACGAGCTCTACGGCATCGACGACACCCTGCACCGGCTGGTCGACTACTTCAAGGCGGCGGCGGCCGGTGGCGAGGTCGGAAGGCGGCTGTTGCTGCTGCTCGGTCCCCCGTCGGGCGGCAAGTCGAGCCTGGTGATCCTTCTCAAGCGCGGGCTCGAAGCCTATAGCCACACCGACGCCGGCGCGCTCTACGCGATCCACGGCTGCCCGGTGCACGAGTCGCCGCTACACCTCGTGCCGCACACCATGCGGCCGCAGTTCCGCGAGACCTACGGCGTCGAGATCACCGGCGAGCTCTGCCCGTACTGCGTCAGCCGCCTCGAGCACGAATTCTCCGGCGATTTCATGCAGATGCCGGTGCACCGCATCTTCATCTCCGAGGCCGGGCGCGTCGGCGTCGGCACCTACGCGCCGCACGATCCGACCACCGCCGACATCGCCGACCTAGTGGGGTCGGTCGATCTGTCCAAGGTCTCGCAGTACGGCGACGAGGGCGATCCGCGCGCCTGGTCCTGGTCGGGCGCGGTGTTCGCCGCAAGCCGCGGGCTGCTCGAGATGATCGAGATCCTGAAGGTGAAGCGCGAGTTCCTCTATTTGCTGCTCACGCTCACGCAGGAAAAGAACGTCAAGGTGTCGCGCTTTCCGCTCATCTACCTCGACGAGACGATCGTCGCGCACACCAACCTCGCCGAATTCCGCAAGTTCCTGCAGGAGGCGGAGAACGAGGCGCTGCTCGACCGCATGGTGATCATCCAGGTGCCCTACACGCTCTCGTACAAGGACGAGGCGCGCATCTACCGCAAGCTCACCTCGGGCACGCAGGCGTTCCGCGAGGTGCACCTCGATCCCCACGCGCTGCATGTGGCCGCGGTGTTCGCGATCCTCACCCGCCTGCACGAGGGCGAGGACCGGGAGCAGGAGCTCGTGCGCAAGGTGCGCCTCTATGCCGGCGAGGACGTCGAGGGCGTGCCGCGCAGCGAGGTCGAGAAACTGCGCGCGAAATATCCCGAGGAGGGCTCGGCGGGCGTATCGCCCCGCTTCGTGATCAACGCGCTGTCCAACGCGATCATCCAGTCGCAGGCGAAGAGCCTCACCAGCATGCAGGTGCTGCTTGCGCTCAAGGACGCGATCGAGTCCGACGCCCGCATGGACGCGAAGAAGAAGCGCAAGTGGGTCGATTTCCTCGTCATCGCGCGCAAGGACTTCTACAACCGCTGGGTCAAGGAAGACGTGCACAAGGCGCTGTTCGTGTCCTTCGAGCAGGAAGCGCAGCAGCTGCTCGACAAGTATCTCGACGAGGTCGAGGCGACGCTCGACAACCGCACCGTCAGGGACCCGATCACGGGCGAAGAGCGCAAGCCCGACGAGCGGTTCCTGCGCGCGGTCGAGGAAAAGATCCGGATCTCCGAGTCCGGCAAGAACTCGTTCCGCCAGGAAGTGGTGCGAAAGGCGATGAGTGCCTACAAGCGCGGCGAGAAATTCACCCTCGATTCGCACGCCCAGCTGCACGAGGCGATCGAGCAGTACCTCTTCGAGAGCCGGCGCGACGTGCTGCGGCTCGTGTCCTCCACCGCGCGGCCCGACGAGGAGACGCAGCAGAAGATCTCGGTCGTGGAAAAGCGCCTCGTGGAGGAGTACGGCTACGACGCGCACAGCGCGCGCGAGGCGCTCAACTACGTCACCACGCTGCTTGCGCAGGAGTAGCCGGCGATGACCGAGCGCGTCTCGCGCATGACGGCGCAGACGCCGTGGTACGAACTCTTCTCGCGCGGCGCGCGCGACTGGCTGCGCCACAACCAGAAGGTGCGCGAGGCGGTGCGCGCGAATCTGCCGGAACTGCTCGCCGGCGCCGACCTGATCACGCACCCGCAGGACCGCACCGTGCTCGTGCCGGTACGGTTCCTCGAGCACGCGCGGTTCCGGCTCGCGGACGCCGAGGCGCACGCCGGCGCCGGCCAGGGCAAGGGCGAGCCGGGGACGCTGCTGCGGCCCGCGCCGCCGCGCGGCGCGCCGGCGGCGGGCGGCGCCGGCCGCGAGGGCAACGAGATCCGGTTCGTGCTCGAGCTCAAGGTCGACGAGATCGTCGACTGGCTGTGGGAGGAACTCGCGCTTCCCGACCTCAAGCCGAAGCGCGGCGCGGCGCTCGACGAGCCCGACTACGTGCGCGAGGGCTGGGACAGGCGCGGCGCGCGCGCGCGCCTCGACCGGCGCCGCACCGTGAAGGAAGCGGTCAAGCGGCGCGCCGTGCAGACCGAGCCCCTTCCGTTCACCAACGACGACCTGCGCTTTCGTCAGCTCGTGCGACGCGCGACGCCGGCGGTGAACGCCGCGGTGATCTTCGCGCTCGACGTCTCCGGCAGCATGCAGGAGGCCGAGCGCCGCCTCGCGAAGACCTTCTTCTTCTTCGCGCTGCAGGGCGTGCGGCGCCGCTACGCGAAAGTGGAGACGGTGTTCCTCGCGCACGCGGTCGACGCCTGGGAATTCCCGGAAGCGCAGTTCTTCCAGGTGGCGGGCGGCGGCGGCACGATCGCATCGAGCGTGTTTCGCCTGGCGCGCGAGCAGCTCGCGCGCCGCTTCGATCCGGCGCGCTACAACGCCTACCTCTTCTACGCCTCCGACGGCGAGAACGCCGCCGAGGACCGCGCCGCCGCGGCGCAGCTGCTTGCCGAACTCGCCGCCGAGATGAATTACGTCGGCTACGTCGAGACCGACGGCGCGCGCTTCCGGCCGCACGCGAGCGCGATGGCGGACATCTTCGCCGAGCTCAAGGCGCGCGGCCTGCCGGTGGGCGCGGCGCGTCTTGCGTCGCTCGACGACGTCTGGACCGCGATCCGGCTGTTCTTTCGCGAGCAGGCAGCGGAGTGAACGACGCGTTGCGCGACTACGTGGCGGGGCTGGAGGCGCTCGCGCGCCGCCTCGGCTTGGACTATTTCCCGGTGGATTTCGAGCTGGTGCCCTCCTCGCTCATCACCGAGATCGCGGTCTACGGCCTGCCGGTGCGCATGCCGCACTGGTCGTTCGGCGTGCGCTACATCCATCAGCTCGTGCGCCAGGCGATGGGCCACTCGCGCATCTTCGAGGTGATGTTCCCGGGCGATCCCTGCCGCGCGTACCTCATGGACGGCAACACGCTCGCGGAAAACACGCTCGTCGCCGCGCACGTGCTCGGGCACGCCGATTTTGCGCGCAACAACGCGCTCTTTGCGCGCTTTCACGAGATGGCGGGGGGCAACATCATCGAGATGGCGGCGGCGCACGCGCGGCGCATCGAGCGCGCGATCGCCGAAGAGGGTCTCGCGCGCGTCGAGGCGGTGCTCGACGCTGCGCTCGCGCTCGAATCGCACGTCGACGTGACGCGGCCGCTGCACCGCGCGCCGTACCCGGCCGAGCCGCCGCAGAAGACGCCGGCGCCGCCCGACGCGTTCCGCGCGCGCTTCGAGCGGCTGCCGGGCGCGCCCGCGCCGGCGCCGCCGGCGGCGCGCGAGCGGCCGCCGCTGCCGCCGCACCCCGAGCCCGATCTGCTCTGGTTCATCGCGCAGTACGGCCCGGACCTCGCGCCTTGGGAGCGCGACGTGTTTCTCGCGGTGCGCGCCGAATCGCTCTACTTCTATCCGGTGTTCGCCTGCCAGATCATGAACGAGGGCTGGGCGTCGTACTGGCACGCGCGGCTGCTGCGCGAGGCCGATTTCCTGCCGCAGGCTTTGTACGTCTCGGCGATCAAGGCGCACTCGGACGTCGTGCGCCCGTTCGCCGCCGACGAGCAGGTGGCGCTCGCGGTCAACCCGTATCACCTCGGCTTCGCGCTCTGGGAGCGCATCGTCGAACGCGAGGGGCTCGCGCACGCGCGGCGCGTGCGCTGCGAGGAGGACGACTTCGGCTTCGTGCGCAACTATCTCGACCGCGAGACGGTCGAGGCCCTCGACCTCTTCGTCTGGGAGCAGAAGAGCGACGGCGAGATCCGCGTCAAGAGCCGCGATCTCGCCGCGGTGCGCGAGGCGATCCTCGCGCCGAAATACAACTACGGCGCGCCCCGCGTGTTCGTGCGCGCGCTCGCGCTCGACGGCTCGCTCGAGCTGGAACACGACGCGGCGACCGACGGCCGCGGCCTCGACCAGGCGCGCGCGCGCGCCGTGCTCGGCTACGTGCGGCGCGTCTGGCGCCGGCAGGTGCGCCTGACGACGGTGGACGCCCGCGGCGCGAAAATCCAGCTCGACGCCTGAACCCGAAAGGAAGAACGCGCGCGTCGCTCACCGGCACACCCTGAGCAGTTCGGAGACCGCGGCCGCGGCGCGAGCGCCGGCGGCCGCGCCTCGCAAAAGGCGTCGTCGGCGGCGAGCGGGGACACCTCGTCGCCGTCGTGCCGAGCACCTACCACGTGAAGCTGGGCGAGCTCGCGCAAGCCCTCGGCCGTCCTGGACCGCCCCTTGCCGCCGGGGACCAGCGCCGGCGGCTCTTCTCGGACCGCGAGGTGGGCGCCGTCCCGCCGCTCGTCCGCGCCTGCGGCCTGGCGGCGGCGCTCGAGCAGAACCTCCTACGCCAGCCCGAGGTATTCTTCGAGGCGGGCGGCCACAAAGACCTGGTGCACGCCGCGCAGGCCGAGTTCGCCCGCCCGCCCGCGGACGCGCCGCGGGTGCTTTTCGCGCGGCACATGCAGCCGGCGACGCCGGGGGAACTCGGCCGCCGGCGCGCGCGGTCTAAATTGGGTCGCATTGCGGAGGGAGACGATGCCGACGTACGAATACCGTTGCGAAAATTGCGGGCAGACGTTCGAAAAGGACGAAAGCATCAAGGAGCACGAGGCGCGTCGCGCGCGCTGTCCGAAGTGCGACAGCGACAAGGTGCAGCCGTTGCTGTCGCACTTTTACGCGAAGACGAGCAAGAAAAGCTGAACGGCTAGGCGCATGAGCGAACCGGCAGCGCCGGACATCGCGGTGCGGGGGCTCACGCGGCTCACCGACGCCGACCTGCGCTTTCTCGCGGCGAACTTCCCGCAGCCTGCGACGACCTTCGAGGACATCGCGCGCCTGCTCGAGCGCCCGCCCTCGACCCTGGAGTCGCTGCTCGAGGCCGAGTACGTCTATCGGGCGATTTTCGAGCGGCGCGGCGAGCTGCTCGCGATCTCGCCGTTTCTGCTCTTCAACGTCCTGCTGCGCCGCTGTCTGGAGGGCGCGCGCACCGCGACCGAGCGCGCGGTCGTCAACTATCTCGCCAACCTGCTTGCGCTCTTCGTGCGCACCGAGCGCGTCTACCGACCGGGCGGCAGCGAGCCGCGCAGCTTCGCCTACTTCGTCGATCTGGCGGCCGCGGCCGCCGAGACGCGCGACGAGCGCGAGCGTTTCCTCATCCACGCGCACCTCGGCAACTACGGGCTATATCTGAGCGGGGTGTTCGGCGACGCGCTGGAGTACGCGCATCGCCATCGGCGCCGCCCGGTCAGCCCGCGTTACGTCGCCGACATGGGCCGCGCCGGCTTTCGCGACGCCGCCGCGAGCCGCTTGGCGCACACCTACCGGCTGCAGGACGTGTTCCTGCGCCTTGCGCTGCGGTTCGACCACTACCGCGAGCGCCTCGCGCGGCTCGCGCGCGAGTACCTGTTCGACTAGCGCCGCTCGAGGTCGCGGCTCGCCTCCAACACGTCGCGGCGCAGCTGCTCGCGTTCCTCGGGCGCAAGGCGCCCGTGCCGCCCGCCCGGATGCGCGCCGAAGCGCTCGCGGTAGGCGCGCATCGCCTCCTCGCGCGTCAGGCGGCCGTTGCGCACCTCCTCGCGCAGCCGGTGCACCTCGCGCCAGCGCTCTTCCTGCGCCGGCGCGGGCGCAACGCGCGCCGGCGGCGCCGCGAGGTCTTCGCGCAGTCGCCGGCGCTCCTCCGGATCCATCGGCCTGCGCCACGGCGCGGGCGCGACCCGCTCGCGATGCGGATGCGCCTCCCGCGCGCGCCCGTCCGGCGGCTGCGCGAGTGCAGGAAGCGCAGCCGTTGCCCCGGCGAGCAGGCAAAGCGCGAGCAACGCGGCCCTCATCGCGCCCAATCTTACGGGGAGCGGGCGGCGCGGGGGCCCGATTTGTAACATTCCGTGTCGGCGCGCGCCGCCCGAAACACGTTGTTGCCGCATGCGCCCGACGCTCCTGCTACGCTCGCTGCCGTGGCCCCTCTGAAGACCCGCATTCTGGTGGTGGACGACGATCCGCGCCTGCGCGAGCTGCTCGTGCGCTACCTCGGCGAGCAGGGGCTGGAAGTGAAGGCGGTCGCCGACGGCAGCGCGATGGACCGGGCGCTCGCGCGCGAGCGCTACGATCTGATCGTGCTCGATCTCATGCTGCCGGGCGAAGACGGCCTCGCGATCTGCCGGCGGCTGCGCGCCTCGGCCGGCGCGCCGGCGATCCTCATGCTCACCGCGAAGGGCGACGACGTCGATCGCATCGTCGGCCTGGAGATGGGCGCAGACGACTATCTACCCAAGCCGTTCAACCCCCGCGAGCTCGTCGCGCGCATCCATGCGGTCTTGCGCCGCCGTCGCCCCGCCGGGCCGCCCGGTGCGCCCGCGCTCGAAGCCGGCGTGTTCCGCTTCGGCCCCTTCGAGTTCAACGCCGCGGCGCGCTCGCTCGCGAAGGACGGCCGACCGGTGCCGCTCACCACCGGCGAATACGCGGTGCTCAAGGTCCTCGTCGAACACGCCGGCACGCCGCTTTCGCGCGACAAGCTGATGGAACTTGCGCGCGGGCGCGAGTACGAGGCGTTCGACCGCTCGATCGACGTGCAGATCTCGCGCCTGCGCAAGCTGATCGAGCCCGACCCCGCGCACCCGCGTTACATCCAGACCGTATGGGGCTTCGGCTACGTGTTCGTGCCGGGCGGCGAGGCGCGCGCGCCCTGAACGCATGAGCCTGTTCGCGCGCGCGCTCCTGCTGATCGCGCTGCTGCTGCTCGTCTCGGCGCTCGCCACGTTCCAGCTCTGGCGGCTGCACGAGCGCGAGCCGCGCGCGCGCGAACTCGCCCAGCAGACGGTGAGCACCGTGAACCTCACGCGCGCCGCGCTCGTCAACGCCGACCCCTTCCTGCGGCGCGAACTGCTGCTCGAACTGAACGAGCGCGAGGGCATCCGCATCGCGCCGCTCACCGGCAGCGAGCGCCTGGACCCTTTGCCGCGCGATCCGCTCCTCGAGCGCGTCGCCGAGCGCGTGCGCGCGGCGCTCGGTCGCGGCACGCGCTTCGCGTTCGCGCGCGATGGCGTCGAAGGCTTCTGGGTGAGCTTTGCGATCGACGAGGACCAGTACTGGGTGATGCTGCCGCGCGAGCGCTTCGAGCTGGAGTTCGGCGCCGGCTGGCTCGGCTGGGCGGCGGCGCTGCTTGCGCTCGCGCTCGCCGGCGCCTGGCTGATCGCCTCGCGCATCGCGCGACCGCTCGCCGCGCTCGCGCAGGCGGCGGCGCGCCTCGGGCGCGGCGAGGCGCACCAGCCGCTCGCCGAGACCGGACCGCGGGAACTCGCTACGGTCGCCGCGGCCTTCAACCGCATGGCGGCAGACCTCGAGGCGCTCGAGCGCAGCCGCGCGACCGTGCTCGCCGGCATCTCGCACGATCTGCGAACGCCCCTTTCGCGCCTGCGGCTCGCGCTGGAGATGAGCGGCGCGCCGGCGTCGATCGCCGCCGGCATGGCTGCCGACATCGAGGAGATGGACCGCGTGATCGGACAGTTCCTCGACTACGCGCGCGGCGAGGACGAACCGCGTGTGCCGGGCGACCTCGACGCGCTCGTCGCCGAAGTCGCCGCCGCGTGCGCGCGGCGCGGCGAGCCGGTGCGCTTCGCCGCGGGGGGTGTGCCGCGCTTTGCGTTTGCGCCGCTTGCGGTGCGCCGCGCGGTCGCGAACCTCGTCAACAACGCGCTCGCGCACGCGGGAACTCCGGTCGAGGTCGTCACGCGCGTCGAGGATCGCGCCGCGATCGTCGAAGTGCTCGACCGCGGGCCGGGCATTCCAGAAGCGGATATCGAAAGGCTCAAACGGCCGTTCACCCGACGCGATGACGCGCGCGGCGGCGCAGGCGGCGCGGGGCTCGGCCTTGCGATCGCCGAGCGCGTCGCGCGCGCGCACGGCGGGCGGCTCGAGCTCGGGCCGCGTTCAGGCGGCGGCCTTGAGGCTCGACTCGTCCTCTCGCTGCGCTGAGGCCGCCCGCGCCTCCTCGAGAATCCAGTTGCGGAACGCGGCGACGTCGGGCCGCTCGCAGCTGCGCTCGGCGCACACGAGCCAATACGCCGAGGCGAGCGGAAGCGCAAGGTCGAACGGCTGCGCGAGACGCCCGGCGGCGATGTCGGCCGCCGCGAGCGCCGTGATGCCGAGCGCGACACCGAGCCCGTCGGCGGCCGCCTCCAGCGCGAGCGCCGAGTGGTTGAAGCGGATGCCGCGCGCAAGGTCCACGCCCTCGACACCCGCCAGCTCGAGCCACGCTTCCCACAGCGGCCGACCGTCCTCGGTGAGCAGGTTGTCGTGAATCAGGGTGTGGCGACGCAGATCCTCGGGCGCGCGCAGCGGGTTCCTGCCAACGAGCAGCGCCGGGCTGCAGACCGGGCTCACCGCGACCGACATCAGCTTGTCCACCCGATAGCCGGGGTACGCGCCGCTTCCGAAGCGGATGGCGACGTCGGCGTCCTCCAGCGTCGAGCTCGCTTCGCCGCTCGCCTCCGCATCCGAGCGGCTCGTGTCGACGAGCCGCGTGCTCGCGTTGATCCGCACATCGAGTTCCGGATGCGCGGCGGCGAACCGATGCAGCCGCGGCGCGAGCCACTTGGTCGCGAACGACGGCGCCGAGCTCACCGTGAGGGCCGCCGCCTCCGCCTCGGATCGCAGCCGCTCGACCGCTTCGGCAATGCGATCGAACCCCTCGGTGAGCCGCGGAAGGCATGCGCGCGCGGCCTCGGTCAGGGCGAGCCCGCGGCTTCCGCGGCGAAAAAGCTCGATCCCGAGAAACTCCTCGAGCCCCTTCACCTGATGGCTGATCGCGGCCGGGGTGACGTGAAGCTCCCGGGCCGCATGCACAAAAGAGCGATGCCGGGCCGCCGCCTCGAATGCCCGCAGGGCGTTGAGCGGCGGAAGCCTACGGCTCACAGCCCTCTGCGCGTTAGGTTTCCTCATCAGCACGAGTAGAAATCATCCGTTGCTGCACTGCAACTTTCGGCCTTAGATATGGTCTTCAGAAATGTGCTCAAGCCCGCAGAAGATCTAGGCTATTTGAAACATAGCTGTCATTTTGCGACGCAATAGCACACAGACCTCGACCGTTTGAACCGGAACCCATTATGAGCGAAAACTTGAAGGAAATTAACGCGATCGAAAACAGGGGCAACGCGACTGATCCGGTCTTGGCGCGGCTGCGCGAGATCCAGATCGGCGAGCACGAGCGGCTCGTCGCGGAGGCGCATCTTGCGCGCGCGGAGGCGATCGCCGAACTGCTCGCGCGCGCCTCGGCGCGAGTGCGAAGCGCCATCCGAGCGCTCTTCAAGCGGCCTCGGCAGCGGGTCGCCGAAGCGCTGCACTGAGGTGCCGGCTCCCGCGGCGATCGCGGTCCACCGGCTCGGGCCGCGGCATGCGCCCGCCCTCGTGCGGCACCTGCTGCGTCTCGACGCCGAAGACCGCCGGCTGCGCTTCGGTCGCCCGATGAGAGACGAAGCGCTTCGCGCGTACGTGGCCGGCATCGACTTCGAGCGCGACCGCGTCTTCGGGATCTTCGACCCGGGGTTGGAGCTCGCGGGCTTTGCCCATCTCGCGATGGACGACGCCACCGGGCAGGCCGAGCTCGGTCTTTCGGTCGACACGGTGCACCGCGGCCGCGGCTACGGGAGCGCGCTCCTGCGCCGGGCGGTGCTCTATGCCGCCAATCGCGGCTACCGCGCGCTCTACATGCACTGCCTCGCCGACAACGCGGCGATGCTGCACCTAGCGCGCAAGGCGGGGCTGCGCACCGTCGTCTCCGCCGGCGAGGCCGACGCCTGGCTCGCGCTCGATCGGGCCCGCCACGGCGGAGCGCTGCGGGAAGCGCTCGAAGATCAGTTCGCGCTGATTGACCATCTGCTTCGCCAGCAACACGCGTGGTTTTCCCGCCTGCCGCGTCCGGATCACGCGGCCGAAAACCGCGCGAGCGTCTCGTAGCTCGCCCCGGCGGCCGAAAGGCGCGAGCGCGCGAGCACGAACTCCGTCACCGTCCAGGCGAGCGGCTCGAGCGTCGGAAGCTCGGCCGATCGCTTCGCCTTTCGCAACAACGTCACGTGCGCGACGAACGGCCGCGGCTCGAGCGCGAACCCCTCGGCGGCGAGCGCGAGCCGCAGCCGCTCGACGAGCGTCGCGGTCTCGGGCGGCGTCGTGCGCGGCCCCGCCCAGACGATGCCGCGATGCGCCCAGCAGCGCGCCTCTTCGATCGGCAGCGCGTGGCGCGCGAAGCGCACGCGCTGCGCCGCGCGCAGCGCGGCCGAGAGCCGCTCGGCCGGCACCTCGCCGAGAAACGCGAGCGTCAGGTGGATCGCCTCGGGACGCACCGCGCGCCCGCCGACCGCGCGCCGGGCGCGCAGCGCCCAGTCGTAGAGCGCGCGCGCGAGCTGCGGCGGCGGCCACAGCGCGAAGAAAAGCCGCAGGCGCTCGCTCGGTCCCGGATCCAGCCGGCCCCTCGCCCCTCAGGCGGGCGGCGCGAGCCGCCGCGCCTTGCGCTCGCGGCACGCCCGCACCGGGCTACCCGACCTCGTCGATCAGGGCGATCGCCTGCGCGGCGATCCCCTCGCCCCGCCCGGTGAATCCGAGCTGCTCGGTCGTCGTCGCCTTCACGCTCACCGCCGCGGGCGCGATGCCGAGGTCGGTCGCGATGTTGCCGATCATGCGCGGGACGTGCGGCGCCATGCGCGGCGCCTCGGCGACGATCGTCGCGTCCACGTTGACGATGCGGTAGCCCGCGGCGGCGACCTTCTTCGCCGTCTCGCGCAGCAGCCTCCGGCTGTCGATCTCGAAGTACGCCGGATCCGAATCCGGATAGTGCTGACCGATGTCGCCGAGCGCCGCCGCGCCGAGCAGCGCGTCGCAGATCGCATGCAACAGGACGTCGCCGTCCGAATGCCCCTGCAGGCCCTTCGCGTACGGGATCTCGACGCCGCCGATCACCAACCGGCGCCCGGGCACGAGCGCGTGAACGTCGAAGCCTTGTCCGATCCTCATCGCGCCTGCGCGCCCGCGCGCCGCGCGAGGATCGCCTCGGCGATCGCGAAGTCCTCCGGGTAGGTGACCTTGAGATTTTCGCGGCTGCCGGCGACAAGGCGCGGCCGCAGGCCGAGCCGTTCGATCGCCGCGGCCTCGTCGGTGAAGCGTTCGCGCTCGGCGCACGCCAGCGCCTCGGCGAGCAACCCGGCGCGGAACATCTGCGGCGTCTGCGCAAGCCACAGCAGCGCGCGATCCTCGGTCGCCGCGACGCGCACCGCGCCCGCCTCGTCCTTCGCGGCGCGCTTCACCGTGTCGGCGATTGGAAGCGCAAGGAGTCCTCCGATCGCGTCGCCCTCGCACTCGGCGATCAGCCGCTCGAGGTCTGCGCGCGCAAGGCACGGGCGCGCGGCATCGTGCACGAGCATCCAGTCGTCTGCGTCCACCGCGGCCATCGCGGCGATCAGGCCGTTGCGCACCGACTCGGCGCGCGTCGCCCCGCCGCAATAGAGCGGCTCGACGCGCCCGCCGAATTCGCTCCAGTCGAGACGCGCGAACGCGTCGTCGCGCGGCGCGAGGACGACGAAGACCGTCTCGACCGGCGCGACGCAGACCGCGCGCACCGCGTGCCAGAGCATCGCGCGGCCAGCGATCGGCCGATACTGCTTCGGAACGGAATCGCCGACGTCGCTTCGTGCGATCCGCGTTCCGCGTCCGGCCGCGGGAATGAGCGCATACGTGGCCACGGCGGCTTTCGGCAGATGCGAACGCTTAGAATTATAGGCGCCGCATGCATCGCGATTCCCTGCCCGCGCGCGCGCGCATCGGCCGTCTCGCCGGCTCGGCCGATGCGCTCGCGCTCGCGCGTCTAGCCGGGGCGCACGCGCCGGTCGCAACGGTGTGCGCCGCGGCGACCGACGCGCAGCGCCTCGCCGAGGAGATCGCGTGGTTCGCGCCGCGGTTGCGCGTGCGGCTGCTGCCCGACTGGGAGACGCTGCCTTACGACGCGCTTTCGCCGCATCCGGACCTCGTTTCCGAGCGACTTGCGACGCTCTATGCGATCCAGCGCGGCGACTTCGACGTCGCGCTCGTGCCGGCGCCGACTGCGCTCGTGCGCCTGTGCCCGCCGGAGTACCTCGCTGCTTACACCTTTCTGCTCAGGCAAGACGAGCGACTGGACCTGGAAGCGCTGCGCCGCCAGATGGCGATCGCCGGCTACACTCACGTCACGCAGGTGGTGTCGCCCGGCGAATTCTGCGTGCGCGGCGGCATCGTGGACCTTTTCCCGATGGGCAGCGCCCTGCCCTACCGGCTCGATCTGGACGACGACGTCGTCGAGGCGATCCGCACGTTCGACGTCGATTCGCAGCGCACGCTCTACCCGGTGAAGGAAGTGCGGCTGCTTCCGGCGCGCGAGTTTCCGCTGGACGAAGCCGGGCGGGCGGGCTTTCGCAGCCGTTTCCGCGAGACCTTCGAGGGCGATCCGTCGACGCGGCGTATCTACCGCGACGTCTCGAACGGCGTGCCGCCGCCGGGGATCGAATACTACCTGCCGCTCTTTTTCGACCGCGTCGCGACGTTCTTCGACTACCTGCCCGAGACCGCGCTCCTTGCGCTGCACGGCGACGTCGCCGGCGCGATCGAGGCGTTCTGGCGCGACGCGCGCGAGCGCCATCGCCTGCTCGGCGGCGACCCGGACCGGCCGCTCATGCCACCGGCGCGCATCTTCGTGCCGGCCGAGGAGTTCTATGTACGCGCCCGCGCCTGGCCGCGGGTTGATCTCGCGCCTTCTGCGCCCGAACCGGCCGAGGACGGCGCCGAGCCGATCGTCGCGCAGCCGCTCCCGCCGCTCGCGGTCGACCGGCGCGCGCGCGATCCGCTCGCTGCGCTGAAGGCGTTCCTCGCCGATTCGGGGCTTCGCGTACTGATTGCCGCCGATTCGCCCGGCCGGCGCGAGACGATGCTCGCGTACTTCGCCGAGTACGGGCTGCGGCCCGAGCCCTGCGACGGGTTCGAAGCGTTCCTCGCCTCCTCGAGCCGGCTGCAGATCGCGGTCGCGCCGCTCGCGAACGGCTTTCAGGCGGGCGCCGAAGGCTGGGCGATCGTCACCGAGGCGGAACTGTACGCCGGCACCGCGCGCGCCCGCGGCCGCCGCGCGCGCGAGAAGACCTCGGTCGAGGGGATGCTGCGCGACCTCTCGGAGCTCCGCCCCGGCGACCCGGTGGTGCACGCGCAGCACGGCATCGGCCGCTACCGCGGCTTGGTCAACCTCGACCTCGGCGAGGGCATGACCGAGTTTCTGCTGCTCGAATACGCCGACGGCGACAAGCTCTACGTTCCGGTGACGCAGCTTGCGGCGGTCGCGCGCTACTGCGGCGCCAACCCAGAGGCCGCGCCGCTGCACAAGCTGGGCAGCGGCCAGTGGGATCGCGCGCGCGCGCGCGCCGCGCGCAGGTGCGCGACACCGCCGCCGAGCTGCTCGACCTCTACGCGCAGCCGCGCCGCGCGCAAAGGGCACGCGTTCGCGGTCAATGCGCGCGACCTCGACGCGTTCGCCGAAGGCTTCGGCTTCGAGGAGACGCCCGATCAGCAGGCGGCGATCGAGGCGGTGATCGCCGACATGAAGGCTCGGCCGCCCGATGGACCGGCTGGTCTGCGGCGATGTCGGCTTCGGCAAGACCGAGGTGGCGCTTGCGCGCCGCGTTCGTCGCGGTGGCCGACCGGCGCCAGGTGGCGGTGCTTTGCCCGACGACGCTCCTTGCCGAGCAGCACTTTCAGACGTTCCGCCGATCGCTTCGCCGACTGGCCGGTGAAAATCGCCGAGCTTTCGCGCTTTCAAGACCGCGAAGCAGTCGGCCGAGGTGCTCGCAAAGCTCGCCTCGGGCGAGATCGACATCGTGATCGGCACGCACAAGCTGCTTTCGCGCGAGGTGAAGTTCGCGCGCCTCGGGCTCGTCATCATCGACGAGGAGCACCGCTTCGGCGTGCGCCAGAAGGAGCGCGCTGAAGGCAGCTGCGCGCCGAGGTGGACGTGCTCACGCTCACCGCCACGCCGATCCCGCGCACGCTCGCGCATCGCGCCTCGAAGGACATCCGCGATTTCTCGGTGATCGCCACCGCGCCGCAGAAGCGCCTCGCCATCAAGACCTTCGTCGCCCCGGCGAGCGACGGCCTGGTGCGCGAGGCGCTGCTGCGCGAGCTGCAAGCCGCGGCGGGCAGGTCGTACTTCCTGCACAACGACGTGGACACGATCGAGCACGCGCGCGAGCGGCTGGAAACAGCTCGTGCCCGAGGCGCGCATCGCGGTCGCGCACGGGCAGATGCGCGAGCGGGAACTGGAGCGCGTCATGCGCGACTTCTACCCAGCAGCGCTACAACGTGCCTCGTCTGCTCGACCATCATCGAGACCGGGCATCGACGTCCCGACCGCCAACACGATCCTCATCCACCGCGCCGACAAGTTCGGTCTCGCGCAGCTGCATCAGCTGCGCGGCCGCGTCGGCCGCTCGCACCATCAGGCCTACGCCTACCTCCTCACGCCGCCGGAAGACGCGCATCACCGCCGCAGGCACAAAAAGCGCCTCGAGGCGATCCGCCATGATGCAGGAGCTGGGCGCGGGGTTCTACCTCGCCATGCACGACCTGGAGATCCGCGGCGCGGGCGAGATGCTCGGCGAAGCGCAGTCGGGCGAGATCCAGGAGGTCGGGCTTCTCCCTCTACAACCGGCATGCTCGAGCGCGCGGTCGCGCGTCGCTCAAGGCCGGGCGGGCGAGCCCGACCTCGATGCAGCCGCTCGATCCGTCAGCGCCGAAATCAACCTGCACGCCCCGGCGCTCCTTCCGGCGTCCTACTGCGACGACGTCAACGCACGGCTCACGCTCTACAAGCGGCTCGCCGGCTGCGACGCACGCCTGGGCGAGCTCGAGGCGCTCGCCGAGGAGCTGGTGGACCGCTTCGGTCCGCTGCCCGAGCCGGCGCAGGCGCTCCTTCGCTGCCACGAGCTTCGCATCCTCGCGCGCAGCGTCGGCGTCGTGCGGCTCGATGCGACGCACGAGACGGTGCAGCTTCAGTTCGAGAAAGACCGCCGATCGGCGCGGAAAAGATCGTGGACTTCGTCCGTCGCCGGCGCGAAGCGCGCCTTTCGGGCCCGGAGAAGCTTCGCGTTCCCGCGCGCGCGCCGACCTGGCAGGAGCGCGCCGCCGCCGCGCGCGCGATCCTCGCCGAACTCGCGGCATGAGGCGGGCGGCGGTCGCGGCGCTCGCGCTCGCCGCGGCGCAGGCCGCCGCGCAGATCGAACAGTTGATGCCCGCGCTCGGCGCGATCGAGCGCGGCGACTACGCGCAGGCGATCGACGTGCTGAAGCCCCTCGCGCAGGGCGGCGACACCGAGGCGCAGTATCTGCTCGCGACCGCGCTCGAGCGCGCCGCGCCGCCCCTCGGCGATCCGCAGGCCGCCTACGGCTGGTACCGGCGCGCGGCCGAGGCGGGCTATGCGCCCGCCCAGGTGAACCTCGGCGCGATGCACTTCGACGGCCGCGGCGGCGCGGAGAAAAGCGCGACCGAGGCGGCGCGCTGGTACCGCGCCGCGGCCGAACAGGGAAACGTGATCGCGCAGACGAACCTCGGCCTGATGTACCTCGAAGGCACGGGGGTGCCCCGCAACGCCGCCGAGGCCGAGCGGCTGATCCGCGCCGCCGCTTCGCAAGGTTATGCGCGCGCGCAGGCGCAGCTCGGGCGCATGTACCTCGACGGCGACGGCGTTCCGGCCGACCCAACCACCGCGCTCGGCTGGTTCGAGCGCGCCGCCGACCAGGACCACGAGGGCGCGCAGTTCTTTCTCGCGCTCCTTTATCAGAAGGGCATCGGCACGGCGCGCGACCTCGAGCGCGCGGTGCGCTGGCTCGAGCGCGCCGCCGCGCGCGGGCACCGGCTCGCGATGCTGGAGCTTGCGCGCGCCTACGAAATGGGGCTCGGTGTGCCCTCCGACGCGGAGAAGGCGCGCGCCTGGCGCGCGCGGGCCAAGGCCACGAAGTGAACCTCGTGCTCGCAGGGCCGCGCGATCGGCCGCGAGGAACTCGCGCAGCTCGTACAGCTCGTGAACGGCGGCGGCGTCGCTTCGCGGGGCTCTCAAGCTTCGGTTTTGCGGGGAGCGCGGCGCGAGCGGCGCGCCCTGAAGCAAACCGTTCGCATGCACGCAGCAGCCCTCCCGATCGGGGCGTAAAATCGGGGCGTCGCTTGCGGATCTCGTCTATGGCTGACACGTTCAAGGAATTGGAGGCCCGAGCGCGCTCCTTGTCGCCGGAAGAACGGGCGAGGCTTGCCGAGTTGTTGCTCGAGTCTCTGCGCGAACCACCGCTCGCCGAAGTCGAGAAAGCGTGGGAGCGGGAAATCGAGCAACGGGCTGCCGCATACGATCGCGGCGAGTTGCCCACGTTTTCCGCCGAAAGCGTATTTGCTGAGGCCAGGCGGCTCGCTCGGTGACTCGCGCGCGGTTTATCGCCGCCGCACGCCTGGAGTTTCTCGCCGAGGTCATTTATTACAGCGAGGTCGAGCCCGGTCTGGGCGCGAAATTCTCCGCAGCCGTCGAAGAGGCTGCCGCGCGCGCCGTCGCTTTTCCGCGATCAGGCTCGCCGTTTCCTTCCGGAACCCGCCGGGTCTTCGTGACGGGGTTTCCGTTTTCACTCATCGACCGGCCCGAACCAGACGGTATCGTCATCCTTGCGGTCGCACACCATGCGCGCCGTCCCTTCTACTGGCGATCGCGCATCCGGGCCCGCTGACCGCGGCACTGTCACCGACTTCTTCGGCGCAGGGCATCGGCACGGTATGCCGAAGCCATGGATTGCGGCTCCGAAAAATGCAGAGGTATCCGTGAGGTCTCGAAATATCGCGTCGCTCATTGATCGCAACGTTGATATCGAGATCGGTCGGCTCGGCCCGATCCGGTGTGCCGCTGTTGCTGCTACGCACGATCTCTTGGCCGCTCGCGCGGGGGCAGGCGAGCGCCGCGGCCATCCGAACGGCGAGCGCGCGCGTGCGCTCATTCGAGCGCGCCCAGGCCTGCAAGTGAACCTCGTCCTCCAGGGCCGCGCGATCGGCCGCGAGGAACTCGCGCACCTTGTGCAGCTCGTGAACGGCGGCGGCGTCAGCCTGCTCGGGCCAGAGGCCGTCCGGATCAGCGCGGCCGAGCAGACCCCGCTCATCGCGAGCCTACTGCGCCGAGCACGCGCTCGATTTCGCCTGGGTGCCGGACGATCGGAAGCTTGCCGATCTCCGACTCATCGCGATGGACATGGACTCCACGCTCGTCACGATCGAAAGCATCGACGAGATGGGCGACCTCGCTCGGCATCAAGGAGAACATCGCCGCGGTCACCGCACAGGCGATGCGCGGCGAGATTGACTACGCCGAATCGCTCAGGCGCCGCGTCGCGCTCCTTGCCGGGCTGGAGGAAGAACGGCTCGAACACATCTGCGAGGCGCGCATGCGGCTTTCGCCCGGCGCCGAGCGGCTCATCGAGCGCTGCCGTGCGCTCGGCATCCGCACCCTCCTCGTCTCCGGCGGCTTCTCGTTCTTTACCGAGTGGCTGAAGGGGCGCCTCGGTCTGGATGCCGTGTACTCGAACCGCCTCGAGATCGAAAACGGCCGCCTCACGGGGCGCGTCCTCGGCGACATCGTGGACGGCGAAGCGAAGGCCGCGCGCCTCGTTCAGGAGATCGCCTCGATGGGCATTTCCGCGCGCCAGACGCTCGCCGTCGGCGACGGCGCGAACGACATCCCGATGATGGCCGTGGCCGGCGTCTCGGTCGCCTTCCGCGCGAAACCCGCGGTGCGCGACCGCGCGACCCACGCCCTCGACCACAGCGGCCTCGACGGCGTGCTCAATCTTTACGTCTAAAGGCGCCTCGTTTCCTGCTCGGGGCGCCGACAGGCACGCGCGCCAACTGCGCGAATTCGCCGCCACCCGAGCAGGCACCGCTCGACGCCGACATCTGACGGCAGGCGACATCCAAGTCCTCGACGCGCAGCGTCAGACACTCGATCTTCCGCAGTCCGGCCCCGTAGAGCGTGCCCGCCATGAGCCATTTCACGCCGTTTAGCTGGGCAAGCAGCCGCTCCGCCTCGCTCACGCGTTAGCAGCAGCGGCCAATGAACAGGGCACTTGGCAGCGAACGAGCTGGCGGAACCACGGCAGCTCCTACCCCAGCATGTGATTTTGAAGGAAGATCAGCGCGCGCGAGCGCCTGATTCTGCGTCGCGGCAGCGCCCTTCCGGCGGCGAGCCACGACAGGTACGCCTTCAACCTCGCCGCGCCCATCTGCGCCGGATGCGGCCGCGCGTGGTAGCCGGATGTAGCCGCGGATCGCGTACCAGTAGCTCTTCTCGGTGCGCCGGCCGCATCCGCGGCGGCGGATCTCCTCATGCAGCAGATCGCGCAGACGCGGCCGGCCGATCGCGGGTTGCCGTTCGTTCCGCAAATCAGGGGGTTGCGCCATGTTCGCCTGGATAACCCGGCACTGGATTATACACTCAGTGACGCTAACGTCTTGATCCGCCGGGCGTTGACGCAAGACGGCAGGCGGGTGATGTCCTAAATTTGCTGGAAATTCGGGGTGGGATGCATCCTTCGGTCTGAACGTCTAGCGGCGTTCGGATCGATCAACCGGAAAGGAGCATCCCGATGGCGAGAGTACCGGCCTCCGAGAGGACACGCAACGAGTTGAAGGCGATGTTTGAAGGAAGGGCACCGGCCGAGCGCAGCCGGCTGGTGCGCCAGGCGGCGCGGCTGATTGTGGAGGAGGCGCTGGAGGCCGAGGCAGGCCGAGGCGCTCGGGCGCGGCTACTACGAGCGTGGAGTGGAGCGGCGCGGCTACCGCAACGGCTATCGGCTGGGTAGCAGTGAAGTCGGCCGAGGGCGAGATCGAGTTCGCGGTGCCGCAGCTCTGCCGACACGGCCGAGCCGTTTCGCTCGCGGATTCGGGAGGTCATCCGCGGCCGCACCGAGGAGCTGGAGCGGCTGGCCGTTGAGATGTACGCCCGGGGGCTTTCGGTGCGCGACATCGAGCGGGCGTTCACCGATGAGGCGGGACGGTGTTTGCTGAGCCAGCACAGCGGCCTCGGCGCTCACCGAGCGGCTCTGGGCCGATTATCAGGCCTTTGCCTGCCGAGATCTCTCGGAGTTCAAGGTGCTCTACCTCTTTGTGGATGGCATTGCCGAGCGGCTGCATCTGGGCCAGCCGCGCGAGGCGGTGCTTGCGGCCTGGGGCATCACGCGAGACGGGCGAGAAGCTGCTGCTGGGGCTTTCGCCTGGAGTCCAAGGAGGACACGGCAAGCTGCCGGGACTTCCTGAGGGATCTCGAAGAGCCCGCGGGCCTTGGGGACCCGGTGCTGGGCGTCACCGACGGCGCCCCGGGGCTGATTCGGGCCTTCGAGGAGGTGTTTCCCGCGAAGCCTGCGCCAGCGCTGCCTTGTGCACAAGATGCGTAACCTGCAGAGCAAGGTGCCCGAGGAGGCCTGGCGGGAGGTCAAAGGCGCGGCCCTTGCCGCCTACCAGGCGGGCAGTCCGAAGCTTGCCGCAGATGGCCAGAGGACGATTTCGTTGCCAGGTACGAGCGCGAGTATCCCAGCGCAACCGCCTGTTTCCTCGATGACTTCGAGGCCTGCATCGCGTATCTTGAGCTGCCGATCGCGCATCGGCGCACAGCGCGCACGACCAACCTTCTTGAGCGGCTCTTTGGCGAGGAGCGCCGGCGAACCAAGGTCATTCCGCACGCCTTTGGCGAGCGGCCGGTGTTGAAACTCATGTACGCGGCGCTCATTCGCGCCAGCGCCACCTGGCGCCGGATCGTGATCACGCCCTTTGAGCTCAAGCAGCTCGAGAGTCTGCGCGAGCACCTGAACCGGCGCTACGCCGAGCGTACCGCGCCGGCAAACCTGAACCCATCCCGCTCACGAATTTCCAGCAAGAATGGGACTTGACCCGATCGAGCTGCATCGTGCGCAAGAAGCTCGCTCTCCACTGTCGACTCAGAAGTGTTGCGTCTACGTGAGCGCTCGGAAAGAATATGGAAGACCCTGTTTCCCCGCCGATGAAGCCTAAGACTGCCCCTTGCAGCCGACGCGCCAAAGCGCGCGGCTGACGGCGGCGTCATGCCACGAGGAAGACGAGCGTAGAATAGTCGTCCATGGGAGACGCCGCGCGACATCTCTTGAAGTCTTTTGACGCTTTGTCCGAGGCCGAGCGTCGCGAGGTCCTGGAAGAGCTTCTCCGGCGTGCGGCGGAGCTTCCCTATTCCTTCCCCTCCGACGACGAGCTCGTGCGCGTGGCCGAGGCCGTGTTTCAAGAGTACGACCGTCGCGAAGCCAAGGGGTGAAGACTCCCCTTCGCGGTGAAGTCTACATGGTCGACCTCGGGCTCGCGGCAAAGGTACGCCCGTGCGTCGTCATGAGCGTGCCCCTTGAACAATCAGATCGCTCGTTGGTCACGGTAGTCCCTCACACCACCGCACTTCGCCAGTCTCGCTTCGAGGTGGCCGTGTCGCCGAGATTCCTGAAGCCGGGTGCTTTCGACGCCCAAGGCATCGTAACGGTGCCGACGGTCAGGCTGATGAACCGTCCTGGTACGCTGACGACAGAACAAACGCGCGCCGTCGAGAAAGGCATCTGCGCGTGGCTCGGCATCAACATCGCGGCATAACCTGCTTCGGTAGCCGCCGCGCGGAGGCGCGCGGCTGAGCGCGACGTTATAGCGCAAAGGTTGCCATGATCGATCGTGCCGCGCTGGAGCAAGTTGTGCCGAAACAGATCGAAGGTATGGCGTCGCCGTCTGGGGTATCGCTGGTGTTGCATCTCTTCAATGGTGAAACCTACACCGTCAGCCGCATCATCGAGTACTACGACGACTACATCGTTGTCGCGGTCTATCCGGCGCAAGCTCTTTCTCCCGATACCCTCAAAGACGTTATACCGAGCGACGACAAAGGCAGATTAATCTTGGACCGCCTCGTTCTGCCATACCGCGCAATTTCCTACCTCGCGATCACGGCGCGCGAACCTCAGAAGCAGTTCACCTTGGGTTTCCGTGGCTAAGCGCTCGAACCGCGCAGTGCAAAGCGAGGTATTCGGCTGCGATCATGTGTCCGGGGTTCGAAAGCGCGCGGAGGCGGGCTCGGGAGCCCCTGTGCGCGCCGTTTCGGTACTCGGATCGGGCGTTTTTGCGCTCACAGAACGGCTGGAGCGGCGGTCGGGACGGCACTCCGGAGACGACCGGCGCACCCTGTAACCGGCCGCGCGCCGCTACAGCTTCCCGTACTGGCGTTGGGGCGGACGCGGTCCTGCCCGTAGCGAATAGCCGGCCTTCCGCCATTCTTTGGTTGAATTTCCGCCATAGATTGGCTGAATGTACGCCATGCTCGCCCGCCACGCCGCCCTCCGCCCTGCGCACGGCGCTCGCCGACCGGCCGGTCGTGCTGCTGCACGGCGCCCGGCAGACCGGAAAGACCAAGCTCGCGCGCGCCATGGCTGAGGAGCTCGGCGCCCGATACGTCACGCTCGATGACCTGACGGTGCTCTCCGCGGCGCGCGGCGACCCGGCAGGTTTCGTCGCAGGCTGGGCGCAGCCGATCGTGCTCAACGAGGTGCAGGCGCGCCCCGGAGCTGCTGCTCGCCATCAAGGCGGCCGTGGATCGCAAGCGCATGCCGGGAGACGGGCTCGGCCAACGTGCTCGCGCTGCCGCAGGTCGCGGAGTCGCTCGCCGAGCGTATGGAGATCGTGCCGCTGTGGCCATTCTCTCAGGGCGAGATCGAGGGCACGGCGGAAGGATTCATCGACGCGGCGTTCGGTGACGCACCGCCGTCGCTCGATCGGCCGAGGCGAGCGGTCTCGCTCGCGGAACGCGTGCTGCGAGGTGGCTACCCGGAAGCGGTCCGGATCGAAAAAGAAGATCGGCGGCGCGCGTGGTTCGACGCCTACGTCACCTCGATCCTGCAGCGCGACGTGCGCGATCTCGCCCGCATCGAAGGGCTGACCGAGTTGCCGCGCCTGCTCGCGCTGCTCGCCGCCCGGCCGATGGCGCAGCTCAACTTCGCGGATCTGTCGCGCGGCGTCGGACCGCCGCAGCCGACGCTCAAGCGCTACTTCGCGCTGCTGGAAGCGGTGTTTCTGGTGAAGCTGCTGCCGCCCTGGCACGTCAACATCGGCAAGCGGCTGGTCAAGACGCCGAAGGTCCTGCTGACGGAGAAGGGGCTGGCGGCGCACCCGATGGGGATCGACGCCACGCGGCTCGCCCACGATCGCGGCTTGCAAGGCGGGTTGCTCGAGAGCTTCGTCGCGATGGAGCTCGTCAAGCAGGCCGGATGGAGCGGCAATCCTCCGGGGCTGTATCACTTCCGAACGCACGCGGGCGACGAGGTGGACCTCGTTTTGGAGCGGCGCGGCGGGACGTTGGTAGGCATCGAGGTCAAAAGCGCCGCGACGGTCACGGCGGCGGACTTCAAGGGCCTGCGCGCGCTGGCTGCCGCCACCGGCCGGCGCTTCCGGCGCGGCCTCGTGCTGTACACGGGTGAAGAGGTCGTCCCGTTCGGTGCAAAGCTTTTCGCTCTGCCCATCGAGGCGCTTTGGCGCTGGCGCGCAAGGCGCGCGTCACCTGCCACCGGTTGATAAGGAGCTCGTGCATGCGCAGTGCCCGGCGTTTGCTGGGATGCGACCGCAGCTTAGCTTCGAGGTAAACGCCTGCGCCGCGCGGCGTACAGACAAGCCCGCCCGCGCGCCTACCCGCCCGCAGCCGGCATGAGGTGAATGCCCTCGGCAAGGAGCGACACGGTGGCCGCGCCGCCCTCTTCTAGCCGGTTCCGTTGCGCGACGTGGGTGGGCACGCTGAACTGGATCGGCGCGTGAGGGTCGCTGTCCACGAGGAGCGTCGCATGCGTCATGTCGCCGAGCACGAGCGCTTCGCGAATGACGCCGTGCACCGGGTTTTCGCGTTCGCCGCGCGAGGGGCGGTCGCGCCGGTGCAGGACCACCCGCGTCGAGGGGATCACCCAGGCGACGCGCGCGCCCGCGGGAAAGCGCGGGTCATGGCGCGCTTCGAGCAGGTAGCCGCGCCAGCGAAGCATCGTGAAGCCGTCGCGCTCGCCTTCGACCGTGCCCTCGAAGAGGTTGCGTAGCCCGAGCAGCCGCGCGGCCTCCACGCTCGCCGGCCGCGCGAGCACTTCGTAAGGCGCCCCGTGCTGGATCGTCGCGCCGCGGTGTAGCAGCACCACCCGATCGGCGAGCATCAGCGCTTCGTCCAGATCGTGGGTGACGAGGAGCACCGGCATCGCGAGTCGCCGCCGCATCTCGGCAAGCTCCCGGTAGAGCCGCTCGCGGGTGCTGCGGTCCACCGCCGAGAAAGGTTCATCCAGGAGCAGCACCGCGGGCTCGCGCGCGAGCGCCCGCGCGACCGCCACGCGCTGCTGCTGCCCGCCCGAGAGTTCGGCCGGGCGGCGTTCTTCCAGCCCCGCAAGGTGCACCGTTTCGAGGAGTTCCCGCGCCCGCGCCGCACGGGCGCCCGCCGGCAGGTGTCCGAGCGCGGCGGCGACGTTTTCGAGCGCCGTCATGTGCGGAAAGAGCGCGTAGCTCTGGAAAACGAGCCCCACGCGCCGCTCGTGGGCCGCGACATTCACCCCCGCCTCGGTATCGAGCCAAAGGCGCCCGCCGACCGCGATCCGCCCCGAGCGCGGCAGGTAGTGGCCGGCGATCGCGCGAAGGATCGTCGTCTTGCCCGAGCCCGAGGGACCGAGGAGCGCCGTGATCTCGCCCGGCGCGCAGTGCAGCTTCGCAGCGAGCGGTATCGGCCCCGGCTGCGCAAGGCGCGCCTCCAGCCCCGCGCGGCTAACCGAGCCTTCGTCCGACACGGCGCGAGAGCACGAGCGTCGCCGCGATCGCGGCGAGCGACAGCGCGAGCAGAAACGCCGACATCTGGGCGGCCGCGCGATCGTCGAACGCCTGCACGCGGTCGTAGATCGCGATCGCGATCGTTTTCGTTTCGCCGGGGATGTTTCCGCCCACCATCAGCACGATGCCGAACTCGCCGAGCGTGTGCGCGAACGAAAGGACGAGCGCGGTGACGACGCCCGGCCAGGCGAGCGGAAGCTCGACCCGAAGGAGCACTTCCCAGGGCCGCATGCCGCAGCTTGCCGCCGCCTCGCGCAATTCCGGCGCGATCGCCTCGAAGCCGCGCTGCATCGGCTGGATCGCGAACGGCAGGTTGAAGACGAGCGAGGCGGCAAGGAGCCCTTCGAACGTGAAGACGAGCGGCCGGCCGAACGCCTGCTGCCAGAGCGCACCGAGGGGCGAAGCCGCGCCGAAGGCGACGAGGAGGTAGTAGCCGAACACCGTGGGCGGCAGCACGAGCGGGAGCGCCACCATCGCCTCGACGACGCTTTTCCCGCGAAAGTCGCGATAGGCGAGCCAGCGCCCGAGCGCGACGCCCGCGGGAAGCAGAAGGAGCACCGTCAGCGCGCCGAGCCGCAGCGAAAGCGAGAGCGCGTCCCAGTCCATCGCGTTCCTAGCCGCCCTCGGCCCGGAAGGACGAAACCGTGCTTTCTGAGGATCGCGCGGGCGGGCGGCGACTGCACGAATTCGTAGAAGCGCACCGCGGCGGGCCCTGCGTTTTTCGCGAGCGCCATGCGCTGGCGAAGCGGCGCGTGCCAGTCTTCGGCGATGAGCGCATGCGCACCGAGGGCAGCAAGCCTCGGCGCGACCGCGAGCGAATACGGAACGATCCCGCCCTGCGCGGAGCCGGACGCTGCGAACTGCGCCGCCTGCGCGGCGTTTTCGCCGATGACGAGCCGCGGCCGGATCGCCTCCCAGAGCCCCGCGCGGCGAAGCGCTTCTTCCGCCCGCCTGCCGTAGGGTGCGTGCTCGGGATTGGCGATCGCGAACTTCGAGATTCGGCCTTCGCGCAGCGCCGCGCCGAGGTCGGCGAGGGTGGCGTCCGGCTTGAGCGGCGAGCCGCGCGGAACGAAGAGCGCGATGCGGCCGATCGCGTAAAGCTCGCCGCGGTCGCGAAGGAAGCCGTCGCGCGCGAGATCGAACACGTACTGCTCGTCGGCGGAAAAAAACACCTCGAAGGGCGCGCCCTGCCGGATCTGGCGCGCGAAATTTCCCGAGGAGCCGAAAGAAAGCCTCACCGTCTGGCCGGTGTGCTTCGCGTACGCTTCGGCGACCTCGGCGAGCGCGAACTGAAGGTCGGAGGCGGCGGCGACGAGCGGCGCCTCGGTAGCCCCGGCCCAGGGCCGCTGGAGCGTAACGGCGAGCACGACGAGCGCGCAGGCGATGAAGCGGGCGATCACGTCCGGGCGGCGCGATTGGAAATGCGTCGATTATGGCCGATCGGCGCTCCGGCGCCGGGCTACGATGTTCGCCGAGCGCGCCGCCTGCCTCGCGAAGGCGGCGCCAATAAGTCCGCGCAACGGGAGGCCGCATGCGATGCATCCGCTACAAGGCAGGCTACAAGTACCAGCTGAAGGAACCGTACGCGCTGCGAATCCCCATCCGGCCGGACAAGACGGTCGCATCGCCCGGCGACTACGTCAGGCTCACGCCCGAGGGCGAGCTCACGATCCGCGAGGGCTACGCCTGGGACGGGCCCTCGGGGCCGACGATAGACACGGCAAGCTTCATGCGCGGCTCGCTCGTTCACGGCGCGCTCTATCAGTTGATGCGCGAATGCAAGGACGACTTCCCGAAGGAGACGTACCGCGAGCCCGCCGACGAGCTACTGTATGCACTCTGCCGCGAGGACGGCATGTGGTGGCTTCGCGCGAACTGGGTGTACTACGGGGTGCGCCTCTTCGGCGACCCCGCGGCCGATCCGGCGAACGACCATCCGCTCGAGCGCGCCCCGAGAAGCTGCGAGCCGTAGCGCCCGGGGCCGTTCACACGTAGGCGAGGAGCCGCCCGCAGGCGATTACGCCGAACCAGAGGGCGAGAGAAAGCGCCGCATGCGCCCGCGCAGCGATAGGCGGCCGCGCACCGACATCCCAGGCAGCGACGCCCCGATAGACGCCCGCATGGAAGATCGCGGCGTTCGCGCCGGCGCAGAGAAGAAGCGTCATCTTCGCCGCGAACGCGGGATTCGCGATGAAGTCGGTCGCGTGGGCGACGAACATCAGGAGCCCCGAGGGCACGATCGCCGCGAGCGCGCCGAGCGCCCAGGGCAGCGTGTGCCGCGCAAGCCGCGTCACCGGAATCGCGCGCGAAAGTCCGAGCAGCCGCAGGTCGAGCACCGCGACCGAGCCCACCAGCACGACGAACCCCGCGATGTGCACGATCTCGACCGCCGGGTAGAGCCACAGCTCCTGGCGCATCGCCGCCGCAAGCGGCGAGGCCTCGATCGCCGCAAGCGGCGCCCCGGCGGGCGCGGACATCAGCGCAGCTCGACGGTCTTTCCGCCCACGGTGATGCGCTCTGCGCGCATTTCGTCCGCCTTCGTGCGGTGCGGATAGCCGACGACGCTCGCCTGCGCGCCCGGCCGCAGGGCTTCGGCCGACAGGCCGCGCGCGGTCATGCGCGAAGGCGGCGCGAGCACGACGAACCAGGTCTTGCCCGCCGCCTCCAGCCGGACGTGGCCGTGCGGGTGCTCGTAGCCCGACTCGCGGATCACGCCCGAGAGCTGGATCGGCTTTTCGCCGTCGTATTCGCTCCAGCCGTGGTGCGCGAGCGCCGGCGCAGCGGCGAGTGCCGCGGCGGCGGCCGCAAGCCGGATCGAGATCCGCATTTTTGTCTCCATCGTCGCCTCCTTGCCCTTCGCTGCGATCGGTGGGATCGCCTCGGAACGCATGCGCTCGCCGCTACTTCCAGACGACAACGTCGTCCACCGCATAAAGCGTACAGCGTTGTCCGTAACGCGCGCAGTTGCCGAGCGCCTTGCCGATCGCCCAATCTCCCTGCCCCCATCCCCAGCCGCCGCGGTCGCCGATCGCGAATGCGCGCGGCGGCTGCGCCTTGAGAAAGCGCAGGTAGCCCTCTTCCCGGGCGCGCTCGTCGAGCAGCGGTACGCGCGAGACGTCGTCCACGCGCGCGAAACCCGACGCGGCCGGACGCTCCGGCGGCCCGGCGACTGCGAAACCGACCTGCGAAAGAAACTGTTGCGCGAGCGGAACCCAGCGATCCATGTCGAGGTTGATGCCTTGATGACCGTCCTCGCCCACCGGGGAGAGCAAATGAAAGGTTCCCGCACCGCCCGCCTCGCGCCAGGCAGAGAACCACTCGCGCGGATGCTCGCTGCCCCAGAACAAGTCGTTTTCCCAATACAACCAGAGCATCGGCACGCGCGCTTTTGCACCCAGCGCCGAGAACTCGTGCTTGAGCAGTTGCGCGCCGCAAGGCCGCCGCGGATGTTCCTGCGGATGGCCGCCCGATCCACCGGCGAAGTTGATCCCCGCAACCAATCCTTCCGGTGCCGCGCCCACCACTGCGACGGCGCCTTGGCCGCCCACCGACTGACCGATGACGATCCAGCGACCCGCGTCCACGTAAGGCTGCGCGCTCATATGCGCGACGACGGCGAGCGTCTGATCGACGATCGCCTGGTTCATCGGCCTGATTCGCCTCTCCCGGCATCCGCCGCTGTATTCCGGATCGAAATCGCCGTAGGTATCGGCATACCCGACGCGCGTCGGCACCGCAACGACGAAGCCGCTTTGCGCCAGCCAGCGCGCAAGCCGCTCGGGTCGCGCTCTGCCCTGCTCGGCGCGGCGCTCGCGGTTCGCCCTGCCGTGCAGAAAAACCGCGAGCGGGCCGGGACGCTCGCCCTCGGGGCGGTAGATCACGACCGGAATTTCGCGAGTTTCGCGCCGGCCGTACATATCCGTCACCGTCACCGCGACTCGCTCGACCTTCTCGCGAAGATCGAGCGCCGGCGGCAGCTCCTTGCGCCCGGGCGACTGCGCAGTCGCCGCAGCCGCCCCGAGGAGTAGGCATAGCGAGGCCGCGCACGCAGCGATCGTGCGCGCTCGCAAAGGCGTGCCTCGCGCTGCAGGATCGGTCGAGGCAAACGCCCCGGCCGCCGGTGCCTGGGTACCGTCGCTCTCGCTCGCGGTGCGCGACATCAGCTATTTCGCCGCGATCACCATCACTTCGACGAGCGCCTCGGGGTGCGCGAGCTTCGCCTCGACGCAGGCGCGCGGCGGGCGGTTCGCCGGGTCCACCCACGCGTTCCAGACCTCGTTCATCGGCTCGCGCAGCCGGATGTCGCTCACCCAGATCTGCGCCTGGAGGATCTTCGACTTGTGCGAGCCGCATTTGGCGAGCAGCCGGTCGATTTCGGCGAGCACTTCGGCGGTCTGGCCCTTCACGTCGGCCTTGAGGTTCTTTGCGACGATGCCTGCGAGATAAACGGTGTTTCCGTGCTCGGTGGCGAGGCTGAGCAGCGGCCCGGTTTCGTGGCGGACGATCGTCATATCGGCTTCCCCCTTTCGACGCGACGATTGTAGCCGCGCGCGCCCGACCGGCGCTGCGGTCAGCGCGCAATCGGCTCGGCGAGCAGCCGCTCGATCGCGGCGACGAGCTTCGGATCCTCGGGGCCGACGCCGGAGTCGAACGCGATCGCCTTCGCGCCCGAGCGGTCGACCAGATACTTGTGGAAGTTCCAGCGCGGGCGGCTGCCGCTCGCCTGCGCAAGGCGCGCGAACACCGGGTTCGCGGAGGCGCCCGTGACCGCCGACTTTTCGAACATCGGAAAGCTGACGCCGTAGTTCACTTGGCAGAAGCGCGCGATCTCGGCGTTCGAGCCCGGCTCCTGACCGCCGAAGTCGTTCGACGGAAAGCCGAGCACGACGAGCCCGCGGTCGCGGTAGCGGCGCCAAAGTCTTTCGAGCCCTGCGTACTGCGGCGTGTACCCGCATTGGCTCGCGGTGTTGACGACGAGCAGCACCTTGCCGCGCCATTGACAAAGCGACTGCGGCTTGCCGTCGAGCAGTCCCGGCATCGCGACGTCGAGGAGCGGCGGGCAGCCGCCCGCCGGCGCGGCGGCAAGGACAAGCGCGAGGAGCCACTCGTTCATCGCCGCTATCCTACCCAGACGCGGGCGTTGCGGAACATGCGCATCCAAGGCGAATCTTCGCCCGCGTCGTCCGGCGCCCAGGACATCTGCACCGTGCGAAACACCCGCTCCGGGTGCGGCATGACGATGGTGAATCGCCCGTCGGGGGTCGTAAGCCCGCAGATGCCTTCGGGCGAGCCGTTCGGGTTGTAGGGATACGCCTCGGTCGGGCGGCCGCGGTTATCGACGAACCGCATCGCGGGAAGCGCCCGGCGCCGGTCCTCCTCGGTCGCGAACGCGGCGCGCCCCTCGCCGTGCGCGGTGGCGATCGGCATGCGGCTTCCGGCCATGCCGCGCAGGAAGATCGATGGGTTTTCGGGAATTTCGACCATGACGAAGCGCGCCTCGAACTGCTCGCTCCGATTGCGGACGAACCGCGGCCAGTGCTCTGCACCCGGGATGATCTCTTTGAGCGCCGCCATCATCTGGCAGCCGTTGCAGGAGCCGAGCGCGAAGGTGTCGGCGCGCGCGAAAAACGCCTCGAACTCGGCGCGCGCGCGCGCGTTGTAGAGGATCGATTTCGCCCAGCCCTGCCCGGCGCCCAGCACGTCGCCGTAGGAAAAGCCCCCGCAGGCGGCAAGCCCCTTGAAGCCGGAAAGCGACACGCGCCCGGCGATCACGTCGGTCATGTGTACGTCCACCGCGTCGAACCCGGCGCGGTCGAACGCCGCCGCCATCTCGACCTGGCTGTTGACGCCCTGCTCGCGAAGCACCGCCACCCGCGGGCGCGCGCCGCGCGCGACGAACGGCGCGGCGACGTCCTCGGCCGGGTCGAACGAGAGCGCGAACGAAAGGCCCGGGTCGCCGGCATCGAGGATGCGGTCGTAGGCCTCGCGCGCGCACTGCGGGTCGTCGCGCAAGCTCTGCATGCGAAAGCTCGTCTCGCTCCAGGCGCGCTCGAGCGCGGCGCGCTTCTCGGCGAACACCGTCTTCGCGTCGCGCTGGATCGCGATCTCGTCGCGCGCGTTCGGGAAGCCGACGAGCTGCGCGCACTCGTTCACCCCGTGCTCGCGCAGCACGGCGAGAAACCGAGCGCGGTCGCGCGCGCGGATCTGCACGAGCGCGCCGAGCTCCTCGGCGAAAAGCGCTTCGAGTATGCGGTCGTTCGCCCGCCCGGCGTGCTGGCGGATGCTCTCGCGCTTAAAGGCGTCCACGTCGTCCGCCCAGGCATCGAACACGAGCGAATCGACCGTGAGCGTCACGCCGCAGCGGCCCGCGAACGCCATCTCGCAGGCGGCGACGAACAGTCCGCCGTCGGAGCGGTCGTGGTAGGCAAGGAGCAGCCGTTCGTCCGCGAGCCGCTGCACCGCCTCGAAAAATCCCTTCAGCAACGCAGGCGAGTCCACGTCCGGGCACGCATCGCCGAGCCGCCCGTACACCTGCGCGAGGATCGAGCCGCCGAGCCGGTTCTTGCCGAGTCCCAGATCGAGAAGCCAGAGTTCGGTTTCGCCGAGATCCGTGCGCAGCCGCGGCGTGAGCACCTTGCGCACGTCCGGCACCGGTGCACACGCGGTGACGACGAGCGAAAGCGGCGCAAGCACTTCCTTCTCCATCTCTCCCTCGCGCCAGGCGGTGCGCATCGAAAGCGAGTCTTTTCCGACCGGGATCGAGATGCCGAGCGCGGGGCATAGCTCCATCGCGACCGCGCGCACGGTGTCGTAGAGCGCGGCGTCTTCGCCGGGCGCGCCTGCCGCCGCCATCCAGTTCGCCGAGAGCTTCACCCGCTCGAGCGCGACGATGCGCGCGGCGGCGAGGTTGGTGAGCGCCTCCCCGACCGCGATGCGCCCGGATGCCGGTGCATCGATGAGCGCAAGCGGCGTTCGCTCGCCGATCGCGAACGCTTCGCCCGCGTAGCCCGCGAAGTCGGCGAGCGTCGCCGCGCAGTCGGCGACCGGCACCTGCCAGGGTCCGACCATCGGATCGCGCGCGCAAAGCCCGCCCACGGTGCGGTCGCCGATCGTGACGAGAAAGGTCTTGTCGGCGACCGCCGGATGCCGCAGAACGCGCATGGCGGCCTCCTTCAGCTCGATGCCATCGAGCCGCAGCGGCTCGCGCTTCGGCTGCCGCCGCGTCGCAGTGCGCCGCATCTTCGGGGGCTTGCTGAAGAGCGCCGCAAGCGGCATGTCGACCGGGCGGCCCCCGAGGAGGGGATCCTCGACCACGAGCCGGCCGTCGGCGGTCGCGCGCCCGATCACCGCGAACGGGCAGCGTTCGCGCTCGCAGATCGCGGCAAAGCGCGAAATCGCCTCCGGCGCGATCGCGAGCACGTACCGTTCCTGCGCCTCGTTCGACCAGATCTCGCGCGGCGACATGCTGCGGTCGTCGCTCGGAATCGCGCGCAGGTCCACGCGCGCGCCGCGGCCCGCCGCGTGCACCATCTCCGGCACCGCGTTCGAGAGGCCGCCTGCGCCCACGTCGTGAATGGCGAGGATCGGGTTTTCCGGCCCGAGCTGCCAGCAGCGGTCGATCACTTCCTGCGCGCGGCGCTGCATTTCGGCGTTCGCGCGCTGCACCGAGTCGAAGTCGAGTTCGGCGACGTTCGCGCCGGCGCCCATCGAGGAGGCCGCGCCTCCGCCCATGCCGATGCGCATGCCGGGACCGCCGAGCTGAACGATGAGCGTGTCCTCGGCAAGCGGCGCTTTCGCCTTCTGTTCGTCGGCGATCGCGCCGATGCCGCCGGCGAGCATGATCGGCTTGTGATAGCCCCGAAGCAGCCCGTCGGCTTCGGCTTCGAACGTGCGGAACCAGCCGGCGAGATTCGGCCGGCCGAACTCGTTGTTGAAGGAGGCGGCGCCGATCGGACCCTCGAGCATGATCTCGAGCGCCGAGGCGATGTGCGCCGGCCGGCCGAAGTCGCGCGCTTCCCAGGGCTGGAGGGCCTCAGGGATCCGCAGGTGCGACACCGTGTAGCCGACGAGGCCCGCCTTCGGTTTCGCGCCGCGCCCGGTCGAACCCTCGTCGCGGATTTCGCCGCCTGCGCCGGTCGCCGCGCCCGGACGAGGCGAGATCGCCGTCGGATGGTTGTGCGTCTCGCATTTCAGCACGGTGTGTACGAGCGCCTCGCGCGCGCGGTAGACGCCGTCCGCCCCCGGGTAAAAGAGCCTGACCGGGCGGCCTTCGAGGATCGCCGCGTTGTCGGCGTAGGCGAGCACGGTGCCCTGCGGATTGGCCGCGTGCGTGCGGCGGATCATGTCGAAGAGCGAAAGCGGCATCGGCTCGCCGTCCACGATCCATTCGGCGTTGAAGATCTTGTGGCGGCAGTGCTCGGAATTCGCCTGCGCGAACATCGTGAGCTCGGCGTCGGTCGGATCGCGGCCCGCCGCGTCGAACGCGGCGCGCAAGTACGCGATTTCCTCGTCCGAGAGCGCGAGCCCGAGCTCGCGGTTCGCCTCGGCGAGCCGCGCGCGCGGCACCGCGGCGAGCGGCTGCGGCGCAACGCGACGAAAAAGCGCGCAAACGTCTTCCGCGGAGCCGAGCACGGTTTCGGTCATGCGGTCGTGCAGCAGCGCCCCGAGCGCGCCCCGCTCCGCTTTCCCGAGCGGCCTGCGACAGGCGACGCGGTAGGCGACGCCGCGCTCGATCCGGCACACGCGCGAAAGTCCGCAGTTGCGCGCGATGTCGGTCGCCTTGGACGACCACGGCGAGACGGTTCCGAGCCGCGGCACGACCAGAAACAGCTCGCCCTCGGCCTCGATCGCCGGCTCGCCGTAGTCGAGCAGCCGATCGAGGAGCGCGCGCTCGGACGGCTGCGGCTCGGCTTCCATTTCCACGAAGTGCCAGTACTCGGCGGCGAGCGCCTGTACCTGCGCGTGAGCGCGCTGCAGGCGCGCCAAAAGTCGCGCGAGCCTGAATTCCGAGAGCGCGCGCGCGCCGCGGAGCGTGAGGACGACGGGCACGCGCTACTTGCCGATGACGGGTTCCCCAGCCCGGCCGGCGAGCGAAAGCGTCCCGCGCAGCACCTGCGTCGGTGTCTTCACTTCGGCGCTGAGCCGCCCGACGAGCACGCCGTCGGCCGAAATGTCGAGCGCACCGGCGGCGCTCATCGCGCCCCGCGAAAGCGCGATGTTGCGCACCTGCACCGCTCCTCGGTCGTAGATGCCCTGCGCCGTGAGTTCGGTGAACTCGGTACGCCCGCGCGACTGTCCGCCCGCGAGCGCGCGCCCGAGGTCGAAGCCGAGCGCGCCCTTTTCGATCCTGAAAGATCCCTCGAGGCGCGCGCTTTCGTAAAGTCGCGCGGGCGCCGCGCCGCTCATACGGAACGTGCCGCGCCCTTCTGCGCGACCTTCCGAGACGAGCGCCGGCGCGAACACCGCGGCGTTCACATTGCGCACGCGAAGCTCGCCCTCGACCGACCACGCCGCGCCCCAGCGGATGGCGGCGCTGCCGGAGATCAGGCCGTCGAACACGCGCGCGTCGAACTGCGACACCGCGAGCGCCTCGCGCGTCGCGACGCCCTTCGCGCTGACGTCGGTCAGTCCGAGCGCCGGCACGAAAGGCACGGCGAACGAGGCCGCAGAAAGCTCGAAGCCGGCTTGCGCGCCGCGCGGCGAGAAGCGCACTTCGAGCTTTTCCGGTCCGCGCACCGTCACCGACCGAGGCGCCCCGTCCGCGCCGAACGCCGCATCGATCTCGAGCGCCGGCAGCGCGAGCGACCCTTCCAGCTTCACCTGGCGCGCGACGACGCGCGCGACGCTGAAGTTCGCGCCGCCCGCCTTGCCGAACAGCGCGGCGCCGAACGCGCCCTGCGCGGCGGCGACACCCTCCAGCTCGATCCGCTCGAAGGTCTTGCGCGCGTCGAACAGCGCGCTGACCGCCGGTCGGGCGCGCACCGCGGCGACCGTCGCCTCGCCGATCGAGACGCGTGCCATGTTCAGACTCAATCCGGTGAGGAGCGAAAGCCGCGCTTCGCCGATGCGCACCGGTACGCCGAGCGCCTCCGACGCCGCCGCCTCGTACTGCACGGTCGACATCGGCATGACGTGCAGCACGCCGATCGCGACGACGAGCAGGGCGAACGCGCCGAGCGCAAGCGGCTTGCCGAGCTTTCTGCGCCGCTGCGCTGCGGCGGGCGGCGCCGGCGCGATGCGCTCGCCCGCCGCCCTGCGTGGCGCCTCCGAAAGCATCTGTTCGTCGCGCCGCACCTCCTCAAGGTCGAGGTCCTCTTCGCGGATCGGCACGTCGTCGGCCTGGGCCGGCGCGGCCGCAGCCTGCGCGGTCCGGGCCGCGAGCGCTTCATTTGCTCTCCGCTTTCGCTCCTCCTCTTCGCGCCGCGCGCGTTCCTCTTCCTCGCGCCTTCGCCGTTCCTCTTCCTCGCGCGCCCGCCGCTCGGCTTCCTCGCGCGCGCGCCGTTCGGCTTCCAGCCGCGCGCGTAGTTCCTCCGCTTCCCGCCGACGGCGTTCCTCTTCCTCCTTCGCCCGGCGTTCAGCCTCCTCGCGGGCGCGCCGTTCCTCTTCCTCGCGCGCCTTGCGCTCTTCCTCCTCGCGGCGCGCAAACGCCTCCAAATCCGCGAGCAGATCGTCGACCTTCGGCGGCGCGGCGGGCGCGACGCTCGCCGCTTGCGACTGCGCGGCCGCCTTCGCATCGCGCTCGGCTTCCTCGGCCGCACGCCGGCTCGCCTCCTCGCGAGCGCGGCGCTCCTCCTCCTCGCGCGCCTTGCGCTCGGCCTCCTCGCGCGCACGCCGCTCCTCCTCCAGCCGCTGCCGCAGCGCCTCCGCCTCGCGCCTTGCCTGCTCCTCGGCCTCGCGCCGCGCACGCTCGGCCGCCTCGGCGGCTCGCCGTTCCGCCTCCTCGCGCGCAAGCCGCTCCGCTTCCTCGCGGATACGGCGCTCTTCTTCCTCCCGGCGCCTGCGCTCCTCTTCCTCCTTCGCCCGGCGCTCGGCCTCTTCGCGAGCGCGGCGCTCCTCCTCCTCGCGCGCCTTGCGCTCGGCCTCCTCGCGCGCACGCCGCTCCTCCTCCAGCCGCTGCCGCAGCGCCTCCGCCTCGCGCCTTGCCTGCTCCTCGGCCTCGCGCCGCGCACGCTCGGCCGCCTCGGCCGCTCGCCGTTCCGCCTCCTCGCGCGCAAGCCGCTCCGCTTCCTCGCGGATACGGCGCTCTTCTTCCTCCCGGCGCCTGCGCTCCTCTTCCTCCTTCGCCCGGCGCTCGGCCTCTTCGCGAGCGCGCCGCTCCTCCTCTTCGCGCCTGCGCCGCTCTTCCTCCTCGCGCGCCTTGCGCTCGGCCTCCTCGCGCGCGCGCCGCTCCTCCTCCAGCCGCTGCCGCAGCGCCTCCGCCTCGCGCCTCGCCTGCTCCTCGGCCTCGCGCCGCGCGCGCTCGGCCGCCTCGGCCGCCTTCCGCTCGGCCTCCTCGCGGGCGCGGCGCTCCGCTTCGAGCCGCGCCTTCAGCTCGGCTGCGAGCCGCGCCTTTTCTTCCGACCTCCCTGCGCGCGCGCTCCTCGGCCTCGGCCTTCGCGCGCGCTTCCGCCTCGGCGCGCGCCCTCGCCTCGGCCGCAAGGCGCGCCGCTGCTTCGCGCGCGGCGCGCACCTTCGCCTCGGCCTCCGCCCTCGCTTTCGCTTCCGCCTCCGCGCGCGCCCTCGCTTCCGCCTCGCGCAGCGCACGCTCCTCGGCTTCGCGGCGCGCCTGCGCGTCTTCGCGCGCGCGCCGCTCGAGTATTTCGCGCTCCCTCGCCTTGCGCTCGGCGTCGAGCCGGGCGGCATCCGCCTCAGGCGGCGGCTGCGGCGCGCGCGGCGGCGCCTTCAGGATCTGGGTGAAGTCGAGATCGAGCTCGTCGTCCGCAGGCGCCGCTGCGGGCGCGGCCGCGCTTTGGCGCGGCGCACCGGCACCGGCGGCGCTTGTCGTCACCTCGCGGATGAAACCGTCGCGGTCGAGCTGCTCGACGAGCTGCGCGAACCGGTCAGGCGCGATCCTGTCGAACTTTTTCGCGATCTCGCCGATCGGCGTTCGTCCGTCGAACGCCGCCAGCACCGCCCGATCGGCGCGCGACAGGTGACTCGTCTTGCCGCTCGCCTCCTGGACCCCCTTTCCGGTCTTCGAGTAGATCGCGGACGGATTCAAGCGCGCTGCCGGTGGCGGTTTCCGTTCGAGGGAGAATCCGGGTGCGCTCGTATTATAAGCGTGCCCCTCGCGGCGGGCCGCCCGCCTGCGGCCGCTAGAATCGCGCCGGTGTCCGGCGCGCACGACGCACCTTCTCTCGGCTTTACGCTGCTCCTCGGCTTGCTGATCGGCCTTACCGCGCTCGGCATGGACATGTTCCTGCCGGCGCTGCCCGAACTCGGGCGCGCGATGGCCGCGGCACCGGGCGCGGCGCAGCTCGCGGTAACGACGTATCTCGCCGGCCTCGCGGCGGGGCAGCTCGCGTGGGGGCCGGTGTCGGACCGCATCGGGCCGAAGGCCCGCGCTCCTTGCGGGGCTCGCGCTCTTCCTTTTCGCGAGCGTCGCCTGCGCCGCGGCGCAGTCGCTCGCGGCGATCGCGCTGCTGCGCTTCGCCCAAGGGATCGGCATGTCGAGCGGCCCGGTGATCGCGCGCTCGATCGTGCGCGATCTGTACGCGCGCGAGCAGGCCGCGCAGCTTCTCGGCCGAATGACCGCGGTCTTCGGACTGATCCCGGTCTTCGGACCGCTCGTCGGCGCGCAGGTGCTCGCAGCGGGCGGCTGGCGCGCCGTATTCGGCGCCTACGCCGCGGTCGCCGCGCTGCTGCTCGCGGCGGTGTGGCTTCGGCTCCCGGAGACCGCGGGCGCGACACGCGCCGCGCTCGCGCCGGCCCGGCTCGCGCACGCTTTCGTGCGGCTGCTCGCCGACGCGCGCTTCGTCGCGCCGCTCGCCACCGCGCTCTGCGCGCAGATGGCGATCATCGCGTTCGTGAGCAACGCCGCGCTCGTCGCGGTGCACGCGTACGCGCTCACGCCCGGGGAGTTCAGCCTGCTATTCTCGGCGATCATGCTCGGACAGATGGGCGGCGGCTACTGGGCAAGCCGTCTGGTCGCGCGCCGCGGCGTCGCCGCGATGGTGCGCTCGGGCGTGCGCGTCGCGGCGGGCGCCGGCGCGCTGCTCGCTCTGCTCGCGCTCGCCGGCGTCTCGCACTGGGCGGCGCTCGGCGTGCCGATGCTCGCCTTCATCCTCGGCTGCGCGTTCGTGATCCCGAACGCCACCGCGGCGGCGCTCGCGCCGTTTCCCGCGCTCGCGGGCACCGCCTCGTCGCTGCTCGGCGTGCTGCCGTTCGGTTTCGGCGCGCTCGTGAGCGCAGCGCTCGGCGCGGCGTTCGACGGTACCGCGGTGCCGATGGCGTGCACGATCGCGGTCTTCGGCGCGGCGGCGCTCGCCGCCGAGCGGCTGCTTTTCCGGCGCTACGCGGCGCCCGGCTGATGGATACGATCGAGTGTGTCGTCGTAGGCGCCGGCGTCGTCGGCCTGGCGGTCGCGCGCGCGCTCGCGCAGGCGGGGCGCGAGGTGGTGATCCTGGAAGCCGAGGCGGCGATCGGCACGCACGCGAGTTCGCGCAACTCCGAGGTGATCCACGCCGGGATCTACTATCCGCCCGGCTCGCTAAAGGCGCGCGCCTGCGTCGAGGGAAAGCGCCGCCTTTACCGCTACTGCGCCGAGCGCGGCATCGCGCACCGCCGCTGCGGCAAGCTGATCGTCGCCACCGACGAGTCGCAGCTCGCCGAACTGGCCGCCCTCCAGCGCCGCGCGCACGCGAACGGAGTCACCGACGTCGTCTGGCTGGAGCGCGCCGAGGCGCTCGCGCTCGAGCCCGAGCTCGAGTGCGTTGCGGCGCTGCATTCGCCCTCGACCGGGATCGTCGACAGCCACGCGCTGATGCTCGCGCTGCTTGCCGACGCCGAGCGCGCCGGCGCGATGCTCGCCCTCAAGAGCCGCCTCGAGCGTGCCGTCGTGCGCGCAGGCGGCTTCGAGCTGCAGGTAGCCGGCGCCGACCCGGTGCGCTGCGCGCTGCTCGTCAACTGCGCGGGGTTCGCGGCGCCGAGCCTCGCGCGCAGGATCGAGGGCTACCCGCCCTCGGCTGCACCGCGCGAGTTCTACGCGAAAGGCAACTACTACACACTCGCCGGGCGCGCGCCGTTTTCGCGCCTCGTCTACCCGGTGCCCGAGCCGGGCGGGCTCGGCGTGCACATCACGCTCGATCTGGCCGGGCAGGCGCGTTTCGGGCCCGACGTCGAATGGGTCGAGCGCATCGACTACCGGGTCGATCCGGCGCGCGCGGCGCGCTTCTACGGCGCGATCCGCCGCTACTGGCCGCGGCTGCCCGACGGGGCGCTTGCGCCCGGCTACGCCGGCATCCGGCCGAAGATCTCGGGTCCCGGCGAGCCGGCGGCGGACTTCGTCGTGCAGGGGCCGCGCGCGCACGGCGTGCCGGGGCTCGTGAACCTGTTCGGGATCGAGTCGCCCGGATTGACAGCCTCGCTCGCGTTGGCCGACACTGTGGTCGCACAATTCTCAGCGTAACCCGGAGGACACATGATTTCCCGCCACTTGCTGCTGGCCATCGCCGGCTGCGCGCTCGCGCTCGGCGCAGGCGCGGGGCGCGCGCAGACCAAATGGGACATGCCGACGCCGTATCCCGACGGCGAGTTCCACACGGTGAACGTGCGCCAGTTCGTCGAGGACGTGAAGAAGGCCACCGGCGGCGCGCTCGACATCGTCGTGCACTCGAACGGTTCGCTCATCAAGCATCCGGACATGCTGCGCGCGGTGTCGACCGGTCAGGTGAACATCGCCGAGTTCCTGCTCGGGCAGTTCGGCAACGAGGAACCGGTGTTCAACGCCGACAACGTGCCGTTCCTCGCCGCCGGCTACGACAACGCCTGGAAGCTCTATCAGGCGCAGAAGCCCGTCCTCGAGAAAAAGCTCCAGGGGCGCGGCCTGCGGCTCCTCTACTCGGTCGCCTGGCCCGGGCAGGGTATCTACACCAAGAACGCGCTCAAGAGCATCGACGACCTGAAAGGGGTGAAATTCCGTACCTACAGCCCGCTCACCGCGCGGCTTGCCGAGCTGCTCGGCGCGAGCCCGACCGTGATCCAGGTGCCCGAGATCCCGCAGGCGTTCGCGACCGGCACGATCAGCGCGATGATCACCTCCTCGGCGACCGGCAGCTCCTCCAAGGCCTGGGAGTTCGTCAAGAACTACTACATGACGAACGCGATGCACCCGAAGAACGCGGTGGTGGTGAACGAACGCGCCTTCCAGAAGCTGCCGGCGGCGCAGCAGAAGGCGCTGCTCGAGGCGGCGGCGGCGGCCGAAAAGCGCGGCTGGGAGATGTCGCGCCAGCGCGAGCAGGCGGCCAACAAGATGCTCGCCGACAACGGTATGACCGTGCACACGCCGGATGCCGCGATGATGGCTGCGTTCGCCAAGGTAGGCGAGCAGATCACGGCCGAGTGGCTGAAGTCGGCCGGCGCCGACGGCGAAGCGATCGTCAAGGCCTACCGGGGCCGATGACGCCTCCGCTCGCTTGAGGCGGTTCCTCGACCGCCTGTACGCGGCGAGCGGCGCGCTCGCCGCGGTCTGTCTCGCTGCGATCGCCGCGGTCATGCTCGCGCAGGCGGCGATGCGCGAGGCGGGGCTGCTCTTTCGGGGCGCGGACGACATCGTCGCCTGGCTGTGCGCTGCGACCGCGTTCCTCGCCCTCGGCCACACCTTCCGGCGAGGGGAACTCGTGCGGGTCGGGCTGCTGATCGAGCGGCTGTCGCCCCGCGCGCGCCGCCCGGCGGAGATCGCGGCGCTCGCGGTCGCGCTCGCCTTCGCCGCGTACATGGCCTGGGCGGTGCTGCGCTTCGTCTACGACAGCTGGCGCTTCAACGAGGTCGCGCAGGGCCTCATCAAGATTCCGATCTGGATCCCGCAGGCGAGCTTCGCGGTGGGCGCCGTCATCTTCTTCGTCGCCGTGCTCGACGAGTTCGTGGTGCTCGTGCGCGGCGGCGAGCCCGCCTACGAGCGCGCCGAGCAGGAGCGCCGCGCGTCGCGCGAGTTTTCCGAGACGCTATGAGCACGCTCGCGATCGCCGCGCTCGTGTTCACGCTGCTCGTGGTGCTGCTCGCGGGCGGGGTCTGGATCGCCGTCTCGATGGGCGTCGCCGCCTGGTTCGCGCTGCAGTTCTTCAGCTCCAGCCCCCCGGAAGTGAACCTCTTTCAGGCGTTCTGGGGCTCGAACGCCTCCTGGACCCTCGCCGCGCTGCCGCTCTTCGTCTGGATGGGCGAGATCCTCTTTCGCACGCGGCTCTCGGACGAGATGTTCGAGGGACTCAGCCCGTGGTTGCAGTGGCTCCCCGGCCGCCTGATGCACGTCAACATCTTCGGCTGCGGCATCTTCGCCGCGGTGAGCGGCTCCTCCTCGGCCACCTGCGCCACCATCGCCAAGGTGGCGCTGCCGGAACTGAAGCGCCGCGGCTACGACGAAAAAATGTGCCTCGGATCGCTCTGCGGCGCGGGCACTCTCGGCCTCCTCATTCCGCCCTCGATCATCATGATCGTGTACGCGGTGGCGGCCGAAGTCTCGATCCTCAAGATGTTCCTCGCGGGCGTCATTCCCGGGCTGCTGCTCGTGCTCCTTTTCTCCGGCACGATCGTCGTCTGGGCGCTGCTCAACCCGGACAAGACCCCGCGCGAGATCGAGCGCCTGCCGTTCGTCGAGCGGCTGCGCCGCGCGCGCAATCTCATTCCGTGCCTTGCGCTCATCGTTTTCGTCCTCGGCTCGATGTTCACCGGCTACGCCACCGCGACCGAGGCGGCCTCCTTCGGCGTGCTCGGGGCGCTTGCGATCGCATGGCTGGAGCGGCGGGCTGAACGCCCGCACCTTCTGGGCGAGCCTGATGGGCGCGACGCGCCTTTCGTGCATGATCCTTTTCATCCTCGGCGGTGCGGCGTTCCTCAGCTCGGCGATGGCCTTTACCGGCATCCCCCGGGCGCTCGCCGAGTGGGTGGCGTCGCTCGGGGTCTCGCCCCTCGGCCTGATCGCGGTGCTGGCGCTCATCTACCTCCTCCTCGGCACCGCGCTCGACGGCATTTCGATGATCGTGCTCACCACCTCGATCGTGCTGCCGATGGTGGAAGCGGCCGGCTTCGACCTCATCTGGTTCGGGATCTTCATCGTGCTGCTCGTCGAGATCGCCGAACTCACCCCGCCCCTCGGCTTCAACCTGTTCGTGCTGCAGACGATGAGCGGGCGCGACTCGAACTATGTTGCGCTCGCTTCGATCCCGTTCTTCTGCATGATGGTGCTCGCGCTCGTCCTGCTCGTCGCGTTTCCGCAGCTCGCCACCTGGCTGCCCGAGGTCGTCATCCCGAAGGCGCGCTAGCGGTGATCGTCGTTCACCACCTCGCCGATTCGCGCTCGCAGCGCATCCCGTGGCCGCTGGCGGAGCTCGGCCTCGGGTACGTCGTGCGCCGCTGCGAGCGCGAGCCGAAAACGCTGCGCGCGCCGCCCGAGCTGCGCGCGCTGTACCTGCACGGAAGATCGCCGGTGATCGAGGACCACGGGCGGACGCTCGCCGAATCGGGCGCGATCATCGTGTGCCTCGCCGGCCGCTACGACGCCGAGCGGCCGGTCGCGCGCGCGATCGCGCGGCGGGTGAAACACGAGTACGTGCTCCCGACCCTCGAGCGCAACCTCGACTTCCTGGGGCAGACGCGCGCCGCGAGCCTCGGGTTCAGCGGGCGAGGCGTTGAGCGCCGCCGACGTCGCGATGAGCTTTGCGGTCGAGGTCGCCGAGGCGCGCGGCGCGCTCAATGCGCGCCGGCCGAGGCTTTGCGCGTTTCTCGAACGCATCCGCGCGCGGCCCGCGTACCGCCGGGCGCTCGAGCGCGGCGGGCCCTACGCGATCGCGCGCTGATGGCGCAGCCGGTCTATCTCACCGAGGACATCCGCCGGATCGAGGCGGCCGCAGGCGACGCCCCGCTCATGGAGCGCGCGGGCGCCGCGGCGGCCGCGCTCGCCGCCTCGCTCCTTGCCGATCGCGCAAAAGACATCCTGGTGCTCGCCGGGCCGGGCAATAACGGCGGCGATGCGCGCGTCGCCGCGCGCCTGCTGCGCGAACGGTTTCACCGCGTGCATGTCGCCGCGCGTCCGGCGGAAATTCCCTCCGGCGTACGCTGGGGGCTGGTGGTGGACGGCCTCTTCGGCATCGGGCTCTCGCGCCCGCTCGAGGGCGAGTATGCGGCGCTCGTCGACTACGCGAACGCCCAGCGGTGCCCGGTGCTCGCGCTCGACGTTCCGAGCGGCATCGCCTCGGACACCGGCGCGGTGCTCGGGCGCGCGGTGCGCGCGACGCACACGATCACGTTCATCGCGCTCAAACCGGGACTGCTGACGCTCGATGGGCCCGACCACTGCGGCGCGCTGCGCGTCGCAACGCTCGACCTCGAGCCGGAAAAGCTCCTTGCGCCGCAGGCGTGGGTGGCCGAGCCCGCGCTCTTTGCGCATGCGCTCAGGCCGCGCCCGCGCAATTTCCACAAGGGTATGGCCGGCTCGGTCGCGATCCTCGGCGGCGCCGCCGGCATGACCGGCGCGGCGCTGCTCGCGGGCCGCGCGGCGCTCAAGCTCGGCGCCGGGCGCGTCTACGTCGGCCTGCTCGACGAGCGGGCAGTGGACCCGGCCGCACCCGAACTGATGCTGCGGCATCCGGACGACGCCCTCGGGCAGGCGCTCGATGCGGTAGTCGCCGGCCCGGGGCTCGGGCGCAGCGCGCGCGCCGAGGTGCTGGTGGGCGCCGTGCTCGCGAGCGAGCTCCCCTGCGTGCTCGACGCCGACGCGCTCAATCTGATCGCGGAAAACCCCGACCTCGCGGCGGCGTGCGCGCGCCGCAGCGCCGATACGCTGCTCACCCCGCACCCGGCCGAGGCGGCACGGCTGCTCAGGACAAGCACCGCCGAGGTGCAGGCCGACCGCGTCGGCGCCGCGCGCCAGCTCGCGCGCCGCTTTCCGCACACGCCCTGCTGAAAGGCGCAGGCAGTGTGATCGCCGCGCGCGACGGACACTGGTTCATCAATACGTCGGGCAACCCCGGGATGGCATCGGCCGGCATGGGCGACGTGCTCTCGGGCATCCTCGGCGCGCTGCTCGCGCAAGGCGTGCCGGGCGAGGCGGCGCTCGCGCTCGGCGTGCACCTGCACGGGTGCGCGGCCGACGAATGCGTCGCCGCCGGCACCGGACCGGTCGGACTCGCCGCCTCGGAAACGATCGAGCCTGCGCGGCGTCTCTGGAACCGCTGGCTCGCCGGCGGCGACCGGAGCAGCGCGCCTATTCGCAGCGATAGAACGCCAGACGGTTCTGGAAGCTGATCGCGTCGAGGTCTCGGGGATCGCGCACCCCGCCCTTGCCGTCGGAGAGACGCTTTTCCAGTTCGGCGAGCCGGCGCTCAAGGCGCGCCGTTTCCGGTTCGCGCCCGATCGCCGCCAGCCGCTCGCGCAGCGCGCGCGCCTCCGCCGCGCGCCCCTCGGCCTCGGCGAGCGCGACCGCGCGGCGCAGCTTCCTCTTTTCGCAGTGCACCGGCTCGAGCTTTTTCAGGATCTCGACGAACTCGCGCCCCTCGGGCGAGAGCGCGCGCGCCGGCGTGCCGGCGCAAGCGAGCAGAGCGACAAGCAGCGCGATGCCGGGCCTTCGCTTCATCCGCGCGCCCTCAGGCCGCCTTGGCGCGCGCTTTTGGCTCGGGATACGGATAGAGCATGTTCAGCGCGACCGACTGCTGGTTCGCCTGCACGATGCGCACGTGCTCGCGGCGCAGCTCGCGCGCGTGCCGAACGCCGCACGAGTGCGCGATCATGTCGATCTCGCGGTTCATGTTGAGCGCGTAGTTCGCGACGCGCAGGTATTTTTCCTCGACCACGAGCGCGCGCTGCAGCCGCTTGTTGTGCGTCGTGACGCCGGTGGGACAGGTGTTCTGGTGGCAGCGCAGCGCCTGGATGCAGCCGAGGGCGAACATGAAGCCGCGCGCGGTGTTCACGAAATCGGCGCCGACCGCGAGCGCCCCAGGCCGCCTGCGCCGGGGTGACCAGCTTGCCGGAGGCGACCACGCGGATGCGCTGGCGCAGCCCCGCCTCGATCAGCGCGTCCACCACGCGCGGCAGCGCCTCCTTGATCGACAGGCTCATGTGGTCGGCGAGCGCCTGCGGCGCGGCGCCCGAGCCGCCCTCGCCGCCGTCCACGACGAGGAAATCGGGCGCGAATTCGAGCCCGCGGCGGTGCACCTGCTCCGCGAGCTCGTGCAGGAAGCGCCAGCCGCCGATCGCGGTCTTGACGCCCACCGGCCGGCCGGTGAGGTCGCGGATCCAGGCGACTTTGTCGAGCAGCTCGGCCATGTTCGAGATGTCCCGGTGGCGGTTCGGGCTGATCGAGTCGCGTCCTTCCGGGATGCCGCGGATTCGCGCGATCTCGGCGGTCACCTTCTTCGCCGGCAGCACCCCGCCCTTGCCGGGCTTTGCGCCCTGAGACAGCTTGATCTCGAACGCCTTCACGACGCGCGCAAGTTCGAGCAGCCGCTCGGGGCTGAGGTTGCCCTCGGCGTCGCGCGCGCCGTACTTCGCGGTGCCGATCTGCATGATGAGGTCGCAACCGCCCTCGAGGTGGTACGGCGAGAGGCCCCCTTCGCCGGTATCGAGCCAGCAGCCGGCGACCGCCGCCCCGCGCGACAGCGCGCGCACCGCCGGCGCCGAGATCGCGCCGTAGCTCATGCCGCTCACGTTGACGATCGAGCGCGCCTCGAACGGTTCGCGCGCGAAGCCCTCGCCGAGCACGAGCGGCGGCGTCGGCAGCCGCTCCTCCTCCAGCACCGGGAACGGATGATTGACGAAGACGAGCGCCCCCGGAGCGTTGATGTCGTAGGTCGAGCCGAAGCCGATCGTGCCGCCCTCGTTCTTCGCGAGCCGGTACACCCAGGCGCGCGTCGCGCGGTTGAACGGCATCTCCTCGCGATCGCCCATGAAGAGGTATTGGCGGAAATACTCGCCGAGCTGCTCGAAGAAGAACCGCAGCCGGCCGACGACGGGGTAGCTGCGCAGCACCGAGTGGCGCTTCTGGGTGACGTCGCGCACGAAGACGAAGACGAGCACGACGATCAGCGCGAAGCCGATCACCGTGCCGATCCCGTAGGACAGCACCTCGACGAGCATGGCGGCCCCCTCGCCGCCTATGATAGGCGAAACGCGCGCCTCAGACCCGCGCCCTGGTGCGCTTCAGGCGACGCACGACCTCGAGAATCTCGGCGACGTGATGGCGCGGGTTCGCGTCGTAGTCGGCGTGGCGAATGATGCCCTTGCGGTCGATGACGAAGGTCGCGCGTCGCACGCACTCGCGCACGACGCCGTCGAGCTCCTTTTCTTGCAGCACGCCGTAGAGCCGACAGACCTCGCCGTCGGGGTCCGAGAGCAGCGGGATCGCGAGCCCGTGGCGGTCGCGGAACTCGGCGTGCGAAAGGCAGTCGTCGCGCGAGACGCCGAGGATGACGGTGTCGCAGCGCGCGAACTCCTCGGCATGATCGGAAAACGCCTCCGCCTCCATCGCGCCGCCGGGCGAGCGGTCGCGCGGATAGAAAAAGAGCACGACGTTCTTGCGGCCGGCGAACGACGCGAGATCGACCATCTCCATGTCGGCGTCCGGCAGCGCAAAGCGCGGGGCAGGTTGTCCGATTCTCAGCATGCGCGCGATCGCGCACGATTCTAGTCGCGCGTTCGCGCTTGACAAGACCTGCGCGCGCTCGACGCCGCGCGCGCGTCACGCGCGCGCCGCCGCCTATAATGCGCCGATGGGCAATCCGCTGCTCGGCGGGCTGACGCCGCGGCAGTTTTTGCGCCGCCACTGGCAGAAGACGCCGCTCCTTGTGCGCCGCGCGCTGCCCGGGTTCGCCGGCGTGATCGGCCGGCGCGCGCTGTTTGCGCTCGCGGCGCGCCCGCACGCCGAGGCGCGTCTCGTCGAGCGCCGCGGCGCGCGCTGGCGCGTCACCGAAGCGCCGATCGCGCCGGCGCGCCTTGCGCGCGCCGGCGCGCGCGACTGGACGCTGCTCGTGAACGCGGTCGAGCATCACGCGCCCGCCGCCGAGCGCCTGCTGCGCCGCTTCGCGTTTCTGCCGCAGTGGCGCCTGGACGACGTGATGGTGAGCTACGCCGCCCCCGGCGGCGGCGTCGGCCCGCACTGGGACGCCTACGACGTGTTCCTCGTGCAGGCGCGCGGGCGTCGGCTCTGGCGCCTTGCGCGCCCGCGCGCGTTCCGAACCGTCGAGGGCGCGCCGCTGCGTCTGATCGCCGATTTCCGCGCCGAGGAGGAGTATCTGCTCGAGCCGGGCGACCTGCTCTACCTTCCGCCCGGCTGGGGGCACGACGGCATCGCGCTCGAGCCGTGCATGACCTGCTCGGTCGGCATGCGCGCGCCGCAGGGCGAGGAGCTCGCAGCCGCCTTCCTCGACCATCTGCACGAGCGCGGGCTGCCGGCCGCCGACTACCGCGACCCCGACCGCGCGCCGGCGGCGCGCCCGGCGCATATCGAGCGCCGGCTGCTCGAACACGCCGTGCGGCTGCTCGCGGCGATCCGCTGGCGCCGCGCCGACGTCGCGGAATTTCTCGGCCGCCATCTCAGCGCACCGCGCGCCTCGGCGGTGTTCGCGCCGCGGCGCGCCCGCCCGCGCGTACCGCTCGAGCGCAGCGAGGTGGTGCTCGATGCGCGTTCGCGCATGCTCTATCGCGGCGCACAGGTGTTCCTGAACGGCGAGTCGTACCGCGTCGCGCGCCGGCAGCGCGCGCCGCTCGCGCTGCTCGCCGACCGGCGGCGCGCGCCCGGCCGGCTGCTCGCGCGCGCGGGCCTTGCGCCGCTCGTTTACGACTGGTACGCCGCCGGCTGGCTGCACCTTGCGCCGGCGGCCGCGCGCCGATGAGCGACGCGGACTCGGCCGGCGCCGCGGCCCGCCGCGAGTACGTGCGCTTCGATTCGGAAGCCGGCTTTCAGGCGGCGGTCGAGCGGCTGCTCGCGCAGGACGGTCGCGAGCTGCGCATCTTCGATCCCGACCTCGCCGCGCTGCGGCTCGAACGGCGCGCGCGCGTCGAGGCGCTCGAGCGCTTCCTGCGCGCAAGCCGCACGCGGCGCCTCTACGTCGCCGTGCACGACACCGCGCACCTCACGCGCCGCTGCGCGCGCATGATGGATCTCGTCGCGCGCTTTTCGCACGCGATCCGCATCCACCGCACGCTCGAGGAAATCCGGCACGCGCAGGACGCGTTCCTCGTTCTCGATGCCGCGCACTACGTGCGCCGGCCGGTGGCCGCGTTTTTTCGCGGCGCGGCCGGTTTTCACGATGAAGCGGAGGCGCTCGCGATGCGCGCGCGGTTTCTGGAGATCTGGGCAGCTTCCGAACCCGGCGTGTCGGCGACCGCCACCGGCCTGTGAAAGCGCGCTGCTATAATGCGCCGCGCGCGCCATGGTGCCACGGCGCGCACCTCACCCGTTCCACTCACCGAAGGGAGAATCGATGAGCAAGCTGTGGATCGTTGCCGCGGCGGCGGCGGTGGCGCTTGCCGCCTGCGGCAAGGAGGAGCCGAAGAAGCCCGCGGCGCCGGCGGCCCCGCCGCCCGCCGAAAAGAAGGCCGAGACGCCAGCGCAGCCCGTCGGTCAGCAGCCGCCTGCGCCGCCGACCGCGCAGCCTGCGGAGCCGCCGAAAGCGGAGGCGCCCAAGGCCGAGGAAAAGAAGGCCGAAGAGAAGAAATAGCGCGGCGCGAAAGAACGGCGGCGACCCGAGGGGTCGCCGCCGTTTTTCATTCGACGGTCCGCCAGTCGAGGCCGCCGTCCTGGGTCGCGACGCCGATAGCGTCCTCGGTGTCGCCGAGCGCGCCCGCGAGCGCCGCGCGCGCAAGCGCCGGGCGGTTGTTCTTTTCCGACAGGTGCGCGCAGACGACGTGCTGCAGCCGCGAACGGTCGATCGCGCCGAGCAGCGCCGCCGCAGCCGCGTTCGACAGATGCCCGAACGGCCCGGCGATGCGCGCCTTCAGCCACGGCGGATACGGCCCGCGCGCGAGCAGCGCCTCGTCGTGGTTGCATTCGACGACGAGCGCGTCGCAGCCGCCGAGCGCCGCCGCGACGCTCGCGGTGGGCGCCCCGAGGTCGGTGAGCAGGCCGAGCCGCCGCGCCCCGTCTGACAGCACGTATTGAACCGGTTCGCGCGCATCGTGCGGCACCGCGAACGGCAGCACCTCGAAGTCGCCGAGCGCGAACGGTATGCGCGCCTCCACGATGCGCACCGCCACTTCGGCGCAGGTCGCGCGCGCCTCTTCGAGCGCGCGCAGCGTTCCCAGCGTGAGCCAGACGGGGATGCGCTGCTCGGCTGCGAACGCGAACGCGGAGCCGGCGTGGTCGCCGTGCTCGTGGGTGAGCAAAATCGCCGTGACGTCGGCCGGCGCAAGCCCGAGCCGCGCAAGACGCCGCGCTGGTCTCGCGCGGCGCAAGTCCGCAGTCGACGAGCACGCAGGAGCGCGCGCTCTGCGCCACCCAGCAGTTGCCGCCGCTGCCGCTCGCGAGCGCCGCAAACCGGATCACCGGCGCGCCCCGCCGGCCGCGCCGCGGCGCTACTTCAGCTGCTCGTAGAGCAGCGCGATGATGCGCCGCGCCGCCGGCGAGCCGTCGGCCGAGCCGTCCTTGTTCAGCACTTGCACCACGCATTTGCCGACGGTCTGCCGGACGTGCACGCGGTACTGCTCGGCCTTCACCTTGGGATCGTCCGAGCGCCAGAACGCAAGCCGCGCCAGCAGCCCGGGGCGGCTCGCGTCCTTCTTCGCCATCTCGGCCTCCGGATCTGCGTAGCGCACGAAATACTGCCCGTTCTGCCGGTCGCGATCCTCGACGGTGAAGCCGACGCGGTCGAGCGCGAGTCCGACGCGCCGCCAAGTGCGGTCGAAGGGTTCGAACACCTCCAGCGTCTCGAATCCGCCGATGTCCTTCGCGAGCGCGGCGCGCGCCGGCGCCTGGCTCTGCGCCGCCGCCAGCGTCTTCTTCGCCTGTTCCTCGTGGCTGCCGAGCCGCACCATCAGGCGGCGCAGGAACTCGGCCTCGAGGTCGGGGTCCGGATTGCGCGGCTGCCACATCGTCTGCTGACGCGAGGCGCTCGACGAACACCTCGACCATGCCGCGATGGCTGATGTAGATCTCGGTGCCCGCCGTCCGTCGGCGCGCTCGAGGCGCGTGCGGAACTTGTCGCGCTCCGGGGTCGAATAGACCTGCATCGAGCAGCTTGCCGAGCGTCGAGCGGATCCAGTCCTGCGGGATCTTCGCGCGATTTTCCGCCCAGTCGGTCTCCATCACGCCGGCTTCGGGCACTCCGAGCGTAGATGAGAAAGCCCGTTCTCCTGCCAGAAGTCCTTCACCAGGCCCCAGATTTTCTCCGGCGGCTCGGCGACCACGAGCCAGCGCTGGGTACCGGCGCGCTCGATGCGCATCTTCCGCACGTCGGGGCAGCACCGAGGTGCTGCCCGGCTTCGGCGCGCGCGCAACTGCCCGCCTGGTACTCGGAGAACGTCGCCGAGCCGCGCGTGCCTTCGGGCACGACGAAGCGCGTGTCGCGTGCAGGGCGTCGTCAGGTCGGGCGGGATCTCGAGCGGCGGCACCGTGCCCGCCGACTTGTAGTCGATCCGGCGCCCCTCGAGCAGCTCGCCCGCGCTCTGGCAACCGGCGAGCGCGGCGCCGAGCGCCGCGCAGAGTGCGATGCGCGCGGCGACGCTCACCGCGCGGCCCGCTCGAGCACGCGCAGCGGCGGCGCGATGCCCGCCCTCGGCGAGGGCTTCGCGCACCGCGTCGTGGCAGCGCTCCGACAGCGGCGCAAGCGGCAGCCGGATGCCCGGTTCGATCAGGCCCATCTGCGCGAGCGCCCATTTCACCGGCGCCGGGTTCGTCTCGATGAACAGCCGCTGGTGCAGCGGCAGGAGCCGCAGGTTGATCTCGCGCGCCTTCTTGACCTCGCCGACCAGCGCCGCGGCGCACATCTCGCGCATCGGGCGCAGGCGCGACGTTCGCGGTGACCGAGATCACGCCGTGGCCGCCGAGGAGGATGAGCGCAAGGCCGCTCGCGTCGTCGCCCGAGTAGATCGCGAAGTGGCGCTGGCGCGCGCCGGATCAGGTCCGTCGCGCGCTCGATGTTCGCCGGTCGCGTCCTTGATGCCGATGATGCCGGGCACCTCGGCAAGGCGCAGCACGGTGTCGTTCGCGAGATCGGTGACCGTGCGCCCGGGCACGTTGTACAGGATCATCGGCAGGTCCACCGTCTCGGCGATCTTGCGGAAATGCCGGTAGAGGCCTTCCTGCGTCGGCTTGTTGTAGTACGGCACCACCGACAGGCACGCGGTCGCGCCCGCGCGCTTTGCCGCTTCCGTGAGCTCGATCGCCTCGGCGGTCGAGTTGGCGCCGGTGCCGGCGACGATCGGCACGCGGCCGCGCGCGTGCTCGACGGCGATGCGGATGAGCGCCTTGTGCTCGTCGAAGCTCACCGTCGGGGATTCGCCCGTGGTGCCCACGACGACGATCCCGTCGGTGCCTTCGGCGATGTGCCAGTCGATCAGGCTGCGAAAGCGCGCAAGATCGAGGCTTCCGTCTTCGTGCATCGGGGTGACGAGCGCGACCAGGCTGCCTGTAATCATCGGTTCCCCCCGCGAGCAGTCGTCGGGCGAATGCGCATTCTACTCCTCGAGCGGGCGCGCGGCGCACAACCGCTGGATCTTCGCGGGCCTCGGCGAGGCGACGTCGCCTTCCTCGAACGCGATCACGGCGAGCGCCTTGAACGCTTCGAGCAATTCTCCGGGGCGCAGCAGAAACTCCGGGCGGCTCGGGCGGCCGTAGCGCTCGTGCCCGAGCATGAACGTCTCGTAGATCAGGATGCCGCCGGGCGCGAGCGCGGCCGCAAGGACCGGAAAGAGCGGCCGCCAGAGGTAATGGGTGACGACGATGCCCTCGAAGCGCTCGCCGGCGAACGGCCAGGGGCCGGATTCGAGATCGGCCTGAACGAACCGCGCCCCCGGAATGGACTGCGCGACGCGGTCGACCGCGACGACGCGCAAGCCGCGCGCGAGAAACACGCGCGCATGCCGCCCGCCGCCACAGGCGACGTCGAGCACCGTGCCGCGCGCGATGCGCGGCGCCCAGGCGAGCACCCAGGGCGAGGGTTCGAGCGGCTCGTGCGCGCTCACGCGGCACCGGCGCGCGGCGCGCCGCGCCGCGCAAACGCGTACACCGCGACCCCGGCCGCCATCACCGCCAGCCCCGCGAGCACCATCGCGCCGAACTTCGGACCGTACTCCGGGTTGCGCACGTAGTCGACGCTCGACCAGAGCATGTACAGGCAGGCGCCGACGAACACGAGCGGCACGAGCGGAAAGAGCGGAACGCGCGTCTCGGGGTACGCGAGTTCGCCGCGCGTCTCGCGCGCGCGGAACACGAACAGTGTCAGCCCGGTGAGCAGAAAGAAGGTCCAGAACACGGGCGACGTGTAGGCGACCATCGCGCTGAAGCCGTCGGGGGTGAACGCGCCCGCGAGCACGAGAACGAGCGAGATCGCGCCCTGAAGGAGGAGCGCGTTCGCCGGCGTGCTGCCCGCCGCGCGCCAGCGTCCGAGCCGTCCGAACGCCGCAAAATCGCGGCTGAACGCCCAGGTGGTGCGCGCGCCGGTGAAGATCGCCGCGTTCATCGTCGTGAGCGCCGAAACGCAGACGAGCAGCGCGACCGCCGCCGCACCGGCCTCGCCCGCGACGAGCTTCATCACGTCCGCGGCGACCGCCTTCGATTCGCGCATGCCGCTAAGGCCGAGCGCGGCGAGATACCCCAGGTTGACGAGCAGGTAGAGCAGCGTCACCGCGACGATGCCGATCACGAGCACCTTGCGCATGTTGCGCCGCGGTTCGCGCACCTCGCCGGCGAGATACGCCGCCTCGTTCCAGCCCCCATAGGTGAGCAGCACGAAGATCATCGCGAGCCCGAAGGCGCCGCTGCCGCCCGCGGCGGGCGCGGGCTCTCCCGGCGCCCCGGCGATCAGCCCCGCCGCGGCGAGCGCAAGGAGCCCGGCGATCAGCACCGTCTCCATCCAGCGCTGCAGGTTCTTGGTCGGCAGCGTGCCGGCGACGTTGAGCGCGGTGAACGCGACGACGCCGATCGCCGCGTAGATCGCCGCGCTGTGCTTGCCGAGCGGCACGAGCGTGCTCGCGTAGTCGCCGAACACGAAGGCGACCGCGACGATCGCGCCGGTCTGGATCACGGTCATGCGCGACCAGGCGAACAGGAACGCGACCGCGCGGCCGAGCCCGCGCTCGAGGAACCGGTATTCGCCGCCGGTGTCCGGGTGGCGCGCGGCGAGCTCGGCGTAGACCAGCGCGCCGCACAGCGACACCACGCCGCCGAGCAGCCATGCGAGCAGGAACTCGGCGCCGCTCGCGCTCGCGCCGGCGACGACGGACGGCGCCTTGAAGATGCCGACGCCGACGATCATGCCGATCATCAGGAACACGCCGTCGGCGACCGACAGCATCGGCCGCGGCGCCGCCTCCGGCGCCTGCGCGCGCGGGGCGATCGCCGCGGCCTCGCCCGTCGTCGGGCCGGTCACTCTCTCGTCGCGATCCATGGGAGCGTCCTCGAAGTTTCTCCGTCGGAAATCTCGACCTCGCCCGCGATGCGCGCGCCCGCGACGCGGCCGCGGAAAAGGTGCAGGAACCCGCGCCCGCCGACGGTGCCGACGACGGCGAGCCGGATCTCGTCGCCGCGCAGCCGTGCGCCGCGCACCGCGACCGTGCCCTCGGCGACGCTCGCCTCGACCTCGAGCAGCTGATAGCGCTGCGCGATGGCGAAGCGCCAGCGCCCGCCGTGCCCGGGCAGCTCGGCGAGCCACGTGCCGCGCGCATCCGCCGGCATCACCCACAGGTAGATGCGCGAGCGGCCGGGCGGACCGACGAGCTTTTCGGCGAGCGGCAGCTCGATCATCTCGTCGAACGGCCACGGCCCCATGTCGTAGTCGTGCGAGACGACGCGCGCACCCGGGGCGAGCTCCGCGAACAGTTTCGGCACGAGCTTGCGGTTGACATCGGGCAGCAGATAGAGCGTCACCACCTGCACGCCGCGCAGATCGGTCTCGAAGAGGTCTCGCACCTCGAAGCGCGCGAGCCCCTCGACGCCCGCCCGGCGCGCGTTCTCGCTCGCCAGGCGCACGAGCCGCGGGTCGATGTCGACACCGAGCGCCTGCGCGCCGTAGCGCTTCGCCGCCTCGATCACGATGCGGCCGTCGCCCGAGCCGAGGTCGACCAGCCGCTCGCCCGGCTTCGGCGCCGCAAGGCGAAGCATGCGCTCGACGACCTCGGGCGGCGAGACGACGAACGGCGTCGTGCCGTCGTCCCAGGCCCAGCTCTGCGCGATCGCGCTCGCGGCGGCGAGCGCAAGGCATGCGGAAATGGCGAGTCTCAAGGACCGTACAATCGCGTCATCCGCCCCGGTAGCTCAGTGGATAGAGCAGCCCCCTCCTAAGGGGCAGGTCGCACGTTCGATTCGTGTCCGGGGCGCCACCGGTGCGGCCGGCGCAAGTCTATCGGAAAACGCCTAGAAGTCGGCGCCGCCTGCCGTGCGCGCCTGAACGCGCCGGTGCTGCCAGAGCGCGGCGGCGAACGAGGCGAGCGCCGCCGCGAGCAGCAGCCCGGAGATCGGGCGCGTCACAAAAAGCCACGGGTTCGCGTCGGTCATGATCGCGCGCACGAGGTTGATCTCGATCTGGTCGCCGAGGATCACGCCGAGGATGAACGGCGCGAGCGGAAAGCCGGCCTTCACCATCGCGTAGCCGGCGAGGCCGAAGACGAGGAGCACGTAGACGTTCGCCATCGTGTTGTTGAGCGCGTAGGCGCCGACGGTGCACAGCACCAGCACCGCGGGAAAGAGCACCGCGCGCGGGACGGTCACCACGCGCAGCATCGCGCGCGCGCCGAGCGCAAGCATCGCCACCATCAGCGGATGCGCGAGGATGTAGGCGGCGAAGATGCCGTAGGCGAGCGCCGCGTTCTGCGCGATGAAGAGCGGTCCGGACTGGATGCCGTGGATCGTGAGCGCGCCGAGCATCACGGCGGTCACCGCATCGCCCGGAATGCCGAACGCCATGATGGTGACGAGCGAGCCGCCGACGTTGGCGTTGTTCGCCGACTCCGAAGCGATGATGCCCTCGGGCGTGCCGGTGCCGAAGCGCTCCGGGTGGCGCGAGAGCCGCTTCGCCTGGTCCCAGGCGAACATGCTCGCCGCGCTGCCGCCGATCGCCGGCAGCACCCCGATCAGCACGCCGATGAACGAGAACCAGACGAGCCGCACGGGCCGCGAAACGATCTCCCAGATCACCTTCGCATGCGAGACCGCGAGCGCGAGCGCGCGCTGCGCCCTCGCCGCGGCCTGCACCGGGCCGCCCATGCGCTCCACTTCCTGCATCACCTGCGAGAACGCGAACACGCCGATCAGCACCGGAAGGAAATCGATGCCGCCGCGCAGGAACGAGACGCCGAACGTGAGGCGCTCCTGGCCCATCACCGGATCGTTGCCGATCACGGTGACCACCAGCCCGAGCATGCCGGCGACGAGCCCCTTCAGGATCGAGGTGCCCACGAGCCCGGCGACCATCGACAGCGCGAGGACGAAAAGCGAAAAAAACTCCCAAGGACCGAACTGAAGGGCAAAGCGCGCGAGCGGTCCGGTCGCGCCGACGAGGAACACCGCGCCGAGGAGGCCGCCGAAGAACGAGGCCCAGATGCCGAGCCACAAGGCGCGCCCGGGTTCGCCCTTGCGCGCGAGCGCATGGCCGTCGAATGTGGTGGCGATCGCCGAGGGCGTGCCCGGAATGCCGAGGAGGATCGCCGTCACCAGCCCGCCCGCCGAACCGCCGACGTAGACGCCGACCATCGCCGCGAGCCCCTGCAGCGGATCGAGGCCGAAGGTGAACGGCAGCACGACGATGATCGTCATCGTGATCGTGACGCCGGGCAGCGCGCCGCCGACGATGCCGGCGAGCGTGCCGGCGGCGAGCGGCACCAGGTACTTCGGCGCGAACATGCCCTGCAGGGCGTCGAGCAGCAGTTCGAACATCGGCTCAGAAACCGGTCCAGCTGCCGCGCGGAAGCAGCACGAGCAGGTAGCGCTCGAAGACGAGCCAGGCGGCCGCGGCGGTCGCGAACCCGACGAGCGCCGCGCGCGCGAGCCCGCGCGCCCCGCGCGGTGGATCCATGAGCGCGTTCGCCGCCGCGACGTACGCGAACGTGGCGAGGCGGAACCCGAGCAGCGGCAGCAGCCCGGCGTAGGCGCCGAAGAGCGCGAACTGAATCCCCACCGCGAGGTAGTTCGGCGCGCGCGGCTCGGGCGCGGCGGCCGCCGCGCGCCGGCGCGCGCGCAGCGCGTCGGCGAGCGCAAGCGCCAGTCCCAGCGCCGCGGTCAGGCCAAGGACGATCCGGGGATAAAACCCCGGCCCGATCGGCACGAGCGGATTGTGCTTGAGCCCGAGCGTGAGCGCGAAAAAAACGAGGCTCGTCGCGGCGACGACGAGCCCCGCCCAGCCGTCCTTCGACAGCATCAGCGCTTGAGCAGCCCGAGGTCCCTCGCGAGGTTGCGGGTGAGTTCGTCGTTCTGCTTGAGCCAGGCGGCGTAGGTCGCGCGGTCCATGTAGCGCACGTCGGTGCCCTGCTTGCGCATCGCCTCGGCGAACGCCGGCTCGCGCGCCGCGGCGCCGCAGGCCGCCTCGAGCCGCGCGATCACCGCCGCGGGCGTGCCCTTCGGCACCATGATGCCGCGGTTGACGTCGTAGACGACGTTGACCCCGAGCTCCTTCAGCGTCGGCACGTTCGGCATCTCGGGGTGGCGCTTCTCGGTCGCGATCGCGATGAACTTCAGCTCGCCCGCCTCGACCTTCGCCTTCTGCGTGAGGTTCGCGTCGGTGAGGTCGACGTGCCCGCCGAGGATCGCGTTCATGCGCGGGGCGAGCCCCTCGTAGGAGACGTACTTGAACTTGATCCCGGCGGCCTTTTCGATCAGCGCGGGAAAGAAGTGGCTCGTCGAGCCGAGGGTCGCGCCGACGGTGATCTGCCCCGGCCGCGCTCTTGCGTCCGCAAGGAGCCCGTGCCAGTCCTTCCACGGCGTCTTCGGGCTTGCGGTGAGCACCGAAGGCGTGGAGGCGATGAGGCAGATCGGCTCGAAATCGGTGTACTGCACGTCGGCGATGCCGGTGTAGTAGGTGCTGTGGATGTAGTCGTGCACCGCGTAGAGCGTGTAACCGTCGGCGGGCGCCTCTTTCGCCTCTTTTGCGCCGCGCGTGCCGGAGGCGCCGGCGACGTTGGCGATCACCACCGGCTGGCCGAGCTGCTTCTGCAACAGCGGCGCGAACGGTCGGAAGATGTTGTCGGTGTCGCCGCCCGCCGGCCAGGGCACGATGAGCTTGATCGGGCGGTCGGGATACTGCGCGAGCGCGCAAAGCGGCGCCGCGAGCGCGAGAACGAGCGTCAGGGCGATGCGTCTCATGGCTCCCTCCTCCGGAAGGTGCCCGCATTCTGCCGACAGCGCGCCCCGGACGTGAACCGGGGGCGGGCCGCGCGCCGCCGGTCGGCCGGCGCGGCTCTATCCCTTCTGCGACCGGCGCGCTTCCTCGCGCTTTCGCAGCTCCTTTCTCTGGACCTTGCCGGTGGTCGTCATCGGAAGCGCGTCGATAAACTCGATCTCGCGCGGATACTCGTACGGCGCAAGCCGCCCGCGCACGTGGTTCTGGATGTCCTCGACGAGCTGCGCCGAGGGCGTAAAACCCGGTTGCAGCACCACGTACGCCTTGACGATCTGCCCGCGCACGTCGTCCGGCTTTCCGATCACCGCCGCGTTCGCGACCGCCGGATGGCGCACGAGGCAGGACTCGATTTCCGCCGGACCGATGCGGTAGCCGGCCGACTTGATGACGTCGTCCGAGCGCCCCTGGTACCAGAGGTAACCGTCCTCGTCCATGCGGCCCTGATCGCCGGTGAGGCCCCAGTCGCCGAGATACTTGTCGCGCGTCGCCTGCGGGTTCTTCCAGTATTCGAGGAAGTGCACCGGATCGCGCTCGCCCTGGAAGAACCGATGCACCGCGATCTCGCCGAGCTCGCCCGGTTTCGCTTCGTTGCCCTGCTCGTCCAGGATCGCGACGCGATGCCCGGGGTAGGGCCGGCCGATCGAGCCGGGCTTCACCGGCCACGCTTCCTGGCAGTTGCCGACGACGTAGTTCATCTCGGTCTGGCCGAACATCTCGTTGACGGTAACGCCGAGCTGCGCGCGCGCCCATTCGATGACCGCCGTGCCGACCGCTTCGCCCGCGCTCATCACCGTGCGCAGCCGCAGGTCGTATTTTTCGCGCGGCGCGGGCACCGCCTTCATCATCAGCTTGAGCGCGGTCGGAAACAGGAACGCGTTGCGCACGCCGTAGCGCTCGATCAGGTCGTACGCGCGCTCGGGATCGAACCGGCCGCGGTAGCCGAGGATCGGCATGCCGAAGTACCACGACGGCAGCAGCGCATCCATCAGCCCGCCGGTCCAGGCCCAGTCGGCGGGCGACCAGAACATGTCCCCGGGGCGCGGGAAGAAGTCGTGCGAGTAGACGAACCCCGGGACGTTGCCGATCAGCACGCGGTGCGGCTTGAGCGCGCCCTTCGGCGGGCCGGTGGTGCCGCTCGTGTAGATGATGAGGCACGGGTCTTCGGCCGCGGTGTCCGCCGGCGCAAAATCGCGGCTCGCCCGCTCGAGGAGCGTCTCCCAGGCGAGCACCCCGGCCTCGCGCGCGCCGGCGACGCCGATCAGGTGCCGCAGGTGCGGCAGCCGGTCCCGCACCGCGCAGACGTTCGCGATCGTCGTCGGCTCGACGATCGCGACCGACGCCTCGGCGTGCGCGAGCCGGTATTCGAGCGCATCGGGGCCGAAGAGGTGGCTGAGCGGCAGCGCGATCGCGCCCATCTGGAAGATCGCGATGTAGGCGATCGCGGTCTCGGGCCGCTGCGGGAGCACGATCGCGACCCGGTCGCCGCGTCCGACGCCGAGCGCCGCGAGCGCGTTCGAGAGCCGGTTCGCCCGCTGCTGGATGTCCCAGAAGCTGTAGGCCGCGCTCGTCCCCGATTCGTCCTCCCAGTAAAGCGCAAAGCGCGAGCGGTCCGCCGCCCAGCGTCGGCAGCAGGCGGCGGCGATGTTGAAGCGCTCGGGGACCTCCCAGCGCCAGCTCCGGTAAAGCTCCTCGTAGCGGTCGGTCGGCATCGCGAGGCGAAGCTTATTTTCCCGCACGGCCTTGCGCGAGGGAAAGCGCCCGGCGCCGGCCCGAGACCGCGCACGCGAAGCGCCCGCGGCGGTCGCGACCGGTTTACCATTTTGCGCGATGCCGCGCGCGCCGCTTCGTCGCCTCCGCGCCCTGCCGCTTCGGCCGCCTTGCGTCGCCCGGGCGGCGCCGCGGTCCCCGGGGGCCGTCCGGGCGCCGTGAAGTTCTGTCCGAGCTGCGGCGCCGCGGTCGCGCGGCGCATCCCGCCGGGAGACTCGCTCCCCCGGTTCGTCTGCGACGAGTGCGGCGACATCCACTACCAGAACCCCAAGCTCGTCGTCGGCACGATTCCGGAATGGGAAGGGCGCGTGCTGCTTTGCCGGCGCGCGATCGAGCCGCGGTACGGGTACTGGACGCTTCCGGCCGGATTCATGGAAAACGGCGAAAGCGCCGGCGAAGCGGCGCTGCGGGAGACGCTCGAGGAGGCCGGCGCGCGCGCCGAGCTGATCGCCCCCTACAGCATCATTTCGGTGCCGGCGGTAAACCAGGTGCACCTTTTTTACCGCGCGCGGCTGCTCGACCTCGAGTTCCGGCCGGGCGCCGAAAGCCTGGAAGTCGCGCTGCGCGAGGAAAAGGACATTCCCTGGAAGGAGATCGCGTTTCGCACGGTCGGCTTGACGCTGCGGCGCTGGTGCGCCGACCGGGCGCGCGGCGAATTCGGCTTTTTCGCCGAGGACCTGAAGTAGACCCGGCGCCCTCGGCTAGAATCTGCGCGATGCAGCGCCGCGACTTCTTCCGCCTCTGCGCCGCGTCGGCCGCCGCGGCGGGCATGCCCGCGTTCGCCGTCGCCGGCGCGACCGCGCGGCGCTATGCGCGCGCGCTCCTTGTCGATGCGCGCGGCGAGCCGTTGCGCGCGGCCTCCGTCCCGCCGCGCCGCAATCTGATCTTCCATTACCCGTACACCGTAACGCCCTGCTTCCTGCTCAACCTCGGGCGTCCGGTGCGCGGGACCGCACGGCTGCGCACCGCCGACCGGCGCGACTACGAGTGGAGCGGCGGCGTCGGCCCGCAGCGCTCGATCGTCGCGTATTCGGCGATCTGCGCGCACCAGCTCGCGTACCCGACGCGCGAGATCAGCTTCATCAGCTTTCGCGCCGAGGCGAGCGCCCGCAACCGCCATGCCGACGTGATCCACTGCTGCGCCGAGCACAGCCAGTACGATCCGGCCGAGGGCGCGCGCGTCGTCGCCGGCCCGGCGACGCAACCGCTCGCGGCGATCCTGCTCGATTACGAGCCGGCGACCGACGCCCTGTACGCCGTCGGCACGCTCGGCGGCGAGCTGTTCGACGCGTTCTTCGCGAAGTACGCGATGCGCCTTACGCTCGAAAACGGCGCCGCCGAACGGCGGGAAGTGACAGGCACCGCGGTGGTGACCGCGCTCGAGCAGTACTGCCGCCAGCAGGTGAAGTGCTGAGGTTTCTCGCGCCGCAGGACCCGTTTCCTCCGGTCGAACGCGCGCTGAAGGAACCGAACGGTCTGCTGTGCGCCGGCGCCGACCTGTCGGTCGAGCGGCTGCTCGCGGCGTATCGGCGTGGGATCTTCCCCTGGTATTCGGAAGGCGAGCCGATCCTGTGGTGGTCGCCCGACCCGCGCATGGTGCTTTTCACCGACGAGCTGAAGATTCCGCGCTCGCTCGCGAAGAGCATCCGCAACAAAGGCTACGAGGTGCGCGTGGACACCGTCTTCGACGAAGTGATCGAGGCGTGCGCTGCGCCGCGGCGCGGCGCGCCGGGCACCTGGCTCGTGCCCGAGATGCGGCGCGCCTACCGACGGCTGCACCGCGCCGGCTACGCGCACTCGTTCGAGACCTGGCGCGACGGCCGGCTGGTCGGCGGGCTCTACGGCGTCGCGATCGGCCGCATGTTCTTCGGCGAATCGATGTTCGCGCGCGCGACCGACGCCTCGAAGGTCGCGCTTGTCGCGCTCGTCGCGCGCCTGCGCGCGCGCGGCTTTCCGATGATCGACTGCCAGCAGCGCACGCCGCTGCTCGCCTCGCTCGGTGCGCGCGAGATCCCGCGCGCGGAATTTTTGCGGCGCCTCTCCGCGTTGGTAAACTACCCCGAACCACCGGCCCGCTGGAGCGATGTCCCGGCTTGACGATCTGCCGCACGCGGTACTGCAGTTCTACGTCACCGCGCCCTACCCTTGCAGCTATCTGCCCGAGCGCATGGCGCGCTCGCAGGTCGCCACCCCGAGCCACCTGATCAACACCGAAATCTACGGCGAACTGGTCAAGGCGGGGTTTCGCCGCAGCGGCATCTTCACCTACCGGCCGCACTGCGACAGCTGCCGCGCGTGCGTGCCGGTGCGCCTGCCGGTCGCCGACTTCCGCCCGAACCGCGCGCAGCGCCGCGCCTGGAAGCGGCATCGCGGGCTCGCCGCGCAGGCGCAGCCGCTCAAGTTCCGCTTGGAACACTACGCGCTCTACCTGCGTTATCAGTCGCGGCGGCACTCGGGCGGCGGCATGGACAACGACAGCCGCGACCAGTACTCGCACTTCCTGCTCCAGAGCCGGGTGGACACGCGGCTCGTCGAGTTCCGCGACCACGGCCAGCTCGTCATGGTCTCGATCGTCGACTACCTGCCCGACGGGCTGTCCTCGGTGTACACGTTCTTCGATCCCGACCGGCGCGGCACGAGTTTCGGCACCTACAACATCCTGTGGCAGATCGAGGCGTGCCGCGCGCTCGGCCTGCCCTACCTCTACCTCGGTTACTGGATCCGCGAAAGCCCGAAGATGACCTACAAGTCGCGCTTTCGCCCCATCGAGGGCTTCGTCGGCGGCCTCTGGCGCAGACTCGAACCCGACGAGATCGGCTGAGCGGACGGCGCGATGCTCTATGCGCTCGCGCGCCCGCTGCTCTTCGCGCTCGAACCGGAGACCGCGCACGCGCTCGCGCTCGGGCTGGCGGACGCGCCGCTGCGCCTCGGCCTGCTGCGCGTCGCGCGCCCGCCCGAGCGGCCGGTGCAAGCGATGGGGCTGCGCTTTCGCAACCCGGTGGGGCTCGCCGCCGGTCTGGACAAGGACGCAGAGCACGTCGATGCGCTCGCCGCGCTCGGATTCGGCTTTCTCGAACTGGGCGGCGTGACGCCCCGCCCGCAGCCGGGCAACCCGAAGCCGCGGCTCTTTCGCATCCCGCAGGCGCGCGCGCTCGTCAACCGCATGGGGCTGAACAGCGCCGGCCTGGACGCCTTCGTCGAGAACCTGCGGCGCGCGCGGCGCGACCTGGTGATCGGCGTCAACATCGGCAAGAACGGCGACACGCCGAACGAGCGCGCCGGCGACGACTATGAACGTTGCCTCGAAGCGCTCTATCCGTACGCCGACTACGTGTCGATCAACGTCTCCTCGCCCAATACGCCCGGGCTGCGCGAACTGCAGTCGCCCGAGGCGCTCGCGGCGCTGCTTGCGCGCCTCGGCGCGGCGCGCGCGCGGCTGCGCGACCGCTACGGCCGCGACGTGAAGCTCGTGCCGAAGATCTCGCCCGACCTCGACGCTGAGGGCGTGCGAGCGGTCGCCGACGTGGTGCGCCGCACCGGCATGGACGGGGTGATCGCGACGAACACCACCGTCTCGCGCGAGGGCGTCGAGGGTTTGCCGCACGCGAACGAGCGAGGAGGCCTTTCGGGCGCGCCGCTACGGCCGCGGGCGCTCGCGGTGCTGCGCGCGCTGGTCGCGCATCTTGCGGGCGAGATTCCGGTGATCGGCGTCGGCGGGATCATGAGCGGGGCGGACGCCGCCGAGCGCTTCACCGCCGGCGCGACGCTCGTACAGCTCTACACCGGGCTCGTCTACCGCGGGCCGGCGCTCGTCGCCGAATGCGTGCGGGCGTACCCCGGCGAGCGGCCGCGCGCTCCTGCATGAAGCGCCCGCGTGTGGCGCTGATCGACGAGGCGCGCTGCATCGGCTGCGCGCGCTGCCTCGCCGCCTGTCCGGTGGACGCGATCGTCGGCGCCGAGGGGTTCATGCACGTCGTGATCGCGAATTACTGCGTCGGCTGCGAGAAGTGCCTTCCGCCCTGTCCGATGGACTGCATCGCGATGGTGCCCGCGCCGGCGGGGTATTCCTGGACCGAGGCCGACGCGCGCGCGGCGAAGCTGCGTCATGCGCGCCGCCGCCGCCGGCAGGTCGAGGCCGAAGCCCGGCTGCACACGCCGGATGCGGCGCGCCGGCGCGCGGTGCTCGCCGCCGTGCTCGCGCGCGCGCGGGAAAGGCGCCGGTGAGCCCGGCCAAGCGGCGCGAACTGTTCGCGCGGCTGCGCGCCGCGAACCCCGAGCCGCGCTCGGAGCTCGTCTACCGCACGCCGTTCGAGCTGCTCGTCGCGGTGGTGCTTTCGGCGCAGGCGACCGACCGATCGGTGAACGCCGCGACCGAGCGGCTGTTTCGCGTCGCGAACACCCCGCAGGCGATCGTCGCGCTCGGCGAGGAAAAACTCGCCGGGTACATCCGCTCGATCGGCCTGTACCGCACCAAGGCGAAAAACATCGTCGCGCTCTCGCGGCTGCTGCTTGAGCGCCACGGCGGCGAGGTGCCGCGCACGCGCGCGGAACTCGAAGCGCTGCCGGGCGTCGGGCGAAAGACCGCGAACGTGGTGCTGAACGTCGCCTTCGGCGAGCCGACGGTCGCGGTGGACACGCACATCTTTCGCGTCGCGAACCGTACCGGTCTCGCGCCGGGCCGCAATCCCGCGGAAGTGGAGCGCAAGCTGCTCGCCGCGACGCCGCCCGAGTTCCTGCGCCACGCGCACCATTGGCTGATCCTGCACGGCCGCTACGTCTGCACCGCGCGCCGGCCGAAATGCCCGCGCTGCCCGATCCGCGACCTGTGCGCCTGGCGCGAAAAGACCGCCGATGTTCGGACCTAGCCGGGAACAGGCGCGCGGGTTCTTCTTCGAGACCTGGCGCAAGTACCGCGAGGGCGCGCCCCTCGCGGGTCTGGAGACCGTGGCGCTCGAGGTGATCCTCGCGCACCCCGAGTACCATCGCGTGCTCGAGGACCCGGAAAAATACGCCGTGCGCGAGTACTTTCCCGAGCAGGGGGAAACGAATCCGTTTCTGCACCTCGCGCTGCACCTCGCGCTCGAGGAGCAGCTCTCGATCGATCAGCCGCCGGGCATCGTCGCGTGCGTCGCCCGGCTTGCGGAGCGCGCCGGTTCGCGCCACGAGGCGCTGCACGCAGCGATCGAGTGCCTCGCCGAGACGGTCTGGCGCGCGCAGCGCGAGCGCGCCGTGCCCGATGCGGCGGCTTACCTCGAATGCCTCGCGAGGAAGGCTAGCGCTTGACCGCGAGCCCCGACTTCTGGCTCGCGAACCAGGCGGCGAGGTCCTCGATGTCCCGCGTCGAGAGACCGGCGGCGAACCCCTTCATCACCGGGTTGTCGCGCTTGCCGCTCTTGTAGTCCTTGAGCGCCTTCACGAGGTAGTCGTAGTGCTGGCCCGCGAGGATCGGGTTTTCGGGCGCGGTCGGCTTTGCGCCGTCCAGCCCGTGGCAGGCGGCGCACACCTCGGCCTTTTTCCTGCCCGCCTCGGGGTTTCCGGCCTGCGCCGCGCCGGCGGCCGCCAGCGCCACCGCGACGATCAGCGCGCGCCTCATTTCGCGCCCCCGGCGTAGTACGCGGCGATCTCCGCGATCTCCTTTTCGGAGAGTCCGGCCGCGATGCCGCGCATCGAGGGATGCCGGCGCTGGCCCGACTTGTACGCGGCGAGCGCCGCCGCGAGATAGGCGGCCGACTGTCCGGCGAGCTTCGGCACGTGATAGACCTCCGGGTACGCGGTGCGGTAGCCGGGAATGCCGTGGCAGCCTTCGCACATCGCGATCGTGGTGCGCAGCGACTTCGCGTCGCCCGCGGTCGGCGGCTGCTGCGCGAGCGCGGGCGCCGCGGCGCCGAGTGCGGCGAAAACGAGCAGTGTCGGGTGGCGCATCGTTGTTGTTCGGTCGTGGCGGGGTTGCGGAAAACCCCGCGATTATAATGCGCTTTTACCCGAGGACACCCGCGATGCGCTTCACCGGTTCGCCTCGCTACGTCGCCACCGAAGACCTGATGCTCGCGGTGAACGCCGCGATCACGCTGCAGCGGCCGCTGCTCGTGAAGGGCGAGCCCGGCACCGGCAAGACGATGCTCGCGGTCGAGGTGGCCAGGGCGCTCGGCCTGCCGCTGCTCGAATGGCACATCAAGTCCACCACCAAGGCGCAGCAGGGCCTGTACGAGTACGACGCGGTGAGCCGCCTGCGCGATTCGCAGCTGGGTGACCCGCGCGTGCACGACATCCGCAACTACATCGTCAAGGGAATGCTCTGGCAGGCGTTCGTCTCGGACACGCCGGTGGTGCTCCTCATCGACGAGATCGACAAGGCCGACGTCGAGTTCCCCAACGACCTGCTGCGCGAGCTCGACCGCATGGAGTTCTACGTCTACGAGACGCGCGAGCTGGTGAAAGCGAAGCACCGCCCGATCGTGTTCATCACCTCGAACAACGAAAAGGACCTGCCGGATGCGTTCCTGCGTCGCTGCTTCTTCCACTACATCCGCTTCCCGGACAAGGAAACGATGGAGCGCATCGTCGCGGTGCATTTCCCGCAGCTCAAGAAGACGCTGTTGCGCGAGGCGCTCGAGGTGTTCTTCGAGCTGCGCGAGGTCCCGGGCCTGAAGAAGAAGCCCTCGACCTCGGAGCTGCTCGACTGGCTGAAGCTGCTGCTCGCCGAGGACATCCCGCCCGAGGCGCTGCGCGCAAAGGACCGCAAGACCCTCATCCCGCCGCTGCACGGCGCGCTGCTCAAGAACGAGCAGGACGTGCATCTTTTCGAGCGGCTGGTGTTCATGACGCGGGCGAAGGGCGCCTGAGCGCGCCGCTCGGCGGCGCGGTCTCGCGTGCTGATCGACTTCTTCCTCACGCTGAAGAGCCACCGGCTCCCGGTCTCGATCAAGGAGTACCTGACGCTGCTCGAGGCGCTCGGCCGCGGCGTGATCGGGCCGTCGGTCGAGTCGTTTTACTTCCTCGCGCGCGCGACGCTCGTGAAGGACGAGGCGAACTACGACAAGTTCGACCGGGCGTTCTCCGAGTTCTGGAACGGCGTCGAGACGATCCCCGGCCTCGAGACGCAGATCCCGCTCGAGTGGCTGCTCAAGCAGGCGGAACTCGTTCTGAGCGAGGAGGAGAAAAGGCAGATCGAAGCGCTCGGCGGCTGGGAAAAGCTGATGGAGACGCTGAAAAAGCGGCTCGAGGAACAGAAGGGCCGCCACCAAGGCGGCGCCAAATGGATCGGCACCGCCGGTACCTCGCCCTTCGGCGCGTACGGCTACAACCCCGAAGGCGTGCGCATCGGCCAGTCGCGCGGCAGGAACCGCAGCGCGGTCAAGGTGTGGGACGCGCGCGAGTACCGCAACCTCGACGATTCGGTGGAACTCGGCACGCGCAACCTCAAGGTCGCGCTGCGTCGGCTGCGCAAGTTCGCGCGCGAGGGCGCGCCCGACGAGTTCGACCTCGAGGGCACGATCCAGACCACGGCGAAGAAGACCTACCTCGACATCCAGATGCGCCCGGCGCGGCGCAACGCCGTCAAGGTGCTGATGTTCATGGACGTCGGCGGCACGATGGACGAACACGTGCGGATCGCCGAGCAGCTGTTCTCGGCGGCGAAAAGCGAGTTCAAGCGGCTGGAATTCTTCTACTTCCACAACTGCCTGTACGACTTCGTTTGGCGCGACAACCGCCGCCGGCACGCCGAGCGCACCCGCACCTGGGACATCCTGCACCGCTATCCGCACGACTACCGCGTGATCTTCGTCGGCGACGCGACGATGAGCCCGTACGAGATCCTGCAGCCGGGCGGCTCGGTCGAATACTTCAACGAGGAACCCGGCGCCGTGTGGCTGAAGCGCGTCGTCGACGTCTATCCGAAGTGCGTCTGGCTCAACCCCGAGCCGGAGGAGATCTGGGGCTACCGCCAGTCGATCGGCATCATCCGCGAGCTGATGAAGGGGCGCATGTACCCGACGACGATCGCCGGCATCGAGCAGGCGATGACGGTGCTCGCAAAATAGCCGGCGGCCGGGCTCAACCGAGCTTGCAGCGCGCCCAGTCGAGCACCACGGCGAGCCGCGGCGGAAGCAGCGCCTCCGCCTCCTCGAAGCTCACCCAGCGCCATTCGTGGTGTTCCGCTCGCCCGAGCTCGGGCGAGACCGGAAGCGTCACCCGCTCGGTCGCGGTTTCGGCGAGGAAGTAGCGCGCGACCTTGCCGCCGGCGTAGGGCAGCGTGTCGCGGTACGCCTCGCCGAACCGGAACTGCAGATCGGCAAGCCCGGTTTCCTCGGCGCATTCGCGCTTTGCGGCCGCAAGCGGCGTCTCCCCCGGCGCGATCTCCCCCTTCGGAAAGTCCCAGTTGCGGTAGGCGCGCAGAACGAGCAAGCGCACGCCCTCGGGCGTGCGGCGAAAGACGACGGCACCGGCTGAGCTCGGCTCGCTCACGGGGAGCATTCTAGGCCGACCCGGCCTCGTGCGCCGCGTAGAATCCGCCGCCGTGTCCGAGCCCGCCACCGCGACCGTCGTCGCCGTCTTCGCGCTCGTTTACTGCGGCATGTTCCTCGGCGGGCTGCCGTTCCTGCAGCTCGACCGTACCGGGGTGGCGCTCCTCGGCGCGATCGCGCTCGTCGGCGCAGGCGCGCTCACGCCCGAGGAGGCGGCGCGCGCGGTGCACCTGCCGACGCTGCTCCTGCTCTTTTCCTTCATGGTGCTTTCGGCGCAGATGCGGCTGGGCGGCTTCTACGGCTGGACGACGCGCCGCATCGCCGCGCTGCCCGTCGGGCCGGCGGCGCTCCTTGCCGCGGTGATCGGCGTCTGCGGCACGCTGTCGGCGGTGTTCAGCAACGACGTGGTGTGCCTCGCGGTCGCGCCGGTGCTCGTCGAGAGCTGCCGGCGACGAGGGCTGGAACCGCTGCCCTTCCTCCTCGGTCTCGCCTGCGCGGCGAACATCGGCTCGGCGGCGACCCTGGTCGGCAACCCGCAGAACATGCTGATCGGACAGGTGCTCGCGCTCGATTTCGGGGCGTACCTGCGCACCGCCGCGCTGCCGGTGCTCGCGGGGCTCGCGGCGACCTGGGCGGTGATCGCCTGGCAGTGGCGCGCCCGCTGGCGGGCGGCGGGCGCGGCGCCGGTCGCGCGAGAGCGGCGCGAAGAGGAGCCTGCGCTCGATCGCTGGCAGAGCGCGAAGGGCCTGGCGATCGCGGCGGCGCTCCTTGCGGCGTTCTTGTTTTCCGACTGGCCGCGCGAAGTCGCCGCGCTCGTCGGCGCGGGGTTGCTGCTCCTGAGCCGCAGGCTCCATTCGACCAAGATGCTCGGCCTGGTCGACTGGGAGCTGCTCGTGCTCTTCGTCGGCCTGTTCGTCGTCAACCACGCGCTCGAGCGGACCGGTCTTGCGGCGGCGGCGATCGCGCGCCTTGCCGAGCTCGGCGTGCCGCTTTCGGAACCCGTGCCGTTCTTTCTCGCGACGCTTGTCCTTTCGAACGCGGTCTCGAACGTCCCGGCGGTGATGCTGCTGCTTCCGGCAGCGACCGAGCCGTTCTCGGGGCCGTTGCTCGCGCTCGTGAGCACGTTCGCGGGCAATCTGCTGATCGTCGGCTCGATCGCGAACATGATCGTCGCCGCGGCCGCCGCGCGGCACGGCGTGCGCTTCGACTGGCGCAGCCACGCCCGCGTCGGCGTGCCGGTGACCGCGGCGACGCTCGCGATCGCCGCGCTCTGGTTGGGGGCGAGCGCCTAGCGGCGCCCGCGGCTACACTGCCGGCCGATGCGCGCGCCTTCGCTGCTTGCCTCGCTGCGGCTTTCGTACCTTCCGCCGCTCATGGTCTATCTCGCCGCCGGCATCCAGGGTCTCACCGGCATCGTCGGCACCTTCTTCGTCAAGGAATACCTCGAGCTCTCGGCCGAATTCCTCGCGGCGCTCGGCTTCTGGGCGGTGATGCCCTGGACGGTCAAAATGGTGATCGGTCACCTGGTCGATCTCGCCTGGCGCTGGAAGGACGCGCTCGTGTTCTTCGGCGCGGGGCTGCTCGCCGCGAGCATCGCGATCATGATCGGGCTGCTCGCCGATCCGGCGGCGATGCGCGCGCTGATGCCGGCCGAGCACTGGTACGTGCTCGCGGCGCTGCTTGCGCCCGTCGGCTACATGATCCAGGACGTGGTCGCCGACGCGATGACGGTGGAAGCGGTGCCGCGGCGCGAGGCCGACGGGCGCGAGATCCCGCCCGAGGTGCGGCGCGCGATGCAGGTGACCATGCAGACGCTCGGGCGGGTGGCGATCATCGGGGGACTGGTGCTCGTTTCGGCGGCGAACGTCTACCTGATGGCCGGGGTGCATGCGCTTCCCGAGCGCGAAAAAATCGCCGCCTACCTGCGCGTCTACGAGTGGGCGCTCGCGATCCCGGTGGTGTCGGTCTCCGGGGTCCTCCTTGCGCGCTTCCTGCGCTGGCGGCATCCGCACCGGTACCTCGAAGCGCCCGCGCCGCCGCCGGTCAACTGGTGGATGCTCGCAGGCGGCGCAGCGTTCACCGCCGTCTCGGTCGGACTGGGACTCGCGCGCTTTCGCTACGCCGAGGAGCTCGTCTTCGGCGCCTCGATGGCGATCGTGCTCGCGCTGATCTGGCGGCTCGTGCGCGAGCTCGATGCCGAGGCGCGCGCGACGCTCGTCGGCACCGCGGCGGTGATCTGGGTGTTCCGCGCGATCCCCGGCCCGGGCGCGGGCGCGAGCTGGTGGATGATCGACGTGCTCGGCTTCGACCAGCAGTTCCTCGCGAAGCTCTCGCTCCTCGGCTCGAGCCTCACGCTCGCCGGCCTGTTCGCCTTCCGCCGCTTCATGGCCGAGCGCTCGATCTATCACGTGGTCGCGGTCCTGAGCGTCGCCGGCGCTGCGCTCGCGCTCCCGCAGATCGGTATGTACTACGGGCTGCACGAATGGACGGCGGCGCGGACCGGCGGCGTGGTGGATGCGCGCTTCATCGCGGTTATCGACACCGCGATCGAGTCGCCGCTCGGGCAGATCGCGATGGTGCCGATGCTCGCCTGGATCGCGAATTCGGCGCCGCCGAGCCTGCAAGGCGACGTACTTCGCGGTCATGGCCTCGTTCACGAACCTCGCGCTCTCGGCCTCGCAACTCGGCACCAAGTACTTGAACCGCATCTTCACCGTGACGCGCGAAGTGAAGGACCCGGCGACCGGCGCCGTCAAGGTGCCCGCCGACTACAGCGAACTGGGGCTGCTTTTCATCACCGTCACCGCCATCGGCCTCGTCGCGCCGCTCGCCGCGATCGCGCTCGCGCGCGCAGCGCGCATGAAAAGCGCCTGACGCGGGCTCAGCCCGCGCGGCAGCGGGGAACCGTCGCGAGCCAGCCGGCGACTTCGGCGATCATGCGCTCGGTCGCGCGCGCGAACGCGGCGGCGCCGGCGGCCGCGTCAGCGCCCGCCCCCGGCTCGACCACGCGAAAGCCGCGCGCGGCGTCGCCCGCCGCGGCGCGCACCGCGAGCCGCACTTCGCTTTCCGTGGGCGCGGTGAACACCTGCGTGAATTCGTAGAGCTCGAGCTCGAGCGCGCACGGCGCGCCGCGGTTCGCCGGCAGCGCTCGAACGAGCTGTCGGCGCACGAGTTCGCCGGCGGCGCCGCCCAGCGGCTGTGCGCGAACGCGGCGAGTTCCGTGCCGTCGCGGTACGCCGAGCCGGTAATGCATCTCGAGCCCGTCGAACGGCATCGCCGCGCGCACCGCGACCGCGCGCAGCGCGGGCAGCGTCGCCGCCGGCGCCGCGTCGCCGAGGTCGTACTGGCGCGGCGCCGGCCGATCGCCGCCCGGCGCGGCACAGCCGCCAAGCAGCGCCGCAAGGAGAACCGCGCGAGCGCGTCTCACGGTACGAACCCGGGTTCCCCGGGCCCCGGGCGAGGCGGTCGCCGGCCCCAGACGAGGCTCGCCGGCTCGCGCTCGAGGCCCGAGGCGAGCCGCGCGATGCGCTCGGCGCTGCGCTCGGCGCTTTCGGCAAGGGCATTGACGCGCGGGAGCGTCTCCTCGCGCAGCGCCGCGGCGCCCGCCTGCGCCTCGGCCGCGAGCTGCCCGACGCGCGCGACGAGTTCCCGCGATTCGACCGCGAGGGCGCGCACCTCGCGCGCGAGATCCGGAAGCGTCGCCGCCGCCTCGCCGAGCCGCTCGAGCGTCTCGCGCGCAAGGCGCCGGTTGTCCTCGGCGAGCCAGGCCTGAAGCCGCGCGTCGGTGCGCTCGATCGCTCCCGGCAGGCGCGCTGCGCCCGCCTCAAGCTTCGCCGCGGTGCGCTCGAGCGAGGCGAGCGTCGCGCCGAGCCGGCGGCGGTTTTCCTCGTCGAGCAGCGCCTTCAGCGCGGCGACGAGCTCGCGCGTCTCGCGCAGCGCCCCTTCGGCGCCGTCGGCGAGCGTGTCGAAGAGCGACGGGCGCAGCGCGATCTCGGCGACGCCGTCTGCGCCGCGCGCGGGCGGCGAGGGATCGGCGCCGTCGTCGAGCAAGTGCACGTAGGCGATACCGGTGATGCCTTCCATGCCCAGTTGCGCCCAGGTGCCGCGCGTGACCGGAATGCCGTCGTTCACCTCGATGGTGATCAGGATGCGCCGCGGGTCCTTCGGATCGAGCGCGATCGCGGCGACGCGCCCCGCGGGCATTCCGCGGTAACGCACCTGCGCCTCGGGGCTGAGCCCGGAGACCGGCACGGTCGCGACGACGCGGTACGCGGTGCGCGCGACCGGCTCCTTCGTCAGCCAGCGCGCCCAGAGCGCGATCGCGACCGCGAGCACGAGGACGAACGCTCCGGTGACGAGCGCGTAGGCGCGGCTCTCCATGCGTGCGGGCTCAGCCGGGGTCGAGCGCCCGGCGTCCCCGTTCCCCCCGAAGAAGTTGCGTACGAACCGGTGGTCCACGGCGCGCACCGCCGCGAGCGTGTCGAAGGCGATTATATGCTGGTCGGCGAGCACGGCGACGCGGTCTGTGAGCGCGTAGAGCGTGTCGAGGTCGTGCGTGACCATCAGCACCGCGAAGCGGTTCTCCTCGCGCAGCCGCTTGATCAGCGCGACGAAGCGCTCGGCGCGGTCCGGGTCGAGCCCGGCGGTCGGCTCGTCCAGCACGAGCAGCTCGGGCGAGAGCGCGAGCGCGCGCGCGAGCGCGACGCGCTTCACCATTCCGCCCGAGAGGTTTGCCGGCAGGAGCTGCGCGTGCCGCGGCTCCAGTTCCACCTGCGCGAGCTTCGCGTGCACGATCGCGCGGATCTGCGCCTCGGTCAGGCCGCCGCGCTCGCGCAAGGGAAACGCGATGTTGTCGAACACCGTGAGGGCGGAATAGAGCGCGCCGTTCTGGAACAGCACGCCGATCCTGCGGCGCGCGTCGCGCACCTTCTTGCGGCTCGGGTCGCTCCACGAGACGCCGAAGACGCGCACCGTGCCCGCCGCCGGGCGCTTCAGGCCGAGGATGACGCGCAGCAGCTGGGTCTTGCCGCTGCCCGAGCCGCCGACGAGCGACACCACCTCGTCGCGCCGCATGCGGAAGTCGAGCCCGCGGTGCAGCACCGTCGCGCCGACCTTGTTCACCAGCCCCTCGATCTCGACGACGTACTCAGCCGACATCGCGCAGCAGCACCGCGAACGCGGCGTCGAGCACGATCACGCAGGTGATCGCGGCGACCACCGAGCGCGTGACGCCGACGGCGAGGCTGTCGGTGTTCGGCAGCACGCGCAGGCCGTAATGGCAGGCGACGAACGCGACCGCGAAACCGAACGCCGCCGACTTGCCGATGCCGATCCAGAAGTTGACCGCGTCGACCGCGCGCGGCAGCGCCTCGAGGAACGCCGCCGGCGCGATGTCGAGCGTCGCGTGCGCGACGAGCATCGCCCCCGCGAGCGCGGCCAGATCGGTGCAGAAGGCGACGAGCGGCAGCGCGAGCGCGAGCGCGACGACCCTCGGCAGCACCAGCCGCGCGGTCACCGGAATGCCCATCACCGCGAGGGCGTCCACTTCCTCGGTGACGCGCATGACGCCCAATTGCGCGGTGAGCGCCGAGCCGCTGCGCCCGGCGGCGATGATCGAGGCGAGCATCGGCCCGAGCTCGCGCAGCACGCCGACGCCGACGATGTTGATCACGAGCAGATCGGCGCCGAAGCGCCGCAGCTCGCAGCGCCGAAAGGTAGGTGAGCACGACGCCGACGAGGAATCCGACGAGCATCGTCACCGGCAGCGCGGTGACGCCGGCGCGGTAGACGCCGGCCGAGAACTGCGCGCCAGGGGATGTCGCGCGGCCGGCGCGCGAGCGCCGCCGCGTCCACGACGAGCGTGCCGAGCAGCGCGACCGCGTCGCGCAGGTGCGCGAAAAACGCCCAGACTCCGCGGCCGAGCGCTTCGAGCGGTCGCAGCGGGTCGAAGCGCTGCGGCGCGGCCGGAACGAGCATGCCCTCGCTCACCTGGCGCAGCATCTCGGCGTGCCGCGGAGCGACCTCGACGCGCGCGGCGCCGGCGAGCGCCTGCGCGAGCCACACCGCGCCGGCGTCGTCGAGCTCGAGCACGCCGCGCAGGTCCCAGGCGACTCGCTCGGCCGGCGTGCCGCGCAGCTCAGTGAGTGCGCGCGCGATCGCGCGCTCGCGACCCTTTAGCCCGGCGAACGTCCAGCGGCCGCTCGCGCGCACGCGCACCGGCACCGGCTCGTGCGGCAGGCGTTCGACGCTGAGGGTCGCGAAAGTCTCGGACATCGTGCCCGATCATAGCAACGCGGCCGCCGCCGGCCGCGCCGCGAGCCGGCAGCGCCAAGCCCCGATCCGCGCGGCGTACCGCGGGCGCCGCCCAAGTGCTGCCGAGCGAGGCGACGCGCGGCGCCGAGCCGCGCGAGCGCGTGCGCGAACGGGCCGAGCGCCGCGCGCTCAGCCGCCCGCCGACGGCTCGCCGACAGGCGGCGCCACCTGCAGCACTTCGTCCATCGTCGTGAGGCCCGCGGCGACCTTCATCGCCCCGCTGATGCGCAGCGGCCGCATGCCCTCCTTGTAGGCGCGCTCGCGCAGGCGCGCGAGATCCGCGCCCGCGGCGACCAGCTCGCGGATCCCCTGCGTGCAGAGCAGCGTCTCGTAGATGCCGATGCGACCGAGAAACCCGGTCATGCGGCACTCGAGACAGCCGACCGCCTTGTAGATCGTCGCCGGGCGGTTCGCCTTCCAGGGCGCGACGAGCGCGTCCCATTTCGCCTGATCCTCTGCGCGGTGCAGCTCGATGCGCTGCTTGCAGTGGGGGCAGAGCGTGCGCACGAGCCGCTGGGCCATCACTCCGTTCAGCGTCGCATTGACGAGGTAGGGCGCGATGCCGAGCTCGAGCAGCCGCGTGATCGCGCTCGGCGCGTCGTTCGTGTGCAGCGTCGAGAGCGACGAGGTGCCCCGTCAACGCGGCCTTGCACGGCCATCTCCGCCGTCTCGAAGTCGCGGATCTCGCCCGACCATGATGATGTCGGGGTCCTGCCGAAGGAATGCGCGCAGGCGCTGCGGCGAAGTTCGAGATCCGATGTGCGTCGTGCATCTGCACCTGGTTGAATGCCGTGCACGGTTGTACTCGACCGGATCCTCCGCCGGTGCTGATGTTCGTCTCCATCGTTGTTCGAGCTCGGTCAAGCGCCGAATACAGCGTCGTGGTCTTGCCCGAGCCCGTCGGCCCCGTGACGAGCACCATCCCGTACGGGCGTCGGTAGATGGCCTGCCGGAACGTCGGCCAGTGCCTTGGGTTCGAGAGCCCGAGCTTCGGTCATGATCGAGCATGCAGCGCTTCGACTTGTCCAGCATGCCGCAGGACGAGCTTTTCGCCCCACGATGGTCGGCAAGCACCGAGACGCGGAAGCTCCATCTCGCTGCCCCTTGCCGAGCTTGCACGTCTTGATGCGGCCGTCCTGCAGGCAGCCGACGCTCGGCGATGTCGAGGGAGGCCGATGATCTTGAGGCGCGAGGCGATGGCGTTCTTCAGCTGTGAGCGGAGGCGTCGGGATCTGGTAGACCTCGTGCAGCACGCCGTCGATGCGGTAGCGGACGCGAAGCTGACTTTTCGTAGCGGCTCGATGTGGATGTCGCTTGCGCGTTGCTCGAACGCGTACGTCCAGAGCCAGTCGACGATGCGCACCACGTGCGCGTCGTTCGCGTCGAGCTGCCGGTTCGCGGCGCCGAGCTCGACCAGCTGCTCGAAGTTGGACAGCCCCGAGAGGCCGGCCTGCCCTTGGCGGCGCTCTTGACCGATTTGGCGAGGTTGTAGAACTCGACCTGGTAGCGCTCGATGTCGGCCGGGTTGGCGATCACGCGCCGGATGCCGAGCTTGAGGATCGCGGCGAGTTCCCGTTCCCACTCGCGCACGAACGGCTCGGCGGTCGCGATCGTCACCTCTTTCGGGCCCACTGCCACCGGCAGGATGCGAAAGCGCGTCGCGTAGGCCGAGGACATCACCTCGGTGACGGTGGCGAGATTGACCTTGAGCGGATCGATGTGCAGGTACTCCATGCCGACGCGCCGGGCGAGCCATTCGGTGAGCGGCTCGAGCGCGAGCAGCCGGTGCGGCGGCTTCGCGCTCTTCCACTTCTGCTCGGCGACGATCTGAAGCGGGTGCAGGCTGCCGCGGTAGTAACGGCGCTCCTTTTTCAGCCGCTCGGCGGCCGCCGGGCTCGACCAGCCCGTCGGCGACCAGCCAGTCGAGCGCCTCGGCGAGCGCAAGGCGCCGGTCGGGCCCGGAGGCGGCGTCCCTAGCGGCGGCGGTCGGCGTGGACTCCAGAGCGGCCATGTCGGCGACGATTATGCCCTCGCTACAATGCGCGCGCACAAGGCGCTTTCCGACCGTGACCGCACCCGTCCGCCGCAGCCTCGCCGCCGACGCGACCGCGCGCGAGGTCTGGGCCTGGACGATGTACGACTGCGCGAACTCCGGGTACACGACCGTCGGTGATCACCGCCGTGTTCAACGCGTATTTCGTCTCGGTGGTCGCGCAAGGGGCGCCGTGGGCGACCTTCGCCTGGACGGCCGCGCTGTCGGTCTCGTATGCGGCGATTCTGCTCGCCGGCCCGGTGGTCGGCGCCTGGGCCGACGAGCACGCGGCGAAAAAGCGGCTGCTCGCCTGGACCACCGTCGGGTGCGTGCTCTTCACCGCCGCGCTCGCGTTCGCCGCCCCGGGGGCGGTCGCGCTCGCGATCGCGCTCGTCGTCCTTTCGAACTTCTTTTTCGGCATCGGCGAGAACCTGATCGCCGCCTTCCTTCCCGAGCTCGCCGACGAGCGCGCGATGGGTCGCGTCTTCGGGCTGGGGCTGGTCGTTCGGCTACCTCGGCGGGCTCGTCTCGCTCGGGGCCGCGCTCGTCGCCTGGATCAGCTGGGCGAGCGGACAAGGACAGACCGCGGCCGAGTTCGTGCCCGCCGTCATGGTGCTCACGGCGGCGATCTTCGCCGCCGGCCTCCGCGCCCACCTTTCTTCTTCTCAGGGAGCGCGCGACGCCGCCAGCCCGCGGCCGGCAGCGCCTGGGCGCGCGTGCGCCGCACGCTGCGCGAAGCCGGGCGGTTTCGCGACCTGCGCCAGTTCCTCGTCTGCATCCTGTTCTACCAGGCGGGCATCAGCGCAGTGATCGCGCTCGCGGCGATCTACGCCGAGCAGGCGATGCGCTTCGGCGCGCAGCAGACGATCGTCCTCATCCTGGTGGTGAACGTCACCGCGGCGCTCGGCGCGTTCGGCTTCGGCTACCTGCAGGACGCGATCGGCCATGTGCGCGCGATGCGCCTCGTGCTCGCTGGCTGGATCGCGATGATCCTCCTCGCCTGGTCGGCCGACGACGTGCGCCACCTTCTGGGCGGCGGCGAACCTCGCCGGTCTGTGCATGGGGGCGGCGCAGGCCGCCGGCCGCGCGATCGTCGGCTACCTCGCGCCGCCGGCCCGCCTTGCGGAGTTCTTCGGGCTGTGGGGCCTTGCGGTGAAGGCGGCCTCGATCAGCGGCCCGATCACCTACGGCGTCACCGCGCTCGTGCTGCCGGGCGATCATCGCGCCGGCATCCTCGCCGTCGGCGTCTATTTCGTGATCGGGATCGCGCTCCTCTCCGGGCTCGATGTCGAGCGCGGCCGGAGGGCGGCGCTCGCGGCGTGACCTCAGCAAGCGCCCGTGGCTCCGTGCCCGGACGGCGCGCCCGGCTGCGCTATCATCGGCGCCCCGAGAATTTCCGAACGGAGAAAACCCCATGACGATCAAGGTCGGCGACCGCCTGCCCGACGGCGTTCTTTCCGAATCCACCGAATTCGACTCGGCGACCCAGTGCGCGATGCCGCCGAAAGAGATCAAGGTGTCCGAGGCGGTGAAAGGCAAGCGCATCGTGATCTTCGGCCTGCCCGGCGCCTACACGCCGACGTGCTCCGCGAAGCACGTGCCGTCGTACCGCGACAACTTCGACAAACTCAAGGCGAAGGGCGTGGACGAGGTCTGGTGCGTCGCGGTGAACGACGGCTTCGTCATGGCGCACTGGGGTCGCGACGGAAAAAGCGCTCGGCAAGATCCGTTTCCTCGGCGACGGCAGCGGCACCTGGACCAAGGCGCTCGGGCTCGAGCTCGATCTCAGCGCGCGCGGCATGGGGCTTCGCATGCAGCGCTTCTCGATGCTGGTCGAGGACGGCGTGGTGAAGAAGCTGAACGTGGAGGCGCCGGGCAAGTTCGAGGTCTCGGGCGCCGAGACGATGCTCGCGCAGCTCTGAGCGACACAACTCGTTACACAGCGTTACCGCGGTCCGGTGCGCGGCGCGCTAGCGTGCATGCTCGACACTTTTGCCACGAAAGGAGCATGCACATGAAGCGAGTTCTCGCCTTCCTCGGTGCGGCGGCGGTGCTTGCCGCCTCCGCGGCCGCCTCGGCGCAGCCGCCCATGGGCGGCGAGGCGAAGGGCCCGGGCGAGCGCCACCGGATGCGCGAGCACGCGCGCGCCGCGCACGAAGCCTGCCGGGATGCGCCCGATCGCGGCGCCTGCCTGCGCGAGCGCATGTGCGAGCAGGCGGCCGATCCCGCCCGCTGCCGCGCCGAGGCCGCCGAGCGCCGCAAGCGCCTGATCGCGCGCATGGAGGCGCGCCAGGCGATGCACGAAGCCTGCGCCGGCAAGCGCGGCGAGGCGCTGCTCGCCTGCCTCGGCGAGCAGCGCCGGGGCCCGCGCAGGGAGCCGCAACAATAGTCACCGTCCACCCCGAGTTCGTCTCCGGCGCGCGCGCGAGCGTGCCGCTCCTTCTCGGGGGTGGCGCCCTTCGGGCTGGTCACCGGCGTCGCGATGGCCGCGGCGGGCGTTCCCGGCGCTCGCCGCGATCGCGATGTCGGTGCTCGTCTTCGCCGGCGCGTCCATGCTCGCCGCGGCGCAGCTTCTCGCGGCGCACGCCCCGGTCGCGGTGATCGTCGCGACCGCCCTCGTCGTCAATCTGCGCTTTGCGATGTACAGCGCCTCGATGCGCGCGCATTTCGGGCATCTGCCCCTTGCGCAGCGCGCGCTCGTCGCCCTGCTGCTCGCCGACAACCCTTTCGCGCTCAGCGCGAGCCGCTTCGCGCGCCAGCCCGATCGGCCCGGCAAGCTCGCCTTCTACCTCGGCGTTTCGCTTCCGGTCTGGCTCGTCTGGCAGGCGACGGTCGCCGTCGGCGTTCTCGCCGGCGCGCGCCTGCCGGCGGCTTGGAAACTTGAGTTCGCCGCGCCCCTCGCGTTCATCGCGATCTCGGTTCCCTTGCTCTCCTCCAGCCCGATGCTCGCGGCGGCGCTCGTCGCCGGCGCGGTCGCGGTCCTCGCCCACGGCCTTCCGCTGCGCCTCGGTCCGCGACGGCCGCCGCCGCCGGGATCGGCGCCGGGTTGCTCTTCGAATCGCTCGGCGCGAGGCGGCGCGCATGAGCGGCGGCGGGATCTCCGCGTTCGCGCTGTGGACCGCGATCGCCGGCATGGCCGCCGTCACCCAGGCGCTGCGCGCCTCGTTCCTGCTCCTGCCGCCGGGCGTGCGCCTGCCCGAGCCGTTGCGGCGGGCGCTGCGCTACGCGCCGCCGGCGGTACTCACCGCGCTGTGGGCGCCTGGAACTCCTCGTCGTCGACGGCGGTCTGTCGGTGACGTACGACCCCGCGCGCCTTGCCGCCGGTCTGGTCGCGATCGCCGTCGCCTGGCGCCTGCAGCCGTCCCGTTCGCGACGATCGTGATCGGGCTGGCCGCGCTGCACTTCGCCGAATGGCTGCTCGACCGATTCTGATCCGCGCCGCCCTGTGGCTGCTCGCGGCGCTCGCGCCGCTCGCGGTCGCCGCCGATCGCCTGCCCGCGGAAGGTCGCCGCGATCGAAGGCGTCACCGAGTACCGGCTGGAAAACGGCCTGCGCCTGCTCACGGTGCCGGATCGCGTCGGCGAGCACCGTCACCGTGCACGTCACCTACCTCGTCGGCTCGCGCCACGAGGGCTACGGCGAGAAGGGCATGGCGCACCTGCTCGAGCACCTGCTCTTCAAGGGCTCGAAGAATTACCCCGACATCAAGGCGGCGCTGGTCGCGCGCGGGGCGCGCTACAACGGCACCACGTCGAACGACCGCACGACCTACTTCGAGACGCTGCCGGCGAGCGAGGACAACCTCGACTGGGCGCTCGCGATGGAAGCCGATCGCATGGTGAACGCGCTTCTGCGCGAAGAGGACCTCGCGAGCGAAATGACCGTCGTGCGCAACGAATTCGAGATGGGCGAGAACAACCCGCAGGCGGTGCTGCTGCAGCGCATGCAGCGGCTCGCGTTCTCGGTGCACAACTACGGTCATCCGGTGATCGGCTACCGTTCCGACATCGAATCGATGCCGATCGAGCGCCTGCGCGCGTTCTACCGCACGTGGTACCGGCCGGACAACGCGCTCCTCATCGTCGCGGGACGATTCGACGAAGCGCGCGCGCTCGCGCTCGTCGCGCGCCATTTCGGCCGCATCGCGCGGCCGGCGCAGCCCCTGCCGCGCCTCTACAGCGACGAGCCGGTTCAGGACGGCGAGCGCGAGGTGACGCTGCGCCGCGCCGGCGACGTACCGCTCGTCGCCGCGCTCTACCGGATTCCGGCGGCGGCGCACCCGGACTACGCCGCGGTCGACGTGCTGGTCGAGGTGCTCGGCGCCCAAGCGAGCGGACGGCTGCACCGCGCGCTCGTCCAGACAGGGCTCGCGAGCAGCGCCTGGGGGCACGCAGCGCATGATGCACGACCCCGGGATCGCGGTGTTCGGCGCGACGCTCGCGCGCGAGGCGCCGCTCGCGCCCGCGCGCGAGGCGCTCCTTGCGACGGTCGAAGGGGCGGCGGCCGATCCGATCCGGGACGACGAAGTCGAGCGTGCGCGCACGAGCCTGCTCGCCTCCCTCGAAAAGGTGTTGCTCGACAGCGGCGCGCTCGTGCGCTGGCTGGCCGAATTCCACGCGGTGGGCGACTGGCGCCTGCTCTACCTCTACCGCGACCGGCTGACGGCGGTCACCGCCGACGACGTGCGCCGCGTCGCCGCAGCCTACTTCAAGCCGGCGAACCGCGTCCTCGGTGCGTTCGTGCCGACCGGGCGACCCGACCGCGCCGAAATCCCGCCGCGGCCGGCGCTCGAGGCGCTGCTCGCCGACTATCGCGGCGCGCAGGCGCTCGAGGACGGCGAGGCGTTCGATCCGACGCCGGAAAACATCGAGCGACGCGTCCTGCGCCGCACGCTCGCGAACGGCATCCGCGCGGCGCTGTTGCCCAAGAAGACGCGCGGCGGCCGCGTCGTCGCGCAGCTCGTGCTCCATTGGGGCGACGAGGCGAGCACGATGCACCGCCACGCCGCCTGCACGCTCGCCGGCGGCATGCTCGCGCGCGGCACCACGCGGCGCACGCGCGCCGAGCTGCGCGCGGAAATGGACCGGCTGCGCGCGACGATTTCGGTCGGCATGGACGGCGCGAGCATCGAGGTGCGCCGCGCGCAGCTGCAACCCGCGCTTGCGCTCGCGGCCGAGATGCTGCGCGCGCCGCGCTTCGATCCGGCCGAGTTCGAGGAGCTGAAGCGCGCGACGATCACCGCGGCGCAGGCCGGCCGCGGCGACCCGGCGGCGCGGGCGTCCGAGCGTCTTGCGCGCCACCTCGGCCCGTATCCGCGCGGGCACTGGTTCTATACGCCGACGGTCGAGGAGCGGATCGAGGCGCTCAGCCAGGCGACGCTGGAGGACGCGCGCCGCTGCTACGCGGAGCTGCTCGGCGCGACCGGCGCGCAGTTCGCCGCGGTGGGCGACTTCGATCCGGAGGCGCTCGCGGCGCAGGTCGAGGCGCTCTTCGGCGATTGGAAGACGCCGCACCCCTACGCGCGGATCCCGGCGCGCTATTTCGACACGCCGCCGCTTGCCGAGCGCATCGCCACGCCGGACAAGGCGAACGCGGTGCTGCGCGCAGGACTCAACCTCCGGCTGAGCGACGCGCATCCGGACTACCCGGCGCTCGTGCTCGGCAACTGGTTGCTCGGCGGCAATTCGGACGCGCGTCTGCCGGTGCGCGTGCGCGAAAAGGAGGGGCTGTCCTACAGCACCTACAGCTGGCTCAACGCCGGCCAGCTCGACGAGGCCGGGCAGTTCGGCGTCGCGGCGATCTACGCGCCGCAGAACCGCGAGCGCGTCGAGCGCGCGGTACGCGAAGAGCTTGCGCGCGCCCTCGCCGACGGGTTCGACGAGGCGGAACTCGCGCGCGCAAAGAGAGCGCTGCTCGAGGCGCGCCGCGTGGCGCGCGCGCAGGACCGCGCGCTCGTCGCGCGGCTCGCGAACTACCTCTTCCTCGGCCGCACGTTCGAGTGGGACGCGGCGTTCGAGCGGCGCATCGCCGCGCTCGGCGCCGAGGACGTGCGCGCCGCGCTCGCGCGGCACATCGATCCGGCGCGCCTGTCGGTGTTCGTCGCCGGCGACTTCCGCGAACCCGCGGGCGCCGCGGCGCGCTAATCGATCGGGTCGTAGCGCACGTCGAGGATTTCCAGCGCTTCCTCGCCCGCGGGGCTGCGCAGCGTGACCGTGTCGCCGGCGCGCGCCTTGAGCAGCGCGCGCGCGATCGGCGAGCGCCACGACACGCGGCCGCGCGCCGGGTCCACTTCGTCGGCCCCGACGATCGTCACCGTGCGCTCGCCGCCGCGCGCCGAGCGCACGGTGACCGTCGCGCCGAAGAACACCTGGTCGGTGTCGCGCCCGGCCGTGTGCACCACCTCGGCGCTCTCCAGGCGCTTGATGAGGAATCGCACCCGCCGGTCGATCTCGCGCAGCCGCTTCTTGCCGTAGATGTAATCGCCGTTTTCCGATCGGTCGCCGTTCGACGCCGCCCATGCGACCGTGCGCACCACCTCGGGCCGCTCGACCTCGACGAGCTGCCGCAGCTCCGCCTTCAGGCGCGCGAATCCCGCGGGCGTGATGTAGTTGCGCTCGGCCGGCGCCGCGTCGGCCTCGGCCGCCTCGTCCTCGTCCAGGTCGTCGCGCTCGCGAACGAATGCCTTCGACATGTGGCGTATTTTACGCCGCGCACTTGCCATCGTCGCCCCCGCCCCCCACAATCGAGACGCCGGCGCGTCGCGATCCGGCGAGGTTCGCCCATGCTCATCGAAAAGACAATCAAAAAGGACGACCTGCTCGCGCGCATGCGGATACGCGAGACGGTGCTCTTTGGCCTCGTCGCGGTCACCGCGGTGCTCGCCAACCTGCCGGCGGAGCACGCTCGATGCGTGGGGGGTCGAGCGCAACTACCTGCTCGCGACCCTCGGTCTGGCGATCCTCGTCGGGCTCTTCTTCTATCTCAAGTTCTTCTTCTTCCTCGCGGTGGTGCTGCTCGTGCTCGGCGCCAACCTCGACCAGACGATCGCCGAAAATCTCGGCATCTCGAAGACCCCGCTCATCCTCGCGATGGTGGCGATGGTCGGGATCTCGCTCATCAACCACGTGGTGAAACTCCTGCCGACGGGGCTCGAGCCCAGGCCGCGCGAGCGCAGTCCCGAGGGCATCCGCGCGCTGTTCTACGCCATCGAAAAGGGCAACGTGGTGTACGCGCAGAAGGTGCTCGACATGAACTTCGACTGCAATATGCACCACGACAACGGCTACACGCCGCTCGCCTACGCCGCGATGAAGGGCCACGCGCGCATGGTCGAACTGCTGCTGCGTTACGGTGCCGACCCGACGATGGCGACGCGCGACGGCGACACCCCGACCGAGCTCGCGCTGCGCTTCGGCCACGCCGACGTCGCCGACCTGCTCAAGGCGGCGCGCCAGCAACAAGCGGCGCAACAGCGGCAGCCGGGCTGAGCGCGCCTTCCCCTCGCCGCCGTCCTTCGGAGAGGTGTATATTTGTTCACGAGTCGGCAGTCCCAGCCAAGGAAATGCGCGGCGCTCGCCCGAGAAACGAGACCCACGAAATCTAGTGGAGCAAGATGCCTGCCACCACTACCCGTAGAGGTCTCAAAGCTCGGCGGTGACTGGGATGTTGCGGCGCACAAACGCCCTAAGGGGTTGACCTGACGGCCAAGATCCGGCGCGCCGGACGTGCGCCGGCGATCCACATCTAGTGACTCGCGTCCGGCCCGAACAACCTTTAGGATCAAGCCGTTGCTTCGTAAACCTCAAGTCGAGACGAGAAAAACAACGCCATGAGCACCGCAGAAGCGAAAGCGATCGGAATAGCGAGCCTCCCCGAGCAGGAAATCTGCCGCGAGGCGCTGATCGAAAAATACGCGAAAGGCGAGGAATCCACCGTCGCCGAGGTTCGCCGGCGCGTCGCGCGCGCTCTCGCGCAAGCCGAGCCGGAGGCAAAGCGCGCCTATTGGGAAAAACGGTTCCTCGCCGCACAGGAGGAGGGCTTCATTCCCGCCGGCCGCATCAATTCGGCCGCGGGCGTCGACATCCAGGCGACGCTCATCAACTGTTTCGTGCAACCGGTCGGCGATTCGGTCACCGAAATGGTCGACGGCAAACCGGGGATCTACACCGCGCTCGCCGAGGCGGCCGAGACGATGCGCCGCGGCGGCGGGGTCGGCTACGACTTCTCCGCGATCCGGCCGAAGGGGGCGCTGGTGCGCGGCACGCGCTCGCGCGCGAGCGGCCCGGTGTCCTATATGCGCGTCTTCGACCGCTCGTGCGAAACGGTGGAGTCGGCCGGCGCGCGCCGCGGCGCGCAGATGGGGGTGCTGCGGCTGCGACCACCCGGACGTGGAGGAATTCATCCACGCCAAGGACCACGGCGACCTCACCAACTTCAACCTGTCGGTCGGCGTGACCGACGAGTTCATGCACGCGGTCGAGCAGGACCGGCGAGGTGGAGCTGGTGCACAAGGCGCAGCCGAACCCGGATCAGATCCGCGACGGCGCGTACCAGCGCGCCGACGGCCTGTGGGTGTACCGCGCGCGTGCGCGCGCGCGAGCTGTGGGACCAGATCATGCGCTCGACCTACGACCACGCCGAGCCGGGCGTGCTCTTTCTCGACCGCATGAACCGCGACAACAACCTCTACTACTGCGAGACGATCGAGGCGACGAACCCCTGCAGCGAGCAGCCGCTGCCGGCCTACGGCTGCTGCTGCCTCGGCTCGGTGAACCTGGTGAAGTTCGTGCGCGAGCCGTTCGGCGAGCGCGCGCGCTTCGACTTCGAGCGCTTCGCGCAGGTGGTCGAGGTGGCGGTGCGCATGCTCGACAACGTGCTCGAGGTGACGCCCTGGCCGCTCGAGCAGCAGCGAAAGGAAGCGATGGCCAAGCGCCGCGTCGGCCTCGGCTTCACCGGACTCGGCGATGCGCTCGTGATGCTGCGCCTGCGCTACGACAGCGAGGAGGCGCGCGCGATGGCGGCGCGCATCGCCGAGGCGATGCGCAACGCCGCCTATCCGCGCCTCGGTCGAGCTCGCCAAGGAGCGCGGCGCGTTTCCGCTGTTCAACGCCGACCTGCTATCTCTCCGGCACGAGCTTCGCCGCGCGCCTGCCCGAGGAGCTGAAGGCGCTCATCCGCCGGCACGGCATCCGCAACTCGCACCTGCTCTCGATCGCGCCCACGGGCACCATTTCGCTCGCGTTCGCCGACAACGCCTCGAACGGCATCGAGCCGCCGTTCTCCTGGACCTACACGCGCAAGAAGCGCATGCCCGACGGCTCGGTCAAGGAGTTCCCGGTCGAGGACCACGCCTGGCGCCTGTACCGGGCGATGGGCGGCGATGTCGGCGAATCTGCCGCACTGGTTCGTCACCGCGCTCGAGATCTCGGCGAAAGCGCACGCGCAGATGGTCGCGGCGGTCGCGCCGTTCATCGACACGAGCATCTCGAAGACGGTGAACGTGCCGGAGGACTACCCGTACGAGGAGTTCCAGGATCTCTATCTCTTCGCCTGGAAGGCGGGGCTGAAGGGTCTCGCCACCTACCGTCCGAACAGCGTGCTCGGTGCGGTGCTCACGGTGGACAGGGCGGCCGCCAAGCCGCAGGACTTCCGCGACGACGACCGCAACCGGCGCATCCGCATCAAGAGCGTGCCGCAGCCGGTGCTCGCGAGCCTGCGCTGGCCCGGGCGGCCGGAGCTGCCGGCGGGCAACCCGGCGTGGACCTACATGCTCGAGCATCCGCACTACCGCTTCGCGGTTTTCGTCGGCCACGTGGAGAACGGCCGTCCGCACCCGTTCGAAGTCTGGGTGAACGGCAGCGAGCAGCCGCGCGGGCTGGGGGCGCTCGCGAAGACGCTGTCGATGGACATGCGCGCGAACGACCCGGGCTGGCTGAAGCTGAAGCTGGACACGCTCGCCAAAGCAGGGGGCGACGAGCCCTTCGAGATGCCGTTCCCGCCGCACGGCGAGAAAAAGCGCATGCGCTCGATCGTCTCGGGGTTCGCGCAGCTCGTACGCTGGCGCTGCGAGCAGCTCGGCGCGTTCGCGAGCGGCGGCGCGACGCCGGTGCTCGACGCGATGTTCAGCCTGAAGGAGCCGAAGACCGGCACCGACGGCACGATGTCCTGGACGGTCGACGTGCTCAATCCGCGCACCGGCGACGACTTCGTGCTCGGCCTGAAGGAGATCACCCTGCCCGACGGCGTGACGCGCCCCTACTCGATGTGGCTCGCGGGCGAGTACCCGCGGGCGCTCGATGGCCTGTGCAAGATCCTGTCGCTCGACATGCGGGTGATCGACCCGGCCTGGATCGGCATGAAGCTGCGCAAGCTGCTCGATTTTCCGGAGCCGCTCGGAGATTTCATGGCGTTCGTGCCGGGCACGCGGCGGCAGGCGACCTTTCCCTCGACGGTGTCGTACGTCGCGCGGCTCATCCTGCACCGCTACGCGATGCTCAAGCTGCTCGCCGAGGACGGCACGCCGCTCTCGCAGATGGGGGTGCTCGAGACGCCGCAGCGCGGCGAGGTGCGCAGAATGAAGGGCGCGCGCTGCCCGGAATGCGGCAACACCACGCTGATCCGCAAGGACGGCTGCGACTACTGCACCGCCTGCGGCTACACCGGGCTGTGCGGCTGACCCCGGGCGCGCTTTCCGCCGCGCGCGGCGTCAGCGGCCGAAGCGTTCGACCCAGAGAAGCGCGCAGACCGTCTTCGCGTCGGTGATCCGGCCGTCGCGGATCATCGCGAGCGCCTCGGCGAACGGCACAGCGAAGGCTTCGAGGAATTCGCCGCCCTCGGGCGCCGGCGTGCCCGGCGCGAGCCCGCGCGCGAGATACAGTTCGATCGCCTCGTCGGAGTAGCCGATCGCGTTGTGGATGACGCCGAAGCGCCGCCACTCGGTCGCGGTGTAGCCGGTCTCCTCGGCGAGTTCCCGCATCGCGGTGACGAGCGGGTCTTCGCCGGGGTCTTTCTTTCCGGCCGGCAGCTCGACGAATTCGCGCGCGAGCGGATAGCGGTACTGGCGTACGAGCACGACGCGGCCGTCCGCGTGCAGCGGGACGATGCACACCGCCCCCGGATGGCGTACGTACTCGCGCACCGCTTCGCGGCCGTCGGGCAGGCGCACGCGGTCGCGGTGCACGCGCAGCAGCCTGCCGGCCCACACCTCGCCTCCGGACACGAAGCGCTCGGCGAGGTCCCTGCCCTTCAAGGCGCTACAGGCTCTTGATCGCGACGAAGCACAGCCTCATCAGCGGCTGCGGCAAAAGGCCGACCGCGAGCAGCGCGAGGCCGTTCGCCGACAGCAGCATGCGCGCGCCGCGGTCCTGCGGGACGGCGGACGCCCCGGCCGGCTCGTCGAAGTACATGAGCTTCACGATGCGCAGGTAGTAGAAGGCGCCGACGAGGGAAAACAGCACCGCGAACACCGCCAGGCCCACTTGCCCCGCGTTCACCGCCGCCGAGATCACCGCGAGCTTGGCATAGAAGCCGGCGGTGGGCGGCACGCCGGCGAGCGAGAACATGAGAAGCAACACGAGGAACGCGGTCCAGGGGCTGCGGCGGTTGAGTCCCTTCATGTCGTCCAGCGTCTCGCATTCGACGCCGCGCTCCGAGAGCAGCAGCAGCACGCCGAAGGCGCCGAGCGACATCGCGACGTAGACGAGCGTGTAGAACATCGCCGCGGCGTACGCGTCGGCGGCGTTCAGCCAGTTGCCGCCGACTACGCCCGACAGCAGCCCGAGCAGCATGAATCCCATGTGCGCGATCGTCGAGTACGCGAGCATGCGCTTGAGGTTGGTCTGCGCGATCGCGGCGAGGTTGCCGAGCGCCATCGACAGCACCGCGAGGATCGCGAGCATCTGCTGCCAGTCGGCGGCGAGCTCCAGCAGCCCGTTCACGAGCAGCCGCACCGCCATCGCGAACGCGGCGAGCTTCGGGGCCGAGCCGATCACGAGCGTGATCGCCGTCGGCGCGCCCTGGTAGACGTCCGGGATCCACATGTGGAACGGCACCACGCCGAGCTTGAAGGCGATGCCGGCCACGACGAACACCAGCCCGAAGACGAGGAACGTCTGCTGCGTGCCGCTGCGCACCGCGAGCCCCACTTGGCGCCCCACCTCGGTGAGCGCGAGCGTGCCGGTCGCGCCGTAGAGCATCGACAGGCCGTAGAGCAGCAGCCCCGAGGCGAGCGCGCCGAGTACGAAGTACTTCATCGCCGCCTCGGTCGCCGCGGCCGAATCGCGCTGCAGCGCGACGAGCGCGTACAGGCACAGCGACAGCAGCTCCAGCCCGAGGTAGAGCGTGAGGAAGCTCGCTGCGCTCATCATCACCGCCATGCCGAGCAGGGCGAAAAGGAGCAGCGCGAGGAACTCGCCGCGCCACAGACCGCGGTCCAGCAGGTAGCGGCGCGAATAGACGAGCGCGGCCGACACCGCGCCACAGGCCGCGAGCTTGAGCACGTGCGCGAGCACGTCGGCGACGTACAGGCCGTGGAACGCGTACGCGAGCGCGCCGCCGGTCCCCCAGAGCACGAACAGCGTCGCCGCGGCGCTCGCCGCGACGGTCGCCTGCGCGAGCAGGTAACTCGCGCGCCGCGCCTCGCTTTTCGCGTACAGGTCGGCGACGAGCAGCGCGCAGCCGCCGGCGAGCAGCGCGAGCTCCGGCAGGACGAGAAAGAGATCGCTCGCCGCGTTCATGGCTCAGGTCTTCGGCAGCGCGACGTGGCGCAGCAGCTCGTTCACCGAGCCGTGCATCACCTCGGTGAACGGCAGCGGATACACGCCCATCGCGAGCACCGCGGCGGCGAGCAGGCCGAGCACGAGCAGCTCGCGCGCGTTCAGGTCTTGGAGCTGCGCGACGCGCTCGTTCGCGACCGCGCCGAAGATCACCCGTTTGTACATCCAGAGCGTGTAGGCGGCGCCCAGCACGAGCGTGCTCGCGGCAGCCGCCGCGATCCAGCCGTTCACCTTCGTCGCCCCCATGATGACGAGGAACTCGCCGACGAAGCCGCTCGTCGCCGGAAGCCCGCAGTTGGCGAGGGCGAACAGCATCATGAACGAGGCGAACTTCGGCATCGTATTCACCACCCCGCCGTAGTCGGCGATCATGCGCGTGTGCATGCGGTCGTAGAGGACGCCGACGCAGAGAAACAGCGCCGCCGACACGAACCCGTGCGAGATCATCTGCACGAGCGCCCCCTCCACCCCCCAGGCGTTGAAGAGGAAGAAGCCGAGGGTGACGAACCCCATGTGCGAGATCGAGGAGTAGGCGATCAGCCGCTTCATGTCGGTCTGCACGAGCGCCACCAGCCCGATGTACACCACCGCGACGAGCGAGAGCGCGATCATCAGCCAGGCGAGTTCGCGCGAGGCGTCCGGCAAGATCGGCAGCGTGAAGCGCACGAACCCGTAGGCGCCGAGTTTCAGCAGGATCGCCGCGAGCACCACCGAGCCGCCGGTCGGTGCCTCGGTGTGCGCATCCGGCAGCCAGGTGTGCACCGGCCACATCGGCACTTTGATCGCGAACGCGAACAGGAAGCCGAAAAAGAGCAGCATCTGCGTGCCGAGCGGCAGCGGCAGGTTCCACCAGTCGGGGATCGAGAAGCTGCCGCCCGACTTGTTGTAGAGGTAGAGCAGCGCGACGAGCATCAGGAGCGAGCCGAAGAGCGTGTACAGGAAGAACTTCACCGCCGCGTACACCCGGTTCGGCCCGCCCCAGACGCCGATGATGATGAACATCGGGATGAGCGTCGCCTCGAAGAACACGTAGAAGAGCACCGCGTCGAGCGCCGAAAAGACCCCGTTCAGAAGCCCGGACATCACGAGGAAGGCGGCAAAATACTGCGCGACGCGCGCCTCGATCACGCTCCAGCCGGCGAGCACCACGAGCACGGTGACGAAGGCATTGAGCAGCACGAACCACAGGCTGATGCCGTCCACGCCGAGGTGGTAGTGGATGTTGAACTGCGGGATCCACGCCGCCTTCTCGACGAACTGGAACCCCGGGTTGCCGACGTCGAAGCCGGTGTAGAGCGGGATCGTGACGAGGAACCCGAGCAGCGCGCCGACGAGCGCGAGCGTGCGCGCGAGCGGCGCGTTGCGGTCGTCGCCGGTCGCGAGCACCGCCAGGCCCGCGACGATCGGTATCCAGATCGCGAGCGACAGCAGCATCAGGGCACGAACACCCGGTACTTGACGATCGCGTACACCGCCGCGACGCCGAGGATCATCATGAACGCGTACCAGGAAAGCAGGCCGTTCTGCACCAGGCGCACGACGCCCGCCGCCCAGCCCACGACGCGCGCCGCGCCGTTCACCAGCACGCCGTCGATCGCGCGCTCGTCGCCACCCTTCCAGAGCCCCGTGCCGACGGCGCGCGCGCCGGCGGCGAAAACGAGCGCGTACAGTTCGTCGAAGCCGTACTTGCGCTCGACCAGCGCGTAGAGCACGCCGAGCCGCTGCGCGAGGCGCTTGGGCAGCTCGGGCCGCACGCGGTAGAGGTAGTACGCGGTCGCGATGCCGGCCACCGCGAGCCAGAACGGCGGCGCCGCGAGCCCGTGGAGGACGAAGGCGACGAGACCGCGGTACTCGGCGGCGAGCTGCGCGACGTTCGCGTGCTCGGGCCGCACGACGAGGCTCGCGCCGAACCAGTCGCCGAAGACGAGGCTGCCGATCCACCAGCCGGAGGCGACCGCCGGGATCGCGAGCAGCACGAGCGGCACGGTCACCACCGCCGGCGACTCGTGCGGCGGATGCTGCGGATCGAACCGCGGCTCGCCGTGAAACGCCAAGAACACCATGCGGAAGGTGTAGGCGGCGGTGACGAAGACGCAGGCGAGCACGCAGAAATACGCGAACGAAGCGCCCGGGACCGTCGCATGGCGGATCGTCTCGATGATCGCGTCCTTGGAAAAGAACCCCGAGAACGGCGGAATGCCCGCCGAGGCGATCGCCCCGACGAGCAGCGTCGCGTAGGTGATCGGCATGTGGCGCCTGAGCCCGCCCATGCGGCGCATGTCCTGCTCGTGGTGCAGCGCGATGATCACCGAGCCGGCGGCGAGGAACAGCACCGCCTTGAAGAACGCGTGCGTCGTCAGATGGAAGATCGCCGCGGCGTAGCCCGAGGCGCCGAGCGCCGCGGTCATGTAGCCGAGCTGTGACAGCGTCGAATACGCGATCACGCGCTTGATGTCGTACTGGGTGAGCGCGACCAGTCCCATCGCGAGCGCGGTGATCGCGCCGATCGCCATCACCACTGCGAGCGCCGTCGTCGACAGCTCCGTAGAGCGGCGACATCCGCGCCACCATGAAGATGCCGGCGGTCACCATGGTCGCGGCGTGGATGAGCGCCGAAATCGGCGTCGGGCCCTCCATCGAGTCGGGCAGCCACACGTGCAGCGGGAACTGCGCGCTCTTTCCCATCGCGCCGACGAAGAGCAGGAGGCAGATCGCGGTGATCGGCAGCGCGCCCGCCGCGGCGAGCGCCGGCGCCTGGTCGAACACCGGTCGGTACTGCAGCGTGCCGAAGTACGCGAGCACGAGCGCGATGCCGAGCAGAAAACCGAAATCGCCCACCCGATTGACGAGGAAGGCCTTGAGGTTGGCGTGAATCGCCGAGGGTCGCTTGTACCAGAAGCCGATCAGGAGATAGGACACGAGCCCGACCGCCTCCCAGCCGAAGAAAAGCTGCACGAAGTTGTTCGCCATCACGAGCATCAGCATCGCGAAGGTGAACAGCGCGATGTAGGCGAAAAAGCGCTGGTAGCCCGGGTCCTCGGCCATGTAGCCGATGGTGTAGATGTGCACCATCAGCGAGACGAAGGTCACCACGACCATCATGAGGGCCGACAGCCGGTCGATCAGGAACCCGACTTCGAAGCGCACGCCGCCGCTCGCGAGCCAGGTGTAGACGCTGCCGTCGAACGTGTTGCCGGCGAGCACGTCGGCGAACACCGCGAGCGAGGCGACGAAAGACACCGCGACGGCGGCGATCGTCACCCGGTGCGCGCCGGCGCGCCCGATCGCGCGCCCGAAGAGCCCGGCGACGATCGCGCCGGCGAGCGGCGCGAGCGGAACGATGAGGTAGAGCGTCTTCATCGACATCGCCCTAGCCCTTCAGCGCGTCGAGGTCCTCGACGTTGATCGTCGCGAGGTTGCGGAACAGCGCCACGAGGATCGCCAGGCCGATCGCCGATTCGGCCGCCGCCACCGTGAGGATGAAGAAGACGAACACCTGGCCCGCGATGTCGCCGAGGAAATGCGCGAACGCGACGAAGTTGAGGTTGACCGCGAGCAGCATCAGTTCGATCGCCATCAGCAGCACGATGACGTTCCTGCGGTTGAGGAAAATGCCGACCACCGCGACCGCGAACAGCAGCGCCCCGAGCACGAGATAATGCGCGAGCCCCGGCGCCGTCATTGGTCCTTCTCCGCCGGCAGGCTCACCAGGCGCACGCGCTCGGCGCGCCGCGCCCGCACCTGCTCGGCCGGATCGACCAGGCGCCGGTCCTTGCGCCGGCGCAGCGTGAGCGCGATCGCGGCGACGATCGCGACGAGCAGCACCACCGCCGCCAGCTCGAAGGCGTAGGCGTACTGCGTATAGAGCAGCCGCCCGAGCGCCCGGGTGTTGCTGTCCTCGGGCGCGAGCGCGCGCGGCGGCGCGGCCACCCCCTGCCAGCGGTGCAGCAGCACGAGCGCCATCTCGACCGCCATCAGCACGCCGACCGCGAGCGCGAGCGGCAGATGCTGGCGAAAGCCCTCGCGCAGCCGCTCGAGGTTGACGTCGAGCATCATCACCACGAACAGGAACAGCACCATCACCGCGCCGACGTAGACGAGCACGAGCGCAAGAGCGAGGAACTCGGCGTGCAGCAGCAGCCAGAGCGCCGCCGCGGTGACGAACGCGAGCACGAGGTAGAGCGCCGCGTGCACCGGGTTGCGCGCGCTGATCACGCGCAGCGCCGCGGCGAGCAGCACCGCACCGAAGGCGTAGAACAGCACCGTCTCGAAGGCCATCGTCGTCTCCGTTCCCGGCTCAGCGGTACTTCGCGTCGGCGGCGCGGTCGGCGGCGATCTGCGCCTCGTAGCGGTCGCCGACCGCGAGCAGCATCGGCTTGGTGTAGTACAGGTCGCCGCGCTTTTCGCCGTGGTACTCGACGATGCGCGTCTCGACGATCGCGTCGACCGGACAGGCCTCCTCGCAGAAGCCGCAGAAGATGCACTTGACGAGGTCGATGTCGTAGCGCGTCGTGCGCCGCGTGCCGTCGGGCCGCTCCTCGGACTCGATCGTGATCGCGAGCGCCGGGCACACCGCTTCGCAAAGCTTGCAGGCGATGCAGCGCTCCTCGCCGTTCGGGTAGCGGCGCAGCGCGTGCAGACCGCGAAACCGCGGACTCGTCGGCGTTTTCTCCTCGGGATACTGCACCGTGATCTTGCGCGCGAACAGGTGCCGGCCGGTGAGCGCGAGACCGCGGAACAGTTCCAGCAGCAGGAAGGCGCGACAGAACTCGACGAGGCGCGTCAGCATCGGCGGTCGCGACGGGTCATTGCCAGATGTTCCACGGCGTCTGCATCCAGGCGCCGATCACCACGATCCAGAGGAGCGTGAGCGGAATGAACACTTTCCAGCCGAGGCGCATGATCTGATCGTAGCGGTAGCGCGGCAGCGTCGCCCGGATCCACAGAAACAGCGACACGAGCACGAACACCTTGAGCAGAAACCAGACGATCGGCGGCACCGCGTCGGCGAGCGGGCTGGCGATCGGCGGCGCCCAGCCGCCGAAGAAGAGGATCGCGGTGAGCGCCGACACGAGCAGCATGTTCGCGTACTCGGCGAGGAAGAAGAGCGCGAACGCCATCCCCGAGTACTCGACCATGTGACCGGCGACGATCTCGGACTCGCCTTCGACCACGTCGAACGGCGCGCGGTTGGTCTCCGCGACCCCGGCAATGAAGTACACCGCGAGCATCGGCAGGAGCGGCAGCCAGTTCCACGACAGGAAGTTGAGCCCCATGTCGGCGAACGTGCCGCGGTTCTGCGCCGCGACGATCGCCGAGAGGTTGAGGCTGCCGGAGACCATCAGCACCACGACGAGCGCGAAGCCCATCGCGAGCTCGTAGGACACCATCTGCGCCGCCGAGCGCATCGCGCCGAGAAACGCGTACTTGGAGTTGGACGCCCAGCCGGCGAGGATCACGCCGTAGACGCCCATCGAGGTGAGCGCGAGGATATAGAGCAGTCCGGCGTCGATGTCGGAAAGCACCAGGTCCGGCGCGAACGGGATCACCGCCCAGGCGGCGAGCGCGGCGGTGATCGCGACGATCGGCGCGAGCACGTAGAGCGGCTTGCTCGCGTTCGCCGGAAACACCACCTCCTTGAACAGCAGCTTCAGACCGTCGGCGATCGGCTGCAGCAGCCCGCGCGGGCCGACGCGGTTCGGCCCGATGCGGACCTGGATCCAACCGATCACCTTGCGCTCCCAGAGCGTGAGGTACGCGACCGCGAGCATGAGCGGCGCGACGATCGCGACGATGAACGCGAGCGAGGCGGCAAATTCGTAGTAGCGCCGGCCCCCACAGCGGGCCGAAGCGCGCTTCCGACCAGGCGAGCAGGCCTTCGGTCATCTACGCCACCTGCCGCATCGCGACCGACTCGAGCGCGACCGTGCCGAACATCGGCCCGAGCCCGGCCGTCGTCGGGTGTGCGGCGGCGATCCGCACGCAATCGTCGGGCAGGCGCTCGTCGAGCGCCGCCGCGAGCAGCGCTTCGCCTTCGCCTTGGCGCACGCGCACGCGCGCACCCTCCTGCACCCCGAGCGCCTTCATCAGCCGCGCGTTCATCCACGCCCGGGGCGGCCGCGCATCGCGCGTCTTCTGAAGCGACGGCGCGCGGCGAACGAGCGGGTCGGCGAAATAGATCGGCACGTCGGCGATGCGCTCGATGCCCGCGGGCGCGGGCGCGGCCGCGGCCGCAACCGGCGCCGCGTCGGCGATGCGGTTCGAGAGCAGCGCCGCGACGTCGCGCCCGGCGAGGCAGGCTTCGCGCACCTCCTCGACCGAGGCGACCTCGAAGCCGGGCAGCCCGAGCAGCGTGCCGAGCATCCGCAGCACCTTCCACGCCGGGCGCGCCTCGCCCGCCGGACGCACCGCGGCGTGAAAGCTCTGCAACCGCCCTTCGGTGTTGACGAACGTGCCCGCGGTCTCGGTGAACGGCGCGATCGGCAGCTGCACGTCGCCGAGGTCGGTGCGGAACATCGCGAGGCTCACGGTGAAGCGCGCGCGCCCGATCGCCGCCATCGCGGCCTGCGGATCCGCCATGTCGTACGGCGGCTCGACGTTGAGGAGGAGGAAGGCGTCTTTGGCGAGCGCCGCGGGCAGCCCGCCGTTCGCGGGAAAGCCGGCGAGATAGCCGCCGACCGAATTCGCCGCCTCGCCGAGGAAACCGAGCCGCGCGCCGGTCGCCTCCGCGAGCGCCTGCGCCGCAACGTGCAGCGCCGTCGCCTGCGGATGCTGCTCGGCGAAATTGCCGAGCAAGATGGCCGCCTTCTTTCCCTCGGCGAGCGCCTCGCCGAACTCCGGCAGCGCCGCCACGAGCGCCGAGGGCGCGACGACGCGCTTTCCCCGCACCGGCATCGCCCAGTCGTCGTCGACCGAATGCAGGACGTAAATCTCGGCGCCGCGGCGCGCCGCCTGGCGCAGCCGGTGCGCAAGGAGCGGCTGGTCCTTGCGCAGGAACGCGCCCACGACGAGCACCCGGTCGAGCGCCGAGTTCCGCGATCGCCAGACCGAGCCACGGGAGACCCGCGCGGCGCCCGTCGCCGCTGAAGTCCGAGCGGCGCAGGCGAAAATCGCCGGCGCAGCCGGGCGCCGCCGCAAGCCGCGCGGCAAGGAAGAGCTCTTCCAGCGTCGCGTGCGGCGAAGCGAGCACGCCGAAGCCGCCGCGCAACCCGTCGGCCGCGCGCGCGAGCGCCTCCTCCCAGCTCGCTTCGCGCCACGCGCCGCGCTCGCGCACGAGCGGCACGGTGAGCCGATCCGGCGCCTCGAGCGCCTCGTACGAGAAGCGGTCGCGGTCGGCGAGCCAGCATTCGTTCACCGCCTCGTTCTCGAGCGGCAACACGCGCATGACGCGGTTGTGCTTCACCTGTACGACGAGATTCGCGCCGACGCCGTCGTGCGGCGAGATCGACCGCCGGCGCGAAAGCTCCCAGGTGCGCGCGCGGTAGCGGAAGGGCTTGGAGGTGAGCGCGCCCACCGGGCAGAGGTCGATCATGTTGCCCGAGAGTTCGGACTCGACCGCGCGGCCGACGAAGGCGACGATCTCGGCATGCTCGCCGCGGCCGATCATGCCGAGCTCCATCACGCCGGCGATCTCCTCGCGCGAAGCGCACGCAGCGCGTGCACTGGATGCAGCGGCTCATCTCCTCTGCGGCGACGAGCGGCCCGAGGTCTTTCGCGAGGACCACGCGCTTTTCCTCGGCGTAGCGCGACGCCGACGGTCCGTAGCCCACCGCGAGGTCCTGGAGCTGACACTCGCCGCCCTGGTCGCAGATCGGGCAGTCGAGCGGGTGGTTGATGAGCAGGAACTCCATCACCGCCGCCTGCGACTGCTTCGCCAAGGGCGACGCGGTCTTGACCTTCATGCCGTCGGTGACCGGCGTGGCGCAGGCCGGCATCGGCTTCGGCGCCTTCTCGACCTCGACCAGGCACATGCGGCAGTTCGCCGCGATCGAAAGCTTCGGGTGGTAGCAGAAGTGCGGAATGTAAATGCCGAGGCGCTTCGCCGCCTCCATCACGGTGGTGCCGTGCGGCACCTCGATTTCGCGCCCGTCGATCTCGACTTTCAGCATCAGGCCGCCTTCGCGACCGCGCGCTCAAGGCGCGCCCCCGCCCGGCCCCACTTCGGCTCGACCGCGCCCTCGGGACAGCGCTTGCGCTCGATGTGGTACACGAACTCGTCGCGGAAATGCTTGAGAAAACTTTTCACCGGCAGCGCCGCGGCGTCGCCGAGCGCGCAGATCGTGCGCCCGGCGATGTTGTCGGCGACGCTGTCGAGGAGCGCGAGGTCCTCGATCCGGCCCTTCCCGGTCTCGATGCGGTGCACGACCCGATAGAGCCAGCCGGTGCCTTCGCGGCAGGGCGTGCACTGGCCGCAGGACTCCTCGAAGTAGAAGTAGGAAAGCCGCTCGAGCGCCCGCACCATGCAGGTGGAATCGTCCATCACGATCACAGCGCCCGAGCCGAGCATCGATCCGGCCTTCGCGATCGAGTCGTAGTCCATGTCGGTCTTCATCATCACGTCGCCCGGCAGGACCGGCATCGACGAGCCGCCGGGGATGACGGCCTTCAGCCTGCGGCCCGGGCGCAGCCCGCCCGCCATCTCAAGCAGCGTCGCGAACGGCGTGCCGAGCCGCACCTCGTAGTTGCCGGGGCGGCGCACGTGGCCGGTGACCGAGAAGATCTTGGTGCCGCCGTTGTTCGGGCGCCCGAGCGCGAGGAACGCCTCGCCGCCTTCGCGGATGATCCACGGCACTGCCGCGAAGGTTTCGGTATTGTTGATCGTGGTGGGCTTGCCGTACAAGCCGTAGCTCGCCGGGAACGGCGGCTTGAAGCGCGGCAGGCCCTTCTTGCCTTCGAGCGATTCGAGCAACGCCGTCTCCTCGCCGCAGATGTAGGCGCCGTAGCCCGCGATGCGCGTACAGCTCGAAATCGAACCCCGAGCCGAGGATGTTGCTTGCCGAGGTAGCCTGCGCGCGCGCGCCTCCTCGATCGCCGCCTCGAACTGCTGCGTAGATCTCCCAGATCTCGCCGTGGATGTAGTTGTAGCCGACGGTCGCGCCCGATCGCGTAGCCAGCGATCACCATGCCCTCGATCACCGCGTGCGGGTTGTAGCGCAGGATGTCGCGGTCCTTGCAGGTGCCGGGCTCGCCCTCGTCGGAGTTGCACACGATGTATTTCTGCCCCGGGAACTGGCGCGGCATGAACGACCACTTGAGGCCGGTCGGAAACCCCGCGCCGCCCCGGCCGCGCAGGGCCGACTTTTTCACCTCGGCGATCACGTCCTCGGGCTTCATCGGCGTGCCGAGCACCTTGCGCAGCGCCGCGTAACCCCGGCGCGCCTCGTAGTCGGGAAGGCGCCAGTTGCGGCCGTCGAGTCCCGCCATCAGGATCGCGTCCGGACCGTAGTCGAGCATCGCTATTTCAGTTCCTCGAGCAGCCGATCGAGCCTGTCCTTCGACATACCCTCGTACATGCGCTTGTTGTTGACGAGGAGCACCGGAGCGGAGGCGCACGCGCCCATGCACTCGCCCTCCTTCAGCGTGAAGCGTCCGTCCGAGGTCGTTTCGCCGAAATCGACGCCGAGCCGCGCGCGCAGGTGGTCGGCCGCCTCAAGCGCCCCTTGCAGCCCGCACGGCAGGCAGGTGCACAGCGTGAGCTTGTACTTTCCGACCGGCTTGAGGTCGTACATGCCGTAGAAGGTCGCGACCTCGTAGACCGCGACCGGCGGCATGCCGAGGTAGCGCGCGACGTATTCCATCGTCTCGGTCGACAGCCACCCTTTTTCGTCCTGCGCGATCGCGAGCGCCGCCATCACCGCCGAGCGCCGGTGCTCGGGCGGGTACTTGGCGATCTCGCGATCGATTTTTTTGCGCGCCTCGTCGCTCAGCATGCGCGGCCCTAGCGGTCGATTTCGCCGAACACGATGTCCATGGTGCCGATGATCGCGACCGCGTCCGCGAGCATGTGGCCGCGCGCCATCTCGTCCATCGCCGCCAGATGCGCAAAGCCCGGGGCGCGGATCTTGAGCCGATACGGCTTGTTCGCGCCGTCGGAGACGAGATAGATGCCGAATTCGCCCTTCGGCGCTTCCACCGCGGCGTACACCTCGCCCTCGGGCACGTGCATGCCCTCGGTGAAGAGCTTGAAGTGGTGGATCAGCTCCTCCATGTTCGACTTCATCTTCGCGCGCGAGGGCGGCGCGACCTTGTGATCGTCGGTGATCACCGGTCCGGGGTTCGCGCGCAGCCACTCGACGCACTGGCGGATGATGCGGTTCGACTGCCGCATCTCCTCGACGCGCACCAGATACCGGTCGTAGCAGTCGCCGTTCTTGCCCACCGGAATGTCGAATTCCAGCCGGTCGTACACTTCGTAGGGCTGTTTTTTCCTCAGGTCCCAGGCGACCCCCGAGCCGCGCAGCATCGGCCCGGTGAAACCGAGCGCGATCGCCCGCTCGGGCGGCACGACGCCGATCCCGACGGTGCGCTGCTTCCAGATGCGGTTGTCGGTGAGCAGCGTCTCGTAGTCGTCGACGCACTTCGGAAAGCGCTCGGTAAAGTCCTCGATGAAGTCGAGGAGCGACCCTTGCCGGTTGCGGTTGAGCGCGCGCACCTCTTCTTCCGAGCGCCACCTGGAGGGGCGGTACTGCGGCATCGAATCGGGCAGGTCGCGATAGACCCCCCCGGGGCGGTAGTACGCGGCGTGCATGCGCGCGCCCGAGACCGCCTCGTAGCAGTCCATCAGGTCCTCGCGCTCGCGGAAGCAGTACAGGAACACCGTCATCGCGCCGCAGTCGAGCGCGTGCGCGCCGAGCCAGAGCAGATGGTTCAGGATGCGCGTAATCTCGTCGAACATCACCCGGATGTACTGCGCCCGGATCGGCACCTCGATGCCGGCGAGCTTCTCGATCGCGAGCACGTAGGCGTGCTCGTTCGCCATCATCGAGACGTAGTCGAGCCGGTCCATGTACGGCACCGACTGCAGGAACGTCTTGTGCTCGGCGAGCTTTTCGGTCGCGCGGTGCAGCAGTCCGATGTGCGGGTCGGCGCGCGCGATCACCTCGCCGTCCAGTTCCAGCACGAGGCGAAGCACGCCGTGCGCCGCCGGATGCTGCGGCCCGAAGTTGAGGGTGTAGTTGCGGATCTCGGCCATCGCGCCCTACCTGCGCCGCTCGGCGTAATGCGGCTCGCGCACCACGCGCGGCACCACCTCGCGCGGCTCGATCGTCACCGGCTGGTAGATCACGCGCCGCTGCTCCGGGTCGTAGCGCATCTCGACCTCGCCCGAGAGCGGAAAATCCTTGCGGAACGGATGCCCGATGAAACCGTAGTCGGTGAGGATGCGCCGGAGATCCGTGTGGCCGTCGAACACGATGCCGAAGAGGTCGAATGCCTCGCGCTCGTACCAGTTCGCCGCCGGCCAGATTTCGGTGACGGAGGCGACGCGCGGATACTCGTCGTCCGGGCAGAACGTGCGCAGCCGCAGCCGCCAGTTGTGCGCGAGCGAGAGCAGGTGCACCACCACCGCGAAGCGCGGCCCCTCGCGCGGCCGGTCGCCCCAGGTGGCGTAGTCCACGCCGCACAGATCGACGAGTTGCTCGAAGCGCAGCGCCGGGTCGTCGCGCAGCCGGCGCGCGGCCGCGAGATAGTGCGCCGCCGCCACCTCGACGGTGAGCTCGCCGAGTTGCGCTCGGGGCGCAAAGCCCGCGCGCGCGAGCGCGTCGGCGAGGCGTTCGAGTTTCGGGCTCATCGCGAAGCGGCGACCTCGGGAATCAGCGGGCGATGGTGTTCGTTCGCCGGATCTTGTTCTGCAGCTGCAGGATACCGTAGAGCAGCGCTTCGGCTGTCGGCGGACAGCCGGGCACGTACACGTCCACCGGGACGATGCGGTCGCAGCCGCGCACGACCGAATACGAGTAGTGGTAGTAGCCGCCGCCGTTCGCGCACGAGCCCATCGAGATCACCCAGCGCGGCTCGGCCATCTGGTCGTAGACCTTTCTCAGCGCCGGCGCCATCTTGTTGCACAGCGTGCCGGCGACGATCATCACGTCCGACTGCCGCGGGCTCGGCCGGAAAATCACGCCGAAGCGGTCGAGGTCGTAGCGCGAGGCGCCGGCGTGCATCATCTCGACCGCGCAGCAGGCGAGCCCGAACGTCATCGGCCACAGCGACCCGGTGCGCGTCCAGTTGACGAGCTTGTCGAGCTGCGTGGTGACGAACCCGCGCGCGAGCAACCCTTCGATCGCCACGGCTTACTCCCAGTCGAGCGCGCCCTTGCGCCACTCGTAGAAAAACCCTGCGACGAGGATGGCGAGAAAGAGCATCATCGAAAGAAAACCGTAGAGCCCGATGTCGGCGAGCGCGACTGCCCACGGAAAGAGGAACGCGATCTCCAGGTCGAACAGGATGAACAGGATCGCGACCAGGTAGTAGCGCACGTCGAACTTCATGCGCGCGTCCTCGAACGCCTCGAATCCGCACTCGTAGGGCGAGAGCTTTTCCGGATCCGGACGCCGCGGCCCGAGCGCGAGACCGAGCACCACCGGGACGACCCCGACCGCCAGGCCGACGAGGATGAAAAGCAGGATCGGGAAGTACTCGGCCAGCATCGCTCAGCGCATTCCGGTTCCCGCCTGAATCGAGTTGGTGCCCACGAGCAGACTCGAACTGCTACGGCTGTTTAGGCCACTAGCCCCTCAAGCTAGCGTGTCTACCAATTCCACCACGTGGGCACGCCCGCCTGACGATTGCCGAATTATCGCTCAATTCGGCACGTCCTTCGCTTTCGAGCCGGCGTCGCTCGCCGGCGCGGCGCCCGCCGCGGGCGTCGGGATGTCGGAGGCGGGCGCCGTCGGCGCCGACTGCGCCGGCGCCGATTTCACCGCATCCAGCACGCCGCCAGTGCGCGGTTTCGTGCTCGCGAGATAAGCGAGCGCGAGGCTGATGATGAAGAACAGCGTCGCGAGCACCGCGGTGGTGCGCGACAGGAAATTCGCCGAGCCGGTCGCACCGAACAGGCTTCCCGAGGCGCCGCTGCCGAATCCCGAACCCATGTCGGCGCCCTTTCCGTGCTGCAGCAGCACGAGGCCGATGATCGCCAGCGCGATCAGCACGTGCACGATCATCGCAATCGTCGTCCAGAGCTCCATCGTTTCAGTCCTTTCGCTGCGCGGCGCGCGCGATAGCGAGGAATTCCTCGGCCACGAGCGACGCGCCGCCGATCAGTCCGCCGTCGACATCCGGCAGCGCGAAAAGCGCCGCGGCGTTCGCCGCCTTGACGCTGCCGCCGTACAGAATCCGGGTCTGCGGCAGCACCCGCTCGCGCAGCAGCGCGTGCACTTCCTGCACCATCGCCGGCGTCGCGGTCTTTCCGGTCCCGATCGCCCACACCGGCTCGTAGGCGATCACCGCCTGCGCGAACGCCTGCCGGCCCGAACGCTCGAGCACCGCCTCGAGCTGCCGGCCGACGACTTCGCCGGTCCGCCCCGCCTCGCGCTCGGCGAGCGTTTCGCCGACGCACAGGATCGGCGCGAGGCCGTGCGCGAGCGCGGCGGCGAATTTCGCCGCCACCTGGCGGTCGCTCTCGCCGAAATGCTGCCGGCGCTCCGAATGCCCGACGATCGCGTAGCGGCAGCCGAAATCCGCGAGCATCGAAGCGCACACTTCGCCGGTCCAGGCGCCCGGCTCGTGTTCGCTCACGTTCTGCGCGCCGAGCGCGACGCCGGAGCCCGCGAGCACCTCAGCCGCCTGCGCAAGGTACGGAAACGGCACGCACACCGCGCATTCGACGCCCGCGATCGCGGGCGCGGCCTGCGCGATCGCCTTCAGCCGCGGCCCGTTTTCCGCCCGGCTGCCGTGCATTTTCCAGTTGCCCGCGACGAGTCGGGTCCGCATCGGCTCGGGCCGCGTGATCGACCCCACGGCGGATTTTACATGCGTTCGCCCCGCGCCTGCGGCGCGCGACGGCGCCGGGGCACCGCCGTTTCGCTCGGCCTCAGAGGTAGCCGAGGGCGCGCGGCAGGAACAGCACGAGCCCGGGCACGAACGTGAGCACCAGCAGCGCCGCGGTCATCGCCGCGACGAGCCACAGGCACCAGCCGAGCGTCGATTCCATCGGGATACCGGCGAGGCGGCAGGTGACCATGAGGTTGACCGCGGTGGGCGGCGTGAACTGCCCGATCGCGACGTTGACGGTGACGACGATGCCGAGCCACACCGGGTGCCAGCCGTAGGTCTGCGCGAGCGGGAGCCGCAGCGGCAGGAACACGAAGTACGTCGCGGTGGCGTCGAGCGCGGTGCCGGCGAGAAGCAGCACGAGCGTGATCGCGAGCAGCACGAGGACCTCGCTCGTGCCCGCCTGCGCGAGCCACTTCGCGAACTGGTTGAACACCCCCACCGTATCGACCGCCCAGCCGAAAAGCGCCGCAAGCCCCACCATGAAGAGGACCACGGCGGAGATTTCCGCCGCTTCGGCGAGCAGATCCCAGACCTCGCGCCAGGCGAGCGAGCGATAGACGACCAGACCGAGCAACAGGCCGTAAGCGACCGCGACCACCGCCGCCTCGGTCGGGGTGAAGGCGCCGGTGCGCATGCCGCCGAGGATGATCACCGGCGCCGCGAGCCCCCCACCCCGCGTCCCTCAGGCTCGGCCAGAACGGCGGCGCGGGCTCCGGATCGTGCGCGCCCCAGCCGTGCGCGCGCGAAAACGCGAGCGCGGCGACGAGCAGCGTCGCGCCGAGAATGAGACCGGCGACCAGCCCGGCGGCGAACAGCGCCTGCACGCTCGCCTGCGGCACGAGCACCGAATAGATGATGAGCGCGATCGAGGGCGGAATGACGATCGCGGTAGACCCGCCGGCGGCGATCAGGCTCGCGCTGAATTCGCGCGGGTAGCCCGCGCGCGTCATCGCCGGAATGAGGACCGCGCCGACCGCCGCCGCATCGGCCGGCCCCGAACCGGAGATGCCGCCGAGGATCATGCACACGAGCACCGCCGCGACCGCGAGCCCGCCGGCGCGCTTGCCGACGATGCTCTCGGCGAGCCGCACCAGACGCGCCGCCACCCCCGAGCGCTCGAAGATCATGCCCGCGAGGATGAACACCGGCAGCGCGATCAGCGGGTATTTCGCGATCGCGCTGTAGACCGTGGTCGGCACCGACATGATGCCGAGCTTGCCGGCGACGATCGCCGCGGTGCCCGAGAGTCCGAGCGCGACCGCAAGCGGCACCCCCGCCGCCGCGAGGACCACGAACACGCCGAAGAGCAGGAGGATCACGCGTCCCTGCGGCGCCAGACGTGTACGAACCCCTGCGCGATGCGCGCAAGGACGAGCAGCGAAAGAAGCGGCAGCCACACGGTGTAGAGCCACTGCGGCCAGCCGAGACCGGGCGAGGTCACCTCGAGCGCGTAGTCGTCCCACGCCATGCGCGCGCCGTAGCCGGCGAGCAGCGCGAGCATCAGCGCGCTGAGCGCGAGGCTCACGATCAGCATCCGCCGACGCCAGCGCCGGGGCAGCCGCTCGACGAAGTACGTGATCGCCATCTGGTTGCCGTCGAGGAAAGCGCGGCCCGCGCCGACGAAGGTGAGGAACACGAGCAGGAACACCGACAGCTCCTCGGTGAACGCGAACGAGATGTCGGTGAGATAGCGCACGAGGACGTTGGCGAGCGTGATCGCGCAGATCGCCGCCATCGCGGCGGCGCCGAGGAAGCGCTCGACGCGAAAGCGCGCGCCGGGCGGCAGGGTCTCGGGCGGCTGCGGGCGCGGCTCGAATCCGGTCATCGCAAACAAAAACGCCGCGGGCGCGCCGCGGCGTCGTCTCCCGGGCGGCGGCTCAGCTCTTTTTCTTGCGCGCGGCGACCGCCGCCTCGGCCTTCCTGACGAGCTCCGGGCCGATCTGCTTCGACCACTTCTCGTACACCGGTCGCGTCGCCTTGACGAACGCGGCGCGCTCGTCGGCCGTCAGCCGCACGACCTTCACGCCGAAGCCTTCGATCGTCTTCACCACCGCCGGATCGGGGCCGAGGAGCCCGTCGCGCGCGAGTTCGATGCAGTAGCGTCCGGCCTTGATCGCCGCCTGGCGCACGATTTCGCGGTCTTCCTTCGTCCAGCTCTCCCACACTTCCTTGTTCGCGACGAAGATGAGCGGGTCGGCGACGTAGCCCCACAGCGTCACGTTGCGCTGCCCGACGGTGTGCAGCTTCGCCGCGGTGAAGACGGTCAGCGGGTTCTCCTGCCCGTCGACCGCGCCTGAGGCGAGCGCCGGCTGCGCGTCGGCCCAGCTCATCTGCGTGGGGTTCGCCCCGAGCGCGCTGAAGACGTCGAGAAAGAGCGGCGAGCCGACGACGCGGAACTTCAGCCCCTTGAAGTCCTCGGGGCGGCGCAGCTCGCGCTTGGAATTGGTCACCTCGCGAAAGCCGTTCTCGCCCCAAGCGAGCGGCACCACGCCGGCCTTCTCGAGGATGCGGAAGAGCTCCCGGCCGACCTCGCCCTGCGTGAGCGCGTCGATCGCGTCCTAGTCAGGCATCAGGAACAGCAGCGAGAACAGGTTGAGCTGCTTGATCTGCGGCGACCAGTTGATCGTCGAGCCGATCGCGAGGTCGATCACGCCCTGGCGGATCGCCGTGAACTCGCGCGTCTGATCGCCCGCGACGAGGGATGCGCCCGGGTACATCTTGATGTTGATCCGCCCCTGAGTGCGCTGGCGCACCAGCTCGGCCCAGCGCTCGCCGGCCTTGCCCCAGGGAAACGCAGGGCCGACCACGGTCGAGAGCCGGTACTCGGCCTGATACTTCGGCTGCTGCGCGAGCGCCGGCGGGGTCGCGAGCGCGAGGAGCGCCGCGACCGCGGCGGCGCGAGCGATGACTTTCATGCGAGGGCCTCCTTCAACGGAAACTTTCGATCGCCGCGAGAAGGCGGGCGGCGTCGACGCGCGCCTCGTCTTCGAGCGGCTTCGCGTACCCGACCGGAATGCGCGGGCTACCGAGCCTTTTTACCCGAATCCCGAGCGTTTCGGCAACCTCGGCGGCGATCTCGGCGCCGAAGCCGCCGACGCGCACCGCCTCGTGCGCGACGAGCAGCCGCCCGGTGCGCGCGCAGGAGGCGAGCACCGTGTCGCGGTCCCACGGCCAGAGCGTGCGCAGGTCGATCACCTCGACGCCGATGCCCCGCCGCTGCGCCTGAGCCGCCGCCTCGAGCGCCGCGTGCACCGTGCGCGACCAGGCGACGAGCGTCAGATCGCCGCCCTCGCGCAGCACCGCCGCGCGCCCGAGCGGCACGGCCGCGTCTTCGGCCACCTCGCCCTCGAGCGACCACAGCTCCTTGTGCTCGAGGTACGCAACCGGATCGCCGCAGGCGATCGCCGCCGCAAGCAGCGCGTAGTTGTCCTGCGGCGTCGCGGGCGCGACCACCGCGAGCCCGGGCACGTGCGCGAACCACGCCTCTAAGCTCTGCGAATGCTGCGCCGCCGATCCGCTCCAGAGGCCGATCGGCATACGCGCGACGAGCCCTGCGCGCGCCTGCCCGCCGAGCATGAAGCGCGCTTTGGCCGCCTGGTTGACGATCTCGTCCATCGCGCACAGCGCGAAGTCCACCACCCGCATCTCGACCACCGGCACGAGGCCCGCGAGCGCCATGCCGACGGCCGCGCCCATGATCGTCGCCTCCGAGATCGGCGTATCGATGACGCGGCCGGCGCCGAACCGCTCCTGAAGACCGCGGTACTGGCCGAAGATGCCGCCGCGGCCGACATCCTCGCCGAGCACCACGACGCGCGCATCGTCGCGCATCGCGCGCTCGAGCGCCGCGCAGGCGGCTTCGGCGTAGCTCAGCCGAGCCATCGGCCTGCCCCGGTGTCCTGCACGTCGGCGTAGGCGCTCGCCCGATCCGGCCACGGCGCCGCGGCCGCGACTTGCAGCGCGCGCTGCACCTCGGCTTGCGCCTCGTCGAGGATGCGCCGCGCCTCGGTCTCGCCGAGGCGGGCGGCGGCGAGCGCGAGCGGGTCGTTCTCCAGCGCGCGCGCCACCTCCTTGCCGTCGCGGTAGGCGGCCGCATCGACCGAAACGTGCCCCTTGATCCGGTAGGTCACCGCGTGCAGGAACCGCGGCCCGGCGCCCGCGCGCACCTCGGAAAGGAGTGCCGCCGCCGCCGCGTCCACCGCGAACACGTCGTTGCCGTCGACCGCGAGGCCGTCGACGCCGATCCCGCGCGCGCGCGCGAGCGCTCCCTCGCCCGCGGTCATCGCGGCGGTCGGCGTGGTCGCCGACCAGCGGTTGTCCTCGCAGACGAAGAGCACCGGCAGACGGTGGATCGCCGCCCAGTTCGAGCCCTTCGAGGAACGGGCCGCGGTTCACCGCGCCGTCGCCGAAGAAGCAGGCGACCACGGCGCGCTCGCCGCGCAGCCGCAGCGCGTGCGCGGCGCCGACGGCGATCGGGATGCCGGCCGCGACGACGCCGTTCGCGCCGAGCATGCCGACCGAAAAATCGGCGATGTGCATCGAGCCGCCCTTGCCGCGGTTGGTGCCGTTCGCGCGCCCGAGCAGCTCGCACATCATGCGTTCGAGCGAGGCGCCCTTGGCGATCGAGTGGCCGTGGCCGCGGTGCGTCGAGGTGAGGAGATCGGTCGGCGCGAGGTTCGCGCACACGCCGGCAGCGACCGCTTCCTGGCCGGTCGACAGATGCAGCGGCCCGCGCACGCGCACCTCGGCGGCCGCCGCGGCGCCGAAAGCCGAGACGCCGCCGCGCGAGGCTTCCTCGGCCGCGTTCTCGAACGCGCGGATGCGCGCCATCGTGCGAAACAGCGCGCGTGCGCGCTCGGGCGAAATGTCGGCTGCGCCGTGCAAGGCGGCGCGAGTTTAGCAGCGCCGGCGCGTTCTGCGCCGCGCGCGTCGCCGCCCCTAGCCGCCGGCGGCCTCGCGCACCGCGGCGGCGATCGCGTTCGCCGCCGCTTCGACCGCGGCGCGCGGCGTGCCCTCGACCATCACCCGCAGCACCGGCTCGGTGCCGGAATTGCGCAGCAGCACCCGGCCGCGGCCCTTCAGCTGCCGCTCGACCTGCGATTTCGCCCTGACGACCGACCGCGATTGCGTCCAGTCGAAACCGCGCGGCACCGCGACGTTGACGAGGACCTGCGGATAGAGCTCGAGATCCGCGGTGAGCGCGGCGAGCGGCTCGCGCGTCTCGCGCACCGCGGCGAGCACCTGCAGCGCAGACACGATGCCGTCGCCGGTCGTATGCCGGTCGAGGCAGATGATGTGACCGGAGCCCTCGCCGCCGAGCGACCAACCTTTTTCACGCATCAGCTCCAGCACGTAGCGGTCGCCGACCGCCGCGCGCGCAAACGGCAGCCGCAGGCGCGCGAACGCCCGCTCGAGCCCGAGGTTCGTCATCAGCGTGCCCGCGACGCCGCCCGGCCGCTGCCGTCGCCGCAGCCGGTGCCGCGCGATCACGTAAAGCAGCGCGTCGCCGTCGTAGACCGTGCCTGCCCGATCCACCATCACCAGTCGGTCGCCGTCGCCGTCCAGCGCGATGCCGAAGTCGGCGCCCCGGCGCAGCACTTCGTCCCGGAGCGCCTGCGGGGCGACCGCCCCGCAGTTGTCGTTGATGTTCAGGCCGTCGGGCGATGCGCCGATCGCGACGACCTCGGCGCCCAGCTCGTGAAAGACGTGCGGCGCGACGTTGTAGGCCGCCCCGTGCGCGCAGTCGACGACGAGCGCGAGCCCCTTCAGGTCGAGTTCCGCGGGAAAGGTGGACTTGCAGAACTCGACGTACCGCCCCTGCGCGTCGTCGACGCGCCGCGCGCGGCCGAGCTTGGCGGCGATCGTGCAGCCCGTCGGCTGCTCGAGGCGCTGCTCGATCGCCGCCTCGATCGCATCCGGCAGCTTGAAGCCGTCGCCGGAGAAGAACTTGATGCCGTTGTCGGGATACGGGTTGTGCGAGGCGCTGATCACGACGCCGGCCGCAAGGCGAAGCGCGCGCGCAAGGTACGCGACCCCGGGCGTCGGCAGCGGCCCGCACAGCAGCACGTCGACGCCGGCGGCGGAAAACCCCGCCTCGAGCGCCGCCTCGATCATGTAGCCGGAAATCCGCGTGTCCTTTCCGATCAGCACCGCCGGCCGCTCGCCGGGACGCGCCTCGCGCGCAGCGAGCACGCGCCCGGCGGCGTAGCCGAGGCGCAGCACGAAATCCGGCGTGATCGGCGCCGTGCCCACGGTACCGCGCACCCCGTCGGTGCCGAAGTACTTCCTCTTCATCGTCCGACCGCGCGCACCGCGAGCCAGACCGCGAGCGCATCGCGCGTCTCGCGAACGTCGTGCACCCGCAGGATCGCCGCCCCGGCCTCGGCCGCGAGCAGCGCCGCCGCGAGGCTCGCGGCGAGCCGCTCGCCGACCGGCCGGCCGGTGATCGCACCGAGCGTCGATTTGCGCGAAAGCCCCGCCGCGACCGGCACGCCGAGATCGGCGAATTCTCCGAGGCGCGCAAGGAGCGCGAGGTTGTGCGCCGCGGTCTTGCCGAAGCCGAACCCCGGATCGGCGACGATGCGGTCGCGCGCGATGCCGGCGGCCTCCGCCGAGGCGATGCGCGCCGCAAGGTACGCCTTCACCTCGCCGACCACGTCGGCGTAGATCGGGTTTTCCTGCATCGTCGCCGGATCGCCCTTCTTGTGCATCAGACAGACCGCGCAGTCGGCGGCGGCGACCGCCTCGAGCGCGCCGGGCGCTTCGAGCGCCTCGACGTCGTTCACCATCGATGCGCCGGCGGCGATCGCCTCGCGCATCACCCGCGGCCGGCGGGTGTCGACCGACACCGGCACCGGAAGGTCGCGCAGCGCCGCGACCACCGGCAGCACACGCGCAAGTTCCTCCTCCTCCGACACCGGCTGCGCCCCGGGGCGCGTCGATTCTCCGCCGACGTCCACGATGTCGGCGCCTTCCTCGACCATGCGCTGTGCGCGCTCGAGCGCCGCCCCGTGCTCGAAGTAGCGCCCGCCGTCGGAAAACGAATCGGGAGTAACGTTCAGTACACCCATCAGGAGCGGCCGGTCGAGGGCCAGCGTGAAGCGGCCGCAGCGCAGGCTCGCGGCCAAGCCCTCTGCCCCTCCGTTGCGCGACCTCGCGCCGCAGGCGCGCGCGCTCAGCTCGTCGCCGCCGGCGCCGCCGCCCCGCCCCCTGCGGTCTGGCCGCCGGCACCGGCCGCGGCCGCACCCGAGGCACCGCTCGCCTGCCGCGGCGGGCGCGGCGGCCGGCCTTCCATGATGTCGTTGATCTGCTCGGCGTCGAGCGTTTCCATCTCGAGCAGCGCCTTCGCGAGCGCCTCGACCTTGTCGCGGTTTTCCTCGATCAGGCGGCGCGCGACCTTGTACTGCTCGTCGATGATCCGGCGGATCTCGGCGTCCACCTTCTGCATGGTGGCTTCCGACACGTTCTTGTGCGTGGTGATCGAGCGGCCGAGGAAGATTTCGCCTTCGTTCTCGCCGTAGACCATCGGCCCGAGAAGGTCGGACATGCCCCACTGCGTCACCATGCGGCGCGCGATGTCGGTCGCGCGCTCGAAGTCGTTCGCCGCACCGGTGGTCATCTGGTTCATGAACACCTCCTCGGCGACGCGGCCGCCGAAGAGCACCGCGATCGTGTTAAGCAGCCGCTCGCGGTCTTGGCTGTAGCGATCCTGCTCGGGAAGCTGCATCGTCACCCCGAGCGCGCGCCCGCGCGGAATGATCGTCACCTTGTGCACCGGGTCGGTCTTCGGCAGCAGTTTCGCGACCACGGCATGTCCCGCCTCGTGATAGGCGGTGTTCCTGCGCTCCTCCTCCGGCATCACCATCGAGCGGCGCTCGGTGCCCATGATGACCTTGTCCTTCGCCCGCTCGAAGTCCTCCATGTCGACCAGTCGCTTGTTCGCGCGCGCGGCAAAAAGCGCCGCCTCGTTCACGAGGTTCGCGAGGTCGGCGCCCGAAAAACCGGGGGTGCCGCGCGCGATCACGTCGACGCGCACATCAGGCGCGAGCGGTACCTTCCTCATGTGCACCTTGAGGATCTCCTCGCGGCCGCGGATGTCGGGAAGCGGCACCACCACCTGCCGGTCGAAGCGCCCGGGCCGCAGGAGCGCCGGATCGAGCACATCCGGGCGGTTGGTCGCGGCTATGACGATGACGCCCATGTTCGCCTCGAACCCGTCCATCTCGACGAGCAGCTGGTTGAGCGTCTGCTCGCGCTCGTCGTTGCCCCCGCCGAGGCCCGCGCCGCGCTGGCGGCCCACCGCGTCGATTTCGTCGATGAACACGATGCAGGGCGCGTGCTTCTTCGCCTGCTCGAACATGTCGCGCACGCGCGCCGCGCCGACGCCGACGAACATCTCGACGAAGTCCGACCCCGAGATCGAGAAAAACGGCACCTTCGCTTCGCCCGCGATCGCGCGCGCAAGCAGCGTCTTGCCGGTGCCGGGGCTTCCGACCATCAGCACGCCGCGCGGGATGCGCCCCCCCAGTTTCTGGAACTTCGACGGATCGCGGAGAAAATCGACCAGCTCGGCGACCTCCTCCTTCGCTTCCTCGCAACCGGCGACATCGGCGAAGGTGACCGTGTTCGCCGATTCGTCGAGCATGCGCGCGCGCGACTTGCCGAAGCTGAACGCGCCGCCGCGGCCGCCGCCCTGCATCTGGCGCATGAAGAAGATCCAGACGCCGATCAAGAGCAGCATCGGGAACCAGGACACGAAGATGTTCATGAGGAGCGAGGGTTCCTCCTCGGGCTTCGCCTCGACCTTGACGCCGTACTTGAGGAGGTCCGACACGAGCCAGATGTCGCCCGGCGAGTAGCTGACGACGCTGCGGTTGTCGACGGTCGTGGCCTTCAGTTGCCGGCCCTCGATCGTGACCTTGGCGATGCGGCCCGCCTTGACCTCCTCGAGGAACTGCGAGTAGTCCATCGGCGCGCGCGCCGTCTGGCGGGTGTTGAACTGGTTGAACACGGTCATCAGCACCAGGCCGATCACGACCCAGATGACCAGGTTCTTCAGCATGTTGTTCAAGCGACGGCTCCTTCTCGGTGTAACGGCGCGGTACCCCGGCAGTTTACGCCGTTTTCGATAGATTGCGGCGCGCGCGACAAGTTCAACCGCTGCCCGCGGCGCGCGGGCGGCGCGCAAGAAGGTACAGCTCGCGCGATTCGGCGCGCGAGGCGGCGGGTTTGCAGGTTTTCACAGACCGGAAGGTGCGCCGGAGGGCCGCGAGGATCGCGCCGAACTCCGCGCCCTGGAAGACCTTGACGAGAAACGCCCCGTGCGGCGCGAGGATTTCTTCACAGAAGGCGATCGCGGCGTGCACGAGCTCGGCGGCGCGCGCCTGGTCGGTGGCGGCGATGCCGGAGACGTTCGGCATCATGTCCGAAAGCACGACGTCGGCGCGCCCGCCCGCCGCCTCGCGCAGCGCCGCGCGCACTTGCGGGTCGAGGAAGCTGCCCTGCACGAACCGGACCCCGGCCGGCGGCGACATCGGCAGGACGTCGACCGCGACCACCCTGCCCCCCTTGCCGACACGGCGCGCGGCGACCTCGCTCCAGCCGCCCGGCGCTGCGCCGAGATCCACGACGACCGCGCCCGGGCGAAGCAGCCGCTCGCGGTCGTCGATTTCGATGAGCTTCCAGGCCGCGCGCGAGCGATAGCCCTCGGCGCGCGCGCGGCGAACGAACGGATCGGCGAGGTGCCGGCGGAGCCACCGCCGGCTGGAACCGCGGGCTGCGATGGCGCCTCCGCTTCTATCGTGGGTGCATCCCGCCCTTGACGGCGGGGCGGCGGGCCGCCCACACTGCCCCCCCCGCATGAAGGCCGCCCCCGTCTGCGTCGCCGTCGCCGCGCTCGTCGGCGCGGCCGGCTGCGCGTCCTACGACGGCCGCGGGCTGGTGCCGGGGCACTCGAGCGCCGCCGAGGTCGAAGCACGGATGGGGCCGCCCGCCGAGCGCCTTGCGCTCGCCGGTGGCGAGACCGTCTGGTTTTACCCGCGCAACCCCTACGGACTGCAGACCTTTGCAGTCCGCCTCTCGCCCGAGGGGGTGGTGCGCGAGATCGACCAGCGGCTGACGATCGAGAACGTGCGCCGCTTGACCGCCGGTCGCAGCACCGCCAAGGACGTGCGCGAGATCCTCGGCCCGCCGTGGCGAGTCAGCCGCCTGCCGAGACAGCAGCGCGAGGTCTGGCATTACCGTATGGACAACGGCCTTCAGGTCGAACACGACCTGTTCGTTCAGTTCTCCGACGACGGCGTGGTGCGCAAAGTGCTGCTTCTGCGCGACCCGAAGTACGACCAGGGCGCGCCGGGCTGGAATTAGCGCGCGCTACTCGTAACGCACCTCGAGGATCGTGTAACGCTTTTCGCCGCCCGGGGTCTGCACCACCGCCTCGTCGCCGGCGTGCTTGCCGATCAGCGCGCGCGCGGTAGGCGAGGTGACCGAGATGCGGCCGGCGCGGATGTCGGCCTCGTCCTCGCCGACGATCTGCCAGGTCGCTTTTTCGCCCGCCTCGTCTTGCAGCACGACGGTCGCGCCGAACACCACCCGGCCGTCGGCGTGCAGCGTGCGCGGATCGATGATCTGCGCGTCGGCGAGCTTCGCCTCGAGGTCGCGGATGCGGGCCTCGACGAGCGCCTGACGCTCGCGCGCGGCGTCGTACTCGGCGTTTTCCGAAAGGTCGCCGTGGCTGCGCGCCTCGGCGAGCGCGGCCGAAATCCTCGGCCGCTCGACGAACTTGAGCCGCTGCAGCTCGGCGCGCAGCAGCTCGGCGCCGCGCAGCGTCATCGGGGTCTTCGCCATGGTCTCCTACGATACCTCCTCGGCGACGCGGTCCTGCGCGAGGGCCGCGTGCAGCGTCTGCAGGCAATACGGTTCGAGCGCCGCGCCGGCCCGCATGCCGGCGCAGGCGGCGCGCGCGCCGGCCACCGTCGTGTAGTAGGTGACGCGGCGCGCGAGCGCCGTGGTGCGGATCGAGCGCGAGTCCTGGATCGCGGTGCGCGAGTCCTCGACGGTGTTGCAGATGAACGCGATCTCGCCGTTCTTGATCATGTCGACGACGTGCGGGCGCCCCTCGGCGACCTTGTTCACCGGCGTGACCGGCACGCCGTGCGCCGCGAGCACCTGCGCGGTGCCGCGCGTCGCGAGCACGGTGAACCCGAGCTCGATCAGCTCGCGCGCGACGCTCACCGCCGCGAGCTTGTCGCTGTCGCGCACGCTGAGAAAGGCGCGCGCGCCGCGCTGCGGGGCGAGCGGCACGCCGGCGGCGATCTGGGACTTGACGAACGCCTCGCCGAAGGTGCGCCCGACCCCCATCACTTCGCCGGTCGATTTCATCTCCGGCCCGAGGATCGGGTCGACCCCGGGAAAGCGCGCGAACGGGAATACCGCTTCCTTCACCGAAAAATACGGCGGCACCACTTCGGCGATACGCGCGCCGCGCGCGCGCTGCGCCGCGAGCGAAACGCCCGCCATGCAGCGCGCGGCGATCTTGGCGAGCGCAAGCCCCGTCGCCTTCGACACGAACGGCACGGTGCGCGAGGCGCGCGGGTTGACCTCGAGCACGTAGACCGCATCGCGCTGGATCGCGTACTGCACGTTCATCAGGCCGACGACGTCGAGCGCGCGCGCGAGCAGCGCCGTCTGGCGGCGCAGCTCGCGTTCGACGTGACCGGCGAGCGAATGCGGCGGCAGCGAGCAGGCCGAGTCGCCCGAGTGCACGCCCGCCTGCTCGATGTGCTCCAGGATCCCGCCGATCAGCACCTCGGCGCCGTCGGCGACGCAGTCGACGTCCACCTCGATCGCGTCCGAGAGGTACCGGTCGAGGAGCACCGGCGCGTCGTTCGAGACGCGCACCGCCTCGCGCATGTAGCGCTCCAGGTCCGCGCGCTGGTGCACGATCTCCATCGCGCGGCCGCCGAGCACGTAGCTCGGTCGCACGACGATCGGGTAGCCGATCGCCTCGGCCGCCGCCACCGCTTCCTCCGGCGAGCGCGCGGTGCGGTTCGGCGGCTGTCGCAGACCGAGGCGCGCGAGCAGCTGCTGGAAGCGCTCGCGGTCCTCGGCGATGTCGATCGAGTCGGCGCTCGTGCCGATGATCGGCACCCCGGCGGCGGCGAGCGCGCGCGCGAGCTTGAGCGGCGTCTGGCCGCCGTACTGCACGATCACGCCCTCGGGCTTTTCCACCGCGACGATCTCGAGCACGTCCTCCAGCGTCACCGGCTCGAAATAGAGCCGGTCGGAAGTGTCGTAGTCGGTCGAGACGGTCTCGGGGTTGCAGTTGACCATGATCGTCTCGAACCCTTCCTCGCGCAGCGCGAGCGCGGCGTGCACGCAGCAGTAGTCGAATTCGATCCCCTGACCGATGCGGTTCGGACCGCCGCCGAGCACCATGATCTTGCGCCGCTGCGAGGGCTCGGCCTCGCATTCCTCCTCGTAGGTCGAGTAAAAGTACGCGGTGCGCGCCGCGAACTCGGCGGCGCAGGTGTCGACGCGCTTGTACACCGGCCGCACGCCCAGCGTCCAGCGCGCCGCGCGCACCGCCTGTTCGGTGGTGCCGAACAGGTGCGCAAGGCGCCGGTCCGAAAACCCCTTGCGCTTGAGCCGGCGCATCGTCTCGGCGTCGATGTCCTCCAGGCGCCGGTCATCGAGCGCCATCTCGAGCTCCACGATCTCGCGGATCTGTTCGAGAAACCAGGGATCGATGTGCGTCAGGCGGTGCACCTCCTCGACCGTGAAGCCCGCCTCGAACGCGTCGCCGACGTACCACAGACGCTCGGGGCCGGGCTCGCCGAGTTCACGCTCGATGGTTTCGCGGTCGGTGGTGCGCCGATCGAGTCCGTCGACGCCGATCTCGAGGCCGCGCATCGCCTTCTGCAACGACTCCTGGAACGTGCGCCCGATCGCCATCACTTCGCCCACCGACTTCATCTGCGTCGTGAGCCGGTCGTTCGCCTGCGGGAACTTCTCGAACGCGAAGCGCGGGATCTTGGTGACCACGTAGTCGATCGTCGGCTCGAACGAGGCGGGGGTGGCGCCGCCCGTCACTTCGTTCGCGATCTCGTCGAGCGTGTAGCCGACGGCGAGGCGCGCCGCGACCTTCGCGATCGGGAACCCGGTCGCCTTCGAGGCAAGGGCCGAGGAGCGCGACACGCGCGGGTTCATCTCGACCACCACCATGCGGCCGTCGCGCGGGTGGATCGCGAACTGCACGTTCGAGCCGCCGGTGTCGACGCCGATCTCGCGCAGCACCGCGATCGCGGCGTCGCGCATGCGCCTGGTATTCCTTGTCGGTGAGCGTCTGCGCCGGCGCGACCGTGATCGAGTCGCCGGTGTGCACGCCCATCGGATCGAGGTTTTCGATCGAGCAGACGATGATGCAGTTGTCCTTGCGGTCGCGCACCACCTCCATCTCGAATTCCTTCCAGCCGAGCAGCGACTCCTCGATCAGCAGCTCGCGCGTGGGCGAGGCCGCGAGCCCCCGCTCGCAGATGGCGACGAACTCCTCCCGGTTGTAGGCGATGCCGCCGCCGGTGCCGCCGAGCGTGTACGGAGGGCCGCACGACCACCGGAAAACCGAGGCCGGCCTGCACCTGGAGCGCCTCTTCCAGTCGAGTGCGCGAGCGCCGAGCGCGCGGTCGCAAGCCCGATCCGCGTCATCGCCGCCTTGAACTTCTCGCGGTCCTCGGCCTTGTCGATCGCCTCGCGCGAGGCGCCGATCAGCTCGACCCCGTAGGCCGCAAGCACCCCCTCGCGGGCGAGATCGAGCGCGCAGTTGAGCGCCGTCTGCCCGCCCATGGTCGGCAGCAGCGCCTGCGGGCCGCTCGCGCTCGATGATCGCGCGCGACCGTGCGCCAGGTGATCGGCTCGATGTAGGTGGCGTCGGCCATCTCCGGATCGGTCATGATGGTCGCCGGATTGGAGTTGACGAGCACCACGCGGTAGCCCTCGGCCTTCAGCGTCTTGCAGGCCTGCGCGCCGGAATAGTCGAATTCGCACGCCTGGCCGATCACGATCGGCCCGGCGCCGATGATGAGGATGGATCTCGATGTCGGTGCGCCTAGGCACGCCGCGCCCTCGTCCATCATCGCCGGACGAAGCGATCGAAAAGGTAGGCGATGTCGTGCGGGCCGGGGCTCGCCTCCGGATGTCCCTGGAAGCAGAACGCGGGGCGGTCGGTGCGCGCCATGCCCTGAAGGGACCCGTCGAAGAGCGACACGTGGGTCGCGCGCAACGTGGCGGGCAGCGTCGCCGCGTCCACCGCGAAAGCCATGGTTCTGGCTGGTGATCACGATGCGCCGGCTGTCGAGGTCCTTCACCGGATGGTTCGCGCCGTGGTGGCCGAACTTCATCTTCACCGTCTTCGCGCCCGAGGCGAGCCCCATCAGCTGGTGCCCGAGGCAGATGCCGAAGACCGGAATGCGCGTCGTCTCGAGGATCTCGCCGTATCGCCGCGATCGCGTAGTCGCAGGGCGCGGGATCGCCCGGACCGTTCGACAGGAACACGCCGTCGGGCCGCAGCGCGAGCGCCTCGTCGCGCCGGCGTCTGCGCCGGCACCACGGTCACGCGCGCAGCCGCGTGTCGGCAAGGATGCCGCAGGATGTTGCGCTTCACGCCGAAGTCGTAGGCGACCACGTGATGGCGGCAGCTGCGCCGGCCTGCGGTAGCCCGCGCCGCGCTCCCAGCGCCCTTCGCGCCACTCGTACGGCTGCCTGGGTGCTCACCGCGCGCGCGAGGTCCATGCCGGCCAAGACCCGGGAACGCCTGCGCTTCGCGCAAGCGCCCGCGCCTCGTCCACCTCGGCCCGCCATCAGGCAGCCGTTCTGCGCGCCCTTTTCGCGCAGAAGCGCGCGTCAGCCGCCGCGTGTCGATGCTCGGCGATCGCCGGCACGCCTTGCGGCCGCGCAGGTACACGCCGAGCGCTCTCTCGGCGCGCCAGTTCGAGTGCGCACGCGGCATATCGCGGACCACTAGACCCGCGGCGTGCACCGCGTCCGATTCCTCGTCCTTCGGCGTTCGCCCCGGTGTTCCCGATGTGCGGATACGTGAGGGTGACGATCTGGCGGCAGTACGAGGGATCGGTGAGGATTTCCTGGTAGCCGGTCATCGCGGTGTTGAACACCACCTCGCCGACGGCGACGCCCGGCGCGCCGACCGAACGACCGCGGAACACCGTTCCGTCGGCGAGCACCAGCACGGCGGGTTCGAAATCGGCCATGGGAACGCGCACGCGAAAAGCGGGAGGGGCGCTCGCCCCTCCCGCTCCCTTGAACGCGCAATTATAAGGGCGCGACCTGCCTCAGGCCAAGCGCATCGAAGCAGTCGTACAGCCCGGGCGGACGCCCGCGCAGCCATTTGGCAGCGCGCAGCGCACCGAGCGCGTAGCTCATGCGGCTCGCCGAGCGCACCGTGATCTCCACGCGCTCGCCGCTTCCGGCGAAAAGCACCGTGTGCTCGCCGACGATGTCGCCGCCGCGGATCGCGTGAAAGCCGATCTCGCGGGAGGACCGCGCGCCGGTCTCGCCGCGGCGGCCGTGCACCGCGACCGCTTCCAGCTCGCGGCCGAGCGCGCGCGCGACGATGCGGCCGAGTTCGAGCGCGGTGCCCGACGGAGCGTCGACTTTGTGGCGGTGGTGCGCCTCGACGATCTCGACGTCCCACCCGTCGCCGAGCGCCCGCGCCGCGATCTCGGCGAGGCGGAAGGCGACGTTCACGCCGACGGCGTAGTTCGGCGAAAGCATCACCGGGACGCGCGCGGCGGCCTCCTCGATGCGCGCGCGCTGCGCGCGCGAAAAGCCGGTAGTGCCGATCACGATCGGCTTTTCGGCGGCAAGGCACGCCTCGAGATGCGCCATCGTGCCTTCCGGGCGCGTGAAGTCGACGAGCGCATCGGCCGCCGCGATCGCCGCCGCCGGGTCGGTGCCGACCGCGACCGCGCCGACGCGGGTGCCGACCGCGGGGCTATCGGGAAGATCGAAGGCGGCCGCCAGTTCGAGATCGGGGTCCGAGGCGACCGCCTCGATCAGCGTGCGGCCCATCTTGCCGCCCGCGCCTGCGATCGCGAGCCGCATCGCCTAGAACCCGATGCGCTCGAGCAGCCGGCCGAAGAAACCGCGCGCGGGCGTGTCCTGCGGCGGCGAAGGCGCTGTCTGCGCGTCGGCTGCGGCGGTCTGCGGCCCCGGCTCCGGATCGCGCAGCGGCGTCGGCGGATCGCTCGCGGCACGCGAGTTGCCGCCCGAGCCCGGTTCCAGCGGCGGGGCGACGTCCGCCGTCGCCGAGCCGCGCGAGACCGGCGGCGCCGGCCTCGCGCCCGCGGACGGGTCGCCCGTCCCGGAGCCTTGCGGCGCGGGCTTTGCCGGCTGCGGCTTCGGCGCCGCCGCCTGCGCCGGCTCGGCCGGAAGCAGGTCGCCGATGACGCGCGCAAGGCGCCCGTCGTGGAAGATCACCGCGAAGTTGCGCTGCTCGCGCCGGCCGTCGGGGGTCTCGCGAAAGAACACGTAGTCCCAGCGATCGGCGTGGAAGATGTCGGTGACGAGCGGCGTGCCGAGGACGAAGCGCACCTGTTCCTTGGTCATACCCGGCTTCAGCTGCTCGACCATCTCGCGGGTGATGTAATTGCCCTGCTGGATGGTGATCCGGTATGGCTTCACGATCTCGGGCACCGGAAGCGGCGCGCGCGCGCAGCCGGCGAGCGCGGCCGTGGCGAGGGCCGCCGCAAGACGCAAAAGCGCGGACATCGGCAAGGCGGGTCCGGGAATCGCGGTCAAAGTAATATGATACTTAATGCCCCCGCAAAGACCGGCCGCCCCCGAAGCGACGAACGCCGCGCAGAGCCTGAAGGAGATCGGCCTCAAGGCGACCGCGCCGCGGCGCAAGATCCTGGAACTCTTCGAGACGAGCAAGGTGCGGCATCTGTCGGCCGAGGACGTGTACCGTGCGCTGATCGCCGAAGGCCACGACGTCGGGCTCGCGACCGTCTATCGCGTGCTCACCCAGTTCGAGCAGGCCGGACTGCTCACGCGCCAGCACTTCGAGACCGGCAAAGCGGTGTTCGAGCTGAGCCAGGGCGGACATCACGACCATCTCGTATGCCTGCAATGCGGGCGCGTCGAGGAATTCTTCGACGCCGAGATCGAGCGCCGGCAGAAGGAGATCGCGCGCGCGCGCGGTTTTTCGCTGCACGACCACTCGCTTGCGCTTTACGCCGACTGCGTCAAGCGCGACTGCGAGCACCGCGCGAGCGCAAAGCCGGCGCGGGGCTGAACACCGCCTCAGCCGTCGCCGAGCAATTCGGCGGCGTGGCGCCGCTGGATCGGCGTGATGTCGGCGCCGCCGAGCATCCGCGCGAGTTCCTCGATGCGGCCTGAGCGATCGAGCCGCGAAAGGCGCACGCTCACCCGGCCGCGCGCGTTCGAGCGCACGACCGTCCACTGCTCGTCGGCCTGCGCCGCGACCTGCGCGAGGTGCGTCACGCACAGCACTTGGCGGCTTCCGCCGAGCGTTTTCAGCGCCCGGCCGACGGTCTCGGCGACCGCCCCGCCGATTCCGGCGTCCACCTCGTCGAACACCAGCGTGCCGACCGGGGCGTCCTTCGCCGCGACGAGGTGGATCGCGAGGCTGATGCGCGCGAGTTCGCCGCCGGAGGCGACCTTCGCGAGCGGCCGAAGCGGAAGGCTCGGATGCGAGCTCACCTCGAACGTCACCTCCTCGAGGCCCTGCGGGCCGGGGGCGGGGAGCGGCCTCAGGGTGGCGGCGAAGCGCCCGCCCGGCATTGCGAGATCCTGCATCGCGGCGCTTACCTCGCGCGAAAACGCCTGCGCGGCGGCGCGGCGGCGCTCCGAGAGCGCGCGCGCCGCCGTCTCGTAGCGTCGGCGCGCGGCGCCGAGCTCGCGTTCGAGCGCCTCGGGGCTCGCGGCCGCCTCTAGCGCCTCGAGCCGGCGCGCGAGGTCTGCGGCGCAGGCGGGCAGCGCCTCGGGCCGCACGCGATGGCGGCGCGCGGCCGCATGCCAGGCCTCGATGCGCCGCTCGGTTTCGGCAAGCGCCTGCGGGTCGAGCTCGACGCGCGCGGCGTAGTCGCGCAGCATGCGCACCGCCTCGCCCGCCTCCGCCTCGGCCGAGGCGAGCAGCTCGACGATCGGCGCAAGCCGCGCGTCCTGCGGCGCGAGCGCGCGCAGGCGGCCGGCCGCGGCGCGAAGCTGCGCAAGGCAGGCGCCGTCGGACTCGGCGAGCGCCTCGAGCGCCGCCTGCGCGCCGGCGAGCAGGCTCGCACCGTGCGCGAGCGCGCGCTGGCGCGCGCAGAGCGCCTCCCACTCGCCTTCCTTCGGCGCAAGCCGCGCGAGTTCGGCCGCAGCCTGTTCGAGCTCGCGCCGCTCGGCCTCGCGCCGCGCCGTCTCGGCGGCCGCCTCGGCCGCGAGCGCCTCAAGCCGCGCGCACTCGCGCCAAGCGGCGGCGCATTCGGCGGCGAGCGCCTGCGCCCCGGCGCGCGCATCGAGCAGATCGCGTTGCGCAGCCGGCCGCAGCAGCGACTGGTGCTCGTGCTGGCCGTGAATGTCGAGCAGATGCTCGCCGACGGCGCGCAGCTGCGCGAGCGTGGCCGGCCGGCCGTTCACGAAGCAGCGCGAGCGGCCGGCGCGATCGATCGTGCGCCGCAGGAGCACCACGCCCGGATCGCCCTCGAGCCCCGCCTCGGCCAGAAGCTGCGCGAGCGCCGCGCCGCCCGCTTCGAACTCGGCGGCGAGCTCGGCGCGCTCTGCGCCCTCGCGCACGAGTGCGGCGTCGCCCCGCGCCCCGACCAGCAGCTCGAGCGCATCGACGAGGATCGACTTGCCCGCACCGGTTTCGCCGGTGAGCGCGGTGAAACCCGGTGCAGGTTCCAGCTCCGCCCGCTCGACGATGACGAAATCGCGCAGGGCGAGCGCGCGCAGCATCAGGATCGCGCGACGATGCCCGCTCGCACGCGGCTAGCAGTCGGCGCGCGAGCGCGCCGACTCGCTCCAGCGCAGTTTTTCGCGCAGCATCGTGAAATAGCTGTAGCCGGGCGGATGCACGAACCGGATCGCGTCGGCCGAGCGCCGCAGCCGCATGCGGTCGCCCTCGTGCAGGTCGGCGAGCGCGAAACCGTCGAAATGCGCGCGCGCATCCACCGCGCGCAGGAGCGTTACCTCGATCGCGCACGCGTCGCTCACGCTCACCGGCCGCGCCGAGAGCACGTGCGGATTGAGCGGCACGAGCGCAAACGCCGGCACCGTCGGCTGCAGGATCGGCCCCTGCGCCGAAAGCGCGTACGCGGTCGAGCCGGTCGGCGTCGCGACGATGATGCCGTCGGCGCGCAGCGCGTACACGTGCTCGCCGTCGATCGCCAACGCGAACTCGATCAGCCGCGCCTGCGACCCCTTGGAGAGCACCGCCTCGTTGAGCGCCACGGTGCGCAGCGTCTCGCGCCCCGCGCGCAGGACCTCGGCTTCGAGCAGCGAGCGCTCCTCGATCGTGTAGCGGCCCTCGAGGATCGCGTCGACCGACGCCTGCATGTTCGAGACCGCGATGTCGGTCATGAACCCGAGTCGCCCGAGGTTCACGCCGGCGAGCGGTACGCGGTAGCGCGCGAGGTTGCGCGCCGCGGCGAGCATCGTGCCGTCGCCGCCGATCACGATCGCCAGATCGGCCTCCGCCCCGATCGCCGCGTAATCGACGCCCGGCGCGTCCACCCCGGCGAGCGCCGCCGTCTCGCACTCGACCAACGGGAGGCAACCGCGCCGGCGCAGCAGCCCGGCGAGCGCGCGCACCGGCTCGGCGACCTCGGGCGTCGGCTTGCCGATGAGCGCGATGCGGCGGAACGCGGGCGGCATCGCGGCATTCTAACCGCATGTGTAGAATGGGCGTATGCTCGACCGCCGCGCGCAGATCCTGCTGAAGACGCTGATCGAGCGCTACATCGCCGAGGGCGAGCCGGTCGGCTCGCGCACGCTGTCGCGGCACTCCGGGCTCGACGTCTCGCCCGCGACCGTGCGCAACGTCATGGCCGATCTGGAGGAGCTGGGGCTGGTGGCGAGCCCGCACACCTCCGCCGGCCGCGTGCCGACGCCGCAGGGCTTTCGCTTCTTCGTCGACACGCTGCTCGTCGTGCGACCGCTCGAGCGCGAGGAGATCCACCAGCTCGAGGACCAGCTGCACCCCGACAGCCCGAAGCGCGCGATTCAGACCGCCTCGCAGCTGCTCTCGGAGCTCACCCACTACGCCGGCGTCGTGATGCTGCCGCGCATGCCCGCGCTCACCTTCCGCAGGATCGAGTTTCTGCGGCTCTCCGAAAAGCGCATCCTCTTGATCGTCGTGACGCCTGCCGGCGACGTGCAGAACCGGATCCTCGTCACCGAGCGCGACTACCGCCCCTCGGAGCTGATCGAGGCGGCGAACGTCCTCAACGAGCAGTACAGCGGCCACTCCTTCGAGGAGGTCCGCCAGCGCCTGCACGGCGAGCTGCGCGAGCTGCGGCGCGACATCATCGAACTGATGACCGTCGCGCTCGAGGCCGGCAGCCGCGCGCTCGCCGAGGAAACCGATCCCGTGGTGGTCTCGGGCGAGTCGAACCTGCTCGCGGTACGCGACCTGTCGCAGGATCTGAACCGGCTGCGCCAGCTCTTCGAGCTGTTCGAGCGCAAGACGAAACTGCTGCAGATCCTCGATCAGTCGCTGCGCGCCGACCGCGTGCAGATCTTCATCGGCGGCGAATCCGGGTTCGCCGCCCCCGAGGAGGTGAGCGTGGTCGCGGCCCCCTACAAGGTCGACGGTCAGGTGGTCGGCACGCTCGGCGTGATCGGTCCGACGCGCATGGCCTACGACCGCGTGGTGCCGATCGTCGACGTGACCGCAAAGCTCCTCTCGAGCGCGCTGTCCCAGTCCTGAAAGGCATCCTTCTCGTCAATCTCGGCACGCCGGCGGCGCCGACGCCGCAGGCGCTGCGCTGCTACCTCGCCGAGTTTCTGTCCGATCCGCGTGTCGTCGAGCTGCCGCGCGCGCTCTGGCTGCCGGTGCTCTACGGGATCGTGCTGCGCGTGCGGCCGGCGCGCTCGGCCGAGAAGTACGCGAAGATCTGGACGCCGGAGGGCTCCCCGCTCGCGGTGCACACGCGCCGCCAGGCCGAGCTGCTCGCGGCGCGCCTGCCCGGGGTGCGCGTCGCCTGGGCGATGCGCTACGGTGAACCCTCGATCGCGGCGGGCCTTGCGCAACTGGCCGGTTGCGACGAACGGCTCGTGCTGCCGCTTTATCCGCAGTACTCGCGCAGCACCACCGAAAGCGTGCGCGACCGCCTGCCGCCGGGCACGCCGATGGTCGAGCAGTTCTGCGAGCACCCGGCCTACATCGCCGCGCTCGCCGCCGGCCTTCGGCGCCACTGGGCGCGCTGCGGCCGCGCCGAGCGGCTCGTGCTGAGCTTTCACGGCCTGCCGCAGCGCGCGGTCGATCGGGGCGACCCGTACCGCGGCCAGTGCGAAGCGACCGCGCGCCGGCTCTGCGCCGCGCTCGGGCTCGGCGCGCACGAGGTGCAGGTAACGTTCCAGTCGCGCTTCGGTCCGGCGAAGTGGCTGCAGCCCTACACCGAGCCGACGCTCGTCGCCCTCGCGCGCGCGGGCGTGCGCACGGTCGATGTCGCCTGTCCCGGATTCGTGTCCGACTGCCTGGAGACGCTGGAAGAGATCGGCATCGGCGCGCGCGAGGCGTTCGTCGCCGCCGGCGGCGCGGAGCTTCGGCTCGTGCCCTGCCTGAACGAGGACCCGGAGTGGATCGAGGCGCTCGCCGCGATCGCGCTTGAACCGGGCGCGGGCGCCCCCAGATAAAATGCGCCGTTTTTTTCGACGGCCCGCCATGTCCGAACCCGACAACCGCGAACCGCAGAACGCCGCGCCGGCCGAAGGGCCGGCGGCGCCCGAAGCCGGCGCCGAGGCGAAGTCGCTCGAGACGTTGCTCGCCGAGGCGCAGGCGCGCTTCGACGCGCAGCGGGAGCAACTGCTTCGCGCGCTCGCCGACGCCGACAACGCGCGCAAGCGCGCCCAGGCCGAGGTCGCGGCCGCGCAAAAGTACGCGATCGAGCGCTTCGCGCAGAGCCTGCTGCCCGTGTGCGATAGCCTGGAGGCGGCGCTCGCGGCCCCGGGCGAAGCCGCCGAGGCGCTCAAAAGCGGCGTCGAGCTGACGCTAAAGCAGCTGCGTTCGGCCTTGGAGAAGGCCGGCGTACACGAAATCGCCGCCGCCCCCGGTGCGCGGTTCGACCCGAACGTGCACCAGGCGATGGCGGCGGTCGAGGCCGAGGCGGAACCGAACTCGATCGTCGCGGTGATGGTGAAGGGCTACCGGCTGCACGACCGGGTGCTGCGGCCGGCGCTCGTCACGGTCGCGAAAGCGGTTGAAAAGCCGCAGGAGACCCCCATCTGCGAACCCGACCCGGCAGCCCAGCCGTAAGCGGAAGGAATTCCCGACATGAGCAAGATCATCGGCATAGACCTCGGAACGACCAACTCCTGCGTCGCGATCATGGAGGGCGGCAAGCCCCGCGTGATCGAGAACTCGGAGGGCTCGCGCACGACGCCCTCGATCGTCGCCTATACCGACGACGGCGAGATCCTGGTCGGCGCGCCGGCCAAGCGCCAGGCGGTCACCAACGCGAAGAATACGCTCTACGCGGTCAAGCGCCTGATCGGGCGCAAGTTCGCCGACCCGGAGGTGCACAAGGCGATCAAGCACGTCCCCTACAAGATCGTCGAGGCGACGAACGGCGACGCGTGGGTGGAAGTGCGCGGCAAGAAGCTCGCGCCGCCGCAGATCTCGGCCGAAGTGCTGCGCAAGATGAAGAGGACCGCCGAGGACTACCTCGGCCACGAAGTCACCGAGGCGGTGATTACGGTGCCCGCGTACTTCAACGATTCGCAGCGCCAGGCGACCAAGGACGCCGGGCGCATCGCAGGGCTGGAGGTAAAGCGCATCATCAACGAGCCGACCGCTGCGGCGCTCGCCTTCGGCCTGGACAAGCAGGGCAAGGGCGATCGCAAGATCGCGGTCTACGACCTCGGCGGCGGCACGTTCGACATCTCGATCATCGAGCTGGCGGACGTCGACGGCGAAAAGCAGTTCGAGGTGCTCTCGACGAACGGCGACACGCTTCCTCGGCGGCGAGGATTTCGATCAGCGCCTGATCGACTACATCGTCGAGGAGTTCCGCAAGCAGACGGGGGTGGACCTCTCGAAGGACCCGATCGCGCTGCAGCGGGTGAAATCGGCCGCCGAGCAGCGCGAAGATCGAGCTCTCCTCGGTCGCAGCAGACCGAGATCAACCAGCCCTACATCGCGACGGCGGGCGGTGCCCCGCAGCACCTGACGATGAAGATCACGCGCGCCAAGTTCGAGGCGCTGGTCGAGGACTTGATCGAAAAGACGATCGAGCCGTGCCGCATCGCGCTGAAGGACGCGGGGCTGAAGGTCTCCGACATCCAGGACGTGATCCTCGTGGGCGGGATCGACCCGCATGCCGAAGGTGCAGGAGCGGGTGCGCGAGTTCTTCGGCCGCGAGCCGAGGAAGGACGTGAACCCCGACGAGGCGGTCGCGATCGGCGCAGCGATCCAGGCCGGGGTCCTGAAGGGCGAGGTGAAGGACGTGCTGCTCCTCGACGTGACGCCCCTTTCGCTCGGCATCGAGACGCTGGGCGGCGTGTTCACCAAGCTCATCAACAAGAACACGACGATTCCGACCAAGGCGACGCAGATCTTCTCGACCGCCGAGGACGGCCAGACGGCGGTGACGATCCACGTGCTGCAGGGCGAGCGCGAGATGGCCGCCGGCAACAAGTCGCTCGGGCAGTTCCAACCTGACCGACATTCCGCCTGCGCCGCGCGGCGTGCCGCAGATCGAGGTCACCTTCGACATCGACGCGAACGGCATCCTGCACGTCACCGCCAAGGACAAGGCGACCGGCAAGGAAGCGAAGATCCGGATCACAGGCTGGCTCCGGCCTCACCGAGGAGGAGATCCAGCGCATGATCAAGGACGCCGAGGCGCACGCGGAGGAAGATCGGCGCGCGCGCGAACTGGTGGAGGCGCGCAACCAATGCGAGGCGCTCGTGCACTCGGTGCGCAAATCGCTCGGCGAGCACGGCGACAAGATCGACGCCGCGGAGAAGGCAAAGATCGAGGCGGCGCTGAAGGACGCCGAGGCGACGCTCAAGTCCGACGACAAGGCGGCGATCGAGGCGAAGGCGCGCGCGCTCGCGCAGGCGGCGCAAAAGCTGGGCGAGCGGGTCTACGCCGAGACGCAGGCGCGCCAGGCCGCCGGCGGCGGCGCGCAGGCGTCCGAGGCGAAGAAGGACAACGGCAACGTCGTCGACGCCGAATTCACGGAAGTGAAGGACAAGAAGGAAGGAACCGGGCGCTGACGGCGCGCCGGTCGGATCGGGCCGGATCGCAGCGCCGGCGCTGAGGCGCCGCTGCGTCCGGCCGTCTTGCGTCGGGGGACCGACAGGGACGCATGGCGAAGCGCGATTATTACGAGGTGCTCGGCGTCAACCGGGACGCGTCCGAGGACGAGATCAAGCGCGCGTATCGCAAGCTCGCGATGAAGTGGCACCCCGACCGCAACCCGGACAACCCGAAGGCCGAGGAGCGGTTCAAGGAGGCAAAGGAAGCCTACGAGGTGCTTTCCGACCGGCAGAAGCGCGCCGCCTACGACCGCTACGGGCACGCCGGCGTCGATCCTGCCGCGGCCGCGGGTTCGGGCACCGGCTTTCAAAGCGCCTTCGGCGACATGTTCAGCGACATCTTCGGCGAGATCTTCGGCGCCGGTCGCCAAGGGCGCTCGACGGTGTTCCGCGGCGCCGATCTGCGCTACAACCTCGAGATCACGCTGGAGCAAGCGGCGCGCGGATTCGAGACCCGCATCCGCATCCCGACGCTCGCGGCCTGCGAAGCCTGCCGCGGTTCCGGGGCGCGTCCCGGCACGCAGCCGCTCACCTGCCCCACCTGCCGCGGCAGCGGGCAGGTGCGCATCGCGCAGGGACCGTTCTCGATCGCGCAGACCTGCCCGCGCTGCCGCGGCGACGGTCAGGTGATCGCGCACCCGTGCAGCGAGTGCGGCGGCGCCGGGCGCGTCAAGCACCAGAAAACGCTCTCGGTGCGCATTCCGGCCGGTGTCGACGAGGGCGATCGGGTGCGGCTCGCCGGCGAGGGCGAGGCCGGCATCAACGGAGGCCCGCCCGGAGACCTGTACGTACAGATCCACATCAAGCCGCACCCGGTGTTCCAGCGCGAGCATGACGACCTGCACTGCGAGATGCCGATTTCGATCGGCGTCGCGGCGCTCGGCGGCGAAGTCGAAGTGCCGACGCTCGACGGTACCGCGCGCATCCAGGTTCCGGCCGGCACGCAGACCGGCAAGACGTTCCGCCTGCGCGGCAAAGGCATCAAGGGCGTGCGCAGCCAGGCGCCCGGCGACCTCTACTGCCACGTCGTCGTCGAGACGCCGGTCAACCTCACGCCGCGCCAGCGCGAGCTGCTGGAGGAGTTCGAGGCGATCAGCCGCAGGGACAGCGCGCGCCATACGCCGCGCGCGAAGGGCTGGTTCGACCGCGTGAAGGAATTCTTCGAGGGCTGAAAGCGGCGCGCGCGCCGGTCAGGCGGCGCGGCGGGTCTGCGCGCCGCCCAGGCCGAAAAATGCGCGGATGCGCCCGAGCAGCGTCTGCGGCGTCGCCTCGGCGTTCGCGTCGTCGGCCGCGCCTTCGGCCGAGCGCGCGAGCTTTGCGGCGCGCGCGGCGAAGATGTGCGACATCGCTTCGGCGAGCTCCGGCCGCGCGTGCAGGATCTTCTCGAAGCCGGCCTTGTCGAGGCGATAGCACTCGAGATCGGTCTTCGCCCGCACGGTCGCGCGTCGCGGCTCGCCGGTCATCAGTCCCATCTCGCCGAAGACGCTGCCCGGGCCGAGCGTCGCCACCGCGCGCGGGGCCGCCGGCGGCGCTTCGACCAGCACCTCGGCCTCGCCGTCGATGAGCAGGTAGAGCCAGTGCGCGACCGCGCCCTGGCGCGTGACGATGTCGCCGGCGGCGAACGGCGCCTTCGACGAGTTGCGCCGCGAGGGCGCGCAGCTCGGGCTCGGCGAGCGGGGCGAACAGATCCACCCGGCGCAACGCCGCGACGCGCTTTCGAGGTCGCGCTGGCGCAGCGCTTCGCGCCGTTCGGGGCTGTCGGCCACCTCGTACCGTACCTCCTTCGGCAGCGACGGCCGGATCCCGGCGCGCGCAAGCGCCGCGAGCAAGTGCACGCGCACCGCGCTGTCGGTCGCGTCGTCGGACTGCGGATCGGCGAGCCATTAGCGCAGCGCGTAGCGTCCGCGGCCGTTCGCCGTCTCCATCAGCACGCAATCGGGCTCGGGGTCTGCGGCGACGTTGGCGATCTCGGCGCCCGCGAGCGCCTCGCGCCCGGCGGCGAGCACCCGCGGCGCCGGTACCTCGAGGTCAACCTCGAACCAGATCCAGCGCCGCCAGCGCACAGGCGCGCTCTCGGGGTTGCCGATCACCGCGAAGCGCGACTTCATGAGCACGCTGTTCGGCACGATCACGGTCTCGCCGTTGCGCGTGCGGATCGCGGTGTGGCGCCAGGTGATCTCCTTCACGCGCCCGCCGAGATCGTCGAGCCGGATCCAGTCGCCCTTCGCGATCGAGCGGTCGAATTCGAGAAACAGCCCGCCGAGCACGTTGCCGAGCGTGTCCTGCATCGCGAACGCGACGATCGCGGTGATCACGGCCGAGGTGGTCACCAGGCTGCCGAGGTCGGTGCCCCAAAGCCGCAGATGGAGCATCGCCCAGCCGAGGTAGGCGACAAGGAGCGCCAGCTCCTCCGCGATGCGCGGCAGCGCCATCCCGGCCGCGGGCATCGCGACGCGAAAGAGCGCAAGGCCTGCGAGCCGGATGACCGCGAGCCCGGTGGCGACCGCCGCGACCGCACGCACCGTCTCGCCCGCGCGCCCGGCGCCCGCGGCCGCGAGCGCGGCGCCGACGAGCTCGGCGGCGAGCGCGGCCGCGAAGGAATAGGAGCGTGTTCGGCAGCGCGCGCGCCCCTTCTTCAGCCAGCGCGCGAGAACGAGCGCGAGCGCGCCGGCGACGACGAGAAGGAGCGCGAGCTCCTAGCGCCAGAAGAGCCGCCACGCGGCGCCGGCAAACTCGCCCATGTCGGCATTCTCGGACAGGCCTGCCCGGCACGGTTGACCTGCGTCAAGCGCCGAATCGCTTTGAGCGAGATCAGAAGTCGCCCCGCCAGCCGGCCGTAGGCTGCGCGCCGTGCCTGCGATTCGCCGACCGCCGCGCCCGCGTGCGCCCGAGACCGCCGACCTGCGCTGGCGCGGCGGTGCGCCGGACGTGCCCGGGCTTCTTGCGCGCATCCACGATCTGCGTGCCGCGGTGCTCGCCGCGGCGCGGGCGCAGCTGCGGCGCTGGGCGCCGCACCTCGTGGATCCGGCCTACCGCGCGAGCGCCGCGAACCTCGCCGCCTACATCGCGCTGCGGCGCCACGACCTGCGGCCGATCCAGCGCTACCTCGCGAGCCTCGGCCTGTCCTCCCTCGGCCGCTGCGAAGGCCACGTGCGCGCGAGCCTCGACGCGGTCGCGCAGGCGCTCGAGCGCATGGTCGGGCGCCGCGTGCCGGCGCGCCGCCTGGGGACGGTCGCGCGCGCGATGGCGCGCGAGCAGGCGCTGCTGCGGCGAAACGCCGATCGGCTCTTCGGTCCGCCGCCGGCGCCGCGCTGGACGCGGTTCATGGTGACGCTCGCGACCGAGGCGGCGACCGACTACGCGTTCGTGCGCGAACTCGTGCGCCACGGCATGGACGTCGCACGCATCAACTGCGCGCACGATGCGCCGGCGCAATGGATCGCGATGGCGCGCCACGTCCGGCGCGCCGCGCGCGAGACCGGCCGCGCGTGCCGCGTCCTGATGGATCTCGCCGGCCCGAAGCTGCGGACCGGCCCGGTGCGCACCGGCCGGCCGGTGCTGCGCATCCGCGCCGCGCGCGACGCAGAGGGCACGCTGCTGCGGCCAGGGCTACGTCGTTCTCGATGCGACCGGCGCCCCCGGCCGCGCCGCGCGAAAGACCGACGCCGGTGCGATTGAGCCGGCGCGGCTTGCGGTGGACGCCGGCTGGCTCGCGCCGATCCGGCCCGGAGACCGCATCCGGTTGACCGACCTGCGCGGGCGCGAACGCGTGCTCGTCGTCGAAAAGCGCCTGTCGGCGCGCGAGCTGCTCGCGCGCGCCGAAAAAACCGCCTACGTCGCCGAGGGTGCACTGCTCGAGCACCTGCCGCAGGACGACACCGGGTCGCGCCCCGGCACCGTGGGCGCGCTCCTCGCCGAACCGCTCGACATCCGCGTGCGGCCGGGCGATGCGCTTTTGCTCACGCGCGAGCCGGAGCCGGGCGAGCCCGCGCGCAGCGACCCGCGCGGTCGACCGATCTCGCCGGCGCACATCGCCTGCAGCGAGCCGCGCGTGTTTTCCGCGCTGCGCAGCGGCCATCGCGTCTGGATTGACGACGGGCGCATCGGCGCGGTGATCGAGACAGTGGACGAACGCGGCGCGTGGCTGCGCATCACGCACGCGCGCCCGCAGGGCGAGCGCATCCGCGCGGGCAAGGGTCTCAACTTTCCGGATTCGACGCTGCCGCTTCCGCCGCTCGGCGAGACCGACCTCGCCGATCTGGACGTCGTCGCCCGGCACGCCGACCTCGTCGGCCACTCGTTCGTGCGCGAGCCCGACGACGTCAGCCTGCTCGCGCGCGAGCTCGAGCGCCGCGGCCGGCCCGAACATCGGCATCGTCGCCAAGATCGAAACCCGCGCCGCGGTGCGCAACCTCGCCGAGATCATCGTGCGCGGCGCCGGGCGCGGGCCGTTCGGCGTCATGATCGCGCGCGGCGACCTCGCGGTCGAGATCGGCTACGAGCGGCTCGCCGAGGTGCAGGAGGAAATCCGCGGCTCTGCGAGGCGGCACACGTGCCAGTGATCTGGGCGACCCAGGTGCTCGAGAACCTCGTCAAGCAGGGCCGGCCGTCGCGCGCCGAGATGACCGACGCCGCGGTGTCGGGCCGCGCCGAATGCGTGATGCTGAACAAGGGCCCCTACCTCGTGCAGGCGCTGCAGGTGCTCGGCGACGTCGTCGCGCGCATGCAGGCGCTGCAGCGCAAGAAAACCGCGCAGTTCCGCCCGCGGCTGTGGTAGGCGTTCACGCTTTTGCGCGCGCGAGCCCGGCCTCGATCGCGTCGCACAGGGTGCGCAGCACCTTGACGCGGCCGTAATACTTGTTGTTCGCCTCGACGAGCGTCCAAGGCGCGATCGCGGTCGAGGTGCGGTCGACCATGTCGCAGACCGCCTGCTCGTACGCGTCCCATTTGCGGCGGTTGCGCCAGTCCTCGGGCGTGATCTTGAAGCGCTTGAAGGGCACCTTCTCGCGCTGCCGGAAGCGGCGCAGCTGCTCGTCCTTGCTGATCGCGAGCCAGAACTTGACGAGCACGATCCCGTGGGCGACCAGCTGCTGTTCGAACTCGACGATTTCGCTGTAGGCGCGCATCCAGTCGGCTTCGGCGCACAGGCCTTCAACCCGTTCGACGAGCACGCACCCGTACCAGGAGCGGTCGAAGATCACCATCCGCCCGCGGCGCGGGATGTGCCGCCAGAAGCGCCACAGGTAGGGCTGGGCGCGCTCCTCCTCGGTGGGCGCGGCGACCGGCACGCTGTGGTACAGCCGCGCATCGAGCGCCTGTGTCACGCGCCGGATCGCGCCGCCTTTGCCGGCAGCGTCGTTGCCCTCGAACACCGCGATCACGGCGATGTCGCGGAACGCCTTGTCGCGCGTGAGCAGCGCAAGGCGCGCCTGCTCGCGGTCGCGCTCCTTTTCGTAGGCCGCGCGCGACATCGGCTGGTCGAGCTCGAGCGCGCGGATCACGTTCATGCGGTCGGGCGCGGCAAGAAGCGGCGGCGTGCGGTCCGGCCGCCGGCGCACCGGGTTTCTCGTCCAGCCGCTCGCGCATCGCGGAAAGCAGGTGCCGCCCCACCGCGAGCGAGCGGTAGCGGCGGTCGGCGCCTGGTACCACGATCCAAGGCGCTTCCCCGGTCGAGGTGCGGCGCAGAAACCGCTCGCTCACTTCGACGAACCGGTCGTAGAGCTTGAAGTACTTCCAGTCGAGATCGGTGACGCGCCAGGCGGTCTGCGGGTCGCGCGATAGCTCGCGCAGGCGCTTCTTCTGCTGCTTCTTCGAGAGGTGAAACCAGTACTTGAGCAGCAGCACGCCCTCGTCGCACAGCATCTTCTCGAAGCGCACGATCTCGTCGATCGCGCGCTCGAATTCGGCTTCGCCGATCTCGCGCAGCACGCGCCCGAGGATCGGCTGCGTGTGCCACGCGCCGAAGAAGATGCCGATCTTGCCTTTCGGCGGCAGAGCACGCCAGAAGCGCCACATCGGCGGGCGCTCGCGTTCCTCGTCCGAGGGCGGCGGAAACGCGTGCGTGTGGATGTGGCGCGGGTCCATCCATTCGTTGAGCAGGTTGACCGTCTCGCTCTTTCCGGCGCCCTCGACCCCGGCGATCAGGATGAGCACCGGAAAGCGCCCGTTCTGCTTGAGGTCGTACTGGGCGTCGAGCAGCGCCTCGCGCAGCTTCGGCTCCTCGCGCCGGTACGCCGCCTTGCTCACGGCGTGCTCGAAATTTGCGGAATCGAACACCGCGTTCTCCTTCAAAGAAGGCGGGGCGAGCCGGCGGCGCGCAGCCTCACCTCGTCCCGACCGTCGCGCCGACGCGACGAAAGCCAGACGAACCCGCCTTTCGCGATCGCGAGCGGTGCGCGCCGGCCGGCGATCGCGAGCGCGGCGGCCTCTCCGAGCGTCGGTTGGTGGCCGACCGCGACCACCGTACGCTCGCCTGCGTCGGGCCAGCCGAGCGCGCGCAGCAGCGCCGCCGGGTCGGCGCCGACCGCGAGCGCGGCCTCGGTCGCGACCTCGACGCCGAGGGCGCGCGCGGTCTGGCGCGCCCTGCGCGCGGGGCTTGCGACGACGACGAAGTCCTGCGGCAGCCGGCGCGCGAGCCACTTCGCGACGCGCTTCGCCTGCCGCTTGCCGCGCCCGGTCAGCCGGCGCTCGTCGTCCGGTTCGCCCGCCTCGGCCTCGGCGTGACGCCAAAGGATCAGCTCCATGCGTTCAGTCCTCCCAGTAGCGCGGCGCGGCGCGAAACGCCTTCCACGCCGCTTCGAGGTGCCTGCGATGCTCGCGGCGCGCCGTCTCGATCCAGCGCAGCGCGAGCGCCTCGGCCTGCGCCCGCAGATCGCTGCTGCGCCGCGCCCGCGCCTCGCGCACGAGCGCTTCCGCCTGCGCGCAGTCGTTGATGCCGCCGAGCGCCTCCTGCAGCGCTTCGAGCGCCGCGCGCATCGGCGCGGCGCGCCGGCGCGGAATACAGAGGCGCGAAGAACTGCGCCGCGTAGCGCAGCTTCTTCACCGCGATGCGCAGGCGATGCAGCGCGGCGGCGTCGAGCCGCGCAAGCCCGCGGCCGCGGCGGCGCACCTGACGGTAGCGGCGCGCGAGCGCCCGCTCGGCATAGCGGCGCACCGGCTGGCGCAGCTTGCGCGCCTCCTCGAGCGTCACGAGCGAACCCCAGGGCTGCGCGCCGAGCCAGGCAGCGAATCCGAGGACGAAGCGTGCGTAGGCGCGCGAGCGCACCGCGCGCTGGGCCGCGCGCCGCGCGCGCTCGCGGCGCGCGTCCAGCGCGCGCGCGAGCGCGATCAGCCCGCGGTGACCCGGAAGCTGCGCCGCGAGCGGCTCGATCACGCTCGCGATCACGACGTCCCAGTCGCGCGCCGGGCCGAGCGCGGCCGCCAACCGGCGCATCTCGGCGATCGGCCCCTCGGTCGCCGCGCGCGGCAGCAGCCGCCCGAACACGCTGAACGCCGAGCGCAGGCGCCGCAGCGCGACCCGCATCTGGTGCAAATACTCGGGATCGCGACCGGCGAGCATGCCGGGCCGGTTCGCTTCCAAATGCGCGAGGCAGGCGAGGCAGATTTCGCGGAACGCTTCGTCCGCGCGCATCGGCTCGCGCACGACGTCGAGGTCCGCCTTCGCCGGGCCCGCGCCGACGCCGAAGGCGAGCGCGTAGCCGCGCGCCGCGCGCGAGCGCGGCTCCGGGCGCAGCGCCGCGCGCGACTCGAGCGCGAGCGCCGCCTCGTACAGCCGCCAGGCAGCGCCCTCGCGCGCGTGCAGCTCGATCTCGCAGAGCCGCGCACGCCGTCGGCCGGCGCGGATCGCGCCGCGGTCGAAGCAGAGCTCGGCTTCGCTGTCGGGCGCGAGCGCCCAGCGCGCGCCGCGCCGTTCGAATTCGACGGCGAAGACCGGCTGAAGCGCCGCGCCGCGCAGCCGCGCGCGCGCTGCCGGCTCGCCGAGTCGCGCCGCATCGGGCGTCGGGCCGGGAAGCGGCACGCGGTCTTCGGCCGCCGGCGCAGCCGCGCCCGAGGCGGGCGCGAGCGGCTCGAGCGCCTGCGTCCATCCCGCGCCGTCGTGCTCGACCGCGAGCCCAAGGCCCGCGCGCCACAGGGCAAGCCCCGCCGTGTCCCAGTACACGGTGCGCCGCCGCTGCGCCGCCTGTGGCCGCGAGACTCCGTCGGGCGGCGCGGCGATCAGGCGCTCGAGCTGCGCGGGCGCGAGCGCAAGCGTCAGTCGTCGCGGAAACGGCACGTCGCAGGCACATCGGACGGCGCAGCGGCGCACGCGGCCGCCGCATCGTGCCGATCATCGGTCGCGCGCGCGGCGCGGTGTTTGCGCCAGATCAAACGCGCATCCGTCGGTCAGGCACGCCGCCAGCGCGTGCCCCCCGGGCCGTCTTCCAGCACGATGCCGGCGGCCGCGAGCTCCGCGCGGATGCGGTCGGCCTCGGCGTAGTTCTTCGCCGCGCGTGCGGCGGCGCGCGCGGCGATGCGCGCCTCGATCTCGGCGTCGGCGAGCGCGCCCGCCGGGCCGGCGCGCAAGAAAGCCTGCGGCTCGCGCTGCAGAAGCCCGAGGATCCCCGCAAGGCCTTTCAGCTGAGCCGCGAGCGCCGTGCGGCCGCGCCCGATCTCGCTCGCGAGGTTGAACAGCTCGGCGAGCGCCGCCGGGGTGTTGAAATCGTCGTCCATCGCCGCCTTGAAGCGCTGCGCGTGCGGCTCGGCCCAGTCCACCGCGGCGCTCGCCGCGGGGGCGTCGCGCAGCGCGAAGTAGAGCCGCGCGAGCGCGGCGCGTGCGTCGTCGAGCTGGGCGTCGGCGTAGTTGAGGGGGCTGCGGTAGTGCGCGCGCAGGATGAAGAAGCGCACCACCTCGGGATCGTACGCCTTCAGCACGTCGCGGATGGTGAAGAAGTTGCCGAGCGACTTCGACATCTTCTCCTCGTCTACCTGCACGAAGCCGTTGTGCATCCAGTAGTTGACGAACGGCACGCCGTGCGCGCCCTCCGATTGCGCGATCTCGTTCTCGTGGTGCGGAAACTGAAGGTCCTGGCCGCCGCCGTGGATGTCGAACGGCTGGCCGAGCAGCGTGCATCCCATCGCCGAGCACTCGATGTGCCAGCCGGGTCGGCCCTCGCCCCAGGGCGACGGCCAGCACGGCTCGCCGGGACGCGCCCTCTTCCAGAGAACGAAGTCGAGCGGATCCTCTTTGTCCGGATCCACTTCGACGCGCTCGCCCGCGCGCAGGTCCTCGAGGGACTTTCCCGAGAGCCGCCCGTAGCCCGGAAAGCGGCGCACCGAGAACACCACGTCGCCGCCGGCGGTGCGATACGCGAGACCCTTGTCCAGCAGGCGCGCGATCATCGCCTGCATCTGCGGGACGTACTGCGTGGCGCGCGGCTCGTGCTCGGGCGGCTCGACGCCGAGCGCGGCCACGTCCTCGTGCATCGCGCGGATGAACCGCTCGGTGAGCGCCTCGATCGGCTCGCCGGTCTCGGCGGCGCGCCGGATGATCTTGTCGTCGATGTCGGTGATGTTGCGCACGTAGATGACGCGGTAGCCGCTCGCGCGCAACCAGCGCCGGACCACGTCGAACACCACCATCACGCGCGCATGCCCGAGGTGGCAGTAGTCGTACACGGTGACGCCGCAGACGTACATGCGCACCTCGCCCGGCCGGAGGGGAACGAATTCCTGCTTGCGCCTGGCGGCGCTGTTGTAGATGCGCAGCATCCAGGGAGGCGCCGCCGCAGCCGGCCCGAAGTTGTGGCCGGGCAACGCTTGGTCTAGAATGCAAAACGTCTCGTAGGGCCTTGAAAAGTATAACACAATGACGGTTTCGACGAATTCGCTCCGGGCCCTGTCGGCGGTGCTCGTCTGTGCCTTGGCCGTTGTTGCGGCTGGCGCCGCGCGCGCCGACGATATCCACGAAGCAGCGAGACTCGTGAAGGCCGGGCAGCACGCACAGGCGCTCGAGCGCGTGAACCGCGTGCTCGCGACCAAGCCGCGCGATCCCCAAGCCCGGTTCCTGAAGGGCCTGATCTTCGCCGAGCAGGGCAATCACAAGGAGGCGCTCGAAATTTTCCTCAAGCTGACGCAGGACTATCCGCAGCTGCCCGAGCCGTACAACAACCTCGCGGTGCTCTACGCCGCGCAGGGACAGTACGACAAGGCGCGCGCGGCGCTCGAACAGTCGATCCGCACGCACCCGACCTACGCCACCGCGTACGAGAATCTCGGCGACGTGTACGCGAAGCTCGCGAGCCAGGCCTACGACAAGGCGCTGCAGCTCGATTCCTCGAACGCCGCGGCGAGGAACAAGCTCGCCCTCGTGCGCGAGCTGGTCGGTCCGCCGGCGCGAGCGGTCGCGACCGCCGCGGCGCCGACCAAGACGCCCGCCCCAGCGGTCGCCCCGACCCCGGCGAGCGCGCCGGCCCCGGCTGAGGCGAAACCGCCGGCCGCAGCGGCGGCCGCGCCGTCGCCCGCCGCCGAGCCGAAGGCGGCGGAGGCGGGCACCGCAGCGCAGGTGCTCGAAACCGTGAACGCTTGGGCGCGCGCATGGTCGGCGAAGGACGCCGACGCGTATCTCGGCTTTTACGCGCCCGGCTTCCGAACGCCGACGGGCGAGCCGCGCGAGCAGTGGGAAAAGATGCGACGCCAGCGGATCGCGGCGCCGAAATCGATTACGGTGACGGTCGGATCGCCGAAGGTCACGCTGCACGGCGACGACCGCGCGAGCGTCACCTTCCGCCAGACGTATCGCTCCGATCTCGTCAACGCGACCAGCACCAAGACGCTCGTGCTCGTCAAGTCGAACGGCCGCTGGATGATCCAAGAGGAGCGGGTGGTCAATTGAACGCGGCGCAGTGGCGCGCGCTCGCCGCGGCCGTGGCCTTGCTCGGCGCCGGAGCGGCCGCGGCCGCAGGGCCGGAGAAGGCGCTCGCGTCGGTGCTCGCGGCGATCGAACAGAACCGGCTCGACCTCGCGCTCGAGCGCGTCGAGGCGCTCCTCGCTGCGTACCCGAACTTCCGTCTCGGGCACCTCATCCGCGGCGATCTGCTTCTCGCGCGCACGCAACCGCTCGCGACCTTCGGCAACGCGCCGAAGACGGTGCCGCAGGAACGCCTCGAAGGGCTGCGCGCGGAAGCGCTCACGCGCGTGCGCGCGATGCGCGAACGCCCGCAGGCCGACCGCGTACCGCGGCACGTGCTGCAGCTCGATCCGTCGCAGAAGCATGCGCTCGCGGTCGATTCGCGCCGCTCGCGCCTCTACCTGCTTGCGAACGACGGCGGCCGGCCCCGCCTCGTCGCCGACTACTACGTCACGCTCGGCAAGAACGGTGTCGAAAAGGCGCGCGAGGGCGACCAGAAGACGCCGCTTGGCGTCTACCGCGTGGTCGCCCGCCTGCCGAGGAGCAAGCTCACCGACTTCTACGGCGCGGGCGCCTTCCCGATCGACTACCCGAACGCCTGGGATCGCAAGCTCGGGCGCAACGGCTACGGCATCTGGCTGCACGGCACGCCCTCGGACACCTACAGCCGTCCGCCGCGCGCGAGCGACGGATGCCTCGTGCTCGCCAACGCCGACCTGGAGGCGATCGCCGGCCGGCTGCAGGTCGGCGTCACGCCGGTGGTGATCGCCGACGAGCTCGAATGGGTGCCGCCCGAGGCGCTCGAGGCCGACCGGCGCAGTCTCGCCGCGGCGCTCGAAGCCTGGCGCGCGGATTGGGAGAGTCTCGACACCGAGCGCTACCTCGCCCACTACTCGGCGCGGTTCGAGAGCGGCGGGCAAGGCCTCGCCGCGTGGGCCGAGCACAAGCGGCGCGTCAACGCACGCAAGACCTGGATCCGGGTGCGGCTTTCGCGCGTGTCGATGCTCCAATACCCCCGCGAAAACTTCGTCGTGGTGTCGTTCGAGCAGGACTACCGTTCGAGCAACCTCGCGAACGTCATGCGCAAGACCCAGTACTGGACGCGCGAGGACGGTCGCTGGAAGATCCTGTACGAGGGCAACGGATGAACCCGCGCGCGCTGCGGCGGCTGATGGCCGGACTCGTGTGCGCCGCGGCCGCGCCGGGCGCGCCGGCGGCGGAGCCGCAGGTCGATATCCGCACGAACCTCGGCACGATCCGCGTCGAGCTCTACCCGGCCAAGGCGCCGCAGACGGTGGAGAATTTCCTCCGCTACGTGCGCGACGGCCATTACGACGGCACGATTTTCCACCGCGTGATCGACGGCTTCATGATCCAAGGCGGCGGCTTCGACGCCGCGTTCCGCCAGAAGCCGACGCGCGCGCCGATTCCCAACGAGGCGAAAAACGGTCTGAAGAACGAGCCCGGCACGATCGCGATGGCGCGCACGAGCGACCCGCATTCGGCGACCGCGCAGTTCTTCATCAACGTCGCGCACAACGATTTTCTCGACGCCGGGCGCGCGCAGGACGGCTGGGGCTACGCGGTGTTCGGCCGCGTGGTCTCGGGCATGGACGTGGTGCAACGCATCGCGCGGCTGCCGACCGGTCCCGGCGGACCGTTTCGCGGCGACGTGCCGCGCCAGACCGTGCGGATCGAGTCGGTGACGTTGGTCGGCGGCGAGCCGCGTAAGTGAGCCGCGCGCTGCTCGTCTCGGACCTGCATCTTGCGCCCGAGCGCCCGCAGACGAGCGAACGGTTCTTCCGCTTCCTGCGCGAGCAAGCGGTGCACGCGGAGGCGCTCTACGTGCTCGGCGACCTGTTCGAATACTGGATCGGGGACGACGCGCTCGATGACCCGGCCGAGGAAGTCGGCCGCGCGGTCGCGCAGGCTTTGGCTTCGCTTGCGCGCGCCGGCGTCGCGGTGTACTTGATGCGCGGCAACCGCGACTTTCTGCTCGGCGCGCGTTTCTGCGCCGAGGCGGGCGCGCAGCTCCTCGAAGACCCGGCGCGCGCCGCGCCGGGCGGCGACGCCGCGCTGCTTTTGCACGGCGACACGCTCTGCACCGACGACCTCGACTACCAGGCCTGGCGGCGCACCGCGCGCTCGGCCGACTGGCAGCGGCAATTCCTGGCCCGGCCGCTCGCCGAGCGGCGTCGCATCGTGCTCGGCCTTCGCGAGCAAAGCAAGGCGGCGGTGCGCGCCAAGCCGCCGCAGATCATGGACGTGAACGAAGCCGCGGTGCGCGCCGCGTTCCGCGCGCACGGCGTCGCGCGCATGATCCACGGCCACACGCACCGGCCGGCGCGCCACGCGCACGAGGTCGACGGGCGCCGCTGCGAGCGCTGGGTGCTGCCCGACTGGTACGAGCGCGGCGGCTATCTCGCGATCGACGCCGAGGGGCCGCGGCTCGTGACCTTATAGGGCGTCCAGGCCGCGCGCGAGATCCGCGCGCAGGTCTTCGACCGCCTCCAGCCCCACCGCGACGCGCAACAGCCCTTCGGTGATCCCGGCCGCGGCGCGCGCCTCGGGCGTAAGCCGCCCGTGCGTCGTCGTCGCCGGATGCGTGATCGTCGTCTTCACGTCGCCGAGGTTGCCGGTGATGGAAATCAGGCGCGTCGCGTCGATCACGCGCCAGGCCGCCTCCCGCCCGCCCGCGACCTCGAAAGAGACCACCGCGCCGCCGGCGCGCTGCTGGCGCCGCGCGAGCGCGTGCTGCGGATGCGACGCGAGCCAAGGATAGAAGACGCGCCGCACCTTAGGATGCGTCTCGAGCCACTGCGCGAGCGCGAGCGCGCGCTCGGACTGCGCGAGCATGCGCAGCTCGAGCGTCTCCAGCCCCTTCAGGATCACCCAGGCATTGAACGGCGAGAGCGCCGGACCCGCGGTGCGCAGGAACCCGACGAGCGCGTCCATCACCTCGCCGCGCGCGCCGAGCACCGCGCCCCCGAGCACCCGCCCTTGGCCGTCGAGGTGCTTGGTCCCCGAATGCACGACCAGGTCGGCGCCGAGCGCGAGCGGCCGTTGCAGCGCCGGCGTGCACAGGCAGTTGTCGACCGCGAGCAGCGCGCCGTGGCGCTTCGCGAGCGCGGCGAGGGCCGCGATGTCGGCGACCTCGCCGAGCGGATTGGACGGCGTCTCGAGAAAGAGCAGGCGCGTGTTCGGGCGCAGCGCCGCCGACCAGGCCTCGAGCTTGGTCGGCGGCACGAACGTCGTCTCGACGCCGAAGCGCGCGAGCAGTCCGCCGAAGAGCTGCGCGGTCGCGCCGAACACCGCGTTCGAACACACCACGTGATCGCCCGCGCGCAGCGTCACCATCGCGGTGGCGAGGATCGCGGCCATGCCGGAGGCGGTCGCGACGCAGGCTTCGGCTCCTTCGAGCGCCGCAAGGCGCGCCTGGAACATCGCGACCGTCGGGTTGGCGTAGCGCGAATAGACGTAGCCGTCGCCGGTGCCGGCGAAGCCGGCGGCGGCGGCGGCGGCGTCCTCGAACACGAAGCTCGAGGTGAGGTAGAGCGCTTCGCTGTGTTCGTTGAAGCGACTGCGGGCGATCCCGGCCCGCACGCCCAGGGTGGCAAGCGAGTCTGTCATGGCGAGGTCCTCCGCCCGCGGGGCCAAAAAAAACCCGGCTTCGCGGACCGGGTTCGGCGGCACGCTTTAGCGGGATTTGTAGCGCGCCCGCAAGCTGTGGCTCAAATCGGCGCGTGCGCCGACTATAGCACGCGGGCGCTTACACGACCAGATTGAGGTCGAGCTGCGCGGCGCCCTCCTCGTCCTCGTCGCGGCGCGCGTCGCGCCGCGTCTCGACGCTCGCGAGATAGTCGTGCGTGACGTCGCCGGTGACGTACACGCCGTCGAAGCACGAGGTCTCGAACGCGCGCAGCCGCGGGTTCGCCTTGCGCACCGCGTCCTTGAGCGCCTCCAGGTCCTGGTAGATCAGCGCGTCCGCGCCGATCTCGGCGGCGACCTCCTCCTCGGTGCGGTACGCGGCGATCAGTTCGGCGCGGGTGGGCATGTCGATGCCGTAGACGTTCGGGTAGCGCACCGGGGGCGCCGACGAGGCGAAGAACACCTTGCGCGCGCCCGACTCGCGCGCCATCTGCACGATCTCGCGGCTGGTCGTGCCGCGCACGATCGAGTCGTCGACCAGCAGCACGTTCTTGCCGCGAAATTCCATGCCGATCACGTTCAGCTTCTGCCGCACCGAGCGCGCGCGCAGCGCCTGGCCGGGCATGATGAACGTGCGACCGATGTAGCGGTTTTTGACGAACCCCTCGCGGTACGGCACGCCGAGCCCCATCGCGAGCTGCAGCGCCGCCGGCCGGCTCGAATCCGGAATCGGAATCACCACGTCGATCTTGAGGTGCGCGTGGCGGCGCCGGATCTTCTCGGCGAGCCGCTCGCCCATGTTGAGGCGCGCTTCGTACACCGAGGCGCCGTCCATGATTGAGTCCGGGCGCGCGAGGTACACGAACTCGAAGATGCACGGGTTGAGCGAGGCGCCCGGCGCACACTCGCGGCTGTGGAACGCGCCGTCGGCGCCGATCAGCACCGCTTCGCCCGGCGCGACATCGCGCAGCAGCCGAAAGCCGAGCGCCTCGACCGCGACCGATTCGGAGGCGACGACGTATTCCGGACCGCGCGGCGTGTCGTTCGCGCCGATGACAAGCGGGCGGATGCCCCAGGGATCGCGGAACGCGAGCACGCCGTAGCCGGCGATCATCGCCACCACCGCGTAGGCGCCGCGCACGCGCCGGTGTACCGCAGCAACCGCCGCGAACACCGTCTCGGGCGACAGCCGCGTGCCGACGGTCGCGCGCTCGAGCTCGTGCGCAAGCACGTTCAGCAGCACCTCGGAATCCGACTCAGTGTTGATGTGCCGCAGGTCCTGGCGGAACATCTCCTCCTTGAGCGCCTCGGAATTCGTCAGGTTGCCGTTGTGGCCGAGCACGATGCCGAAGGGCGAGTTGACGTAGAACGGCTGCGCCTCGGCCGAGTTGAACGCCGACCCGGCGGTCGGATAGCGACAGTGCGCGATGCCCATATTGCCGGCGAGCGCGCGCATGTTGCGCGTGCGGAACACGTCGCGCACCATGCCGCTGCCCTTGTGCATGTGCAGCGTCTTGCGCTCGCAGGTGACGATGCCGGCCGCGTCTTGTCCGCGGTGCTGCAGCAGCAGCAGACCGTCGTAGAGCAGCTGGTTGACAGGCGAATGCGCGACGATGCCCAGGATTCCGCACATCGGTGCCGGTCCCCGGTGAACAACCGATCAATCATACCGCAGGCGATCGGCGAAGGCGGGCGGAAGCCACGGCTTGAGCGCGAGGGCTGCGGCCGCGAGCCACGGCCCGCTCGCCGAGTCGCGCCACGCCGGCTGGCGCGGCAGGCTGGTGAGACCAGCGAGCAGCGCGAACACCGCGAGCACGACCGCCGCGCGCGCGGCGCCGAACAGCGCGCCGAGCGCGCGATCGACGCCGCCCAGCCCCACGGCGCGCACGAGCCGCGAAAGGAGCAACGCGGCGAGCGAGGCGAGCACCAAGGTCGCGACGAACACCGCGACGAACGCGGCGAGCGCGCGCAGCTCGGGCGAGGGGATTTCCTGCGGTACGTGCGCCGCGAGCGGGCCGGCGAGCAGATTGGCCGCAAGAAACGCCATCACCCAGCCGGCGAGCGAGACGATCTCGCGCACGAGCCCGCGCCAGAGGCCGACGGCGACCGAGACCGCGAGCACGCCGCCGACCGCGTAATCGAGCCAGGTCATGGACGGCAGGCACCAGTCTCAGGGCGCCTGCTCGACGACCCGCGCGCCCTTGAGGCCGAGCTGCTGCAGCGTGCCGAGCGCTTCCTCGGCCGCCTGGCGGCTCGGATACGGGCCGACGCGCACGCGGGTCGCGGTGCCGGCGGCGATCGCGACCGGCTCGGTATGGTGCGGCAGCTTCGCCGCGGCGAGCTTGCCGGTGATCTCGCGAACCTTGTCCTGCTCGCGAAAGGCGCCCACTTGCACGAAGAATTTCGGACTGCCCGCCTGCCCCGGCTCCGACGCCGCCGCGGGTTTCGGCGCGCCCGTGGGCTTCGGTGCCGCCGGCTCGCGCTCGCTCTTTTTTTCCGCAGCGGGTTCGGCGGCCTGAGGCGCCGCTGCGACGCGCTCCTCCGGCTTCTTCGCGGGCGCCTCGCCCGTCGCCGGCGCATCCTTCGGCGGCGCCGCAGGCTCGGCGGCGGGTGCCGGCGGCTTCGGTGAACGCCTTCGGCAAAAACGGTCCCTCGTCTTCGCCCGGTATGCGCACGCTGAGCGGCGCGCTCTGGCGCGGTTCGGTGTCGAACACCATCGGCAGCACGATGACGGCGACGAGCACCAGCGCGATCGCTCCGACCAGGCGCCGGCGGCCGCGGCGCCTGAGCGCTTCGACGTCCTCGTGATCAGCCATTGCCGCGCGCGCGCCCGGCGCTAAGCTCCGCCATCGCCGCGGCGACGGTGAGAAAGGAGCCGCACACGACGATCTGTATCATCGGCCCCCGCCTCGGCCCGCGCCGCCGCGAGCGCGTCGGCGACGTTCGCGTGCGATGCGATCGCATGCGCGCGCACGCCCGCGGCCGCGAGCGCTTCGGCGAGCGTTGCCGCCGGCGCGCCGCGCGGCCCGGCAAGAGACGCGAGGTGCCAGCGGTCGATGCGCGGCGCGAGCGCGCGCGCGACGCCCGCGATGTCCTTGTCGCGCAGCATGCCGAGCACCGCGATCGCGCACCCGGCGGCGACGGTCGCGGCGAGGTTGTCGGCGAGAACCTCCGCCGCCTGCGGATTGTGCGCGACGTCGAGAACGATCCGCGGGCGGCCGGGCAGCACCTGAAAGCGCCCGAGGGGCTTGGCGTCGGCGAGTCCTGCGCGCACCGCCTCGAGCCCGAGCGGCAGCCGCTCGCGCAAGGTCTCGAGCGCCGCGATCGCGCACGCGGCGTTGCGCAGCTGCACCGCCCCGCGCAGGGCCGGGTACGCGAGCACCGCGCGCCGACCGCTGCGGCTCCAGTAGAGCCACTGCGTGCGCTCGGCGCGAGCGCCGAAGTCGTGCCCGTAGCGCAGCAGCCGCGCGCCGCAGGCCGTCGCGACCTCAAGGACGCTCGCCGGCGGCTGCGGATCGCCGACCACCGCCGGGCGACCGGCGCGAAAGATGCCCGCTTTTTCGCGGCCGATCGCTTCGCGCGTCGGGCCGAGGTGTTCGGTGTGGTCCAGACCGACGCTCGTGAGCAGCGCGCAATCGGCGTCGAACGCGTTTACCGCGTCCAGCCGCCCGCCGAGACCGACTTCCAGCACCACGGCGTCGAGCCGCGCGCGCGCGAACAGCCACGCCGCTGCGAGCGTACCGAACTCGAAGTACGTGAGCGCGACGCCGCCGCGCGCAGCCTCGACCGCGGCGAACGCCTCGGCGAGCGCCTCGTCCGACGCCTCGACGCCGGCGACGCGCACGCGCTCGTTGTAGCGCAGAAGATGCGGCGAGGTGTAGAGCCCGGTGCGGTAGCCCCCTGCGCGCAGGATCGCCTCGAGCATCGCGCAGGTCGAGCCCTTGCCGTTCGTCCCGGCGACGACGAACACCGGGCAGTCGAACTCAAGCCCGAGACGCGCCCGGACCTCTGCGACGCGCTCGAGGCCGAGCGCGATCGCTTGCGGGTGCTGGCGCTCGACGAACGCGAGCCACTCGTCGAGCGTGCGCGGGCTCACGCCGCAGCGTCGGCGGGGCGTCCGAGCAGCATCGCGAGCAGCGCGTACAGCCGGTCTCGCGCAGCTCGCGGCGATCGACGATCATGTCGATCGCGCCCTTCTCGAGCAAGAACTCGGCGCGCTGGAAACCCTCGGGCAGCTTCTGACGCACCGTCTGTTCGATCACGCGCGGACCCGCAAACCCGATGAGCGCCCTCGGCTCCGCGATCACGATGTCGCCGATCATCGCGAAGCTGGCCGACACCCCGCCCATCGTCGGATCGGCGAGCACGGTGACGAACGGCAGCCGCCGCGCGGCGAGCTCGGTGAGCGCAGCGGTCGTTTTCGCCATCTGCGCAAGCGACAGCAAGCCCTCCTGCATGCGCGCGCCGCCCGAGGCGGTGATACACACGAACGGCAGCTTTTGCTCAATCGCGACGCGCACGCCGCGCACGAAGCGCTCGCCCACCACCGAGCCCATCGAGCCGCCCATGAAGTCGAATTCGAACGCTGCGGCAACGACGCCGAGCGAGCGGATCGCGCCCTGCATGACGACGAGCGCGTCTGTTTCGCCGGTCGCCGCGCGCGCCTCCTCCAGCCGCTCGGTGTATTTGCGCTGGTCGCGGAACTTGAGCGGATCGACCGGCAGCACCTCCGCGCCGATCTCGAAGCGGCCTTCGGGGTCGAGCAGCGCCTCCAGCCGCTCGCGCGCGCCGAGCCGCTGGTGCTCGCCGCACTTCGGACAGACGTTGAGGTTCTTCGCGAGATCGGTCCGGTACAGCACCGCGTTGCACGCCGGACACTTCGTCCACAGACCTTCGGGGACGGTTTTTCTCGGCGCGGTGCCGCGCTGGATCTTCGGCGGCAGCAGTTTCTGCAGCCAGCTCACGCCGCCCCCTGCCGCGACAACTCGTCGAGCGCGCGGCGCACCGGCGCAAGGAACGCCTTGACGCGCGCCGTCGCCTCTCGGGGCCCGGCGGCCTCGATCTCCTGGACGATGCGGCTGCCGATCACCACGCCGTCGGCCAGTTCGGCGACGCGGCGCGCCGCCGCCGCGTCGCGGATGCCGAAGCCGACGCAGATCGGAAGCGGCGTCGCCGCGCGCACCCGCGGAAGGTGCGCGGCGACGTCGGCGACGTCGAGGTGCTCGGCGCCGGTGACGCCCTTCAGCGACACGTAGTAGACGTAGCCGCTTGCGGCCTGCGCGACCGCACGGATGCGCGCCTCGGTGCTCGTCGGCGCAAGAAGAAAGATCGTGTCCAGGCCGTGCGCGCGCGCCTGGGCGGCGAACTCGGCGCACTCCTCGGGCGGACAGTCGACCACGATCACGCCGTCCGCGCCCGCCGCCGCCGCCTCGCGCACGAACCGCCCGGCGCCCATCGCCTCGATCGGGTTCGCGTAGCTCATCAGCACGAGCGGCGTGCGCGCGTCCGCGGCGCGGAACGCGCGCGCCATGTCGAGCACCTGCGCGAGCCCGACGCCGTGCGCGAGCGCGCGCTGGGCCGCGCGCTGGATGACCGGGCCGTCGGCCATCGGATCGGAAAAGGGCACGCCGAGCTCGAGCACGTCGGCGCCCGCTTCGGCGAGCGCGCCGAGCAGGGGCACCGTGAGCGCCGGCGCCGGATCGCCGGCGGTGAGGTAGGCGACGAGCGCCTTGCGACCGGCGCGCGCGAGCTCCGCGAACCGCGCCGCGATGCGCGACATCAGAGCGCGATCCCGGCGCGCCGCGCGACGGTCTGCATGTCCTTGTCGCCGCGGCCGGAGAGGTTGACGAGCAGGATGCGGTCGCGCGCGAGCGTCGGCGCGAGCTTCGCCGCGTAGGCGAGCGCGTGCGCGGATTCGAGCGCCGGAATGATCCCCTCGATGCGGCACAGGGCCATGAACGCCGCGAGCGCCTCGTCGTCGGTCACCGCGACGTATTCGGCGCGCCCGCTGTCCTTCAGCCACGCGTGCTCGGGGCCGACGCCCGGGTAGTCGAGCCCGGCCGAGATCGAGTGGGTGGCGAGGATCTGGCCGTTCGCGTCCTGTAGCAGGTAAGTGCGGTTGCCGTGCAGCACACCCGGGCGACCGGCGCACAGCGTCGCCGCATGGCGCCCGGTCGCGAGTCCCTCGCCCGCCGCCTCGACGCCGATCAGGCGCACGCCCTCCTCGGCGATGTAGGGATAGAAGATGCCCATCGCGTTCGATCCGCCGCCGACGCAGGCGATCACCGCGTCGGGCTGCCGCCCGGCCAGTTCGCGCATCTGCAGCTTGCATCTCCTCGCCGATCACCGACTGGAAGTCGCGCACCATCATCGGATAGGGATGCGGGCCGGCGACGGTGCCGAGGATGTAGAACGTGTCGTCGACGTGGGTGACCCAGTCGCGCATCGCCTCGTTGAGCGCGTCCTTCAGCGTGCGCGAGCCGGACTCGACCGGCACCACCTCGGCGCCCAGGAGCTTCATGCGGTAGACGTTCGCGGACTGGCGCTCGACGTCCTCCGCACCCATGTAAACGACGCAGGTCATGCCGTAGCGCGGCCGCGACGGTCGCGGTGGCGACGCCGTGCATGACCGGCGCCGGTCTCGGCGATCACGCGCCGGCTTGCCCATGCGCCGCGCAAGGAGCGCCTGCCCGACGGTGTTGTTGATCTTGTGCGCGCCGGTGTGATTGAGATCCTCGCGCTTGAGGTAGATCTGCGCGCCGCCGAGCTGCGCCGACCAGCGCCGGCAGTGGTAGATCGGCGTCGGTCGCCCGACGTAGTGCGCGAGCTCGTCGCGGAACTCGGCCTGGAACGCGGCGTCGGCGCGCGCCTCCAGATACGCCGCGCGCAGCTCCTCCAGCGCGTGAACCAGCGTCTCGGCGACGAATGTTCCGCCGTAGGGTCCGAAATGCCCGCGCTGCGTCGGGCAGGTCATACATCCGCATTGCGTACCTCGGCGATGAAGGCGGCGATGCGCGCCGCGTCCTTGACGCCCTTGGCGGATTCCACGCCGCTCGATACGTCGACCGCCCAAGGTCGGAGCGCGCGTATTGCGGCGCCGACGTTCGCGCTCGTGAGACCTCCCGAAAGAACGAGCGGTCGCGCCGGCCGCGCGGGCAACATTGACCAGTCGAACCGCGCGCCGACGCCGCCGTATTCCTCGACCCACGCGTCCGCGAGCCAGGCGGCCGCGCCCGCGAACGGGCGCCAGTATTCTAGCAAGTCGATTCCGGCGCGCACCCGCGCCGCCTTGATGTACGGCAGCCCGAAGATTCGCAGTACTCCGGCGACTCCTCGCCGTGGAACTGGAGCATGTCGGGGCGGACTTCGGCGACGACGCGCGCCACGTCGGCGTGCGGCGCGTTGACGAAGACCGCGACGGTAGTGACGAACGCCGGCGCCGCGCGCCGCAGCCGGCGCGCGGTCGCGACCTCGAGACAGCGGGGGCTGGGAGGATAGAAGACGAAGCCGACCGCATCGGCGCCCGCCCGCGCCGCCGCCTCCAGATCCTCGAGCCGCGTGATGCCGCAGATCTTGACGCGCGTTCTGCCGGGCATGCGCAGCTTCAGCCGGCTTCGAGCGGCAGCTCGAGCCGCGCGCGCGGCGGTGCCGGCAGTCCCCAGTCGGCGTCGTATTCGACCGATTCCAGATACAGCCCCTCGGGCGGGAACGTCGGCGCGGCGCGCGCCCGCTCGCGCGACTCGAGCACCTCGCGCGCCCAGTGCGGCGGCCGGCGGCCGTCGCCGATCCAGATCAATAGGCCGACGATGTTGCGCGCCATGTGATGCAGAAACGCGTTCGCGCGCAGCACGAAATCGATGCGCGCGCCGTCGCGCTCGATGCGCAGCTCATAGAGCGTGCGCCGCGGCGTTTTTGCCTGGCACTCGGCGGCGCGGAACGCCGAAAAATCGTGCTCGCCGACCAGGTGCGCCGCGGCCGCGCGCATGCGCTCGACGTCGAGCGGCGCGTGCACCCAGCCGCAATAGCGCGCCGCGAGCGCCGGCCGTACCGGCCGGTTGAGAAGCACATAGCGGTAGGTGCGCGCCCGGGCGCTGTAGCGCGCATGGAAACCGGTGCCGACCGGTTTCGCCCAGAGCACCGCCGCCGACTCGGGCAGCAGCGCGTTCACCCCGCGCACCCAGGCCGAGAGCGGCCGCTGCGCGCCGGTGTCGAAATGCACCACCTGGGCGCGCGCGTGCACGCCGCGGTCGGTACGACCGGCGCAAGTGACCGCGATCGGTTCTCCGGCGATCGTCGCGAGCGCCGCTTCGAGCGCGTCCTGCACGGTGCCGCCGCCGGGCTGGGTCTGCCAACCGAGAAAACGGCTGCCGTCGTATTCGATGCCGAGCGCGATCCGGGTAGACATCGCAGCAGGCGCCCGGGCAGACGCCGCGCCCGCGCGGCACGCGGCGCGGCGAGCAGCCCGCGAAACCTTAGCCGAGCGTCGCGAGCATCCGGCGCGCCTGCTCCTGCTGGGCCGCGTCGCCTTCCTTCATCACCTCGTTCAGCAGCTCGCGCGCTTCGTCCTTCTGCCCGATGTCGAGGAAGGCCTTGGAAAGCTCTAGCTTCTCGGTCATCGCGCGCCATTTCTCGTCGCCGCCGCCCGCCGGTGCCGACGGCGCGCCGAGATCGAGATCGATCGCGCCGAGATCGAGCGGCGCTTCGGCCGCCCCAGGCTTTCCTTCCGCTTTCGGCTCGCCGAGGTCGAGGTTCAGATCGAAGTCCATCGCCACCGTCGCGTCGGCGTCAGCCGCAGACTTCGGCCCGGCGGCTTCGGCCTGCGGTGCGGGCGTCGCACCGAGATCGAAATCGAGCACGCCAGAAGCCGCTTTCGTATCGCCGACATCGAGCACGAGCGCGCCTCCCGGTGCGAAATCCGATTTCTCCGGCGCAGCGCCGAGGTCGAAGTCAAGGGGTGCGGTCGTGTCGGCGCCCGCCGCCGCGGCCGCAGGCGCCGCGCCGAGGTCGAGGTCGAGCGGCGCAGTCGCCTGCGCCGCCGTCGGCGCCTCGGCAGGCGCACGCCCCTCGGGGCCGACGCCGAGATCGAAATCGAGCGCCGGCGGCGCGGCGGGCGGTGCGACGACCTCGGGGGCTAGCGCACGCGCACCGGCGCCGTAAAGCGGATTTTCCGGGTCGATCGAGTATCCGAGCGCGAGCGCCTTGTCCCACTCGGGACCGGCGCCGCCGGTGAGCGACTTCACCTTGAGCGCCGTCTGCTCGAACGCCTGCGTGTTCTTCTCGTTCGCGTACACCTCGAGCAGCTTCGCGTGCAGCGCGAGCCGCTCAGGGTCTCTCGCGAGCGCCTCTTTCAGGATCTCCTCGGCCTGGGCATAGCGTCCGTAAGCCATGTAGACGTCCGCCTCCGCGACCGGGTCGAGTTCCTCGGCCTCGGCAGCCGGCACTGCCGCAGACTCCTGCGCCGGTGCCGCGGCGGTCGCGGCAGCCGCCGCAACTCCCGCTGCCGCAGCGGCCGCCGGTTCCGCAGCCGCCCCGAGCGTCAATGGCGCGCCGCTCGCTGCACCGAGAACGCTGTCCTGAAGGCGCGCCTGCGCCGCTTTCTTCTTGCGCCACTGCCAGCCGGCGTAGACCGCGAGCAGCACGATAACGAGCGCAAGTCCGCCGCCGGAGACCGGATCGGTGACGAAGTTGATCACCTCGTCGAGGAGGTCGGGCTCGGACGCTTTCACCGGCGCGGGCTTCGGTTTCTTCGCTTCCGCAGCCGGTTTCGCAGGCGGCTTCGGCGCTTCGGCGGGTTTCGCCGCCTCCGCCGCAGGCTCGGCCGGCTTGGGCGCCTCGGCTGCAGGTTTTGCCGGCTCCGGTCCCTTGGCTGCCTCGGCGGGAGGCTTCGGGGACGCCTCGCCGGCCGCCTTCGGCGCATCCGGCGACGCCTTGGCGAGCTCAGGCCCGGCCTTGACAGCTTCGGCAGCTGCTTTGGCGGGCTCCGCCTTCTCCGGTTCCGGCTTCGCGGGCTCGGGTTTCGGCGCCGGCGCAGGCGAGGCAGCCGCGAGCTGCGCCGCTTTTTCTCGAGCGCTGCAAGCTGCTGATTTCTCACCTCGAGCAGCTTGCGCAGGTCGTTTACGTTGCGCTCGAGCTCCGCGATGCGTGCCTGCGCTTCCTTCAACGCGCGCTCCTGCGCGATGCGGTCGTCCTCGATCGCTGCGCGTGTGCGCGGCGAATCCGCCTTGCCCGGCTCGACGCGCGAGAGCCGCAGCTGATCCTTCGGCTCGCCCGGTGTCGGCACCTCGGGCTTCGGCGCGATCCGCCCGCTCGTCTCGCGCCCCGGCGCGCGAGCGCCGAGCGGCGCGACCGCGACCGCGCCCGCGAGCGCGCGGCGGTACTGGGCGAACTGCGCCATGTGCGATTGCACCAGCCGATTCGCCTCGACCACATCGACCGACATCGCGTCGCTGCGGTCCGGAACGGTGAGGATGCGCCCCGAGCGCACGAGGTTGATGTTTTCGCGCACGAACGCGTCGCGGTTCGCGCGGAAAAGCGCAACCAGCATCTGGTTGAGCGTCACGCCTTCGGGAAGGTGACTGCGCGCGATCGCCGCGAGCGTCTCGCCCTTCTTCACCTCGTGCGTCACGGCGCGTTCCGTACGGGGCGCAGCCGGCGGCGCGATCGGGCGCTCTTCGAGGCGCGGCTCGGGCTTGGCGGTGGCGAGCGGCTTCGCCTCCGGCGCCGGCTTCGGTTCAGACGGTGGCGGTGCCGCGGCGACCGTCGGCCGCCCTCGGTATTCCGGCGGATCGAGCAGGAAGGTGTATTCGCGCACGAGCCGCCCGGTGTTCCATTGCAGCTCGACGAGGACGTCGAGGAACGGCTCGTTCACCGGTTGCGTCGTGCGCATGCGCACGATCGGGCGCCCCCCGCGCCGCTCGATCGAAAACTGCGCGCCGAACAGCACGGGGCTCGGTTCGATGCCGGCCTGACGGAACGCCTCGGGCGAGGCAAGGCGTGCGCTGAGCCCCTCTTCCTCGCCCGGCTGCAGCGACACGATCTCGATTTCCGCCTCGAGCGGCTGCCCGAGCGACGAAAGGACCGTCAGCCGTCCGAGCCCCGCCGCATGCGCGATCAGCGGCAAGACAAGAAGCGCCGCTGCGGCAAGGCGAACCCCGCTTACCGATCTACCCACCTCGCACCACCCTGAGCCCTATGGCGAGGGACTACCTTAACATCATGGCGTTAGCCGTGCAAATTAACAAACCTTCTCGCCTTCCGAAGCCTAACGCCTTGCGCCGCAAACGAAAACCTCGTCGCGGCGGCTACCGGCGCAGGCCGCGCTCGACGAGGATGCGCACCATTCGGCGCAGCGGTTCGGCCGCGCCCCAGAGCAGCTGATCGCCGACGGTAAACGCCGCGAGGTACTCCCCGCCCATCGGAAGCTTGCGGAGCCGCCCGACCGCAATCGAGAGCTTTCCGCTCACCGCCGCGGGCGTAAGCTCCGCGAGCGTCGGCTCGCGACGGTTCGGGATCACCTTCACCCACTCGTTGCCCTCGGCGATCATGTCCTCGATCTCGTCGAGCGGCACGTCGCGCCGCAGCTTCACGGTAAGCGCCTGGCTGTGGCAGCGCATCGCGCCGACGCGCACGCAGATGCCGTCCATGGGGATCGGGCGGTCGCTGCGGCCGAGGATCTTGTTGCCCTCGGCCTGCGCCTTCCACTCCTCGCGGCTCTGACCGTTGCCGAGGTCGCGGTCGATCCACGGCAGCAGATTCGCCGCGAGCGGCTGGCCGAACTCCGCCTTCGGCAGCGCGCCGTTTCGCATCGCCTCGGCGACGCAGCGGTCGAGTTCGAGGGCGCTCGCCGCCGGGTCGGAAAGGAGCGCGCGCGCCGCCGACCCGAGCCGCTCCATCTGCGCGACCAGTTCGCGCATCGCCGCGGCCCCCGCGCCCGAGGCGGCCTGGTACGTCATCGCGGTGATCCACTCGACCAGGTCGCGCTGCAGCAGCCCCGCCATCCCCATCAGCATCAGGCTCACCGTGCAGTTTCCGCCGATGTAGTTCTTCACGCCCCGCTCGAAGGCGCGCTCGATCACCGGCAGGTTCACGGGATCGAGCACGATCACCGCGTCTTCGTTCATGCGCAGGGTGCTTGCGGCGTCGATCCAGTAGCCCGACCAGCCGCGCGCGCGAAGGCGCGGATAGATTTCCTGCGTGTAGTCCCCGCCCTGGCAGGAGACGATCACCGGAAGCGCCGCGAGCGCATCGAGGTCTTTTGCGTCCATCACGGGGGGGCAGTCGCGGCCGATCGCAGGCCCTGCCCCGCCCGCCTGAGAGGTGGAGAAGAACACGGGCTCCAGGTGCTCGAAATCGCGCTCCTCGCGCATGCGCTCGATGAGCACCGAGCCCACCATGCCCCGCCATCCGACGATTCCGATCGGGAGCGTCATAGCCTCTCCAGCACCGCGCGGCCCATCTCCTCCGTCCCCACGCGGCGCGTCCCTTCCGTATGGATATCGGGCGTGCGATAGCCGTCGGCGAGCGCACGCTCGACCGCCCGTTCGATGCGCTCGGCCGCCTGCGGCTGCCCGAGCGAATAGCGCAACATCATCGCCGCCGACAGGATCGTCGCGAGCGGATTGGCGACGCCTTTTCCGGCAATGTCGGGCGCGGAGCCGTGGATCGGCTCGTAGAGGCCCTTGCCGCGCTCATCGAGCGAGGCCGAGGGCAGCATCCCGATCGAGCCGGTGAGCATCGCGGCCTCGTCCGAGAGGATATCGCCGAAGAGGTTGCCGGTGACGATGACGTCGAACTGCGCCGGCGCGCGCACGAGCTGCATCGCGCAGTTGTCGACGTACATGTGCGAAAGTTCGACGTCCGGATAACGCTTCGCCTCCTCGGCGACCGCCGCGCGCCACAGGCGCGAGGTCTCGAGCACGTTCGCCTTGTCCACCGAACAGACCTTGCACCGGCGCTTGCGCGCGGCGTCGAACGCGACGCGCGCGATGCGGCGCACCTCGGCTTCGCTGTAGCGCATGGTGTCGAAGCCCTCGCGGCCGAGGGCGCCGGCGTCACGCACGCCGCGCGGCTCGCCGAAATAGACGTCGCCGGTCAGCTCGCGCACGATGAGAAGGTCGAGCCCGGCGACCACCTCCCGCTTGAGAGTCGAGGCATCGGCGAGCGCGTCGTACAGCTTCGCAGGACGAAGGTTCGCGAAAAGCCCGAGCGCCTTGCGCAGCCCGAGGATCGCCTGCTCAGGGCGCCGTTCGGCCGGCGCCGCATCGTAGCGGGGATCGCCCACCGCGCCGAAGAGGATCGCGTCGGCTTCGCGCGCGAGCGCAAGGGTCGCCTCGGGCAGCGGCTCGCCCGTTCGTTCGATCGCCGCGCCGCCCACCGGCGCTTGCGCGAACTCGATCGGCAGCGCAAGGCGCCGCAGCACCGCAAGCGCCTGGGCGACGATTTCCGGGCCGATGCCGTCGCCCGCGAGCACCGCGACCTTCATCGGCGCTAACGGAACAGCCACGGCAGTTCCGCGCGCCGGCGCGCCTCGAACGCGCGGATCTTGTCCGCGTGGCGAAGGGTGAGGCCGATCTCGTCCAGACCGTTCACCAGCATGTACTTCGGCGTCGGCGCGATCTCGAAGCGGAAGACCTTCGCCCGGTCGACGGTCGCCACCGTCTGCGCCGGCAGATCGACGACGAGGCGAAAGCCCGGCTGCGCGAAGCAGTCGTGAAACAGGCCCTCGACCTCGGCTTCGCCGAGCACCACCGGCAGCAGGCCGTTCTTCAGGCAGTTGGTGTAGAAGATGTCGCCGAAGGAGGGCGCGATCACGCAGCGAAAGCCGTATTCGAGAAGCGCCCACGGCGCGTGCTCGCGCGAGCTGCCGCAGCCGAAGTTCTTGCGCGCAAGGAGGATGCTCGCGCCGCGGTAGCGCGGCTGATTGAGGACGAATTCCGGGTTGAGCGGGCGCTTCGAGTTGTCCTTGCCGGGCTCGCCCACGTCCAGATAGCGCCAGGCGTCGAAGCAATTGTCGCCGTAGCCGGTGCGCTTGATCGACTTCAGGAACTGCTTGGGGATGATCGCGTCGGTATCCACGTTCGCGCGATCGAGCGGCGCGACGAGGCCGTCGAGAACGGTAAACTTTTCCATCGTCAGCGCCAGTCGCGCACGTCCACGAAATGCCCGGCGATCGCCGCTGCCGCCGCCATCGCGGGGCTCACGAGGTGCGTGCGCCCGCCCGCGCCCTGCCGGCCCTCGAAGTTGCGGTTCGAGGTCGAGGCGCAGCGCTCGCCGGGCTCCAGCCGGTCGGCGTTCATCGCAAGACACATCGAGCAGCCGGGCTGGCGCCACTCGAACCCGGCTTCGCGAAAGATCCGATCGAGACCTTCGCGCTCGGCCTGCGCCTTCACCTGCCCGGAGCCCGGCACCACCATCGCAAGCCGCACGTTCTTCGCGACGCGTCGTCCGGCGACCACCGCGGCCGCGGCGCGCAGGTCCTCGATGCGCGAGTTGGTGCACGAGCCGATGAACACCTTGTCGACGCGGATGCTCTGGATCGGCGTGCCGGGCGCCAGGCCCATGTACGCGAGCGCGCGCGCCATGCCTTCGCGCCGCACCGGGTCCTTTTCGCTGTCCGGGTCGGGCACGCGGTCCTCGACCGAGACCACCATTTCGGGCGACGTGCCCCAGGTGACCTGCGGCGCGATCGCACGTGCATCGAGCGTCACCTCGCGGTCGAATCGCGCGTCCGGATCGGAGACGAGCGTGCGCCAATAGGCGACCGCGGCGTCCCAGTCGGCGCCGGTCGGCGCAAACGGCCGGCCGCGCAGATACGAGATCGTCGTTTCGTCCACCGCCACGAGCCCCGCGCGCGCGCCCGCCTCGATCGCCATGTTGCAGATCGTCATGCGCCCTTCCATCGAGAGCGCGCGGATCGTCGAGCCGGCGAACTCGATCGCGCAGCCGGTGCCGCCGGCGGTGCCGATTCGGCCGATCACCGCGAGGATCACGTCTTTTGCGCTCACGCCGGGCGAAAGCTCACCCTCCACGGTGACGCGCATGTTCTTCATCTTGCGCGCGACGAGGCACTGCGTCGCGAGCACGTGCTCGACCTCGGAGGTGCCGATGCCGAAGGCGAGGCAGGCGAACGCACCGTGCGTGCTCGTGTGCGAGTCGCCGCAGACCACCGTCATGCCGGGCAGCGTCGCGCCGTTCTCCGGCCCGATCACGTGCACGATGCCCTGGCGCGCGTCGAGGAACGGAAAATAGGCGCGCGCGCCGAACTCGCGGATGTTCGCATCGAGCGTCTCGACCTGAAGGCGCGAGATGGGATCTTCGATCCCCGCGATGCCGCGCTCCCAGCCGGTCGTGGGCGTATTGTGGTCGGCGGTCGCGATCACCGAATCGGGCCGCCAAGGCCTTCGCCCCGCGAGTTTCAGTCCCTCGTAGGCCTGGGGGCTGGTCACCTCGTGAACGAGGTGGCGGTCGATGTAAAGGAGCGCGGTGCCGTCGTCTTCGACGTGCACCACATGGCTGTCCCAGAGCTTGTCGTAGAGGGTGCGACCCATGGCGCAAGCGGCCGCGGGCGGCCGGGGCGCGATTATCCCACGGCGCGCGCCACCGAGACTAGCGTTTCGCGCGCGCCGCCTCGTAGAGCGGCATCACCCGCTGCGACACCTCGCGCAGCTCGGCGATGCGCGTCTCGTGCGAAGGGTGCGTCGAGAGGAATTCCGGCGGCTGGGCGCGCGCCGCGCGCTGCATCTTCTCCCACAGACTCACTGCGGCACGCGGATCGTAGCCTGCGCGCGCGGCAAGTTCCACGCCGATCCTGTCGGCTTCCACCTCGTCGGTGCGGGAATTCGGGAGGTTGAAGGTGAGGTCGAGGACGAGCTGCGTGAGGTCCATCGCCGCCTCCGACATCCCGAGCGCGACGCCGAGCACGGTGAGGCCGATCCCCTGCGCGAGCGCCTGCGAGGCGCGCTCCCGCCCGTGCTCGCGAAGCGCGTGCGCGATCTCGTGGCCGAGCACCGCCGCCAGTTCGTCGTCGGTCGCCTGCAGCCGCTCGATGAGGCCGGTGTAGACCGCGATCTTTCCGCCGGGCATGCACCAGGCGTTCACCTCCTTCGAGCCGATGACGTTCACTTCCCAGCGCCAGCCGGGCGCGTCGGGTCGGAACACGCCGGTCTGACCGATCAGCCGCCCGGCGATTTCGCGCACGCGCGCAAGCTGCGTCGGATCGTTGTTCAGCCGCCCCTTGCGGCGCGCATCCTCGAGCACCCGACGGTAGGCGTTCGCCGCACCGCGGTTGACGGTCTCGGCCGACACGAGCATCGTCTGCGGGCGATCGACGCCGACGGCGCCCGGGCGCGTCGTCTGCACGGTCTGGCAGCCGGCGAGCAGGGCGGCGACGAGGAGCAGGCGGCAGGCGGTACGCATGCGGATTCAACGCCCGGCGGGAGCCGGAGTCGCCAAGGTTACACGTTCACCCGGCGCCAGACGAGCGCGCCGCCTGCAGCGGCAAAGAGCGCGCTTGCCGCGAAGCTCGGCGCGGGGCCGGCCACCTCCCAAGTGAAGCCGGCAACGAGCGCCCCTGCGGTGCCGCCCAATCCGTAGGCGATGCTCGAATAAAGCGCCTGGCCGCGGGCGGCGAGCGCGCCGGGGAAAAGGCGATGCACCGTCGCGACCGAGGCCGAGTGAAACGCGCCGAAGGTCGCCGCGTGGAGCAGCTGCGCGCAAGCGAGCACCGCGAGCGACTCGACGCCCCAGCCGATCGCGGGAAAGCGCACGACCGCGCAGGCAAAGCTGGCGAGCAACAGCGCGCGCAGCGCGACGCGCCGCAGAAGCCGCGGGAGATACAGGAACAGCACGATCTCGGCGAGCACGCCGAGCGTCCAGAGCGCCCCGATCAGCGTCTTCGGGTAGCCGGCCGATTCGAGGTACAGCGTGTAGAACACGTACATCGTGCCGTGCGCCGCGCTCATGCAGAAGCAGGCGCCGAAGAAGGCGCGCACCTCGGCGCGCGCGAGCACTGCCGCAAGGCGGGACCCGGCGCGCTCGCCTGCGGCCGGCGCGGCGCGCGGCACGAAAGCGCGCTCGCGCACACGAGCGCCGCGAGCAGAACGAGAATCGGCGCGAGCGTCGCCGGCGGCTCGCGGTCGAGCCAGGCCCCGGTGCCGAGCACCGCGACGATGAAGCCGATCGAGCCCCACAGCCGGATCGGCCCGTAGCCGCCCGCGCGGCCGCCGAGCGCCGAGAGGGTGATCGCCTCGACGAGCGGCGCGGCGCCGGCCGAGGCAAAGCTCGTCGCGAGCAGCACCAGCGCGATCGCGAGCGGTCGCTCGAGGAGCGCGAGCAGCGCGAACCCTGCGAGCGTCGCCGCGCCCGAGAATACGACGATCGCGCGCTGCGCGCCGCCGTCTCGCGCGCCCCAGGCGTCGGCGAGCCAGCCCCAGAGCGCGGGCGCGAGGATGCGCGCCGCCTGCGGCATCGCGAGCGCAAGCGCGATCTCGGCCGCGCCGAAGCCGAGCGCCGCGAGGTACAGCGCGAAATACGACATGAAGGCGCCCGCGTGCGCGAAGAAGGCGAAGTAGACGCGGCGAGCCGCACGGCGACGGGCATCGCCCCGATGTTACCGGCGCGCGCGCGCACATATAGCGCGCGATGCCGACGCGAATCCCGCCGCGCGCCGCGTTCTACGCGCTGTTCACCGTCTCCGGTTTCGCGGGCCTCATCTACGAATCGGTCTGGACGCACTACCTGAAGCTGTTCCTCGGCCATGCGGCGTACGCGCAGTCGCTCGTCCTCGCGGTGTTCATGGGCGGCATGGCGCTCGGCGCCGCGTTCGCAGCGCGCCGCTCGACCGCGATCGGCAATCCACTCGCCGCCTACGCGCTCGTCGAAGCGGCGGTCGGCGTCGCCGCGCTCGGCTTTCACGAACTCTTCGTCGCGGCGACCGACTGGGCGCACGAGGTGCTCGCGCCTGCGCTCGGCGCTCCCTGGATGGTTTTCGCAGCGAAGCTCGCGCTCTCCTGCGCGCTCATCCTGCCGCAGTCGGTGCTCCTCGGGGCGACGTTTCCCCTGATGAGCGCGGGGCTTGCGCGCGCGCATCCGGCGGCGGCGGGCGAGTCGGTCGCGATGCTCTATTTCACGAACAGCCTGGGCGCCGCCGCCGGCGTGCTCGCGAGCGGCTTCGTGCTGATCGAGTGGATGGGGCTGCCCGGCACGCTGCGCACCGCGGGCGCGATCAATCTCGCGCTCGCGGCGGTGGTCGGCCTCGCCGCGCGCACCGCGCGCGCGGCGCCGCTTGCGCCGCGGCCGGACGGCGCCGCGGGGGCAGGGACGCTGCTCGTCGCGGTCGCGTTCTTCACCGGCCTTGCCTCGTTCGTCTACGAGATCGCCTGGATCCGGATGTCTCACGCTCGTGCTCGGTGCTTCCACCCACGCCTTCGAGCTGATGCTCTCGACCTTCATCCTCGGCCTTGCGCTCGGCGGCCGGGCGGCGCGCCGGCTCGCCGATGCCGGGCCCAAGACCCTCGCGGCGCTTGCCGGCGTGCAGATCGCGATGGGACTTGCGGCGCTTGCGACGCTTCCGGGCCTACGACCGCAGCTTCGAGCTGATGGAATTCCTGATGCAGGGCCTTGCGCGCACCGACGCAGGCTACCTCCTCTTCAACCTCGCCGGGCAGGGGGTCTCGGCGCTCGTCATGCTGCCGGCCACGTTTCTCGCCGGGATGACGCTTCCGCTCATCACCGGCGCGCTGCTCTCGGCCGGCGCCGGCGAACGCGCGATCGGCCGCGTCTATGCGGCCAACACCCTCGGGGCGATCGCGGGGGTCGTCGTCGCGGTGCACATCGGGCTGCCGCTCGTCGGTCTCAAGGGCACACTGATGTTCGGCGCGGCGGTCGATGCCGCGCTCGGGCTCGTCCTCCTTGCGCGCTGCGGGAGCGAACGGCGCGCGCTCGGTGCGACGGCGGCCGCGTGCGCGGCGCCGTTCGCCGCGCTCGCGCTCGGTTTCGAGCTCGATGCGAACAAGATGACCGCCGGGGTCTTTCGCCACGGCAGCCTCGCCGGCTCGCGCGAGGCGAAGGTCCTGTACGCGAAGGACGGCAAGACCGCCACCGTGCACCTCGTGCGCTACGAGGATGCGCTCAGCATCCGCACCAACGGCAAGTCGGACGGCTCGGTCGCCTTGGAGGGCGCCGGCCGGCGCAGCACCGACGAGATCACCATGGTGCTCACCGCGGCGCTACCGCTCGCCCTGCACCCCAGGCGCGCCGCGCCGCGGTGATCGGCATCGGCACCGGTCTCACCACCCACACGCTGCTCCAGCACATGGGCATGGAGCGCGTGGACACGGTCGAGATCGAGCCGGCGATGGTCGAGGCCGCGCGCGGCTTTGCGCCGGCGCAACAGCGCCGCGTTCGCCGACCCGCGCAGCCGGATCGTGATCGAGGACGCGAAGAGCTGGTTCTCGGCCGGGCGCGAGCGCTACGACCTGATTCTCTCCGAGCCCTCCAACCCCTGGGTGAGCGGTGTCGCGAGCCTCTTTACGCGCGAGTTCTACGCGCGCGTACGCGCGCATCTTTCCCCGGGCGGAATCCTCGCGCAGTGGTTCCAGCTCTACGAGATCGACGCGTCGCTCCTCGCCTCGGTGATGAAGGCGCTCGGCGAGGCGTTCCCGCACTACGCGATCTACGCCGCAAGCGACCACGACCTGCTCATCCTCGCCTCCGAGCGGCCGCTCCCCCGCAGCGCAAGTCCGGCCTTGTTCGAGCACCCGGGCCTTGCCCGGGAACTGTGGCGCATCCATGTGCTTTCGGCCGGCGACCTCGATGCGCGCTATCTCGGCGAGCGGGCGACGCTCGAGCCGCTCTTTGCGAGCTACGCGACGCCGGCGAATTCGGATTTCTATCCGGTGCTCGACCTGAACGCGGCGCGCCATCGCTTCACCGAGCGAAGCGCGACCGGCGTCGTCGAGCTTCTGAACGCCCCGCTTCCGGTGCTCGAGCTGCTCGAGCCCGCGCGCAGCCGCCGGCCGCCCAATCCGCTGCACGAAGGCGCCTACGCCTTCCAGCGGATCGAGAACACGCGCCTTGCGCGCTATGCGCGCGACTACCTGCTCGCGCCCGTCGCGCCGCCGCCCGAGCGCATCGGGTCGGCGCTGCAGAAGGACCTCGAACTCGTGAAGCTTCGCCTTCTCGAATGCCGCGCGCCGCGCGACGGGGACGTCTGGCTGCACGCTCTGCTGCAGGTCGCGCGCCAGATGAATCCCTTCCTCGCCGCCGAGGAGGCGCGCGCGGTCTGGGCGCGGATCCAGGGCTCGCCCTGCCATGCGGCGCTTTTTGCGTTTCAGCGCCGCTGGATCGCGCTCCTTGCCGCGCTCGGCGCGCGCGACGGAGCGTCGATCGCCGCGCAGGCGGAAACGCTCCTTGCGACGCAGCTGGACCTCTCCGCCGAGAGCCGCGAGTTTCTGCTCGCCGCGGCGATGGCGGGCGCCCTCGCCGCGGGCGATCCCGCGCGCGCAAGAAGGCACTGGGCGCTGTATGCGCCGCGGCTGCCGCGCGCGGTGCGCGGCGAACCCCTGATGCGGCTGCTTCGCTGTCACGCGGCGCGCGGCGAAGGCCGCGACTGCGCGGCGGTTTTCGCCGCCGAGGGCGGCTGAACGGAGCGCTCAGCGCCCGGCGCGCCGCTCGACGTACGGGTTCGGTGCGGTGCGGAATTCGATCCTGAGCGGCGTGCCCTTCAGGCGGAACTTGCGGCGGAACCAGCCCTCGAGATAGCGCCGATAGGCGTCGCCGATGTGCTCGAGCGCGTTGCCGTGTACGACGATCACCGGGGGGTTCGAACCGCCCTGGTGCGCATAGCGCGGCTTGGGCCGGACGTAGCCCCGGCGCGGCGGCGCCTGGCGCGCCACCGCCTCGGCGAGCGCGCGCGTGAGCTGCGGCGTCGCGAGCTTCGCCATCGCCGCACCGTAGGCGGCGTCCACCGCGCGCAGCAGCTCGGCGATCCCCTTGCCGGTGCGCGCAGACACGTACACCGTCTCGGCGAAGCCGAGAAACGGCAGCTTCCAGCCGATCTCCTGCTTTGCGCGCGCGCGCGCCTCGCGGTCGGCCGCCTCCCACTTGTTAACCGCCACCACCACCGCGCGGCCGCGCTCGAGGATGTAGCCCGCGATGTGCGCGTCCTGCTCGGCGACGCCCGCGAGCGCATCGAGCACGAGCACCGCGACGTTCGCGCGCTCGATCGCCTGCAGCGTCTTCACGATCGAGAACCGCTCGACCGCGTCGCCCGACCTACCGCGCCGGCGCAATCCGGCGGTGTCGACGAGCGTGTAGCGGCGTCCGCCGCGCTCGAAGGGCACTTCGATCGCATCGCGCGTCGTCCCGGGCTCCGGCGCTGCGATCACCCGCTCCTCGCCCACGAGCGCGTTGACGAGCGTCGATTTCCCGACGTTCGGTCGGCCGACGATCGCGACGCGCGGATGCCGCTCGCCCTCGGGCGCCGCCTCCTCTTCGGCCGCCTGCGGGAGCGCCTCGAGCACCGCCTCCATCAGCGCGGCGACGCCGTCGCCGTGTTCGGCCGAAATCGCCGCCGGCGCCCCCAGACCCAGTTCGTGAAATTCAGCGGCCGCCGCCGGCCCGAGCCCTTCGCATTTGTTCGCGGCCACCCAGACGCGCTTTCCGCTGCGGCGAAGGCGCTCGGCGATTTCGCGGTCCGCGGGCACGAGCCCTGCGCGCGCGTCGGTGACGAGAATCACCGCGTCGGCTTCGGCGATCGCCAGCTCGGCCTGGCGTGCCATCTCGGCGTAGATCGGCTCGCCCGCACCCGGCGCGAGCCCGCCGGTGTCGACGACGATGAAGCTGCGCGCGCCGATCCGGCCCTCGCCGTAGTGGCGGTCGCGGGTGACGCCCGGCACGTCGGCGACGATCGCCGCGCGGCTGCGCGTCAGCCGGTTGAACAGCGTGCTCTTGCCGACGTTCGGCCGGCCGACGAGCGCGACGACCGGTTTCACGGCGAGCGGGGCGCGATCGCGAACAGCCCTCCGGCGGCGGTCTGCACGAGCAGTCCGTGCGCAAAGCGCATCGGCGCGGCGCGGATCGCGCCGCCGTCGGTCGCCTGGCGCGCGACGAACGCGCCCGAGTCGCGGGCGAGCAAATGCACGTAGCCCTGCAGATCGCCGACCGCGACCTCGGCGCCGAGCGCAAGCGGCAGCGACAGCTGCCGGTGCGCGAGGCGATCCTGGCGCCAGAGGCTGCGGCCGCTTGCGCGCTCGAGCGCGTGCACCGCGCCCTTGTCGTCGCTCACGTAGGCGTTGCGCGCATCGAGGGAGACGCCGGTCACCGTGGACATGTCGCGCGCCCAGAGCGGGTGGCCGTTGCGCGCGTCGAAGCAGGCGACGCGCCCCTGAAAGGCCGCGGCGCAGACCTCGCGCCCGTCGGCCGCCGGCTCGCCGACGACGTCGGTGACGCGTTCCAGTTCGGTCGCGCCGCGCGGCAGCGCGACCGTCGCCTCCCAGCGCAGCGCGCCGTTCGCGAGCGCGAGCGCGACCAGCTTGCCGCCGGAAAAGCCGGCGTAGACCGACCCCTGGTGGACGGTGAGACCGGCCGGCGAGCGCACGATGAGCGGCATCGAGGCGCGCTGATAGACCCAGCGCCGCCGGCCGTCGTGCGCGCCGAAGGCGAAAATCCGGCTGTCGGCGCTGCGCACGAGCACGAGCCCCTCGGCGACCTTCGGCGCGGCGAGCACTTCGCTCGAGACCCGCGCGCGCCAGCGCGGCGCGCCGTTCGCGGCATCGAGCGCGAGCACCTCGCCCGCCTCGGAGGCGACGACTGCGACTTCGCCGTCTGCGCCGATCGCCCCCGAAAGCCGCATGCCGGCCGAGGCGCGCCAGCGCACGCGCCCGCTCGTCGCCTCGAGCCGCAGCACGGTGCCGTCGCGCGCCGCCGCGTACACGCTGTCGCCGGCGAGCGCCGGGCTGAAGACGAAGTCCTCGGCGGCCCCGACCGACGCGCTCCAGAGGATCGCAAGCGGCTGGGGATTGCCGAGCGTCGGAAGCTCCGCGGGCGCCGGCCCGCTCGGGCGCGCGCGGAACCAGTCGGCCGGATTCGCGCTAGGCAGACTGCCGCAGCCTGCGAGCGCGAGCGCGCACGCAAGCGCCGCGCCTCGGCCGATGCGCATGCCCGCTAGCCCCCGAGCGCATCGAGGCGAAGCCGAACGCTCGCGCGGAACGCCTCCCCGAGCGGCTCCGATTTTGCGAGCGCGTCGCGATACGCCGCGCGCGCTTCCTCGGGACGGTTTTGCGCGGCGAGGATGTCGCCGCGCAGCGCCGCATACGGCGCCTGAAACGCCGCCGCGTGCTTCGCCTCGAGCAGCTTGAGCGCCTCCTCGTAGCTCTTTTCGTCGAACAGCACCGCCGCGAGCCGCAGCCGGGCCAGATCGCGCAGCTCGTCCGAGGCGCCGCGTTCGAGCACCCACTGGAGCTGCGCCTTCGCACCCTTCAGGTCGTTGCGCTCGAACAGGTGTTTTGCGACCGCGAGCGCCGCGAGCGAGGCGTAGAGCGTGCGCGGGTAGCGTTCGGCGAGCGTGCCGGCCGCCTCGCGCAACGCCTTGTCGTCGGCCGCCTGCAGCGCGCGCGCGAACGCTTCGTAATGCTCGCCCGCCGCCCGCGCCTGCGCGAGATTCCACGCGCGCCAGCCCGCCCAGCCGGCGATCGCGAGCGCAGCGGCGGCGAGCGCCGCAAGCACGTAGCGGCCGTAATCGCTCCACCACGCCTTGAGCGCGGCGAGCTGTTCCTGTTCCTCGAGATCGTAGGGCATCGCTCAGGTCTTCGCCTGTTCCAGCAATTGCGCGAACCGGCGCACCGTCTCGGCGCGCGGCACGCGGATCTGCGGCGCGTTCGTGCGCAGCGGCTTGACCGACACCTCGCCGCGCGCGAGTTCCTCCTCGCCGACGATCAGCGCGAGCCAGGCGCCGCTCGCGTCCGCCTTCTTCATCTGCGACTTGAGGCTTCCGCCGCCGGCGTGCTGCACCACGCGAAAGCCCGCCGCGCGCAGCTCGTCGGCGAGCAGGAACGCGTGCGCGAACCCGTCGGCGGTCTGCTGCAGCACGTACGCGTCCGGGCGCGGCGCCGGCGGCGCGCGGCCCGCCTCGCGCACGAGCGCGATCAGCCGCTCGCAGCCGACCGCGAACCCGGCGCCCGGGGCCGGCCGGCCGCCGAGCTGCGCAAACAGCCCGTCGTAGCGGCCGCCGCCGCACACGGTGCCCTGCGCGCCGAGCGCGTCGCTCACCCACTCGAACACCGTGAGGTTGTAGTAGTCGAGGCCGCGCACGAGGCGCGGATTGACGACGTAGGGGACGCCGGCCGCCTCGAGCAACGCGCGCACGCCGTCGAAGTGCGCGCGCGAGTCGGCCCCGAGATAGTCGGCAAGCACCGGCGCGCCCGCGAGCACCTCGCGCACGCGCGGGTTCTTCGAGTCGAGCACGCGCAAGGGGTTGGTGTAGAGACGGCGCCGCGCGTCGGCGTCGAGCTGCTCGAAGTTCGCTTCGAGGTACTGCACCAGATCGGCGCGATAGCGCGCGCGCTCTTCGGGCCAGCCCATGGGTGTTCAGTTCCAGACGCAGCCCGGCACGATGCCCAGCTCCTGCCACAGGCGATCGCACATCACGATCAGCTCCGCGTCGACGTCCGGACCGGGAAAGCCGAGCGCCTCGGCGCCGAACTGATGGAACTGCCGGTAGCGGCCCTTCTGCGGCCGCTCGTGCCGGTACATCGGTCCGCAATACCACAGGCGCTTCGGGCCGTCGTGCAGCAGGCTGTGCTCGATCGCCGCGCGCACGCACGAGGCGGTGCCCTCGGGCCGCAGCGTGAGCGCCTCGTCGCTCAGCTCGTCGCGCCAGCTGTACATCTCCTTTTCGACGATGTCGGTCCCCTCGCCGATCGCGCGCCGAAAGAGCGCGGTCGGCTCGACGAGCGGCGTGCGAATGGGCCGGTAGCCCCAGCGCGCGAACCAGTCCGCGACCACCCGCTCGAGGTGCAGCCATAGCTCCGCTTCGTCCGGCAGCACGTCGTTCATGCCCCGGACCGCCTGCAGCGCCGGCGTCATTTCGCCGGCCTGATCGGAATGCGACGGGGCGCCGCGCGCGCCGCGCCGGGTGCGAACCGGCGCGCGACGTAGTCCTCGACGATCGCCTGGAACTCCTCGGCGATGCGCTCGCCGCGCAGCGTCACCGTCTTTTCGCCGTCGACGTACACCGGTGCGGCCGGCGACTCGCCGCTGCCCGGCAGGCTGATGCCGATATCGGCGTGGCGCGACTCGCCCGGACCGTTCACGACGCAGCCCATCACCGCGACCTTGAGCGTTTCGACGCCCGGATAGCGCGCCTTCCACTCCGGCATCTTCGCCCGCAGCCAGTCCTGGATCGATTGCGCGAGACTCTGGAACACGGTGCTCGTCGTGCGCCCGCAGCCGGGGCAGGCGGCGACCGTCGGCGCGAAGCTGCGCAGTCCCATCGCTTGCAGCAGCTCCTGCGCGACCACCACCTCGCGCGTGCGATCGCCGCCGGGCTCCGGGGTGAGCGAGACGCGGATCGTATCGCCGATGCCCTCGGCGAGCAGCACCCCCATCGCTGCCGCCGAGGCGACGATACCCTTCGTGCCCATGCCGGCCTCGGTGAGGCCGAGGTGCAGCGCGTAGTCGCAGCGGCGTGCAAGCTCCCGGTAGATGCGGATCAGGTCCGGTACGCCGCTCACCTTGCAGGAGACGACGATGCGCTCGGGCGGCAGGCCGAGCTGCTGCGCCTGCGCGGCGGAAGAGAGCGCCGACTCGATCAGCGCCTCGTCAAGCACCGCCTGCGCGGGAAGTGGATCGCGCCGGCGGGCGTTTTCGTCCATGCGGCGCGCAAGAAGCTCCGGGTCGAGGCTGCCCCAGTTGACGCCGATGCGCACCGGCTTCGCGTATTTCAGCGCGGTCTCGATCAGCATCGCGAACTGGCTCGTCGCGCTTTGCGCCGCGGCCGACGTTGCCGGGGTTGATGCGGTATTTGGCGAGCGCCTCGGCGCAGGCCGGCTCGCGCGCAAGGAGCTTGTGGCCGTTATAGTGGAAATCGCCGACCAGGGGCACGTCGCAGCCGGCCGCGTCCAGCCGCTCGCGGATGCGCGGCACCGCCGCCGCGGCCTGCGGCGTGTTGACGGTCAGGCGCACGATCTCGGAGCCGGCGCGCCAGAGCGCGAGCACCTGGTGCGCGGTCGCCTCGACGTCCGCGGTGTCGGTGTCGGTCATCGACTGCACCACGATCGGCGCCCCGCCGCCGATCGGGACATGGCCGACCATCACCTGCCGCGAGCGGCGGCGCTCGACGCTTTGCGTCATGGGAGCGTCAGGCGCGCGACCTCGACCTTGATGTGCGGCGCGAGGTCCACCGGCGTGCCCTCGTAGGTAAGGCGCACGTGGCGCGCGTTGCCGATCACCAGCCGGAACGGCGGCTCGCCCTCGACCGCCCGTTCGCTGCCCGCAGGATTGAGCTGCGACATCAGCAGGCGGTCGCCCGCGCCGCGGATCTCGACCCAGGCGTCGCGCTCGAAGCGAAGCACGAGCCGCCGCGCGGGGCTCGCCGACGCGGCGGCCGGCGCCTCGGGCGCGCTCGGCGCGGCGACGCTCGCCAGCTCGACGTGCGGCGGCGGGGGCGCCGGCGCCTGCGCCGCCGCCGGCACGAACGTCGGACGCGCCGCGCGCGCGCGCTCGGCGCGCCACTCGAGCGCGACGTAGGCGATCGCCGCGAGCACCGCGACGGAGAGCGCGCCGTAGAGGAGGTTGTGGTGCCGCGAGCCGTCGGTGAACGGGATCGCGCGACGCGCTAGCAGCGGCGCATCGGTCGGATCGGCCGCGCGCAGCCGCTCGCCGACCCGTGCAAGAAGCGCCTCGGCGTCCAGGCCGAGAAGACGCGCGTAGCTTCGCAGCATGCCGCGCGCGAAGGGCCCCACCGGCAGCCGCTCCCACGCCTCGGCCTCGAGCGCCTCGACCTGGCGCGGCGCGAGCTTCAGTTGCTGCGCGACCTGCGCGACGGACAGGCCGAGCGACTGCCGTGCCCGCGCGAGCTCCGCCCCGATGCCGCTCGGCTCAGTCATATTCCCCGCGCTGCAGCAGCTGGTATTCGCGCGACGCCGGGAAGCGGCGCCGCAGCTGGTTGGCGAGCGCCGCCTCGGCGGTGCGCTCGCCGAGCCTGCGCTCGATGCGCAGCGCAAGCCACAGCGACTCCGCCGTCGGCTCGACCAGCCGGTTGAATCGGCCGATGAGCTTGCGCGCCTCCTCGAGTTCGCCCTTGCGGTAGCGGATCTCGGCCAGGTTGACGAGCGACACCAGGTCGTCGGGGTCCTGGTTGAGCGCGGCGACGAAATAGTCCTCGGCTTCCTTGAGCATCCCCTTGCGCAACACGCACACGCCGGCGGCCGCCGACGAGCGCCACGGCGTCGGATAGAGCGGGTTGCGGATCGCCTGCTGGAAGAAACGCACCGATTCGAGCTCGCGGCCGGTCTGGCACAGGAACCAGCCGTAGCGGTGATTGATCTCCGGGTCGCCCGGCGCAAGGCGAAGCGCGCGCTCGAAGTTCTGCTGCGCGAGCTGGGTTTCGCGCAGCTCCATGTACACCGCCCCGAGCAGGCTATAGGCGAGCGCATAGCTCGGGTCCGCCTGCACCGCGCGCCGCGCCTCTTCGAGCGCCACTGCGTAATTGCCGACCGAATAGTAGAGCGTGCCGAGTTCGGTGCGGATGCGGGCGCGGTTGCGCGGCTCGCTCGACTCGCCGGCGAACGTCGCCATCTGCAGGCTCGGTTCGAGCGGGCCCGGCTCGCGCGCGCAGCCTGCGGCGAGCACCGCGCAGAGCGCCGCGAGCGCGCGCCGCCTCATGCGCGCGCCTCCGCGAGCGCGAACGTGCGGCGCGTGCGATCGGCGACGCGCCCGGCGAGCTGGCCGCAGGCGGCGTCGATCGCCTCGCCGCGCGTCCTGCGCACCGTCACCGTCAGGCCGGCAGCGGCGAGCACCTCGGCAAAGCGCCGGATCCGCTCCGGCGGCGAGCGGCGAAAGCCGCATCCGGCGAACGGGTTGAACGGGATGAGGTTGAACTTGCAGCGCACGCGCGCGGCGATCGCGACGAGGGCCCGGGCGTGCGCGTCGCTGTCGTTTACGCCGTCCAGCATCGCGTACTCGAAGGTGACGAAGTCGCGCGCCGCGCGCGCGAGATAGCGCTCGCAGGCGGCGAGCAGCTCTCGGATCGGATACTTGCGGTTGAGCGGCACCAGCCGGTCGCGCAGCGCGTCGTCGGGCGCGTGCAGCGACACCGCGAGCGCGACCGGGCATTCCTCGCGCAGCCGGTCGATGCCGGGAATCACCCCGGCGGTGGAGACGGTCACGCGCCGCCGCGACAGGCCGTAGCAATCGTCGTCGAGCATCAGCCGGATCGCCGGAATCACGCAATCGAGATTGAGCAGCGGCTCGCCCATGCCCATGAAGACGACGTTGCTCACGTGGCGCCGCTCGCGCGCGCGCGAGGGCGCGCCGCGCCCGCCGAGCAGCCGCTCGGCGAGCCACAGCTGCCCGACGATCTCGGCGGTCGTGAGATTGCGCGCGAACCCCTGTTTGCCGGTCGCGCAGAACGCACAGTCGAGCGTGCAGCCCGCTTGACTGGACACGCACAGTGTGCCGCGCCCCGCTTCCGGGATGAACACCGTCTCGATCGCGTTCGCGCCATCGACGCGCAGCAGCCACTTGCGCGTTCCGTCGGGCGAGACCGCCTCGCCGATCACCTGCGGAGCGGCGATCGTCGCCTCCGCCGCAAGGCGCGCGCGCAGCGCGCGCGCGAGGTCCGTCATCGCGTCGAAATCCGGCGCACCGCGCTTGTGGATCCAGGCGAGCACCTGGCGCGCGCGAAACGGCTTTTCGCCGCGCGCGGCGAACCATGCCCGCAGGCCGTCGGGATCCAGATCGAGCAGGTTCGCGCGCATGCGGGCGCTAGGGTCGGGAGAAGATTTCGCAGGCGGGAAAGAAGAACGCGATCTCGCTGCGCGCGGTCTCCGGGCTGTCGGAGCCGTGCACCGCGTTCGCCTCGATGCTTTCGGCGAAGTCGGCGCGGATCGTGCCGGGCGCGGCCTTGCGCGGGTCGGTGGCGCCCATCAGCTCCCGGTTGCGCGCGATCGCGTTCTCGCCTTCCAGAACCTGCACCAGCACCGGCCCGGAGGTCATAAACTCGACGAGATCGCGAAAGAAGGGGCGCTCGCGGTGCACCGCGTAGAAGCCTTCGGCCTGCGCGCGCGAAAGGTGCATCATGCGCGCGGCGACTACCTTCAGCCCCGCTTCCTCGAAGCGCGCGATGATGCGGCCGATCACGTTTTTCGCCACGGCATCCGGTTTGATGATCGAAAGCGTACGCTCGAGCGCCATGTCTGCCTTTCCGGGATATCCCAAAAAAGCGAGAAAGTATAGCATGCGGTCCGTCTCTTTCTTCTGAAAACAAGGGGTTATCGCCATGTCCGGAACGCTCCGCGTCGCTGTCGCGGACGGCGTCGCCGTCGTGACGCTCGATCGGCCCGAGGCGCGCAACGCGATGTCCACCGCACTCATGGAGGAGATGATGGCCTGCGCCGCGGCGCTCGCGGGCCGCGACGATGTCGGCGCCGTGATCGTGCGCGGCGCGGGCGGCGTGTTTTCCGCCGGCGCCGACCTGAAGGACGCCGGGCGCTGGGCGCAGGCGGCCGGGCCGCTCGTCGTACGTCGGCGCCTTGCCGCGCTCGGCTACCGCATGGCGCGCGCCTGGGAGGAGTTGCCGCAGGTGACGATCGCGGCGATCGAGGGCTACGCGATCGGCGGCGGCTTGGCGCTTGCGCTCGCGCTCGACTGGCGCGTGATCGCGCGCGATGCCTTCGTGTGGCTGCCGGAGATCGCGCTCGGCATTCCGCTCACCTGGGGGACGCTGCCGCGGCTCGTCGCGCTCTGCGGACCGGCGAGGGCGAAGCGCCTCGCGATGCTGTGCGAGCGGCTCTCGGCGCGCGAGGCGCTCGCCTGCGGCCTCGCCGACTGGCCCGCCCCGCCCGGGGGTGCGCTCGCGGCGGCGCGGCGCATAGCGCGCCGCGCGCTCGCGATGCCGCAAGCGGCCCTGCAGATGACGAAGGAAAGCATCCTCGCCTACGGCGCGCTCGGCGCGCACGCGGCTTCACACATGGCGCACGACCAGCTTCAGCTCGCCGCGGCAAGCGCCGAGGCGCGCGCGGCGCGCGAGGCGTTTTTGCTCAGGAAGCGAAAGGTCGCCACTCGGGCACGATCCCGGGCTCGTCGGGCGCGCTAGCGTAGGCGGCATCGACCCCGAGCCCCGGCACCCAGACGAGATCCGCGCCGCAGAAAAGGAGCGGCAGCCGCGCGCGCTGCCACGGCGGAACGCCGGCTTCCTGAAAGAGGTTTTTCAGCGTGCGCCGCGGCCGGCGCGGATCGGGCCGCAGCCGCTCGCCGCCGGCGCGCAGCCGAACGGTGAGGCCTTCGCGCACGCGCTGCGCGGCGATGCCGGTGCCGCGCACCCGGCGAAAGCGCAGCTCGCCGCCGAGCGCCGGCAGCGCAAGGCGCGCTTCGCCCTGCCAGCGCACCGGCGCAAACGGCGCAGGCGGCGGCGGATCGCGCTCGACGGTGACGCGGTCGCGGTAGCGGCGCACGATCGCGCCGTCGTGCCGGATCTCGGCGCGCGAGCCGGCACCGGCGAGCTGCCGCAGCATCTCGGCGAGTTTCGCCTCGCTCGGGGCGCGCAGGCCGTGCGCGGCGAGGAACTCGCGCAGCAGCAGCCGGGCGTCCAGCTGGGCATCGGCGAAATGGCGTGCGGCGCGCGCGAGGTTCTCGCGCCAACGCGGAAACCGCTCGGCGAGCAGCGGCCCGACGCGCCGGCGCAGGAAGTTGCGCGTACGCGCCTCGTCGGCGTTCGACTCGTCCTCGACCCAGGCGAGCGCGTGCGCGCGCGCGTAGGCGACGATCGCCTCGCGCGGCACCGCGAGCAGCGGCCGTACGAGCAGTTTGCTGCCCAGGCGTCCGACCGAGGGCATCGCCGCCGCGCCGTCCGGCCCTGCGCCTCGCAGGAGATTCAAGAGCACGGTCTCGGCCTGGTCGTCGAGCTGGTGGCCGAGCGCGATCGCGTCGGCGCGCACGCGCGCGAACACCGCGCGGCGCTGTTCGCGCGCCTCGGCCTCCAGCCCGCGGCGGCTGCGGCCGATCGCGACACGGTAGGCCGTGAACGGCACGCCGAGCGAACGGCAAAGGCGCGCGCACGCACGCCGCCAGTCGTCGGCGTGCGGCGACAAGCCGTGGTGCACGTGCACCGCGCGCAGCCGATAGCCGAATTCCGGCGCAAGGCGCGCAAGCGCGTGCACGAGCACCGTCGAGTCGACGCCGCCCGAGATCGCCGCGGCAAGCCGCGCGCCGCGCAACACGAGTCCGCTGAGCGCCGCGCGCGCGGGCTCGAGCACCGCGTCGTCAGCGCTGCGCGGCTTCCTTGAAGCGCCCATAGCTCATCAGGCGCTCAAGGCGCGTTTCGACGAGTTCCTTCGGCTTTTTGTCCTTGAGCTGGCGCCAGGCATCGGCGAGCGCTTTTTTGAGCGCCGCGCCCGCGGCCTGCGGATCGCGGTGCGCGCCGCCGAGCGGCTCGGGAACGATCCGGTCTACCAGCCCGAGCGTCTTCAGCCGCGCGGCGGTGATGCCGAGCGCGATCGGCCGCCTCTCGGCGCCTTGTCGGCGCTCTTCCACAGGATCGAGGCGCAACCCTCGGGCGAGATCACCGAATAGGTCGCGTATTGCATCATCAGCACGATGTCGCCCACCGCGATCGCGAGCGCGCCGCCCGAGCCACCCTCGCCGATCACGGTGACGACGATCGGCGTGCGCAGCGCGGCCATCAGGTAGAGGTTGCCGCCGATCGCTTCCGACTGGCCGCGCTCTTCGGCGTCCACGCCGGGATAGGCGCCCGGGGTGTCGACGAAGAAGTTGAGCACCGGCAGGCCTGAACTTCTCCGCCAGCCGCATCAGCACGCAGCGCCTCGCGGTAGCCCTCGGGGCGCGGCATGCCGAAGTTGCGCAGGAGCTTCTCCTTGGTGTCGCGGCCCCTTCCTGATGGCCGATCACCATCGCACGGCTCGCCCTCGAAGCGCGCCATGCCCCCCGACGATCGAGCGGCGTCGTCGCCGAAGGCGCGATCGCCGTGCAGCTCCTCGAAGTCCGGTCCTTGGTGAGCGCCGCGGATGGTAGTCGAGGGAGTACGGCCGCTGCGGGTGGCGCGTGCCACCTGCGCCACCTGCCAGGCGCTGAGGCTTGCGCGTAGATCTCGCGCGTCAGCGCCTGCGCTCTTCTTGCGTCAGCCGCTGCGATCTCCTCCGAGATGTCCACCGCCGAGCATCGCCCTGCACGTAGCGGTCAGCTCCTCGATCCTGCGCCTCCAGCTCCGCGATCGGCTGCTCGAAGTCGAGGATACGTCGTCTTCACGCGCGCGATTCTAAGCGAGCGCCGTCACCACCCGGTCGCGCCCGGCCGCCTTGCCTTCGTAGAGGGCACGATCGGCGCGCGCGAGCGCCTGCTGCGGCGTCTCGTGCGGCGAGGCGCGCCGACCATCGTCGCCGTCAACCGCAGCCCTGC
>JAVQZY010000006.1:0-229583 GCA_033582675.1 Burkholderiales bacterium | reverse complement strand
GCCCGGATATTTCATGAGCTGAGGTCGGCGGATTCCGGATTTGTGCGTTGAGTCAGTTGGTTAATGCTGATTTCAACGTGGAGTCCGCCGATGCCAGATTGTACGGCGAAGCGAATCGCGTTTGAGCGCCTTGCTCGTCGCCGTGTCGAGGTAGATTTCGACGGCGGCGATGTCTCCAGCGACGGTGGCTTGCTGCTGCTGCGCAGGCTCGAGCATCGCCTGGGGCTGCTCGATGCGGTGGCGGGAGTGCTTGCCGATGCGCGCGACCCGCAACGGATCGAGCACACGCTCAGGGACATGCTGCGCCAGCGCGTCTTTGGCTTGGTGCAGGGCTACGAGGACCTGAACGATCACGCAAGGCTCAGGAACGACGTGCTGATGCAGACCGCGTGCGAGCGCGATAGGCCCTTGGCATCGGCTCCGACGCTATGTCGCCTTGAGAACCGCGCCAGCCGCGCGGCGGCCTGGGCGATTCACGAGGTGATCATCGAGAAGTTCATCGCCAGCTTCAAGACACCGCCCCGGGAGCTGGTGTTGGACTTTGACGCCACCGACGATCCCCTGTACGGCCGGCAGGAGGGCCGATTCTTTCACGGCTACTACGACCGCTACTGTTACCTGCCGCTCTATGTCTTCTGTGGCGAGCGGCTGCTGGTGGCTTATCTTCGGCCCTCCAACATTGATGAGTCGCGCCATGCCGGGGCGGTGTTGAAGCTGCTGGTTGCGCGGCTGCGCCAGGCCTGGCCCGAGGTGAGAATCCTCCTTCGGGCCGATTCGGGCTTTTGCCGCCGCCGGATCCTTGCCTGGTGCGAGCGAAACGGCGTTGGCTACGTCGTCGGACTGGCGAAGAACAGGCGCCTGAACCGAATGACCGCGGTGCAGCGCTTGGCGCTTGCGCAGCAGTATGCCCAAAGCGGACAGAAGCAGCGCGCCTTTGCCGAGCTGCGCTACGCGGCCCGCACCTGGAAGACCGAGCGGCGGGTCATCGCCCGGCTCGAACACATGGACAAGGGCGACAACCCCCGCTACCTCGTCACCAATCTCCAAGGGGATGCGAGATCGGTGTACGAGGACCTTTACTGCGCCCGCGGCGAGATGGAAAACCGCATCAAGGAGGCGCAGCTTGGGCTCTTTGCCGATCGCACCAGCTGCCAGCGGCTCCTGGCCAACCAGTTCCGGCTGCTGCTCTCGGCCCTTGCCTACATCCTCACCGAGCGGCTGCGCGCGCTTGCGCTTGCCGGCACCGAGTTCGCGCGGCTTCAGGCGAGCACCTTACGCGCCAAGCTGCTCAAGATCGGTGCCGTGATCCTGCGCAATACCCGTCGCGTGCGGGTCATGCTCAGCTCCGCCTTCCCCTATCAGGCCGTCTATCTCGCCGCCGCCCGAGCGCTCGACTCCTCCTGATCCCGCCCGAGTGCTGTCCCCGGCACGCTGACAAACAACGGGGGTAAGGGGGCGCTTTGCCCAAATTCGGCAAAACCGCCCCGCAACAGACTTCGCCCGCCGCTCCAATTGCAAAATCGCTCGCTAACGGCACACCGCTCGCCCGAGCGCAATGCTTATGAAAAATGTGGAGCGCGCGCTGGCGAAGCTCCACCTCTACCGGCACGGCACCGACCTGCGCGCCTGGCTGTTCACGGTGATGCACAACGTCTACGTCAACCAGCTGCGCGCGGCGCGCCCGCTCGCGCCGCTCGACGCGCACACGCTGGAGACTTGCGCGCGCCGCGCGCGAAACCGACGCCCTCGACCTGCGGGACCTTGAAGCGCGCGCTGCGGCGGCTGCCGCCCGAGCAGCGCGAGGTGCTGTTGCTCGTCGCGCTCAAGGACGGCTACGGCGAAGCCGCGCGCACCCTCGGCATTCCGATCGGTACGGTGATGTCGCGACTGTCGCGCGCCCGCGAGAAGCTGCGCGCGATGCTCGGCGGCCTGCCCGCCGGAGCCCGGTTGCAGCGGTGGAATGATCCGATGAGCGGCGAACCGCAAAAGGACGAGACGCTTCGGGCGCTTTCGCAGGCGCTGCACCAGCTTTACGATCCGGTGCTCGCCGAGCCGCTGCCCGAGCGGCTGCGCATCGCAGGCGTGCGCGGGCGCTGGCGTTCGCTCGGACGCGCCGCGGCGCTCGTCGCGCTCGGGGCCGCGCTCGGCGCACTCGCCGCCTGGCAGATCCGCGGCGAGCGCGCGCAACCGCCTGCGTCCTCGGATGCATCGGCGTTCGCGCGGCGCGCGGCGATCGCGCACGCGGTCTACTCGCCGAGGTGCGCCATCCGGTCGAGGTGGGCGCCGACCAAGAGGGCGCATCTCGTCGCCTGGCTCTCGAGCGGCTCGGTGGCGCCCGTGCGCGCCAAGCTCGAAGACGTCGGCGCACAGCCTGGTCGGGGGCCGACTGCTGCCGGGCGACGACGGGCCGGTCGCGGGTTCATGTACCAGTGCAAGCAGGGCACGCGCATCACGCTCTACGTCCGCACCGACGGCCGCGACCACGGCGAGACCGCGTTTCGCTATCAGTCCGAGGGCAAGGTCGGCGTGTTCTACTGGATCGATCGGCGCTTCGGCTATGCGCTCGCCTCGGGCGACATCCCGCGCGAGCGGCTGCTCTCGGTCGCCGAAGCCGTCTACCGCCAGCTCAACCCGGAGTAGCGTCCGCGCCGACCGGGGCCGCCGGCCGCTCGGGGCGCCGCAGCACGTAGCCGCCCGATCTTTGTCGGGCTTCGAGCCGCAGAGCCCGCGCCGCTCGGCTTCCTCCAGGAGGTCGGAGAAGGCGCGAAAGCCGTAATAGGATTCGTTGAACCCGGGTTTGCGGCGCTTGAGCGCCTGCTTGACCATCGAGCCCCAGATTCTCTCGCCCTCGCCGCGTTCGGCGACCAGCGCCTCGAAGGTCTCCAGCACCAGGTCGAACGCTTCCTGCGCCTTGTCTTCGCCCGCGGCGACGCCGTGCGCGGCGGCGCCCTTCTGCGCCTCGCGCCGCTTCTTCTGGGCGCGCCGTTTGGCCTCGTCCTCGCGAACCAGGTTGTTGTAGTAGATGAACTCGTCGCAATTGGCGATGAGCAGGTCGCTGGAGGAACTTCTTCACGCCGACCCCGATTCCCATTCTTGCTGGAAATTCGCGAGCGGGATGGGTTCAGGTTTGCCGGCGCGGTACGCTCGGCGTAGCGCCGGTTCAGGTGCTCGCGCAGACTCTCGAGCTGCTTGAGCTCAAAGGGCGTGATCACGATCCGGCGCCAGGTGGCGCTGGCGCGAATGAGCGCCGCGTACATGAGTTTCAACACCGGCCGCTCGCCAAAGGCGTGCGGAATGACCTTGGTTCGCCGGCGCTCCTCGCCAAAGAGCCGCTCAAGAAGGTTGGTCGTGCGCGCTGTGCGCCGATGCGCGATCGGCAGCTCAAGATACGCGATGCAGGCCTCGAAGTCATCGAGGAAACAGGCGGTTGCGCTGGGATACTCGCGCTCGTACCTGGCAACGAAATCGTCTCTGGCCATCTGCGCGAGTTTCGGACTGCCCGCCTGGTAGGCGGCAAGGGCTGCGCCTTTGACCTCCCGCCAGGCCTCCTCGGGCACCTTGCTCTGCAGGTTACGCATCTTGTGCACAAGGCAGCGCTGGCGCAGGCTTCGCGGGAACACCTCCTCGAAGGCCCGAATCAGCCCCGGGGCGCCGTCGGTTACGCCAAGCACCGGGTCCCCGAGCCCGCGGCTCTTGAGGTCTCTCAGGAAGTCCCGGCAGCTTGCCGTGTCCTCTTTGGACCCCGGAGAAAGCCCCAGCAACAGCTTCTCGCCCGTCTCGGTGATGCCCCAGGCCGCAAGCACCGCCTCGCGCGGCTGGCCCAGATGCAGCCGCTCGGCAATGCCATCCACAAAGAGGTAGAGCACCTTGAACTCCGAGAGATCTCGACAGGCAAAGGCCTGATAATCGGCCCACAGCCGCTCGGTGAGCGCCGAGGCCGCTGTGCGGCTCAGCAAACACCGTCCTGCCTCATCGGTGAACGCCCGCTCGATGTCGCGCACCGAAAGCCCCCGGGCGTACATCTCAACGGCCAGCCGCTCCAGCTCCTCGGTGCGGCCGCGGATGACCTCCCGAATCCGCGAGCGAAATGGCTCTGCCGTGTCCGAGACCTGCGGTACCGCGAACTCGATCTCGCCTTCGGCCGACTTCACTCGGCCCAGCCGATAGCCGTTGCGGTAGCCGCGCCGCTCCACTCCACGCTCGTAGTAGCCCCGCCCGAGCGCCTCGGCCGCCTCGGCCTCCAGCGCCTCCTCCACAATCAGCCGCGCCGCCTGGCGCACCAGCCGGCTGCGCTCAGCCGGTGCCCTTCCTTCAAACATCGCCTTCAACTCGTTGCGTGTCCTCTCGGACGCAGGTACTCTCGCCATCGGGATGCTCCTTTCCGGTTGATCGATCCGAACGCCGCTAGACGTTCAGACCGAAGGATGCATCCCACCCCGAATTTCCAGCAAATTTAGGACATCACCCTGCAGCGCGGTCCCTTCCGCCCCGACGCCTTCGGTGCGACGCTCGCCGCGAACCTGCTTCCGGAAGAGGCGATCGTCGCCGAAGACGCGCTCGACCTCGGGCCGCACGCTTTTCCCCTACACTTGCGCGGCGGCCCCGCACGACTGGATCCAGATCACCGGCGGCGCGATCGGCTGGGCGTTTCCCGCCGCGACCGGCGCGGCGATCGCCTGCCCCGGACGGCGCGTCGTGTGCCTTCAGGGCGACGGCGGCGGGATGTACACGCTGCAAGCGCTCTGGACCCAGGCGCGCGAGCGGCTCGACGTGGTGAACATCGTGTTCGCGAACCGGCGCTACGCGATCCCGCAGGGCGAGCTCGCGGCGGCGGGCGCGCGCCCGGGACCGGCTTCCGAGGCGCTCTTCGATCTCGGCCGGCCTGCCCTCGGCTGGACGAAGCTCGCCGAAGGCCTGGGGCTCGAAGGCGGCGCGCGTCTGAAACGCTCGCCGAGGCTTTCGCCGATGTCTTCTCAGCCGCCTGCGGCCAGCGCGGACGCGTTCCTCGTCGAGTTCGCAATCTGCAGGGTTCGCGCCGCGGCGCGCTCGGGGGCTTCGGCCGGCGCCGCCCCGCGCGCGAGCCTTCTCTCCCTCGCGCCAGTTCTCGACCAGCGAATAGGCGGCCGGTACCACCATGCGCAGCCGTGCGCAGCGTCGAGGCGATCATGCCGCCGATCACCGCGACCGCGAGCGGCGCGTTCGTCGCGCCCGCCCCGAGGCCGAACGCCGCCGGAAGGAGCGCGAGCACCACCGTCGCCGAGGTCATGAGCACCGGCCGCATGCGGATCGGACAGGCGTCGGCGCAAGCGCTGCATCGACCGTCATCCCTTGCGCGCGGCGCTGGTTGGCGAGGTCGACGAGCAGGATCGAGTTCTTCGCCACCAGGCCGATGAGGAGCGTGAGGCCGATCATCGAGTAAATGTTCAACGTATGCACCGGGATCTTCAGCCCGAGCGATGCGCCCAGCTGCGACAGCGGCAGGAACAGCCACAGCGCGAACACTCCGCCGATGATCGCGAGCGGCACCGCGAGCATGACGTAGAACGGCTGCAGGAACGAGTTGAACTGGCTCGCGAGCACCATGAAAAGGAGCACGAGCGCGAGCGCGAAGGTGAATAGCATCGCCTCGCGCGTTCTTTCGAGCTGCTCGGCTTCGCCGATGAACACCACCTGGTAGCCCGGCGGGAAGTCCGCGCGGCGGCGCGCACCTTCTCCATCGCCGCCGCGAGCGGAATCGAGGGCGTGGCGTAGAAGGTCGCGGCGAACTGCAGGTCGAAGCGCCCGACCACCGCCGGGCCGACGCGTTCGGCAAAGCGCGCGACCGTATCGAGGCGCACGAGCTGCCCCTGGCGGTTGCGCAGGTAGATCCGCGCGAGATCGTCCTGCGAGACGAATTCGCCTTCCTTCGCCTTCACGCGGATGTCGTAGCGCTCGCCGTCGCCCGGCTGGTCGTTGTACTTGGCGATATCGACGCCGCCGGTGAGCATGCTGATCGCGAGCGCGAGGTCCTGGGTGCTCAGGCCGACGGCGGCGGCGCGCACGCGATCGGGTTCGAGGACGAGCTGCGGCAGATCGAGCTGCAGGTCGGTGTCCATGCGCCCGATCTGCGGGTCGGCCTGTAGCGTCCGCTGCAGCGCGGTCGCGACGCGCCCCATCTCCTCAAGGTCGGCCCCTTGACGACGAACTGCAGCGGCTCGGAGCGCTGGCCCATCACCAGGCCGAAGGGGCGCGGAAACGCGCGCGCGCCGGCCAGTTGCGCGAGATCGCGCCGCACCGCGGCGATCACCTCCTGCCGCGTCATGCCGCCCGAGCGCCGGCGCTCGGACTTCGGCTTCATGCGCACCACCAGCGTCGCCTGATTGACCTGCCCGGCCGAGCCAGACCGATCACGCCGAACTCGGTGACGACGTCGGGGTAGCGGAACACGATTTCCCTCGACCTCGCGCAGCTTCTGCTCGGTGTAGTGGATCGAGGAACCGAGCGGCGTGCGGATGCCGATGAGGAACCGCCCTTCGTCGGGCTGCGGCGCGAGCTCGGCCGGGCAGCATCCGGGAAAACGGCACCGCGGCGGCGCTCACACCGCCACCGCGCCCGCGAGCACCGTCCAGCGGTGCGCAAGCGCCCAGCCGAGCAGCCGCCGGTAACGGCGCTCGAGGCGCTCGAACGCGCGCGCTCGAGCAGCCAGTAGAGCCGCCCGTGGCGGCGCTCGACGTGCAGCAAGCGCGAGCAGAGCATCGGCGTGAGCGTGAGCGACACGAACAGCGACACGAGCACGCCGAAGGTCACCACCACCGCGAACGAGCGCAGGAACTGGCCGGTGATGCCGGAGACCAAGATCACCGGCGCGAAGATCGCCACCAACGCGAGCGACGCCGCGATCACCGCGAAGGTGACCTCGCGAGCTTCCCTGCACCGCCGCCTGAAACGTGTCGGCGACCAGCCGCTCGCGGTGGCGGTGGATGTTTTCGAGCACCACGATCGCCTGTCGCCCACCACCACGCCCACGAGCAGCAGCAGCGCGAGCAGCGTCACCGAGTTGAACGTCAGACCGAAGAAGTACATCACCGCGATCGCGCCGAAGAGCGACACCGGGATCGCGGTCGCGATGATGAGCGTCGCGCGCAGGCTCCTCAGGAACAGCCAGACGATGAGCGCGGCAAGGAGCGTGCCTTCGACCAGGTGCGCGCGCAGCGCCTCGACCATCTCGCCGATGAACACCGCGTCGTTCTGCACGTAGTGCAGCTCCAGTCCCGGCGGAAGCTGCGGCCGGATCTCGGTCTCGATCCGCTCGCGCACGCGCGCGACGATCTCGCACGGTGTTCGTGTTCGGCACCTTGACGACGCCGATGCCGACCGTCGGCTTGCCGTTGAAGCGCGCAAGTTGCCGGAAGTCCGACAGGCCGTCCTCGATCTCGGCGATGTCGCGCAGCCGCACCGGCGCGCCCTCGCGCCAGGCGATGACCATTTTCTCCAGGTCGTCCAGGCGGTGGAATTCGAGGTCGAGCTTGAGCAGGTGCTCGGTCGTGCGCCCGGTGAGCAAAGCCGCCGGCGACCTGCAGGTGCTCGTTCGCGAACGCCGCGGCCACGTCCTGCGCGGCGACGCCGTAGGCGGCCATGCGCGCCGGAAGCAGGTTCACGCGGATCGTGCGGTCGCGCCGGCCGCCGATCCGGATCTCGCCCACGCCGTCGATCGTCTCGAGCCGCTTCTTGATGACGTTGATCGCGTACTGGTTGAGCTGCTGCTGCGTGCGGTCGCCCTGCAGCGCCGTCCACAGGATCGGCTGCGTGTTGGTCTCCATCTTCGCGACCACCGGCGGCTCGGCGTCCCGCGGCAGGCGGCGCAGCACCTGGTTCACCTTCGCCTGCACCTCGTTAAACGCGACGTCGATGCGCTTGTCGAGGTTGAACGTGACGTTGACCACCGACACGCCGGGGCTTGAGGTCGACTGGATGTGCTCGATGCCGGGCACGCTGTTCACCGCCGACTCGATGAGACTGGTGATCGAGGCGCTCGATCACCTCGGGGTTCGCGCCCTTCTGCACCGTGGTGATCGAGATCACCGGAAACTCGATATAGGGCAGCTTGTCGACCCCCATGCGTGTGTAGGCGATGAGGCCGAAAAGGACGAGCACCGCGTTCAGCATGAACGCGAATACGTGCCGGCGGATCGAGAGTTCGGCGAGCGTCATCGCTCAGCCCTTCTTCGCGCCCTTTTCCGCGCCGGCCTTGTCGCCCCCCGGCGGCTTCGCGAGCGCGACCGGTGCCCCGTGCGTGAGGAACCCTGCGCCGTCCACCACCACCCGCTCGCCCGCGGCAAGACCCTTCACGATCTCGTAGCGGCTGTCCTGGCGCACGCCGGTCTGGACCTGGCGCTGCTCGGCGACCAGCCGACCGTCGCGTTCGGCGAGGACGTACACCACCTTGCCCGCGGGGCGAAGCACGACCGATTCGTTCGGGCACGGTGAGCGCGCCGGGCCGCACCGCGACCACGATTTTCGCGTGGACGCTGCCGCCGCCGCGGAAGCTGCCGTCGTTGTCGAACCGGACGATCGCCTCGAGCGCCCGGCTCTGCGCGACCACCGTCGGGCGCAGCTCGGTCGATGCGCGCTTCCAGCTCCCGCTCGGGCGCAGACGGCGCCGACAGTCGCACCTTCAGCCCCGGCCGCACCAGCCGGTCGATGTTCTCGGGCAGCGGCAGGCGCGCGCGCAGACGCCCGGTGCCGACCATGCGAAAGAGCGGATCGCCCACCTTCACGAAATCGCCCGGCGCGACGATCTGCACCTCGATCGCGCCGTCGACCGGGGCGGTGACGCGCGTCTTCGCGAGGTTGCGCTTCGTTTGCTCGGCGCGCGCGCGCGCAGCGGCGAGGCTTTCGCGCAGCGCGTTTCGCTGCGCGAGCGCCTCGTCGGCGGCGTTCTGCGAGATGAAGCCCTGCGCGACGAGCTTCTGCTCGGCGCTCGAGCACCTGTTCCTGCTGCGCAAGGAGCGTCTCCAGGCGGGCGATCTCGGCGGCGTCGGCGCGCGCCTGGATCTCGAAGTCGCGCGGGTCGATCTCGGCGAGCAGCTCGCCCTGACGCACCTTCTTGCCGGTATAGGCGTGAACGCGCACGACGCGGCCGGCGACCTCAGCGCTGATGCTCGGGTCGAGCACGTTCTCGATTCCGTGCCGACCACCTGCTCGAGCACCTCCAGGTCGCGCGGCTCGACCGCGATCGCGGTGACGAGCGTCGCAGGCGGCGCCGCCGGGCGGCGCGCCGATTCCGCTTCGCCGCCGCAGCCGGCGACCGAAAGCGCCGCCGCGCCCGCCGCGAGCAGCCGTGCCGCTAGCATGCGAGCGCCACCTCGTGCGCGAACAATTCCTCGACCGTTTCGCGCCGGCGCACGAGCCGCGCGGCGGCGCCGCTCACCATGACTTCGGCCGGGCGGGGGCGCGTGTTGTAGTTCGAGCTCATCGCCATGCCGTAGGCGCCGGCAGTCATGATCGCGAGCAGATCGCCCGCGCGCGGCGCGAGCCGCCGCTCGCGCGCCAGCACGTCGGCGCTTTCGCACACCGGGCCGACGACGTCGCACACGGTGAGCGTTGCGCCGAGCGGCGGCTCGCGCACCGGCAGCACCTCGTGCCAGGCGCCGTAGAGCGCCGGCCGCAGCAGATCGTTCATCGCCGCGTCGACGACGACGAAATTCTTCGCGCCCGCCGGCTTCACAGGTACTCGATGCGGGTGAGGAGCACCCCGGCCGGGCCGACCAGCGCCCGCCCCGGGTCGACGACGATCGTCTCGGCGCGCGGGCCGAGCGCTTCGAGCGCCGCGCGCACGAACTCGGCGGGCGCACGGCGGTGCCTCGTCGCGATAGCGCACGCCGAAGCCGCCGCCGAGGTCGATGTGCGAGAGCGCGATGCCGTCGACGGCGAGCGCTTCGACGAGCGCGCGAAGGCGCGCCGCCGCCTCGGCGAACGGCGCGACGTCGAGCAATTGCGAGCCGATGTGGCAGCCGATGCCGACGAGGCGCACGTGAGGCAGGCGCGCCGCCTGGCGGTAGAGCCGCAGCGCGTCGTCCCAGGCGATGCCGAACTTGTTCTCGCGCAGGCCGGTCGCGATGTAAGGGTGGGTGCGCGGATCGACGTCCGGGTTGACGCGGAACGCGATCGGCGCCCGCACCCCGAGACGCGCGGCCACGGCCTCGACGCCGCAAGCTCCGCCTCGGATTCGAGGTTGAGGCACAGGACGCCGGCGGCGAGCGCCTGCGCGATCTCGAACTCGCGCTCGCCGACGCCGGAGAAAAGCACCTTGTCCATCGCGCCGCCGGCGGCGGCGACGCGCGCGAGCTCGCCGCCCGAGACGATGTCGAAGCCTGCGCCGAGGCGCGCCATCAGCGCGAGCACCGCGAGGTTGGCGTTCGCCTTCACCGAGTAGGCGACGAGCGCGCGTCGCCCCTCGAACGCGGCGGCGAATTCGCGGTAGGCGCGCTCGATCGCGGACTGCGCGCAGAACATAGCAGGGCGTGCCGTAGCGCCGGGCGACGTCCTCGAGCGCGATCGTCCTCGGCGTGGAGCTGTCCGGCGCGGTAGGCGAAGGCCATTGCGCTAGCGGCGCGCCGGCTCGTGCGCGCCTTTGCGCGGCTCTTCGCTCGCCGGGTACGGGACCGGGCGATACGGTTCCGGCTTCGGCGGTTGCATCCCGGGCGGCGGGCTGTCGCGCAGATAGAGGGCCGCGCTGCCCGCAGCCGGCGGCGACGCTTGCGGCGGCGAGGAGGGCGGCCAGAACGAGGCGGGGCGCAGGCATGCGGGTTCGGGCGGGGGCGGACTTACAATCGGCGATGTTATCAAGCCGGACGTCCCCTACGGTGGAACGAGAGCGAATTCGAGCGGCTCGCCGATGAAACCCTCGCCGCGCTCGAGCGCGCGCTGGAGGAAGCGCTGCCCGAGGCCGACGTACGCTTCAGGGGGCCGGCGTGCTCGAGATCGAGTTCGACGACGGCGCGAAAATCGTCGTCAACCGGCACACGCCGGCGCGCGAAATCTGGGTCGCGGCGCGCTCCGGCGGCCTGCATTTCCGCCAGACGGAACCGCCTGGCGCGACACCCGCGACGGCAGCGAACTCTTTCGCTGCGCTGCTCGCGGCTCGTGTCGGCGCACGCCGGGCAGCCGGTCGAGCTGCGCGCATCCTAGTTTGCGGAGACCTCCGAGCCGATGAGCTCCCGCGGAGACTCGCGATCAGAATCCTCGACCCGACGCGCGCTCGGGCGGGGCGGCCGGGTCCGGATCGGCGCGCGCGGCGACGACGCCGTCGGGCACTGGGCGCGGCGCCTCGGGAACGCCCGCGAGCGCGCGCGCCATGAAATCGATCCAGATCGGCAGCGCGACGCGTCCACCGGTCTGATTGCGGCCGAGCGACCGCGGCTGATCGAACCCGACCCAGGCCACGCCGACGAGCGTCGGGTGGTAGCCGGCAGAACCAGGCGTCTGACGAAGTCGTTCGTCGTGCCGGTCTTGCCGGCGAGATCGCGCCGGCCGAGGCGCGCGCCGCGGCGGCCGCGGTGCCGTAGCGGGTGACCGTCCCGCATCAACGAGTCTCATGACGAAGGCGTTGCGCGCGTCGAGCACCCGCAGCGCTTCGTCGCCGGCGGTGCGCGGGCGCGCCGCCCCGAGCGGATTGCCGCGGTCGTCGCCACCCGCAGGATGAAGTACGGCTCGACGAGGTAGCCGCCGTTTGCGAACACGCCGTAGGCGCGCGCCATCTGAAGGGGCGTCACCGAGTCCGGCGCCGAGCGCGAGCGTCGATAGCGGGCGGGTGCTTGTCGGCGGTCGAAGCCGAAGCGCTGGACGTAGTCCTGCGCATACTTCGGCGTGATGTCCTGCAGCACGCGGATCGAGACCATGTTCTTCGACTTGGCGAGCGCGGTGCGCAGGCTCATCGGCCCTTCGAACTTGTCCATCGTAGTTCTTCGGCTCCCAGCGCTGGCTGCCGGGTCACCTCGGCCTCGACGACGATCGGCTCGTCGGGCACGACCGTGGCGGGCGTAAGCCCTTTTCCAACGCGGCGGAGTAGATGAACGGCTTGAACGCCGATCCGGGCTGGCGCCACGCTTGGGTCACGTGGTTGAACTTGTTGCGCTGGAAGTCGAAGCCGCCGACGAGCGCGCCGGATCGCCCCGTCGGCGGGATCGAGCGCCACGAACGCGGCTTCGGCCTCCGGCAGGCTGCGCGATGTGCCAGGCGCGCTTTTCGTCGCGCTGCACGCGGCACGATGGCGCCGCGGCGCAATGCGGCGCTGGGCGGCCGATCTTCCTCGAGCGCGCGGCGCACGAACCGCAGCCCCTCGCCGGTGACCGAGATCTGCTCGCCGGTTTTGAGCACCGCGCGCACTTCCCGCGGGCTCGCCGAGGACGAGCGCGACGCGCAGGTCGTCGGCGTCGGCGTACTCGGCGAGCGCCTCGTCGTAGTCGTCCTCGGTCGCACCTTCGGCGAGCGAGCGCGTACGCCTCGGGCCCGCGGTAGCGCTGGCGCACGGTCGTACTCGAGCAGCCCGCGCGCAGCGCCGCGTACGCCGCCTCCTGCTCGGCGCAGCCGTCGTCGTGAGCACGCGAAGTCCGCGGCTGTAGGTCGCCTCGCCGTACTGCTCGTAGAGCGCCTGGCCGGCACCATCTCGGCGAGGTGATCGGCGCCGGCTGGCGGAATCCTCCGCCGCGCGACAGGACCTGCAGCGGCGCAGAAAGCGCCTCCGCGTACTGCGCCTCGGAGATGTAGCCGAGTTCCTGCATGCGCCGCAGCACGTCTGCTGGCGTGGCGCGGCATCTTCGGATTGCAACCGGGTTGTAGGCCGACGGCGCCTTCGGCAAGCCGGCGAGCACCGCCGCTTCGGCGAGGGTCAGCCGCTCGAGCGGCTTGCCGAGATACGTATCTGCGCTGCCAGCGGCGAATCCGTAGGCGCGCTGCCCGAGGTAGATCTGGTTGATGTAGAGCTCGAGGATCTGGTCCTTCGTGAGGTTGTGCTCGATCTTGAAGGCGAGCAGCGCCTCGTCGAGCTTGCGCGTGAACGTCTTTTCCGAGGTGAGGAAGAAGTTGCGCGCGACCTGCATCGTGATCGGGCTTGCGCCTCGGCGGCGCCCGCCGTGCACGAGATTCGCCGAACGCGGCGCGCGCGACGCCGAGGTAATCGACGCCGGTGTGCTGGGGTAGAAACGCTCGTCCTCGGCGGCGAGGATCGCAGAGCTGCGAGGCCCTCCGGAGACCTCGCGGATCGAAACGACCGAGCGGCGTTCCTCGCCGAACTCGGCGATCAGCGCTCCGTCGGCGGTGTAGGTGCTGTTCGGATTCTATCGTGTTTCCCATCAACCTTAGCAATACGTAACTGAACGAAGTACAGGCAGTAACACGTATTGCTAAGGTTAATAGGGAAACACGATAGAATCCGAACAGCACCTACACCGCCGACGGAGCGCTGATCGCCGAGTTCGGCGAGGAACGCCGCTCGGTCGTTTCGATCCGCGAGGTCTCCGGAGGGCCTCGCAGCTCTGGCGATCCTCGCCGCCGAGGACGAGCGTTTCAACCCCAGCACACCGGCGTCGATTACCTCGGCGTCGCGCGCGCCGCGTTCGGCGAATCTCGTGCACGGCGGGCGCCGCCAAGGCGCAAGCACGATCACGATGCAGGTCGCGCGCAACTTCTTCCTCACCTCGGAAAAGACGCTCACGCGAAGCTCGACCAGGCGCTGCTCGCCTTCGAAGATCGAAAACAACCTCACCAAGGACCAGATCCTCGAGCTCTACATCAACCAGATCTACCTCGGGGCAGCGCGCCTACGGATTCGCCGCTGGGCAGCGCAGCTCACGGTCCCGGCAAGCCGCTCGAGCGGCTGACCCTCGCCGAAGCCGCGGTGCTCGCCGGCTTGCCGAAGGCGCCGCTCGGCCTACAACCCGGTTGCGAATCCGCAACGCGCGCGCCAGCGCCAGCAGTACGTGCTGCGGCGCATGAAGGAACTCGGCTCGCATGTTCAGAGGCGCAGTACGCGGAGGCGCTTTCTGCGCCGCTGCAGGTCCTTGTCGCGCGGTCGGAGGATTCCGCCGGCGTGCGCGCCGATCACCTCGCCGAGATGGTCCGGCAGGCGCTCTACGAGCAGTACGGCGAGGCGACCTACAGCCGCGGATTTCGCGTCGATGCGACCGTACGGCATGCGCCGAGCAGGAGGCGGCGTACGCGGCGCTGCGCCGCGGGCTGCTCGAGTACGACCGTCGCCAGGGCTGCACCGCGGGCCCGAGGCGTACGCGCCGCTCGCCGAAGGTGCGACCGAGGACGACTACGACGAGGCGCTCGCCGAGTACGCCGACGCCGACGACCTGCGCGTCGCGCTCGTTCTCTCGGCGAGCCCGCGGGAAGTGCGCGCGGCGCTCAAAACCGGCGAGCAGATCTCGGTCACCGGCGAGGGGCTGCGGTTTGCGCGCGCGCGCGCTCGAGGAAGATCGGCCGCCCAGCGCCGCATCCGCCGTGGCGCCATCGCGCCGGCGTGCAGCGCGACGAAAAGCGCGCCTGGCACATCGCGCAAGGCCTGCCGGACGCCGAAGCCGCGTTCGTCGCGCTCGATCCCGCCGACGGGGCGATCCGCGCGCTCGTCGGCGGCTTCGACTTCCAGCGCAACAAGCTCTAACCACGTGACCCGAGCGTGGCGCCAGCCCGGATCGGCGTTCAAGCCGTTCATCTACTCCGCCGCGTTGGAAAAGCGCTATACGCCCGCCACGGTCGCGCCCGACGAGCCGATCGTCGTCGAGGCCGAGGTGACCTCGGGCAGCCAGCGCTGGGAGCCGAAGAACTGCACGACGGACAAGTTCGCCAAGGGCCGATGAGCCTGCGCACCGCGCTCGCCAAGTCGAAGAGACATGGCCTCGATCCGCGTGCTGCAGGACATCACGCCGAAGTACGCGCAGGACGACGCGCAGCCGTTTCGGCTTCGACGCGCCGACAAGCACCCGCCCGCATTCCGCCGCCCCCGCGCTCGGCGCGGGCTCGGTGACGCCCCTTCAGCATGGCGCGCGCCTACGGCGCGTTCGCAAACGGCGGCTACCTCGTCGAGCTCGTACTTCATCCTGCGGGTGGTCGACGACCGCGGCAATCCGCTCGGGGCGGCGCGCCCGCGCACCGCCGGCGACGAAGCGCTGCGGGTGCTCGACGCGCGCAACGCCTTCATCATGGACTCGTTGATGCAGGACGTCACCCGCTACGGCACCGCGGCCGCCGCGCGCGCGCGGCCTCGGCGGCGCGATCTCGCCGGGCAAGCAACCGGCACGACGAACGACTTCGTCGAGCGCCTGGTTGCGGTGCGGCGACCACCCGACGCTCGTCGGCGTCGCCTGGGTCGGGTTCGATCAGCCGCGCTCGCTCGGCCGCAATCAGACCGGTGGACGCGTCGCGCTGCCGATCTGGATCGATTTCATGGCGCGCGCGCTCGCGGGCGTTCCCGAGGCGCCGCGCCCAGTGCCCGACGGCGTCGTCGCCGCGCGCGCCGATCCGGACCCGGCCGCCCCGCCCGAGGCGCGCGGTCGGTCGAGGTTCGATCGCGAGTTCCGTCGCGGGAGCTCATCGGCTCGGAGGTTTCCGCAAACTAGGATGCGCGCAGCTCGACCGGCTGCCCGGCGTGCGCCGACACGCAGCCGCGAGCAGCGCAGCGAAAGAGTTCGCTGCCGTCGCGGGTGTCGCGCCAGGCGGTTCCGTCTGGCGGAAATGCAGGCCGCCGGAGCGCGCCGCGACCCAGATTTCGCGCGCCGGCGTGTGCCGGTTGACGACGATTTTCGCGCCGTCGTCGAACTCGATCTCGAGCACGCCGGCCCCCTGAAGCGTACGTCGGCCTCGGGCAGCGCTTCCTCCAGCGCGCGCTCGAGCGCGGCGAGGGTTTCATCGGCGAGCCGCTCGAATTCGCTCTCGTTCACCGGCAGGCACGTCCGGCTTGATAACATCGCCGATTGTAATCCCGCCCCCGCCGAACCCGCATGCCTGCGCCCCGCCTCGTTCTGGCCGCCCTCCTCGCCGCCGCAAGCGTCGCCGCCGGCTGCGGGCAGCGCGGCCCCTCGATCTGCGCGACAGCCCGCCGCCCGGGATGAACCGCCGAAGCCGGAACCGTATCGCCCGGTCCCGTACCCGGCGAGCGAGGGCCGCGCAAAGGCGCGCACGAGCCGGCGCGCCGCTAGCGCAATGGCCTTCGCCTACCGCGCCGGACAGCTCCACGCCGAGGACGATCGCGCTCGAGGACGTCGCCCGGCGCTACGGCACGCCCTGCTATGTTCTGCGCGCAGTCCGCGATCGAGCGCGCCTACCGCGAATTCGCCGCCGCGTTCGAGGGGCGACGCGCGCTCGTCGCCTACTCGGTGAAGGCGAACGCCAACCTCGCGGTGCTCGCGCTGATGGCGCGCCTCGGCGCAGGCTTCGACATCGTCTCGGGCGGCGAGCTTGCGCGCGTCGCCGCCGCCGGCGGCGCGATGGACAAGGTGCTCTTCTCCGGCGTCGGCGAGCGCGAGTTCGAGATCGCGCAGGCGCTCGCCGCCGGCGTCCTGTGCCTCAACCTCGAATCCGAGGCGGAGCTTGCGCGCGTCGAGGCCGTGGCCGCGCGTCTCGGGGTGCGGGCGCCGATCGCGTTCCGCGTCAACCCGGACGTCGATCCGCGCACCCACCCTCTACATCGCGACCGGCCTGCGCGAGAACAAGTTCGGCATCGCCTGGGACGACGCGCTGCGGCTCTACCGCCAGGCGGCGCGCCTGCCTCACGTGCGCCTCGTCGGCATCGGCTGCCACATCGGCTCGCAATTGCTCGACGTCGCGCCGTTCGCCGAGGCGGCGGCGCGCCTTCGCGCGCTCGTCGAAGCGCTCGCCGTCGACGGCATCGCGCTCTCGCACATCGACCTCGGCGGCGGCTTCGGCGTGCGCTATCGCGACGAGGCACCGCCGTCGCCCGCCGAGTTCGTGCGCGCGGCGCTCGAAGCGCTCGGCCGGCGCCGAGACGATCGTCGTCGACCCGGGCGGCGCTGGTCGGCCCGGCCGGGGTGCTCCTCACCCGCATCGAGTACGCGCGTGAAGCCGGCGGGCGCGAAGAATTTCGTCGTCGTCGACGCGGCGATGAACGATCTGCTGCGGCCGGCGCTCTACGGCGCCTGGCACGAGGTGCTGCCGGTGCGCCAGCCGCCGCTCGGCGCAACGCTCACCGTGTGCGACGTCGTCGGCCCGGTGTGCGAAAGCGCCGACGTGCTGGCGCGCGAGCGGCGGCTCGCGCCGCGCGCGGGCGATCTGCTCGCGATGATGACTGCCGGCGCCTACGGCATGGCGATGAGCTCGAACTACAACACGCGCCCCCGCCCGGCCGAAGTCATGGTGAGCGGCGCCGCCGCGCGGCTCGTGCGCCGGCGCGAAACGGTCGAGGAATTGTTCGCGCACGAGGTGGCGCTCGCATGCTAGCGGCACGGCTGCTCGCGGCGGGCGCGGCGGCGCTTTCGGTCGCCGGCTGCGGCGGCGAAGCGGAATCGGCGCGCCGCCCGGCGGCGCCGCCTGCGACGCTCGTCACCGGATCGCGGTCGAGCCGCGCGACCTGGAGGTGCTCGAGCAGGTGGTCGGCACGGATCGAGTACGTGCTCGACCCGAGCATCAGCGCTGAGGTCGCCGGCCGCGTCGTGCGCGTTACGCCTATACCGGCAAGAAGGTGCGTCAGGGCGAGCTGCTCGCCGAGATCGACCCGCGCGACTTCGAGATCCAGGCGCGCGCCGACGCCGCCGAGATCGCCCGCCTGGAGACGCTCCTTGCGCAGCAGGAACTGGTGCTCGAGCGCCGAGCAGAAGCTCGTCGCGCAGGGCTTCATCTCGCAGAACGCCGCCGACGAGGCGCTCGCGCAGCGAAACGCGCTGCGCGAAAGCCTCGCCGCTGCGCGCGCGCGCGCCAGCAAACGAAGCGCAACCTCGCGAAGACGCGCGTCACCGCCCCGGTCGACGGCGCGATCGAGGTGCAGATCGTCGCGCCGGGCGATTTCGTGAAGGTGGGCGATCCGCTCTTTCGCATGGTCGGCACCGGGCGTCTGCGCGCGCGCCTGCCGCTGCCCGAGAACATCGACCGGCTGGCGCGGCCGGGGCTGAAGGTGCGACTGTCGGCGCCGTCTGCGCCCGAGCGGGAGCTGGAAGCGCGCATCGACGCAGCTGCGCCCGACGGTGGTCGCGCAGAGCCGGGCGCTCGAGGCGATCGTCCGGTTCGACAACGACGGCAGCTTCCGCGGCGGCGGCAGCGTCCACGCGAAAATCGTGGTCGCGGTGCGGCCCGGCGCGCTCACCGTGCCCGAACGAATCGGTCGTGCTTCGCCCCGCGGGCAAGGTGGTGTACGTCCTCGCCGAACGCGACGGTCGGCTGGTCGCCGAGCAGCGCCAGGTCCAGACCGGCGTGCGCCAGGACGGCCGCTACGAGATCGTGAAGGGTCTTGCCGCGGGCGAGCGGGTGGTGGTGGACGGCGCAGGGTTCCTCACGCACGGGGCACCGGTCGCGCTCGCGAAGCCGCCGGGGGCGACAAGGCCGGCGCGGAAAAGGGCGCGAAGAAGGGCTGAGCGATGACGCTCGCCGAACTCTCGATCCGCCGGCACGTATTCGCGTTCATGCTGAACGCGGTGCTCGTCCTTTTCGGCCTCATCGCCTACACACGCATGGGGGTCGACAAGCTGCCCTATATCGAGTTTCCGGTGATCTCGATCACCACGGTGCAGAAGGGCGCGAACCCCGAGGTGATCGAGCGCCTCGATCACCAGTCTCATCGAGTCGGCGGTGAACAGCGTGCCCGGCATCGAGCACATCCAGTCGACCTCAAGCCCCGGCGTGTCGGTGGTCAACGTCACGTTCAACCTCGACAAGCGCATCGACGTCGCGTTTAACGAGGTGCAGGCGAAGGTGAACCAGGTGCTGCGCCGCCTGCCGCGGGACGCCGAGCCGCCGGTGGTCGCGAAGATGGAGACCAACACGCAGCCGATCCTGTGGACGGCGCTGCAGGGCGACCGCACGCAGCAGCAGCTCAACCAGTACGCGATCAACGTCATCAAGAAGCGGCTCGAGACGATCGACGGCGTGGGCGAGATCCGGATCGGCGGCCGGCGCGACCGCACGATCCGCGTGAACCTGCTTCCGGCGCGCATGGCCGCCTACGGCGTCGCCGCGCAGGACGTGGCCGCGGCGTTCGCGAACGAGCACCTGCAGGTCGCCGGCGGCTTTCTCACCGGGCGCACGACCGAGCACCTGCTCAAGCTCGACCTCGAATTCCACCGCCTGGACGACCTGGAGAAAATGGTCATCGCCTGGCGCGAGGGCGCGCCGGTGCGGCTGCCGCGACATCGCCGAGATCGAGGACGGCCTGTCGGACTTCCGGCAACTTGCGCGCTTCAACGGCAAGCCGACGGTCGGCATCGGCGTCGTCAAGGTGCCGAACACGAACACCGTCGAGATCGTCGCGCGCGTGCGCGAGCGGATCGAGACCGAGATCCGGCCGCAGCTTCCGCCGGGACTGGAGCTGCACTACGTGCAGAACGACGCGGTGTTCATCGGCGAGATGGTCGAGGCGCTGCGCGCGCACCTGGTCGAAGGCACGCTCCTTGCCGCGCTCATCGTCTGGCTGTTCCTGAGGAGCCTGCGCGCGACGCTCATCATCGCGACCGCGATCCCGGTGTCGCTCTTCGGCGCGATCGCGGTGATGTACTTCTTCGGTCTGACGTTCAACTCGGTGACGCTGCTCGCGCTGCTGCTGCTCGTGGGCGTGGTGGTGGACGACGCGATCGTGGTGCTCGAAAACATCCACCGCCACCGCGAGCGGCTGGTCGCCGACACGTTTCAGGCGGCGGTGCAGGGAAGCCGCGAGGTCACCTTCGCGGTGATCGCGGCGTCGCTCGCGTTGGTGGCGATCTTCGCGCCGGTGATCTTCGTCTCCGGCATCACCGGCCAGTTCCTGCGCTCGTTCGCGGTGGTGGTGACCTTCGGCGTGCTCGTGTCGCTGTTCGTGTCGCTCACGCTCACGCCGATGCTCTGCTCGCGCTTTCTGCACGTCGAGCGCCGCCACGGGCGGCTCTACTGGCTGCTCGAGCGCGCGTTCGAGCGCCTCGAGCGCCGTTACCGGCGGCTGCTCGGCTGGGCGCTTGCGCACCGCTGGACGGTGCTCGCCGGCGCGGTGGCGGTGAGCGCCGCCGCGGTGCCGTTTTTCCGGATGCTGCCGGCCGAGCTCGCGCCGCAGCCCGACGAAGGGCGGTTCCTCATCGGCATCCGCACGCCGCTCGGTTTCCTCGATCCACTACACCGAGCAGAAGCTGCGCGAGGTCGAGGAAATCGTGTTCCGCTACCCCGACGTCGTCACCGAGTTCGGCGTGATCGGTCTGGGCTCGGCCGGGCAGGTCAATCAGGCGACGCTGGTGGTGCGCATGAAGCCGAAGTCCGAGCGCCGGCGCTCGGGCGGCATGACGCAGCAGGAGGTGATCGCCGCGGTGCGGCGCGATCTCGCGCAACTGGCCGGCGCGCGCGCGTTTCCGCGCCCCTTCGGCCTGGTGATGGGCCAGCGCTCCGAGCCGCTGCAGTTCGTCGTCAAGGGGCCGAACCTCGAGGAGATGGGGCGCGTTCGGCGACTGCGCTGCAGCGGACGCTACAGGCCGACCCGCAGATCGGGCGCATGGACACCGACCTGCAGCTCGATCTGCCGCAGCTCGTCCTCGAACCCGATCGCGTGCGCGCCGCCGCCGTCGGCCTGAGCACCCAGGACCTCGCGCTCGCGATCAGCATGCTCACCGGCGGCGTCGATATCGCCAAGTACAACGACCAGCCGGGCGACGGCGAGCGCTACGACATCCGCGCGAAGGCGAAGGAAGGCGAATTCGTCTCGCAGGACGATCTCGCGCGGATCTACCTGCGCAACCGCCAGGGGCAGCTCGTGCGCCTCGGATACGGTCGCGCGCTTTGCCGAACGCGTCGGCCCGGCGGTGGTCGGGCGCTTCGACCTGCAGTACGCCGCGACCTTTTACGCCACCCCCTCGATTCCGCTCGCGGCGGCGATGGAAAAGGTGCGCGCCGCCGCGCGGGAACTCCCGCCGGGCTACCAGGTGGTGTTCATCGGCGAAGCCGAGCAGCTCGAAAGAACGCGCGAGGCGATGCTATTCACCTTCGCGCTCGCGCTCGTGCTCCTTTTCATGGTGCTCGCGAGCCAGTTCAACTCGTTCCTGCAGCCGTTCTACGTCATGCTCGCGGTGCCGCTCGCGATCATCGGCGGAGTGTTCGCGCTGTGGCTGTTCCTGCCGCTGTCGCAGCTGGGCGCATCGCTCGGGCTGAAGATCCCGGTGCATACGTTGAACATTTACTCGATGATCGGCCTCACGCTCCTCATCGGCCTGGTGGCGAAGAACTCGATCCTGCTCGTCGACCTCGCCAACCAGCGCCGCGCGCAAGGGATGACGGTCGATGCAGCGCTCGCCGACGCCTGTCCGATCCGCATGCGGCCGGTGCTCATGACCTCGGCGACGGTGGTGCTCGCGCTCCTTCCGGCGGCGTTCGGCCTCGGGGCGGGCGCCGACGAACGCGCCGCTCGCGGTCGCGGTGATCGGCGGCATGATCACCTCGACGCTGCTCACGCTCGTGGTGGTACCGGCCGCCTATTCGCTCGTCGAGAACTGGCGCGAGGGAAGAAGGCTCGCGCGCGGGGCGGCGCCGGCCGAAGCCCCGAGCGCGCCGCGGCGCGAACCCTAGATTGCGAACTCGACGAGGAACGGTCCGCGCTGGCCGCAGGCGGCTGAGAAGACATCGGCGAAAGCCTCGGAGCGTTTCGACGCGCGCCGCCTCGACCCCCAGGCCTTCGGCGAGCTTCGTCCAGCCGAGGGCAGGCCGGCCGAGATCGAAGAGCGCCTCGGAAGCCGGTCCCGGGCGCGCGCCCGCCGCCGCGAGCTCGCCCTGCAGGATCGCGTAGCGCCGGTTCGCGAACACGATGTTCACCACGTCGAGCCGCTCGCGCGCCTGGGTCCAGAGCGCTTGCAGCGTGTACATCCCGCCGCCGTCGCCCTGAAGGCACACGACGCGCCGTCCGGGGCAGGCGATCGCCGCGCCGGTCGCGGCGGGAAACGCCCAGCCGATCGCGCCGCCGGTGATCTGGATCCAGTCGTGCGGGGCCGCCGCCCAAGTGTAGGGGAAAAGCGTGCGGCCCGAGGTGACCGCATCTTCGGCGACGATCGCCTCTTCCGGAAGCAGCGCGGCGAGCGTCGCACCGAAGGCGTCGGGGCGGAAGGGACCGCGCTGCAGCTGGTGATGTCCTAAATTTGCTGGAAATTCGGGGTGGGATGCATCCTTCGGTCTGAACGTCTAGCGGCGTTCGGATCGATCAACCGGAAAGGAGCATCCCGATGGCGAGAGTACCTGCGTCCGAGAGGACACGCAACGAGTTGAAGGCGATGTTTGAAGGAAGGGCACCGGCTGAGCGCAGCCGGCTGGTGCGCCAGGCGGCGCGGCTGATTGTGGAGGAGGCGCTGGAGGCCGAGGCGGCCGAGGCGCTCGGGCGGGGCTACTACGAGCGTGGAGTGGAGCGGCGCGGCTACCGCAACGGCTATCGGCTGGGCCGAGTGAAGTCGGCCGAAGGCGAGATCGAGTTCGCGGTACCGCAGGTCTCGGACACGGCAGAGCCATTTCGCTCGCGGATTCGGGAGGTCATCCGCGGCCGCACCGAGGAGCTGGAGCGGCTGGCCGTTGAGATGTACGCCCGGGGGCTTTCGGTGCGCGACATCGAGCGGGCGTTCACCGATGAGGCAGGACGGTGTTTGCTGAGCCGCACAGCGGCCTCGGCGCTCACCGAGCGGCTGTGGGCCGATTATCAGGCCTTTGCCTGTCGAGATCTCTCGGAGTTCAAGGTGCTCTACCTTTTTGTGGATGGCATTGCCGAGCGGCTGCATCTGGGCCAGCCGCGCGAGGCGGTGCTTGCGGCCTGGGGCATCACCGAGACGGGCGAGAAGCTGTTGCTGGGGCTTTCTCCGGGGTCCAAAGAGGACACGGCAAGCTGCCGGGACTTCCTGAGAGACCTCAAGAGCCGCGGGCTCGGGGACCCGGTGCTTGGCGTAACCGACGGCGCCCCGGGGCTGATTCGGGCCTTCGAGGAGGTGTTCCCGCGAAGCCTGCGCCAGCGCTGCCTTGTGCACAAGATGCGTAACCTGCAGAGCAAGGTGCCCGAGGAGGCCTGGCGGGAGGTCAAAGGCGCAGCCCTTGCCGCCTACCAGGCGGGCAGTCCGAAACTCGCGCAGATGGCCAGAGACGATTTCGTTGCCAGGTACGAGCGCGAGTATCCCAGCGCAACCGCCTGTTTCCTCGATGACTTCGAGGCCTGCATCGCGTATCTTGAGCTGCCGATCGCGCATCGGCGCACAGCGCGCACGACCAACCTTCTTGAGCGGCTCTTTGGCGAGGAGCGCCGGCGAACCAAGGTCATTCCGCACGCCTTTGGCGAGCGGCCGGTGTTGAAACTCATGTACGCGGCGCTCATTCGCGCCAGCGCCACCTGGCGCCGGATCGTGATCACGCCCTTTGAGCTCAAGCAGCTCGAGAGTCTGCGCGAGCACCTGAACCGGCGCTACGCCGAGCGTACCGCGCCGGCAAACCTGAACCCATCCCGCTCGCGAATTTCCAGCAAGAATGGGACTTGACCCTGCAGCTCGGGTGTCGGCAGCGCCGGGAACGTCGCCTCAGGCAGTGCAGCGAGCTCGTCTGCGAGCGCCTCCAGCGCGCCGACCACATCCTCTGCCGGCCCGGCGAGCCGGTGTAGCGCGCAGTCCGCTGGCCAAAGGGCCGAAGGTTTTCCGGGATAGGCGAAGAAGCCGACCGGCGGTCTTGCGCCGGCGAGCACCAGATGTCGGACGCCTTCGAGCACCTTGAGCGCGGCATCGACGACATACGGAATGCGGTCCACCGGCGGCCGGCCGCGTCCGCGTGCCATGCGCGGCACCTGCGTCGGCGTGCGAAGCGCGGCGCCGGTCGCCTGCGCAATGCGCGCGGCAGCCCGAAGCCCCCGATCGGTGAGCGCGGGTCCCGAAAGAAGCAGCATCGCCCGCTCCCCCGAGCGCAGCGCCTGCGCCGCCTCGCGCAGCGCCTCCGGTGCGGGCATCCGTCGTTCTGGCGGTGCAAGCGGCGCCGCAGGCCGGCCGCCCTCGGTCCAAGCGCAGTCGGCCGGCAGCACGAGGGTCGCCACGCCTCCCGGCGGAGCGAGCGCCGCCTGCACCGCGCGGGCGGCGTCCTCGCCGACGTCCTCGGAGCGCAGGCTCGTCCGAACCCAGCAGGACACCGTGCGCGCGAGCGCCTCGGTGTCGGCGGCGAGCGGAGGATCGTGCGGGCGGTGATGCGTCGCCTGATCGCCGACGATGTTGACGACGGGGCTATGCGCGCGGCGCGCGTTGTGCAAGCTGGCGAGCGCGTTTGCAAGGCCCGGTCCGCAGTGAAAAAGCGTCGCCGCCGGCCGTCCGGCCATGCGCGCGTAGCCGTCGGCGAAGCCTGCGACCGCGGCCTCGGCGAGCCCGAGCACCGCGCGCACGCCCGGCACCCGGTCGAGCGCGGCGACGAAGTGCATCTCGCTCGTTCCCGGATTGGCGAAGCAGACCTCGACGCCGCAGGCGACGAGGGTGCGGGCGAGGCTTTCTGCGCCGTCCATGCGCCCGATGCTAGCATCGGCAGCTTTCGGCGACAGAGTCGACATGGCCGCCAATCCCGAAATCCGCAACATGGCGCTCTTCTGCGACTTCGAGAACATCGCCCTCGGGGTGCAGGAAGCGAGGTACGACAAGTTCGACATCGGCCGCGTGCTCGAGCGGCTGCTTCTGAAGGGCTCGATCGTCGTGAAGAAGGCCTACTGCGACTGGACGCGCTACAAGGACTTCAAGGCGGCGATGCACGCGGCCGCGTTCGAACTGATCGAGATCCCGCACGTGCGCCAGTCAGGCAAGAACTCGGCCGACATCCGCATGGTGGTGGACGCGCTCGACCTCTGCTACACCAAGAGCCACGTCGACACCTTCGTCATCATCAGCGGCGACTCGGATTTCTCGCCGCTCGTCTGCCGAAGCTGCGCGAAAACGCCAAAACGGTGATCGGGGTCGGCGTGAAGAATTCCTCCAGCGACCTGCTGATCGCCAATTGCGACGAGTTCATCTACTACGACGACCTGGTGCGCGAGGACGAGGCCAAACGGCGCGCCCAGAAGAAGCGGCGCGAGGCGCAGAAGGGCGCCGCCGCGCACGGCGTCGCCGCGGGCGAAGACAAGGCGCAGGAAGCGTTCGACCTGGTGCTGGAGACCTTCGAGGCGCTGGTCGCCGAACGCGGCGAGGGCGAGAGAATCTGGGGCTCGATGGTCAAGCAGGCGCTCAAGCGCCGCAAACCCGGGTTCAACGAATCCTATTACGGCTTTCGCGCCTTCTCCGACCTCCTGGAGGAAGCCGAGCGGCGCGGGCTGCTGCGGCTCGAGCCCGACGAAAAATCGGGCGGCTACGTGCTGCGGCGCCCCGAGCGGCCGGCGGCCCCGGTCGGCGCGGACGCTACTCCGGGTTGAGCTGGCGGTAGACGGCTTCGGCGACCGAGAGCAGCCGCTCGCGCGGGATGTCGCCCGAGGCGAGCGCATAGCCGAAGCGCCGATCGATCCAGTAGAACACGCCGACCTTGCCCTCGGACTGATAGCGAAACGCGGTCTCGCCGTGGTCGCGGCCGTCGGTGCGGACGTAGAGCGTGATGCGCGTGCCCTGCTTGCACTCGTACATGAACTGCGCGACCGGCCCGTCGTCGCCCGGCAGCAGTCGGCCCCCGACCAGGCTGTAGCCGACGTCTTCGAGCTTCGGCGCGCGCACCGGCGCACCGAGCCGCTTCGAGAGCCAGGCGACGAGATGCGCCTCTTGGTCGGCGCCCACCTCGACCGGATGGCGCACCTCGGGCGAGTAGACCGCGTGCGCGATCGCCGCGCGCCGCGCGAACGCCGATGCATCCGAGGACGCAGGCGGTTGCGCGCGCTCGCCGCGGATCTGCCAGGCGGCGAGTGCGCCGAGCGCGGCCCCGAGCGCGACGAGCGCCGCGGCGCGTCCGAGCGAACGCCAGCGCCCGCGCACGCCTGCGATGCGCAGCCGCTCGGGCAGCGGCTCGGCGAGCACCGGATCGTAAAGCTGGTGCAGCGCCTGCGAAAGCGCCCGAAGCGTCTCGTCCTTTTGCGGTTCGCCGCTCATCGGATCACTTCACACGCTGCAACCGGGCCCCGGCGGGCAGGCCGCCGAGCATCGCGCGCAGCTTCTCGCGGGCGCGCGACAGTCGCGACATCACCGTACCGATCGGAATGCCGAGGGTGCGCGCGGCTTCGCCGTAGCTCATGTCCTCCAGCGCGACGAGCAACAGCACCTCGCGCTGCTCGGGCGGCAGCCGCCGCAGCGCGCGCTCGAGGTCCCGCAGGTCGAGGGCGTCGGTTTCGCGCGCGGCGCGCGCAAGTTCCGGCATCTCCTCGTCGAGCGGCGCGAGCGGGCGCGCCGCGCGCAGCTGGTTGACGTAGACGTTGTGCATCACCGTGAACAGCCAGGCGCGCAGGTCGGTGCCGTGCCGGTAGAGGTGGAGCTTCGCCAGCGCGCGCTCCAGCGTGTCCTGCACGAGGTCGTCGGCCGCAGTCGGGCTCGCCGACGAGCGCGCGTGCGTAGCGGCGCAGCCGCGGGATCAGGCGGACGAGTTCCTGCGCCTCGCGCATGTCGGACAACAGTCTAGCCCGCATTTTTCATAAGCATTGCGCTCGGGCGAGCGGTGTGCCGTTAGCGAGCGATTTTGCAATTGGAGCGGCGGGCGAAGTCTGTTGCGGGGCGGTTTTGCCGAATTTGGGCAAAGCGCCCCCTTACCCCCGTTGTTTGTCAGCGTGCCGGGGACAGCACTCGGGCGGGATCAGGAGGAGTCGAGCGCTCGGGCGGCGGCGAGATAGACGGCCTGATAGGGGAAGGCGGAGCTGAGCATGACCCGCACGCGACGGGTATTGCGCAGGATCACGGCACCGATCTTGAGCAGCTTGGCGCGTAAGGTGCTCGCCTGAAGCCGCGCGAACTCGGTGCCGGCAAGCGCAAGCGCGCGCAGCCGCTCGGTGAGGATGTAGGCAAGGGCCGAGAGCAGCAGCCGGAACTGGTTGGCCAGGAGCCGCTGGCAGCTGGTGCGATCGGCAAAGAGCCCAAGCTGCGCCTCCTTGATGCGGTTTTCCATCTCGCCGCGGGCGCAGTAAAGGTCCTCGTACACCGATCTCGCATCCCCTTGGAGATTGGTGACGAGGTAGCGGGGGTTGTCGCCCTTGTCCATGTGTTCGAGCCGGGCGATGACCCGCCGCTCGGTCTTCCAGGTGCGGGCCGCGTAGCGCAGCTCGGCAAAGGCGCGCTGCTTCTGTCCGCTTTGGGCATACTGCTGCGCAAGCGCCAAGCGCTGCACCGCGGTCATTCGGTTCAGGCGCCTGTTCTTCGCCAGTCCGACGACGTAGCCAACGCCGTTTCGCTCGCACCAGGCAAGGATCCGGCGGCGGCAAAAGCCCGAATCGGCCCGAAGGAGGATTCTCACCTCGGGCCAGGCCTGGCGCAGCCGCGCAACCAGCAGCTTCAACACCGCCCCGGCATGGCGCGACTCATCAATGTTGGAGGGCCGAAGATAAGCCACCAGCAGCCGCTCGCCACAGAAGACATAGAGCGGCAGGTAACAGTAGCGGTCGTAGTAGCCGTGAAAGAATCGGCCCTCCTGCCGGCCGTACAGGGGATCGTCGGTGGCGTCAAAGTCCAACACCAGCTCCCGGGGCGGTGTCTTGAAGCTGGCGATGAACTTCTCGATGATCACCTCGTGAATCGCCCAGGCCGCCGCGCGGCTGGCGCGGTTCTCAAGGCGACATAGCGTCGGAGCCGATGCCAAGGGCCTATCGCGCTCGCACGCGGTCTGCATCAGCACGTCGTTCCTGAGCCTTGCGTGATCGTTCAGGTCCTCGTAGCCCTGCACCAAGCCCAAAGACGCGCTGGCGCAGCATGTCCCTGAGCGTGTGCTCGATCCGTTGCGGGTCGCGCGCATCGGCAAGCACTCCCGCCACCGCATCGAGCAGCCCCAGGCGATGCTCGAGCCTGCGCAGCAGCAGCAAGCCACCGTCGCTGGAGACATCGCCGCCGTCGAAATCTACCTCGACACGGCGACGAGCAAGGCGCTCAAACGCGATTCGCTTCGCCGTACAATCTGGCATCGGCGGACTCCACGTTGAAATCAGCATTAACCAACTGACTCAACGCACAAATCCGGAATCCGCCGACCTCAGCTCATGAAATATCCGGGCTAGCGCCGCCGTTACTCCGCGGGCGTCGCGGATCGCGCGCGCTCGCCCGCGTGCGACGCGTTCGCCGCGCAGATCGCCCTCGGGCGATGGCGGCGGCGCGCGCCTTGCGGCGGCCGGTTCAGCGCAGGCCGGCGACGTACTCGGCGAGCGCGCGGATTTCCTGATCGGTGAGCCGGGCGGCCGCCCCGCGCATCATGCCGTTCGGATCGTTCGCGCGGGTGCCCGCGCGAAACGCCCTGAGCTGCGCCTCGATGTACTCCGCATACTGCCCGGCGATGCGCGGATACTGGCTGGGAATGCCTGCGCCGGTCGGCCCGTGGCAGCCGGCGCAGGCCGGAACGCCCGAGGCGATGTTGCCGCCGCGATAGATCTTCTGACCGAGCGCGGCAAGAGCTCTCCTTGTCGCGCGCCGCCGCCGGCTTTAGCTTCTGCGCACCGTAGTAGGCGGCGAGGTTTCGCATGTCGGCGTCCGAGAGCGGCGCGACCATGCCGTTCATCACCGCGTTCTCGCGCTCTGGCTTTTTGCCGCCTTGGGACTTGAACGCGACCATCTGCCGATAGAGATACTCGGGAATCTGGCCGGCGAGATGCGGGTTGGCCGACGTGGGACTGTTTCCCGTCGGCGCCGTGGCAGGCTGCGCAGACCTGTATCGCGATGGCCTGTCCCTTCGCGGGATCCGGTTTTGTCGGCGCCTGCGCGAACGTTGGAGCCGCGCAAGCAAACCCGAGCCAGGCGGCGACCGCCCACGAGCGGATCATGCAGCGTCTCTCCTTGGAAAGGCGTGCAAAAACCGTAATTTTATTAGAATTTTTTCCCCGCGTGGCACTCGCTCGATGTCGGTGTTTTTCGCAGCTCGGTTTGCGGTGTCCGCAGCTTCGCCTGCGGCGTTTCCTCCGGACGATCGACCGGAGATCGCTGTCGTCGGTCGCTCCAACGTCGGCAAGTCGAGCGCGATCAACGCACTCGCGAACCGCAAGCGTCTGGCGATCGCGAGCAAGACACCCGGACGAACGCGAACCATCAACTTCTTCGAGCTCGGTTCGGCGGCGCGCTTGGTCGATCTGCCTGGCTACGGCTACGCGGCGGTACCGTATGCCGTGCGCGCCCGCTGGGACAAGCTCGTTTCGGCCTATTTCGCCGGCCGGCGTTCGCTCGTCGCGGTGGTGCTGCTCATGGACGCGCGCCGTCCGCTCACCGAGCAAGACCGGCGCATGCTCGCATGGCTGCGCCCTTTCGCCGCGCGGCTGCTCGTCCTGCTGTCCAAATCCGACCGCGTTTCGCGGGCCGCGGCGGGTGCCGCGCGGCTCGCCGTGCGCCGCGCGCTGGCCGAAGAGTTCGGCGACGCGGAGGTGATCGCCTTTTCGGCGACGCGCGGCACCGGCGTTGCCGATGCGCGTGGGCTGCTCGAGCAATGGCTCGGAGAATCAGGCAAAAAAAGGGCTGCGGGAAACCTCGCCCGCAGCCCGAAATAAAAGACCCCGGCAAAGGGGAAAGCGACCGGGGGCGAAGCGCCTTGATCAGGTCAAGGCTACCCGCTCAGGGAGGAGAAGCGGGAGACGGCTTGCGCCGTCCACGTATATGATCGGCAGGTCGAGAAAAAGTTCCCGCAGCCCCCGGTGTCCTCAACTTCCTGAAAAATCAGGCTCATGACCCCGTACGCCGCGTTTCCCGCCCTCCGCATGCGCCGCATGCGCAAGGACGAGTTCTCCCGTCGGCTGATGCGCGAGGCCTCGCTCAGCGTCGACGACCTAATCTATCCCGTCTTCATCATCGAGGGAAAAAACCGCGTCGAAAAAGTGGCCTCGATGCCGGGCGTCGAGCGCATGACCGTCGATCGGCTGCTGCGGCTCGCCGAGCAGTGCCTGCGCGCGCGCATCCCGGTGATTGCGCTCTTTCCCGCGATCGATCCGCGCCTGAAGACCCCCGATGGTCGCGAAGCCTGCAACCCCGAGGGGCTTGTTCCGCGCGCGGTCGCGGCGCTCAAGAAGTCGGCCTTCCGGCGAGGCGATCGGCGCTGATCGGCCGACGTCGCCCTCGACCCCTACACCGCGCCACGGCCACGACGGCGTGGTGGCCGACGCCGGCTACGTCGGCGAACGACGAGACGCTCGCCGATCCTCTGCCGCGCAGGCGCTCGATCCAGGCCGGCCGCCGGCGTCGACGTCGTCGCGCCCTCCGACATGATGGACGGGCGCGTCGGCGCGCATCCGTCAGCCGCGCTCGACGCGAGGCCGGCTTCGATCCACACGCGCATCATGGCCTACGCGGCGAAGTACGCCTCCGCCTTCTACGGACCGTTCCGCGACGCGGTCGCGCTCTGCCACGGCGCTCGGCCGCGCGGACAAGAAGACCTACCAGATGGACCCCGCCAACACCGACGAGGCGCTGCGCGAGGTCGCGCTCGATCATCGCCGAGGGCGCCGACATGGTGATGGTGAAGCCCGGCCTGCCCTACCTCGACGTCGTCCGCCGCGTGAAGGACGCGGTTCGGCGCGCCGACCTTCGCCTATCAGGTCTCGGGCGAGTACGCGATGCTCGCGCGCCGCGGTCGCGAGCGCGGCTGGCTGGACCGCGAATCCGGCGATCATGGAGAGCGCTGCTCGCCTTCAAGCGCGCCGGCGCCGACGGCATCCTCACCTATTTCGCGCTCGAGGCGGCGCGGGCGCTCGCGCGCTGAGTCCGCCGCGCGGCCGCGCCCGATCGCTTCAGTCGCGCTCGCCGAGCGCGCGCTCGAGCGTCACCAGAAACCGCTCGGCGTTCTGAAAGCCGATCACGCGCAGCCCTCGGATCTCCTCCGTCTCGCGCGCGTCGAAAAAGACGATCCCGGGCGGACCGAACAGGCGAAGGCGCGCAAGCAGCGCCCGGTGCTCGGCGGTGTTGGCGGTGACGTCGGCCTGCAGAAGGAGCATCTTCGCGAGCTTTTCCTTGACGCGCGGATCGGAGAAGGTGAGCGCCTCCATCTCCTTGCAAGAGACGCACCCAGTCGGCGTAGAAGTCGAGCATCACCGGGCGGCCGGGATTCCTCAGTTTCGCTTCGAGTTCGGCGACCGAATCGACCCGGACGAAGTCGGTCGCGCCGCTGCCCGGGCGCAGCACCGGCCAGGCGATCCAGACCGCGACCGCAAGAAGGAGTACGCCGAAAAAGCGCTTGACGTGCGCCATCCAGGGCCCGGCGCGCGGCAGAAGCGCCCCGCCGGAGACCCCGACGGCGAGGAGCGGCAGCCCCATGCCGAGCGCCATCGTGAAAAGCGCCGCGCCGCCGAGCGCCACGTCCTTCGTCTGCGCGATGTAGAGAAGCGCACCGGCGAGCGGCGCCGCGACGCAGGGACTCACCACGACCGCGGAGAGCGCGCCCATCGCGGCGACCGAGGCGATCCGCCCGCCGCGTAGGCGCCCTTGCACCGCCGCAAGCCGCTGCTGCAGGTGCGCCGGAAGCTGAAGGTCGTACAGGCCGAACATCGAGAGCGCGAGCGCGACGAAAACGAGCGCAAAACCGAGGAGCACCCAGGCGTTCTGCAGCGCCGCCGCAAGATACGCCCCCGACCAAGCGGCGGCGACACCGGCCGCCGCGTAGGCCGCCGCCACGCCGAGCACGTACGCGCCCGAGAGCGCGAGCGCGCGCGCCTTGTTCGCGCGCGGCCCGTCGCCGACGATGATGCTGGAAAGGATCGGGATCATCGGCAGCACGCAGGGCGTGAACGCGAGCAGCACACCGAAGCCGAGAAAGCTTGCGAGCACGACGAGCGTTCCGCCCGACTCGAAGAGGCGCGCCACCTCGAGGTCGCTTGCGCGCGCCCAGGTCTCGCGCAGCGCGCTCAGGCCGCCGCCGGCGGAAGCGCCCGCGGCGGCTGCCCCGAGCCGCAGGGTGATCCTCGTTTCCATCGGCACGTAGCACACGCCGACGTCTGCGCAGCCCTGCGAGGTCACCGCGAGCTTCAGCGTGCCGTCCGGGGCGTCGACCGGCAGCCGGATCGCGACCGCCTTGCGGTACGTTTCCATCTCGCCGAGGAACTCGTCGCGGTGGCGCACGCCGGGCGGAAACTCGGGCGCACCCAGCCGCACCCCCGGTTGCGCGGCGAAGCGAAACTTGTCGCGGTACAGGTAATAGCCGTCGGCGATGTCGAAGCGCACCTCGACGTGCCGTTCGTCGAGCGCGCGCGCCGACATGCGGAACGCCTTTTCCGGCTCGAGCAACTCGTCCGGATTCGCCGCGAGCGCAGCGCCGCAGACGAGCGCGAACAGCAGCGCGGCGAGCCGCATCATCCGGTCGGTGTCGTCTCCGTCGCGACCCAATCGAGGTAGGCGCGAAGGCCGCGCTCGATCGGCATCGCGATGATCTCCGGGAGTTCGTAGGGATGCGCCTCCCGGATCGCCGCCTCCATCGCCGGATAGCGATCGGCGGTGGTCTTGATGAGCATCGGATGCTCTTCGTCGTGCTGCACCGCACCCTTCCAGCGATACACCGAGCGGCAGGGCGCGAGGATGTTCACGCAGGCGGCAAGCCGCCTCTCGATCAGCAGGTCGGCGATCCGTTCGGCGGCAGCACGATCAGGCAGGTTCGTGAGTACGAGCAGCGCGGACATCCCTCAATCCCTCGTAAACGGTCGGGTACGCAAAAGGCGCACCCCGAGCACGGTCTTCAGCCGCGTATTGTCCAGCAACCGGGACTCTCCCATGAACGAGAGCATCTCCGGCGCAATGCGCCCGGCGGCCTCGGCGCGCGCAATACGGGGCGGTCGCGGAAGCCCTGTCGCATCCGCGACCAGGTCGAGCCAGTCGCCCATCTTGAGGCGCGTATCGTCGGCAGCATCGTAAGACCCCGGCGGGCGCATCCTCTTCGAGCGCGCGCACCGCGATCGCCGCGAGGTCGTCGGCGTGGATCTGGTTGGTGTAGACGTCGTCTTCGGCGCGCAGCACGGGGATTTTCCTGCGCAGGCGCTCAAGCGGCAGCCGGTCGGCGGCGGCGTGAGATGCCGGGGGCGCGCAGGATGACGAGCGCAACCCCGCGCACCGCGCACCAGGCGGCGAGCCGCCGCTCGGCGTCCGCCCGGCGGCGCGCGCGGGGGCTCCGCGAGGGCGATCGGTCGGTCTTCGCCGACGAGCGCACCGCCGCAGTCGCCGTAGACGCCGCTCGTGCTGACGTAGACGATGCGCGCCGGTAGAATGACCGCTTTTTCGAGCGCTGCGACCAGGTTCGCGGTGCGGGTGTCGGCGTCGCCCGTCGCGGGCGGCGGCGCACAGTGCAGGATCGCGTCGGCCGCGATGCCCGCCAGCGTCTCGGGTCGGTCGAGGTCGAAGCCGCGCGCGCGCGAGCCGCACCGGCATTCGAAGAACGGGATTGGAGCGCGGGAAGCGCGCGGCGCGCGACGTCGCCGCAGCCGGCGATCAACAGCCGTTTCATCGGGCCCATTGTATGCACACCGTCACCCTCCAGCCTTCCGGACAGCGCTTTCGAGGTCGAACCGGGCGAGTCGGTGCTCGCCGCCGCGCTGCGCGCAAGGGATCGTGCTTGCCGTACGGCTGCAAGTAGCGGCGCCTGCGGCAGCTGCAAGGCGCGGATCGTCTCCGGCGAGGTGGAGTGCGGCGTCTATCAGAAGAAAGCGCATCACCGACGCCGAGCGCGCGCAGGGCCGGGCGCTGCTTTGCCAGGCGAAGCCCCTCGGCGACCTCGTCGTCGAGGCGCGCGCGGTCGGCGCGGTCAAGGGGATCCGGATGCCGCGTTCTGCCCTGCCGGCTTCAGCAGATGCTGCGCCTCGCCGACGACGTGATGGTGCTGCGGCTCAAGCTCCCGGCGAACGAGCGGCTCGAATACCTCGCCGGCCAGTATCATCGAGTTCCTGCTCCGCGACGGCTCGCGACAGGAGCTTCTCCATGGCCAATCCGCCGCACGATCAGGAGCTGATCGAGCTGCACGTGCGGCACGTGCCCGGCGGGCAGTTCACCGACCACGTTTTCGGCAGGATGAAAGAGCGCGACATCCTGCGCTTCGAGGGTCCGTTCGGCACGTTCTTCCTGCGCGAGGAATCGCAAAAGCCGATCGTCTTCGTCGCCTCCGGCACCGGCTTTGCGCCGATCAAGGCGATCGTCGAGGAGCATGTTCCACCGCGGCATCGCGCGGCCGGCGGTCCTCTGCTGGGGCGGCCGGCGACCGAAGGACCTCTACATGAACGCGCTCGCCGAGCGCCGGGCGGCCGAGCACGGCGAGCGCTTCCGCTACGTGCCCGGTCATCTCCGACGCGCTCCCGGAGGACGGCTGGAGCGGGGCGAACCGGCTTCGTGCACCGGGCGGTGATGGAGGACTTCCCGGACCTCTCGGGCCATCAGGTGTACGCCTGCGGCGTACCGGTGATGGTCGAGTCGGCGAAGCGCGACTTCACCGCGCTCTGCGGGCTTCCCGAAGACGAGTTCTACGCCGACAGCTTCACCACGCAGGCCGACATCGCCGGCGCGCAGGCGTGAACGCGGCGCTCGGGCTCGCCGCCGCCGCGGCGCTCGTCGCGCTGCTTCTCTGGGTCATGGTCTCCGTGCCGGGCGAGTCCTGGCGCGGAGCGCTCCCGCCCTTGAGGGAAGACGAGGCGGCGCTCGCCGAGCGGCTGAAAAAGCACGTCGCGACGCTCGCCGCAGGCGAGCGCAACACCCGGGCGCCCGCGCGGCTGGAAGCGGCAGCGCGCTACATCGAGGCAGAGCTTAAGGGAGCGGGCTATCGCGTGCGCGCGCAACCGTACGATTCGGGCGACGGCATCGTGCGCAACCTCGAATCGGTGCGCGAGGGCCGCATCGCGCGCTCGCTCGTCGTCGGCGCGCACTACGACTCGGTATTCGGCTCGCCCGGCGCGAACGACAACGGCTCCGGGGTCGCCAGGCGCTCCTCGAACTCGCGCGCGCCGTGGCGCAGGAAACCCGCGCGCCATACGCTTCGCTTCGTCTTCTTCTTCGCGAACGAAGAGCCGCCGTATTTTGCGACTGCTGCGATGGGAAGCCGCGCGTCTACGCCGACGAGCTGATCGAGCGGGGCGAGCGCATCGCCGCCGATGTTTTCGCTCGAGACGATCAGGCTGCTTTACCGAGCGGCCCGGCAGCCAGCGCTACCCCTTTCCGCTCGGGTTCTTCTACCCCGACCGCGGCGATTTCGTCGCCTTCGTCGCGAACCTCGGCTCGCGCAGGCTGCTTCATGCGGCGCTCGCCGCATTCCGGCGCGAAGCGCGCTTTCCGTCGGAAGGCGTCGCCGCGCCCGGCGTTCATCCCGGGCGTTGACTGGTCGGATCAGCGTTCCTTCTCGGCGGCACGGCGTGCCGGCGCTGATGATCACGGACACCGCCCTCTGCCGCTATCCCCACTACCACCTTCCGAGCGACACGCCCGACAAGCTCGACTACGAGCGCCTCGCGCGGCTTGTCGCGGGGCTTGAGCGGATGCTGCGCGCGCTCGATACCGAGCTGTGAGCTCGGCTACCCGGCGCCCTCGCCGAGATACGCCGCGCGCACGCGGGGATCGGCAAGAAGCGCGCGCGCTTCGCCCGAGAGCGCGATCGCGCCCGATTCCATCGCGTCAGCCGCGGTGCGCGATCTCGAGCGCAAGCCGGCGCGTTCTGCTCGACGAGGAGAATCGTGACGCCCTGCCAGGCGCAGGCGATCTCGCGCGCCGATGTCGAAGATTTTTGCGACGAGCATCGGCGCAAGGCCCATCGAGGGTTCGTCAAGGAGCAGCAACCGCGGCCGCGCCATCAGCGCGCGCGCAATCGCGAGCATCTGCTGCTCGCCGCCCGAGAGCGTACCGGCGGTCTGCCGCCGGCGCTCGGCGAGCCGCGGAAACATCGCGTATTGCCGCTCCAGATCCTCGGCGATGCCCGGATCGGTGCGCGCGTACGCGCCCATCGCGAGGTTTTCCTCGACCGTCAGGCGCGGAAAGATCCCGCGGCCCTCGGGCACCATGACGACGCCCCTTGCGCGGAAGCTCGAAGGCGGGCGTCGCGCCGATGTCTTCGCCCGCGTAGCGGATGCTCCCTGAGCGCGCGACGAGGCCGCAGATCGCCGCGAAGCGTCGACGACTTTCCGGCGCCGTTGCCGCCGATCAGGCAGACGAGCTCGCCTTCGCCGACGTCGAGGTCGATGCCCGCGCACCGCGCGGATGCCGCCGTAGCGCACTTCCAGCCCGCGCGCTTCGAGGAGCGTCATGCCGTGGCCGGCGTTCCGAGATAGGCCTCGATCACCTTGGGGTCGCGCTGGACTTCCGCCGGCAGCCCCTCGGCGATGCGTTCGCCGTGATCGAGCACGAGCACCCGGTCGCAGATGTCCATGACGAGCCGCACGTCGTGCTCGATGAGAAGCACGGTGATGCCGTCGTCGCGGATGCGGCGGATGAGCCGCGCGAGCGCCCGGCGCTCGGCCGGGTTCATGCCGGCCGCGGGCTCATCGAGCGCGAGAAGCCGCGGATCGGTCGCGAGCGCGCGCGCGATCTCCAGGCGCCGCTGGTCGCCGTAGGGAAGGCTTCCGGCGGCGTCGTTCGCGCGCGCGCGGATGCCGACGTAGTCGAGAAGCTCCGCCGCGCGCCGCTCAATCGCGGCTTCCTCCGCGCGCTGCGCCGGAGTGCGCAGGATCGCCGCGAGCACGCCGGCGCGGGTGCGCACGTGCCGGCCGATCATGACGTTCTCGAGCGCCGACAGATTGGCGAACAGCCGGATGTTCTGGAACGTGCGCGCGATGCCGGCCGCTGCGACCTGGTCGGGGTGAGGCCGAAAGTCGGCCGGCCCTCGAAGGTGAAGCGGCCGGCATCGGGCGGATAGATCCCGGTGAGCAGGTTGAAGAGCGTCGTCTTTCCGGCGCCGTTCGGGCCGATCAGGCCGTAGATCTCGCCGCGCGCGATGCGAAACGAGACGTCTGCGAGCGCCTGGATGCCGCCGAAGCGCTTGCCGATGCCGCTCGCCTCGAGGATCGGGTTCATGCGCGCAGCGCCCCGGGCTCCTCGCGCGAGGCGAGCTCGCGCTTTCGCACCTGCGACGGAAGCAGCCCCGCCGGCCGAAACAGCATCACGAGCACGAGCGCAAGACCGAAGAGGAGCATGCGGATCACCTCCGGCTCGATCAGCTGGCGGCCGAAGAGCGCTTCCTGCGCCGGCGCGACCGTCCAGCGCAGCACCTCGGGGACGAAGGAAAGGAGCACCGCCCCGAGCATCACGCCCCAGATGTTGCCCATGCCGCCGAGCACCACCATCGCCACCACCATGATCGACTCGACCAGCACGAAGCTCTCGGGCGAGATGAAGCTTTGCATCGCGGCGAACATGCCGCCGGCGATGCCGCCGAAGGAGGCGCCCATCGCGAAGGCGAGGAGCTTCACGTGCGTCGTGTTGATCCCCATCGCGCGCGCGGCGATCTCGTCCTCGCGCACCGCCTCCCAGGCGCGGCCGATGCGCGAATCCTGAAGCCGCACGTTGACGACGACGACGACGACGAGCACCGCAAGGAGCAACCAGTAGTACTTCATCGGCCCGCTCACCGTGAGGCCGAGCACGGTGTCCGTGCGCGAAAAATCGATCGGCCCGAGGCGGAACGGGTCGATCTGCGCGATGCCCTGCGGCCCGCGGGTGATGTTCACCGGCTGCGAGAGGTTGTTGAGGAAGATGCGCACGATCTCGCCGAAGCCGAGGGTGACGATCGCGAGGTAGTCGCCGCGCAGCTTGAGCGTCGGGGCACCGAGCAGCACCCCGAAGAAGGCCGCGAGCGCCGCGCCGATCGGAAGGATCACCCAGAAGGGCAGGTGTATGTCGAAGTGCGGCGAGGCGAGAAGCGCGTAGCAATAGGCGCCCACCGCATAGAAGGCGATGTAGCCGAGGTCGAGCAGGCCGGCGAAGCCCACGACGATGTTCAGACCGAGCGCAAGGAGGACGTAGAGCACCGCGATGTTCGCGATCCGCACCCAGGTGGTGCCGATCATGGCGAGCGCGAACGGCAGCAGCACCAGCGCGAGCACGATCATGGCGATGCCCGCCCAAAGAAGCGCCGGCCGCCCGCGGGCGTCGATGAGCCGCCTCATGCGCGCTCGCCGACCCGCTCGCCGAGCAGCCCCGAGGGCCGGAAGACGAGCACGAGGATCAGCACGACGAACGCGAACACGTCCTGGTAGTTCGAGCCGAAGAGAACGAAGTGGCCGCCGTCGGCGCAGCGCTCGGCCGGCCCCAGGCCCCAGCGGCACAGGTCGGTGAGATCGCCGATGTAGCCCGCCCCGAGCGCCTCGACCACTCCCAGCAGGATTCCGCCGAGCATCGCGCCGGGCACGTTGCCGATGCCGCCCAGCACCGCGGCCGAAAACGCCTTCAGGCCGAGAATCGAGCCCATGGTGTACTGCGCGACCCCGTAGTAGGTGCCGAACATGACGCCCGCGACCGCCGCCATCGCGGCGCCGATCACGAAGGTGGCGGCGATCACGCGGTCGATGTCCACGCCCATCAGCGCCGCGACCTGCGGGTTCTGGGCGGTTGCGCGCATCGCGCACCCGAGGCGCGTGCGATAGACGAGCCAGGCGAGCCCCGCCATCATCGCCGCGCAGATCGCGACGATCGCGATCTGCACGCCGGTCATCGTGGCGCCGCCGACGCTGAAGGTGACGAGCGGGATGATCTGCGGAAACGCGAGCACGTTGCGGCTCCAGATCATCATCGCGAGGTGCTGCAGTACGATCGAGACGCCGATCGCGGTGATGAGCGGTGCAAGCCGCGGCGCGCGCCTGAGCGGCCGGTAAGCGAGCCGCTCCATCGCGTAGCCGACCGCCATGCACACCGGCACCGCGCAGGCGGTGCCGAGCGCGACCGCGACGACCGGCGGCAGGCCCGCGGCGGCGAGGATCGGGATGACGGTGAAGGCGACCATCGCGCCGATCATCACCACTTCGCCGTGGGCGAAGTTGATGAGCTGGATGATCCCGTAGACCATCGTGTAGCCGAGCGCGACCACGGCGTACACCGCGCCGAGCGTCACGCCGTTCACCAGTTGCTGGACGAAGGTGTCCACGGCGGCGAGCCTACCAAGAAAACGGCACCCGAAGGTGCCGCTTTTCGTTCCGCGTCGCGAGCCTTACTTTTTCGCTTCTTCCTTCTTCGGCTCGTCCTTTTTTGCCTCCGCCGCCGGTGCCGGGGCAGGTGCCGCTGCAGGCGCCGGGCCTGCCGCCGCCTTGATGAACTCCTCGTAGGCGATGGTCTGGCCGCCCTTGACGATCGCGACGGGCTCCAGTTTCCCGGCCTTCATCGTGAAGATCGTCATCTCGGCGTCCTTGCGGTCGCCCTTTTCGTCGAAGGCGATTTTCCCGGTCGCACCGGTGTACTCGAGCTTCGCGAGCACCGGCAGGTATTTCGCCGGGTCGGCCGAATCGGCCTTCTGCATCGCGGTGATGAGGAGCTTCGCCGCGTCGTAGGTGAACGGCGCATACAGGATCGGGTCGGTGTTGAACTTCTTCTTGTAGGCCTCGAGGAACTTCTTGTCGGCGGCCTGCGGCGGGATGCCCGCCTGAGAGCAGAGCATGCCTTCGGCGGCGTCGCCCGCCAGCTCTTTCATCTTGTCGGTGCAGGCGCCGTCCCCGAAGCTGAACACCGCCTTCATGCCGAGCTCCCTCGCCTGCTTGAGCAGCGGTCCGCCGGTCGCGTCCATGCCCCCGTAGAACACCGCATCCGGGTTCCGACCCCGCAGTTTCGTCACCACCGCTTTCCAGTCGGTGGTCTTGTCGGTGCCTTTTTCGCGCGCGAGCACCTTGATGTTGGCGGCCTTGAGCGTTTTCTCGACCTCGTTCGCGATGCCCTCGCCGTACGCGGTCGCGTCGTCGATGATCGCGACGAGCTTCGGCTTGCGCGTCGCAGCGAGGTAGCTCGCGATCGCCGGACCCTGCTGGTCGTCGCGGCCGACGGTGCGGAACGTCACCTTGAAGCCCTGCTCGGTGAGCTTCGGGTTCGTCGCCGAGCCGGTGATCATCGGAATGCCCGCCTGGTTGTAGATCGCCGAGGCCGGAATCGAGGTGCCGGAGTTGAGGTGGCCGACGATGCCGGCGACCTTCGCGTCCACGAGTTTCTGGGCGACGGTCGTCCCGACCTTCGGATCGGCCTGGTCGTCCTCGTACACCCCGACGAACCTCGCCTCCTTGCCTTCGATCTTGATTCGAGCCTCGTTCGCTTCGTCGAGCGCGAGGCGCACGCCGTTTTCGTTGTCCTTGCCGAGATGCGCGATGCCGCCGGTGAGCGGCGCGACGTGTCCGATCTTGATCTCGATCGTCGGCGGCGGAGGCGGCGGCGCGTCCTTCTTCGCCTCCGCAACCTTCTTCTGTTCGGCCGGCTTCTCGCCGCAGCCGATCACGGCGAGCGAGGCCGCAAGGACGGTCAGTGCGAGCCTGGTGTTCTTCATGCGGTCTCCGTCGGAAAAGGGGGTTGAAACTGAAGGGCTTTTTCGAGGCTCCGGATCATACCGCCAGACCCCGAAAAAAAGAAGGCCGCCCTGCGTCGGCGGCTCTTGCTCGGCTTCGGAAGCGTGCCGCTAACGGGTCGCCAAGATCCACTTGACGAGCGCCCGGACATCGCCGTCCGGGACGTTCGGATTCGCCGGCATCGGCACCTGACCCCAGACGCCCGCGCCCCCCTTTTTCACCTTCTCGACGAGCTTTGCCTCGGCGTCGCCTTGTCCGGCGTATTTCTTCGCGATTTCCACGTAGGTCGGCCCGACGGTTTTCGCCCCCCTCACGTTGTGGCACGAGACGCAGGCGTATTTTTTCGCAAGCTCTTCGCTCGCCTGGGCCGGCAGCGCCGCCCCTGCGGCGAGCAGGCCGAGGCAAATCGCGCGCTTCATCATCCTTCTATCCTTTCTCGGCAAGGCCGCGATCAGGCGGAAACGCTTCGCCGGCAGGCGTGTTTCAGCTCCGCGAGCGAGGCGATCGGCGGCAGGCAGGTAACGCCCCGGCACAGCCAGCCGTTGACAGGCTCGGGCCGCGCCGGCTTGTCGAGGGGGGGCGGAAGCCCTGTCGCGTCCTCCGGGATCGCGAGCACAAGGGTGTCGGGCAGATACTCCCGAGCGAGCTCGGCCGACCACTCGGCGAGCGGCCCGGGCCTGCCACGCAGCACCAGCACCGACGGCGGCTCGATGAGCTCGGCAAGCGCAACGAGGAGCTTCGCGAAACCGGCCGGCTGCTCGCGCATCGAGGGGTAAAACGCCTCGAGCGTGCGTTCCGCCGCCCGCGCATAGCGCTGCTCGCCGGTGATCGCGGCAAGCCGCGCTAGCGCGAGCGCCGCGGCGCCGTTTCCGGACGGAAGCGCCGAGTCGTGGCCCGTCTTCGGCCGGTAGAGCAACCGCTCGTGCGCGTGCGCGGTGAAGAAAAAGCCGCCGGCGTCGCGATCCTCGAACTGCTCGAGCAGCACATCGGCAAGCGCCTCGGCGAAGTCGAGATCCTCGGGGCGGAACTGCGCCTGCAGGAGTTCGAGCACCGCCTCGACGAGAAACGCATAGTCGTCGAGATAGGCGGCGAGCGGCGCGCGGCCGTCCTTGTAGGAGGCCGCAAGGCGCCCGTCACACCACATGCGCGTGCGGATGAAGTCGAGCGCGCGGCGCGCGGCGGCGATCCATTCGGCGCGCCCGAAGATGCGGCCCGCGCGCGCAAGGCCTGCGATCGCGAGCGCGTTCCAGGAGGCGAGCACTTTCTCGTCGCGGCCCGGGCGCACGCGACGCTCGCGCGCGGCGAAGAGCTTTTCCCGCGCCTCGGAAAGGAGAGGCTCGTCTGCCGCGTCGACCTTTTCGGCCGCGTACAAATGCCAGTGGCGGCCTTCGAAATTCGGCGGCCCCTCCAGCCCCCAGGCGCGCGCGGCGACGCGGTATTCCTCGGGCGAAAGCAGCGCGCGCACCTCGTCGCGGTCCCACACGTAGAACCGGCCTTCCTCGCCTTCGCTGTCGGCGTCGAGCGAGGCGTAGAAGCCGCCTTCGGGCGACTGCATCTCGCGCAGAAGCCAGGCCGCGGTCCGCTCCGCGCAGCGGGCAAAAAGCGGCTCGCCCGAGACGCGCCAGGCGTCGGCGAGCAGCGCAAGGAGCTGCCCGTTGTCGCAGAGCATCTTCTCGAAATGCGGGATCCGCCAGTAGCGGTCGACGCTGTAGCGCGCAAAACCGCCGCCGAGCTGGTCGTAGAGGCCGCCGCGGCACATGCGCTCGAGCGTGCCGAGCGCCATGTCCGCCGCGCCGTGGCGCAGACAGAGGTCGAGCTCCGTCGGATGCGGGAACTTGGGCGCGCTGCCGAAGCCGCCCCATTCGGTGTCGTAGGCAGCGCGAAGCGCGCCGAGCGCCGCGCGGATCGGTGCGTCTTCGAATTCCGAGCGGTGCGCAGCGCGCGACGGCGACAGCCGCGCAAGAAGCGCGCGCAAGCGCGCGTTCTGCTCGTCGATATCGCCGCGCCGCGTGCGCCAGACCTCGGCGATCCGCTCGAGCAGCTCGCCGAACCCCGGCAGCCCGTAGCGGGCGGTCTTCGGAAAGTAGGTACCGCTGAAAAACGGCGTGCCGTCCGGCGCAAGAAAGACGGTGAGCGGCCAGCCGCCGGTCGCACGCGAAAGAAGTTGATGGGCGGTCTGGTAGATCTGGTCGATGTCGGGGCGCTCCTCGCGATCGACCTTGACGTTCACGAAGTGTCGGTTCATCACCGCGGCGATCGCCTCGTCCTCGAAGCTCTCGTGCGCCATCACATGGCACCAGTGGCAGGCGGAATAGCCCACCGAGAGCAGGATCGGCTTGTCTTCGCGGCGCGCGCGCTCGAGCGCCTCCGGTCCCCACGGGTACCAGTCGACGGGGTTCTCGGCGTGCTGCAGCAGGTAGGGCGAGGTCTCGTTCGCGAGGCGGTTCGGCATGCGCGCATTATGCGCGCGTGCGATCTGCCGAGACCCTCGGCGTGACGCGGGATTGGCGCTCGAGGCTCGACGGGCGGAGCCGGCGGCCCCGCGCCCTCACTCGCCGTCGGTAATCGCGCCCTTCGAGGCGGAGGAAACCAGCCGCATGTACTTCGCCATCACCCCGCGCGTGTAGCGCGGCTTGGGCGGTTTCCACTTCTTCCTGCGCGCAGCGAGCTCCTTCGCCGGCACGTTCAACTGGATGAGCCGCTTGTTCGCGTCGATGGTGATCGAATCGCCCTCCTTGACGAGCGCGATCGTTCCGCCCACGTACGCCTCGGGCGCGACATGGCCCACGACGAGGCCCCAGGTGCCGCCGGAGAAGCGTCCGTCGGTGATGAGACCCACCGACTCGCCGAGGCCCTGGCCGATCAGCGCCGCGGTCGGCGCGAGCATCTCCTGCATGCCGGGTCCGCCCTTCGGCCCCTCGTAGCGGATGACGATCACGTCGCCGGGACGGATCTTCTTCGCGAGGATCGCCTTCATGCAGGCGTTCTCGGAATCGAATACGCGCGCCGGTCCGGTAATCGAGGTCTTCTTGAGGCCGGTGATCTTCGCCACGCAGCCTTCGGGCGCGAGGTTGCCTTTGAGGATCGCGAGGTGCCCCTGCGGGTAAAGCGGCCTCGACCACGGGCGGATCACGTCCTGGTCGGCGCGCGGTTCATCGGGCACGTCGGCGAGCATTTCGGCGATCGTCTTGCCGTGGATCGTCATGCACTCGCCGTGCAGCACGCCGTGGTTGAGCAGGATCTTGAGCACCTGAGGGACGCCGCCCGCACGGTGAAAGTCCACTGCGACGTAGCGGCCGGAAGGCTTGAGGTCGCAAAGGACCGGCACCTTCCTTCGCACCCGCTCGAAGTCGTCGATCGTCCACTTGACCCCGGCGGCGTGCGCGATCGCAAGGTAATGCAACACCGCGTTCGTCGAGCCCCCGGTCGCCATGACGAGCGCCACCGCGTTCTCGATCGACTTGCGCGTGATGATGTCGCGCGGCCGAAGGTTCTTTTTCACCGCCTCGACGAGCACCCGCGCCGATTCGGCCGCCGAGTCCGCTTTCTCCGGATCGGGCGCGGCCATCTGCGAGGAGCCGAGCAGGCTCATGCCGAGCGCCTCGAAGGAGGAGGACATGGTGTTCGCGGTGAACATGCCCCCGCACGCCCCCACCGTCGGGCAGGCGTTCTTTTCGATGCCGACGAAATCCTCCTCGCTCAGCTTGCCGGCGGTGTAGGCGCCCACGGCCTCGAACGCCGAGACGATCGTAAGCGGTTGCCCCTTCCAGAACCCGGGCTTGATCGTTCCCGCGTAGACGAAGATCGCCGGCACGTTCATGCGCGCCATCGCGATCATCGCCCCCGGCATGTTCTTGTCGCAGCCGCCGACCGCGAGCACCCCGTCCATCGCCTGGCCGTTCACCGCGGTCTCGATCGCATCGGCGATCACCTCGCGGGAGACGAGCGAGTACTTCATCGCTTCGGTGCCCATGCCGATGCCGTCGGTCACCGTCGGAAAGCCGAAGGTCTGGGCCTTTGCGCCAGCGGCCTCGAGCGCCGCGACCGCGCGGTCGACGAGCGGCTGAATGCCGGCGTTACAGGGATTCATCGTCGAGTGGCCGTTCGCGACCCCGATGATCGGTTTGTCGAAATCGCCGTCCTTGAAGCCGACCGCGCGCAGCATCGCGCGGTTGGGGGCGCGCGCGATGCCCTGCGTGATCACTCGCGAGCGGCGGTTGGCCGGTTCGGCGGCGCTGTCCTTTGTCTGCTCTGCCATCGTGTCCTCCGCGCAAAGACGCGAGTCTAGCCCGGATATTTCATGAGCTGAGGTCGGCGGATTCCGGATTTGTGCGTTGAGTCAGTTGGTTAATGCTGATTTCAACGTGGAGTCCGCCGATGCCAGATTGTACGGCGAAGCGAATCGCGTTCGAGCGCCTTGCTCGTCGCCGTGTCGAGGTAGATTTCGACGGCGGCGATGTCTCCAGCGACGGTGGCTTGCTGCTGCTGCGCAAGCTCGAGCATCGCCTGGGCTGCTCGATGCGGTGGCGGGAGTGCTTGCCGATGCGCGCGACCCGCAACGGATCGAGCACACGCTCAGGGACATGCTGCGCCAGCGCGTCTTTGGCTCGGTGCAGGGCTACGAGGACCTGAACGATCACGCAAGGCTCAGGAACGACGTGCTGATGCAGACCGCGTGCGAGCGCGATAGGCCCTTGGCATCGGCTCCGACGCTATGTCGCCTTGAGAACCGCGCCAGCCGCGCGGCGGCCTGGGCGATTCACGAGGTGATCATCGAGAAGTTCATCGCCAGCTTCAAGACACCGCCCCGGGAGCTGGTGTTGGACTTTGACGCCACCGACGACATCCGGACGCGGCAGGAGGGCCGATTCTTCCACGGCTACTACGACCGCTACTGTTACCTGCCGCTCTATGTCTTCTGTGGCGAGCGGCTGCTGGTGGCTTATCTTCGGCCCTCCAACATCGACGAGTCGCGCCATGCCGGGGCGTGTTGAAGCTGCTGGTTGCGCGGCTGCGCCAGGCCTGGCCCGAGGTGAGAATCCTCCTTCGGGCCGATTCGGGCTTTTGCCGCCGCCGGATCCTTGCCTGGTGCGAGCGAAACGGCGTTGGCTACGTCGTCGGACCGGCGAAGAACAGGCGCCTGAACCCAGCTGAAGGTGCGAGTCTAGCGGAGCCGCGGGGCGGGGCTCCACCTACAATGCGGCGATGCTCGTCCATCCCGGATTCGATCCGGTCGCTTTCTCGCTCGGGCCCATTGCGGTGCGCTGGTACGGGCTTCTTTGGCTCGTCGGGTTCGGCACGGCCTGGTGGCTCGGCCGGCGCAGGATCGCAGCGGGGCTTGCGCCCGTCTCGCGCGAGCAGTTCGACGACCTGCTGTTTGCGGCCGCGCTCGGCGCGATCGCTGGCGGCCGGCTCGGGTACGCGATCTTCTACAGGCCGGGCTATTACCTCGCGCATCCGCTGGAGATCCTCTACCTCTGGCAGGGGGGGATGTCGTTTCACGGCGGCTTCCTCGGCGTGCTCGTCGCCGTCGCGATCGTCGCGCACCGCCGGCGGCTCGACTGGTGGCGCGTGATGGACTTCGTCGCGCCGCTCGTCCCGCTCGGCCTTGCCGCCGGGCGCCTCGGCAACTTCATCAACGGAGAGCTCTGGGGCCGGCCGACCGACCTGCCTTGGGGCATGGTGTTTCCGGCCGCAGGGCCCGAGCCGCGGCATCCTTCGCAGCTCTATCAGGCAGCGGGCGAGGGGCTTACCCTCTTTGCGCTTCTGTGGTGGTTCTCCTCCCGGCCGAGGCCGCGGGGCCAGGTCTCGGCGGTGTTTCTGCTCGGCTACGGCGTCCTTCGCTTTGCCGCCGAGTTCGCCCGGGAGCCGGATCCGTTCCTCGGCCTTCTCGCCTTCGGCCTCACGATCGGCCAGTGGCTGAGCCTGCCGATGATCGCCGCGGGCGTGGCGATCTTCCTCTGGAGCCGCGCGCGCGTCTGAAGCGAACCTACGCCGCGCGCGCGGCGACGAGCGCCGATTCCAGCACCCGCACCGCGTGAACCGCGCTGCGCCCGGCGCCGTCGGCGATCTGCTGGCGGCAGCTCGTGCCGTCGGCGACTATGATCGCCTCCGGCGGCGCTGCGCGCACCGCTGGAAGCAGCGCCGCCTCGGCCATCTTCATCGAGATGTCTCGATGCTCGGCCTCGTAGCCGAAGGCACCGGCCATCCCGCAGCAGCTCGATTCGATCAGGCGCACCGAAAGCCCCGGCACGAGCCCCAGTGCACGCTCGGTCGCCGCCATCGCCTCGAACGCTTTCTGGTGGCAGTGGCCGTGAACGAGCACCTCGGCGGCGATCGGGCGAAGCGCAAGCGACAGCCGTCCTGCATCCGCCTCGCGGGCGAGGAACTCCTCGAAAAGGAGCGCGCGTGCGGCGAGCGCCCGCGCGTCGGCGCCGGGAAGGAGCGGGAGGTATTCGTCCCGCAGGGTGAGCGTGCAGGAGGGCTCGAGACCCACCACCGGCACGCCGCGATCGAGGAAGGGAAGCAAGGCCGCGATCAGCCGTTCGGCTTCGCGCCGCGCCTCTTCGACCTGTCCGACCGCAAGCCGCGTGCGTCCGCAGCAGAGCGGCCGCGCGCCGCGCAGCGGCTCGGCCCTCCGCACCGCGTAGCCGGCGGCGGCGAGCACCCTGAGCGCCGCGCGCGCGTTCTCCGGCTCGAACCACCGGTTGAAGCAGTCCACGAACAGCACCGCCTCGCGCTCGCCCGGCCGATCGGGGATCTCGGTGTCGCGGAAAAAATCGCGTCGCCAGCGCGGCAGCCTGCGCGCGCGCGAAAATCCCACAAGCGGCGCCGCGACATCCTGCAAGACGTTCGCGACCGGCGCAGCGCGCGCGGCGATCGGCGCATAGCGGGGAAGCGCCGCGACCGCCCGATCGCGTAGCGTCCAGCCGCGGCGCGACTTGTACGCCGCGAGGAACTCGATCTTCATCCGCGCCATGTCGACGCCGGTCGGGCATTCGCGCTTGCAGCCCTTGCACGAGACGCAGAGTTCGAGCGCCTCGGTGACCGCGCGGTCAGCCGCGTCGCCGAGCTGCCCCGAGAGCGCGAGCCGCAGCGTGTTCGCGCGCCCGCGCGTCGAATGGATCTCGTCTCGCGTCGCACGGTACGACGGGCACATGGTGCCGGCGTCGAACTTGCGGCAGTGGCCGTTGTTGTTGCACATCTCGACGGCCTTGTCGAATCCGCCCCATTCCGACCAGTCGAGCGCTTCGGGCGGCGCGCTCGTGCGGTAGCCCGGCGGAAAGCGAAAGAGCCGCACGTCGTCCATGCGCGGCGGATTGACGATCTTTCCCGGGTTCATGAGCCCCTTCGGGTCGAGGCGACGCTTGATTTCTTCGAGCGCGGCAGTGAGGCGCGGACCGAAGAACGGCGCGATCCATTCCGAGCGCACGAGCCCGATCGCCGTGCTCGCCGGAGTATGCGCCCTTGAAGCGACGAACGAGCGCCGCGGCCTCCTCGGCGATCCGGCGCATCTTTTGCGCGCCGTCGCGGCGCATGTCGAGCACGGGCCGCACGTGCAAGCACCCGACCGAGGCGTGCGCGTACCAGGTGCCGCGCGTGCCGTGGCGCTCGAACACCTCGGTGAGACGCGCGGTGTACTCGGCCAGGTGCTCGAGCGGCACGGCGCAGTCCTCGATGAAGGAGACCGGCTTTCCGTCGCCCTTCATCGACATCATGATGTTGAGGCCGGCCTTCCTCACCTCCCACACCTCGCGCTGCCAGCGCGCATCGGTGATCTCGACGACGCCGCCCGGAAGGCCGAGGTCGGCCATGAGGGCGGCAAGCTCCTTCAGCCGGCGGGCCGGAGCGGCCGCGTCGTCGCCTGCGAACTCGACGAGCAGGATCGCCTGCGGCTCGCCCCGGATCGTCGCCTCGACGGTGCGGCGAAATTGCGGGATCTCGCGCGCAAGCTCGATCATCGTGCGGTCGACCAGCTCGACCGCGGTGGGCGCAAGGCGCACGATGTGCTGCGTGCTGTCCATCGCCCTGTAGAACGTCGGGAAATGCACCACCCCGAGAGCGCGCGCGCGCGGCAGCGGCGCGAGCTTGAGGTGCAGCCGCTCGAACCAGGCGAGCGTGCCCTCGGAGCCCACCAGCAGGTGCGCGGCGTTCTCGTGCGGCGGCCCGAGGTGATCGAGGTTGTAGCCGGCGACGCGCCGGAGCAGCTTCGGAAAGCGCGCCTCAATCTCGTCCCTCTCGCGCGCATAGAGCGCGCGCAGCCAGGCGACGAACTCGACGTAGGCGGGCGGGGCTGAGGCCTCGGCGAAGGGACCGAAGCGCCAGCGCTCACCCGAGGCCGTTACCGCCTCGATCGCGTGCACGTTGTGCACCATGTTGCCGTAGGCGATCGAGCGCGCACCGCACGAGTTGTTGCCGGCCATGCCCCCGAGCGTCGCCTGCGCGCTCGTCGACACGTCCACCGGAAACCACAGCCCGTGCGGCCGCAGCTTCGCGTTCAGGTCATCGAGCACGATCCCCGGCTGCACCACGCAGCGCCGCTCTTCGACATCCAGGTCGAGAAGCTCGCGCAGGTATTTCGAGTGATCGATCACGAGCGCCTCGCCGACGGTCTGGCCGCATTGCGAGCTTCCCGCGCCGCGCGCAAGCACCGGTACCCGCTCCTCGAGCGCGATCGCGAGCGCCGTGCGCGCTGCCTCCTCGCTGCGCGGCACCACCACCCCGAGCGGCATCGCCTGGTAGATCGACGCGTCGGTCGCGTAGCGCCCGCGCGAGGCGAGATCGAAAAGGACATCCCCCTCGACCTCGCGGCGAAGGCGCCGTTCGAGCGAGCCGAGGGGGTCGAAACGGACGCGTCCGGTCACAAGCGCAATTCTGCCCTGCGCGCGCGGGCGAGGTGGCACAATGGCGGCCCCGACGCGAGGACGCCCCCATGCCGAGAACCGCCGGACGCCACTTCCTGCAGATCCCCGGCCCGACCAACGTACCGGACCGGGTGCTGCGCGCGATCGACTTTCCGACGATCGACCACCGCGGTCCGGAGTTCGCCGTCCTCGGCCGCGAGGTGCTCGAAGGTATGAAGCGGGTTTTCCGCACCGCAGGGCAGGTGATCATCTACCCGGCCTCGGGCACCGGCGCCTGGGAGGCGGCACTCGTCAACACGCTTTCGCCGGGCGACCGGGTGCTCATGTACGAGACCGGCCACTTCGCGACGCTGTGGCAGAAGATGGCGCGGCGGCTGGGGCTCGAACCCGAATTCATCCCCGGCGACTGGCGGACCGGCGCAGATCCTCAGAAGATCGAAGAGCGGCTGCGGGCCGACACCGCGCGGGCGATCCGGGCGGTGTGCGTCGTGCACAACGAGACCTCGACCGGGGTCGCCTCCCGCATCGCCGAGATCCGGCGGGCGATCGACGCCGCCGGCCATCCGGCGCTCTTCATGGTGGACACGATCTCTTCGCTCGCCTCGATGGACTACCGCCACGACGAGTGGGGGGTGGACGTCACCGTCGGCGGCTCGCAGAAGGGCCTGATGCTTCCGCCCGGGCTTTCCTTCAATGCGGTCTCGCAGAAAGCGCTCGAGGCCGCCCGGCGCGCGCGCCTGCCGAAGAGCTATTGGTCATGGGACGAGATGCTCGCGCACAACCGCGACGGCTACTTTCCTTACACGCCGGCGACCAATCTCCTCTACGGCCTTCGCGAGGCGATCCGGATGCTCGAAGAGGAGGGGCTCGAGAACGTGTTCGCGCGGCATGCGCGGCATGCGGAGGCGACGCGCCGCGCGGTGCGCGCCTGGGGGCTCGAGGTGCTCGCGACGAACCCCGCGGAATACTCGAACTCGCTCACTGCGGTGCTGCTTCCGGAGGGCTACGACGCCGACCGCGTCCGCCGCGTGATTCTCGAGCAGTTCGACCTTTCGCTCGGCACCGGGCTCGGCAAGCTCGCCGGCAAGGTGTTCCGGATCGGCCACCTCGGCGACTTCAACGACCTCACGCTCGCGGGCACGCTCGCCGGCTGCGAGATGGGGCTTGCGCTCGCCGGTGTGCCGGTGAAGAAGGAGGGCGTTCAGGCGGCGCTCGACTACCTCGCCGCTTGCCGAGCGAGCCCGGTGCGCGCGGCCGCCTGAGCCGGACGCGGCCTGCGGTATCATCGGCCGCAACGCGCGAATCGCGACCTGGAGGAGGATTACGATGCTGAGAACCCTCATGGCTGCGGCGCTCGCCGCCGCGGCGTTCGCGGCGCAGGCGCAGACCTGGCCGTCCAAGCCGATCACGTTCCTCAACCCGTTTCCCGCCGGCGGCGGCACCGACACGTTCGCGCGGCCGATCGCGGCGCGCCTTTCGCAGACGATCGGTCAGCAGGTGATCGTCGAGAACCAGGGCGGCGCGGGCGGCACCGTCGGCGCGGCGAACGCCGCAAAGCGCGCTCCCGACGGCTACAACTGGTTCTTCGGCGCGGTGCACCACACGATCGCCGAAAGCCTCTACACCAAGCTGCAGTACAGCCTCGAGCGCGACTTCGAGCCGATCACCGTCGTCTCGTTCGTTCCGAACGTCGTCGTCATCCATCCGAAGCACGCAGACAAGTTCAAGACGCTGAAGGACCTGATCGACTTCGGGCGCAGTAACCCGAACCGGCTCAACTACGGCTCGGCGGGCCCGGGAACGACGCACCATCTTTCGGTCGAGCTGTTCAAGACGATGACCGGTGCGCAGTACGTGCACGTGCCGTATCGCGGTGCCGGGCCCCTGATGGTCGATCTGCTCGCCGGTCAGGTGGACTTCGCCTTCGACGGCATGGGAACCTCGGCGGTGCAGATCAAGGCCGGAAAGCTGATACCGCTGGCGGTGACGAGCAAGGTGCGCAACCCGGTGCTGCCGAACGTGCCGACCGTCGAAGAGGCGGGCGTCGCCGGCTACGAAGTGCGGACCTGGTACGGGATCTGGGCGATCCGCGGAACCCCGAAGGACATCAAGGACCGCATGTACCGCGAGGTGGTCGCCGCGATCAACACGCCCGAGTTGAAGAAGATCTGGGCCGAGCAGGGAGCGGAGACGGGCGGCATGCCGCCGGAGGAGATGGAGCGGTTCGTGAAGGCCGAAATCGCCAAGTGGGCCAAGGTGGTCAAGGACTCCGGCGCCAAGGTGGACAACTAGGCGCGCAGGCGAACGCGACCCGCCGCTTTCGGCGCCGCGCGCAGCCCACGAGCGCGCCCGCGCGCGGCGCCTGTCAGATGACGCCCGCCTCGCGCAGCCGGCGCAGTTCCCCCGCGCTCTTTCCGAGCAGCCCGGCGAGCACCTCCTCGGTGTGCTCGCCAAGCAGCGGCGGTGCCCGGTCGTAGACGAGCGGGGTCGCCGAGAATCGCATCGGGCTTGCGACCATCGGGAGCTTGCCCGCGGCAGGGTGATCGACCTCGATTCGCACGCCGCGGGCTCTCACCTGCGGCTCCTCGAACACCTGCGCGAGGTCGTTGATCGGGCCGTTCGGAACGCCGGCCGCGTCCAGCAGCTCGGTCCATTCGCGGGTGGTGCGCCGGCGAAACACGTCCTCCAGCAGCCGCGTCAGCTCGGCGCGGTTCTCGACGCGCTTTCCGTTCGTCGCAAAGCGCGGATCGTCGGCCAGATGCGCGCAGCCCGCCGCCTCGCAGAAGCGCCGGAACAGGTTGTCGTTGCCGCAGGCGAGGATGACGTCGCCGTCGGCGGTGCGAAACGGCTGGTAGGGCACGATGTTCGGGTGGAGGTTCCCGATCCGCTTCGGCGGCTCGCCGGTCGCAAAATAGTTGGTCGCCTGGTAGGAGAGAAGCGCGATCTGCGAGTCGAGGAGCGCGAGATCGAGGTGCTGGCCGACGCCGCTCTCGGCGCGATGCGCGAGCGCCGCGCAGATCGCGATCGTCGCGTACATCCCGGTGACGATGTCGGCGACGGGAACGCCCGCCCGCATCGGCGGCCCGTCGGGCTCGCCGGTGACGCTCATCATGCCGCCCATGCCCTGGATCATGAAGTCGTAGCCCGGGCGGTCGCGGTACGGGCCGGTGTGGCCGAAGCCGGTGATCGAGCAGTAAACGAGGCGGGGATTGACCGCGCGCAGATCGTCCCACGCGAGCCCGTAGCGCGCGAGGTCGCCGTACTTGAAATTCTCGACCAGGACGTCGCAGCGCGCAGCGAGTTCGCGAACGAGCGCCTGCCCCTCGGGATGCGCGAGGTTGACGGTGACCGACTTCTTGCCGCGGTTGGCGGAGGTGAAGTAGGCGGAGTCCCTGGTGTCGCGGCCGGCGCGATCCTTGATCCACGGCGGGCCGAAGGCGCGCGAGTCGTCGCCCACCCCGGGCCGCTCCACCTTGATCACCTCAGCGCCCAGATCGGCGAGGTTCTGAGTCGCCCACGGGCCGGCGAGCACGCGCGAGAGGTCGAGAACGCGGATGTGCGAGAGCGGCCCGGGCATCGCCGGCGGATTCTACTCGCGCAGCGCGCGCAGGCATCGGCCGAGTCGACCGGACGCGCGCGGCCTCAGCGCTCGCCGAGGAGGCGCTCGGCGAGCTCGGCGAAGCCGGCGCCCGAGGCGCGCTCGGTGACGTAGCGCGGCGCAGCCTCCAGCCGTCCGGCGAAGCGCCGCACGTTCGCCACACCGACCGAATGCTCGAAAAACGCGAACATCGGCGCATCGTTCGGAGAGTCGCCGACGAACGCGTAGTCGGCGCGCAGGCGCGCCGCGTCCACACCGAAGCGCTCGGCGAAAAGCAGTTTCGCGGTGGCGAGCTTGTCCCAGTCGCCGAACCAGCCGTTCACGTGGATCGAGCTGATCTTCGCGGTAAGCCCGGCCTCCTCCATGATCGCCCGGATGCGCTCTGCGGCCGAGAGCGGCAGCGGTGCGACGTCCTCGCACCAGTCGATCGCGAGATCCGTCTCGCGCCAAGGCTGATCGGCGGCGAGCGCGCAACCGGGCACCTCGACGAGGATGCGTTCGGCGATCGCGGCAAGGCGCGCGCGCTTTGCCGCGCGCGTCGCCGCCTCCTCCAGCCAGCGCCGCTCGATGCGACGTCCGGCGCGCGCGAACCAGAACGCGCCGTTTTCTCCGATCACCGCGTCGACCGGCCACAGGCGCGCGATCTGGTCGCACCAGCCCGCCGGCCGGCCGGTGACCGGCACGAGCACGCGGCCGGCGCGTTTCAGCCGCTCCATCGCGGCGTACGCCTCGGCGGTGAGCGCGCCCTCGGTCGTCAGCGTGTCGTCGATGTCGAAGAGCAGCCCTTTCAGCCGCGCCGCGTCGCGCAGCTCGGCGAGCGGTCTCATGCGAGCCGCTCGAGCGCCGCGCGCACGCGCCGGCGCGCGGCCTCCTCCAGCACGAGCCCGGCCTTCGTCCTTCGCCAGAGCACGTCGTCGAGCTCGCGCGCCCACTCGCGTTCGATGAACCAGGCGAGCTCCCGTTCGGTGAGCCCCGCGCCGTAATGCTCGCCGACGTCGCCGTCGCCGGCGATCTGCATCGCGCGCGCCCCGTGGCGGCGAAAGAGCCCTTGCCGGATTTCGAGCGGCAACCGCGCATGGCGGGCGAAAAACGCCGCGCGCGCTTCGGCCCGGCTTGCGCCGAAGTCGCTGCCGGCGAGCGGCGTCGATGCGGTCCAGGGCGGTCCCATGCCGGCAAAGTACGGCCGCAGCCGCTCGAGCGCGTGCTCCGCGAGGCGCCGGTAGGTGGTGATTTTTCCGCCGAAGACCGACAGCACCGGCGCCTCGCCCGCCTCGTCGTCGACGCGCAGCGCGTAATCGCGCGTCACCTTCGAGGGGTCTGCGCCGCCGTCGTCGTAGAGCGGCCGCACGCCGGCGTACGTCCAGATCGCGTCCTGCGGTCGCACGGGGCGCGCGAGATAGCGGTTCACCGCGCGGCACAGGTACTCGACTTCGGCGTCGGTCGCGCGCGCAGGCTCCGCGGCGCTCGGGTGCGCGACGTCGGTCGTTCCGACGAGCGTGAAGCGCGCTTCGTACGGGATCATGAACACGACGCGCCGGTCGTCGTTTTGCAGGATGAACGCATGCTCGCCCGGATAGAGCGCCGGCACCACGATATGGCTGCCGCGAACGAGCCGCACGCGGTCGGCCGAAGGCCGGCCGAGCCGCGCCTCGAGCACCTCCTTCACCCAGGGGCCGGCGGCGTTCACGATCGCGCGCGCCGCGAGCGTCGCGCCGTTCGACAGCACCGCACGCCAGCGCCCCCGCTCGCGCCGTGCCGACACGAGCGCCGTACGCGTGAGCACGCGCGCGCCGCGCGAAGCGGCATCGAGCGCGTTCTCGACGACGAGCCGCGCGTCGTCCACGCGGCAGTCGGCGTACTCGAAGCCGTGCACGAGCCCCGGACGAAGGCCGGCGTCGTAGGGCGGGCGGTCGAGCCGCACCGTGCGCGAGCCCGCAAGGCTCTGGCGGCGCGCCAGATGGTCGTAGAGGAGGAGCCCCGCGCGGATCATCCAGCGCGGCCGAAGGCCGGGCACGTGCGGCATGACGAAGCGCGCCGGCCACACGAGGTGTCCGGCGATGCGCAGCAGCACCTCGCGCTCGGCGAGCGCCTCGGCGACCAGTCGGAACTCGTACTGTTCGAGGTAGCGCAGGCCGCCGTGGATGAGCTTGGACGAGGCCGAGGAGGTGGCCGCGCCGAGGTCGTCTTTTTCGACGAGCACGACCGAAAGCCCCCGCCCGGCGGCGTCCCGCGCGATGCCGACGCCGTTGATGCCGCCGCCGACGACGAGCAGATCGCAGCTTTCGGCTCCGATGTCGCCGCCCGTCACGTCCGGCATGTTACGGGAGCGTCACGCAGACGCGCACGCCCCCGGGCAGGTTCTCGGCGCGGATGCGCCCGCCGTGGAACTCGGCGATCAGACGCGCGACGTAGAGACCGAGCCCGAGGTGCGGCTCGCCGCCTGCGCGCGTCTCGCGCCCCGACACCATCGAGGCGAAGAGCGCGTTCATCACCGTTTCGGGAATCGGCGGACCCTCGTTCTGCACGCACAGCGTCGCCGCGCCCTCAAAGACGGCGAGCGAAATGCGCACCGGCGTGCCCGGAGCGCCGAAGTCGTGCGCGTTCTCGACCAGCTTGTCGAGCATCTGCGCGAAAAGGTCCGGCGCGCCCTCGAGCATCACCGGCTGCGGCGGCGCTTGCAGCAAGAATTCGCGCGGTGCGCACGCGAGCCGGTAGCCCTCGACGCAGGCCGAGAGCACCGGCACGCAGTCGAAGCGCTCGCGGTCCGCCGCCGACAGGCCCTGCTCCAGCCGGCTCGCCTCGCTCATGCGTTCGAGGATCCGCGCCAGCCGCGCAAGGCCCTCCTCGGCGCGCGCGAGGTAGGTGCGCGCCTCCTCTCCCGAAGGCGCGAGCTTCAGGTTTTCGAGCGAGGAACGGACCACCGCGATCGGCGTGCGCAGCTCGTGCGAAAGCCGTCCGGCGAGGCTTTCCAGATACGCGTGGTGCTGGGCAAGACGCGCGAGCACGGCCGAAAAACTGCGCGCGAGGTCGCCGATCTCGTCAGCGGCTTCCGACCCGGAGACGAGGCGCGCGATACGCCCGCGCGCGTCGATCGCCGATTCGGCTTCGTCGCGCAGCCGCCGGATCCGCACCGAAAGCCGCGTCGCCCAGGCGATCAGCACCGCCGCGGCGCCGGCGAACACCGTGAGCGTGAGCGCGAGCAGTTTTTCGAGCGCCTCGCTCCTCAGCGTCGCGACCGGATGGGTGGTTTCCTCCACGACCACCGCCCCCACCACCTCGTCGCGGTTCCAGACCGGATGCGCGGCCGACATCACCACCGCGCGCTCGTCCGGGGTGCGGCGTGTGCGCGTCGCGGGCGCGCCCGCGAACGCGGCGACGATGTCGCGGCCGGTCGCGAGCGCGTCCTCCGGCACCGACTCGGCGAATTCCGCGCTCGGACGCTCGATCAGCAGTCCGGCGAAGCGGCGCCACAGCGCGCGCCAGCCCTGCGCGTCGTCGGCCGCCTCGGCCGGGCGCCGCAGGCTTCCGGCGAGCGCGAGCACCTCGTAGCGTCGGTTGACCACCCAGATGCGCGACTCGGTGCGCTCGAGGCCCCTCAGGATCGCGCCGATTTCGTCCTGACCCCCGCGCTCGTCGAACGCCTGCTCGCGCTCGAGGATCCGCGGTCCGTCCGGCTGACGCTGCGCCTCCTCGGCGAGGCGCTTCAGCTCCGCCTCCGCCTCGCGCCGCAGCGCGTCGTCGTGCGCCGGCGCCGCGCGCATGAGCGCCGGCCGGTCGTGCAGCGCGGTCGCGACCGCGCGCGCGGTGGCAAGAAGCGCGCGCTCCTGCGCACCGAGCAGCAGCCGCTCCATCTCGTTCACGTAGAGCACGCCCGCCGACGGAAGCGCGAGCAGGGCGAGCGCGACGAGCGCGAGCTTTCCGCGCAAGCCCAGGCCGAAGCGCCGCGCCCTCAATCCGCCTTCCAGCGGTAGCCGATGCCGTAGGCGGTCTCGATGTGCGCGAACGCCGGGTCGACCGCCTGGAACTTGCGCCGGATGCGCTTGATGTGCGAGGTGACGGTCGCCTCGTCCACGACGAGTTCCGCCTCGCGCATGAGCTGCGCGCGCGTTTTCACGTGCCCGGGATAGCGGGCGAGCGCGTGCACCATCCAGAATTCGGTGAGCGTGAGCGCGACCGGCCGACCCTTCCAGCGCACGCTGAAACGCTTGAGGTCGAGCGCGAGATCGCCCCGGGCGAGCGTCTCCTCGACCGGCTGCGGCTCGCGCGCGAGGTCGGCGCGGCGGAAAAGCGCGGCGATGCGCGCGAGCAGGTGCGGCAGGCTCGCGTCCTTGGTGAGGTAGTCGTCGGCGCCGAGTCGCAGCCCGGCGACGACGTCGTAGTCGCTGTCGCGCGCGGTGAGGAAGATGATCGGCAGCGCCGCCGAGCGCGCGCGCAGCTCGCGGCACAGCTCGAAGCCGCCGTCGGGCTCGGCGCCGAGCCCGATGTCGATGATCGCGAGGTCCGGCAGCCGCGCGCGCATCGCCGCAAGCGCCTCGGCGCGCGAGCCGTAGGCGTGCACTTCGAAGCCGTGGCGCGCGAGCGCCTCGGCGTAGTTCGCGCGCAGGACCGGGTCGTCCTCGACGATCGCGATGCGGCGCATGGCGCGCCGATTATGGCGCGAAAGGGCCGCGCGCGCCGCGTCGCGCCGGACGCGCTGCCACCGCTTTGCCACGATTCGCAGGCGGATTTGCAGGGCCGCGCCGCGCGCGCGTCAGCGCGTTGCGCTGCAATGGCGCGCATGCGAACGCCCGACGCCGTCCGCTTGCGGCTTGCGCTTTTCGACCTCGGCGCGCTCGTGCTTTTCGCGGCCGCGATCGCCGCCGCGACCGGGCTCGTTTGCGCCGCGCTGGTGCTGCTCCTCGCATGAGCCGAGAGGACGATATCGCGCTCGGGCTGGAGTGCGCGCTGCCCGCGCTGCGGCCGGCGGCGCGCCGCCGCTCGCGTGCGGCGTTGGCGCTCGCGGCCGCGCTCGTCTGCGCGCTCTGCGCCGCCGTGCTACTTCTTGCGTAGGCGGCGGATCGCCGCGAGCTGCGCCGCGAGCATCGCGAGTTCCCCCTCGACCGCGGCGATTTCCTGCTTGTCGCGCGCCTTGGCGCGCGCCTCTTCCGCGCGCTTCAGCGCCTCGTTCGCCTTCGCTTCGTCGAGGTCCGCCCCGCGGATCGCGGTGTCGGCGAGCACCGTGATGAGGCGCGGCTGGACCTCGAGGATTCCGCCGGCGACGAAGATGAGCTGCTCCCCGCCGCCGCCTGCCGGGAAGATGCGCACCGCCCCGGCTTGATGCGGGTGATCAGCGGCGCATGGCGCGGATAGATCCCGAGTTCCCCCGCCTCGCCCGGCAGCACGACGAACTCGGCTTCGCCCGAGTAGATCGATTCCTCGGCGCTGACGACGTCGATGTGGATCGTGGGCGCGGCCATCGGGGGCTCCGGCGTTTACTGCAGCGTCTTCGCTTTTTCGAACGCCTCCTCGATCGGGCCGACCATGTAGAACGCCTGCTCGGGCAGGTGATCGCACTCGCCTTCGACGATCATCTTGAAGCCGGCGGATCGTGTCCTTGAGCGGCACGTACTTGCCCGGCTGCCCGGTGAAGTTCTGCGCCACGGTAAAGGGTTGCGACAGGAACCGCTGGATCTTGCGCGCGCGCGCGACCGCGAGCTTGTCCTCGGGCGAGAGCTCGTCCATGCCGAGGATCGCGATGATGTCGCGCAGTTCCTTGTAGCGCTGCAGCGTGGCCTGCACCGCGCGCGTGGTGTTGTAGTGCTCCTCGCCGATGATGTTCGGATCGACCTGGCGCGAGGTCGAGTCGAGCGGATCGACCGCCGGATAGATGCCGAGCGCGGCGATGTCGCGCGATAGCACCACGGTCGCATCCAGGTGCGCGAACGTGGTCGCGGGCGACGGATCGGTGAGGTCGTCGGCCGGCACGTAGATCGCCTGCACCGAGGTGATCGAGCCGGTCTTGGTGGACACGATCCGCTCCTGGAGCCTGCCCATCTCCTCGGCGAGGGTCGGCTGGTAGCCGACCGCCGAGGGCATGCGACCAAGGAGCGCCGACACCTCGGTGCCCGCGAGCGTGTAGCGGTAGATGTTGTCGACGAAAAACAGGATGTCGCGACCCTCGTCGCGGAAGCGTCTCGGCCATCGTGAGGCCGGTGAGCGCGACGCGCAGGCGGTTGCCGGGCGGCTCGTTCATCTGCCCGAACACCATCGCCACCTTGGATTCGGCGAGGTTGTCGAGCTTCACCACCCCCGCCTCGATCATCTCGTGGTAAAAGTCGTTGCCCTCGCGCGTTCGCTCGCCGACGCCGGCGAACACCGACAGGCCGGCGTGCTGCGTCGCGATATTGTTGATGAGCTCGAGCATGTTCACCGTCTTGCCGACGCCGGCGCCGCCGAAGAGGCCGATTTTTCCGCCCTTTGCGAACGGGCAGATGAGGTCGATCACCTTGATGCCGGTCTCGAGCAGCTCGACCGACGGCGACAGTTCGTCGAACTTCGGCGCCGGCTGGTGGATTGAGCGGTACTCGTCGGCGAGCACCGGGCCCTGTCTCGTCGATCGGGCGGCCGAGCACGTCCATGATGCGGCCGAGGGTGGCCTTGCCGACCGGCACCGAGATCGGGCCTCCGGTGTTCCTTACCTTCATGCCGCGCCGAAGCCCGTCGGAGGACCCGAGCGCGATGCAGCGCACCACCCCGTCGCCCAGTTGCTGCTCCACCTCGAAGGTGAGCCCTTTCTCGACGAAGCTTCCCTCGCCCGGATCCTCCAGCACGAGCGCGTCGTAGACCTTCGGCATCGCCTCGCGCGGGAACTCGATGTCGATCACCGCGCCGATGCACTGAACGATGGTGCCTTGTGCCTGTGCCATGTCGTTACCCTCACACGGCGGCCGCGCCGCCGACGATTTCCGCGATTTCCTTGGTGATGCCGGCCTGGCGGTTCTTGTTGTAGATGAGCGTCAGCTCGTCGATCACGCTTCTTCGCGTTGTCGGAGGCCGCCTTCATCGCCACCATGCGCGCCGACTGCTCGGACGCCATGTTCTCGGCGACCGCCTGGTACACGATCGCCTCGATGTAGCGCGTGAGCACCTGGTCGAGCACGACGCGCGCCTCCGGCTCGTAGATGTAGTCCCACGCGGTGTCGGGCGCGCCGAGCCGCTCGCCCGAAAGCGGCAGCAACTGCTCGATCACCGGCTCCTGCTTCATGGTGTTCACGAAGCGCGTGTAGGCGATGAGCAGCCGGTCGAAGCGGTCCTGGATGTAGCCGTCGAGCATCACCTTGACCGCGCCGATCAGCCGGTCCATCTGCGGGCGGTCGCCGAGCTGCACCGCCTGCGAGACGATGTTCGCGCCGAGCCGCTGCATGAACGCGAGGCCCTTTGCGCCGAGGCAACAGACGTCCACCTCTTCGCCCTCGGCCTGCCACTGCTTGTACTGGTTGAGCACCAGCCGCAGGACGTTCGTGTTCAGCGCGCCGCACAGTCCCTTGTCGGTGGTGACGAGGATGAGCCCCACGCGCTTCACGGTCTCGCGCGCCACCAGAAACGGATGCTTGTACTCGGGATTGGCGTGGCTGATGTGCGCGGCGACCGTGCGGATCTTCTCGCCGTAGGGCCGCGCCTGACGCATGCGCTCCTGGGCGCGGCGCATCTTCGAGGCGGCGACCATCTCCATCGCCTTGGTGATCTTCCGGGTGTTCTGCACACTCCGGATCTTGAGGCGGATTTCCTTGGTGCCCGGCATCAGTAGCTGCCGTTCTTCTTCCAGTCCTCGATCGCCGCGCGCAAAAGCTTCTCGTCCTCGGCCGAGAGGTCCTTTTTCTCCTCCATGCGCGCCACCAGCTCCGCGTAGTGCGTCTTCAGCCAGTCGCGCAGCGAGCGCTCGGCGGCGAGCGCCTTCTTCACGTCGACGTCGTCGAAGTAGCCGTTGTTGACCGCAAACAGCGTGAGCGCCATTTCCCAGACCGCGAGCGGATGGTACTGCGGCTGCTTCATGAGTTCGGTCACCATGCGGCCGCGCTCGAGCTGCTTGCGCGTCGCCTCGTCGAGGTCGCTCGCGAACTGGGCAAAAGCGGCGAGTTCCCGGTACTGCGCGAGCGCAAGGCGCACGCCGCCGCCGGTGTCGCGCCGCTTCATGATCTTGGTCTGCGCCGCGCCGCCTACGCGCGAGACCGAGATGCCGGCGTTGATCGCCGGGCGGATGCCGGCGTTGAAGAGGTCGGTCTCGAGAAAGATCTGCCCGTCGGTGATCGAAATGACGTTCGTCGGCACGAACGCGGTGACGTCGCCCGCCTGCGTCTCGATGATCGGCAGCGCGGTCAGCGACCCCGTGCGGCCCTTGACCGCGCCGTTCGTGAACTTCTCGACGTAGGCGGCATTGACCCGCGCGGCGCGCTCGAGCAGCCGCGAATGCAGGTAGAACACGTCGCCCGGATAAGCCTCGCGCCCGGGGGGCCGGCGAAGCAGGAGCGAGATCTGGCGATAGGCCCAGGCCTGCTTCGTGAGGTCGTCGTAGACGATGAGCGCGTCCATGCCGCGGTCGCGGAAGTATTCGCCCATCGTGCAGCCGGCATAGGGCGCGATATATTGCATCGCGGCCGACTCGGAGGCGGAGGCGGCGACGACGATCGTGTACTCCATCGCGCCGTATTCCTCGAGCTTGCGCACCACGTTCGCGATGGTGGACGCCTTCTGGCCGATCGCGACGTAGATGCAGTAGAGGTCCTTGCCCTTCTGGTTGATGATCGTGTCCACCGCGACCGCGGTCTTGCCCGTCTGGCGGTCGCCGATGATGAGCTCGCGCTGGCCGCGGCCGATCGGCACCATCGCGTCGATCGCCTTCAGGCCCGTCTGCACCGGCTGCGACACCGACTGGCGCGCGATCACGCCCGGGCGCGACTTTCTCGATCACGTCGGTGAGCTTGGCGTTGATCGGTCCCTTGCCGTCGATCGGCTGGCCGAGCGCGTTCACCACCCGCCCGAGCAGCTCCGGGCCGACCGGCACCGAGAGGATGCTGCCGGTGCACTTCACCGTGTCGCCCTCGGTGATGTGCTCGTAGTCGCCGAGGATCACCGCGCCGACGCGAGTCGCGCTCGAGGTTGAGCGCAAGGCCGTAGGTGTTGCTTCGGGAACTCGAGCATCTCGCCCTGCATCACGTCCGAGTCAGTCCGTGGATGCGGCAGATGCCGTCGGTCACCGACACCACCGTGCCTTGGGTGCGCATCTCGGCGCCGGCGTCGAGCTTCTGGATGCTTGGCTCTTGATCAGTTCACGAGATTTCGGATGGGTTGAGTTGCATGCCTGCTCCTCGGATGTCCGGGCTCGCCCGCGCGCTACCCGGTCTTCAGCGCTGGCACTCGAGCGCCGCAAGCTGCGCGCGCACCGAACCGTCGATCACCCGGTCGCCGAGCACGGATGCGCGCGCCGCCGATCAGCTCGGGGTCGAGGCGCACGCTCGCCTTCACCTTGCGCCCGGTTTTTTTCTCCAGGCGCGCCACCAGATCGGCGAGCGCCGTGGCCTCGAGCGCGAAGGCGCTCTGGATCTCGGCCTCGAGCACGCCCTCGCGCTCGTTGCGCAGCGCCTCGTACTGCGCGCGGATGTCGCGGCAGCAGTTCCAGGCGCCCGTTTTCCGCGAGCACGCGGACGAGGTTCCTGCCCTCCGGCCCGTGAGGCGGCCGGCGAGGATGCCAGCATCATCGAGCCCGGCCGCCTGCGCCGCAGAGCGGTTCGGATGTCGGCGATCGCCGCGCGCACGCGCGGGTCGGCGACCACCGCCGCCAGCGCCGCGAGCATCGCCTGACCATTCGGCGCGCCGCTCGGATTCGTCGGCGATCGCGAACACCGCTTCGGCGTACGGTCGCGCGATGGTGGCGGGCTCGGCCATTTACAGCTGCCGCTTCAGCGCCTCGAGCAGCTCGGCGTGCGCGCGCGCGTCCACTTCGCGCCGCAGGATCCGCTCGGCGCCGGCGACCACGAGCGCCGCCACCTCGGCCCGCAGCTGTTCGCGCGCGCGCGCGATCGCCTGCTCGATGTCGGCGCGCGCGGCGGCGCGCTCGCGGTCGGCCTCGGCGCGCGCCGCCGCCTTCGCCTCCTCGATGAGCTGCGCGGCGCGCCGCTCCGCCTGGGCGACGATGTCGGCGGCCCGGTCGCGCGCCTCGCGCAGCGCCTGTTCGGCCTGGCGGCTGGAGAGCTCGAGCGCGCGCCGTCCCTGCTCGGCGGCGGCGAGCCCGTCGGCGATCGTCTTCTGGCGGGTCTCGATCGCGCGCGAGTATGCGGCGGCCAGACGAACCGCACCGTGAACCAGATGAAAAGCGCGAACGCGATCGCCTGCGCGATCAGCGAAAGATTGATGTTCATGGGCGTGCCGTCCGGGGATCGGCCGCAGGCCTCGGGGCCGTCAGCGCACCACCGCGAGCAGCGGGTTGGCGAACGCGAACATCATCGCCAGACCCACGCCGATGATGAACGAGGCGTCGATCAGGCCGAGCAGCAGGAACACTTTCGCCTGGAGCGAGTCGGTGAGCTCGGGCTGGCGCGCCGCCGCCTCGAGGAAGCGGCTGCACATCACGCCCACGCCGATGCATGCGCCCGCGGCGCCGACGCCGATCATCAGCCCGATGCCGATGCCGGTGTAGGCCTGAATCATCGCCAGAAGCTGGAGTTTTTCCATCGCTTGGTTCCTTTCTGTGTGAGCTGTGGGAGTGCGGTTCGGGGTCTAGTGATGCTCGTGGGCGAGCGCGATGTACACCACCGTGAGCATCATGAAAATGAACGCCTGCAGCACGACGATCAGGATGTGAAAGATCGCCCAGCCCAGCCCGAGCGCGATCGAGGCGACGAGCGACACCACGCCGCCCAGCGCGCTGAAGAAGCCGCCGGTGAAGGTCGCGTGCGCGGCCCAGATCCAGAGCAGCAGGAAGATGATCTCGCCGGCGTACATGTTGCCGAACAGCCGGAGCGAGTGCGAAAGCGGTTTCGAGACGTATTCGATGAAGTTGAACAGCAGGTTGAACACCACGAGGAAGGGCGCCGCCCACCACGGCCGGATGCCGAACGGCGCGCAGGCGAGCTCGTGCAGCCAGCCGCCGAGCCCCTTTACCGCGACGTTGAAGTAGATCATCAGCGCCCAGACGGTGAGCGCGAGCGCGAACGTGGTGTTGACGTCGGCGGTGGGCACGATCCGAAAGCCGTGCTCCGAGAGGTGGTGCGTGCCGAGCGCGACCCAGTCGACGGGAAGGAAGTCCATCGCGTTCATCAGCAGCACCCAGACGAACACCGTGAGCGCGGTCGGCGCGACGAAGCGGTGCAGGTCACCGTGATGGAAGACCGTCTTCGCCTGGCCGGTGACGAACTCGAACGCGAGCTCGACGAACGCCTGGCGCCGGTTCGGCACCCCGGCGCTCGCCCCGCGCACCACCCACCACAGAAAACCGATGCCGAGCACCCCGACGGCGAGCGAGACGGCGAGCGTGTCGAGGTGCAGCGTCCAGAAGCCGCCCGGGCCCACCGGCGTCGCGAAAAAGCTCAGGTGATGGCTGATGTACTCGATGGGGGTGAGTTCGGCTGCGGCGGCCATCCGGTTATCTGTCGCGCACGAAAAAAGCCATCGAAAAAATCAGCGCCGTCACCACGAACGAGGCGAGGAACGCGATCACGACCACGTCGCGGTACAGCACCAGCACCAGCCACAGCAGGACCGCGATCGCGCCGATCTTGACGCCTTCGGCGACCAACGCTCCTGCGAGGATCCCACCTGCGCTCTGCGCTCGGCGCCGGCCGGCGACCCACGCCGAGAGCGCGCCTGCGCCCATGCTCACCGCGCCGCCGAGCACCGCCGAAGCCGCCCCCTGCCAGCCAGAGGCGATCCCGGAAAGGAGCGCAAGCGCCGCGGTCGCAGCTGCCTGCCAGCGAAGCACGGCGCGCACCGCCCGATCGAGCGCGCGCGGCGTAATGTCCGTGCTCACTGCGACCGCAAAACTTTAAAAGTATAGCGTTCGGCGACGGCGGCGGTCAACGCGCGGCCGCCGCCGCGTCAGTGCAGCTTGGCGAGCAGCGCATCGAGGTGCTCCAAGCTCGAATAATGGAGCACGATTCGCCCGCGTCCCTTGCGGCCCGGACGGATCTCGACGGTGGTGCCGATGCGCTCGGACACTTCTTCTTCCAGCCGCCGAAGGTCGCGGTCAGCGCGCGCTGCGCGCGGCGCCGTGCGCCTGCGACGCGCAACGAGCGCCTCGGCCTGGCGCACCGAGAGCCCCCGCGCGACGATGCGGTGCGCCGCCTCGATCTGCTGCGCCGGCTCGAGCGCGAGCAACGCGCGCGCGTGGCCGGTCTCGAGCGCGCCGTCGGCGAGCATGCGCTGCACCGGCTCGGCGAGCCGCAGCAAGCGCAACAGGTTCGTCACCGCGCTGCGCGACCGGCCGATCGCCTCGGCGAGCCGCTCGTGCGTCAGGCCGAATTCGTCCATCAGCCGCTGCAGCCCTGCCGCTTCCTCGATCGGATTGAGGTCCTCGCGCTGTATGTTCTCGATCAGCGACATCGCGAGCGCCGCCTCGTCGGGCACGTCGCGCACGAGCACCGGCACCTCGGCGAGCCCGGCCATCTGCGCGGCGCGCCAGCGCCGTTCGCCGGCGATGATCTCGTAGCGCCGCGCCTCGCCCGCCCCGGCGAGCGGGCGCAACGAGCAGCGGCTGGATGAGGCCCTGCGCACGGATCGAGGCGGCGAGCTCGGCGAGCGACGCCTCGTCCATGCGCGTACGCGGCTGGTAACGACCGGGCACGATCGCGGCGACCGGAAGCGTCGTCGCCTGCTCGGCGCGCTCCGGGATCTCGCCGCCGAGGAGCGCCTCGAGCCCGCGTCCGAGACCTTTCTGCCGCATGCGTCGGAGGCTCAGGCCGCGGCGCGGCGCGCGCCCGCACCGCGCTCGAGGATCTCGCGCGCAAGCGCGACGTACGCCTGCGCGCCCCGGGAGCCCGGATCCCAGACGACGGCGGGCGCGCCGTAGCTCGGCGCTTCGGCGAGCCGCACGTTGCGCGGGACCACCGTGCGGTAGACCTTGTCGCCGAAATGTCGTTCGAGCTGCTGCGAGACCTGGTGCGCGAGCGTGTTGCGCGCATCGAACATCGTGCGCAGCAGCCCCGCGATCTCGAGGCGCGGATTGAGGTTCGCGCGAACTCGGCGCATCGTGTTGACCAGATCGGACAGGCCCTCGAGCGCGTAGTACTCGCATTGCATCGGGATGAGCACCTCGGTGGCGGCGACGAAGGCGTTCACCGTGAGCAGGCTGAGCGAGGGCGGGCAGTCGATGAGCGCGATGTCGTAATCGCCAAGCACCGGCGCGAGCGCGGCGCGAAGGCGTCCTTCGCGGCCGGGGAGTTCGACGAGCTCCACTTCCGCCCCCGCGAGCTCGCGGTTCGCGGGCGCGAGATCGAATCCGCCTTTTTCGGCGCGCACGCGGATCGCCGCGAGCTCGGCCAGTCCGACGAGGGCGTGGTACACGGTGCGCGCGAGCGCGCGCTTGTCCGTGCCGCTGCCGGTGGTGGCGTTGCCCTGGGGATCCAGGTCGACGAGCAGCACGCGGCGCCCTTCGGCGGCGAGGCTCGCGGCGAGGTTGACGCTCGTCGTCGTCTTGCCGACGCCCCCCTTCTGGTTCGCGACAGCGATCACGCGCGCCACGTCAGCCGCCCGGACGGCAAAACACGAGGTGCCGCTCGGCCTCAAGGAGCGGCACGCGCAAACGCCTGACATCGCTGCAATCGCAGCGCTCGCCCACCTCGGCGAGCTCTTCAGCGGGGTACGCGCCCTTCATCGCCGCGAGCACGCCCCCGGCGGCGACGAGGTGGCTGCAGCGCGCGACGAACGTCGCCAGATTCGCGAACCCGCGCGAGATCACCACCGCGAAGCGCTCGAGCGGCCGCCACTGCTCGACGCGGCCGACGTGTACCTGTGCGTTCGCGAGGTGGAGCTCGATCACCGCCTGGCGCAGGAACGCGCCCTTCTTGTGGCTCGCATCGTTCAGCGTCACGCGACGGGCAGGCTGCGCGATCGCGATCGGAATGCCAGGCAGTCCGCCGCCGGAGCCGACGTCGGCGAGCGATCCGGCCGGAAGTTCCGGCAAGACTGCCAGCGAGTCGAGCAGTTGCCGGCTGACCGCCTGCACCGGGTCGCGGATCGTTGTCAGATTGTGGGCGCGGTTCCACTTGGCGAGCAGATCGAGATAGGCGAGGAGCTTCGCGGCCGTGCCGTCGCCGAGCGCGAGCCCGAGCTCCGCAAGACCGCGAGCGAGCGCAGCCTGCGGCGTCATGCGCGCTTAGGTTGCGCGCCTTCGGCCGGCGCAGCGCGCGCGCCTGCAGCGCGCCGACGAAGGTGTACGAGCAGAAGCGAAATCGCCGCCGGGGTGACGCCGGAAATGCGCGCCGCTTGGCCGATGGTCTCCGGCCTGTGGAGGCTGAGCTTCTGGCGTGCCTCCACCGAAAGGCCTTTCACTTCGGCGTAGTCAAGGTCGGTAGGGATCGGTATCGAGTCCTGTGCGGCGCGCCGAGCGACTTCCTGCTTTTGCCTTGCAACATAGCCTTCGTACTTTACCTCGACTTCTACTTGAGATGCCACCTCTTCTGACGGCAATGGCTTACCATCTTTAAAATATTGCGTAAGCGAGTGATAACTAACGTTAGGCCTTCGCAAGATCTCTTCAAGCGTATGCTCGCGTTCCAAAGGCTTACCGAGAAGCCGGATCGCGGCATCATCCGGAAGCAGCTTCGGGTTGATCCAATGGCTGCGCAGCCGTTCTCGCTCGCGCTCGATCGCTTCGCGTTTGCGGCAAAACGCTTCCCAGCGTTCGTCGCCGACAACGCCCAAGCGGCGTCCGATTTCTGTGAGACGAAGGTCGGCGTTGTCTTCTCTTAGCATTAGGCGGTATTCCGCCCTGCTCGTGAACATGCGATAAGGCTCGGTCACGCCGCTCGTCACAAGATCGCTCACGAGCACCCCGATGTACGCCTCGTCTCTACGCGGACACCACGGATCCCGCCCCTTGACTTGGAGCGCTGCATTCAAGCCCGCAATCAGCCCTTGGGCTGCGGCCTCTTCGTATCCGGTCGTACCGTTGATCTGACCGGCGAAAAACAGCCCTGCGATCGATTTCGTTTCCAATGAGGACCTCAGGCTCCTCGGGTCGAAGTAGTCGTACTCGATCGCGTAACCTGGCCGAACGATGTGAGCGCGCTCCAGCCCTCGGATCGAGCGCACGAGTGCGAGCTGGACGTCGAATGGAAGGCTCGTCGATATTCCGTTGGGATAGATCTCCGTCGTATCCAGCCCTTCCGGCTCAAGGAAAATCTGGTGGCTGTCCTTGCCAGCGAAGCGATGGATCTTGTCTTCGATCGATGGGCAGTAGCGCGGCCCGATGCCCTTGATGATCCCTGTAAACATCGGCGAACGGTCGAGCGCCGCACGGATGATGTCGTGTGTTTTCGGGTTCGTATGCGTGATCCAGCAGGGCCTTTGCGGCGGGTGCATGTCTCGCCGGCCCATGTAGGAGAAAACCGGCTCTGGATCGTCGCCAGGCTGCACCTCCATGACGCTGAAATCGATGCTTCTTGCGTCAAGGCGCGGAGGGGTCCCAGTCTTCAGCCTTCCGACAGGAAGGTTTAGATCTCTGAGCCTAGCGGCAAGTGTCGACGAAGCTGGATCTCCGGCGCGCCCTCCCTCGTAATTTTTGAGGCCGACGTGGATGCGTCCGGCGAGGAAGGTGCCTGCGGTCAAAACGACTGCTTTTGCGCGGAAGCGGATCCCGATCTGCGTGACGACGCCGGTCACACGCTCCCCTTCGATTACGATGTCGTCGACAGACTGCTGGAAAATCACCAGATTAGGCTGCGTTTCCAGTCGCCTACGTATCGCTTTTTTGTAAAGAGCGCGATCAGCTTGCGCGCGCGTCGCTCTGACCGCATGCCCCTTTGAAGAATTCAGAATCCTGAACTGGATGCCGGCCTCGTCCGTGGCGATCGCCATCGCTCCGTCGAGTGCGTCTATCTCTTTGACGAGGTGCCCTTTTCCAATCCCTCCAATAGAAGGATTGCAGGACATCTGGCCCAAAGTCTCGATGTTCTGCGTGAGGAGGAGAGTGCGGCACCCCAAGCGCGCGGAGGCGAGCGCAGCCTCGGTGCCTGCGTGGCCTCCGCCGACGACGATGACATCGAAATCCTCTGGAAACTGCATCTCGGAACGCGATTGAATAGAAATGATACGCGACTGTTTCACGTGAAACCATATTTTTTAAGAAATCGCGGTTGTTTCACGTGAAACGATCGTAGAAAATTTATGCTGCAGTGCAGCAAGCCCGTGCAAAGATACGTGCAATTGCTTTCCGACCGCGAGATTCGGAGCCTATTTCTCGCTTCCGCGGCCGCAAGGTTTCCGATCGGAATTGTCGGGCTTGCCCTGCTTCTTCTCGCCCAGCAGGCGAGCGGCTCGTTCGCCGTCGGCGGTTTGGCAAGCGGCTGCTACATGGCCGGCCTGGCCGTCGCCGCTCCTTTTCTCGGACGCTCGATCGATCGTCTCGGGGCGCGGCCCACCTTGCTCGCCTGCGCATTCGCGTATCCGATCGCGCTCGGCTGCGCCGCGTTCTGCTTCGCCATCGGTGCACCGAGCGTCGTAGGACTGCTGCTTAGCGCTTGCGCCGGCGCCTGCTTTCCACCGGTCAGCGCCAGCATGCGCAGCTTTTTCAGCGAGCGGCTTCGCGACGACGCCGAGCTTGCGACGGCGTACTCCTTGGAATCGGTTCTGATCGAGGTCACCTTTATCGCCGGGCCGCTGCTCGTCGCGCTGTTTGTCTCGGCTGGTTCCGCGCTTTCAGCGGTGCTCTTCTCTGCAGCGTGCGCGCTCTCCGGCACTGTTGCTTACGCGAGCCAGCGCGCCCTTGCGAATCGGCGGGCAAACGCCAATCGCGCCGCAGGCGGTCTCGGACCGCTCGATAACCCGGCTTTCGCGCGTCTGCTCGCCGTCGCGGTTCTTTACGCGAGCGCCTTCGGGCTGGTGGAAATCGGCGTCGTCGCCTACGCCGTCGAAAGCGGCGCACCGGCGCTCGCCGGGTTGCTCCTCGGCGCGATGAGCGCAGGAAGCGTCGCGGGAGGTCTCGCGTACGGCGCTCGCACCTGGTCGCTTCCTCCCGTCCGCCAGTTCCCGCGCATCCTCGCGCTCATGGCACTCGGCATCGCGCTTCTCGGGTTTGCGCTCCCGCTCTGGCTCTGGGCGCTCTGCTGCGTGGTCGCCGGCATCGCGATGGCGCCCGCGCTGATCGTGCAGTCGATGCTGGTCGCGAAGACGTCCGAGTTGCAACACGCTGCGGAAGCGTTCACCTGGTCCGCGACCGCGCTCCTTGCCGGGATCGGCGGCGGCCTTGCACTCGGCGGCAAGCTGCTGGAATCGGCGCCTTGGCCCGCGGTGTTTGCCGCTGCGGCCGCAGCCTCGCTAGTTGCCGCAGCGCTTGCGCTGCGGCAACCCGGGCCGGCCGCCTAAGCGGCGAGCCGCTCGTTCATGCGGCCGCGGCGCAGCTCCAGCGCCTGCGGCAGCCTCGTCCCCAGGCGAGAAAAAGCTCGTCGTGAGACTTGAGCTCCTCGGCCCAAGCCCGCTCGTTCACTGCGGTGATTTCCTCGAACCGCGCGCGATCGAACGCGAGGCCCCGCCAGTCCAGGTCCTCGTAGCGCGGGATGAACCCGAGCGGCGTGTCGATCCCTCCGGCCCGACCCTCGCATCGCTCGACGATCCACTTGAGAACCCGCATGTTCTCCGCGAATCCCGGCCAGATGTAGCGCCCCGCAGCGTCCTTGCGGAACCAGTTGACGCGGAAAATCCGCGGCGGCCGCTCGACGGAGCGCCCGATCTTCAGCCAGTGAGCGAAGTAGTCGCCCATGTGATAGCCGCAGAACGCGAGCATCGCCATCGGATCGCGCCGCACCACGCCGACCGCACCGGTAATCGCCGCCGTTGTCTCCGAGCCGAGTGTGGCCCCCATGTAGACGCCGTCTTCCCACGTCGGCGCCTCGACGACGAGCGGGATCGTGCTCGAGCGGCGCCCGCCGAAGACGAACGCCGAGACCGGCACGCCGTCCGGGTCGTCCCAGCGCGGGTCGATCGACGGGCACTGCGCCGCTGAGACGGTAAAACGCGCGTTCGGGTGCGCGGCCGGCCGCCCGCATCCTGGCGTCCACTCGCGCCCCTGCCAGTCGAGGAGCCGCGGCGGCGGCGTACGAGTCATGTCTTCCCACCAGACGTCGCCCTCGGGCGTGAGGGCGACGTTGGTGAAGATGACATTCGCGCGCAGCATGCGCATCGCGTTCGGGTTGGTCGCCTCCGACGTCCCGGGCGCGACGCCGAAAACGCCCGCCTCCGGGTTGATCGCGTAGAGGCGGCCGTCGGGCCCCGGCTTGATCCACGCGATATCTTCGCCCACCGTCGTCACCTTCCAGCCGGCGAGCGCCGCAGGCGGCACGAGCATCGCAAAATTGGTCTTGCCGCAGGCGCTCGGAAACGCCGCGCTCACATAGTGCTTTTCGCCCTGCGGCGTCTCGACGCCGAGGATCAGCATGTGCTCGGCGAGCCAGCCTTCGTCGCGCGCCATCACCGAGGCGATGCGCAGCGCAAGACACTTCTTTCCGAGCAGCGCGTTGCCGCCGTAGCCGGACCCGTAGGACCAGATTTCCCGCGGCTCCGGAAAATGAACGATCCACTTTTCGTTCTCGTTGCACGGCCAAGCGACGTCCGCCGCGCCGGGGGCAAGCGGCGCCCCGACCGAGTGCACGCACGGCACGAACGCGCCGTCCTCGCCCAGGCGCTCCATCACCGCCCGCCCCATTCGGGTCATGAGCTTCATGTTCACCGCGACGTACGCCGAGTCGGTCAGCTCGACGCCGACCTGCGCGATGCGCGAGCCGATCGGTCCCATCGAGAACGGGATCACGTACATCGTGCGGCCGCGCATGCTGCCGTCGAACAGTCGCGCGAGCGTGCGCCGCATTTCTCCCGGATCGACCCAGTTGTTGGTCGGCCCTGCATCTTCCTTTCTCGCCGAACAGATGAAGGTGCGGTCTTCCATGCGCGCGACGTCGGTCGGGTGCGAGCGCGCAAGATAGCTGCCGGGCCGAAGGTTCTCGTTCAACCGGACGAAGGTCCCGGCGCGAACGAGTTCCGCGCACAACCGGTCGTACTCCGCCTGCGATCCGTCGCACCAGACGATCCGTTCCGGCTTGCACAGCCGCGCGACCTGCGCGACCCAGGCGACGAGCCTGCGGTGACGGACCCAGTGGGGATGAGGAACGGTGTCCGGGGTATGGTCTCGCGACGCCGTCATCGCGCAGCTCTCCTCCTCTCTAACGCAAAGGCCCCGGGATCGCCCCGGGGCCGGACTCGGCTCGAAAGAGGGGCGGGACTCTAACCCGGTGCGCGGCGCCCGCGCGCGGCCGGCACCCCAGGGCCCGCAGCGGCCGATCTCCGCCCGAACCTCGGGCAGCGTCACTTCCCGATGCAGAACCGCGAAAAGATCTCCCCGAGCAGGTCCTCGGTCGTGAACTCCCCGGTGATTTCGCCGAGCGCCCGGTGCGCAAGGCGAAGCTCCTCCGCGAAAAGCTCCCAGCGGCCCTCCTGCCGCCCTGCCTCCTCGAGGTGCGCCTGCGCGCGTGCGAGCGCGCGCAGATGGCGCTCGCGGGCAAGGAACACCCCTTCGCCGGTTCCCGCCCACCCGGCCGCCGCGAGCAGCGCCCGGCGAAGGAGATCGAGCCCCTCGCCCGTCTTCGCAGAGAGGTACACCTGCCGCGGCTCGGACTCGCGCAGCGCCGGCGACAAACCTGCGATGTCGATCTTGTTGAAGACGTCGATTCGCGCCGCTCCCGCCGGAACGCGCTCCGCGAGCCGCGCGAGCAACGCGCGGTCTTCGGCGCCGATCCCGGCGGCGGCATCGAAAACGGCGAGCACGACGTCCGCGCGCCCGACTTCCCGCCACGCCCGCTCGACGCCGATGCGCTCGACTTCGTCGCTCGCATCGCGCAAGCCCGCAGTATCCACCACGTGCAGCGGAACGCCTTCGATCAGGATGTCTTCGCGCACCAGGTCGCGCGTGGTGCCCGGGATCGGAGTGACGATCGCGCGCTCCTCGCCGGCCAGGCGGTTGAGCAGGCTCGATTTGCCGACGTTCGGCCGGCCGGCGATCACCACGTGCACGCCGCTGCGCAAAAGGCTTCCCTGCCGGCTGCGCGCGAGCACCTCGGCAAGCCGCGCGCGCAGCTCATCGAGCCGCGCGCGCGCCTCGTCGCGATCGATCGGCTCCACTTCCTCTTCGGGAAAGTCGAGCATCGCCTCGGTGAGCGCGCGCAGCTCGACGAGCGCTTGCCCGAGCGCGCGCAGCGCGACCGAGAATTCGCCGGCGAGCGAACGCAGCGCCGAGCGCGCCGCGGCACTGCTTGCGGCGTCGATCAGATCGGCGACCGCCTCGGCCTGCGCGAGGTCGAGCTTTCCGTTGAGGAACGCCCGCCGCGTGTACTCGCCCGGCTCGGCAAGACGCGCACCGGCGTCGAGGAACGCACGCAGCAACTGCTGCAGCACCACCGCCCCCCCGTGCCCGTGGAACTCCAGCACGTCCTCGCCGGTGTAGGAGCGCGGTGCCGGAAAGTAGAGCGCGATGCCCTGGTCGATCGGCTCGCCCGAGGCGCTGCGGGCCGTCCTCAGGCTCGCGCGGCGCGGCTCGGGAAGCGCACCGAGCACCGCGCGCGCGATCTCCGGCACCGCCGGCCCCGAGAGCCGCAGCACGCCGATCCCGGAGCGTCCGGGCGCCGTTGCGATCGCGACGATCGTGTCCGGAGAAGGCCCTTCAGCGCCGGGCATGCGCCGGCTTGTCGCGCTCGAACATGCGCTGGATCTGCCACTGCTGCAGGATCGAGAGGATATTGTTCACCAGCCAGTAGAGCACCAGCCCCGCCGGGAAGAAGAAGAAGAACACGCTGAACACGTAGGGCATGAACTGCATCACCTTCGCCTGCACCGGATCCGGCGGCGGCGGGTTCATGCGCGTCTGGATCACCATCGTGACCGTCATCAGCACCGGCAGCACGTAATACGGGTCGAGCGCCGACAGGTCCTTGATCCACAGGACGAACGGCGCATGGCGGAGCTCGATCGCGGCAAGCAGCACCCAGTAGAGCGCGATGAACACCGGGATCTGCACGAGGATCGGCAGGCAGCCGCCGAGCGGATTGATCTTCTCGGTGCGATAGAGCTCCATCATCGCCTGGTTCATCTTGGCGCGGTCGTGCTCGTACATCTCGCGGATGCGCTGGAGCCGAGGCGTCACCAGCTTCATCTTTCGCCATCGACTTGTAGCTCGCCGCCGACAGCGGAAAGAAAATCAGCTTGATGAGCACCGTGAGCAGAATGATCGCCACCCCCCAGTTGCCGGACCACTGGTAGAAGAACTCGAGCACCGCAAAGAGCGGCCAGGCGATGATCGCGAGCCAGCCGTAGTCGACCACGAGCTCCAGCCCCGGCGCGGCGGCCTTCAGCCGGCGCTGCTCCTGCGGGCCGGCGTAGAGCGTCGCGCTCACGCGCTCGCGCGCGCCCGGCTCGACCGCGGGCAGCGCGAGGATCGTTCCGGCGGCGTACAGCGCGTCGGGCAGCTTTCGCGCGTAATACTCGCGCGGCGTCCGATCCGGCGGCAGCCAGGCGGAGACGAAATAATGCTGCACCATCGCGATCCAGCCGTCGCGCGCCTGTCTCGGGTAGTCGGCCTTGTCCTTGTCGAGCTCCGAGAACTCGATCTTTCGGAACGCCTTTTCCGCGGTGTAGACCGCCGGGCCGGTGAACGTGTACATCATCGCGCTCTCGCCGGCGGGCGAGCGCCCGTCGCGCACGAGCTGAAAGTAGGCGTGGCCCGCGAGCGGCGCCGCGCCGCCGTTCGTCACCTCGAATGCGACGTCAATGAGATAGCTGTTGCGGCGGAACGTGTAGACCTTTTCGACCTTGACGCCGGGCGGCCCGTCGGCCGCGAGCCGGACCTCGAAGGACTCGGCGCCCGCGCCGAGTTCCCGCTCGCCGGGCAGCACGCGCCATGCACTGCGATGGTTCGGCAGCTGCTCGCCGATCAGGCCGCTTTGCGCCGCGTACTGGTGCTCCGGACCGAATAGCACGAAGTTCTTCGCCGGATCGACCGTGTCCTTGTGCGCAAGCAGCTCGAGCCGGCGAAGGGTCCCGCCGGCGGTGTCGATCTCGGCGACGTAGAGGTCGGTTCGCACCGTCACCGCCTCGCCCTTCGGCGGCGAGGGCGCCGCGCCGGGCACCGCCGGCGCAGCGGCCGGTGCCGCCGCCGGCGGAGCTTTTGCGGGCGGCGCGCTCTGCGCCGGCACCTCCGACTCCTGCGGCGCAGAGACGCGCGCGCTCGAGCGCCGCTCCTTCTCCCACGCGTCCCATAGCAGGAGCAGAGAGAACGTGAAGACGAAGAAGAGAATGAGACGCTGGGTGTCCACGGATTCCGCGTTGCGTTCAGCGCCGTGCCGGCGGCACCGGATCGTAGCCGCCCGGATGCCACGGGCCGCAGCGGCCGAGGCGCTTCGCGATGAGCCAGGCGCCGCGCAGCGCGCCGTGCCGCTCGAGCGCCTCCTCCGCGTACGCCGAACAGCTCGGGGTGAAAGCGGCACGCGGGCCCGAGGAGCGGGCTCACGAAGTATCGATACGCGCGCACCGCGCAGCGCAGGCCGCGCGCGATCATCGCGCGAGCGCCCCGAAGAGCGAGCGCAGCAGCGCGAGCGTCGCCGGCCCTGGTTTCATGCCGCAGGGCGGTCGCACGAGCACGTCGAGCGCGCCAAGCCGCGCCTGCTCGAGCCGGAATGCCTCGCGAATGCATCGTTTGATTCGGTTGCGCATCGTCGCCTTTCGCGCATGCCGCCGCGACAGCAGGATGCCGAGCCGCGCCGGGCCGCTGTCGCGCCGCAGCGTGTAGAACACGAACCCGTGGCGCGCGGTTCGCCTGCCGCGTCGCAGCAGGGCCTCGAACGCCGCGCTCGTATGCAAGCGCTGGTCGCGCCCGAACCGCCGCCGCCTCCGCGTCGCCGGGTCGCGCACGTCGGCGCGCGGCGCTAGACCGTCAGGCGCTTTCGCCCTTTCGCTCTGCGCGCGCGCAGCACCGCGCGGCCGCCGCGCGTGCGGCTGCGAGCGAGGAACCCGTGGCGTCGTGCGCGGCGGATCCGGGAGGGCTGATACGTCCGCTTCATCGCCTGTTCAGCTCCTAGAAGAGGCCGGTATTAGAGCCCGCGCGTCAAAGCGTTGTCAAATAGTCCCGCCTCGCGCGCACGCGCATATGGAACTGCGCCTTGCGCGGGGGTAGAATTCGCGCCTGCGCGCGGCGCCGTCGCGCCGCCGCTCCCGCATCGAAAAAAGAGTTTTTCACGAAGGCTCTCGACCCGGACGCTGCGAGGACGATGCACACACTCTGGCACGCGTGCCTGCGCCGTCTGGAGCAGGAGCTGCCCGCGCAGCAGTTCAACACCTGGATCCGTCCGCTCTCGGCCGAACCCGAAGACACCGAGCCGGGCGCACTCGTTCTGACTGCGCCCAATCGCTTCGTCGCCGAGATGGTGCGCGAGCGCTTCGCCGCGCGCATCGGGCGGCTGGCCGAGGAGGCGAGCGGGCGCGAGACGCTCGTCAAGGTCGTGCTCGCCCGCCCGGCGCAGGCCGCCTCCCGCGCCGCGCCGGCCCCGGCCCCTGCCCTCGGCGCCGAGCGCGCCCCGTTCAGCCGCCAGTTCAGCTTCGACAACTTCGTCACCGGGAAAGCGAACCAGCTCGCGCGCGCAGCGGCGCTGCAGGTGGCCGAGAACCCGCGGACTCTCGTACAACCCGCTGTTCATCTACGGCGGCGTCGGGCTGGGCAAGACCCACCTGCTCCATCGCCATCGGCAACCACGTCTGCAGCCGCGCGTCCGCAGTGCGAAGGTCCGCTACATCCACGCCGAGCGATACGTTCACCGACGTCGATCCGCGCCGTACCAGCAGAGGCCGTTCGAGGAATTCCGGCGCTACTACCACTCGCTCGATCGTGCTGCTGATCGACGACATCCAGTTCTTCGCGAACAAGGACCGCACGCAGGAGGAGTTCTTCTACGCCTTCAACACCCTGATCGAAGCGCACAAGCCAGATCGTGATCACCAGCGACACGCTACCCCAAGGAGCTCGGCGGGCATGCGAGGAGCGGCTGATGCTCCCGCTTCGGCTGGGGGCTGACCGTCGCGATCGAGCCGCCGGAGCTGGAGATGCGCGTCGCGATCCTGCTGAAGCAAGGCCGAGGCGGAGGGCGATCGCGCTGCCCGAGGACATCGCGTTCTTCATCGCCAAGCAGATCCGCTCGAACGTGCGCGAGCTGGAAGGGGCGCTGAAGCGGGTGCTCGCCTACGCCCGCTTCACCGGCCGCGAGCTGACGCTCGGAGCTCGCCGCGCGAGGCGCTGCGCGACATCGCTGCACCGTCGCCAACCGCCAGATCACGATCGAGGGCATCCAGAAGACCGTGGCCGAGTACTACAAGATCAAGGTCTCGGACATGCATTCGAAGCGCCGCACGCGCAACCTCGCGCGCCCGCGTCAGGTGGCGATGGCGCTCGCCAAGGACCTCACCGCACCTCAGCCTTCCCGAGATCGGCGAGGCCTTCGGCAACCGCGACCACACCACGGTGCTGCATGCCTGCCGCACGGTCGCCGCGCTGCGCAAGACCGATCCGGCGCTCAACCGCGACTACCATGTGCTCGAGCAGATCCTGAAGGGATAGCGCCGATGCACAAGCTGTGCAGCGACGCTGGACCGATTGTGGAAAACCCGGGCGCGCCCGCGCCCGCGCCTCTCGATCCACATCGACCCACAGCGTCGTCCACAGCCTGCCGGTCGCCGTGCGCGCCAAGTGCGCGCGGCGGCGGCGTTTTCGCGCTTGTCCCGCGCCGCCTCTCCGTCTACTAGCTGCTATCTGCAGGAACGACGACGATGATCCTCGTAGGCGAAGCGCGAAGCGCTGCTTGCGCCGCTTGCCGCGGTGGCCGGCATCATCGAGCGCCGCCACACGCTGCCGATCCTGTCCAACGTGCTCATCGAGCGCGGCGCGGGGACGCTGTCCTTTCTCGCCACCGACATCGAGATGCAGATCGCCGCGCGCCGCGACCTGCAGGCCTCGGGCGAAGCGCGCGCGATCACCGTCGGGGCGCGCAAGCTGGTCGACATTCTGCGCGCGCTGCCCGAGGACGCCGAGGTGACGTTGCAGCAGCAGGACGGGCGGCTGCAGGTGAAGTCCGGCCGCAGCCGCTTCGCGCTGCAGACGCTCGCGGCCGAGGATTTTCCGCGCCTTGCGAGCCCGGCGGGCGAGGTGGCGCGCTTTGCACTCGCGCAGCGTGCGCTGCGGCGTCTGATCGGACTGGTGCAGTACGCGATGGCGCAGCAGGACATCCGCTACTACCTGAACGGCATGCTGATGGTGATCGCCGACGGCGAGCTGAGGTTGGTGGCGACCGACGGGCACCGGCTCGCGCTCGCGGCGTGCCCGCTCGGCGCGCAGCTGCCGCGGCAGGAGGCGATCGTGCCGCGCAAGACGGTGCTCGAGCTCGCGCGGCTGCTCGGCGACACCGACGCCGAGGTGCGCGTCGAGCTCTCCGGCTACGCAGGCGATGTTCGCTTTCGCGCGATCGAGCTGGTCTCGAAGCTGATCGACGGCAAGTTTCCCGACTACGCGCGCGTCATTCCGACCGCGAACCGCAACCGGCTGACGGTCGCGCGCGAGCCGCTGCGGCAAGCGCTTGCGCGCGCGGCGATCCTGTCGAGCGAGAAGTTCCGCGGCGTGCGCCTGGTGCTCGGCGACGGTACGCTGCGCATCGTCTCGACCAACGCCGAGCAGGAGGAAGCGGAGGAGACGCTGGAAGTCGATTACCGCGGCGAGCCGCTCGACATCGGGTTCAATGTCGCGTACCTGCTCGATGCGCTGAACAACGTCGGCGGCGCCGAGGTGCAGTGCGCGTTCGGCGACGCCTCCTCGAGCGCGCTCCTTGAGTTCGCCGCCGAGCCGTCGTTCCGCTACGTCGTGATGCCGATGCGCATCTGAGGAGAACGGCTTGGGCGAACCGCAGAAACAGCCGCACGCGCCGGCCGACACGGGCGGCTACGACAGCGACTCGATCAAGGTCCTGAAGGGCCTCGAGGCGGTGCGCAAGCGCCCCGGCATGTACATCGGCGATACCTCCGACGGCACCGGGCTGCACCACATGGTGTTCGAGGTGGTGGACGACGCGGTGGACGAGGCGCTCGCCGGCTACTGCGACGAGATCGTCGTCACGATCCACACCGACAACTCGGTGCCGGTACTCGACAACGGGCGGGGCATCCCGACGGGGATCAAGGAAGACGACGAGGCGCGCCGCTCGGCCGCCGAGATCGTGATGACCGAGCTGCACGCGGGCGGCAAGTTCGATTCCAACACCTACAAGGTCTCGGGCGGCCTGCACGGCGTCGGCGTGTCGGTGGTGAACGCGCTCTCCAGCTGGCTGCGCCTGACGATCTGGCGCGACGGAAAGGTGCACCAGATGGAATTCGCCGACGGTGTTCCGACCGGGCCGCTGCGCGTGACCGGCACCACCGAGCGGCGCGGCACCGAGGTGCATTTTCTCGCCTCGCGCGCGGTGTTCGGGAACGTCGATTACCACTACGACATCCTCGCGCGGCGGCTGCGCGAGCTGTCGTTCCTCAACAACGGCGTTCGCATCCACCTCATCGACCAGCGCTCGGGCAAGTCCGAGACGTTCGCGTTCGGCGGCGGGGTGAAGGCGTTCGTCGAGTACATCAACCGCGCGAAAAACGTCCTGCACCCGAACGTGTTCTACGCCGCCGGCCAGAAGGACGGAATCGCGGTCGAGGTGGCGATGCAGTGGAACGACTCCTACCAGGAGAACGTGCTCTGCTTCACCAACAACATCCCGCAGAAAGACGGCGGCACGCACCTCACCGGCCTGCGCGCGGCGATGACGCGCGTGCTCAACCGCTACATCGAGGAGCACGAGATCGCCAAGCGCGCGCGCGTGGAGACGACCGGCGACGACATGCGCGAGGGGCTCGCGTGCGTGCTCTCGGTGAAGGTGCCCGAACCGAAGTTCTCGTCGCAGACCAAGGAAAAGCTCGTCTCCTCCGAGGTGCGGCCGGTGGTGGAGGAAATCGTCGGCGAGCGGCTGCGCGAGTTCCTCGAGGAGCGGCCGCAGGACGCGCGCCAGATCACCGCGAAGATCGTCGAGGCGGCGGCGGCGCGCGAAGCGGCGCGCAGGGCGCGCGAGATGACGCGGCGCAAGGGCGTGCTCGATTCGATGGGCCTGCCGGGCAAGCTCGCCGACTGCCAGGAGAAGGATCCGGCGAAGTGCGAACTGTTCCTCGTCGAGGGCGACTCCGCAGGGGGGTCCGCCAAGCAGGGCCGCGACCGGCGCTTTCAGGCGATCCTGCCGCTCAAGGGCAAGATCCTCAACGTCGAAAAAGCGCGCTTCGACAAGCTGCTCGCCTCGGCCGAGATCGCCACGCTCATCACCGCGCTCGGCTGCGGCATCGGCAAGGAGGAGTACAACCCGGACAAGCTCCGCTACCACCGCATCATCATCATGACGGATGCGGACGTGGACGGCTCGCACATCCGCACGCTGCTGCTCACCTTCTTTTACCGCCAGATGCCGGAGCTGGTCGAGCGCAGGGCACATCTACATCGCGCAGCCCCCGCTCTACAAGGCGCGGCTCGGGAAGGACGAGCGCTATCTCAAGGACGAGCACGAGCTGAACGAGTTCATGCTGCGCCAGGCGCTGGTCGACGCCGCGCTCGTGCCGGCGGCGCGGCGCGAGCCGATCGCGGGCGAAACGCTCGCGGAACTGGCGCGCTCGTACCTGCTCTCGGAGGCGGTGATCGAGCGCGTCTCGCGCTGGATCGACCGCGACGCGCTCGTCGCGCTGCTGCGCGGCGTGCGCGTGGACCTCGCGCGGCGCGAGGCGGCGCTCGCCTCGGCCGAGGCGCTCGGCGAGGCGCTCGGTGCGAGCGGCGCGCGCGTCGCGGCGCACTTCGACCCGAAGACCGAGCGCTACCAGATCCGCATCGAACGCACGCGGCACGGCAACGTGCGCGTGAGCACGATCGATACCGAGTTCCTGCACTCGGGCGACTACGCGCAGATCCGGCAGACCGCCGAGGTGCTGCGCGGGCTGGTCGGCGTCGGCGCCTGGGTGCGCCGCGGAGATAAAAAGCAGGCGGTGCGCGACTTCGGCGAGGCGGTGCACTGGCTGCTGGAGGAGGTGCGCCGCTCGATGACGCTGCAGCGCTACAAGGGCCTCGGCGGAGATGAACCCGGAGCAGCTCTGGGAGACGACGATGAACCCGGAGACGCGCCGGCTGCTCAAGGTGCAGATCGAGGACGGCATCGCCGCCGACGAGATCTTCACCAAGCTGATGGGCGACGAAGTCGAGCCGCGGCGCGCGTTCATCGAGGCGAACGCGCTCGGGGTGCGCAACCTCGACGTCTAGGCGGCGCGCCGCTTGCGCGCCGCGGTGGCCTTCGCGCGCGCCGCGCGGGCGGCCGCGGGCGGCGCAAGCGGCCGCACGTCGGCCGGCGGGCGGCTCGCCGAGGCCTTCGCGGCCCGCGGCTCGAACTCGAAGCCGATCCGGCCGCCCTCGGTCTTCACCAAGTACGCCTTGAAGCGGCGGCCTTTCTTCGACACGAAGCCGGCGAGGAGGTCGGTCCGGCCGGTCGCGAGGAGCTTTTTCATCTGCGCCGGGCTCGATCGGCTGCTGCAGGATCACGCGCCCGGAGCGGAAGTCGCAGCGGCGCGCGGCGCCGACCGCAGTTTTCGCACACGTACGCCATGCCGTGCTCGAAGACGCGCGCGCCGCATTTGGGACACGCGCCGAGCGGCTCGGCGGCGGAAAAATCCGGCGCCGAGGCCTCGTCCTGCTCGGTGCGCGGACCGAAGTCGAACTCGACGCGGAAATCGTCGGTGAGGCGTACGCGCGCGGCGAACGGCCGGCCCTTTCGGCTGATGAAGTCGGTGAACGGGCCGGCGCTGCGGTTGCGCAGCAGCTCGGCGACCTCCTCCGGATCCCATTCGCGGCCCGAGAGCACCGTCCAGAGGGAGAAGTCGCAGCGCTGGCAGGCGAACTTGCGGTAGTTCTCCTGCACCGTTCCGCCGCACTTCGGGCAGGGCGCGGGCACGGTCGCGAACGCGGTTTCCGGGATCTCGCCGCGACGGATGCGCTCGACGAGGTCGCGCGCGACCCCCTCGATGTGGCGCATGAACTCGCGCCGCCCGAGCTTTCCCGCCTCCATCAGCTTCAGCTTGTGTTCCCAGTCTCCGGTCAGCTCCGGCGACGTGATTTCCTGCACACCGAAGTGGCGCAGCGCAAGCAGCAGCCGGTACGCCTTGAAGGTCGGCACGAGCTCGCGGCCGACGCGGCGCACGTACTTCACCGCGATCAGGTCCTCGATGATCTGGGCGCGCGTCGCGGGCGTGCCGATGCCCTTCGCCTCTATCGCCGCGCGCAGCTCCTCGTCCTCGACGAGCTTTCCCGCGCCTTCCATCGCCGAGAGCAGCGTCGCCTCGGTGTAGCGCGGCGGGGGCTTCGTCTGCTGCGCCTGCACGCTCGCCTCGCGCACCTGCGCCGTCTCCCCGGGCGCGACCGCCGGCAGCGCCGCCTCCTCCTGCGCCGCGCGGCCGTAGACGGCGAGCCAGCCGGGTTTCTGCAGCACGCGGCCTTCGGTGCGGAAATGGTGCTCGCCGACGCGCGTGACGCGCGTCGTCTGCAGGTACTCGGCCGGCGGATAGAACACCGCGAGAAAGCGCCGCACCACCATGTCGTAGATCTTCGCCTCGGCTTCGTTCAGGTGCCCCGCCGCCTGCAGCGTCGGGATGATCGCGAAGTGGTCCGAGACCTTCGCGTCGTCGAACACGCGCTTGTTCGGGCGCACCCAGCCCTTGCGCGAGCACCTCGCGCGCGAACGGTCCGTACGCCGCCGAGTCGGCGAGCAGCGCGAGCGTCTTCCTCACCGTGCCGAGGTAGTCCTCGGGCAACGCGCGCGCGTCGGTGCGCGGATACGTGAGGACCTTGTGCCGCTCGTAGAGCGCCTGCGCGAGCGCGAGCGTGGTGCGCGCCGAGAACCCGAAGCGGCTGTTCGCACTCGCGCTGCAGGCTGGTGAGGTCATAGAGGAGCGGCGAGAGCTGGCTCGCCGGGACGCGCGTCGTCGGAGACCGCGCCGCGCGCGCCGACGCAGGCGGCGCGGATCGCTTCGGCGCGCGCCGCGTCCCAGAGACGCTCGGCGCGTCGCTCAAGATCCTCGTCCTTGCGAAAGTGCGGGTCGAACCACCGTCCGGTGTACTCGCCGGCGGCGACCGCGAAGCGCGCGTGCACCTCCCAGTAGTGGCGCGGCTCAAAAGCGCGGATGCGCTCCTCGCGCTCGACGAGGATCGCAAGGGTCGGCGTTTGCACCCGGCCGACCGGCGTGAGGTAAAACCCGCCGTCGCGCGAATTGAACGCGGTCATCGCGCGCGTGCCGTTGATGCCGACCAGCCAGTCGGCCTCGGCGCGGCATTTCGCCGCGTCTGCGAGCGCGCGCATCTCGCTGTCTTTTCGGAGCGCCGCGAACCCCTCGCGGATCGCGCTCTGGGTCATCGACTGCAGCCACAGGCGCTCGATCGGCTTTTTCGTTCCGGCGTACTCGACGATGTAGCGGAAAATGAGCTCGCCTTCGCGGCCGGCGTCGCAGGCGTTGATCAGCCCGATCACGTCGCGGCGCCGGATGAGCCGCACGAGGAGCGCAAGGCGCGCCTCGGTTCTTCTTGATCGGCGCGAGCTCGAAACGCGGCGGAATCACGGGCAGCTTCTCGAAGGACCATTTGCCGCGCTTGGCGTCGCGCTCGCCTGGGGCGGCGAGCTCGAGCAGGTGGCCGACCGCGGAGCAGAGCACGTAGGCGTCGCTCTCGTAGTACTCCCCCTTGCGCGTGAAGCCGCCGAGCGCGCGCGCGATGTCGGCGGCGACGGAGGGTTTCTCGGCGATGATCAGCTTCTTCGACATCCGGGCGGGCGGGAAAAGGGCGGCAGAATACCCGCAAAGAACCCCGCGGCACAACCGGCGCGGGTCAGGCGAGGCGCTGGTAGAGGCCTCCTGGGAGCGCGGCGATGCGCCCGGCAAGCTCGAGCCGAAGCAGTTCGGCGGCGACGCGCTCCGCGGGCAGGCCCGAGCGCGCACAGAGCGACTCGACGTCGATCGGCTCGAAACCGATGTGCGCAAGCAGCGGCCCGTCGTCGTCCGCCGGCGCGGGCGCAGCGGCCGCGGCGCGCGCGCCGGTGCGCGCAAGCTGCGGCAGCTCGGCGTACAGATCCTCGACCGACTCGACGAGCTTTGCGCCCGACTTGATGAGCGCGTGGCAGCCCTTTGCGAGCGGCGAGTGGATCGAGCCGGGCAGCGCGAACACCTCGCGTCCCTGATCGGCGGCGAGGCGCGCGGTGACGAGCGAGCCCGAGCCGAGCGCCGCCTCGACGACGAGGCAGCCCCAGGACAGCCCGCTGATCAGCCGGTTGCGACGCGGGAAATTGCGCGCATAGGGCGGTGTGCCGAGCGCAAATTCGGACACGAGCAGCCCGCGCTCGGCGATCCGCGCGGCGAGGTCGGCGTTCGCTGGCGGATAGACGACGTCGGCGCCGGTGCCGAGCACCGCGATCGTCGATCCCTCGCCTTCGAGCGCGCCGCGGTGCGCCGCGGCGTCGATGCCGAGGGCAAGCCCCGAGACGATCGCCACGCCCGCCGCGCTGAGCGCGCGCGCGAAGCGCTCGGCGTCGCGCCTGCCTTGCGCGGTCGCGTTGCGGCTGCCGACGATCGCGAGCGCGGGGCGCGCAAGGACCTCGGTGCGGCCGACGCAATAGAGCACCGGCGGCGGGTCGGGGATTTCGAGCAGCAGCCGCGGGTAATCGGCGTCGGCGAGCGTGAGCAGTCGGCGCCCTGGCGCCTCGAGCCAAGCGAGCGCCCGCTCGCTCGCGGCGACGACTTCCGGCGAATCGAGCGCCTCGATCGCCGCGGGGGCAGGTCGCGCGCAAGCTGCGCGCGCCCGGCCTCGAGCACCCGCTCGGGGGAGCCGTACGCCTTGAGAAGCGCGACGACGGTGGTCGGGCCGAGCCCGGGCGCGAGCGTCAGCCTGAGCCAAGCCGCCGCCTCGCGCGCGCGCATGGCGTTGCCGCCGCGGCGCGCCTCAGGGGTTTCGCACGAGGTCGAGCGGGTTCACCGGGCGGGCGGCGTTCATCACGAGCGCGTAGGAGACGCGGTCGAAGACGCCGAAGACGAACACCAGCCCGTAGCGTTCTTCGGGCAGAACGACCGGAATCGCTTCGGCGGCCCCTGCCCGGGCGAGTTTGCCGCCGGGGCGGTAGAGCGCGAGCACATGCCCGGGTTCGAGGCCTCGGTTCTTGCCCGCGCTCAGCGCGACGATCGAGAGCTGCCCGGCTTCGCCGGTTCGGCCGACGCCGCCGTAGATCGAGATTACCCGCGCGGTCACCTGCGAGCCCGGCGCCTGCGGCACGTAGTTCACCGCCTCGGGCCGGCCGGCGGCGATCAAACGATCGCCCACCGAGAACTTCCTGCCTCGACCGAAGTAAGCTCGACGAGCGCCGGCTCGCCCGGGCGAACGACGCGCGCAGTGCCGAGGTAGATCGCCTCGAATCCGAGCGTGCGATTCTCGTCAGGATCGACAAGCGGCTGGCCGCGCCGGTACACGAACCAATGCTCGGCCTTCGCCTCGCCGATGCCTTTCACGTAGGCGCGCGAGCCGGCTTCGATGACGACGCGGCCGGTTTCGGTGGCGACGATCACCGGCGCATGATCAAGGCCGTCGGGCTCGACGACGAGCGGGCGGCTGAGAAACGGCTCGATCGCCGCCTGCGGGATCGGCGCCACGGCTTGCGGCGCCGCGGACTCGGCCCGCACGCGCGGGCTGAGCTGTACGGTCTCCAACGCGAGCACAGGCTGTTCGCGCGAGCGGTCGAGTACGATCACGTCGCCGGGATAGATGCGGTGCGGACTACGGATTTGCTCGCGGTTGAGGTTCCACAGTTCTCTCCATCGCCACGGCGAATCGGTGAAGCGCTCGGCGATCGACCACAGCGTATCGCCTGGCTGCACGACGTAGCGTTCGGGGGCGTTCGGCTTCAAAACGAGCGGCGGCTTCGGCGCCTGAGCGAGGGCACCGGCCGCTTGTGCCGAGGGCGAGGACAAAACTGAAGCTTGTGATAAACTTAGCTACTTTGGCGTACATGCTGCCCCCGAGCGATAGCTTGGGTGATCGGCTCCTGCGCTGCCAGTCCGCGCTTGCAATTTAGCATAAGGCCGGATATTTATGTGGCGCCTTAGATAGTGCACGTAATTTGTTATTTCAGCAAGCGTTTTCCGCACAATGGCGATACTCAACATCCTGCGATACCCCGATGCTCGACTGCACAAGGTCGCCGAACCCGTCAAGGTGTTTGACGACTCGCTCAAGCGCCTGGTCGCCGACATGGCGGAGACGATGTATGCGGCTTCGGGTATCGGGCTCGCCGCCACGCAGGTCGACGTGCACAAGCAGGTGATCGTGGTGGACGTCTCGGATCGTCGCGATTCGCTCGTCGTGCTCGTCAACCCCGAGATCGTCGAGGCGAGCGGCGTCTCCGACGTCGAGGAAGGCTGCCTTTCGGGTGCCAGGTGTCTACGAGACACTGGAGCGCGCCGAACGGGTGAAGGTGCGCGCCTTCGACCAGCACGGCAAGTCGTTCACCTTGGAGGCTCAGGGGCTGCTCTCGGTGTGCATCCAGCACGAGATGGACCACCTCCAAGGCAAGGTCTTCATTGAGCGGCTCTCGCAGCTCAAGCAGCAGCGCATCCGCGCCCGAATCGCCAAGCAGCTCAGAAAAAGCGCCTGAGGGGCGCCACGGAGGGCGCGGCCCCGCCGTCGGCCGATGCGCCTCGTGTTCGCAGGAACCCCGGCCTTCGCCGCAGTCGCCTTGGAGGCGTTGCTCGCCGCCGGTCACGAGATCGCGCTCGTTCTCACGCAGCCGGATCGCGCCGCCGGTCGCGGCCTGAAACCTGCCCCGAGCGCGGTGAAGCGACTGGCGCTCGAACGAGGCCTCGCGCTCTACCAGCCACCCTCGCTGCGCGCGCCGCAGGCGCTCGAGCCGCTCGAGGCGGCGCGCGCCGAGGCGATCGTCGTCGTCGCCTACGGGTTGATCCTACCCCGGGCGCTCCTTGCGCTCGCGCCGCACGGGGCGATCAACATCCACGCGTCGCTGCTTCCGCGCTGGCGCGGCCCGGCGCCGATCCAGCGGGCGCTGCTCGCCGGCGACCGCGAGACCGGCATCACGATCATGCAGATGGACGAAGGGCTGGACACCGGTCCGATTCTCGCCCAACAGCCGATCGCGATCGCGCCGGACGACGACGCCGGAACCCTTCACGACCGGCTCGCTGCGCTCGGGGCGCGGATGATCGTCGTCGCGCTCGAAGACATCGCCGCCGGACGCGCGCGCGCCGTGCCGCAGCCGGCCGAGGGCGCGTGCTACGCGCCGAAGATCGCGGCTGAGGAAACCGTGGTCGACTGGTCGCGGCCGTGTGCGCAGATCGAGCGGCAGATACGGGCGCTGCGCCCGGCGCCCGGTGCGCGCACGCGCCTGCGCGACGAGGAAATCAAGCTCTGGCGCGCCGATTGCGTCGCGCGCAGCGGCGCCCCGGGCACGGTGCTCGAGGCCGGGCCGGCGCTCCTGGTCGCCTGCGGCGAGGGCGCGCTCGCAGTGCGCGAGCTTCAGCGCGCGGGTGGCCGGCGGCTGCCCGCGGGCGAGTGTCCTGCGCGGTCGTCGGGTCTCGCCGGGAGAGCGGCTTGGCGCCGCTTGCTGAGGCGCTCGCGCTGGTCGCGGCGCGTCGCGTCGCGCGGGTGGCGGCCGGCGGCAGCCTCGGAAGCGACGCCGAGGCGCTCGCCGAGCCGGGGCGAAGGGCCCGAGCGATCGCTTCGCGCGGCGGTCACGGACTTGTGCTTCGGCACGCTGCGCCGCTACGGACGCTCGCAGGCGCTCGTTGCGCGGCTTTCGGCGCGCGGCGGCACGCCCGAGCCGCTCGCGGCGGCGCTGCTCTGGTGCGCGTTCTACGCGCTCGAATCCGGCCGCTACGCGCCCTATACCGTGCTCGACCAGGCGGCGCGGGCCGCCGAGCGGCTGGGGATTGCGCGCGCGAAAGGCTACGTCAACGCGCTGCTGCGCGCGTTTCCTGCGCCGGCGAAGCGAAATCGAGGCGGCGATCGCGCGAGACCCCGCGGCGCGATGGCAGCACCCGCGCTGGTGGATCGCGCGGCTGCGCGCGGAATACCCGGGCGACTGGCAGCGGATCCTCGCGGCAGGCAACGCGCCGCCGCCGATGTGTCTGCGCGTCAACCTGCGCCGCACCTCGGTCGCCGCGTACCGCGAAACGCTCGCCGCGGCCGGGCACGAGGCGCGCGCGCTCGGCGGCGCGGCGCTGCTGCTCGCCAAACCGGTGCCGACGGCGCGGCTGCCCGGCTACGCCGAGGGACTCGTGTCGGTGCAGGACGCCGGCGCACAGCGGGCCGCGGCGCTCCTTGATCTGCGTTCCGGGCAGCGGGTGCTCGATGCTTTCGCCGCCCCCGCGCGGAAAGAGCGCGCACATACTCGAGACGGCGGAGGTCGCGCTCACCGCGCTCGAAGCGGATCCGGCGCGCTGCCGCAGCCTCGAGCGCTCGCTCTCGCGCCTTGGCCTTGCGGCGCGCGTCGTCGCGGCCGACTGCACCGTGCCCGACACCTGGTGGGACGGCGTGCCCTTCGACCGCATCCTCGCCGACGTGCCGTGCAGCGGCTCGGGCGTCGTGCGCCGGCATCCCGACATCAAGTGGCTGCGGCGCGCCGGCGACGTCGCGGCGTTCGCCGCGCGCCAGGGGCGGCTGCTCGATGCCCTTCGGCGGCTGCTCGCGCCGGGTGGTACATTGCTCTATGTCACCTGCTCGGTGTTCGGCGCGGAGAACGGCGCGGTGGTCGAGCGCTTTCTCGCGCGCACGCCCGGGGCGCGCCGCGTGCCGCTCGCCGACGGCACCGCGCAGCTCTTGCCCGGTCCGGAGCACGACGGGTTCTTCTTTGCGCCGCTAGCGAAGGCGCGCTAAGGCCGCACTGCGCGATGCCGGCCCGCGCCCTCCGCCGATTCCTGCTCGCGATGCTGCTGTGCGCGCTCGCGTGCGCGGCGCGCGCCGACGAAATCGAGGTGCAGCGCGTCGCGCTGCTACCGGTCGAGGAAGGGCTCGCGCTCGATGCCGACTTCGCGTTCGACATCAACCCGCGGGCTCGCCGAGGCGGTGGCGAACGGCGTGCCGCTCTATTTCGTCGTCGAGTTCGAGCTGGTGCGCACGCGCTGGTGGTGGTTCGACGAAAAGGTCGCCGCGCGGCGCATGCAGCTGCGGCTGTCGTATCACGCGCTGTCGCGCCAGTATCGGCTCTCGAGCGGGCTGCTGCAGCAGAGCTACGCCTCGCTCGGCGAGGCGCTCGCCGTGCTCAAGCGCGTGCGCCACTGGATCGTCGTCGAGCGCGCGGTCGCGCTCGCCGAAGGCCACTACGAGGCCGCGGTGCGCATGCGGCTCGACACCTCGCTGCTGCCCAAGCCCTTCCAGCTCTCCGGCGCTCACCAGCCGCGAGCTCAACCTCGAATCGCCGTGGAAGCGCTTTCCGTTCCGCTATGGCGGGCCGGCGCCGGCGCCGGTCGAGGCGCGCGAGCCGCGCGAGGCGGAGGCACGATGACGCTCGCGCTCACCGTCGGGGCGGCACTCGCGGGGGTCGCGCTTTTTCTCCTCGCCACCGCGGCCGGCAACACGACGCTGTTTGCGCGCCACTACCCGCTGCTGCTCGGCGTGAACGCGGCGCTCGCGGGGCTGCTCGCGCTGCTCGCGGCCTGGCAGCTCGCGGCGCTGTGGCGCAGCGTGCGCGCGCGCATGTTCGGGGCGCGCCTCACGCTTCGCCTGACGCTGCTCCTTGCGCTGATGGCGCTTGCGCCGGGCGCCCTCGTCTACACGGTGTCGGTGCAGTTCCTCGCCCGTTCGATCGAGTCCTGGTTCGACGTGAAGGTCGAGGCGGCGCTCGAAGGCGGGCTGAACCTCGGGCAGTCGGCGCTCGACCAGATGCTCGCCGACTTGCAGGCCAAGGCGCGGGCGATGGCGCTCGAGCTCGGCGAGCAGCCGCCTGCGCAGCAGGTGCGTGCTGCTCAACCGCCTGCGCGAGCAGGCCGGGGTGCAGGAGGCGGTGATCGTCTCGGCCGGCGGCCGGCTGCTCGCGAGCGCAAGCGGCGACCTCTCGCGCCTGGTGCCGGAGCTGCCCGCGGCGCAGGTCCTGCGCGCAGCGCGCGCCGGGCGCGGCTACGCCTCGGTCGATGCGCCGGCCGGCAAGCCACTCGCGCTGCGCGTCGTGGTGCCGATGGCGAGCCTCGCGATCGCCGCCGAGCCGCGCTTTCTGCAGCTGCGCCAGCCGGTGCCGGAACTCTTCGGGCGCAGCGCCGAGGCGGTCGAGGCCGCCTACCGCGACTACCGCGAGCTCGCGCTCGCGCGCCAGGGGCTGAAGCGCATCTACATCGTGACGCTCACGCTCGCGCTCGCGATGGCGCTGCTTGCGGCGCTCTCGCTCGCGGCGATCCTCGCCGGGCGGCTCTCGGGCCCGCTCGCCGAGCTCGCCGCGGCGACGCGGGCGGTCGCGCGCGGCGACTTCTCGCGTCGCATGCCGGTCACCAGCCGCGACGAGCTCGGGGTGCTCGTCGAATCGTTCAACGCGATGACGCGCGAGCTGGAGGAGGCGCGCCGGGGGCTCGAGGCGCACCGCGACGCGCTCGAGAGTGCGCGTGCGCGGCTGGAGAACATCCTCGCCAACCTCTCGGCCGGGGTGCTCGTCTTCGACGGCGAGCTGCGCCTCACCGCCGCCAACCCCGGCGCGCACGCGATCCTCGGCGAGACGCTCGCGGCCTGCGCGGGGCGGACGCTCGAGGACTGGCCGGCGCCGCTGCGCCCGTTGGCCGAGGCGGTCAAAGCGCGGCTGCGCGCCTCGGGCGCCCGCCCCTGGCAGCAGGAGCTGGAGCTGAAGGGCAGCGGCAAGACGCTGCTCGTGCGCGGGTCGGCGCTCGCCACCGCGCCCGAGGGCGGCCACGTGCTCGTCTTCGACGACGTCACTCAGCTCGTGCAGGCGCAACGCGCGACCGCCTGGGCCGAGGTCGCGCGGCGCCTCGCCCACGAGATCAAGAACCCGCTCACGCCGATCCAGCTCTCGGCCGAGCGGCTTGAGATGAAGCTCGCCGACAAGCTCGCGGCGCCGGACGCCGAGACCCTGCGGCGCGGCATTGGCACCATCGTCGCGCAGGTCACCGCCCTCAAGCGCATGGTCGACGACTTCCGCGACTACGCGCGGCTGCCGGCGCCTGCGTTCGCCGCCCTCGACCTCAACCGGCTGGTCCACGAAGTGCTCTCGTTGTACGAAAATTCCCGGGTGCCGATCCTGCGCGCGCTCGCGCCGGAGCTGCCGCCGGTGCGGGCCGATGCGGAACAGATCCGGCAGGTGCTTCACAACCTGGTACAGAACGCCCAGGATGCGCTGGAGAACCAAAAGGCGGCCGAGGAGCCGCCGACGATCGAGGTGCGCACCGAGCGCGCGGGCGAACGCGTGCGCCTGACGGTCGCCGACAACGGCGGCGGATTCCCCGAGGAGATCGTGGCGCGCGCCTTCGAACCCTACGTCACCACCAAGCCGCGCGGCACCGGACTGGGGCTGGCGATCGTGAAGAAGATCGTCGACGAGCACCGCGGCGAGGTGACGATCGAGAACCGCCCGGGGCGCGGCGCGGCGGTGAGCGTGCTGCTGCCGACGGCCGAGGGCGAGCGGCGCGCGCTCGCGGCGTAGGCGGACGCATGGCGCAGATCCTGGTCGTCGACGACGAGGTGGGCATCCGGGAGCTGCTTTTCGAGATCCTCACCGAGGAGGGCCATCAGGTGCAGCTCGCCGAGAACGCCGCCGAGGCGCGCCGCGCGCGGGCGCGCGGCCGGCCCGACCTCGTGCTGCTCGACATCTGGATGCCGGACACCGACGGCATCTCGCTGCTCAAGGAATGGGCCGCGAGCGGCCAGCTCACGATGCCGGTCGTGATGATGTCCGGGCACGGCACGATCGAGACCGCGGTCGAGGCCACCCGCATCGGCGCGCTCGATTACCTCGAGAAGCCGATCGCATTGCAACGGCTGCTCGCGACCGTTCGGCGCGCGCTGAAGAGCGCGCCGGCGTCCGCGGTGCGCGAGCTGTCGCTTGCGGCGCTCGGCCGCTCGGCGGCGCTCGTCGAGACGCGCAAGCGCCTTGCGCAACTCGCGGCCGCCCCCGGCGCGCTGATGCTGCGCGGCGAGCGCGGCATGCGGCCCGAGCTTTTCGCGCGCCTGCTCGCCGCGCCGGGCACGCCGTTTCTCGAAGGCGACGGCTTGCTCGCCGAGCCCCCCTCGGAGGTGCTCGCGCGCGCCGCGGGCGGGGTGCTCTTCGTCGGCGACCTGACGCGGCTTGCGCGCCCCGAGCACAAGAACCTCGAATTCCTGCTCGCCCGCGCCGAACGCCACCGCGCGCGCGTCGTCTCGTTTTCGCCCGTCGATCCGCGCACGCTCGTCGAAAAGCACGGCTACGAGCCGGAGCTCGCCGCACGCCTTGCCGAGCTCGCGCTGCGGCTGCCGGCGCTGCGCGAATTCGCCGACGACGTGCCCGATCTCGCCTCGCAGATGCTCGCGCTGCTCGTCGAACGCCGCGTCTGCCCGCCGCGGCGCTTCGCCACCGCGGCGCTCAACGCGTTGCGCCAGCACCGCTGGCCGGGGAACATCGCGGAGCTCGAAACGGTGGTGCGCAACCTCGCGCTCGGAGCGCTCGATGAGGAAATCGGCCTGGCCGACGTCGAGCGCGTGCTCGCCGCGTTCGCCGCGCCGCCGCCGCCCGAGATCGCGCTCGATCGTCCGTACCGCGAAGCGCGCGAAGCGTTCGAGCGGATCTACTTCGAACACCTGCTCGCGCGCGAAAACGGCAGCATGTCGCGCGTGGCCGAGCGCGCGGGCCTGGAGCGCACGCACCTCTACCGCAAGCTGAAGGCGCTCGGCCTGCCGGTCGGTCGGCGCGACGAGAACGCGGGCTGAGGCCGCCTGCGGCTCAGCCGCGACCGGGCGCAGCCGGTTTCTGCTTCTTTCGCGGCCGATGCGGCCGCGCGTTGCCGTAGGTGCCGCGGAAGATCTTGCCGCGGCGCGTGCGGCGGTCGCCCTTGCCCATCGTCGTCCCCCGTGCGATGCCTATTGCGGAGCGGCGGCGATTATAGCGGCCGGCTCGTAGGCGAGGTTCGGCGCGAGCCAGCGTTCGGCCGCTTCGAGCGCGATGCCGCGCCGGCGCGCGTAGTCCTCGACCTGATCGCGCCCGATGCGGCCGACGGCGAAATAGCGCGCCTCAGGGTGCGACAGGTAGAACCCGGCGACCGACGAGGCGGGCAGCATCGCAAAAGACTCGGTGAGCCGCATGCCGGCGTTTTTTTCCGCCTCGAGCAGCGCGAAAAGATCCGCCTTCGCGCTGTGGTCGGGACAGGCGGGGTAGCCCGGCGCCGGCCGGATGCCGCGGTACGCTTCGGCGATGAGCTGCGCGTTCGTGAGGCGCTCCTCGGGCGCGTAGCCCCAGAATTCGCGCCGCACCCGTTCGTGCAGGTGCTCGGCGAACGCCTCGGCGAGCCGGTCGGCAAGGACCTTGAGCATGATCGCGCCGTAGTCGTCGTGCGCGCGCTCGAACTCGGCAAGGCGCGGCTCGAGGCCGCCGACGCACACCGCGAACGCGCCGATCCAGTCGGCTACGCCGCTTGCCTTCGGCGCGACGAAATCGGCAAGGCACAGGTTGGGGTTGCCCGCCGGCTTTTCGTTCTGCTGGCGCAGGTTGTACCAGGTCATCGCCACGCGCGTGCGCGAGTCGTCGGCGTAGATCTCGATGTCGTCGTCGTTCGTCTGCGCCGCGGGAAACAGCCCGAGCACGCCGTCGGCCCGCAGCCATTTCTCGCGCACCGCGCGCGCGAGGAACTCGCGCGCCTCGGCGAGCAGCCGCCGCGCGGTCTCGCCGACCGTCGGGTCGTCGAGGATCGCCGGATACGGGCCGGCGAGCTCCCACGCCTGGAAGAACGGGCCCCAGTCGATGTAGGCGAGCAGCCGCTCGAGCGGATAGTCGGCGAGCACGGTGACGCCGGGCGCCTTGGGCGCCGGCGGCGCGTAGCGCGCCCAGTCGATCCTCGCGCGGCGCCGACGCGCCTCGGCGATCGGCAGAAGCGGCCCCGGGCCCTTTTTCGCCGCGTGCTGCGCCCGGATGCGCTCGTAGTCGGCGCGCACGGAGGCGACGAAGGCGGCGCGCGTCTCGGGCGACACGAGGTTCTGCACCACGCCGACCGCGCGCGAGGCGTCGGGGACGTAGACCACCGGCCCGCTGTAGTGCGGCGCGATTTTCACCGCGGTGTGCGTGCGCGAGGTCGTCGCCCCGCCGATGAGCAGGGGAATCGTGAATCCCGCGCGCTCCATCTCGCGCGCGACCTGCACCATTTCCTCGAGCGACGGCGTGATCAGCCCCGACAGCCCGACGATGTCGCAGTTCTCCTCGCGCGCGGTCTGCAGGATCTTCTGCGCCGGCACCATCACGCCCAGGTTCACCACCTCGAAGTTGTTGCACTGGAGCACGACCGCGACGATGTTCTTGCCGATGTCGTGCACGTCGCCCTTGACGGTGGCGATCACCACCTTGCCCTTCGGGCGCGCGGCGTCGCCGGCGCGCGCCTTTTCCGCCTCGAGGTACGGCACGAGGTGCGCGACCGCCTGCTTCATCACGCGCGCCGACTTGACCACCTGCGGCAGGAACATCTTGCCGGCGCCGAACAGGTCGCCGACGAGGTTCATGCCGTCCATCAGCGGCCCCTCGATCACCTCGATCGGGCGCGCGTACTTGCGCCGCGCCTCCTCGACGTCCTCGACGATGTAGGTGGCGATGCCGTTCACGAGCGCATGCGCGAGGCGCTCCTCGACCGTGCCGCGGCGCCAGGCGTCGTCGGCGCGCGCGCCGCGCGCGCCCCCTTCACCTGCGCGGCGTATTCGATCAGCCGCTCGGTCGCGTCCGGCCGCCGGTCGAACAGCACGTCCTCGATGCGCGCGCGCAGCTCCGGCTCGATTTCCTCGTACACGCCGAGCTGTGCGGCATTGACGATACCCATCGTCATGCCGGCGCGCACCGCGTGGTACAGGAACACCGTGTGCATCGCCTCGCGCACCGCGTCGTTGCCGCGGAACGAGAACGACAGGTTCGAGACCCCGCCCGAGACGTGCGCGTGCGGCAGGTTCGCCCGGATCCAGCGCGTCGCCTCGAGAAAGTCGAGCGCGTAACGGGCGTGCTCCTCGATGCCGGTCGCCACCGCGAAGATATTCGGGTCGAGGATGACGTCCTCGGGCGCGAACCCGGCCTCGCGGGTGAGCAGCGCGTAGGCGCGCCGCGCGATCTCGATGCGCCGCTCGACGGTGTCGGCCTGTCCGCGCTCGTCGAACGCCATCACGACCGCGGCGGCGCCGTAGCGACGCACGAGGCGCGCCTGGCGCAGGAACTCGGCCTCGCCTTCCTTGAGGCTGAGGGAATTGACGACGCCCTTGCCCTGCAGGCACTTGAGCCCCGCCTCGATCACGCTCCACTTCGACGAATCGACCATCACCGGCACGCGCGCGATGTCGGGTTCGGCCGCGGCGAGCCGCAGGAACGTCACCATCGCACGCTCGGAATCGAGCATCGCCTCGTCCATGTTGACGTCGATCATCTGCGCGCCGGCTGCGACCTGCTGGCGCGCGACCGCGAGCGCCTCCGCGTACTGGCCGGCGAGGATCAGGCGCGCGAACGCCTTCGAGCCGGTGACGTTGGTGCGCTCGCCGATGTTGACGAAGAGCGACCCCTCGCCGACGTTGAGCGGCTCGAGACCCGCCAGGCGCAGCATCGGCGCCGGGCGCGGCGGCCGGCGCGGCGGCGCGCCGCGGACCGCCTCGGCGATCGCGCGGATGTGCTCGGGCGTGGTGCCGCAGCAGCCGCCGACGATGTTGAGCAGGCCGGCGCGCGCCCAGTCGCCGAGCTGCGCGGCCATCGATTCGGGCGTGTCGTCGTACTCGCCGAAGGCGTTCGGCAGCCCGGCGTTCGGATAGCACACGAGGTGCGTCTCGGCGACGCGCGCGAGTTCCTCGACGTGCGGGCGCAGCTCGCGCGCGCCGAGCGCGCAGTTGAGGCCGATGGCGAGCGCGCGCGCATGGCGCACCGAGTTGTAGAACGCCTCGGCGGTCTGCCCCGAGAGCGTGCGCCCGGAGGCGTCGGTGATCGTGCCCGAGACGACGACCGGCACGCGCGCTCCGCGCGCGTCGAACGTCTGCTCGATCGCGAAGATCGCCGCCTTCGCGTTCAGGGTGTCGAACGCCGTCTCGACGAGGAGCAGGTCGACGCCGCCCTCGAGCAGGCCGCGCACCGCCTCGCCGTAGGCGGCGACGAGCTGGTCGAAGTCGACGTCGCGGTAGCCCGGGTCGTTCACGTCCGGCGAGATCGACGCGGTCTTCGAGGTGGGCCCGAGCGCGCCCGCGACGAAGCGCGGCCGCGCCGGATCGCGCGCGCTCCAGGCGCGCGCGACTTCGACCGCGAGCCGCGCGGCGGCGAGGTTGAGCTCGTAGGCGAGCGACGCAAGCCCGTAGTCGGCGAGCGACACCGCGTTCGCGTTGAACGTGTTCGTTTCGATGATGTCGGCGCCCGCCGCGAGGTACTGCTCGTGGATGCGGCGCACGAGCTGCGGCTGGGTGAGCGTGAGCAGGTCGTGCGCACCGCGCAGCTCGCGCGGCCAGTCGCGAAAGCGCGCGCCGCGGTACTGCGCCTCCTCAAGCCGCTCGCGCTGGATCATCGTGCCCATCGCGCCGTCGAGCACGAGAATGCGCTCGGCAAGGAGCGCGCGCAGTCGGGCGTCGGCGTCGGTCATCGGCGAAGCGGGCGATGCGGCAGCCTGCGGCGGGCCCCGGGATGCGGGCGTGGAGACCGGACGAGGCGGCGTCTCTTTAGCGGCATTTGTTACGCGCCCGCAAGCTGAACGTCAAATCGGCGCAAGGCGCGGAGTCTCGCCGAACGGCGGCGTCGCTGTCAACCGCGGTTCGCTATACTCGGCGGCCGCATGATCGGCCGCGATCGCTCTGCGGCGCCGCCTGCCGCGCTCGCCTGGTCGGTCTGGGCGCTCGGCGCCTCGCTCTACCTCGCCGGGTTCTTCCAGCGCGTCGCGCCCGCGGTGATGACGCACGAGCTGATGGCCGAGTTCGCGATCGGCGCGGCCGGCCTCGGACAGCTCTCGGCGCTTTACCTCTACAGCTACGTCGCGATGCAGATCCCGACCGGGCTGATGGTCGACCGGTTCGGCGCGCGCCGCGTGCTCGCCGCGGGCGCGGCGCTCGCCGGCGCCGGGAGCCTGCTGTTCGCCCTCGCCCCGAGCCTTGCGCTCGCCGGCGCAGGACGGCTGCTCGTCGGTGGCGCGGTCGGTGTCGCCTGGGTGGGCACGCTCAAGCTCGCGGCGCACTGGCTGCCGCCGGAGCGCTTCGCGCTCGCGACCGGACTTGCGCTCGCCGCCGGCATGGCCGGCGCGGTCGGTGCAGGCGTTCCGCTCGCCTGGGCGGTCGACGCGTTCGGCTGGCGCGCGGTGATGTTCGCCGCCGGGGCGGCGACGGCGCTCCTTGCGGCGGCGATCTGGTGGCAGGTGCGCGACGATCCGGCCGAGCGCGGCTACGCGAGCTGGTTCGCCGGCGCGCCTTCCGGCGCGCAATCGTCCGTGCTCGCCGGGCTCGCCGAGACGCTGCGCTACCGCAACACCTGGCTCATCTTCGTCGCGCCGCAGGGCATGGTCGGGGCGTGCCTTGCGATCGGCGGGCTCTGGGGCGTGCCCTGGCTCGTTTCGGTGTACGGCTTCAGCCCCGCGCGTGCCGCGTTCTACTGCTCGGCGCTGATGGTCCTTCGGCCGCCGGCGGGCCGCTCTTCGGGGCGCTTTCCGACCGGCTGCGGCGTCGCAAGCCCTTCTACGTCGGCGGCTCCGCGACCGCGCTCGCGCTCTGGGCGCTCGCGATCGCGCCGCGCGAGCCGCTCGCGCCCGAGGTGCTGTTTGCGCTGCTCGTCGGCGCCGGTCTCGCCTCCGGCTGTATGGTCGTCGGTTTCGCCTGCATCAAGGAATCGGTGCCGGCGCGCCTTGCGGGCACCGCGACCGGCCTCGCCAACATGGGCTCGATAGCCGGCGCGATGCTGCTTCAGCCGCTCGTCGGGCTTTTCCTCGACCTCCACTGGCGCGGCGCGGCCGCCGCGGGCGGCGTGCGTCTGTACGACGCCGACGCCTACCGCAGCGCGTTTTTGCTGGTGCTCGGCTGGATGGCGGTCTCGCTCGTCGCCGCGGCGCTCGTGCGCGAAACGCACGCTCGCCAGCGGCCCTGACCTGCTAGGATCGCGCGCGATGGCCGAGGGCGCGTTCGAGTCGATCGAGGCGACGTTCGCCTGCCGGGTACACTGGGGCGATTGCGACCCGGCCGGCATCATCTTCTATCCGACGTATTTCCGCTGGATGGACGCGGCCTGCTGGGCGATGTTCGAGTCGGTCGGCTACGACGCGGCGCGCTTTCGCGCGGAACACCGCGCGATGCCGCTCGTTGCGGCCGAGTGCCGGTTTGTTGCGCCCGCGGTGCAAGGCGACCGCTGCGAGGTCCGCTCGCGGATCGCGCGCTTCGGCGGAAAGTCGTTCGTCGTCGCGCACCGCATCGTGCGCACCGACGGCGCGCTCCTTGCCGAGGGCAGCGAGACGCGCGTCTGGGGCCGCTACGCGGCCGGCCCCGGCACGCCGCTGCAGGGCGAGGCGATCCCGGAGACGTTGAAGGTGCTCTTTCGCGCGGCCTAGGCGCTGCCCCAGACCTCGGCCGCGGTCTCGACCACCAAGCGCAGCTTCGCGCGCTGGTCCTCGACGGTGATGCGGTTGCCGTGCACGGTGCTGGCGAACCCGCACTGCGGGCTCAACGCGAGCTGCTCGAGCGGCACGTACTTCGCCGCCTCGTCGATGCGCCGCTTGAGGAAGTCCTTGCTTTCCAGCTCGCCGCGCTTGGTGGTGACGAGCCCGAGCACCACGATCTTGCCCTTCGGCAGGAACCGCAGCGGCCGGAAATCGCCCGAGCGCTCGTCGTCGTATTCGAGGAAATACGCGTCCACCTTCATCTCGCTGAGCAGCGCTTCGGCGACCGGCTCGTCAGCCGCCCTGCGCCGCCCAGGTGCTCTGGAAGTTGCCGCGGCAGAGGTGGATCGCGAGCGTCATCCCGGCGGGCTTTCGCGCGACCACCCGGTTGATGAACGCGGCGTAGCGGTGCGGCAGCTCGTCCGGGTCGTCGCCGCGCGCCCGAGCCGCCGCGCGCATCTTGTCGTCGCACAGGTACGCGAGGTTGGTGTCGTCCATCTGCACGTAGGTGCAGCCAGCGCGCGCGAGCGAGGGCGAGCTCCTCGCCGTAGGCCTGCGCCACATCCTCGTAGAAGTCGGGCTCGAGTTCCGGATAGTGCTCCTTGCTGGGCGTTGCCGGCGCGCGCCGCCGCGAAAGTGCCCGGCGGCATCTCGTCGGCGACGGGATCGTCACCTTCGGTGTGCGCGTGGTGCACGACCTGAGGTAGAGAAAATCTGCGAGCTGGATGTCCTTCGTGTGCCGCACCTTGTCCACGACGCGCATCACCGGCGGGGCGAGCTCCTCGGTGCCGTCGGGCTTTTTCACGAGCTTCGGCTCCTCGGTCGCGACGCCCCCGAGCTGCTGCAGGAAGTCGATGTGAAAGTAGGTGCGGCGGAACTCGCCGTCGGTGATCGATTGCAGGCCGACGTCTTCCTGGAACTTCACGATCTCGGCGATCGCCCGGTCTTCGACCCGGCGCAGTTCCCCTCGGCGCTGATCTCGCCGCGCGCTCTTTTTGCGCGCGCCTCGAGAAGGTACCCGGGGTCTGCAGGAAACTTCCGACGTGGTCGGCGCGAAACGGCGGCGTGGTGCGTGCGGTCATCGGCAATCCTCCGGAATGCGCTCCGCGATCTCTGCGTCCGGCCCCGGCCGCCGGGGCGCGCTATTCGAGCCGTCGGGCTGGCGCGCCGGCTGCGCCCGGTCGAAGGCCTCGAGCCGCATGCACTCGGCGAAGATGCGCATCACGGTCGGATACGGCGCGGTGTCGCGGCGGGGGCGCTGCGCGTTGAACACCTGCGGCACCAGGCAGCAGTCGGCGATCGTCGGCGAATCGCCGTGGCAGAAGCGCCCGGTGCCGCCGCGCGCGAGCGCGGCCTCAAGCCGCGCGAGCCCGTCGAGCGATCCGGTGGTCTGGCAGTACCAGGCGTTCACCTGCGCCTCGCTCTGGCCGAGCGCGCGGCGCAGGTACTCGAGCACCCGCAGGTTGTTGAGCGGATGAATCTCGCAGGCGACGAGGAGCGCAAGCGACCGAACGCGCGCGCGCCCGGCGGCGTCCGACGGTAGGAGCGGCGGCTGCGGCCGCGTCTCCTCGAGGTACTCGAGGATCGCGAGCGACTGCGTGAGGAGCCGGCCGTCGTCCTCGAGCGCCGGCACCAGCCCCTGCGGGTTGATCTCGCCGTAGGCGGCGCCGCGGTGCTCGCCCTTCGCAAGGTGTACGAACACCGGCTCCCAGGCGATCCCCTTCAGGTTGAGCGCGATGCGGACCCGGAACGCCGCCGAGCTGCGAAAGTACGTGTAGAGCTTCACCGCGGCCTAAAGCGGTGGAGCGATCGTGACGCGCAGCTCGCCCACCGCGTCGATTCCCGCGTGCAGCTCGTCGCCGGGTTGCACCGGGCCGACGCCCGCGGGCGTGCCGGAAAAAATGAGGTCGCCCGCCTCGAGCGTGTAGTACTCCGAGAGGTACGCGATCTGTTCCGGCACCGACCAGATCATGTCGGCAAGATCCGCCCGCTGGCGCTCCTTGCCGTTCACGGTGAGCCAGATCGCGCCCCGCGACGGGTGCCCGCATGCCGCGCGGCGGGCTGAATCGCGCTGCAAGGGGCCGATTCGTCGAAGTCCTTGCCGAAGTCCCACGGCCGGCCGTGGTCCTTGCCCCACTGCTGCAGGTCGCGCCGGGTCATGTCGAAGCCGACGGCGTAGCCGAAGACGTGGGCGTTGGCCTGCGCGGCCGGAATGCGCCGGCCGCCGCGGCCGAGGGCGACCACCAGCTCGGTCTCGTAATGAAGGTTCGACGTCTTGGGCGGATAGTGCACGCGCCCGCCGCCGGGCACGAGCGCGTGCGCCGACTTGGTGAAGAAAAACGGCGCCTCGCGGCCGTCGCCGCCCATCTCCTTCTGGTGCTCGACGTAATTGCGGCCGACGCAGAAGATGCGGCGCACTGGAAACAGCTCGGCGCCGCCCGCGACCGGCAGCGCCGGCGGACTCCAGAGCGGGATGACGTAGGCCATGCGGGCGTAGCGCGCGAAACTCGGGAAGCCGCTATGTTAGCGCCCGTCGCCCAGCTCGCGCAGCATCATTTCGCGCAGCCGATAGCGCTGCAGCTTGCCGGTCGCGGTGCGCGGAAGTTCCGCCGCCGCGCGGATCCACTTCGGGCGCTTGTAGCGCGGCAGCCGCTCGGCGCAGGCGCGCTCGGCGGCGGCGAGCGCCTGCGCCTTCGCGCCGCGGGGAACGACAAAGAGCGCGAGGCGCTCGAACCCGTCGGCGTCGGTGACCGACACGCAGGCGGCCTCGACGATCGCCGGATCGGCGCAGACCGCTTCCTCGATTTCGGCCGGACGCACCCATTGGCCGGCGATCTTCAGCAGTTCGTCGGCGCGGCCCTGGTGCAAGTAATAGCCTTCGGCGTCGCGAACGAAAAGGTCCTGTGTGCAGAACCAGCCGTCGCGGAACTGCGCGCGCGTCAGCTCCGGCCGGTTGACGTAGCCGCTCGCGAGCGCCGGATGCCGAAGCCACAGCACGCCGGGCTCGCCGGGCGCGGCTCGGCGCCGGCGGCGTCGGCTAGGCGCACCTCGGTAAGCGGGAGCGGCTTTCCGGTGCGCCCGCCGCGGTTGTCCTCGGCGCGGGTCGAAGGCGGCGTGCATCAGGCAGGCGCAGTACGCCTCCGAGGTGCCGTAGAGCGAAAGGATCTCGCCGCCCACCTGTTCGCGCCAGGCGTCGATCACCGCCTGCGGCAGCCGCTCGCCGGCGGCGACGAAATGCCGGATGTGGCGAAACGGCGCAAGGCGCGCTGCGCCTTCGGCGAGCAGCCGCCGGTAAAACGACGGCACGCTGAACATCGCTGCCGGCCGATGGCGCGCCGCCGCCTCGATCGCAGTCTCGGGATCGGCCCAGTCGGCGAGCAAGACGCCGGTCGCGCCGAGCGCAAGCGGTCCGAGCAGACCGTGTTCCAGCCCGTAGGCGAAAAAGAGCTTGGAGGTGGCGAAGCACGCGCTCGCCGGGCCGTACGCCGAGCGATTTCAGCGCTTCGCCGGACACGAGGATCGCGCGGTGCGAGTGCGCGATCCCTTTCGGCTTTCCGGTCGTGCCCGACGAATACAGCCAGAACGCGGGGTCTTCGGCGCGCACCGGCTGCGGCGGTGCGGGCGCGGCGCGCGCGACGAGCCCGCGCCAGTCGTGCGCGCCCGGCGGAAGCGACGCGCCGGCGACGGCGAGCAGGCCCGCGCGCGCATACTCGGCGGCGAGGTCGGGGCGCGCGGCGGCGAACACGTCCTCGACGATCGCAAGGCGCGCCTCGCTGTCGGCGGCGATGTGGCGAAAATCGTCCTCGCCGAGCTTGGTGTTCAGCGCGACCGCGACCGCGCCGGCGTGCACCGCGCCGAGCCAGGCGGCGGCGAACTCCGGCGTATCGCGCATGAGAAAGAGCACGCGCTCAGCCGGGTCGCACCCCGAGCGAGGCGAGCGCGGCGGCCGCGCGGGCGACCTGCTCGGCGAGCGCGGCGTAGGTGACCGACTCCTCGCCGCAGGCGAGCGCGACGCGACCGCCGTGGCGGGCGAGCGCCGCGGGCGCGAGCAGTTCGGCGGCCGCGTTCACTCCGGCGTAAGATCGTTCGGGTGCCGCACCGATTGTGCCTCAAACGATGACCCGCGCGCCGCGAGCGCTCGCGCAGGGCGCGCTGCCCGGGCTGCTCGGCTACCGCCTGCGGCTCGCCCAGCAGGCGGATTTCCGCGATTTCGCCGCGAGCGTGCCCGGGCTTTCTCCCGGTCGCGTCGGCCTGCTCGTCCTGATCGACGCCAACCCGGGGGTGACCCAAAGCCGGCTCGCCGAGGCGATCGGGCGCGACCGCTCGACGCTGGTGGGCGCGCTCGACCAGCTGGAGGCGAAGGGCCTGATCGAGCGCCGGCGCGGCGCGGATCGGCGCACGAACGGGCTGTGGCTGACGCGCACCGGGCGCGCGGTGCTCGCGCGGGCGCTTGCACGCATCGCGGCGCACGAGCGCAGGATCGCGGCGCGTCTTACCGCCGCCGAACGGCGCGAGCTCTTGCGGCTTCTCGCGAAGATCGCCGGCTGAAAACGCGCGGGGCGCCCGAAGGCGCCCCGCAGGCCGAAGCGCTCGGCGCGCGCCTACATGCGATAGGCGGCTTCCCCGTGCGCGGTGGTGTCGAGCCCCTCGCGCTCGTCTTCTTCGGAGACTCGCAGCCCGATCGTGATGTCGACCAGTTTGTAGGCGATCGCGGCGACCACGCCCGACCACACGACGGTGAGGATCACGCCCTTCAGCTGGATCCAGAACTGCTCGGCCATGCCGGGATAGCCGGTCTTTCCGGTCACCCAGTCGACGACCACGCCGGGGCCGCCGAGCGCCGGATCGTTGAAGATGCCGGTGAGCAGCGCGCCGAGAATGCCGCCCACCGCGTGCACGCCGAACACGTCGAGCGAGTCGTCGACGCGAAGCAGCTTCTTCAGGCCGTTGACGCCCCACAGGCACACGAGCCCGGCCGCAAGCCCGATCACGAGCGCCCCGGCGAGCCCGACGTTACCCGCCGCCGGCGTGATCGCCACGAGCCCCGCGACCGCGCCCGAGGCCGCGCCGAGCATCGTCGGCTTGCCCTTGAAGAGCGCTTCGCCGAAGCTCCAGGAGAGCACCGCGCAGGCGGTGGCGACGTAGGTGTTCATGAACGCGAGCGCGGCCGAATTTCCCGCCTCGAGCGCGGATCCGGCGTTGAAGCCGAACCAGCCGACCCAGAGGAGCGACGCCCCGATCATCGTGAGCGGCAGGTTGTGCGCCGGCATCGCCTCGCGGCCGTAGCCGATGCGCTTGCCGACGAAGTAGGCGCCCACCAGCCCGGCGACCCCGGCGTTGATGTGTACGACCGTGCCGCCCGCGAAATCGAGCGCGCCCCACTGCCAGATGAGTCCCGCCTTGGCGTTCAGCTCGTCGACGAGCTTCGCGTCGGTGTAGGCGTCCGGGCCCGGCCAGTACCACACCATGTGCGCGATCGGCGCGTACGCGAAGGTGAACCACAGGACGATGAAGACGAGGACGGCAGCGAACTTCACTCGCTCGGCGAACGCGCCGAGCACCAGGCAGCAGGTGATCGCGGCGAACGTCGCCTGGAACGCGGCGAAGACGATCTCGGGGATCACGACGCCCTTCGAGAAGGTCGCGGCGGCGGCGAACTCGCCCTTGCCGGCGTCGAGCGCTCCCGCCATGAACAGCCGGTCCATGCCGCCGAAGAACGCGTTGCCCTCGGTGAAAGCGAGGCTGTAGCCGTAGACGAACCACAGCACCGAAACGAGCGAGAAGACGACGAACACCTGCACGAGCACCGAGAGCGCGTTCTTTGCGCGTACCATGCCGCCGTAGAAGAGCGCGAGCGCCGGTACGCTCATCATGATGACGAGCGCGGTGGCGACGAGCATCCAGGCGACATCGCCCTTGTTCGGCGACGGCGCGGGCGCCGGCTCGGCCTTTTTTTCCTCGGCCTTCGCTTCGGGCTTTGCCTCCGCTTTTGCCTCGGCGGCGGGCTTGTCGGGAGCCGGTGCGGGTTTGTCCTGCGCGGCGGCGCCGAAGGCGGCGAACGCCAGCGCGAACGCGGCGATGAGCGTGACGAGTCGGTTCATTTTCTCTCCCTAGAGCGCAGCGGCGTCGGTTTCGCCGGTGCGGATACGTACGACCTTTTCCAGTTCGAACACGAAGATCTTGCCGTCGCCGATCTTGCCGGTGCGGGCGGACTTCTCGATCGCCTCGATCGTCTGATCGAGCAGCGTCGCGGGGATCGCGACCTCGATCTTCACCTTCGGCAGAAAATCGACGACGTACTCGGCGCCGCGGTAGAGCTCGGTGTGCCCTTTCTGGCGCCCGAAGCCCTTCACCTCGGTGACGGTGATCCCCTGCACGCCGATCGCCGAGAGCGCTTCGCGCACCTCGTCGAGCTTGAACGGCTTGATGATGGCGGTGACCAGTTTCATCGCCCGCCCCCTAGAACGTCCGGCTGACCGAGAGCACGACCGTGCCCTTGCCGCCGTCCTTGAAGCGCGTGGCTGCGGCCCCGGGCAGCCGGTCCCCGAAGCAGTAGAACCCGGGATTCGCCGGATTGCAGCTTCCCTTCGCGTTGGTATCGACGTAGGCGGCACCCAGCACCCAGCCGCCGAGATCCTTCGTGACGCCGAGCTTCCAGTCGGTGTAGCTGCCCTTGGTCGCGTCGGTGCCGTCGTGCCAGCCCTTCAGCTTCAACGCGCCGAGGTGCGCGACCAGCGTCCAGCCGCCGCCGAGGTCGTAGTTCGCCGAGAGGTCCCAGTAGCGCGAGCCCTTCGTGCCAGGAAGCGAGAAGTAATCGCTCACCGCGTGGTAGTACTTGAGCGAGAGCCACTTCCAGGACACGCCGGCGTACAGCTCGGTGTTGTCGACGCGCCCGGTGTGGACCTTGGCCGGGTCGCGGGGGTTAACGAACTGGGTGCCCGCCGCGACGCTCGCGTCGCTGCCGGGGTAGTAATAATGGATCGCCCCGAGGTCGACGCCCCAGTCGCCCCAGGACTTCTTCCAGCCGCCGTAGAAGTCCATCTCGAGATTGGCGCCCGGAAAGCCCGCGCCCTCGCTCACGTTCGAGTTCCAGTTGCCGAGGTAGAAGCCGCTCGAATGCGCGTAATCGAAGCCGCCTTGGAGCGCCGGCTGCCTGAAGGTCTGCGAGATGCCGCGAAAGCGATAGTCGCTGACGAGGCTCACGTTCGCGGTCAACGTATGGGGCGAGGCCGCTGCCTGCGCAAGCGCGATTCCGGGTGCGGCGAGAGAGACAAAAGCGGTGCAGACGGCGAGCTTGTGCATGACGAAATCTCCGAGAAAAAGGTTCACCCGGTTCCATGCACGCCCCGTGCCAGCCGCTCTTTCGAGCGTCGAATCAATGCCTTACGACGAACTTTCGGAAAGGGTGGCAGATTCGTGCACCGATATGGCGCAAGCCTCGAACGTCGCGCCCCGTCGCGGTGCGCGGTTGCGGTGCTAACGTTGCCCCGATATGGCCGAGTCGGATTTCCTGCAGGAGCTGCGCGAGCGCATCAGCGAGGCGCTGAAGGCATCGCCGATCGAGGACCTGGAAAAGAACCTGCACGCGCTCGCTGCGGCGTTCTTCGAGCGCTTCGACCTCGCGTTGCGCGAGGATCTCGAAGTGCAGAAAAGGCTCCTCGAGCGCGCGCAGGCGAAGCTTGCGGCGCTTGAGCGGCGGGTCGCCGAGCTCGAAGCGCGCGGTAAACCCTGATCCCGGGCGCCGCGTTTTCCCCGCGAGGGAAACGCCGTGTCGCTCGCCGTCGTCGCAAGCCGCGCGCTTGCCGGCATCGCTGCGCCCGAGGTCGCCGTCGAGGTGCACTTGGGGCCCGGATTGCCGGCGTTCAGCATCGTCGGGCTGCCCGATGCCGAGGTACGCGAGGCGAAAGACCGGGTGCGCGCCGCGCTCAACCATGCGCGGTTCGAGTTTCCTGCACGGCGCATTACCGTCAACCTGGCGCCCGCGGACCTGCCGAAGGATTCCGGCCGCTTCGACCTGCCGATCGCGCTCGGCATCCTCGCCGCGAGCGGCCAGCTCAAGGCGAGCGCGCTCGCGGGACACGAGTTCGCGGGCGAACTTTCGCTCACCGGAGAGCTGCGCGCGGTGCGCGGCGCGCTCGCGATGGCGCTCGGCGCGGCCGCAGCCGGCCGCGCGTTCGTGCTGCCGCGCGAAAGCGCCGCGCAGGCGGCGCTCGCCGCGGGCGCCCGCGTACTCGGCGCCGGAACGCTCCTCGAAGTGTGCGCGCACCTCGCAGGCGAAAGGCCGCTCGAGCCTTGGCGCAACGGCGTGCCGCGCGCACCGATCGCATACCCGGATCTCGCCGACGTGCGCGGCCAGGCGCAGGCGAAGCGCGCGCTCGAGGTCGCCGCCGCAGGCGGCCATGCGCTGCTTCTCGTCGGCCCGCCGGGCACCGGCAAATCGCTCCTCGCGGCGCGGCTGCCCGGGATCCTTCCGCCGATGACCGAAGCCGAGGCGCTCGAGTCGGCCGCGATCCAGAGCGCTTCCGACGCCGGCTTCGACCCGGCGCGCTGGGGCGAGCGACCGTTTCGCGCGCCGCATCACAGCGCCTCGAGCGCGGCGCTGATCGGCGGCGGAAGCCCGCCGCGCCCGGGCGAGATCTCGCTCGCGCACCACGGGGTGCTCTTTCTCGACGAGCTGCCGGAGTTCCCGCGCGATGCGCTGGAGGCGCTGCGCGAGCCGCTCGAGGCCGGCGCGATCGCGATCTCGCGCGCCGGGCGCCAAGCGCAGTTCCCGGCGCGCTTTCAGCTGATCGCGGCGATGAACCCCTGTCCCTGCGGCTGGCTCGGCGACGCTTCGGGCCGCTGCCGCTGCGCGCCGCAGGCGATCGCGCGGTATCGCGCGCGCATTTCCGGGCCGCTCGCCGATCGCATCGATCTCAAGGTCGAGGCGCCGCCGCCGCGCGAAGCGGATCTCGTCGGCGCGCGGGGCGAGTCTTCCGCGCACGTGCGCGCGAGGGTCATCGCTGCGCGCGCGCGCCAGATCGCGCGCCAGGGCAAGCCGAACGCCTGGTTGGGACCGCGCGAGACCGAGAAGTTCTGCGCGGGCGATGCGGCCGCTGAGGCGCTCCTTCGCCAGGCGATCGCGCAGCTCAACCTGTCTGCGCGGGCGTATCACCGCGTGCTGCGGGTGGCGCGCACGATCGCCGATCTCGCGGGCGCGGAGTCGGTGCAAAGCGCCCACGTCGCCGAGGCGATCCAGTACCGCAGGCTGGACGCGGCCCTCTAGGCGCGCGCCCTATACTGCGCCGGCGATGGCGACCTACGCGATCGGCGACGTGCAGGGCTGCTTCGACGAGCTCGAGGCGCTCCTTGCCCGCATCGGCTTCGATCGCGCGCGCGACCGGCTCTGGTTCGTCGGCGACCTGGTCAACCGCGGGCCGAAGTCGCTCGAGGTGCTGCGCTTCGTGCGTTCCCTCGGCGAGCGCGCGACCGTGGTGCTCGGCAACCACGACCTGCACCTCGTCGCGCAGCACGCCGGCGTCGAGCGCAGGCGCGCCGACGACAGCTTCGACGACGTGCTCGCCGCGCCGGATGCGGACGCGCTCGTCGCCTGGCTGCGCACGCGTCCGCTCATGCACGTCGAAGGCGGCTGGGCGATGGTGCACGCGGGGCTGCTTCCCGACTGGAGCGTGCCGAAGGCGCGCGCGCTCGCGCGCGAAGTCGAGCGGGCGCTCGCCGGCCCGAACTACCGCGAGTTCCTCGCGCACCTCTACGGCAGCCGGCCGGCGCGCTGGTCCGATGCGCTCGCCGGCTGGGATCGCCTGCGCGCGATCGTCAACGCGATGACGCGCATGCGTTTTTGCGCGCCCGACGGCACGATGGACTTCGAGGCGACCGGCCGCGAGCCGCCGCCCGGTTTCCGGCCGTGGTTCGAGCTGCGCTCAGGGCCCGAGCCGGTGCTCGTCTTCGGTCACTGGTCGGCGCTCGGGCTCGCGCTTACCGCGCGCTACTGCGCGCTCGACTCCGGTTGCGTCTGGGGCGGAGCCCTGAGCGCGCTGCGGCTCGAGGATCGGTGGCTCGTGCAGGTGCCCTCGCCGGGCTACCGGCCGATCGGCGCCGGCACATGACCGGGCGCAAAGCGACCTGCGCGCGCGGCTCAGAAGGGATAGACGCCGAAGGCGCGGCGATAGCGCTCGGCGATTTCCGCGCGCGTCGGGCGATGGTTCTGCGCGCCGCGATGCGCGATCTTGATCGCGCCCATCACCGAGGCGAGTCGCCCGCTCTTTTCCCAGTCCCAGCCGCGGGCGATGCCGTAGAGCAGGCCCGCGCGATAGGCATCGCCGCAGCCGGTGGGATCCGCGAGCGCCTCGGGTGCGACCGCCGGAATCTCGATGCGGCGGCCGGCCGCATGGATTACCGAGCCTTGCGCGCCGAGGGTGACGACGAGCGCGCGCAGTTCCGGCACGAACGCTTCGAGCGTGCGGCCGGTCTTCTCCTCGAGCATCCTCGCCTCGTAGTCGTTCACCGCGACCACGTCGGCGAGCCGCACCATTTCGAGCAGCTCCTCGCGCGAGAACATCGGCAGCCCCTGTCCGGGATCGAACACGAACGGAATGCCGGCGGCGGCGCACTCGCGCGCATGCTGGAGCATGCCTTCCTTGCCGTCGGGGCTCACGATCGCGAGGCTCGCGCCGAGCGCCGCCTCGATGCGGTTTTCGTGCGAGCGGGTCATCGCGCCGGGGTGAAACGCGGTGATCTGGTTGTCGTCGAGGTCGGTGGTGATGAACGCCTGCGCGCAGAACTCGCCCGGGATGCGCCGCAGGTGCGCGGTCGAGATGCCGAGCGCGGCGAAGCGCTCGAGGTACGGTCCGGCGTCTTCGCCGACGGTCGCCATCACGATCGGATCCTCGCCGAGCAACTTGAGGTTGTAGGCGATGTTGCCCGCGGTGCCGCCGAACTCGCGCCGCATCTCGGGCGCGACGAAGCACACGTTCAGGATGTGCAGTCGGTCGGCGAGCAGGTGGTTGCGGAAGCGGTCGCGGAACACCATGATGGTGTCGTAGGCGATCGAGCCGGTGACGAGAATGCGCATGCGGCCTCACGGATAGAAGAGGTACAGTCGGTAGCCGACCGCGCGCACGCGGCTCGCGTCGAACGCGACGCGCAGCGCCGCTTCCCCGCCCGGCGCGATGCCCTGCGCAAGCCGCGCGCCGGCGTCCGCGCCGAGGTAATCGGCGGGCAGGAGCACGCGGCGCACGACCGGCTGGTCGCGCTCGTCGGTGAGCGTGAGCTCGAGCGCCGGGTACGCCTGCACGAACGGCGCGCGGTTGCGCAGCACCGCATCGAGCACGATCGCGCCGTCGCGCTGGGCGTCTGCGCGCAGGTCCGAGGACTCGATCGCCATCAGCTCCGGCCGCTCGGGCAGTCGCAGCTCGCAGCCGAGCCGCTCGCACAACGCGGAGAGCGCGCTGCGCGCCTTCGGCGCGAGCACCGCGATCTCGGTGCGATAGTGGATCGTCGCCTGCAGAGCGAGGGCGAGGAGCGCAACGGCGGCGGCGATCCCCCAGGCGAGCCGGCGCGGCGCGGTCGGGGCGCGGGGGGCGAGAAACGCCGCCGCGGGCTCGGCGCTCGCCGGAGCGCTGGCGAGCGTCTGCGGCGGCTCGGACGTCGCCTGCGGCTGCGCGACGTGCGGCTGCGGCCGCGCGGGGCCCGGCTCAGGGGGCTCGAAAAGCGCGAGCTGGCCCGTCGCCTCGGGCGGCTGCGGCTGCGCCGAAGCGGGCTCGTCGAGCAGCCCGGCGACACCGTCGAAGACGGCGCGGCATCTCCCGCAGCGGACCTTGCCGCCGCAGGCGGCGAGCTGGGCCGGCCGAACGCGAAACGCCGTACCGCACTCCGGACAGCGGGTCGCGAGCGTCACCGCCGTCTCCCGGCGACGAGCGCCCAACCGTCTTCGCGCGCGGCGACCGCGAGGTCGAAGCGCGCCGCGTAGGCGGCGATCACGTCGGAGGCTTGCGCATCGAGGATCCCCGAGAGCGCGATGCGGGCGCCCGCGGCGGCGCGCGCGGCGATCTCGGGTTCGAGCGCGACGAGCGTGGCGGCGAGGATGTTCGCGACGACCACGTCGTAGCCCGCGTGCGTCGGATCGAGCGCCTCGGGCGCGGCCACCGCGAGTCGGACGCCGTTTGCAGCGGCGTTCGCGCGCGCGACGTCGAGCGCGCGGGAATCGACGTCCACCGCGAGCGCTTCGCGTGCACCGAGCAGAAGGCCGGCGATCGCGAGCACGCCGGAGCCGCAACCGTAATCGAGCAGCCGCTCGCCGCCGCGCACCGTGTCTTCCAGCCACGCGAGCACGAGCCGCGTGCTCGGGTGCCCGCCGGTGCCGAAGGCAAGACCCGGATCGAGCCGGACGTTGACCGCGCCGGGATCGGGCGGCGTACACCAGCTCGGCACCACCCAGAGCCGGCGCCCGGCGCGCACCGGGCCGAACTGCGACTGGCTGCGCCGCACCCAGTCCTCGTCGGCGAGGCTCGAGGCGCGAAACTCCGGCGCCGCCATCCCGCAGCTTGCTGCCGCCTGACCGACGAGCGCGCTGGGGTCCGCCTGCGGCTCGGCGAGCGCGACGAGGCGCACGCGCCGCCAGCGCGGCGTCTCGGCGGCTTCGGCTTGCGCAGCCGCCCCGCTCGCCGCCTCCTGCAACTCGACCGAAAGCGCGCCCGCTTCGAGCAGCGCATCCGAGAGCGCGTCTGCCCGCTCGCCCTCCGTCTCGAGCGTGATCGAGAGCCAGGCCATCGGCTATTCGCGCGCCTTCTGCCGCTCGGCGAGTTTCTGCTCCAGATAGTTGATCGAGGTCGCCCCGCGCACGAACCGGCTGTCGTGCAGCAACTCGAGATGCAGCGGGATGTTGGTCTGAATGCCCTCGACGACCATCTCCGAAAGCGCGATCCGCATGCGCCGGATCGCCTGCTCGCGCGTCGCGCCGTAGGCGATCACCTTGCCGATCATCGAGTCGTAGTACGGCGGCACGGTGTAGCCGGCGTACGCGTGCGAGTCGACGCGGATGCCCGGCCCGCCGGGCGGATGGTAGGAAACGATGCGGCCCGGCGAGGGCGTGAAATTCCACGGGTCCTCGGCGTTGATGCGGCATTCGATCGCGTGCCCGGTGAGCCGGATGTCGCGCTGACGAAACGGCAGCCGCTCGCCGGCGGCGATGCGGATCTGCTGCTGCACGATGTCGATTCCGGTCACCATCTCGGTGACCGGGTGCTCGACCTGCACGCGCGTGTTCATCTCGATGAAGTAAAACTCGCCGTCCTGATACAGGAACTCGAAGGTGCCCGCACCGCGATAGCCGATGCGGCGACAGGCGTCGGCGCAGCGCTCGCCGATGCGGTCGCGCAGCTTCGCGGGCAGATCCGGCGCCGGCGCCTCTTCCAAGATCTTCTGGTGCCGGCGTTGGATCGAGCAGTCGCGTTCGCCGAGATGCACCGCGTTGCGGTGCTCGTCGGCGAGCACCTGGAACTCGATGTGGCGCGGGTTTTCGAGGTATTTCTCGAGGTACACGGTCGGATTGGCGAACGCCGCCTGCGCTTCGCGCCGGGTGAGGTTGACCGCGTTGAGCAACGCCGCTTCGGTGTGCACGACGCGCATACCGCGGCCGCCGCCGCCGCCTGCGGCCTTGACGATCACGGGATAGCCCAGCCGGCGCGCGATTTTGACGATCTCTGCGGGCGAGTCGGGCAGCGGGCCGTCGGAGCCGGGCACGACCGGGATGCCCGCCTTCGCCATCGCGGCGCGCGCGCTGATCTTGTCGCCCATCAGGCGGATGTTCTCCGGTCGCGGCCCGATGAAAACGAAACCGCTCGCCTCGACCTTTTCGGCGAAGTCGGCGTTTTCCGCGAGAAAGCCGTAGCCCGGATGGATCGCCTCGGCGTCGGTCACCTCGGCCGCGCTGATGATCGCCGGAATGTTCAGGTAGCTCGCGGCCGCGGGCGCCGGCCCGATGCACACCGACTCGTCGGCGAGCTTGACGTATTTTGCCTCGGTGTCGGCTTCCGAATGCACGACGACGGTGCGGATGCCGAGCTCGCGGCAGGCGCGCTGGATCCGCAGGGCTATCTCGCCGCGGTTGGCGATCAGGATCTTTTCGAACATGCAAAGCGCGTCAGCCGATGATGAAGAGCGGCTGGCCGTATTCGACCGGCTGGCCGTTCTCGACGAGGATCGCCTTGATCGTGCCCGAGGCGTCGGCCTCGATCTCGTTCATGAGCTTCATCGCCTCGATGACGCAGACGATCTGCCCTTCCTTCACGGTCTGTCCGACTTCGACGAAGGGTTTCGCGTCGGGCGAGGCGGCGCGGTAAAAAGTGCCGACCATCGGCGCCTTGAGCACGTGTCCTTCCGGCGCGCCGGGCGCCGGCGCCTCGGCCTGCACGGGCGCCTGCGGTTGTGCGGGCGCGGCCTTGCGCGGGGGGCGCGCCTCGCCGCCGCAGCCGTCGCCTGCGAGGGCGCCGGCGGCGGGGCGAGCGCCGTCCCGCGCGAGATCCGGACCTTCTCCTCGCCCTCGGTGATTTCCAGCTCGGCGATCCCGGATTCCTGCACCAGCTCGATCAGCTTCTTGAGCTTTCGCAGATCCATGTTTCCTGCCTCCATCGGGGCGCGGCGCAGGCGCCGCACCGGCGCCTAGCGCGCCTTCAGGCGCCAGATCGCGTATTCGAGCGCAAGCTCGTAGCCCTTCGCGCCCAGGCCCTGGATGGTGCCGACCGCGACCGCGGTGAAGTGCGAGTGCGCGCGCCAAGGCTCGCGCGCGTGGATGTTCGACAGATGCACCTCGACGAACGGGATGCGGACGGCGGTGAGCGCGTCCCGCAGCGATACGCTGGAGTACGTGAAGCCGGCCGGGTTGAGGATGATGAAGCGCACCCCGTCGGCTCGCGCCTTCTGAACGCGATCGATGAGCACCCCTTCGTGGTTCGACTGCAGGCATTCGATCGACACACCGGCCGCGTCGGCGATCGACTTCAACCGTCGGTCGATGCTTTCCAACGTATCGCGCCCGTAGACCTCTGGCTCCCGCGACCCGAGGAGGTTGAGGTTCGGGCCGTGCAGTACGAGGATCTCGGGTCCGGCCTTCTTGCGCTTTACGGCCATATCTGCGCCCGTTCGACGAAGAAGGGCGCATTTTACGCGCAATCAGCCGAGCAATTCCGAAACGATCGATTCCAGTTCGCTTTTGCTGAGCGCCCCGAGCTTCGAGCGTATCGGCCGCCCGTCGCGGCCGAAGAACACGGTAAAAGGCAGGCCGCCGCTCGTGTTGCCGAGCGCGCGTATCAGGTCAAGCCCTGCGCCTTCTGCGATGAGGATCGGGTAGGAAATCCGGAAGGTCGCCGCGAAATCCCTGATTTTCGCTTCGTTATCGATCGCGATGCCGACGATTTCCAGTCCGCGGGCCGCGTGCGCCTGCCTGACCTCGGAAAGAATGGGGATTTCCTCGCGGCACGGCGCGCACCAGGTCGCCCAGAAGTTGACTATGAGCACCTTTCCGCGCCATTCGGCGAGGTCGCGAACCCTGCCCTCGGTGTCTGGGAACCGCACGCCCTCGAGCGGGCGCGAGAAGCGGGGTCGAAGGCCGAGCCAAAGCCCGGCGGCCGCCGCCGCCGCGGCGACCGCGGCAAAGAGCAGCGACCTACGGCGAAGAAGCGGCATCTCGCCCGATGAGATTCGCGACTTCTGCGATTCCGGCCCGTTCCGGTACACGGCCGGCTTGCGTTTCCTGAGCGCTACCCGCTCGTCGCGCCGATCGAACACCGAGAGCTTGAGCGGGGTGCCCCGCCAGTCGAGGGTGAGTTCCGCGACCGCGTGCACTCGATCGCCGCTGAAGCGTCGGCCTTCGGCGGTTTCGTACGCGAGGCGCCGCTCCAAAAGGAACAGCTCGACCTCTTTCGGATTGTCGGGAAAGAGCTGTAACTCGATCGCGGCGTACGGCCCGGCGGTGCCGGCGAGCACCGGTCCCGTGAGGTAGGGATGAAAGGGTGCGAGCAGCTCCATCGCCTGGAGCGCGAGCCGCCGCAACGCGGCGATGCGCTCGGCGTGCTCTTCGGCCTGATAGAGCGCGCGGTAAGCGTGCAGCGCCTGCTCGATCTCCGCGTTCGCAGGCAACGACTCGCGCGCGGCCACCCCGACCAGCCGCGCCGCCTTGCGCTTGGCGAGGGCAAAGTCGTCGATCCCGTCCTCGGCCATCAACCGCGCGGCGACGGCGGCGATGCGGGCCCGGGTGCTCATTTCGCGAAGCTGCTTGCGGCGAATCGGCACAGCGCCTTTCGTCCGAACGGTGGCGCGGATTCTATAGCGCGGTCGTTCGCGTAGAATCGCGCCCTCGGTCGCCCGCGCGCGGCGGTCGCGGTCCAAGAGTGCACCTTCACATCCTCGGCATCTGCGGCACGTTCATGGGCGGCATTGCCGCGCTCGCGCGCGCGGCCGGACACCGCGTGACCGGTTGCGACAGCGGCATCTATCCCCCGATGAGCGAGCAGCTCGCCGCGCTCGGAATCGAACCGATCGAAGGCTACGGGGCGGAACAGATCCGGCTTTCGCCCGACCTTTGGGTGATCGGAAACGTCGTGCGGCGCGGGAACCCGCTCATGGAAGCGATCCTCGACCGCGGCGAACGCTACACCTCGGGTCCGCAGTGGCTCGCGGAGCATGTCCTTTTCGGAAAGTGGGTGCTCGCTGTCGCAGGCACCCACGGAAAGACGACGACAAGCGCAATGCTCGCATGGATACTCTCGCACGCCGGCAAGCGGCCCGGGTTTCTCGTCGGCGGCGTCCCGCTCGACTTCGGCGTTTCGGCCGAGAGCGGCAGCTCAAAGTTCTTCGTAATCGAGGCGGATGAGTACGACACCGCTTTCTTCGACAAGCGTTCGAAGTTCGTGCACTATCGCCCCAAGAGCGTGGTGCTGAACAATCTCGAGTTCGATCACGCGGACATCTTCGATGATCTTGCGGCGATCGAGCGGCAATTTCATCATCTCGTTAGGACCGTACCGGCGTCCGGGCTGATCGTCGCGAACGGCAAGGACCGCGCGCTCGAACGGGTGCTCGCGATGGGCTGCTGGACACCGGTGGAGAGGTTCGGCGTACCCGGCGGCTGGCAGGCTTCTGATCCGGACGCCGACGGCGCTTTCGAGGTCGCTTGGCAAGGCAGGCCGATCGGGCGATTGCGGCTTGCCCTTCCCGGCGCGCATAACCGTCTGAACGCGCTCGCGGCGCTCGCTGCCGCCCGGCACGCCGGCGTCGAGCCTGCGGCGGCGATCGAGGCGCTCCAAAGTTTCCGGGGCGTGCGCCGCAGGCTCGAGCTTCGCGGCACCGCGGCCGGCGTTTCCGTCTACGACGATTTTGCGCATCACCCGAGTGCGATCCGCGCGACGCTCGAGGCGATGCGCCGCGAGATGCCGGGCGGCAGAATCCTCGCGGTGTTCGAGCCTCGGTCGAACACGATGAAGCGGGGCGTCTGGAAAGACGCGCTCGCCGAAAGCTTCGCCGCCGCCGATCGCGTGTACGTGCACACCGCCGGAATCGGCTGGGATGCGAAGCAGGCCCTCGCCCCGCTCGGGCCGCGCGCGCGCTGCGAGCGCGAGCTCGAGCGCCTCATCGACCGCGTCGTCCGGGACTCGACGCCCGGCGACCGGATCCTCGTGATGTCGAACGGCAGTTTCGGCGGCATCCACGAAAAGCTGCTCGCCGCGCTCGCTGCGCGATGACCTCCCGGCTCGTGTACCTGCACGGCTTCAACAGCTCGCCCGCCTCGCACAAGGCGCGCCTTCTCAAGGCGTACCTCGAGGAAAGAGGGCTCGGCGAGCGCTACGCCTGCCCGGCGCTTCCGCACCGGCCGGAGGAGGCGGTGCGCACGATCGAAGCCGAGATCGCGCGCGACGCAGGCGCAAAGCCGGTCCTCGTCGGAAGCTCGCTCGGGGGCTTTTACGCCACCTGGGCGGCCGAGAAATACGACCTTCGTGCGGTGCTGATCCAGCCGGCGGTGCGCCCTTGGATCGGGCTTGCGGCGCTGCTCGGCCCGCAGCGCAACCTCTACACCGGCGAGACCTACCTTCTCACGCGCGAACACCTCGAAGGCTGGCGCCGGCTCGCCGTCGAGCGGGTCGACCCGGAACGCTACCTGCTGCTCCTTGAGACCGGCGACGAGGTGCTCGACTGGCGCGAGGCGGCGCGAAAATACGAGGGCGCCCGCATGGTCGTGCGCGACGGCGGCGATCACACGCTCGCGAGCTTTCCGGAGCACCTCGAGCGCATCCTCGCTTTTGCAGATCTCGCGCCGCGGCCGTGAACATCCTGTACGAGGAGCAGGGCGAGTTCAAGGTCGGCGCGGTGCTCGCGCGCGCGCCGGCGTCCCTGCAGGTCGAGAGCCCGCACGGCAGGCGCACGAAGGTGAAGGCGGCGAACGTGCTGCTCGAGTTCGAGCAACCGGCGCCGGCGGCGCTGCTCGCCGCCGCCGAGGCGTACGCCGCGACGCTCGATGCCGACTTTCTCTGGCAATGCTGCGGCGACGAGGAATTCGGCTACCTCGAGCTCGCGCGCGAGTACGTCGGGCGCGAGCCGACGCCGGTGGAAGCGGCCGGCGTGCTGCTCAAGCTGCATTCGGCGCCGGTCTATTTTCACCGCCGCGGCCGCGGCCGGTTCCGCCGCGCGCCCGAGGATACGCTGAGGCTTGCGCTCGCGGCGCTCGAAAAGAAGCGGCGCCTGCTCGAGACGATCGCCGCGTGGGCGGCGCGCCTTGCGCGCTTCGAGTGTCCGCCGGAGATCGCGCGCCTGCGCGACGAGCTGCTCTATGCGCCCGACCGCAACAAGCCGGAGACGAAGGCGCTCGAGCAGGCTTGCCGCGACACCGGGCTCGACGCCGCGCGGTTGCTCTTGCGCTGCGGGGTGCTCGCCTCGGCGCACGACTATCACCTCGGCCGCTTTCTTCACGAGTTCTTTCCGCGCGGCACGGACTTTCCGCCGCACGAGCCGCCGGCGCCGCCGGCGGATCTGCCGACGGCCGAAGTGCGCGCCTTCACGCTCGACGACGCCGGAACGACCGAAATCGACGACGCGTTCTCGGTCGCGCCGCTCGCGGGCGGCGAGCTGAGAATCGGCATCCACATCGCCGCGCCCGCGCTCGCGTTCGCGCCCGGGTCGGCGCTCGACGCGATCGCGCGCGAGCGGCTCGCGACGGCGTATTTCCCCGACCGCAAGTACACCATGCTGCCGGCGGACGCGATCGCCGCGAGCACGCTCGCCGCCGGCGCGCCGCGCCCGGCGATCTCGCTCTACCTCACGGTTTCGCCCGAGGACTGGCGCGTGCGCGCGCGCTCGAGCCGCATCGAGCGCGTGCCGATCGCCGCCAACCTGCGCCACGGCGACTACGACGCGCTGAACGAGGCGTTCGCCGCGGGCGAGTCGCGCGGGCTCGCGTTCGAGGAGGAGCTGCGCCTGCTGTGGCGCTTCGCCGAGGCGCTGGAAGCGCGCCGCGGCCGGCCGGCGACGCCGCCCGGCACGACCGACTACGTGTTCCGCGTCGAGGACGGGCGCGTCGCGATCGAGCCCCGACGGCGCGGCGCGCCGCTCGACAAGCTCGTCTCCGAGCTGATGATCCTCGCGAACAGCACCTGGGGCGAACTGCTCGCCGAGCGGGACGTCGCCGCGATCTACCGCGCCCAAGGCGCCGGCAAGGTGCGCCTGTCGGTCCATCCCGAGCCGCACGAGGCGCTCGGGGTGACCTGCTACGCGTGGCTCACCTCGCCGCTGCGCCGCTACCTCGACCTCGTCAACCAGTGGCAGCTCGTCGCCGCGCTCGAAGGCCGACGGCCGCCGTTCGCGCGCAATTCCGAGGCGCTGCTCGCGGCGATGCGCGCCTTCGAGGTCGCGGCCGCGCGCATCGACGAGCACCAGCGCACGCTCGAGCAGTACTGGTGCCTGAAGTGGCTGGAACAGGAGCGCGTCGCCGAAGCCGAGGCGAGCGTGCTGCGCGAAGGGGTGGCGCGGCTTGCGGCGATTCCGCTCGTCGTGCGCGTGCCCTCGCTTCCGGCGCTCGCTCCGGGCGCGCGCGTTCGCCTCGCGGTGCGCGGCATCGACCTCGTCGCGCTCGCCGCCGATTGCGTCTGGCGCGAGACGCTCGCGGCCGCCTGAAGCGGCGCGCGTTGCGCCTAAAATACCGGCCGCCACGAAAATCTTGCCGAGGCTTCGTTGACGGCCAACGCAGCGGTGTTGCTCGTCGATCCGCGCGAGTACTGGAACGGGCTCGACCGTCGCACGCGGCTGCTCGCCGGCTCGGTCGCGGCGTCGGTCGCGCTGCACGCGATGCTGCTCGCGGTGCATTTCCGGTTTCCCGAGACGCTGCGCTTTGCGCCGGCACAGCCGCCGCTCGACGTGGTGCTCGTCAACGCGCGCACGCGCGAGAAACCCGCCCGCGCCGACGCCCTCGCGCAGGCGAACCTCGACGGCGGCGGCACGGTGGAAGAAAACCGGCGCGCGCGCACGCCGCTTCCGCTCGCCGAGCCGCGCGCCCCCGGCCGCGACCTCGCCGAGGCGAAAAAGCGCGTCGCGGAGCTGGAGGCGAGCCAGCAACAACTGCTTGCGCGCGCGCAGGCGGAAGCGGCGCTTGCGCCCGAGCCGCCGCGCGCGGCGTCGGCCGCCGAGCCGGCGCAGCCCGCCGGCCGCGACCTGGCCGATCTCGCGCTCGCGGCGATGCGGCTGCAGGCGCAGATCGACAGCGCGGACTTGAGGAACTACCAGACAGCGGCCGCGCAAGCGCCTTCATCGGCGCAAGCGCCAGCGGAATACCGCTTCGCGCTCTACGAACGAGGAATGGCGCCAGCGAAGATCGAGCGCATCGGCAACGCTGCACTACCCCGCCGAGGCGCGACGCGAGCGGCTCTACGGGAACGCTGCGCCGTGACGGTCGACGATTCGCCCGGACGGCTCGGTCGAGTCGGTCGAGCTCGATCGCTCCTCGGGCCTCAAGGTCCTCGACGAGGGCGGCGTTCCAGATCGTGCGCCTTGCGGCGCCGTTTGCCGCGTTCCCTCCGGAGATCCGCAAGGACACCGACCTCCTCGTCATCACCCGCACTTGGTTCTTCGGTCAGGGCGACCGGATCTGGACCGAGGCGCGCTAGGACGGCAGATGCGCGACCGCTACGCGGTCATCGGCGACCCGGTGGCCCACTCGAAATCGCCCTGGATCCACGCCGAATTCGCGCGCGCGACCGGGCAGGCGATCGAGTACGTCGCGATCGAGGCGCCGCGCGAGGGCTTTGCGCGCACCGTGGCGGCGTTTCGCGCCGCCGGCGGCCGGGGCGCGAACGTCACGCTGCCGTTCAAGGAGGAGGCGTTCGCGCTCTGCACCGCGCGAAGCGCGCGCGCCTTCGCCGCGCGCGCGGTGAACACGCTGCGCTTTGACGGCGAGACCGAGATCTTCGGCGACAACACCGACGGGGTCGGCCTGGTGATCGATCTGGAAAAGAACCTCGGCTTCGCGATCGCCGGAAAGCGCGTGCTCATCGCCGGCGCGGGCGGCGCCGCGCAAGGCGTGGCCGGCCCGCTGGTTGCCGCCGGCGCCGCGCTCGCGATCGCCAACCGCAGCGCCGAGCGCGCGCGCGCGCTCGCCGAGCGCTTTCCGCCGGCGCGCGGCGGCGGCTACGACGCGTTCGCCGGCGAGCGTTTCGATCTGGTGGTGAACGCGACCTCGGCGGGCCTTTCGGGCGAGATGCCGCCGCTTCCCGAGGGCGTGTTCGCGCCGGGGGTGCTCGCCTACGAAATGGTCTACGGCCGCGACACGCCGTTTCTCGCCGCCGCGCGCGCCGCCGGCGCGCGCACCGCCGACGGGCTCGGCATGCTCGTCGAGCAAGCGGCCGAGTCGTTCTTCATCTGGCGCGGCGTGCGGCCGCCGACCGCCGCCGTGCTCGCGGCGCTGCGTGCGGGCTAGATCCCGGGGCCGCGCGCGGTGGCTTTCGCGCGCGGCAAAGGGTCTCGGCTATGCGCTCGGCGCCGCGGCGCTCTTCGTCGTCGCGCTGCAGGGCTGGTATTTTGCGCACGTGCTCGCCTGGCGCACGGCGAACCCGTCGCAGACCGCCTTCATGGAGCGTCGCCTTGCGGAGCTGGCGCGCGCGCGATCCGGCGGCGCGCCTTGCGCACGCCTGGGTCGAGTACGAACGCATCTCGGTGCACCTCAAGCGCGCGGTGGTCGCCGCCGAGGACGCGAAGTTCATGGATCACGACGGCTTCGACTGGGAGGCGATCTCGCGCGCGATGGAAAAGAACGAACGGCGCGGCCGCATCGTCGCCGGCGCCTCCACCATCAGCCAGCAGCTCGCGAAGAACCTCTTCCTTTCGGGCGAGCGCTCGTGGGTGCGCAAGGCGCAGGAAGCGGCGATCACCGCGATGCTCGAGACGGCGATGCCGAAGCGCCGCATCCTCGAGCTCTACCTCAACGTCGCCGAGTGGGGCGAGGGGGTGTTCGGCGCGGAAGCCGCCGCGCGCCACCACTTCGCGACGAGCGCCGCGGCGCTCACGCCCGAGCAGGCGGCGTACCTCGCCGCGATCCTTCCTGCGCCGCGGCGCTACGCGCGCGGGCGGCTGACCCCCTACATCGCCGAACGGCGGGCGGCGATCCTTGCGCGCATGCCGGCGGCGCGCATCCCCTGAGGCCGTGAGCGAACCGCAGACGCGCCTGGAACTGGAGCACCTCGCGCAGGCGCTGCGCGCGGTGCGCGCGCGGCTCGCCGCGCGGGGCAGCCCCGAGGAACTGCGCGCGGAGCTTGAGCGCCTGCATCCGGCCGACGCCGCGTTCGTGCTCGAGTCGCTGCCGCCGGAGGAGCGCCTTGCGCTCTGGAAGCTGGTGCCGCCGGAGCGCGAAGGCGAAATCCTGCTCGAGCTTTCGGAGGCGGTGCGCGATTCGCTGATCGCCACGATGGACTCGAAGGCGCTCGTGGCCGCGGCCGAGGCGCTCGAGGCCGACGAGATCGCCGACCTTGCGCCGGATCTTCCCGAGGAGGTGATCGAGGACGTCATCCGCGCGCTGCCGCAGGAGGAGCGCGAGCGGCTGCGCGCGGCGATGTCCTATGGCGAAGGGACGGTGGGGGCGCTGATGGACTTCGATCAGGTGACGGTGCGCGAGGACGTGACGCTCGAGGCGGTGACGCGCTACCTGCGACGCATGGACGAGCTGCCGAGCCACACCGACCAGCTCTTCGTCATCGACCGCGAGGGCAAGCTGCGCGGCACGCTGCCGCTTGCGCGCCTCATCGTGAGCGACCTCGCTGCCGAGGTGCGCGCGGTGATGGTGCCCGAGAGCGTCAAGCTCCACCCGGAGGAGTCGGCCGAGGAGGCGGCGCGCGCCTTCGAGCGCTACGACCTGGTGTCGGCGCCGGTGGTGGACCATTTCGGTCGCCTGATCGGCCGGCTCACCGTCGATGCGGTGGTCGATCACATCCGCGAAAAGAGCGCCGAGGCGCAACTCGCCGAGGCCGGGCTCTCGGGCGAGGAGGACATCTTCGCCAGCGCCTGGGCGAGCTTTCGCAACCGCTGGGCTTGGCTCGCGATCAACCTGGTGACCGCGTTCGTCGCCTCGCGCGTGATCAGCATCTTCGAGGGCTCGATCGAGCGGCTCGCGGCGCTCGCGGCCCTGATGCCGATCGTCGCCGGCATCGGCGGCAATTCCGGCAACCAGACGATCACGATGATCGTGCGCGCGCTCGCGCTCGGCCAGATCCAGCCCGGCTACTGGCCGAAGCTGATCGCAAAGGAACTGGGCGTCGCGACGCTGAACGGCGTGATCTGGGGCGGGATGCTCGGCGCGGTCACCTGGGCGATCTACGGCAATCCGGCGCTCGGCGGCGTGATGGCGCTCGCGATGCTGCTTACCCTGCTCCTTGCCGCCGGCATGGGGGTCGCGATCCCTTACGTGCGCGCGCGCCTTGCGCGCGATCCGGCGCTCGGTTCCTCGGTGCTGATCACCGCCTGCACCGACTCCGGCGGCTTCTTCATCTTCCTCGGGCTCGCGACGCTGCTGCTCCTATAGCGCGGCGAACGCCGCGCGCGCGGCCGCGAGCGTCTCGGCGATCTCGGCTTCGCCGTGCGCGCCCGAGACGAACCCCGCCTCGAACGCCGAGGGCGCGAGATAGACGCCGCGCGCGAGCATCGCGTGAAAGAACCGGTTGAAGCGCTCGCGGTCGCACTGCATCGCCTCGGCGAGGTTGCGCGGCGGCTCGGGGCGAAAATAAATGCCGAACATGCTGCCTGCCGATTGCGCGGAAAAAGGTACGCCCGCCGCCTTCGCTTCGGCCACGAGCCCATCGACGAGCGCGCGCGTTCTGCGCTCGACGCGCTCGAGAAAGCCCGGCGCCTCGACGAGCGCGAGCGTCGCGAGTCCCGCGGCGACCGCGACCGGATTGCCCGAGAGCGTGCCCGCCTGATAGACCGGTCCGAGCGGGGCGAGCTTTTCCATGATCGCGCGCGCGCCGCCCACCGCGGCAAGGGGCAGCCCGCCGCCGATCACCTTGCCGAGCGTGGTGAGGTCGGGCCGGATGCCGTAGCGCGCCTGCGCGCCGCCGAGCGCGACGCGAAAACCGGTCATCACCTCGTCGAAGACGAGCACTGCGCCGTGCCGGGTGCACAGTTCGCGCAGCCGCTCGAGAAACCCGGGCTGCGGCAGCACGAGGTTCATGTTGCCGGCGACCGGCTCGACGATCGCGCCGGCGATCTCGGCGCCGCGCTCGGCGAACGCGCGCTCGAGCTGCGCGACGTCGTTGTAATCGAGCACGAGCGTCGCCGCCGCGGTCGCCGCGGGCACGCCCGCCGAACTGGGGTTGCCGAAGGTGAGCGCGCCCGAGCCCGCCTTCACGAGCAGGCTGTCGGCGTGGCCGTGGTAGCAGCCGTCGAACTTCACGATCAGGTCGCGGCCGGTCGCGCCGCGCGCAAGGCGAATCGCGGTCATCGTCGCCTCGGTGCCCGAGGAGACGAGCCGCACCGAGTTCCATCGAAGGCACGAGGCGTCGCAGCGTCTCGGCGAGCGCGACCTCGGCTTCGGTCGGCGCACCGAACGAGAGCGCGTTCGCCGCCGCCGCCTGCACCGCCTCGACCACCGCCGGATGCGTGTGGCCGACGAGCATCGGACCCCAGGAGCCGACGTAGTCGATGTAGCGCCGGCCGTCGGCGTCCCAGACGTGCGCGCCGAAGCCGCGCACGAGAAAAGGGGGCGTGCCGCCCACGGCGCGGAAGGCGCGCACCGGCGAGTTGACGCCGCCCGGAATCGAGCGCTGCGCGCGCGCGAAAAGCTCGGCGTTGCGGCTGCTCATGCGGACGCGCGCGCAGGGACCTCGAACAGGCGGCAAAACGCGCGCGCGGCGCGCGCCACGTCCGGCGCCTCGAATAGCGCCGAAAGCACCGCGAGGCAGTCGGCGCCCGCGTCGATCGCCTGGCGGGCGTTCTCGAGCGTGATGCCGCCGATCGCCACCAGCGGCCGGCCGAGCGGCCGCGCGGCGGCGAAGAGCGAAAGCGGCGCGCGCACTGCCTGCGGCTTGGTCGGCGAAGGAAACACCGAGCCGAAGGCGAGGTAGTCGGCGCCGGCTGCGGCCGCGGCGCGCGCGCGCTCGAGCGAGTCGTAGCAGGAGACGCCGAGGAGCCGTGCGCCGAGCAGCGCGCGCGCTGCGGCCGGATCGCCGTCCTCGCGCCCGAGGTGCGCGCCGTCGGCGTCGGCCTCCAGCGCGAGCGCCGCGTCGTCGTTGACGATGAGCCGCGCGCCGTAGCGGCGCGCAAGCCGAACGAGCGCCCGCGCCTGCGCAAGCCGCGCCTCGCGCGCGAGCGATTTCGCGCGGTACTGCACGAGCCGCACGCCGCCCTCGAGCGCGCGCGCAACCAGCGCTTCGAGCCGCGCGGTGTCGGCGCACTCAGGCGTGATCGCGTACAGCCCGCGCAGCATGTTCCGGTTCGTGCGCCCGCAAGGAAAAGAGCCGCTCGGGCAGCCGCTGGCCGGCGCCGACCGGATAGCCGGCCGCGAGCGCACGCCAAGTGTAGGCCTGCGCCTCGCGCGCCGCCTCCGGCAGCGCGACTCCGCGCGCGAGCAAGGCGGCGAGCGCGGCGGCGAGCGTGCAGCCGGAGCCGTGGTATTCGCCCGGCAGGCGCGGCCAGGCATCGGCGCGGATCGCGCCGCCAGGGCCGTAGAGCGTATTCACCACCTTCGCGCCCGGCTCGTGCGTGCCGGTGACGAGCACGTAGCGGCAGCCCGCCTCGACGAGCCGCGCTGCGCACTCGGCGAGCGGCGTCTGCGGCCCACACCCGGCGAGTCGCCGCGCCTCGAGGCTGTTCGGGGTCGCCACCGTCGCGCGCGCAAGCAGCGCCTCGCGCAGCACCGCGACGGTCGCCTCGTCGGCGAGCGCATCGCCCCGTCCCGAGGCGAGCACCGGATCGACGACGAGCGGCACCTGCGGGTACGCGGCGACGATGCGCGCGACCGCGGTCGCATTCGCCGCCGAGCCGAGCACCCCGAGCTTGAAGGCGCGCACCGGGAGATCGGCGAGCAGCCGCGCGGCCTGCACTTCGACCCAGTCCGGCTCGACCGCGCGCAACGCGTGCACGCCGCGCGTGTCCTGCACCGTGAGCGCGGTGACGACCGTCGCCGGATGGCCGCCGAGCGCGGCGATCGCGAGCAGGTCGGCCTGCAGGCCGGCGCCGGCGGTCGGATCGGAGGCGGCGAAACTGACGACGACGGGCGGGCGCGCGGCCACGCGGGCGGTACGACGCATTCGGTAGAATGGGCGCCCCATTCTAACGCACCGTCTCGCGCCGATGACCGAGAACGTCGTCCAGTACCGCACTTGGATGTGCCTGATCTGCGGCTTCGTCTACGACGAGGAAAAAGGCCTGCCGGAAGAAGGCATCGCGCCGGGCACGCGCTGGGAAGACGTCCCGCTCAACTGGACCTGCCCGGAATGCGGCGCGCGCAAGGAAGATTTCGAGATGGTGCAGATCTGAGCCGCGCGCGGCGCTAGGACCGCAGCGCCGCGGCGAGCCGGCCGCCGAGCGCGCGCGCCCTGCGCAGCAGCTCGACGCCCGCCATCCCGGGCATGCGCTGCTCGCTCACCAGCACGTGAAAGCGCCGCGCCCGAAGCCGCGCGAGCGCCTCCTCGCCGCTCGTCGCGGTCTCGATCGCGAACCGCTCACCGAGCAGCGCGCGCAGCGCGTTGATCACGCGTTCCTCGTCGTCGACGAGCAGAAGGCGCGGCCGCTTCGGCGGCGCAAGCGGTGCGACGGGCGGGGGAAACCGCCACCGCGGCGAGCCCGCGGCGCAGGGCGCCGAGGTTCTGCGTCAGGCGCAACCGTTGCGTGTTCGCGACCGGCGCGGGCGCCGCGCCGGGAAACGCCTCGACGAGCGCCTGCAGCATTTCGCGCGCGCTGCGATAGCGCGCTTCCGGCCGGCGCGCAAGCACCATGTCGATCGTCACCGGAAGCCGCGGCTCGAAGGTGGATGCGGGCGGGGCGCCGCCCGCGCGGATCTCGCGCACGAGCGCTTCGCACGCGCCGACGAAGGGCGGCCGGCCGGCGAGCACCTCGTAGACGATCGCGCCGGCGCTGTAGAGGTCGGCGCGCTCGTCGGCGGCGCCCTCGAAGCGCTCCGGCTCGCAGTAGGCGTTCGCCTGCGCCGCAGCGAGCGGTCCGGAGGCCGCGCCGAAGCCGACGAGTTTCGCCGCGCCGCTCGCCGAAACGAAAAGCTCGCGCGGCGAGAGTGCGCCGTGCGCGATCCCGCGCGCATGCACGTGATCGAGCGCTTCGAGCAGGTCGGCGACCACCGACGGAAGCCGCTCGATCGCGGGCCGCCAGCCGGCGGCCAAGTGCTCGGCGAGCGTCCTGCCTTCGACCCACTCGCGCGCGATCCAGACGAAGGTCTCGTCCTCGCCGTACTCGCAGATCGCGACGATGTTCGGGTGCGCAAGCGCCCCGAGGGTGCGCGCCTCGCGCTGCAACGCCTCGATCGCGCGCGCGAGCGCCTCGGGCGCAAGCGCCGCCCGGCGCAGCGCCTTCACCGCGGCCGCCCGGCGGATGACCGGGTCGAGCCCGCGGTAGAGGACCGCCGCGCCTTCGCGCCCGAGTTCGCCGGCGATCTCGTAGCGGCCGATTCTCATGCCGCGGGCGGGCGCCGCCGTCGGCACGAGCGGCAGCACGACGGTAAAGCGGCCGCCTTGACCGAGGGCCGACCTGGCCGTCGGCGGCCTGGCGCGCAAGATCGGCGAGCGCGCCGCTTGCGCGCAGCGGCTCGAGCCGCGCGCGCACGCGCGCGAACGCATCCGCGAGTGCGCGCTCGTCGGTGCCCTCGGCCGCGAGCAGGCGAAGCAGCGCTTCGGTGTCGGCGACCAGTCGCTCGAGCTCGGGGATACGCTTTGCCACCGCGTCCATGCTCGCCTTGACGTAGGCGAGCGGCGTGTTCACCTCGTGCACGAGCCCCGCGGCCATCTGCCCGAGTGAGGCCATCTTTTCGCTGTGCACGAGCATCGTCTCGGACTCCTTCAGTCGCGCGAGCGCCTCCGACAGCGCGCGCGTGCGCTCGCGCACGCGCGCCTCGAGCGTCTCGTTCGCCTCGCGTAGCTGCGCGTTCGCGCGATCGAGCGCGCGCCAACTATCGAAGACGCTCCAGAGCGCGAACGCGAGCGCCGCGAGCACGCTCCCGGAGTAGTAAAGGAGCCAGGCGCGGTGCAGCTCGGCGTGCGCGAGCGCCGCGTCGAACGCGCGCCCGAGCGTTCGCTCGACGAGGTCCAGACGCGGGCCGGTGCTCGCGAGCCACGCCTCCTGAAGCGCCGCCTCGGCCGCCGCTTCGAGCCGGCCGCGCTCGCCTCGAGCCGAGCGCTTGAGCAGTCGATGCCGCTCGAGGTCCGAAAAGCGCGCGGGGTCGCCGCGCGCGGCGGCGCCGAGCATCTGGTCGTTCCAGCGCGCATCGAGCGCGCGAAGCTCCGCGAGGCTCGCCTGCGCCTCGCGCACCGCGGCGAGGTCCGCGGCCGCCGACAGTAGAGGTACGCCCAGCCGCCCGCGAGGACGAGGGCCATCACGGCGTGCGCGGCGGTGCGCAGGGTGCGACGCATGGTCCTCGGCGAGGAGCGGCCCGGGGCAAGTATAGCGGCGCCCGCCGCGGTCGCTGGAGTAGAATCGTGCGGCGCATGTCCTCGATCGACCTGACGTATCACTTCCTGATCGCCATGCCGAACATGGTCGATCCGTATTTTGCGAGGACGCTCACGCTGGTGTGCGAGCACAGCGCGCAGGGCGCGCTCGGCATCGTGGTCAACCGACCGCTCGACATGACGCTGCAGGCGCTGTTCGAGCGCCTGTCGCTGTCGATGCGCAACACCGAACTCGCCGACGCGCCGATCTACTTCGGCGGGCCGGTGCAGACCGACCGCGGGTTCGTGCTGCACACGCCGCCCGGCAACTGGCAGTCGACGCTGCGCGTGCGCGACCGCCTCGGGCTCACCACCTCGCGCGACGTGCTGGAGGCGGTCGGCCGCGGCGAGGGGCCGGAGAAGATGCTCGTGTCGCTCGGCTACGCCGGCTGGGCGGCCGGCCAGCTCGAGCACGAGCTGAAGCAGAACGCCTGGCTCACGGTCGAGGCGCAGGAGACGATCATCTTCGATCTGCCGGCCGAGGAGCGGCTGCCGGCGGCGCTGGAGCTCCTCGGGCTCGACTATGCGCGGCTTGCCGACGTCGCCGGCCATGCCTGAGGGCGGCGCGGGCACCGTCCTCGCCTTCGACTTCGGCCTGCAGAGAATCGGCGTCGCCGTCGGCGAAGCGGCGCTTGCGCGCGCCCGCCCGCTCGCGCCGATCCGCGCCGCGAGCGGCGCGGCGCGCATGGCCTCGCTCGCCAAGCTGCTCGAAGAGTGGCAGCCCGCGCAGCTCGTCGTCGGCCGCCCGCTCGGCGCCGACGGGCGGCCGCACGCGATGACGCAGCGCGCCGAGCGTTTTGCGCGGCAGCTCGCCGCGCGCTTCCGGCTGCCGGTCGCGCTCGTCGACGAGCGCTACAGCTCGCTCGAGGCCGAGGCGCGCGTGCGCGCGGCCGAGGGCGGCCGGCGCGCGGCGGCGCTCGCGCGCGCCCGCCGGCTCGATTCGCACGCGGCGGCGGTGATCCTCGAGCAGTATTTCGCCGAGCGCAGCCGATGACGGCGCTGCCGGATGCCGAAGCGCTGCTGCCGGCGCTCGCCGCCGAGCTGCGCGCGCGCCTCGGCCCGCAGACGGCGATGATCGGGCTCTACACCGGCGGCGCTTGGCTCGCCGAGCGGCTGCACGCGATGCTCGGGCTGTCGGTCCCGCTCGGGCTGATGGACATCGCGTTCTACCGCGACGATTACGCGCGCCAGGGCTTGAAGCACGACCCCAAGCGCACGCGCATCCCGTTCGACGTCGAAGGGCGCGACATCCTGCTCGTCGACGACGTGCTCTACACCGGGCGCACCGTGCGCGCGGCGATGAACGAACTCTTCGACTACGGCCGGCCGCGCTCGATCGCGCTCGTGGTGCTCGCCGACCGCGGCGGGCGCCAGCTGCCGATCTGCGCGCAACATGTCGGCGCGCGCCTCGAGCTGCCCGAGGACAAGCGCCTGCGCCTGCGGCGCGACGCCGAGGGGCGGCTGCGCTTCGAGCTGGAAGATGCGCGCTAACCCGCAACTCGACGCGCAAGGCCGGCTGCGGCATCTGCTTTCGATCGAGGGGCTGCCGCGCGAGACGATCGAACGCATTCTCGCCACCGCCGAGTCGTTCGCTGGCGTGACCGAGCGCGACATCAAGAAGGTGCCGCTTCTGCGCGGCAAGAGCGTCTTCAACCTGTTCTTCGAGCCCTCCACGCGCACGCGCACCACGTTCGAGATCGCGGCAAAGCGCCTCTCGGCCGACGTGATCAACCTGAACATCGCGGCCTCCTCGCAGACGAAAGGCGAGTCGCTGCTCGACACCGTGGCCAATCTCTCGGCGATGCAGGCCGATATCTTCGTCGTGCGCCACGCCTCTTCCGGCGCCCCCTACCTGATCGCGCGCCACGTCAAGCCGCACGAGCACGTGATCAACGCCGGCGACGGCCGCCACGCGCACCCGACGCAAGGGTTGCTCGATCTGTACACCATCCGCCACTACAAGAAGGACTTCGCCTCGCTCACGGTGGCGATCGTCGGCGACATCGCGCACTCGCGCGTCGCGCGCTCGCTGATTCACGGGCTCACCACGCTCGGTGCGCGCGAGGTGCGCGTGATCGGGCCGCAGACGCTGATCCCGACCGGCGTCGAGACGCTCGGCGTGCGCGTGTTCCACGACCTGCGCGCCGGGCTGCGCGAGGTCGACGTGATCGTGATGCTGCGGCTGCAGAACGAGCGCATGAGCGGCGCGCTCCTGCCCTCGGCGCAGGAGTATTTCATGAGCTACGGCCTGACGCCCGAGCGCCTTGCGCTCGCCAAACCCGACGCGATCGTGATGCATCCGGGGCCGATGAACCGCGGCGTCGAGATCGATTCCGCGGTCGCCGACGGGCCGCACTCGGTGATCCTGCCGCAGGTGACCTTCGGCATCGCGGTGCGCATGGCCGTGATGTCGATCGTCGCGGGGGGCGCGTGAAGCTGCTCGTGCGCGGCGCGCGCGTGGTGGACCCCGCGAGCGGCCGGGACGCGATCGGCGACGTCGCGATCGCCGACGGGCGCATCGCCGAGCGGCTCGAAGCTCCCGAGCGCGTGATCGAGGCCGCCGGGCTCGTGCTCGCACCGGGCCTGATCGACCTTTCGGCGCGGCTGCGCGAGCCGGGCTACGAATACAAGGCGCGACTCGAATCGGAGCTCGAGGCGGCGGTCGCCGGCGGCGTGACGAGTCTCGCCTGTCCGCCCGACACCGATCCGCCGCTCGACGAGCCGGGTCTGGTCGACATGCTGCGCCGGCGCGCAAAAGCGCTCTCGCGCGCGCGCGTCTATCCGGTCGGCGCGCTCACGGTGAAGCTCGCCGGCGAGCGGCTCACCGAGATGGTGGAACTCGCCGCCGCCGGCTGCGTCGCGTTTTCGCAGGCGAACGCGCCGCTCAAGGACACGCAGGTGCTCTGGCGCGCGATGCAGTACGCCGCGACCTTCGGTTATCCGGTCTGGCTGCGCGCCGAGGACGCGTGGCTCGCCTCGGGCGGCGTCGCGCACGACGGCGAACACGCGACGCGGCTCGGGCTGCCGGGGATTCCGCCGTTTGCAGAGACGATCGCGCTCGCGACGCTGCTCGAACTCGTGCGCGCGACCGGAACGCGCCTTCACGTGTGCCGCCTTTCGACCGCGGCCGCGGTCGAGATGGTGCGCGCCGCAAAGCGCGAGGGGCTGCCGGTCACCTGCGACGTCGCGATCCACCACGTGCACCTGTGCGACGCCGACATCGGCTTTTTCGATTCGAACTGCCGGCTCGAGCCGCCGCTGCGTTCGGCGCGCGACCGCGAGGCGCTCGCCGCCGGGCTCGCCGACGGCACGATCGACTGTGCGGTCTCGGACCATACGCCGGTCGACGAGGACCGCAAGCAGCTGCCGTTCGACGAAGCCGAGCCGGGCGCGACCGCGCTCGAGCTGCTTCTGCCGCTCACGCTCAAGTGGGCCGCCGAGCGCGGGCTGCCGCTCGTTCGCGCGCTCGCGCGCGTGACGAGCGACGCTGCGCGGGTGCTCGGCGTCGCCGGCGGGCGCATCGCGCCGGGCGCGCCCGCCGATCTCGTGCTCTTCGACCCGAAAGCGCCGTTTCGCGTCGCGCCGGAGACGCTCAAGAGCCAGGGGCGCAATACGCCCTTCCTCGGCCGCGAGCTCGCCGGCCGCGTGCGCGCCACCATCGTCGCCGGCCAGGTCGTCTACGAGGCGCAATGAAGGCGGCGGCGTGCGCTGCGCTCGCGCTCGTCCTCTCTGGCTGCGGCGCGCTCGTAAAGCGCGAGGAACCGGCGCACGTGCCGAAGCCAGCGTCGCAGGCGCCGGCGCCCGAGCGCCGGCCGGGCGCCTACTACCTCGACGACGGGCCGGGGGAGAAGCCGCCGGCCGATCTCGCCTCGATCCCGGACGCGGTGCCGCGCGCAGAGCCCTTGCACCGCTTCGCCAACCGCCCGTATCAGGCGTTCGGGCGCGAGTACGTGCCGCTCGCGGACGCCGCCGGGTTCCGGCAGCGCGGTCTCGCGAGCTGGTACGGCCGACGCTACCACGGGCAGAAGACCGCGAGCGGCGAGGTCTACGACATGTACGCGATGACCGCGGCGCATCCCGTGCTGCCGATCCCGAGCTACGCGCGCGTGACGAACCCCGCGAACGGCCGCAGCGTCGTCGTGAGGATCAACGACCGCGGCCCGTTTCACGGCGAGCGTGTGATCGATCTGTCCTACACCGCGGCCTGGAAGCTCGGCTTCGTCGAGCAGGGCACCGCGCTCGTCGAGATCGAGGCGATCGCGCCGGGCGGCGCCCCGCTTGCGGCGGCAGCGCCTGCGGCGGCGCCCGCTGGCGCCTCCGAGGGCGGCGACGCGAAAGGCGTTTTTCTTCAGCTCGGCGCGTTTTCCGCGCGCGAGAGCGCCGAGGCGTTCCGCGCGAGACTTGCGCTCGAACTCGGCTGGCTCACCGAGGCGGCGCGCATCTTCGCTTCCGGCGGCCTCTATCGGCTCAAGCTCGGGCCCTACGGCTCGCGCGAGCAAGCGCGCCCGATCGCCGAGCGGATCGAATCGGAACTGAAACTTCGGCCGCTGTTCGTCGCGCGCTAGTCGCGCCGCTATAATCGCCCGCTCTTCCGGCAGCGCCTCGCATGATCCGACTGCTTGCTGCGGTGCTCGCTTGCTGCGCGGCCGCCGCCGCGGCGCAGACGCCGCAGCCGCCGCAGGTCGTCGGCCGCGCCTGGATCGTCGGCGATCTGACGAGCGGCCAGATCCTCGCCGCGGAAAAGCCCGACGAGCGCGTCGAGCCCGCCTCGCTCACGAAGCTGATGACGGCGTATCTCGTGTTCGGCGCGCTCAAGGCGAAGACGATCGCGCTCGAGCAGACGGTGACGGTGTCCGAGCGCGCCTGGCGCACGCCCGGCTCGCGCATGTTCCTCGAGCCCGGGCGGCCGGTCACGGTCGAGGAACTCGTGCGCGGGATGGTGGTGCAGTCGGGCAACGACGCGTGCGTCGCGCTCGCGGAGCTCGTCGCCGGAAGCGAGGAGAAGTTCGCCGAGCGCATGAACCGCGAGGCGGCGCGGCTCGGCATGACCGGCACGCGCTTTGCGAACGCCTCGGGGCTTCCCGACCCGCAGCACTATTCGACCGCGCGCGACCTGTACGTGCTCGCCGCGGCGCTGATCCGCGACTTTCCCGAGCAGTACGGGACCTACTACTCGCAGAAGGAGTTCCGCTACAACAACATCACGCAGCCGAACCGCAACCGGCTGCTGTGGCTCGACCCCACGGTGGACGGCGTGAAAACCGGCTACACCGAGGGCGCCGGCTACTGCTTGATCGCGTCGGCCAAACGCGGCGAGCGCCGGCTGCTGTCGGTGCTCCTCGGCTCGACGTCCGAGGCGACGCGCGCGCAGGAATCGCAGAAACTCCTCAACTGGGGCTTTCAGGCGTTCGATGCGGTGCGCCTGTACAGCGCGGCCGATACCGTGAGGGAGATCGAGGTGTGGAAGGGCGCGGTGCGCACGGTGAAGGCGGGCGTCGCGCGCGACCTCGTCGTCACCGTGCCGAAGGGAGCCGCCGAGCGGCTCAAGGCCGAGCTGCTCGCGCATTCGCCGCTCGTCGCGCCGGTCGCCGCCGGCCAGCGCGTCGGCGTGCTGCGCGTCGCGCTCGAGGGCCGCGTGATCGGCGAGTACCCGCTGGTCGCGCGCGAGGCGGTGGCCCAGGCCGGCCTCGTCGGCCGCGCCTGGGATACACTGCGGCTGTGGCTGAAGTAGCGCCGCAGACGGTTTTCCTGAACGGGCGGTTCCTGCCGCTCGAGGAGGCGCGCGTGCCGGTGCTCGACCGCGGCTTCATCTTCGGCGACGGCGTCTACGAGCTCGTGCCGGCCTATGCGCGCGTCCCGTTCCGGCTGGACGAGCACCTCGCGCGCCTCGAGCGCAGCCTCGAGGCGGTGCGCATCCGCAACCCGTACCGGCGCGAGGCGTGGCGCGACCTCGTCGCGCAGCTGATCGAGCGCCAGCCGTACGACGATCAAGGGGTGTACCTGCAGGTGACGCGCGGCGTCGCAAAGCGCGACCACGCGTTCCCGAAGGAGGACGTGGCGCCTACCGTGTTCATGATGGCGAATCCTCTGGTCGCGCCGCCCGCCGCGCTCGTGGAAGCGGGCGCGGCGGCGGTGACCGCGGAGGATTGGCGCTGGCTGCGCTGCGACGTGAAGTCCATCTCGCTCATCGCGAACTGCCTGCTGCGGCAGCTGTCGGCCGAGGTGGGCGCCGTCGAAACCATCCTCTTTCGCGACGGCCGGCTGACCGAGGCTTCTGCCTCGAACGTCTTCATCGTGCGCGACGGCGCGATCCTCGCGCCGCCGAAGTCGAACCTGATTCTTCCCGGTATCACTTACGACGTGGTGGTGGAACTCGCGCGCGCCGACGGCATCCCGGTGCAGCTGCGCGACATCGCCCGCGAGGAGGTATTCGCCGCCGACGAGGTCTGGGTGACCTCGTCCTCGCGCGAAGTGCTCGCGATCGTCTCGCTCGACGGCCGTCCGGTCGGCAACGGCAGGCCCGGGCCGATGTTTCGCCGGATGTACCGGCTCTACCAGGACTTCAAAGAGAAGGTCATGCGTGCCGGCAGGGAGCGCGCCGCCGCCTGATCGCGCCGAGGCGGCCGGCTGCGCGCCGCTTGCCGCCGAGGTCGCGTTTCCGACCCCCTTCCCGATCAAGATCCTCGGGCGGCGCAGCCGCGGCTTTGCCGAGCGCGTGCTCGAGATCGTGCGCGCGCACGCGCCGGACCTCGCCGACGACGCGGTCGAGATGCGGGTAAGCCACGAGGGCGCCTATCTCGGCGTGACGGTCGTGGTGAACGCCGTCTCGCGCGAGCAGCTTGAGGCGCTCTACCGTGACCTGTGCGACCATCCGGACGTGGTGATGGTGCTGTGACGCAGGTTGCCGAGCGAGTCGTCGTCAAGCGGCTCGGCCGCGTGGACTACGCCGCGGCGGTCGCCGCGATGCGCGAGTTCACCGCGCGCCGCGGCCCCGACACGCCCGACGAGCTGTGGCTGCTCGAGCATCCGCCGGTCTACACGCTCGGACAGGCGGCGAGCGACGCGCACGGCCCGCGCGCGGCGAACGGCATCCCGGTCGTGCGCGCAGAGCGCGGCGGCGAAATCACCTACCACGGCCCGGGCCAGGCGGTGCTCTATACGCTCGTCGACCTCGCGCGCCGCGGCATCGCGGTGCGGCGGTTCGTGCGCATGCTCGAGGATTCGGTGATCGAACTCATCGGCTGCGGCGAGCGGCGCGAGGGCGCGCCCGGCGTCTACGTCGGCGGCGCGAAGATCGCCGCGCTCGGCATCCGCGTCTCGCGCGGCTGCGCCTGGCACGGGCTTGCGCTCAACGTCGACATGGATCTCGCGCCGTTCGAGGCGATCGACCCCTGCGGCTGTCCCGGGCTTCGCGTCACCCAGACGCGCGACCTCGGCATCGCGGGCGGCGTCGAAGAGCTCGGGGGGCGGCTTGCGGCGATCCTTGCGCGCAGGCTCGAAGATGCGTGAACCGGGCACGAAAGAAAAGGGCGCGGCGAAGACCGCTCGGGCGGCGATTCCGATCGTGCCGCACGAGCGGCTCGCCAAGCCCGCCTGGATCCGCGTGCGCGCGCCGGGGCCCGGCTCGCGCTACCACGAGGTGAAGCGGCTTCTGCGCGAAGCGCGCCTGCACACGGTGTGCGAGGAGGCCTCGTGCCCGAACATCGGCGAGTGCTTCGGCAAGGGCACCGCGACCTTCATGATCCTCGGCGACATCTGCACCCGGCGCTGCCCGTTCTGCGACGTCGCGCACGGACGGCCCCGTGCGCCCGATCCCGAGGAGCCCGAGCACCTCGCCGAGACGGTGGCGCGCCTCGGGCTCTCCTATGTCGTCGTCACGAGCGTGGACCGCGACGATCTCAGAGACGGCGGCGCGGCCCACTTTGCCGCCTGCATCCGCGCGCTGCGTCGCCGCTCGCCCGCAACGACGATAGAGATCCTGGTGCCCGATTTTCGCGGCCGCCTCGAACGCGCGCTCGATCTGCTTTGCGCCGACCCCCCCGACGTGCTCAACCACAACCTCGAGACCGTGCCGCGGCTCTACCGCAAGGCGCGGCCGGGGGCCGATTACGCGCATTCGCTTGCGCTTCTTGCCGAGTTCAAGCGCCGCCACCCGCAGGTTCCGACCAAGTCGGGGCTCATGGTGGGGCTCGGCGAGACCGACGAGGAGATCCTCGCGGTGATGCGCGACCTGCGCGCGCACGGGGTCGAAATGCTGACGATCGGCCAGTATCTTGCGCCTTCGCCGCACCATCTGCCGGTCGAGCGCTATGTTCCGCCCGAGACCTTCGCGCGGTTCGAGCGCGCGGCGGCCGCCCTCGGCTTTCGCCATGCGGCGATCGGCCCGCTCGTTCGCTCCTCCTACCACGCCGATCGTCAGGCGCACGCGGCGGGCGTCGTCGCCGAGGGCGGCGCGCGGTGAGCCTGCGCGCGCTCGTCGCAGCCGCGGCGCTCGCCGCCGCGGCGGCGTCGGCCGCCGGGCTCGATGCGATCGCCGAGCGCGACGCGGCCGCGGGGCTGCGCGCCGCGCTCGAAAAAGGTGCGCTCGCCGCGGTCGCGGCGCTCGGTCGCAACGACGGCTTTCTCGGCGACGATCGGGTGAGGATTGCGCTTCCCGAGTCGCTTGCGCGCTACGAGCGGGCGATGCGGGCCGTCGGGCTCGGCCGCTACGCCGACGAGCTGATCGTGGCGATGAACCGCGCGGCCGAAGCGGCGGTGCCGGAGGCGAAAGCGCTCGTCGTCGATGCGGTGAAGAAAATGACCGTGCAGGACGCAAAAGCGATTCTCGCGGGCGGCGAGACCGCCGGCACCGACTACTTCCGGCGCACGACCTCCGATGCCCTGCGCGCGAAGTTCCTCCCCATCGTGCAGAAGGCGACGAAGAAGGTGAAGCTCGCCGAGGTGTACAACCGCTACGCGGAGCGCGGCGTCCAGTTCGGGCTGATCGCGAAAGAGCACGCGAACCTCGACGACTACGTCGCGCAGAAGGCGCTGGAGGGCCTCTTCTACATGGTCGCCGAGGAAGAAAAGAGAATCCGCCGCGATCCGGCGAAGGCCGGAAGCGACCTCATCCGCAAGGTCTTCGGCGCGCTGCGCTGACCCGCGGTCTCGGCGCGCCGCGCACGGCGGTCCTCAGTATTTCACCGAACAGCCATAGGGCGGCGTGCTCGGGGTGCTGACCGGCCGTCCGGCGAGCAGTTCGTCGAGCGCCGCGCGCACGTAGTTCTTCGCCGTCTTCACGTCCTCGGGGTCGGTCGAGCGCCGATCGTCGATCGCGCCGGCGTAGACGAGCACCCCCTTCGGGTCCACGATGTACATGTGCGGGGTGGTGCGCGCGCCGTAGGCGCGGCCGGCTTCGCCCTTCGGATCGAGGAGTGTCGCGGTCGGCGCGGCGTCCATGCGCTTCATCCAGGCCGCCATCTCGGCGGCGCTCTTGTGCTCCGGATGGCCGGCGCGGGTGGAATTGATCGAAAGCCACACGATGCCGCGCGCGGCGGCTTCTTTTTGCAGTCGCTGCATGTTGCCGCTCGCGTAATGCTTGCGCACGTACGGACACTCGGGGTTCACCCACTCGAGCACGACGTATTTTCCGCGCTGCTGCGCGAGCGTCACCGTGCCGCCCGCGGCGTTTTCGAGCGCGAAATCTGGCGCCGGCGCGCCGACCGTCGCTGCCTGCGCCGCGAGTGCGGCGAAAAGCGCCAAGGCGAGAAGTCTCCTCATGCCGCCTCCTTCACTTGCCCTCGATGGGGACGTCGATCTCGTAGCCGCGCCCGCCGGCAGTGGCGAGCACGCCGAAGAGCCGCCGCCATTCTCCCACCGGTTGGCGCGAGGCGGGAATGGCCAGACGCAGGCCGTCTGCGGCGGGCTCGACGGGCTGGGGCGCCGCATGCTCGACCTTGCCTTCCTCGTAGGGGAAAAAGAGAAGCGGCGGCTCGTCGCCTGCGCCGGCGATCTCGAGCAGTACCCGCTCGCCTTCGCGCCGCGCAGAAAGCTTCCAGCGCTCGGGGGCAGGACGCGGAAGCTCGATCGCGTCGAAGGCTCGCGCCCAGCGGCTCGGCCCGCCGCGCCCGACGGGCAGCTCGAGCGACACCTCGCCCGACTCCGGCAGGCAGCGGTCCGGGTCGCAGACCAGCCACTTCGCTCGCGCGGCGAGCCGCACCTTGCCCTTCGCGTCCGAGGGCACCCGGATCTCGACCGGCAGCAGCACCTCGCCCTTGTAGCCGTAGTTCGCGATCGGCCCGAGCGAAAAGCGCGCCGGCACCGGCCAGCGGATCGGTCCCGCCTCGAACCCCGGCGGCAGGCGCCACTCGAGCGAGGCCGGCTGCCCCGAGTCCCCCGGATTGCGCCAGTAGGTGTGCCAGCCGGGCGCGACCTTCAGCCGCAGCGCGACAGTAAGCGCCGCGCCCGGCTCGGCCGCCTCGCGCGCGGCGACCAGCTCGGCTTCGGCGTGCTCGGTTCGCACGACGCCCGCGCGATCGGAAAGCGAGCGCCAGAGGATCGCCGCGATCGCGAACGCGAGGGCGATCCCCGCGAGCGCGAACGTACGCGCTTTCGACCCGGGGTTCATCGCGGCCGAGGCGCCGAGCCCGGCGCGCCGCAGGCGCCGGCGAGCCGCGCGAGCAGCACGAGCTGCAGCGCGATCGAGAGCGCGAACGCCGCCGAGTAGCCGGCCGGGCTCCAGCCGCCCGAGGCGCTGCGCGGCCACAGATCGAGGATCCAGCCGATCGCCGATTGCAGGAGAAACGCGCCGGCGAGCGTGAGCGTGTTGATCGCGGTCGAGACGCGGCCCATGTGCTCGGGCGGGAACATCTGTCCGACCGCGACGTAGCCGGAGACGCCGCCCGAGGCGAAGAACGCGAAGGCGAGCCAGAGCGCGGTGACCGCCGCCGGGTCGGTCGGCGCGGCCGCAAGTCCCGCCTGCGCGCCGAGAAGCCCGGCCATGCAGAGCGACGGAACGAGCATCGCCGGCCAGCGCCGGGCCTGCGCGATGCTCGCCGCCTGCCCGATCGCGAGGCTGCCGGCGACCATCGCGAACGTGTAGAGAAGCAGCGTTTGCGCGCGCGCGGCGCCCTCCATGCCTGCGACATCGCGCAGCCAGGGTCCGGCCCAGAGCCCGAGGTAGGTGAAGTTGAGGATGGAGAGCATCGCCACCGGCGGCGCAAAGCGCCAGAAGCGGCCCGAGGCGAGGATCTCGCCGACGACCGCGAGCTCGGCAGCGAGCCGGGGGGGGCCCGCCGCCGGCCGGTCGCGCACCGAAAGATAGATCCAGGCGCCGACCGCGACCGCGGCCGCGCACAGCAACGCGAAGACGCCGCGCCAGCCGATCGCCGGAAGCGCCGCTTCGACCGGCGCGGTGGTGCAGACGCTGCCGAGGGCGCCGAACGCCATCGCGAGGCCGGTGATGCCGGCGACGCGCTCCGCGGCGTACCACTGCGTGTTCGCTTTCAGGATCGCGATCAGCCCGCCGGCGACGCCGACGCCCATGATCGCGCGCGCGGCCGCGAACGCGGCGAAGCTCTCGGAGATCGCGAACAGCCCGAAGCCGGCGGCGGCGACCAGCGCGAGCGCCGCCTGCACGCGGCGCGGTCCCAGCCGGTCGAGCGCGACGCCGAGCGGCAGCTGCGCCGCCGCGTAGGCGGCGAACATGCACGCCGCGAGCAAGCCGAGCTCGCTCGCCGAAAGCCCGAACTCGACCGCGAGCACCGGCCCGATGACCGACATGACCGTGCGCGAGGCCTGGTTGAGGAAGTTGAGCGCGGCAAGCGGCAGCGTGACGCGCAGGAACGTGTCGCGGGCGGTGCGCATGTCCGGGGACCGTCGAGCGGCGGCGCGGCGCCTGCGCCGATCCTAGCGCAGCGCGCGCTAGAGAAGCGGCAGGCTCACATCCATCCGGTAGTCGATGTCCGAATGGTCGTCGTCGAACTCCTCGTAGCGGTGGCGGATGCCGGCCTCGGCAAGCCGCTGCGAGAGAATCCGCATGCCGTAGTGGATGCGGTACTGGTCGCGCCAGCCGCAGTCGAGGTAGATCGCGCGCAGCGAGCGCAGGTTTTCGCGGTAGCGCGCAACGAGGTGAATCGGGTCGTGCCGCCGCCAGCGGCGCCAGCGCTCGGGAAGTACCTCGCCCGTCTCCAGATTGAACGGCACGCGAAAGCGTAGCGGCGCGCGGGAATCGGGGTCGTAGGTCGCCGCCATCGCGAGGCTCATCAGGCAGTGGCCTTCGGCGCGCGTGAGCTTTTCCTTTCGCCACACGTGCGCGAGAAACCGCCGGATGCGGCCGTCGTCCATGCCCTCGGCAAGGCGGCGCCTTCGCGCCGCCGCGGCGGCGTCGTAGCGCCCGGGCGTCCGCCTCGGGCGGCGGTATTTCGCGAGCTCGTCGAGCGCCTGCGGCCAGTCGGCCCGGTACACGAGGTCGAAATACGCGTCGCCCGAATGGCAGGCGATCGCGCCCCAGACCTGAGGGTACTTCATGCCGTGCAGGATCGCGCCGTAGCCGCCGGAGGATTTTCCGAAGCAGCCCCGATGCTCGCGGCTTGCGAGCGTGCGAAACTCCCGGTCCACGAAAGGCACGAGCTCGCGCACGAGGTAGTCGGCGTAGCGGCCGATCGCGGCGGAGTTCACGTACTGATTGCCGCCGAGCGCGGTGAAGCAGTCGGGAAAGACGAGGATCGCCGGGCCCATTTTGCCCTCGCGGACGAGCCGCGCGGCGCGCTCGGGGACGTTCTCGCCGAACGGCTTCCAGTTGGCAAGCGCAAGCCCCGAGCCGGTGAAGCCGGCGAGGGCGAAAAGCGTCGGAAACCGCCGCCCGAGGCCGCGCCCTCGGCCTTCGTCGTACTGCGGCGGAAGCCACACCGCGAGCTTTCGCACATAGGGGTCGCCGAGCGGGTTGTCGCGCAGCACGCGCGAGACGTGCTCGAGCACGACGAGTCGCCCGGCCGCGCCGCGCGCCCGCTTCAGCACCGGCGCCTCGCCGCTTCCGCGGACCGCGCGCGCTCGCGCGGCATCGCTCAGTGCGCCTCGTCCCAGTTGTCGCCGACCCCGACGTCGACGACGAGCGGAACCTCGAGCTCGGCGACGCTTTGCATGCGCTCGCGCACCGCTTCCTTCACCGCCGCGACCTCCTCCTGCGGCGCTTCGAGCACCAGCTCGTCGTGCACCTGCATGATGAGTTTCGTGCGCATGCGGTTCTCGTCCAGCCAGCGCTGCACCGCGATCATCGCGAGCTTGATGAGGTCGGCGGCGGTGCCCTGCATCGGCGCGTTGATCGCCGCGCGCTCGGCCGCAGCGCGCCGTGCGGGCGAGCCCGAGCCGATCTCGGGCAGCCAGAGCCGTCGGCCGAACACCGTCTCGACATAGCCCTGCGCGCGCGCGCGCTCGCGCGTCTCGTCCATGAAGCGCTTCACCCCCGGGTAGCGCGCGAAGTACGAGTCCATGTAGGCCTGGGCGGTCGCGCGCTCGATGCCGAGGTTCTGCGCAAGGCCGAAGGCGGACATGCCGTAGATGAGGCCGAAGTTGATCACCTTCGCGGTGCGCCGTTCTTCTTCGGTGACTTTTTCGAGCGGCACGCCGAAGACCTCGGCGGCGGTCGCGCGGTGCACGTCGTGGCCGTGCGCGAACGCGTGCCGTAGCCCCGCGTCGCCCGAAAGGTGCGCCATGATCCGAAGCTCGATCTGCGAGTAGTCGGCCGAGACGAGCTTCCAGCCCGGCGGCGCGACGAACGCCTCGCGGATGCGCCGGCCCTCGGGCGTGCGCACCGGAATGTTCTGCAGGTTCGGATCGTTCGAGGCGATGCGGCCGGTGACCGCAGTGGTCTGCGAATAGGTGGTGTGCACGCGCCCGGTCGCCGGGTTCACCATCTTCGGCAGCTTGTCGGTGTAAGTCGACTTGAGCTTCGCGAGCGCGCGGTATTCGAGAAGGAGCTTCGGCAGCGGATAGTCGAGCGCGAGCTCGGCGAGCACGTCCTCGTCGGTCGAGGGCTGGCCGGTCGCGGTGCGCTTTTTCACCGGCAGCCCCTGACGCTCGAAGAGGATTTCCTGGATCTGCTTCGGCGAGTTGAGGTTGAACGGCTGTCCGGCCGCCGCGTGGGCCTTCTGTTCCAGCGCAAGGAGCGCCTTGGCGAGCGCCTCGCTCTGGGCGGCGAGCTTCGCCGCGTCGATCAGCACCCCGTTTCGCTCCATGCGGAAGAGCACCGGCATCACCGGCAGCTCGATTTCCTCGTAGACGCGGCGCAGTTTCGGGTCGGCGGCGATCCTCGGATAGAGCACCGCGTGAAGCGCGAGCGCAAAGTCGGCGTCCTCGGCGGCGTACGCGGTCGCGCGCCCGATCTCGACCGCGGAAAACGGAATGCGCGCGGCGCCCTTGCCGGTCACCTCGTCGTAGGTGAGCGTCTTCCAGCCGAGGTGCCGCGCGGCGAGCGAATCCATGTCGTGGCGCTCGTGCACCTCGTAGACGTAGGACTGAAGGAGCGTATCGTGCGCGATGCCGCGAAGCTCGACGCCGTGGTTCGCGAGCACGTGGCAGTCGAACTTGAGGTTCTGGCCGACCTTCGCGCGGCGCGGGTCCTCGAGCCAGGGCTTGAGCCGCGCAAGCGCGCGCTCTGCGCCGATCTGCGCCGGCGCGCCGGGGTACGCGTGCGCTAGCGGCAGGTACCAGGCGGTGTCGCCCGCGGCGAACGACAGACCGACGAGGCGCGCCGCCATCGGATCGAGCGAGGTCGTTTCGGTGTCGAAGCCGGAAAGTTCCGCCGCCTGCAGCTGCGCGAGCGCTTCTTCGAGCTCGGCTTCGCCGAGGATCGTCGCGTAGCGTCGCCGCGGCGTTTTTTCGGGCACGCTCGGCTCCGGCGGCGGCTCGGCGGCGCGCGGCGGCGCGCTCTGCGGGGGCGCTCCCGAGCCTGCGCCGCTCTCGAGCTCGCGCAGCCAGGAGCGGAATCCGAGACGGTCGAAAAGTTCCCGCAGCTTCGCGCGGTCGGGCTCGCGCGGGGCGAGATCGGCAAGCGACAGCGGAAGCGCCACGTCGCGGCGCACCGTGAGAAGCTGCCTCGCCCTCGGCAGCCAGTCGAGCGCCTTGCGCAGGTTTTCGCCGGCGACGCCGCCGATTTCGCCCGCGTGCGCGATCAGCGCCTCGAGCGAGCCGTACTGCGCGAGCCACTTCGCCGCGGTCTTTGCGCCCACTTTTTCGACCCCGGGCACGTTGTCTGTGGCGTCGCCGGTGAGCGCGAGCAGATCGGCGATGCGCTCGGGCGGAACACCGAATTTCCGCTGCACCGCGGCCGGATCGAGCGTTTCGTTCGACATCGTGTTGACGAGCGTCACCTGCTCGTCCACGAGCTGCGCGAGGTCCTTGTCGCAGGTGGACACGAGCGCGCGCCAGCCGGCGCGGCGTGCCTGTTCGACGAGCGTCGCGATCACGTCGTCGGCTTCGACGCCCTCGACCGCGAGCACGGGCCAGCCGAGCGCGGCGACGAGCGTCTTGAGCGGCTCGATCTGGCGCGCGAGGTCGTCCGGCATCGGCGGCCGGTTCGCCTTGTACTCGGCGTACTCGCGCTCGCGGAACGTCGGGCCGGGCGCATCGAACACGCAGGCGAGCGCCTGCGCCTTGTGGTCGGCGGCGAGCCGCCGTAGCATGTTCGCGACGCCGTAGACGGCACCGGTCGGCTCGCCGCGCGGGCTCTTCAGTTCCGGCAGCGCGTGGTAGGCCCGATAGAGGTAGGACGAGCCGTCCACGACGAGCAGCATCTTTTCGCGATTGTTCCCCGACACGGTGACCCGATGCGACACGACAAGCTGCCCAAACCCGCGTATCCGGAAGGCGCGCTCTCGGCACGCGAGGCGTGGCGGGTGTTCGGCATTATGGCAGAGTTCGTCGAGGCGACCGAGCGGCTCGCTGGCATCCGGCCGGCGGTCTCGATCTTCGGCAGCTCGCGCGCGGACGAAAGCTCGCCCTATTTCGCGCTCGCGGAAAAGACCGCGCGGCTGCTCTCGGACGCGGGCTTTGCGGTGATCTCCGGCGGCGGCCCCGGCGTGATGAAGGCGGCGAACAAGGGCGCGTTCGCCGGCCGCTCGCTCGCGGTGGGGCTCAACATCGAGCTGCCGCGCGAGCAGCACGCGAACGAATACCAGGACATCAGCCTGCGCTTCCGGCACTTTTTCGCGCGCAAGGTGATGTTCGTGAAGTTCGCGACCGCCTACGTGGTGCTGCCCGGCGGCTACGGCACGCTCGACGAGCTGTTCGAAGCGCTCACGCTCGTACAGACGCGAAAGACGCGCAGGATGCCGATCATCCTGATGCACGCGCCGTTCTGGCAGGGGCTGCTCGACTGGCTGCGCGCGCGGCTGCTCGCCGAAGGCATGATCGACGCCGCGGACCTCGAGCTCCTTCAGGTGATCGACGAACCGGAGCGCGTCGTCGAAGCGATCTTCGCGTTCTACGAAAAGCGCGGTTTCGAGCCGAGCCCCGCCGAGCGCGAGGTGCTGCTCAACCTCTGAGCGCGCCGGCGCGGCCGGCGAATCGCCTCTGCTAGAATGCGCCGCATGCTGCGCCGCCTGCTCGCCGTCGTGCTCTCCGGCGCCTGCGCGGCCGCGCTCGCGCAACAGCCGCCCCGGCTCGAACCGCTACCGCCGCCACCGCCTGCGCCGCCCGGGCTGATGGACGCGCCGGCCGACGAGCCGCGCGTTCGCATCGCCCCGCCCGCGGGCGAGGACCGGGTCGAGGAGATCCGGCAAAACGGCCGCGTCGTGATGCTGAAGGTGACGCCGCCGGGGGGCGTACCCTACTTCCTCGTCGACACCACCGGCAACGGCAACTGGGTGCGGCGCGACTCGCTCGACGACGGGGTGCGGGTGCCGATGTGGACGATCTGGTCATTCGACTGATTTGTCCGTCTACACCCCGGTTACCGAGCGCCAGCTCGCCGACTGGCTGACGCGGTATTCCGTCGGCGAGCTGGTCGCGCTCGCGCCGATCGAATCCGGCATCGAAAACACCAATTACTTCGTGACCACCACCCACGGCCGCTGGGTGCTGACGCTCTTCGAGCGGCTGCCCGCCGAGGAGCTGCCGTTCTATCTCGAGCTGATGGCACACCTTGCGCGCCACGGCATTCCGTGCCCGGCGCCGGTCGCCGACCACGCCGACCGGTATTTTTCGACGCTCAACGGAAAGCCCGCGGCGCTGGTGACGAGGCTGCCCGGGGTCTCGGTCGAGCGTCCCGGCGAAGCCGAATGCGCCGAACTGGGCACGCTCCTTGCGCGCCTGCATCTCGCCGGCCGGTCCTTCAGCGGCTACCTCGAGAACCCGCGCGGGCCGCGCTGGTGGAAGAAGGCCGCGGCCGAGCTCGCGCCGCACCTCGCGCCGGCGCTCGCCGAGCGCCTGCACGGCGAGATCGCGCTCCTCGCTGCGCAACGGCACCCGGATCTGCCGCGCGGCCCGGTGCACGGCGACCTTTTCCGCGACAACGCCCTTTTCGAGGACGGGCGCCTCGTCGGCGTGATCGACTTCTATTTCGCCGGCGTCGACTGCCTGCTGTTCGATCTCGCGGTGTGCGCGAACGACTGGTGCCTCGTCGATCCGGAGCGCGACCGTCGGCTCGATCCTGCGCGGGTGCGGGCGCTCCTTGGCGCCTATCACCGCTTGCGGCCGCTCCTGCCCGCCGAAGCCGAGGCGTGGCCGCTCCTCCTTCGCGCGGCGGCGCTGCGCTTCTGGCTGTCGCGCCTGTACGACTTTCATCTGCCGCGGCCGGGCGTGCTCGTGCGCGTGCACGACCCCGAGCACTTCCGGGAGATCCTCGAGCTGCGCGCCGCGCACGCGGCGCCCTGGCTGTCGTGAAAGCCGAGGTGGTGTCCTTTCGCCGCGGCGCCGGCTGGATCGGCGACGGTTGGCGGCTGTTCCGCGGCGCGCCGTTCGCCTGGATCGCGATCGTCTTCGTCTATTGGCTGCTGATGAGCCTCCTTGGCTCGGTCGCCGCGTTCGGCGCGCCGGCGCAGCTCGGCGTCGCGGTCGCCGTGGTGCTCGTGCCCGCGTTCTCCGTCGGCTTCATGGCCGCGGCGCGCAGCGCCGCGCGCGGCGCCGCGCCCGCGATCGCCGACTTGTTCGCCGGGTTTCGCGCCGCCTGTCTTCAGCGCCAGCTCGCGCTCGGCGCGGTGTACGCGCTGCTTCTCGCGGCGGTGCTCTGGCTGACGACGCTCGCCGACGGCGGCGCGCTCGCGCGCTGGATGGTGGCGGGCGAGCGGCCCGAGGCGCAGACGCTGCATTCCGAAGCGTTCCGCGCCGCGCTCGTGCTGGCAGCCCTCGGCTACGCGCCGGTGATGATGATGTACTGGTTCGCGCCGGTGCTGTGCGCTTGGCACGGCCTTGCGCCGGCGAAAGCGCTCTTTTTCAGCTTCGTCGCGACCCTCGTCAACTGGCGCGCGTTCCTCGGTTACGGGCTCGCCGCGGCGCTCCTTGCGGTCGCCGTCCCCTTCGTGGTCTTCACCGTCGCGTTGCTTTTCGCCGACGGCAGGCTGCGGGGGCTCGCGATGGGGCTGGTGCTGCCGCTGTTGCTGGTGCTGCTGCCGATCCTGTACGCGAGCTTTTTCGCGAGCTATCGTGACATTTTCGGCACCGCCGCCGGCGCGCCGGGCGCGCCGATCCGGTAGGCTAATCGAGGGTGCTGTGCAGGCGTCGAGCGCGATGAGCGAGTTCGCGGTTCCGGAAGCGGCAGGCGCTGCGCCCGAGTTCGGCGATGCGGCGAGCGCCCGCGCGTGGCTGGAGCATGTGCCGCTTGCGAACGTTCCGGTCGCGCAGCGGGCGTTGCGCGTGCAGCTCGAGCGGTTCGCGCGGACGGACGCGAATCCGACGACGCGCCTTGCGGTGCTCGAGGCGCTTCGAGAGGCGGTCGCTTTCGTGCAGATCGAGCAGGCGCGCCGGTTCGCGAACCGCGCTCTGCCGATGGCCGACGCCGAGAACGCCGTTTTTCTGGACACGATCGCGCTGTGGGAGCAGATGCGCCTCGGCTACCAGCGCTGCGCCGAGGCGGCGGCCGGCGACCCGGAGCTGCGCGCGCAGGCGGCACTCGTCTGCCAGCGGCTGCTCGCCTACACAGGGCTCAAGATGTACCACTACCACCGTGCGCATCGGCTGGTGCCGGCGCGCGAGTGGCGCGCGCTGCACGAGGCCTTTCGCAGCGCCGAGCGGCTCGGCGTCGCCGAGACGGCGGTGAAGGACTACCTCAATCGCGACGTGCACGACACCTCGCCCCGGATCGCCTATGTGCGCGCGCTGCTGATGGGGATCGCGAACCCGAACGAGATGAGCCCGGCGCCAGCTCTCGTTCACCGCGCGTTTGCTCGAGCGCTGGGCGCACAAGGTCGAGGTGCGCACCGAGCCGCCCGAGGGCGACGAGCCGCCGCTCGTCGTCGATCTGGCCGGCGAGGCTGCGCCCGAGCGCGCCGCGGTCTCGGCGGCCGAGCCGCGCTACCTCGACGTCGCGAAGCTCGCGCGCAGCCTGCGCAACCGCATCGGTCTGCTGAGGAGGGGCGAGTCGCCGGCGAAGCTCGCCCTCGGCGAGGACTGCGTGCAGCCCTCCTGCGAGCAACTGCTCGTGTTCCTCTACCGGCGCTGGTGCGAGCCGCGCACCGCGCGCGCGGCGCACCGCCGACGCACCGCCGGCGCCGCGCAGTGCTGTAACGGCCTCGCCGCGATCCACTACTACGTCGGGGGGCGACCGTTCCGCCAGCCCGGCGACCGAGAACTCACACGGGAGGAGCGTGCGCAGATCGCCACCTTCGGGCGCCTCAGCACGCGCGAAGAGGAGGAATACGGCGCGGCGCACGGCTTTACGCTCGAGCACTGGCAGCTCGAGGACGAGAGCGCGCAGGGGCTGAAGATGGTGCGTCCGGCCGGCAGCGCCGGCCGGCGCTACGCGCCCGGCCAGCTCGTCGCGGTGCGGCCGGCCGACGCGAAAAGTTTTCTCCTTGGTCAAGTCCGGTGGCTCGCGCAGAGCGACGCCGGAGACCTTTATTGCGGCGTGCGGCTGCTGCCTGGCCTCCCGGCGGCGATCGCGGTGCGGCCGACGGGGCTGAACGAGCGTGAGGCCGCGTTCGTCCAGGCGCTCTCGCTCGGAGCGGTGCCGGCGCTCGGTGCGCCGGCCTCCCTCGTGCTACCCTCGGGCTGGTTCAAGCCGAAGCGGGTGCTCGAGCTCTGGACCGAAGGGCCGGTGCGCGTACGGCTCACCGCGCTGCTCGAGCGCGGCATCGACTTCGAACGCGTCGCCTACGAAGCGCCATGAGCGAGCGAGCCTTCGACGATTCCCACGCGCGCGCCCCGGTGCCGACCGACATCACGCTGCACCAGAAGTCGCGTGTGATGGAGATCCGGTTCTCCGACGGCCGCACGTTCCGGCTGCCGTACGAGTTCCTGCGCGTCTATTCGCCCTCGGCCGAGGTGCGCGGGCACGGCCCCGGCGAGGAAGTTCTGCAGACTGGAAAGCGCATGGTGGAAATCCGCGCGCTCGAGCCGGTGGGGGCGTATGCCGTGCAGCCGGTGTTCTCCGACGGCCACGACACCGGCATCTACTCCTGGGAATATCTCTATTGGCTCGGCGAGAACCAGGAGCGGCTTTGGGCCGAGTACTTGGACAAGCTGAAGAAGGCGGGCGCGAGTCGCGACTGAGGGGGATGCGCGAGACGGATTTCGGCTTCGAGCGCGTGCCGGAGGCGGAAAAGGCGCGCCGCGTGCGCGCGCTGTTCGAGCGCGTCGCGCCGCGCTACGACCTGATGAACGACCTGATGTCGGCGGGGCTGCACCGGCTGTGGAAGGCGTTCGCGGTCGAGGTCTCGCGCGTGCGCGCCGGCGAGCGCGTGCTCGACGTCGCGTCGGGCTCCGGAGACCTTGCGCGCGCGTTCGCGCGCCGCGGCGCCGAGACCTGGATGACCGACGCGAGCGGCGCGATGCTCGTTCGCGGCCGCGACCGGCTGCTCGACGAGGGACGGATCGTTCCCGCGGTGCAGTGCGACGCGGAGCGACTGCCGTTCGCCGACAGCGTCTTCGACTGCGTCGCCGTCGGCTTCGGCCTGCGCAACATGACGCGCAAGGAAGCGGCGCTCGCCGAGATGGTGCGCGTGCTAAAAACCGGCGGGCGGCTGCTGGTCCTCGAATTCTCGCGCATCTGGAAGCCGCTCGAGCCGGCGTACGACCTCTATTCGTTTCGCGTTCTGCCTTGGCTCGGCGCGGTGGTCGCCGGCGACGCCGGCGCCTATCGCTACCTCGCCGAGTCGATCCGCATGCATCCGGACCAGGCGGCGCTTTCGGCGATGATGGAGGCCGCGGGGCTCGAGCGGGTCGAATATTTCAACCTGACGGCCGGCATCGCCGCGGTACACCGGGGCTGGAAGCTGCGGTAGCATATTCGGCCGGGCGTAGACGTTTACGCGGGGGAAGACATGAAGCGAACAGTGCTCGGAATCCTGGTGGCCGCGACATCGGCGGCGTTCCTCGTCGCAGAGGCCGAGGCGAAGCGGCTGGGCGGCGGCCGCTCGGTCGGCGCGCAGCGTTCCGTGACCGCCGCGCCGCCTGCGGCGGCGCCGGCAAAGCCCGCGCAGCAGGCGCAGCCGGCCGCACCGACGCAGGCCCACGCGGCGGCGCCGGCAGCCCAAGGGCCGGTCGCGCAGCCGCAGGGGGCGAGCGGGCTCGCGCGCTGGATGCCGGTGCTCGGCGGCCTTGCGCTCGGCGGCGCGCTCGGCTGGCTGCTCGGGGCGAACGGCCTCGCGGGGCTTGCCGTCGGAATCCTGCTCGTCGGGCTGATCATCGTCGCGGTCGCCTTTGCGCTTCGGGCGCTCCTACGGCGTGCGCCGGCGGCGCAACCGGTCCAGTACGCTGGCCTTGGCGCCGAGACCGTGGTTGCGCCGCCGCCGTCGCAGATGACGGACAGGGAGCCGCTTTCGGCCGCGGCAGCGGCGCGCACGAACGTTCCGGCGGACTTCGACGTCGCGGCTTTCCTGCGCAACGCCCGGTTCAACTTCATGCGGCTGCAGGCGGCGAACGACGAAGGCGACCTCGACGAGCTGCGCGAGTTCACGACGCCCGAGCTCTTCGAGGCACTGCGCCGCGACATCGAGGCGCGCGGCGGGGCGCGCCAGCGCACCGACATCACCGCGCTGCACGCCGAGCTGCTCGAAGTGGGCACCGAAGGCGACCGGCACTGGGCGAGCGTGCGGTTCTCGGGCATGGTGCGCGAGGCGCCGGGGGCCGCGGCCGAAGGGTTCGAGGAGGTCTGGAACCTCGTCAAACCCGCCGATGGCTCGAGCGGCTGGCTGCTCGCCGGCATCCAGCAGATGCACTGAGCGCGCCTTCCGCCGCGAAGGCCACCGCGCGTGCGGTGGCCTTTTGTTTTTGCGCCGGCGCCCGCATTGCGCATGCCGATCGAGACCCCGCTCGTCGCAGCGCTGAACCACCTGCTCGAGGCCGAACCGTGGGCGCGCGAGCGCCTTGCGCCGTTCGAGGGCGAGACGGTCGAGGTGCGCGCCGCGCCCCTTCCGGCGCTGCGATTTGCGATCGGCGGCGGCGGCTGGCTCGCGCCGGCGGCGACGCACGCGGTTCCCTCGCTCGCGATCGCCCTGAAGCCGCAAGCGCTCGCCGCGCTCGTGCGCGGCGAGGCGCAGCTCCTCTCGGCGGTCGAGGTCACCGGCAACGCGCAGCTTGCGCGCGAAGCGCTGTTTTTGTTGCGGCATCTGCGCTGGGAGGTCGAAGAGGACCTCGCGCGCTGGATCGGCGATGCGCCGGCGCATCGCGCGGTGACGACTGCGCGCGGGCTCGCCGCGGGGCTCGTCGAAGCGGCGCGGCGCGTCGCCGAAAGCGCCGTCGAGTACGCGGTCGAGGAGCGGCCGATGCTCGTTCCGCGCGCCTCGCTCGCCGAGCACGCCGAGGCGGTCGCGGCGCTGCGCGACGCGGTCGAGCGGCTGGAAAAGCGCATCGAGCGTCTGGAGCAGGGCGGCTGAGGTGAGGAACGCCCTGCGCCTTGCGCGCATCCTCGCCGTCGCGCTGCGCTTCGGGTTGCACGAGCTGGTGCCGGCGCTCGCCGACAGCCGGCTGCTTGCGCGCCTTGCGCCGCGACCGCAGGCGCCGCTTGCGGTGAGGCTGCGGCGCGCGCTGGAAGCGCTCGGACCGATCTTCGTCAAGTTCGGGCAGGTGCTTTCGACGCGGCGCGACCTGCTGCCGGCCGAGTTCGCCGACGAGCTGGCGAAGCTCCAGGACCGCGTGCCGCCGTTTCCTCCGGAGCAGGCGGTCGCCGAGATCGAGCGCGCGCTCGGACGGCCGCTCGCGGCGCTCTTCGCCGAGTTCGGCCGCGAGGCCGAGGCGAGCGCCTCGATCGCGCAGGTGCATCTTGCGCGCCTGCCCGGCGGCGAGGAGGTGGCGGTGAAGGTGCTGCGCCCCGGCGTCGAGCGCGCGGTGGCGCGCGATGTCGCGCTGCTCGAGGCGGCGGCGCGCGCCGCCGAGTGGCTCTCGGCGGATGCGCGGCGCCTGCGGCTCCGGGAAGTGGTCGGGGAATTCGCACGGCATCTCGAGGACGAACTCGATCTGCTGCGCGAGGCGGCGAACGCCTCGCAGCTCGCGCGCAACTTCGCGCATTCGCCGCTGCTCGTCGTGCCGCGGGTGCACTGGGACCTGTGCGCCTCCCGCGTGATGGTGATGCAGAGGATGCACGGCATCCCGATCTCGCAGGTCGAGCGACTGCGCGAGGCGGGCGTGGACCTGCGGCAGCTCGCGCGCGCCGGGGTCGAGATCTTCTTTACCCAGGTGTTCCGCGACGGCTTCTTTCACGCCGACATGCACCCCGGAAACATCCTCGTCGAGGTCAGCCGCGACGCCGCCGGCGCGGTGCGCGCGCGCTACGTCGCGCTCGACTTCGGCATCATGGGCACGCTCGGAGATACCGACCTCGAATGGCTCGCGCGCAATTTCCTCGCGTTTTTCAACCGCGACTACAAGGCGGTGGCGCGCGCGCACGTGGAAGCGGGCTGGGTGCCCGCCGGCATCCGCATGGACGCCTTCGAGGCCGCGATCCGGGCGGTGTGCGAACCGATCTTCGCGCGCCCGCTCAAGGAGATCTACTTCGGCAAGCTGCTCGTGCGGCTTTTTCAGACGTCGCGCCGCTTCGACATCGAGGTTCAGCCGCAACTGGTGATGCTGCAGAAGACGCTGCTCAACATCGAGGGGCTCGGGCGCGAACTCGACCCGGACCTCGACCTGTGGCAGACGGCGAAGCCGTTCCTAGAGCGCTGGATGCGCGAGCGCGTCGGCCTTGCGGCGCTCGCGCGCGCGGTCGCGGCCGAGGCGCCCTACTGGGCGCGCGCGCTGCCGCAGCTTCCGCGCCTTGCGCACCGGCTGCTCGCCGAAGACCGGGTGGCGGCGCTCGAGCGCGCGATCGCGAGCCTCGCGCGCGAAAGCGCCCGGCGCAACCGCCTGCTCGCGCTGCTCGTCGCGGTTGCGGCGCTCGCGGCGCTCGTCGCGCTCGCCTGAGCGGGGCGGCGCGGAGGGGCGCCTCGCTATAATCGCCGCGATGCTCGTCGCCTCGGTCCTCGCCTACCTCGCGGTCACGATCGCGATCGGCCTGTGGGCGGCGCAGCGCGTGCACAGCGCGAAGGACTTCGTGCTCGCCGGGCGCAGCCTGCCGCTCTACATCGAGCGCGGCGACCGTCTTCGCGACGTGGTTCGGCGCCGAGACGGTGCTGTCGGTGTCGGCGACCTTCACCCGCGACGGCCTGGTCGGCATTCCGGCCGATCCGTTCGGCGCCTCGTTCTGCCTGCTGTTCGTCGCGCTCTTTTTCGCGCGCGCGTTCTACCGCATGGACCTGCTCACGATCGGCGACTTCTATCGCAAGCGCTACGGCAAGCCGGTCGAGGTGGCGACGAGCGTCGCGATCACCGTCACCTACCTCGGTTGGACCTCGGCGCAGCTCACCGCGCTCGGGCTGGTGTTCTCGGTGCTCTCGCGCGGCGCGATTCCGCTGGAAACCGGCATCTACCTCGGCGCCGCGGTCGTGCTCGTCTACACCGTGATGGGGGGGCTGTGGGCGGTGGCGATGACCGACATGGTGCAGTCGGCGGTGATCCTCGTGGGACTGGTGCTCGTCGCCTGGCTGATCGGCGACATGGCGGGCGGCGCCGGCGCGGTGATCGCCGCCGCCGCCGAGGCGGGCAAGTTCCGGCTCTTTCCCGACGGCGGCGCGAAAGAGTGGCTCGCGTTCGTCGCCGCGTGGATGACGCTCGCCGTCGGCTCGATCCCGCAGCAGGACGTGTTCCAGCGCGTCACCGCGGCGAAGGACGAGAAGACCGCGGTGCGCGGCTGCCTGATCGGCGGCGGTGTCTACTTCTGCTTCGCGTTCGTGCCGATGTTCATCGCGTACGCGGCGCTCGTGATCGAGCCGGGCTACGGCGCGTTGTTCGAGTCCGACGACGCGCGCGAAATCCAGCGCATCCTGCCCGACCTGATCCTCGAGAAGACGCCCCCTTGGGCGCAGGTGCTCTTCTTCGGGGCGCTGCTCTCTGCGATCCTGTCGACCGCCTCCGGGGCGCTGATGGCGCCGACGGCTCTCTTCACCGAGAACGTGATCCGCCCGTTCGCGCCGCGCATGAGCGACCGGCAGTTCCTGCTGCTGCTGCGCGTGGTGCTGGTCGCGTTCACCCTCGCCGCGCTGCTCTTCGCCGTCGATTCGCGCAGCACGATGTACGAGATGGTGCAGAACGCGTACAAGGTGACGCTCGTCTCGTGCCTCGTGCCGCTCGCCGCCGGCCTGTGGTGGCGGCGCGCGACCTCGGCGAGCGCGGTGCTTTCGTTCGTGCTCGGGCTGGTCTCCTGGCTGATCGCCGAGGCGGTCGCCGCCGACGCGACCGTGCCCCCGCAGTTCGTCGGGCTCGCGTTCTCGATCTTCGGCATGGTGCTCGGCGCGGTTCTGCCGGCGGCGCGGGCGCGGCACGCCTAGCGTGCCGCCCGCCCGGCGGCTGCTGCTCGTCGTCTACGTCCTGCTCGTCGTCTACGCGACGCTCTATCCGCTCTCGGGCTGGCGCGATCCCGGCGGCTCGGCGCTCGAATTCCTCGCCGCCGGCTGGCCGCGCCACCGCACGGCGTTCGACCTGTGGGCGAACGTGGCCGGCTACGTGCCTTTCGGCGCCCTCGCCGCGCTCTCGCTTCGCGCGCGGCTGGGAGCGGGCGGCACTGTGTTCGCGAGCGCAGCCGCCGGCGCGACGCTGTCGCTCGCGCTCGAGACCGCGCAGGCGTTCCTGCCGGCGCGCATCCCCTCGCTCGCCGACGTCGCCGCGAACGTCGCCGGCGCGCTCGTCGGCGCGCTCCTCGGCGTTCGCCTCGCGCCGGCGCTCGGCGCCGACGGGCGGCTTGCGCGCTGGCGCGCCGCACTGTTCGAGCCCGCGGCGCTGCCGCACGTCGGCCTCGCGCTCGTCGCGCTGTGGCTGTTCGCGCAGCTCAATCCCGCGACGCTGCTCTTCGGCGCGGGCGATCTGCGCGATCTCGTCGCCGCGCCCGCGGGCGGCGCGCATACCGCCGAGTTCTTCGTCGCCCTGGAAGCGGCGGTCGCCGCCGCGAACCTGATCGTGTTCGGCTTGCTCGTGTCGGCGATCGCCGCGCCGGGCGCGCCGGTGCGCACGCTCGTGTTCGCGCTCGCGCTCGCGGCGCTCGCGGTGCGCAGCGCCGCCTACGCGCTGCTCATGGAGACGCATCGCGCGCTCGCCTGGGCGACGCCGGGGGCGCTCGCCGGGCTCGCCGCCGGCGCGCTCGGCGTCGCGCTGCTCGCGGGACTGCCGCGCACCGCGCGTCTTGCCCTTGCGGCGGTGCTCGCGATGGCCGCCACCGCGCTCGTCAACCTCGCGCCGCCGAATCCCTACATCGCCGAGACGCTGCGCGTCTGGCAGCAAGGGCACTTCCTGCACTTCAACGGCCTGACGCGTCTGGTCGCGGCGGCGTGGCCCTTCGCCGCCGCGGCGTACCTCATCGTGCTCGCGGCGCGGCGCGAGGCGCGCCTCGGGTAGAATCGCCCGCCGATGTCGTATTACGCGCGACACGTCTTTTTCTGCTGCAACCAGCGCGATCCGGCGAGCGGCCGCAGCTGCTGCAATGCGCGCGGCGCGAGCGAGATGCGCGAGTACGCCAAACAGCGCGTCAAAGCGCTCGGGCTCGACGGCCCGGGCAAGGTGCGCGTCAACCAGGCCGGCTGCCTCGACCGCTGCGAAGAGGGCCCTTGCCTCGTCGTCTATCCCGAGGCGGTGTGGTACACGTACGTCGACCGCGCCGACGTCGAGGAGATCCTCGTCGAGCACGTGCAGCACGGGCGGGTGGTCGAGCGGCTGCGCATCTGATGTCCGCGCCGCGCTCGCGGACGCGCACGATCGTCGGGCCGGCGGGCGCGCTCGAATGCGCGGTGGACGAGCCGGCGGGCACGCCGCGCGGCGCGGCGCTCGTCGCGCACCCGCATCCGCTCTACGGCGGCTCTCTCGACAACAAGGTGGTGCATACGCTCGCGCGCGCGTTCGTCGAGCTGGGCTACGTCGCCTGGCGGCCCAACTTCCGCGGCGTCGGGGCGAGCGCCGGCGCCTACGACGAGGGCCGCGGCGAGGTGGACGACCTCGCCGCCGTGCTCGCGCACGCGGGCGCGCGCCGGCCGGTGCTTGCGGGCTATTCGTTCGGCGCGGCGGTCGCCGCGCGCCTTGCCGCGCGCCTCGTCGAAGCGGGCGAGCCGCCCGAGCGGGTGGTGCTCGTCGCCCCTGCGGTGCGGCTGCTCGAGGTGCCGGCGGTGCCCGCCGACTCGCTCGTCGTCCACGGCGAGGCCGACAGCACGGTGCCGCTCGCCCACGTACTCGACTGGGCGCGGCCGCAGGAGCTGCCGGTGGTGGTGGTGCCCGGCGCGGACCACTTCTTTCATCGGCGGCTCGCCCTGCTGCGCCGGATCGTGACCGCGAACTGGCGATGAGGGCCGCACCGCCCGCTCCGGCAGTTTCGGCGCGCGGGCTGCGCAAGCGCTTCGGCGCCGCGGAGGCAGTGCGCGGCGTCGACCTCGAGATCGCGCCCGGCGAGTGCTACGGGCTGCTCGGGCCGAACGGCGCCGGAAAGACCACCACGCTGCGGCTCGTGCTCGGGCTCGCCGAGCCCGACGGCGGCGAGATCCGCCTGCTGGGGTTGCCGGTGCCCGCGCGCGCGCGCGAGGCGCGCGCTGCAGTAGGCGTCGTGCCGCAGGCCGACAGCCTCGATCCGGATTTCACCGTCGCGGAAAACCTGCTCGTCTACGGGCGTTACTTCGGGCTGCGGGATGCGGCGATACGCGCGCGCGTGCCCGCGCTGCTCGAATTCGCGGGACTCGCCGGCCGCGCCGACCAGCCGATCCGCGCGCTCTCGGGCGGCATGAAGCGGCGCCTTGCGCTCGCGCGCGCGCTCGTCAACGATCCTCGGCTCCTCGTGATGGACGAGCCGACCACCGGGCTCGATCCCCAGGCGCGCCACCTCGTCTGGGAGCGGCTGCGGCGCCTCGCGCTCGAAGGGCGCACGCTCCTTCTCACCACGCACTTCATGGAGGAGGCCGAGCGGCTCTGTTCGCGCGTCGCGATCATGGACGGCGGCCGCATCATCGCCGAGGGCGCGCCGCGCGAACTGATCGCGCGCCACATCGAGCCGCAGGTGCTCGAGGTTCACGGTCCGGGGCTCGAGCGCTGGCTCGCGCGCGCGCGCGGGCTCGTGCCGCGCGTCGAACGCGCCGGCGAGACCGCGTTCTGCTACGGCACCGACGTCGCAGCGGCGCTCGCCGACGTCGCCGCGCAGCCGGATCTCGTCTACCTTCACCGGCCGGCGAACCTCGAAGACGTGTTCCTCAAGCTCACCGGCCGCGACCTGAGGGACTGAAAAAGGTGCGGCGCGCGCGGCTCTACGCCCTGCCGACGCTCAGTCGGCGCCTGGTGCCGGTGTGGCGGCGCAACTTCCTCGTCTGGCGCAAGCTCGCGCTGCCCTCGATCCTCGGCAACCTCGCAGACCCCTTGCTCATGCTCTTCGGTCTGGGCTACGGCCTCGGCGCGGTGATCGGCACGCTCGAGGGCACGAGCTATTTTGCGTTCCTCGCCGGGGGCTTCCTCGCCTCCTCGACGATGTACGCGGCGACCTTCGAGGCGCTCTACTCGGCGTTTTCGCGCATGCACGTGCAGCGCACCTGGGAGGCGATCGTGAACGCCCCGATGGAGCTGGAGGACGTGCTCGCCGGCGAGTGGCTTTGGGCGGCGACCAAGGGGTTCGCGGCCGGCGCGTGCATGTTCGCGGTGGTGTCGGCGCTCGGTCTTGCGCGCTGGCCGGCGGCGCTCGGCGCGCTCGCGGCGGTCGGTCTGGTCGGTCTTGCGTTCGCGGCGCTCGGCCTCGCGATCAACGCGCTCGCGACCGGCTACGACTTCTTCAACTACTATCTGACGCTCGTGCTGACCCCGATGATGATGCTCTCGGGCGTGTTCTTTCCGGTCGAGCAGCTTCCCGCGGCGCTCGCCGCGCTCGCGCAGGCGCTACCGCTCTATCACGGCATCGAGCTCGTGCGGCCGCTGCTTGCCGGGCGCGCGCCGCAGGCGCCGCTCGCGCACGCGGCGGTGCTCGCCGCCTACGCGCTCGTCGGCTACTACCTCGCCGCGGTGCTCACGCGCCGGCGGCTGCTCGTTTAGCGATGCTGCTCGTCAAGTCGCTGCACATCGTCTTCATGGTCACCTGGTTCGCTGGGCTGTTCTACCTGCCCCGACTTTTCGTCTATCACGCGATGGCGCGCGACGAGATCTCGCTCGAACGCTTCAAGCTGATGGAGCGCAAGCTCTTCTGGGGCATCGCGACGCCCGGCGGGCTGCTCACCCTCGCGACCGGCCTGTGGCTGTGGTTCGCGTGGTTTCCCGGCGCCGGCGGCTGGCTGCACGCGAAGGCGGCGCTCGTGGCGCTGCTCGTCGGCTACCACGTCTGGTGCGGGAAGCTGATGCTCGACTTCCGCCGCGATCGCAACCGCCACGGGCACGTCTGGTACCGTTGGTTCAACGAATTCCCGGTGCTGGTGCTCGTCGGCGCCGTGTTCCTGGTCGTCTACAAGCCCTTCTGAGGCGTATTTCGCGCCTTGGCCGCGGGGGCAGGAGGCGCTGCTCGCGGACGAGCTCGCCGCGCTCGGGGCGCACGCGCCGCAGGCGGTGCCGGGCGGCGGGTCCGCGGCGAGCGCCGGAGCTGCCGTGCCGCGAACCTGTGATCGCGGCTCGCCTTGCGCCTCATGCGGCGCCTCGCCGAGTTCGACCGCCGCGACGAGCACCGCGCTTTACGAGGCGGTGCGCGCGATCGACCGGTCGCGATTCTTCGCCGTCGAGCTTCCGCTGCGCGGCGGCGTCGCGGCGCGCGCTAGACGATGTCGAGGTGCTCGATGCCCTTGGTGAAGTCCTTGTCCTTCGCTTCCTTGCCCTGCAGCTTGATCGCGAGCCGCACTTCGTTGGTCGAGTCGGCGAAGCGCAGCGCGTCCTCGTAGCTGATGCGGCCGGCCTCGTACAGGTCGAAGAGCGACTGATCGAAGGTCTGCATCCCCAGTTCGCGCGACTTTTTCATCACTTCCTTGATGCCGTGGATCTCCCCCTTGAAGATGAGGTCCGAAATGAGCGGCGTGTTGAGCAGCACCTCGACCGCCGCGGCGCGGCCCTTGCCTTCCTTCAGCGGAACGAGCCGCTGCGACACGATCGCCTTGAGATTGAGCGACAGGTCCATCAGCAGCTGCTGGCGCCGCTCCTCGGGGAAGAAGTTGATGATGCGGTCGAGCGCCTGGTTGGCGTTGTTCGCGTGCAACGTCCCGAGGCACAGATGCCCGGTCTCGGCGAACGCGATCGCGTGCTCCATCACCTCGCGGTCGCGGATCTCGCCGATCAGGATGACGTCGGGGGCCTGGCGCAGCGTGTTCTTGAGCGCCGCCTCCCAGCTCTCGGTGTCGACGCCCACCTCGCGCTGGGTGACGATGCAGTTCTTGTGCGGGTGTACGAACTCGATCGGGTCCTCGATCGTGATGATGTGGCCCTGCGAGTTCTCGTTGCGGTAGCCGATCATCGCCGCGAGCGACGTCGACTTGCCCGAGCCGGTACCGCCGACGAAGAGCACGAGCCCGCGCTTCGCCATCGCGATGTCCTTCAGCACCGGCGGCAGCTTCAGGTCCTCGAACTTCGGGATCGTGGTCGTGATCACGCGCAGCACCATGCCGACGCAGCCCTGCTGCACGAAGCAGTTGACGCGGAACCGCCCGATGCCGGCGGGGCTGATCGCGAAGTTGCACTCCTTGGTCGCCTCGAACTCGGCGGCCTGCCGGTCGTTCATGATCGCGCGCGCAAGAAGCGCGGTGTGCTGCGCGGTGAGCGCGGTCTGCGACACCGGCGTCATCTTGCCGTCGACCTTTATCGCCGGCGGAAAGCCCGCGGTGATGAACAGGTCCGACCCCTTCTTCGCGACGAGCGCGCGCAGCAGCTCGTAGATGAACTTGGTCGCCTGTTCGCGTTCCATGGCGGCTCTCCTATCCCACGAAGAGGTCCTTGTTCTGCGCCTTGCTGCGCGCCTCCGCCACCGACACGATGTTGCGCCGCACGAGGTCCTGCAGGCACTGGTCGAGCGTCTGCATGCCGAACTGCGCCCCGGTCTGGATCGCCGAGTACATCTGCGCGATCTTGTTCTCGCGGATCAGGTTGCGGATCGCCGGGGTGCCGATCATGATCTCGTGCGCGGCGACGCGCCCGCTGCCGTCCTTGGTCTTGAGCAGCGTCTGCGAAATGACCGCGCGCAGCGATTCCGACAGCATCGCGCGCACCATCTCCTTTTCCGCCGCCGGAAAGACGTCGACGATGCGGTCGATCGTCTTCGCCGCCGAAGAGGTGTGCAGCGTGCCGAACACGAGGTGCCCGGTCTCGGCGCCGGTGAGCGCAAGGCGAATGGTCTCGAGGTCGCGCATCTCGCCCACCAGGATCACGTCCGGGTCCTCGCGCAGCGCGCTGCGCAGCGCGTTGGCGAACGAGAGCGTGTGCGGGCCCACCTCGCGCTGGTTGACGAGGCATTTCTTCGATTCGTGCACGAATTCGATCGGGTCCTCGATGGTGAGGATGTGCCCGTACTCGTTTTCGTTGATGTGGTTGAGCATCGCCGCGAGCGTCGTGCTCTTGCCCGAGCCGGTCGGGCCGGTCACGAGCACCAGGCCCCGCGGGTACTCGGCGATCTCCTTGAAGACCTTCGGGCACTTCAGCTCGTCGAGCGACAGGATCTTCGTGGGGATCGTGCGCATCACCGCTGCCGCGCCGCGCTGCTGCACGAAGGCGTTGACGCGAAAGCGCGCGAGATTCGGCACCGCGAACGAAAAGTCGCACTCGAGGTTTTCCTCGTAGAACTTGCGCTGCGCGTCGTTCATGATGTCGTAGATCATCGCGTGCACGTCCTTGTGCTCGAGCGGCTTGACGTTCAGCCGTCGCACGTCGCCGTGCACGCGGATCATCGGCGGCAGGCCCGCCGACAGGTGCAGGTCGGAGGCCTTGTTTTTCACCACGAACGCGAGCAGTTCGGTGAGATCCTTGATCGCCGGCAGATCCTTCGCGGCGGACGCGTCCTTGGCTAGAGCGGCTTCCATTACAATCCTCCGGTCCGAGGGGGCGTTCGAAAAAGTATGCGGCGAGTCGCGGAGAACTTGCAAGCCGTGCGCGCGCGCATCGCGCAGGCGGCGCTCGCGGCCGGCCGCGCGCCCGAGGCGGTCGCGCTGCTCGCCGTCTCGAAGCAGCAGCCGGCCGAGCGCATCCGCGAAGCGCACGCCGCCGGACAGCGCGCGTTCGGCGAGAACTACGTGCAGGAAGCGCTCGCCAAGATGGACGCGCTCGGCGACCTCGACCTCGAATGGCACCTCGTCGGGCCGCTGCAATCGAACAAGACCCGGCTCGCGGCCGAGCGTTTCGACTGGGTGCAGACGGTGGCGAGCGAGCGCATCGCCGAGCGGCTCGCGGCGCAGCGCCCGGCGGCGCGCGGGCCGCTCGCGGTGCTGGTGCAGGTCAACGTCTCGGGCGAGGCGTCGAAAAGCGGCGTCGCGCCGCAAGCGACGGCGGCGCTCGCGCGCGCGGTCGCGCAGCTGCCGAACCTGCGCCTGCGCGGCCTGATGGCGATTCCGGAGCCCGGCGATCCGGCGCGCCGGCGCGCGCAGTTCCGGCGTCTGCGCGAACTGTTCGCGGCGCTCGTGCGCGAGGGCCTTGCGCTCGATACGCTGTCGATGGGGATGTCGGAGGACCTGGAGCTCGCGATCGCCGAGGGCGCGACGATGGTGCGCGTCGGCACCGCGATCTTCGGCCCGCGCCCCGCGGCCGCGCGGCGCCCGCGCGCGCGGCAGGCGAGCGCAGAAACGTCCGGCGCGCCGTGAACGTCACCTTCGTCGGCGGCGGCAACATGGCCGACGCGCTCGTCGGCGGCCTGCTCGCGAAAGGGGTCGCGCCGGCGGCGCTGCGGGTGGTGGACATCGATGCCGCCGCGCGCGCCCGGCTGCAGGCGAAGTACGCCGGCGTTCTCACCTACGCCGAGACGCGCGCGGCGCTTCGCGAGGGCGACGTCGTGCTCTTCGCGGTGAAGCCGCAGCAGCTGCGCGAGGCGGCGCGCGCGGCCGCACTCGGTCGCGACCGTCATCTGGTCGTCTCGATCGCCGCCGGCGTGCGCATCGCAAGCCTTGCGCGCTGGCTCGGCGGCTACGGGCGCATCGTGCGCGCGATGCCGAACACGCCGGCGCTCGTCGGCGCAGGCGTGACCGCGCTGTGCGCCGCCCCCGGCTGCGCGGAGGCCGACCTCGCGGCCGCCGAGACGATCCTCGGCGCGGTGGGCCGCACGGTGCGGATCGGCGAGGAGCGACTGATGGACGCGGTCACCGCGGTCTCGGGCAGCGGCCCGGCGTACGTGTTCTGGCTGATCGAGCAGCTCGCCGCGGCGGGCGAGGCGCTCGGGCTCGCCGCCGAGACGGCGCGCACGCTCGCGCTCGAGACCGTGCTCGGCGCGGCGAAGCTCGCGGCGCAAAGCGGCGAGCCGCCGGAGCTGCTTCGCGCGCGCGTCACCTCGAAGGGCGGCACAACCGAGGCGGCGCTCGCCGTCTTCGACCAGGAGCGGCTCGGCGAGCGATTTTTTGCGGCGGTGCGCGCCGCCTGCGCCCGCGGCGACGAACTCGGGCGCGCGCTCGACCGCGACTGATGCTCGCCGACATCCTGTCCTATCTCGTCCGCGTCGCGGCGGATTTTTTCGTCTACCTGCTGCTTGCGCGGTTTCACATGCAGTGGCTGCGCGCGCCTTTCCGCAACCCGGTGGGCGAATTCGTGATCGCGGCGACGAACTGGATCGTCGCGCCAGCGCGGCGCGTGGTGCCCGCCGCGGGCGGACTGGATCTCGCGACGCTCCTCCTCGCGTGGCTCGTGCAGGCGCTCGCGCTCGCGGCGCTCGCCGCGGTGCGCGCGACGACCCTCGAGCCGGCGGCGCTCGCGCTGCTCGCGGCGCTCGATCTGCTGCGCTACAGTCTGCACATCCTCGTGTTCGCGTTGATCGTGCAGGCGCTTCTTTCCTGGACGAGTCCCTACAGCCCGCTCGCGCCGGTGTTCGACGCGCTCACGCGGCGCTTTCTCGCGCCGATCCGCCGCGTCGTGCCGCCGCTCGGCGGCGTGGACGTCTCGCCGCTCGTGCTGCTCGTCGTGTTGCAGGTGCTGTTCATCCCGCTCGCGCACCTGCGCGTCTCGCTCGCGGGGATCGCGCTGTGACCGCACGGCCGCCGCTCGCGGCGAACGGCGCGCGGCTGTGGGCGACGATCGAGCGCTCGGGCGAGATCGGCGTCGGCCGCCCCGGCGGGCTTGCGCGCGTCGCGCTCTCGGACGCAGACCGCGAGATGCGCGAGCAGTTCGTGCGCTGGTGCCGCGAAGCGGGGCTTGCGGTCACCGTGGACCGCGTCGGCAACATCTTCGCGCGGCGCCGCGCGCGCCGGCCGGAGCTTGCTCCGGTGCTCCTCGGGAGCCACCTCGACACGCAGGTGAACGGCGGCCGTTACGACGGCATCGTCGGCGTGCTCGCGGCGCTGGAGGTCGCGCGCACGCTCGATGACCACGGCATCGAGACCGAGCGGCCGATCGAGATCTGTTCCTGGACGAACGAGGAGGGGGCGCGGTTTTCGCCCCCGATGGTCGCCTCGGGCGCGTTTGCCGGCGCCTACGACGTGGACTGGGTGCTCGATCGGCGTGACGACGACGGCAAGCGCCTCGGCGACGAACTCGAGCGCATCGGCTTTGCGGGCGAAGCGCCCGTGGGGCACCCGATCGATTCCTATTTCGAGCTGCACATCGAGCAGGGGCCGGAACTCGATGCGCGCGGCATCCCCGTTGGCGTCGTCACGCACGGCTACACCACGCACGGCTTCATCGTCGAGATCGCGGGCGAGACGGCGCACGCGGGTCCCTGGCCGATGGACAAGCGCAAAAACGCGCTGGTGGGAGCCGCGATGCTCGCCTGCGCCATCAACGACATCGGCTGGCGCTGGCACGCGACGCAGGGCAAGGCGACCGCTGCGCGCCTCGTCGCCTGGCCGAACAAGCCGGGGATCCTTTCCGACTGGGCGCAGTTCACCGGCGACGTGCGCCACGAAGACCGTGCGAGCGCCGACCGCATGGCCGAGGAGTTCCTCGCGGCGGTCGAGGACTGCGCGCGCCGCTCGAACACCGAAATGAAGGTGATCCAGCGCTGGAGCTGGGTGCCGCACTTCTTCGACCCGGGTTGCGTCGCGCTCGTTCGCGACACCGCGCGGCGCCTCGGCTACGCGACGCTCGATCTGCCCTCTCAGGCCGGGCACGACGCGTATTTCCTCGCGCGCGTCGCCCCCACGGCGATGATTTTCTCGCCCTGCACCGGCGGCATCACGCACAACCACCGCGAGCACGCGACGCTCGAAAAAACGCTTCCGGCGGTGAACGTGCTGCTGCACTGCGCGCTCGCGCGCGCGGGCGCGGCTAGCGCTTGAAGCGCACGCTCTCCGGGTAGGGAAAAACCTCGTCTTCGAGTCCGGCGCGGCAGCGCGCCTGCTTGGCGATCCAGAACTCCGGGTCGAGCAGGTCGGCGTGGCGTTCGAGAAAGATCGCGCGCAGCTCCGGGTCGCTCACGAGGAAGCGCCCGAACTGCTCCGGAAAGACGTCGTTCGGGCCGACGGAGTAGTAGGGCTCGGCGGCCATCTCGTCCTCGAAAGACGCGGGCGGCGGCACGCGCCGGAAGTTGCAATCGGTGATCGGCGCGATCTCGTCGTAGTCGTAGAACACCACGCGCTCGTGGCGGGTGACGCCGAAATTCTTGAGCAGCATGTCGCCGGGAAAGATCCCGGCGCCGGCGAGCTCCTTGATCGCCTGGCCGTAGTCCCAGAGCGCGCGGCGCACGCGCTCGAGGTCGCCGTCGGCGCGCGCTTCCTCGAGATACAGGTTGAGCGGCTGCATCCGGCGCTCGATGTAGACGTGCTTGAGGATGATGCGCTCGCCCTCGAACTCCACGCTCGAGGCGCATTCGGCCTTCAGCGCCTCGATCAGCGACGGCTCGAAGCGTTCCCGAGGCAGCGCGACGAGCGAATACTCCAGCGTGTCGGCCAGGCGCCCCACCCGGTCGTGGTACTTCACCAGCCGGTACTTGTCCTTTACCGTCTGGCGGTCCGTGTCCTTCGGCGGCGCGAAGCGGTCGCGGATCACCTTGAAGACGTACATGAACGAGGGCAGGGTGAAGACGAGCATCACCATGCCGCGGATGCCGGGCGCGAGCACGAAGTTGTCCGAGGAGTGCTTCAGGTGATAGAAGAGGTCGCGGTAAAAGAGCGTCTTCCCCTGCTTCGCGAGCCCGACCGCCATGTACATCTCGGCGCGCGGCTTCATGGGCATCAGCTGCCTGAGGAACGAGACGGTCGCCGCCGGCACCTCCATGTCCACGAAGAAGTACGCGCGCGCGAAGGAAAAGAGCACGACGAGCGCATCGGCGCCGGTGACGAACGCGTCCAGATACAGCTCGCCCTGCGCGTTCTTCAGGATCGGCACGGCGAACGGGAGCTCCACGTTGCCGTTGATGATGCGGCCGATCGCGTACGCGCCCTTGTTGCGGAAAAAGAGCGAGGCGGCGACCTGCACCTGCAGGCTCGGGCGCGCCCGCGCCGGGCGCGGAAAGCGCGCGCGCAGCGCCCGAACGACGCTCCGCAGGTCGCGGCGCAGATCCTCCCAAGGGCAGGTGAGCGCGAGATCCGCGACGATGCGCCGAAGCGTCGCGCGAAGACCGCCCGCGCGCGGGTAGTAGCAGCGGTAGGCCGGTTCCTCGCCCTCCAAGTGCTCGGTCGCCACCGCCGGCCGCCAGAAGATGAACTCGTTGCGGTAGTAGCGCCGGTGCAGCACCCGACAGGCGACCGAGTTGTAGAACGTTTCCGCGCACTCGGGCTGGCGATGCTCGTGCAGCAGCCCGATGTAGGCGAGCTTGATCGCCGGCCAGAGCGATTCGTCGCGTTCGGCCTCGGGGTAGCGCTCGAGGATCGCGCGCACGGTCTCTTCCACGCGCGCGTCGTACATCTCGATCCGCTCGCGCGCGAGCGCGCGCAGCGCCGGCCAGTCGGAGGCCTCGAAATGGCGCTTCGCGCGGCGCGCGGCCTCGCGAAAGAGCGCGTAGTGGCGGTCGAAGCCGGCGAGGATCGCGCGCGCAACGTCCTCCGCGCGCGCGCCGCGCGCCTCGTGGATCGGCCGGACCTTCGCCGTCGCGCTCACCGCCGCGCCATCTCAGGCGGCGGCGCGCCCGCGCGGCTCAGGCCGCCTTCTTCGCGCGCTCGTCATCCTCGAAGAACTGCGCGTCCTCGGTCGAGCCGGCGAGCGCCGTCGTCGAGGCGCGGCCGCCCATGACCACCCGCGTCACCTCGTCGAAGTACCCGGTGCCGACCTCGCGCTGGTGCCGCACGGCGGTGAAGCCGCGTTCGACGGCGGCGAACTCCTTCTGCTGCAGCGCGACGAACGCGCTCATGTGCTCGCGCGCGTAGCCGTACGCGAGTTCGAACATCGAGTAATTGAGCGCGTGAAAGCCGGCGAGCGTGATGAACTGGAACTTGTAGCCCATCGCGCCCAGCTCGCGCTGGAATTTCGCGATCGTCGCGTCGTCCAGGTTCTTCTTCCAGTTGAACGAGGGCGAGCAGTTGTACGCGAGCATCTTGCCCGGGAACTTCCGGTGGATGCCTTCGGCGAACTTCTTCGCGAAGGCGAGGTCGGGCGTGCCGGTTTCGCACCAGAGGAGATCGGCATATTCGGCGTAGGCGAGCCCGCGCGCGAGCGCCTGCTCAAACCCCTTGCGCGTGCGGTAGAAGCCTTCGGGGGTGCGCTCGCCGGTGAGGAACGGCCGGTCGCGCTCGTCCACGTCCGAAGTGACCATGTCGGCGGCCTCGGCGTCGGTGCGTGCGATGAGCACCGTCGGCACGCCCATGACGTCCGCGGCAAGCCGCGCGGCGACGAGCTTTTGCACCGCCTCCTGCGTCGGCACGAGAACCTTTCCGCCCATGTGGCCGCACTTCTTGACGCTCGCGAGCTGGTCCTCGAAGTGAACGCCCGCGGCGCCCGCTTCGATCATCGCCTTCATGAGTTCGAAGGCGTTCAGCACGCCGCCGAAGCCGGATTCGGCGTCGGCGACGATCGGCGCCATCCAGTCGATGTCGCCCTTGCCTTCGAGCGTCTGGATCTGGTCGGCGCGAAGCAGCGTGTTGTTGATGCGGCGAACGACCGTGGGGACAGAGGAGACCGCGTAGAGGGACTGGTCGGGATACATCTGAAGCGAGTCGTTCGCATCGGCCGCGACCTGCCAACCCGAGAGGTAGATCGCGGGCACGCCCGCGCGCACCTGCTGCATCGCCTGGTTGCCGGTGAGCGCCCCGAGCGCATGCACGAACGGCCGCTCGTTCAGCATCGTCCAGAGCTTTTCGGCGCCCATCCGCGCGAGCGTGTACTCGATGCGCACGCTTCCGCGCAGCCGCACGACGTCGGCGGCGCGGTAGCCGCGCTTGACGCCCTTCCAGCGCGGGTTCTCGGCCCAGTCCTTTTCCAGTTGCGCGATCGCTTCGGTGCGGTCCATCGGGGCTCCTTCTCGGTAATCGGGGTGGCGGTTGATGTTCCAACGACATTACGGTCGCGAATGGCGCAGAGCAACATCCGAGTTCCAGATCGTGAACTGCTGGACAAACAAGGACTTACAAAGGCTTTCCGCTCGTTATTTCACGATACGGAGCGCTTTTTCAGCCGCATGCTGCCTTGCGGCAGGCGCATCGCAGCCAGCGCTCCACACGCGGCCGCCTGCGGTAGACTTTCAATCTAGCTAGCCAGATCGGAGCGTGATGTCCGTGGAAGTCGGGATCTACGAGGCGAAGTCGAAGTTGTCCCGTCTGGTGGAAAAGGTCGAAGCGGGCGAGGAGGTCGTACTGACGCGCCGCGGCAAGCCCGTAGCGAGAATCGTGAGTTTCGCCCCGGATGCGAAGGGCGGTCGCAGAACCCTGTTGCGCGAGATCCGGGCGCTCGCGCGGCGCGTCAGGATACCGCCGGAGATCCGGATCAGCGAAATCCTGGCCGAAGGCCGCGACTGAGTGCCGTTCGTCGCCGACAACTCGGTGGTCGTTGCGTGGTTCTCGCGCACCCAGGCGACCGCGTACACCGACCGGCTCTACCGCCGCCTCGCAAAGGACGAGGTGATCGTGCCTGCGGTGTGGCCGTACGAGTTCGCGAATGCGCTCGCAGTGCTTGAGCGGCGCAGGCTGCTTGCCGCTCAGCTCGCTGACGAAATCGTCGCAAAGGCCGCGCGGCTGGTCACCCGGATAGACGCGCCGCCAGCGCCCGCGTCGGTCCTTCTCTCGCTCGCGCGCCGGCACGGCCTTTCGGCGTACGACGCCGCGTACCTGGAGCTTGCGCAGCGTCTCGGGATCGAGCTTGCTGCAAGGGATTCGCCGCTTGCGACCGCGGCGGAGCGCCTCGGCATTCTCGCCGGCTGAGCGAGGTCAGCGGGCGTCTCGCGCCGCTCAAGAGCCGAGAAAACCGATCGTCGCGGCCGGGGCGTCAGCCTTCAGCCGCTCGGCCTCGGCGAGCGAAGCGAAAATCCTCTCGGGCTCGCTTGACGCGGTGCCCCGGTGCCGCCCGAGCGCAGCGACGATGTCGCCAGGGGTGAGGGCACGCAGGCCGGCGAGCTTCTGCGCGAGCCGGCGCGCGGCGCTCTCGTCGCCGAGAAGCTTGTGCAGCAGCTCGAGCCGCTGTTCCGGTTTGAGATAGTCGAAGCGCACGCGCACGGGGAAGCGGCGCACGATCGCCGGTTCGAGGAACGCGGTACGGCGCGTCGCACAGAAAACGTGCCCGTCGTGCGCGTCCAGACAGGTGCACAGCTCGTCGAGCAATTTCTGATGAAGCAGCGGCGGGTGCTCGGTCCACCCATGAACGAGCCAGTCGAGCTGATCGAGGAGCAGAATCGCGCCGTCCCGATGCGCGTCCGCGAACGCGCGACGAAGGGTAAATCCGGTGATTTCCGGATCCAGCGCGACATCCTTCGCCGTGAGAGCGAGAAGCGGCGCGCCCAGCCGCTCGGCGAGATGGCGTGCGCAGGCGCTCTTTCCACTGCCCGACGGTCCGTAGAGCAGCACTCGCGCGGGGCGCACGCTCCGGACGATGGCCAACACCTCCTCGACGCCCGGACTGTTGTTCGCGCAGCCCGGATAGAAGGTCTCTGATTCCGCCTTCGCTGGCGCGTCGAGCCTGTACCCCATCGCGGCTAGCGATCCGCGGACGATCTGTTCCAGCGTGCGGGCCGCATGATCGTCGTCTTCGCAGCGAACGAGCGACAACACCGAGACAGCGCGCGAGAAGATGGCGGGTGCCGGCGCAAGCTCGCGCAGGATGCGGTCGACGCAGGCACCGATCGCCCGCCGTCCACCGAGGCAGCGCTCCAGGATTCGCCGGCGGACATCGAGCGGAGGCAAGGGGACCTCCAACGCGAGGTCGAAACGGCGCAGCACCGCCCGGTCGATCTGGGTCACCCGGTTCGAAATCCAGATCGTGGGCACCGGATTGGACTCGAAGAACCGAACCGTCCAGCCCTTGGAGTCCGCCGCCGACATGCCGCGCCCCTCGGGCTCCGGTCCCTCCTGCGGCCTGAACACGTCTTCGGCCTCGTCCACCAGTACGGCGCTCTCTGGGAGCGGTGCGACGAGCCGCTGAAGGAACGCCGCCGCCTGGAGCCGGCCTTTGACACCGAGCGGTTCCCCATCGGCGTGGCTCACCTCGGCTTCGAAAAGCCGCAGTCCCGCGAGCCTGCAGGCGAGACGGGCGAGTTCGGTCTTCCCGGTCCCCGGCACGCCGTAAAGCAGCACGTTCCTGCCCTTCGACTTCTTGCCGGACGCCGCCCGCAGATAAGAAACGAGCAGCTCCAACGCCCCCTCGATATGGGCGTAGTCCTCGCGACCGAGCGAAGGGGCGGGCGCCTCGCGCGCGAACGCGGCAAAGAGGTCCTCGAACCCGGAGTAGCTGCGCGTCAGCAACCCGCACAGCCCGGGCAACGGCGATAGCCGCTCGATCGGGTTCGCGACCACCCGGAGCACCCGGATAAGCTCCGAGGACACGAGCGTCGAGCGCGGCTCGATCGCCTCGAGGATTTCGTCTGGCGGCCGTGCGAGCGCGGCGCCGAGTACTTCGGCGAGCCGCGCGTCGTCGCATCCGTCGATGCTCGACAGTACCTCGCGCAGAGGACCGTGGATCTGCGCCATCACGCAGACGAGAAGCACGTCCTCTTCGGGCGCCGAGAGCGCAAGGTGCTCGCGCAGAAGCCGGGCGTTGCGAAAAAGCGGCGCCGACGACGGCCGGGGCGCCGCCTCGCGCGCCCGAAGGTGCTCGGCCGCCCGCTTCCAGAACTCCGCGCGCTGGGCGGCATCCGCCGGAATCGAGCACTCGAGCGAATTCAGGATCCGGGCGACGGCCGCGATCACGCCGAACGGGTCGTGCCCTCCCCAGCCGAAATACTGCACCGCGACGCGCAGCGCCCAGCACTCGGCGAGCGCGCGGTACGCCGCGAACGAATCGTGGCGAAGAGGGGGTGGGTTGAGGTCCATGGCTGGCGAAGTTGCGAAATACGTTCGCTAGTGTGCCGGATCGCTGCGACGATTCGTGTCGCAGTCGGCGTTGTCTTTGAACGGGTTTCTGTCTGCCTGCCTCGGGCGGCGTTATCGCAAGCCCATTCGCAGTAGGGCTGCGTGGCGCCGCTTCAGCTCCCTGAATGATCTTATGCCCGTCGGAGCGATCCCGCGAGCATGCGAACGCGAATGTTTTGCATCAACTCTTTGCGGATGACAGGCCTTCGTTTATCTTGCTGATTTCGGAGCGATGCTTGTTGAAGAGCTGCCATAACGGGCCGACGGTTCGTTGAACCACTTTCGCGGGATTTTCAGCCATGCGGAGATAAAAGTCGTCATCCCCCATGTTTTCTACTTCGACCCACCCGACCCACCATTGCTTCTCGCGTTTGAAACCATCCTTCTCCAGCTCGCTTGCGAGATCTTTTACTTCTTTCGACCACGGAAGCTCCTGTTCGGAGAAGAGAATGCCGACAGAGATCCTGTCTTTGTCGACGTCGAGCGCGAATGAAAAACACCTTACACCGGACGGAAGCACGTTCTGCGTAAGCTGAATCGTGCTGTTAGGCGTCTCTACGTCGCCCGTTTCGCGAATTGTCCACCCTTCCGGTCTTTCGGATCGGAGTAATTCTTCCAATCGTTCGCGACAGTCCTTCCAATAGTCGGACTTTAATTTTCTCTTGACCTCGGGCACGTGCCGATAGACCTCTAACGCATCGGCGATGTTCTCTTTTCTTGCAAGGAACTCGATGACTTCTCGGTCGTATGTCGTCATATCGGATCCCCCCATTAAGAAATCAACCGCGTTCACGTATTGTTCGAGCGTATCGCGCACGCGCGCAGAGACCACCTCGTTCCGGCAAGCCAGCAGCCAGGGAATGATGTCCCTTTGATAGGAAATTCGGAAATAGTCCTCACTGCCTGCCGAAATCGCCTCCTTTCCCTCGAGCGTTAGAAAAAGAAGCGCAGTTTTGCGTGCGCCTTGTGTGACCCTAAGCCACCGCGCGTACCTGCATATCTGCTCAGGCGTCTCCTCGGCATAGATTTTGTTCTCGATGAGGATCAGCGCGTCCGAGAAGTCCAGCAATATGTCCGCTCGCACAGAGCCGATCTCCTTTTCCACGTGCACGCGGCAAGTGGTCGGGTCGAGCACGGGGAAGGCCAAGCCGTGTCTGGATTTTCGGTCAGCGAGCAATTCGAGGAAACGACGGAGAAAAACGAGGCCCTGACCATGCCTGCCGCGAGGATCGAAGCAGTTCGGCGAGGAATGCCGAATGGCTGGTCTCGCGGCATTCCACGCGGAGCGCGCGAAAGATGTTGAAGGACTGGCTGGCCAGTCTCTCGGTTTCGCGCCACTGGTCCTTGATGACACGCAACGCGACGAGCAGTCGGCTCGTACCTCGTGCAAACTCGGCGAAGCGGTGCTGCGATCTCTCCTCGTTCCAGAACGCGAATCGGCGGAGGAAGTCGCCTACCGTTTTTAGGTCCGGTGGCGTCCTTTCGCTCATTTTTCGATTCTCAGGCGTACGGAATTAAATGCGTACGCGGACGCTATCGACGCCTTTGCAAGCGCGCGCGAGGTCGGCGCTTTTTAGCGCGCGCATGTTGTTTCCGAAGGCACGCAATCGACGTTTCCATTCCTGGTTCGTCAGCGTCGGCGGGATCCTAAGCACATACTCAGATTCGAGCCGATAATCGGTTATGTCTTGTCTTGATCGCTTTGCCAGGTTCCGTAACTTTAGCCGCGTCGATTGCCAATTCTGACGCTCCCGATCTGAAAACTCCGGTGTGATGACGAGTTCAAAAAGCCGGTTCTTTTCGATCTCGGTCTTCTTGATCGGCTGATATGGCGCCCTCCTCACGCAGGTGGTTATGAAGTACGCCTTTTTAACGCCAAGTGTGTCGATGGCGCGCCGCAGGCTGCGGCGGTCTTTGATCGAAATCTTTTCACGGTTCCACTTTAGCTCCAATGCGAGACGCGGAACGTTGCGCCTGAAAATGAGTAGGTCGACATAGTACCCGGTCTGCGGCACGTATCTACGCGCGAGAACCCGCCAAGCTCGGTCTTGGCGGAGGAACGTTCGAAGGTGGTAGTAGGTGGCGACCTCTAGGTCAGCCTTTTTGATGGATCGCAAATTTTTCAGGTCCGCCGCGAGCCTTTTCGGCAAGTAATTTCGTATAAACGACTGCAAAGATTGCAAACCTATCTTCTTGACGCGCGTCTGCATCCGCCAACGCCCTTCATCTGGTTGCAAAGAGAACGTGGCCCGAGGACCTCGACGCTGCCGCCGAAGCCCCTCAGCCACCAGGTCAACTGCGGCGTGCACGCGACGGTCGCCTCGACATCGAGCACCCCGCCACCGCGGTCCTCGATCACCTGATCCTCGCTGAGCGGGGTCGTCGTAGAGATGCTCGCCCGCGCCGTCGTAGAACCCGGAGCTTTACGCGAATCGACCGCCCGTCGCCGAAGGAGAGGCGGCCCTTGCGGATGAAATCGTCGAGGTCGAAGCCGGGGGAGGGTCGGAGGCGCGGCGCTCGAGCGGTACGGCGGATTTTACGCGGTGCAGCGCAAGCAGCCGCGGATCGCGATAGCCGAACAGCGTGGCGACGATGTAGGTGACCGGGCCGCGCTGCACGATCGCAAGCGGGCTCGCCTCGTACTCGACCGGCTGCGTCTCGCCGCGTCGGACGTAATGAATGCGAAGCCGCCGTCTTTCCAGCACGGCTTCGTACACCGCCGCCTGCACCGCAGGATCCACCTTCGGCGGAAGAAGTTGCTGCGCAGGCGGAAGAACGCGAACGCGATCTAGCCAGACGTGCCGGCGCCGGCCGGTCGCCGCTTCGATCCGCTCGGCGGCGGCGCGGAAATAGGGCTCCAGCACCGAGACGGTGGAGGCGGGCAGAAGCCCTTTCAGGTGTTGCTCGACCATTTGCAGCGTCATCGCCTCGGCGACCGTGAGGGACGGAAGCGCAAGACTCGGGGCGTCCTTCGCCCAGCTCCATCCGTAGGGCTTCGACCGCCCGTCGAAGGCGATCGGAAACGCCCGCGACAGTTCGACGAGATCGCGCTGCACCGTGCGCGTGGTCGTCTCGAGCTGCTGCGCCGCGAGCCGGTCCCGGATCTCGCGCGCGGTGGTCTTCTTCGGATAACGCGGCAGAAGGCGCAGCATGTGCCACTGCCGGAGCAGCGTCGAGCGCGCGTTTGCCGTCCTGCTCATGAACGCCACCGCAGCCGGCACCGAATCGGGCGCATGGAGGTCCCCGCGGCGAGACGTCCGGCTCGCATCGCGGCAATTGTTCCGTCGCCGCCGGGGGATCGAACAAGACGCATGCGCTGCGCGCTCAACCGGAGAGCTTCTTGACGAGAACCTGAAGCCCGAGCGTGTCCCAGGCGCAGCAGGCCCGCAGGTCCGCGGCGAGCTTCGCCTTGCGCGCCGCATAGGTCGCGGGATCGCGGATTTCGAGATAAGCGCGCTCGGGCGGCCTCGCCGTCGGCGACGTCTCCGAGCCCGGCGTAACCGAGGTCGAGCGCGACGGCCGGCAGCACCGCCTTGAGCGACCACGAACCCTTCATCGCCGGGCGGTAGTAGTGCGCGCGAAGTAAAGGATGTCCACGATTCTTGCGGCGAGCTGCTCGAGCGGTGCCGCGAGCCGGGGTAGTGCCCGGCGAGCGCCCGGAGCACCATGCTCGCGAACGGGCCGAAGGTGACGACCGGACCTTCCGCGCCGACCCTTCGAGCAGCGCCCGCGCCGCTTTCTCCATCCGCGGCTCACCGCTCGTATCCAGGAACTCCCGATGCGCGAGACGGCCGTTGCGGTACTCGATGTGCAGCGACCACTGAAACGGCAGTTGCTCGTAGGGTCGCGTTCCCTTCCAGATCGGGACCACGAAGCGGATCGTCTCGAAGTCGAGATAATGCCGCGGATATCCGAGGGACCGAAGCGTCGCGCGAAGCTCGGGGTCGAGAAAGACGCTGCCGGAGCGGGTTGCCTGCCACACCCGATGTGCCGCGCGCGAGCGGATCGCCTCGCCGGGGACGTCGCGCAGGTCGCGGTAACCTTCCGCGCGGAGCCGCTCGATGAGCTCCGGCGAGCGCGGAAGTATCCTCACCGGATAGTCCCCCGGCTCGCAATGCTCGATGAACGGGCAGGGATACGGGTAGTCGCAGTGGCGACCCGGCCTCACGTCCGGTTCCTTCCCCGCGAGGACCTTGCGCAGCGACGCGGCGAGCTTCGGCGCCTCGGATACCGCGGCGCGCGCCTCGGTGCCGATGTCAGCGACGCGCAGCAGGCCGCGATCGTCGCCACCGCCCGGATAGACGAACTCGCTGTTCACGTGCGCGAGCGCGATCTCGCCCAGCCGAAGCCCGCTTCCCTCGATCACGTACGCCTGAACGGCGCAGTCGAAGGCGTGGTGCGGCTTCGGTTCGGTGGACGCCTCCAGCTCGACGAGCGCATGGCGCCCCTTGCGCCGGCCGAGGACGTCCGCCCGTACGAGGATGCCTTCGTGCACGAACGCCGGCTCGAAGAGCGTGCGATCGCCGGGCTGCGCAAGCGCCGCCCGGGTATCGACGAGCGCCCGTCCGGGGTCGTCGCCGTGCTGCCCGATCAGCGTGCCGTACGGCCCGAGCGAACGCGCGACCTCGTTCAGCCGCGGGCCGAATGCGAAGGGTTCTATGTCGGAGTCCGTCTCCAGAAGGTCCGGGCGGCGAACCTCGAGCCAGAGGCGCCGCGGTCACTGGCGAGCCGAGACCGAGCACCGACGTGGACAGGGTCACGAAAATCTTCCGGCCAGACGGTCCGCAAACGCGCACCAGCGCATCGGAAGGGTTCGGCGATTCCGCTGCCGCGATTCGGTCTCCGGCGTACGACAGACCGTGTCGCTGCGCGACGTGCTCCGCTGGGACGCCCGGGCCTACGACTTCACCAGCGTGCGGTAGCGCTGAATGCTCATGAGGATGCCGACGCCGACGAAGAGCGTCACGAGCGCCGTTCCGCCGTAGGAAACGAACGGCAGCGGCACGCCCACCACCGGCAGGATCCCCGAGACCATGCCCATGTTGACGAAGGCGTAGGTGAAGAACATGAGGCTGATCGCGGCCGCAAGCAGCCGCCCGAAGACGGTCGCAGCGTTCGCGGCGATCATCAGGCCGCGCGCGACGAGCGCAAAGTAGAGCGCGAGCAGCACGAGCGCTCCGATCAGGCCGAACTCCTCGGCGTAGACCGCGAAGATGAAGTCGGTGTGCCGCTCGGGGATGAACTCGAGGTGCGTCTGCGTCCCCTTGAGCCATCCCTTTCCGGCGATGCCGCCCGAGCCCACCGCGATCGTAGACTGGATCGTGTGATAACCCGCGCCGAGGGGATCGAGCGTCGGATCGAGCAGCGTGAGGATGCGGCGGCGCTGGTAGTCGTGCAGCGCGCCCCACAGAAGCGGCAGCGCGGCGAGCGCGCCCGCCGCGAGAGCGACGAGCAGCTTCCAGCCGATGCCGGCGAAGAAGATCACGTAGAAGGCGGCGGCGGCCACGAGCAGCGCCGTGCCGAGGTCGGGCTGGCGGGCGATGAGCGCCACAGGCAGCGCGGCGATCGCGGCGGCGGCCGCAAAATCGGCGAGCCGCGGCGTGCCGCTCGCGGCGGTGAAAGTACCAGGCGAGCACCATCGGCAGCGCCAGTTTCATGATCTCGGAGGGCTGAAAGCGCGCGATGCCGACGTTCAGCCAGCGGCGCGCGCCGTTCGCGACGTCGCCGAAGAGCGCGACCGCGACGAGGAGCACAAGGCCGCCGACGTAGGCCGGAAGCGCAAGGCGCATCAGCGTCTGCGGCGCAAGCTGCGCCGCGACCCACATGGCGGCGGTGCGCGACGGCGAGGTGGCCGAGCTGCGCGGTGACGCGCGCCGGCGCCTCGTAGCTCGCCGAGTAGAGCGTCGCGAGCCCGACAAGCACGAGCAGCCCGGCGATCGCCGCGAGCGGCCGATCGAGCCCCTCGGCAAGGCGCGCGGCGATCCGGCGCGCCGACGGCAGCGCGGCCTCGAACATGGTCAGTCGGGCCCCTCCTCGACCTCGTGCTCTTCGGTCGCCTTGAACCCCGGCGGGAGCTTCCCGAGGAGGTAATAGTCGAGCACGGTGCGCGCGATCGGCGCGGCGGCGCGCGCGCCGAAGCCGCCGTTTTCGACGATCACCATGAGCGCGATGCGGGGGCTCTCGAGCGGCGCGAACGCGATGAAGAGCGAGTGGTCGCGCAGCCGCTCGGCGACCCGTTTCTCGTCGTACTTCTCGTTCTGCTTGATGCCGATCACCTGCGCCGTGCCGGTCTTGCCGCCGCTCGTGTACTCGGCGCCGGCGAAGGCGCGCGCGCCGGTGCCCTCGCGGTTGACGCCTGCCATCGCGCGCTTGACGAACTCGAGGTGCTCCTTGCGCAGCGCAAGGCGCCGCACGAGCACCGGCTCGAGGTGGCGCCGTTCGCCGGTGCGCAGGTTGTCGATATGCGACACCAGCCGCGGCCGGTACATGTCGCCGTTCGCCGCGAGCGTCGCCGTCGCCACCGCGAGCTGGATCGGCGTATAGGCGTTGTAGCCCTGGCCGATTCCGATCGAGATGGTCTCGCCGGCGTACCACTTCTGCTGCTCCGGGCGGCGAAAGCGCTTCATCTTCCATTCGGGCGAGGGAAGCACCCCCGCGGCCTCGCCCTCCAGGTCGATGCCGCTGCGCGAGCCGAGGCCGAACTTCGCCATGAAGCCGGCGATCGCCTCGATGCCCATGTCGTTCGCGAGCTGGAGTAGTAGGTGTCGGAGGACACGACGATCGACTTGTAGAGGTCGACGTAGCCGTGGCCGCCGGGCTCTGGAGTCGCGGAAACGTCGCTCGCCGAAGATGAAGTAGCCGGGGTCGTGGATCGCGCTTTTCGGCGTGCGCTTGCCGAGCTCCAGCGCCGCGAGCGCCATGAACGGCTTGAAGGTGGAGCCCGGCGGATAGACGCCGGCGATCGCGCGGTTGTTGAGCGGACGGTCGGGCGAGGCGTTCAGCTCCGCCCAGCTGTGCGGATCGATGCCGTCGACGAACAGGTTCGGGTCGAAGCCAGGTTTGGATACGAGCGCGAGCACCGCCCCGGTCGCGGGCTCGAGCGCGACCAGCGCCCCGCGCCGCGCGCCGAACGCCGCCTCGGCGACCTGCTGCAGGCGGATGTCGAGCGTGAGCGTGACGTTGTTGCCCGGCTGCGCCGGCGTGCGCGCGAGCGTGCGGATGCCGCGGCCGGCGGCGTCGATCTCGACCTGCTCGAAGCCGGTGACCCCGTGCAGCTCGTGCTGGTAACTCGCCTCGATACCGCTCTTGCCGATGAAATCGGTGCCCCGGTAGTTCGCCTCCACGCCGAGCTCGGCGAGCCGCTCCTGGTCGCGCGCGGTGATGCGGCCGATGTAGCCGACGACGTGGCTCGCGACCTCGCCGAAGGGATACTGGCGGAAAAGCCGCGCCTTGATTTCGACGCCCGGAAAGCGAAAGCGCTGCGCGGCGAAGCGCGCGACCTCCTCGTCGGTGAGCCGCGTGCGGATCGGCAGGCTCTCGGCGTTGCGCGCCTCGGCGAGGAGTTTGCGAAAGCGCACGCGGTCTTTTGCCTGGATATCGACCACCTCGGCGAGCCGCTCGATGGTCGCCTCCAGATCGCGCACGCGCGCGGGAAAGATCTCCAGCGTGTAGGCCGAGTAGTTGCGCGCGAGCACGACGCCGTTCCTGTCGAGGATCAGGCCGCGATTGGGCGCGATCGGCACGATCGAGATGCGGTTGTCCTCGGCTTTTGCGGCGTAGGTCGCGTGCTGCACGACCTGAAGGTAAAAGAACCGGGCCGCGAGCAGGCCGAAGGCGGCGAGCACTACCGCGGCCGCGATGCCGAGCCGCAGCTGAAAGCGCCGCAGCTCGCGCTCGGTGTTCTTCAGCTCGGCGCCGCGCATCGCCGCTCAGAGCGCGCGCGGCGCCTCGGGTTCGCTCGCGCGCCGCGGGAGAATGAGGCGCAGCGCCCCGAGCGCGGGCCAGAGCGCCGCGCCAATGATCGGCCCGACGAGGATCGTCCAGCCGGGAAAATCGGCGCCGGCGGCGAGGCGCACCGCGAGCGCCACCGCCTGCGCAAGCACGAGCAGCCCCGCGACATGCAGCGCCTGACCCCAGGGCCCGAACCACAGGATGCGCCGCGAGAGCTCGATCGCGCCGAAAGCGAGGAACGCGTAGGCGAGCGCGTGCTGGCCGAGCAGCACGCCGTTTCCGACGTCGACCACCACCCCGAGCGCCCAGGCGGTGGCGAGCCCGACGCGCCGCGGCTCGTGCACGCACCAGAACGCGAGCGCGAGGGCGACGAAATCGGGCACCAGCAGCACGTCGCGCCACGGCAGGAACGCGAGCGCAAGCGCGGCGGCGAGCGAGGCGGCGATCGTCGCCGGGCGCACCGGCGCGAGGATCCGTTCGCCCGCGGGCAGCTCAGCGAGCTGCATCGGACTCCCTGCGGCGCGGCTTTTTCTTCGCGCCCCGGCGCTCGGGCGCGCCCGCGGCCTCGTCCTCCGGATACGGCGCAAGCCGGCTCTCGTGCCCGAGCACGAGGACGTAGCGGCCGGCGTCCACGTTCGCCGCCGGCTGGCACAGGATGCGCGCGAACGCGTCGGCCGCGTCGCGCTCGACGCGCGCCACGGTCGCGACCGCAAGCCCCGCCGGGTAGACGCCGTCCAGCCCCGAGGTGACCAGCCGATCGCCCGCCTGGATCTCGGCGTTCGCGGCGAGAAAGCGAAGCTCGAGCAGGCCGCTTGCACCGGCGCCGAACGCGACCGCGCGCAGGCCGTTGCGTACCACCTGCACCGGGATCGCCTGGTCCTTGTCGGTGAGGAGGGTCACCTCGGCGGCGAGCGCGTGAACGCGCGTCACCTGGCCGAGAACGCCGGACGCGTTCACGACCGGCGCGCCCGGCTTGACGCCGTCGCGCGCGCCGCGGCCGATCACGACCTTGCGCGCGTACGGGTCGCGGCCGTGGTAGAGGATCTCGGCCGCCGTCGCTTCGACCGGCAGCCGCTCGGCGGCCCCCGCGAGGCGCCGCAGCTCGGCGAGCTCCGCGGCGAACGCCTCGGCGCGCTGCGCGGCCACGCTCGCTTCGACGAGCCGGGCCTGCAGGCGGGCGTTCTCCTCGCGCAGCCGCGCCTGATCGGCGAAATAGCCGGCGGCGCGCAGCGCGAGTTCCACCGGCGCCGTCGCCGCGAGCTGCAGCGGATGGAGCGCGAGCGCGAGCGCGCTCCTCAGCCCCTCGGCGTAGCGATAGCGCGCATCGAGCACGAGCAGCGCGAGCGACAGCGAGGCGAAGAAGGCGAGTCGGACGAGGGGAGCGGGGCCGCGCTTGAAGAACGGAGGCGGCGAGTGCTCCATCGCACGCCTCTAGCGGCTCATTCGGTGGTGAAGATCGGCCCGAACTGATCCATCTTCTCGAGCGCGCGCCCGGAGCCGCGCACCACGCAGGTGAGCGGATCCTCGGCGACGATCACCGGCAGCCCGGTCTCCTCCATCAGCAGCCGGTCGAGGTCGCGAAGCAGCGCCCCGCCACCGGTGAGCACCATGCCTTTTTCGGCGATGTCGGCGCCCAGTTCCGGCGGCGTCTGCTCGAGCGCCGACTTCACCGCCGAGACGATCTGGTTGAGCGGTTCGGTGAGCGCCTCCAGGATCTCGTTCGAGCTGATGGTGAAGCTGCGCGGGATGCCCTCGGCGAGGTTGCGGCCCTTCACCTCCATCTCGCGTACTTCGGAGCCCGGAAACGCCGAGCCGATCGTCTTCTTGATCAGTTCCGCGGTCGTCTCGCCGATGAGCATCCCGTAGTTGCGGCGGATGTAGTTGATGATCGCCTCGTCGAACTTGTCGCCGCCGACCCGCACCGAGCCGGCGTACACCATGCCGCCGAGCGAGATCACGCCCACTTCGGTCGTGCCGCCGCCGATGTCCACCACCATCGAGCCGGTCGCTTCCGCGACCGGCAGATCGGCGCCGATCGCGGCCGCCATCGGTTCCTCGATCAGGTAGACCTGCCCGGCGCCGGCGCCGATCGCGCTTTCGCGGATCGCGCGCCGCTCGACCTGGGTCGAGCCGCAGGGCACACAGATGATGATGCGGGGGCTCGGCGAGAAGAGCTTGTTGTCGTGCACCTTCTTGATGAAGTACTTCAACATCTGCTCGGTGACGGTGAAGTTGGCGATCACGCCGTCCTTCATCGGCCGAATGGCGACGATGTTGCCCGGCGTCTTGCCGAGCATCTGCTTCGCCTCCTTGCCCACCGCCTGGATGGTTTTCTTGCCGTTCGGCCCGCTGTCCTCGCGGATCGCGACGACCGACGGCTCGTCGAGCACGATGCCCTTGCCGCGCACATAGATGAGGGTGTTCGCGGTGCCGAGGTCGATCGCGAGATCGTTGGAGAAGTAGCTGCGCAGGAAACCGAACATGTCCGTGGCCGAACCCTCTGGCGCAACGTGCCAGCTTTCGCCGCTTGGAAACGGTTGCGCCTTCCGCGGCGTTCAAGTGGCCTATGATACCCTAACGGTGTCCGCGGAACGACGCTCCTGCGGGGGAAATTCCGCCGACCTCGCCCATGTCTCTCACGCTCGATCAGGTCGAACGCGTCGCCGAGCTTGCGCGCATCGCGCTGAGCGCGGAAGAAGCCGCCGCCGTGATGGCGCAGCTCAATCGGGTGCTCGCGCTGGTCGACGAGCTTCAGGCGGCCGATACGCGGGGCGTCGCGCCGATGACGCACCCGCTCGAGCACGAAGTGGGGGTCGTGCAGCGGCGGCGGGCCGACGAAGTCACCGAGCCGGACCGGCGCGAGGAGTTCCAGGCGCTCGCGCCCGCGGCCGAGGCGGGTCTGTACCTCGTGCCGCGGGTGATCGAGTACGACGGTGCTCGAGGCCGGCGTCGCCGAACTGGCCGAGGCGCTGCGAGGCGCGCCGCCTGTCTCGGCGCGCGAGCTCGTCGAGCTTTTCCTGCCGCCGCCGCATCCGCGCGCTCGATCCGACGCTGAACGCGTTCATCACGGTCGCCGAAGAGCGTGCGCGCGCCGAGGCGCGCGCCGCCGACGAACGGCGCGCGGCCGGCCGGCCGGCCTCGCCGCTCGACGGGGTGCCGGTCGCGCACAAGGACCTTTTCTGCACCCGGGGGCTGCGTACCACCTGCGGATCGCGCATGCTCGCCGACTTCGTGAGCCCGTACGACGCGGGCGTGGTCGAGCGGTTGGCGCGCGCCGGCATGGTGCTTCTTGGCAAGACGAACATGGACGAGTTCGCGATGGGCTCGTCCAACGAGACGTCGTTCTTCGGGCCGGTACGAAACCCTTGGGACCTTCGGCGCGTGCCGGGCGGGCTCCTCCGGCGGCTCGGCGGCGGCGGTCAGCAGCGCGCATGACGCCGGCGGCCACCGGCAGCGACACCGGCGGCTCGATCCGGCAGCCTGCGGCGATGACCGGCGTCTGCGGCCTGAAGCCGACGTACGGCACCGTCTCGCGCTACGGCATGGTCGCGTTCGCCTCCTCGCTCGATCAGGGCGGGCCGATGGCGAGAAGCGCGCAGGACCTGGCGCTCCTCATGAACGCGATGGCGGGATTCGACGCGCGCGATTCGACGAGCCTCGAGCGCGCGCCCGAGGACTACGCGCGCCTGCTCGATCTGGATCTCGCCGGGCTGCGCATCGGCCTGCCGAAGGAGTACTTCGGCGCGGGGCTTCAGCCGGCGGTCGGCGCGCGCGTGATGGAGGCGGTCGGCTGGTTCGAGCGCCAGGGCGCGCGCCTCGTCGAGCTGTCGCTTCCGAACACGCGCCTTGCGCTGCCGGCGTACTACGTGCTCGCGCCCGCGGAGGCGTCGTCGAACCTCGCGCGCTACGACGGCGTGCGCTACGGCTACCGCGCGAAGGCGTACACCGACCTCGCCGACATGTACCGGCGAACGCGCGCCGAGGGGTTCGGCGCCGAGGTGAAGCGCCGCATCCTGATCGGCACCTTCGTGCTCTCGCACGGCTACTACGACGCCTATTACCTCCAGGCGCAGAAGGTGCGCCGACTGATCGCGCGCGATTTCGCCGAGGCGTTCGCGCGCTGCGACCTGATCGCCGGGCCGACGACGCCGACCACCGCGTTCGCCCTCGGCGAGAAGGCCGACGACCCGGTGCAGATGTACCTCGGCGACGTGTACACGATCCCGGCGCCGCTCGCGGGCCTTCCGGCGCTCTCGATTCCCTGCGGTTTCGACGAGGCCGGTCTGCCGGTCGGGCTGCAGCTCACCGGGAACTATTTTTCCGAGGCGCGGCTGCTCGGGGCGGCGCACCGGTTCCAGCAGGCGACCGACTGGCACCGGCGCGTGCCGCGGGAGACGCCGCTGTGAGGCGCGCGACGCGTTGCACCGCCCTGTTCGGGGCGCCGCAGCCGCTCGGACGCTCCGGCGGGCGCGCGGCGGCGATGGACCTTTACGCGGTGCCGCCGCCCGACGGCTCGGCGCGCGGCGCCGCCTCGGGCTGCACCGCGCGCTGCGGCGCGCAAGGCGATCTCGCGCCGACGCCCGTCGGGCGCGGCAACGGCTTTGCGCTTCGCCCGCCAAGGTAGCCGCGCATGGACTGGGAAGTCGTCGTCGGCATCGAGACGCACGCGCAACTCGCCACGCGCAGCAAGATGTTCTCGGGGGCGCCGACCGCGTTCGGCGCGCCGCCGAACACCCAGGCGTCGGCGGTCGACATCGCGCTGCCCGGGGTGCTTCCGGTGCCGAACGCGCGCGCGGTGGAGTTCGCGATCCGTTTCGGTCTGGCGATCGGCGCTCGCATCAACCGCCGCTCAGTGTTCGCGCGCAAGAACTACTTCTACCCGGACCTGCCGAAGGGCTACCAGATCAGCCAGTACGAGCAGCCGATCGTCGAGGGCGGCGCGCTCGCGATCGCGACGCCGGCGGGCGAAAAGCGCGTGCGCATCGCGCGCGCGCACCTGGAGGAAGACGCCGGCAAGTCGCTGCACGAGGACCGGCACGGCATGACCGGCATCGACCTCAACCGCGCGGGCACGCCGCTCCTTGAGATCGTCACCGAACCGGATCTGCGCGGCGCGCGCGAGGCGGCGGCGTACGCCCGCGCGCTGCACGCGCTCGTGCGCTGGATCGAGATCTGCGACGGCAACATGCAGGAAGGGTCGTTCCGCTGCGACGCGAACGTCTCGGTGCGCCGCGCGGGCGAACCCGGGCTCGGCACGCGCTGCGAGATCAAGAACCTCAACTCGTTCCGCTTTCTCGAACGCGCGATCGAGTACGAAGCGCGGCGCCAGATCGCCGATCCTGGAGGAAGGCGGCCGCATCCGGCAGGCCACGCGTGCTCTACGATCCCGGCGCGCGACGAGACGCGGCACGCTGCGCGGCAAGGAAGAGGCGCACGACTACCGCTACTTCCCCGACCCGGACCTGTTGCCGCTCGTGCTCGCCGAAGACGTAGATCGAGCGCGGTGCGCCGCGAGCCTGCCGGAGCTGCCCGCGGCGACGGACAGCGCGCGCTACGCCGCCGAGCTACGGGCTGTCGGCCTACGATGTGGCCGCTGCTCACCGAATCGCGCGAAAAGGCGGACTACTTCGAGCGCCGCGCTCGCCGCGGCACGGCGCGCCGGCGAAGCTCGGTCGCCAACTGGGTGAACGGCGAGCTCGCCGCGCTGCTGAACGACGCCGGGCTCGACTTCAGCGCGGTGCCGATCGCGCCTGAGCGCCTCGCGCGCCTTCTCGAGCGCGTGCACGACGGAACCGTCTCGCACAAGGCGGCGAAAGAGGTGCTCGCGGCGATGCGCACGAGCGAAGCGGACGCGGACGCGCTGATCGCGGCGCTGGGCGTCGCGCAGCTGAGCGACCGGGCGGCGCTCGAGCGGCTGGTCGAGCAAGCGCTCGCGGCGAATCCGAAGCTCGTCGCCGACTTCCGCGCCGGCCGCGAGCGGGCGCTGAACGCGCTCGTCGGGCAGGTGATGAAGGCGAGCCGCGGCGCCGCGAACCCGGGGCAGGTCGCCGAGATCCTGCGCGCGAAACTCGCCGGCTGAAAGGCGGCGCGCTATTTTTTCGCGCCGCGCGTCAGCTCGAGGAACCGCCGGCGATCGTCGTCGTAGCGCGCGTTGATCGCGTCCACTTCGCGGCGCTTCTGCGCGAGCAGCTTCTCCGTGCGCCTCGAGCGAGAACTGGGTGTCGCGCAGCTCCTGCTCGAGCTTGGCCGGCGGCTTGTTCTTGCCCTGGTAGAACTCCATCTCCTTCAGCAGCTCGCCCTGGCGCTTCTTGAGCGCGGCAAGCCGCCCCTCGGTCTCTTTCACCGCCTGCTCGTTGTCGGCGAGCGCGCGCCGGCGCGCGGCCTCGATGTCGGCCTCGCTCGTGTAGGTCGCAAGCAGCGCCTTGTCGCGCCGCGCCTGCTCCTTCAGCATCGCCTCGCGCTTTTTCTGCTCCTCGGTCTGCGGCGGCCGCGCCGCCGGCTCGCCCGCCCGCCGGGGCCGGGGCGATGCGCTTCTGCACCCGCCCGTCGGGGCCGAGCTGCTCGACCGGCTGGCCGACGCACTGCGGCGGGATCGTCTGGCCGTAGTCCTTCTTGCCGTCGGCGCCGACGCAGCGGTACGAAGTCTGCGCGTCCGCGGCGAGCGGGGCGAGCGCCAAGGCAGCGAAGACGGCGAGGCGGCGCATCGGCGACTGCGGAAAGACCGGCCGGCGTGATTCTAGCGCGCGCCCCGGTACAATGCCGCGCTATGCATTCGGCCGACCCCGCCTTCATCGCGCAGACCACCGCGAAGATGCTGCTCGAGGTGAAGGCGGTGCTCTATTCCGAGGGCAAGCCGTTCATCTTCACTTCCGGCTGGGCGAGCCCGGTCTACATCGACTGCCGCAAGCTGATCTTCTATCCGCGCATCCGCGCACAGCTGGTCGAGTTCGCGCTGACGACGCTCGCGCGCGACGCCGGTTTCGAGCAGTTCGACGTGGTCGCCGGCGGCGAGACCGCCGGCATCCCCTACGCCGCGTGGATCGCCGAGCGGCTCGCGCTGCCGATGCAGTACGTGCGCAAGAAACCGAAGGGCTTCGGGCGCAACGCGCAGATCGAGGGCGATATCCGCGAAGGGGCGCGCACGCTGCTCGTCGAGGACCTCACGACCGACGGGCGCTCGAAGATCCACTTCTGCCGCGCGCTGCGCGAGGCGGGCGCGGTGGTCGAGCACGTGTACGTGAACTTCTTCTACGACATCTTCCCGGAGTCGCGCCGGGTGATGGCCGACCTCGGCGTGCGGCTGCATTATCTCGCCCACCTGGTGGGACGTGCTGCGCGTCGCGAAGGAGACGAACTACCTCGCGACGGCGCAGCTCGCCGAGGTGGAGAAATTCCTGCACGCGCCGGCGGCATGGTCGGCGGCGCACGGCGGCGTCGCGGCGCCGGCGGGCGCCTGACGGTCCCGGTCCGTTTGCGCGTCGTCACGCTCAACGCGAACGGCATCCGCTCGGCGGCGAAAAAGGGGCTGTTTGCGTGGCTTGCCGCGCACAAGGCCGATTTCGTCTGCCTGCAGGAGATCAAAGCGCAGGAATCCGACCTCGCCGCCGACGCGTTCGCGGTGAAGGGGATGCGCGCGTATTTCCACTGCGCGCGGAAAAAGGGCTACGCCGGGGTGGCGCTTTACTGCCGCGCCGAGCCGCAGGCGGTGGTGCGCGGCTTCGGGGCCGAAGAATTCGACGCCGAAGGGCGCTACCTGGAAGCGCGCTTCGGCGACCTTTCGGTGATCTCGGTCTATCTACCCTCCGGATCGGCCGGGCCGCACCGCCAGGCGTCGAAGTACCGCTTCATGGAGGCGTTCCTGCCGCACCTTGCGCGGCTGCGGCGCGCGCGGCGCGAGATCCTGCTCTGCGGCGACTGGAACATCGCGCACCGCGAGATCGACCTCACGAACTGGCGCGCGAACCAGAAGAACTCCGGCTTTCTTCCCGAGGAACGGGCGTGGCTGACGCGCGTGTTCGAGGAGCTCGGCTACGTGGACGTGTTCCGGCGCCTGAACCCGCGGCCCGGGCAGTACACCTGGTGGTCGAACCGCGGGCGCGCGTGGGAAAAGAACGTCGGCTGGCGCATCGATTACCAGATCGCGACCCCGCGGCTCGCCGAGACGGCCTGGCGCGAGGCGATCTACAAGCGGCGGCGCTTTTCCGACCACGCGCCGCTCACGATCGACTATCGCTGGGAATCCGGCTGAGTGCCGGCGCCGGCAGAGCGGGGCGCGCGCGGTCGCCGGCGTCGGTCGAGCCACCAGGCGAGCACCGGCAGGAGCGCGAACCCGCCGGGCATCACCAGGACCACGAGATACGGCGAAAGCTGCGTCATGCGCCGCAGGTGCGCGACGATCTGCGCACGATCCTCGCGCGTCCAGCGTCCGCCGTTTCTGCGCTTCATGAGAAGCGGCATCAGGCCGGCGATCTGCGTGACCTCGGCGATCAGGAACCGGCGCTCGCGCTCGACGAGCTCCAGCGCGCGCCGCAGCGCGGTCGGCAGGCGCATGTCAGCCGGGGGCGGGCGCAAGGCGCCGCCAAGCGCGCAGGACCCCGCGCGCAAGCCGCACCGCCGACCAGACGGCCGCCGCCCAGCGCAGCGCGCGGCGCGGCCGCAGCGCGACCGCGAGCGCGACGGCTGAAGCGACGAGCCACGGCCGCGCAAGGAGCGCGCGACCGAGCTCGCGGCCGAGGGCGATCCAGCGCGCGGCGACATCGGTGCGCGCAAGGAGCGCCTCGAGCGCCTCGCGCTCGGCCGCGGCGCGTGCGCGCAGCGCCGCCCGGCGCTCGCGCAGCGCGACGAGGCGCGCGCGGATCACGCCGCGCCCTCGTCCGCGTCGCGCGCGCCGGAGAACCGCTCGCGGTCTGCGCGCAGCTCCGCGAGCGTCGCGGAAAGAAGCGGCGGCCGCTCGGCGAGGCGACGGCGCGCGACGAACGCGGCCGCCGCACCCGCGCCCGAGTAGCCGACGGCGAGCAGCGCGGCGGCGAACAGCCGCGCGCCCTCGGGCACGGCGAGCACGATCGCGACCGAAACGAACACGAGCGCGACGCCGAGCAGGAACGCCGCGGCGAGCAGCCACAGCGCGATCTCGGCAAGCCGCAGCGCCTGCTCTTCGAGTTCGCTCGCGGCCAGACGCGCGCGCGTTTCGACGAACGCGAGCAGGGCGCGCGCGGCCGCGCGCACCGGCGAGCGCGGCGCCTCGCCGCCCGCTCGCGCCATGGGCATCGCCGTCAGCGGCGGCCGATCAGCAAACCGATCACGAACCCGAGCAGCGCGGCGACGCCGACCGCCTGCCAGGGGTTCTGGTGCACGTACGCGTCGGTCGCGCGCGCCGCCTCGCGCGTGCGGTCGACGAACGCGCGCTCGGCGTCGGCGAGCTTGGCGCGCGCGCTCGCGAGCGACGCCTGCAGCCGTTCGCGCGCCGCGGCGAGGCGCTCGCCGGCCTGATCGGCGCTCGCGCGCACCAGCTCTTCGGCATCGTTCACGACCGCCTTGAGGTCGGAGACCAGCTTTTCCTTTGAGACAGCGGAAGATTCGGTCGTCATGGTGTAGCGCTCGGTTGAGTTGGGAACGTGAATCCGGAATGCCCGATCCGGCTTCGGACGCCAAGCCACTAAGGTACCGCGAATATTGCGGCGCGGCAATCGCGCGCGCTCGCGCGGGTAGAGATCGGCTCGCTCCATGCCGCTTGCCGCGTACGCCGCGGTGCTCCTCAGCCGCCGGATGCTGCTGATGCTCGCGCTCGGCTTCGCTTCCGGTTTGCCGCTTGCGCTCACCGCGGGCACGCTCCAGGCTCGGCTCGCCGCCGAGGGCGCGGACATCGTCGCGATCGGCTGGTTCGCGCTGGTGGGCCAGCCCTACACCTACAAGTTCCTCTGGGCGCCGCTGATGGACCGCTATGCACCGCCTTTCCTCGGACGGCGCCGCGGCTGGCTGCTGCTCACGCAGCTCGCGCTCGCGGCGGCGATCGCGTTCATGGGGACGCTCTCGCCGCGCGATTCCGCTTGGCTGCTCGGCGCCACCGCCCTCGTGGTGGCGTTCCTTTCGGCTTCGCAGGACATCGTGTTCGATGCGCTGCGCGCCGACTCGCTTCGGCCCGAGGAGCGCGGCGCGGGCGCGGCGGCCTCCGTGTTCGGATACCGGATCGCGATGCTCGTTTCGGGCGCGGGCGCGCTCATCCTCGCCGACCGCTGGCTCGGCTGGACGGCGACCTACTGGCTGATGGCGGCGCTCATGGCGATCGGCATGATCGCCACCTGGTTCGCGGTCGAGCCGGAACCGTCCGGTGCGCCGCCGAAGTCGCTCGAGGAAGCGGTCGCGAAGCCCTTCGCCGAGTTTTTCGCCCGCCCGGGGGCGGCGGCGCTCCTTGCGCTCGTCGTGCTCTACAAACTCGGCGATGCGTTCGCCGGCAACCTCACCACCGCGTTCCTGCTTCGCGGGCCGGGCTTCTCCCTCACCGAGGTCGGTGCCGTGAACAAGGGCCTCGGCCTTGCAGCGACGATCGCCGGGGCGCTCGCCGGCGGGGCCCTGATGACCGGGCTCGGCTTGTACCGCGCGTTGCTCGCCTTCGGGCTGCTTCAGGCGGTGACCAACCTCGGCTTCGTCTGGCTCGCCGCCGCCGGCCGCGACTACGCGGTCATGGTCGCGGTGGTGGGGCTCGAGAACCTCGCCGGCGGCATGGGCACCGCGGCCTACGTCGCGCTGCTGATGGCGCTCTGCGACCGGCGCTTTTCGGCGACGCAGTACGCGCTCCTTTCGGCGCTCGCGGCCCTCGGGCGCGTCTACGTGGGGCCGGCGGCGGGCTATCTGGTCGACGCGCTCGGCTGGGGCGAGTTCTTTCTGTTCACCTTCGCGGCCGCGCTGCCGGGCCTTGCGCTGCTCGTTAGCGCGCGCGCGCGCATCGAGGCGCTCGAAGCGCGGCGCTGACGCGGCGCCGGCTACGCGCTGATGCGGTAGAGCGCGGTCGCGCCGAGGAGGTTGGGCGCTGCGCGCACGCGGCGCCCGCCGGTGAGCGCGAGACGCTCGAGGATGCGCAGGCCGAGCTTCGCGACGAGCGCCTCAAAGTCGGCGATCGTGCAGTAATGCACGTTCGGCGTCTCGTACCACGCGTACGGCAGCTCGGGCGAGACCGGCATGCGGCCGCCGAAGGCGATCTGCAGCCGCAGCCGCCAGTAGCCGAAGTTCGGAAACGAAACGATCGCCTCGCGCCCGACGCGGAGCATCTCGCGCAGGAGCGCTTCCTGGCGGTGGATCGCCTGCAGCGTCTCGGACAGGATCACGCAGTCGAAGGAGCGATCGGCAAAAGCGGCCAGTCCGTCCTCCAGATCCATCTGCAGGACGTTCACGTCGTTCTTCAGGCATTCGAGCACGTGTGCGTCGTCGATCTCGACGCCGTAGCCGGGGGCGCGCTTTTCCTCCCACAGGCGCCTGAGCAGCGCGCCGTCGCCGCAGCCGAGGTCGAGCACGCGCGCGCCGGGCGCGACCCACGCGACGATCGCGTCGGCCTCGGTCACAGCACGATGTTGCGAAAGTAAGCGGCGAGCGCCGCGTGGTAGCGCGGGTCGTCCAAGAGAAACGCATCGTGCCCCTGCGGCGCGTCGATCTCGAGGTAGGAGACGATGCGCCGGGCGTCGAGCAGCGCCTTGACGATCTCGCGCGAGCGCGCCGGCGGAAAGCGCCAGTCGGACTTGAACGAGACGACGAGGAAGTCGGCGCGCGCGCGCGCGAACGCGCGCGCAAGATCGCCGCCGAAGTCGGCCGCCGGGTCGAAGTAGTCGAGCGCCTTCGTGATCCGCAGATACGTGTTCGCGTCGAAGTAGCGCGAGAACTTCTCTCCCTGGTAGCGCAGATACGATTCGACCTCGAAGTCGATGTCGAAATCGAAGCCGGGGGCGGCGCGCCGCAGCTGCCGACCGAATTTTTCCATCATCGCGTCATCCGACAAGTACGTGATGTGGCCGATCATGCGCGCGATGCGCAGCCCGCGGCGCGGCACGACGCCCTTGTCGTAGTAGTGCCCGCCGTGAAAGTCCGGGTCGGCGAGGATCGCCTGGCGCGCGACCTCGTTGAACGCGATGTTCTGCGCCGAAAGCCGGGGCGTTGCGGCGATCACGATCGCGTGGCGCACGCGCTCGGGGAACGCGAGCGCCCACTGCAGCGCCTGCATCGCGCCGAGCGAGCCGCCGATCACCGCGGCGAAGCGCTCGATGCCGAGCCGGTCGGCAAGGCGCGCCTGCGCCGCGACCCAGTCCTCGACCGTGACCAGCGGAAAGTCCGCGCCCCAGGGGCGTCCCGTCGCCGGGTTGATCGAGGCGGGTCCGGTCGAGCCGAAGCAGGAGCCGAGGTAGTTCGAGCCGACGACGAAGAAGCGCTCGGTGTCGATGGGCTTGCCCGGCCCGACCATGTTGTCCCACCAGCCGACGTTGTCCGGATCGTCGGCGTAGAACCCGGCCACGTGGTGCGAGGCGTTCAGCGCGTGGCACACGAGCACCGCGTTCGAGCGCGCGGCGTTCAGCCGCCCGTAGGTCTCGTAGGCGATCTCGTAGGCGGGCAGCACCGCGCCGCTTTTGAGCCGCAGCGGCTCGTCGAACGTCGCTTTCTTCGCTTCGACGACGCCGACCGAGCCGGGCAGGCGGGGCGCGTTCACGCAATCTCCACGGAAAACAAAAAACCCGTTCAGCTTGCGCGAGAACGGGTGTTGCGCGGCCGTCTCTTTAGCTGCATTTGTTGAGCGCCCGCAAGCTGAACGTCAAATCGGCGCTGTCTGTGGCCGCGAACGGTAACCGCGGCGCCGGGCTTCTGTCAAGGCGCCGCGCGCGCCGCGCCGCTCGCGATCAGTCGCTCGATCTCGGCGTCGCTATAGCCCGCTTCGGCGAGCACTTCGCGCGTGTGCTCGCCGAGCCGCGGCGCCGGACGCCGATGCGGCTCGGGCGGCGATTCGCTCCACTCCGAGGGCACCGCCATCGAGCGCAGCCGCCCTTCGCTCGGATGCTCGACCGTCGCGAAAAAGCCGGTCGCCGCGAGGTGCGCATCGCCGAGCACGTCCGCGAGGCTGTTCATGCGCCCGACAGGGATGTCGGCCGCCTCGAGCGCCGCGATCCATTCGTCGGTGGTGCGCTTCTTCATCTCCTCGGCGACCAGCGCGTACGCGGCCTCGAAGTCGCGGCTGCGCGCTTCCTGCGTCGCGAAGCGCGGATCCTGCGCGAGCTCGGGCCGGCCGATCGCCTCGAAGAACGCGCGCCACTGCTTGTCGTTGTAGACGAGGACGCAGATCCAGCCGTCCTTCGTTTCGTACGGCCGGCGGCCGTGCGCGACGAGACGCCCGTAGCCCGGCTCGCCGAGCGGCGGCTCGAAGCTCGCGCCCGCGAGATGGTCGCCGAGCACCATCTGCACGAGCGATTCGTACATCGGCACGTCGACGCGCTGCCCGACGCCGCTGCGCTCGCGCCGCAGCAGCGCGGCGCACACCGCGAGCGCAAGATGCAGCCCCACCGCGCGGTCGGCGAGCGTGACCGGCGCATAGCGCGGCGCCTCCGCGCCTGCGCGCGCGAACAGCCACGGCACGCCGGCCGCGCCCTGGATGAGGTCGTCGTAGGCGGCGCGCGCGGCGTAGGGGCCGCGCTGGCTGTAGCCGAAGCCGCCGACGTAGACGAGGCGCGGGTTGACCGCGCGCACGTCGTCCCACGCGAGCCCGAGCCGCGCCATCGCCTGCGGGCGGATGTTGTAGACGAGGACGTCGGCGCGCGCGGCGAGCGCAAGGCACGCCGCGCGGCCCTCGGGACGTTTCAGGTCGAGCGCGATCGAACGCTTGTTGCGGTTGGCGTGAAGAAAAATGTGGCCCATGCCGGGCGAGCGCATCGGCGCGTTGTGGCGCATGACGTCGCCCTCGGGCGGCTCGACCTTCACGACGTCGGCGCCGAGGTCGGCGAGGAGCTGCGTCGCGTAGGGCCCCATCACCACGGTGGTGAGATCGAGCACCCGCACGCCCTCGAGCGGCCCGCTCATCGCGGCCGCCTCGCCGCACGCGCCGGCGCGCCGCCTGCCCTCCTCATCGCGCTACTCGGGCTGGATGCCGGCGAGCTTTGCAAGGCGCGCCCAGTGTTCGATCTCGCTCTGGATGAAGCGGCCGAGCTCGGCCGGCGCGAGCGGCGCGACCTCGGTGCCGACCGCGGCGAACTTCTCTTTCACCTCCGGCCGCGCGAGCGCCGCCACGTTCGCCTCGTGCAGCCGCTCGACCACCGCCGCCGACAGCTTCGCCGGTCCCACCAGCGCGAACCAGGCGACGATCTCGTAGCCGGCGAGCTCCTCGGCGATCGCCGGCACCTCGGGCGCGAGCGCGCTGCGCCGCGCCGACGTCACCGCAAGGCCGCGCAGCTTTCCGCCCTTCGCCTGCGCGAGCGCGTTCGCCATGTCGACGAAGGTGAAGGCGAGCGTGCCGCCGAGAGTGTCGGCGAGCGCCTGCGGGATGCCCTTGTAAGGCACCTCGATCACCTCGAGCTTCGCCATCGACTTCAGCATCGCGAGCGACACCTGCGAGCCCGCCGAGCCGTAGCCCGCCGAAAGCCGGCCGGGGTTCGCGCGCGCGTGCGCGAGGAACTCCTTCAGCGTCTTCGCCGGGAAATCGGGCCGCACCATCAGCATGAAGGCGGTGGTCCCGTAGCGCGTGATCGGCGTGAAGTCTTTTACCGGGTCGTAGGCGAGCTTCTTGAACAGGCTCACGTTCGCCGCGTGCGGCGTGTTCGTGGTGACCATCAGCGTGTAGCCGTCGGGGGCGGCTTTCGCCACCTCGGCCGCGGCGATCGCGCCCTGCGCCCCGGGCTTGTTTTCCACCACGAACGGCTGGCCGAGGGCGGCCTGGAGCTCGGCGCCGACCAGACGCGCGACCTGATCGGTCGCGCTGCCGGCGGGAAACGGCACGACCAGTTTCACCGGTTTTGCCGGCCAGCCCTGCGCGTGCGCGGCGAGCGCGAAAAACGCGACGGCGGCGGCGACGATCGTCTTCATCGGGGTCCTCCTTTCAGGCGTTCAGTTTCGCGAGCAGCTCGCGCGCGCGCGCCGGGTCCGACTGGCGCAGGATGCGCCGCGCGAGCGGCCGCGCGTGCGCGAGATCGGTCTTCAGCACCCGTTCCTTCACCGCGAGCAGCTGCGCCGGGTGCATCGAGAAGTTGCGCAGGCCGAAGCCAAGGAGCAGGCGCGTGAGCCCCGGCTCGCCCGCCATCTCGCCGCAGACGGCGACCGGCACGCGCGCGCGGTTCGCGCTGCGGATCACGTTCGCGACCAGCGCGAGCACCGCCGGATGCAGCGGGTCGTACAGGTGCGCGACCGCGTCGTCGGTGCGGTCGATCGCGAGCGTGTACTGGATGAGGTCGTTCGTGCCGAGCGAGACGAAATCGAGCCGGCGCAAAAACATCGGCAGCGCGAGCGCCGCCGCCGGCACCTCGATCATGCCGCCGACCGGGATCGCGCGGTCGAACGCGACGCCGTCGCGCTCGAGCTGCGCTTTCGCGCGCTCGAGGAGCCCGAGCGCCTGCTTGATCTCGTGCGCGTGCGCGAGCATCGGCAGCAGGATCCGCGCGCGCCCGTACGCCGAGGCGCGCAGGATCGCGCGCAGCTGGGTGAGGAACACCTGCGGCTCGGCGAGGCAGTAGCGGATCGCGCGCAGGCCGAGGGCCGGGTTCGGCGCCACCGCCCCCGGCTCGACCGCGCCGTCGGGGCTCACCGCCTTGTCGGCGCCGATGTCGAGCGTGCGGATCACGACCGGCCGCCCGTCCATGCCGGCGAGCACCTCGCGATAGGCCTCGAACTGCTCCTCCTCGGAGGGCAGGTCGCGTCGGTTCATGAACAGGAACTCGGTGCGGAAAAGGCCCACGCCCTGCGCCCCCACCTCGCGCGCCTCGGCGACGTCTTGCGGCACCTCGATGTTGGCGTAGAGCTCGACCGGCGTGCCGTCGAGCGTCGCGGTCGGCGCGGCGCGCAGGCGCTTCAGTCTTTCGCGCTCGAGCGCGTAGCCGCTCTGGCGCAGGCGGTACTCGCCGAGCAGCATGGGATCGGGGTCGACGAGCACCACGCCGGCCAGGCCGTCGACGATCAAGGTGTCGCCCTCGCGCACCATGTCGCGCGCGTGGTGCAGGCCGACGATCGCCGGGATGCCGAGGCTGCGCGCGACGATCGCGGTGTGCGAGGTGACGCCGCCTACGTCGGTGACGAAGCCGCCGAAGCGGTGGCGCTTGAAGAGCAGCATGTCGGCCGGGGACAGGTCGTGCGCGACCACGATCATGTTCTGTTCGAGCGCCGCGGGCGGCTCCGGCAGACTGCGGCCGCCGGCGAGCGCCTTCAGCACGCGTTCCACCACCTGCTCGATGTCGGCGCGCCGCTCGCGCAGGTACGGGTCCTCGATCTCCTCGAAGCGGCGCGCGAGCTTCTCCATCTGCTGCACGAGCGCCCATTCGGCGTTCGCGCGGCGCTCGCGAATGATCGCCTTCGGCGTCTGCGCGAGCGCCGGATCCTCGAGGATCAGCCGATGCAGGGCGACGAACGCGGCGAGCTCGGGCGGCGCCTCTGGCGGCACGTGCGCCGCGAGCGCGGCCAGTTCCTCGCGCACCCGCGCGAGCGCCGCTTCGAACCGGGCGACCTCGGCCTCGATCGCGTCCTCGGGTACCTCGTAGTGCGCGACCTCCAGACGGGCGCTCGAGACGAGGTGCGCCTGCCCGACGGTGATGCCGGGCGAGACCGCAAGCCCGTGCAGCGCGAAGCTCATTCGGCCTCGCCGAAGCGGTCGGCGACCAGACGCGCGAGCGCATCGAGCGCCTGGTCGGCGTCCTCGCCCTCGGCCTCGATCGTGACGCGCGCACCGGGGCCGGCGGCGAGCATCATCACGCCCATGATGCTTTTCGCGTTGACGCGCCGGCCGTTGCGCTCGAGCCAGATGTCGGAGGCGAACGCGCTCGCCGTCTGCGTGAGCTTCGCCGAGGCGCGAGCGTGCAGCCCGAGCTTGTTGACGATCTCGACTTCAACGCGTGCCATTGCAGCAGTCGGTCGTCATGTGCACCACGCCCTCGGTACCGCCCGAAAGCGCCTTTTCGAGCGCGACCGCGAGGCCGCGGTGCCGGTAGGTGAGCACGCGCACGAGCATCGGCAGGTTCACGCCGGCCACGCCCTCGACGTGCCCCGGCTCGAGCAGCCGCAGCGCGATGTTGCCGGGGGTGGCGCCGTAGATGTCGGCGAGCACGAGCACCCCGTCGCCCTGGTCCAGTTCGCGCACCAGCTCGCGCGCGCGCGCGAGCAGCCGCTCCGGGTCGTCGCCCGCGCCGACCGCGAGCGGACGCACGAGCGCAGGCGCGCCCCCGAGCACGTGGGTCGCCGAGCGCACGAGCGCTTCGCCGAGCGTGTCGTGCGAGACGATCAGAACGCCGATCATCGCGCCGTCCGCACCCTCGTCTCGAGCGCCTCGAGGAACATCCCCGAGACGTCGAAGCCGGTCTGGTCCTGGATTTCGCGAAAGCAGGTGGGGCTGGTGACGTTCACTTCCGTCAGCCAGTCGCCGATCACGTCGAGGCCGACGAGCACCAGCCCGCGCGCGGCGAGCACCGGGCCGACCGTGGCGGCGATCTCGCGCTCGCGCGCGCCGAGCGGGCGGGCGACGCCGGTGCCGCCGGCGGCGAGGTTCGCGCGCGTCTCGCCCGGGCGCGCAAGCCGCGCAAGGCAGTACGGCACCGCCCGGCCGTCGATCAGCAGCACGCGCTTGTCGCCGTCGCGGATCTCGGGGATGTAGCGCTGCGCCATCACCGAGCGTTCCCCGCCCTGCGCCATCACCTCGACGATCGCGTTGCGGTTGGGGTCGCCGCTTCTCACGCGAAAGATGCTCTCGCCCCCCATCGAGTCGAGGCGCTTGAGGATCACGTCGCCCTCGGCGTCGATGAACGCGTGGATGCGCGCCGGCTCGCGCGCGACGATCGTCGGCACCGTGAACTGCGGAAACTCGAGGATGCCGATCTTTTCGTTCGCGTCGCGCACCGCCGCCGGGCGGTTGTAGACGCGCGCGCCCTCGCGCTCGGCGAGCGACAGCAGCCAGGTCGCGGTGACGTACTCCAGGTCGAACGGCGGGTCCTTGCGCATCAACACCGCGTCGAACTCGGCAAGCACCGCGGTCTCGGGCGGACCCGCGCGGTACCAGTCGGCGTCGTCGTCGGTGAGCGCGAGGCGGCGCGCCTCGGCGCGCACCGCGCCCGCCTCGAAGCGCAGCGTCTCGGTGCCGCAGATGTGCACCGCGTGGCCGCGCGCCTGCGCGGCGCGCATCATCGCGACCGAACTGTCCTTGTACGCCTTGAGCGTCTCGGGCGGATCGATGACGAACAGCAGCTTCACGCGCAGGGCGGCGAAACGCGGGCGGCGCGCGGGGCGGTGCGCTCCAGTTCGAGCGCGGCGCCGGCGGCCGCAAGGCGCGCCACCACGCCGTAGGCGTAGAACCGGTTCGGCGGCGCGTCGCACGCCGCGTGCGGATCCGGGACGGTGCACGACTGCTCGAACGCGAGCGGCACGAAATGCATGCCGGGCGCGTTCAGGTTGTCTTCGGCGCCGCGCGCGCCGTGCACCCGGTAAAAGCCCCCGATCACGTGGGGCCCGACCATGTACACCACCGGCTCGGCGACCTTGTCCTCGATGCGCTCCATCGTCGCGACGCCCTCCTGAATGATGACGTTGCTCACCACGAGGCCCTCCTTCACCACCGCCATGCGGTTGCGCTGGCGGCGGTTGAGGTCGCGCACCTCGGCGGGATCGCGCACCATCATCACGCCCATGCCGTAGGTGCCGGCGTCGGCCTTCACCGCGACGAACGGCGTCTCGCCGATGCGGTATTCGCGGTACTTCGCGCGGATCTTTTCGAGCAGCATCGCGACGTTGGCCGCGAGACACTCCTCGCCCGCGCGCGTCTGAAAGTCGATCTCGCCGCACTGGGCGTGATACGGGTTGACGAGCCAGGGGTCGATGTCGAGCAGCCGCGCGAACTCGGCGGCGACGTCGTCGTAGGCGGCGAAGTGCTGCGACTTGAGCCGGCTCGCCCAGCCGGCGTGCAGCGGCGGCACGAGCACCTGGCCTTCGAGCCCGCGCAGGATCTCGGGCACACCGGCCGACAGGTCGTTGTTGAGCAGCACGATGCAGGGGTCGAAGCCGTCGAGACCGAGGCGCGCGCCCGAGCGCCTGAGCGGCTCGACGACGACGCGCTTGCCGGTGGCGGTCTCGAGCGCGGTCGGCGCGGTGACGTCGGGACTGAGGCTGCCCAGCCGCACCTCGAGCCCCGACTGGCGCAGGATGGTGGCGAGCACGGCGACGTTTTCCAGGTACCAGCGGTTGCGCGTATGGCTTTCCGGGACGAGGAGCAGATTTTTCGCGTCCGGACACCGCCGCTCGATGAGCGAGCGCACCGCCTGGACCGCGAGCGGAACGAACGCCGGATTGAGGTTGTTGAAACCGCCGGGGAAAAGGTTCGTGTCCACCGGCGCGAGCTTGAAGCCGGAGTTGCGCAGGTCGACCGAGCTGTAGAACGGCGGCTCGTGCTGCTGCCACCACAGCCGCAGCCAGCGCTCGATCGCGCACGCGCCCTCGAGGATGCGCTGCTCGAGTTCGAGCAGCGGGCCGGTGAGCGCGGTGGTGAGATGCGGAACCATGGATCGCGACCGGGTCCGGCGCCGGCCGCGACGGCCGCGCGCCGCGCAGGCGGCTACTTCTTCGCCGCGGGCTTTGCCGCCGTCTCCGCCGGCTCCTTGAGGTTGCCGCCGGACTGGTTCGCCATGAACACGATCGCACGCGCGAGCTCGAGGTCGGTGAGATCGGGCGCGCCGCCGCGCGGCGGCATCGCCTTTTCACCTTTGATCGCCACCGTGAGCATCTTGTCCAGACCGCGCCGAATGAGCGGCGCCCAGGCGGCCTTGTCGCCGATCTTCGGCGCGCCGGCGGCGCCGGTCGCGTGGCAGGCGGCGCACACCGCTTTTACGACCTCCTCGCCGCTGCGCGGGCCGGCGGCCGCGCGGCCGGCGTCGGCGAACTCGACGCGACCGACGGGCTGGATGCGCGCGGCGATCGCCTCGGGCGTCATCGCGGCCGGGTCCGCCCTCGGGCGGTCGACGATCAGGTGCACGATCATGAGGAGACCGAAAACCGGTACGAGGAACGCGAGCAGCACGGCGACGACGAGCTGCTGCGGCGTCTGGATGAAGGACGAATGCTCTTGCGCGCTCATGCGGCGGCTCTCTGGCCTGCGGCGGTGCTGTTAAAATTACAATTTTATCGCGACTCCTCTGCCCGCGCCCGTAGCTCAGTGGATCAGAGTATTGGCCTCCGAAGCCAAGGGTCGTGGGTTCGAATCCCGCCGGGCGCGCCAGCGTTCGCGCGGCAGCGGAGCGCGCGCAGGTTCGCCGGTGCCGCCGCGCGCGCGGTAGACGCGGGCGCGCACGCGCCGCTTGCAAGGAGGATTTGCCGATGAAAGCCCGTAATTTCTCCGCCGCGTTCGCGCTTATGCTGGCGTGCGTCGCCGGCGCGTTCGCCCAGACGTATCCGACCCGGCCGGTGACCATGGTCGTGCCGTTCGCCGCCGGCGGTCCGACCGACACGGTGGCGCGCGTCGTCGCGCAGGCGATGCAGAAGTCGCTCGGGCAGACGGTGCTGGTCGAGAACCGTCCGAGCGCCGGCGGCATCCTCGCGCCCGAGGTCGTGAAAAACGCCAAGCCCGACGGCTACACGATCCTCATCCATCACATCGGCATGGCGACCACGCCTGCGCTCTATCGCCAGCTGCGCTACAACCCGCTCGCCGATTTCGAGTACATCGGGCTGATCAACGACGTGCCGATGACGCTCGTCGCGCGCGCCAACTTTCCGGCGAACGACTTCAAGGAGTTCCTCGCCTACATCAAGGCGAACAAGGACAAGGTGAGCTACGCGAACGCCGGCGTCGGCTCCGCCTCGCACCTGTGCGGGATGCTTTTCATGAGCGCGATCGAGACCGATCTTCTCACCGTGCCGTACAAGGGCACCGCCCCGGCGATGAACGATCTCCTCGGCGGCCAGGTCGATTTCATGTGCGATCAGACGACCAACACCACCGCGCAGATCAAGGCGGGCAAGGTGAAGGTCTACGCGGTCACCTCGGCCAAGCGCGTCGCGTCGCTGCCGGAGGTGCCGACCCTGCAGGAACTCGGCCTGAAGGGTTTCGAGGTCGGCATCTGGCACGGCCTGTACGCGCCCAAGGGTACGCCGAAGGAGGCGATCGACAAGCTCGTCGCCGCGCTGCAGGCGGCGCTCAAGGACGCCGACGTCGCCAAGCGCTTCGCCGAACTGGGGGCGAGCGCCTATCCGCAGGAAAAAGCGACACCGGCGGCGCTCGCCGCGCACCTGAAGGCCGAGATTGACAAGTGGGGGCCGATCATCAGGAGGGCGGGGGTGTACGCCGACTGAGGGTGCGCGCGCGATGAGCGCTGCGCCGATCAGCCGGTTTCCGGTCGCGCGGCTGGAGGACCTGCCCGAGGACATCCGCGCGCGCATCCTCGCGGTGCAGGAAAAGACGGGGTTCGTCCCGAACGTCTTTCTCGCGCTCGCGCACCGGCCGGCCGAATGGCGCGCGTTCGTCGCGTACCACGACGCGCTGATGGAGGTCGAGCCCGACGAACGGCGCACGCTCACCAAGGCCGAGCGCGAGATGATCGTGGTGGCGACCTCGGGCGCGAACGACTGCCTCTACTGCGTCGTCGCGCACGGCGCGATCCTCAGGATCCGCGCGAAGAACCCGCGCCTTGCGGACCAGCTCGCGGTCAACCCGCGGCGCGCGGAGCTTGCGCCGCGTCAGCGCGCGATGATCGAGTTCGCGCTCAAGGTGGCGCTCGAGTCGCGCGCGGTCGAGGAGGCGGATTTCGCGCGCCTGCGCGCCGAAGGCTTCACCGACGACGACATCTGGGACATCGCCGCGATCGCCGCGTTCTTTGCGATGTCCAACCGCCTCGCCAACGTCGCGGCGATGCAGCCGAACGACGAGTTCTACCTGATGGGGCGGCTGCCTAAGGCAAGCTAGGACGCCGGCGCGCGGCGCCCGCGGCGCGCTCGAACGCGTGCGCGAGCTGCAGCACGCCGAAATCGTCGCGCGCGCGTCCGACGATCTGCAGCCCGACCGGAAGCTGAGGCGCATCCGCGGTGAACGCCGCCGGCACCGAGATCGCCGGATGCGCGGTGATCGTGACGTAGTAGCAGCTCTTCATCCAGTCGAGGTAGTTCGTCATCGGAACGCCGGCGATCTCGGTCGGGTATTCCAGCTCGACCGGAAACGGCGGCAGCTGGGTCACCGGGCAGGCGAAGAATTCGTACTTTTCCAGGAACCGGCGCATGCGGTGATAGAGCTCGGTGCGCAGCGCCTCGGCGCGGGCGATGCGCGCCGCATCGAGCGCAAGACCTTGCTCGATGTTCCAGACGACCGTGTCCTTCAGCTCGGCGCGGTGTGCGGCAAGCAGCGACCCGTAACGCTGCACGAACCCGAGCGCGCGCAGCGTCTCGAACGCCTCGGTCGCGCCGGAAAAATCGGGGCACGCCTCCTCGACCACGCAGCCGAGGTCTTCGAGCACGCGCGGCGCGCGCGCGAGCGCATCGCTCACGCGCCGGTCGATCGGCAGGCCGCCGAGGTCGGGCGACCACGCGACGCGCACGCCGCGGAAATCGCGCGCAAGGGGCCGCAGGAACACGCGCCCGGGCTCGGCGATCGAGACCGGCGAGCGCGGATCGGGCCCGGCCATTGCCGCAAGGAGAAACGCGCAGTCGGCTGCGCTGCGCGCGATCGGGCCGGCGACCGCGAGCGTGTCCCAGGCATTGGCCGCCGGATACGACGGCACGCGGCCGGGCGTCGGCCTCAGGCCGACGACGTTACAGTAGCTCGCCGGATTGCGCAGGCTCGCGGCGAGGTCCGAGCCGTCGGCGAACGGCAGCATTCCGCAGGCGACCGCGGCCGCCGCCCCGCCCGAAGAGCCGCCCGCGGTCTTCGTGAGGTCCCAGGGATTGCGGGTCGCGCCGAAGACGCGGTTGAAGGTCTGGCTGCCGGCGCCGAATTCCGGCGTGTTCGTCTTGCCGACCGTGATCGCGCCCGCGGCGCGCAGCCGCTCGACGAGCAGCGCGTCCTCGGCGGGCACGTGGTCGCGGTAGACGAGCGATCCGAAGGTGGTGCGGATGCCGCGCGTCGGCACGAGGTCCTTGTACGCGATCGGCAGCCCGGCGAGCGGCCCGAGGGGCGGCGCGCTGCGCGGCCGCGCAAGCCTCCGGTCGAGGGCGCGCGCGGCGGCGAGCGCCTGCTCGGGCACGAAGGTGACGATCGCGTTGACGAGCGGGTTGACCCGCTCGATCCTCGCGATGAACGCGCGCACGACCTCCTGCGCCGAGACCTCGCGCGCGCGGATGCGCCGCGCAAGCTGCCGCGCGGGCAGAAACACGAGGTCGTCCGAGCCGCTCACAGCAGCACGATGTCGTACTGTTCCTGCGTGTAGCCGGGTTCGACCTGGACCGACACCGGCCGGCCGAGCGCATCGCCGAGCGCGGCGAGCGCCGCCGACTCCTCCTCGAGAAGCAGGTCGCACACCGGCTGCGAGGCGAGCACGCGAAGCTCGCGCGCGGGCCAGGCGCGCGCCTCGCGCGCAAGTTCCCGCAGGATCTCGTAACACACGGTGCGCGCCGTCTTCACTTCGCCGCGGCCGCCGCACTGCGGGCAGGGCTCGCACAGCACGTGCGCGAGCGACTCGCGCGTGCGCTTGCGCGTGATTTCGACCAACCCCAGGGCGGTGAAGCCGCTCACCGTCGTGCGGGTGCGGTCGCGCGCGAGCGCGCGGCGCAGCTCGGCGAGCACCGCGGCGCGGTGCTCCTCCGACTGCATGTCGATGAAGTCGACGATGATGATGCCGCCGAGGTTCCGCAGGCGCAGCTGGCGCGCGATCGCCTGCGCCGCCTCGAGGTTGGTCTTGAACACGGTGTCGTCGAAGCTGCGGCCGCCGACGTAGCCGGCGGTGTTCACGTCGATCGTGGTCATCGCCTCGGTCTGGTCGATGACGAGCGCGCCGCCCGACTTGAGATCGACGCGGCGCGCGAGCGCCTTCTCGATCTCGGCCTCGACGTGATAGAGGTCGAACAGCGGCCGCTCGCCGGCGTAGGGGTGCAGCCGCGCGCCGATCGCGGGCATGTAGCGCGCGGCGAACGCCGAGAGGTGCGCGAACGTCTCGGCCGAGTCGATGCGCACGGCGACGGTCTCGGGCGTCACCAGATCGCGCAGCACGCGCTCGGCGAGCGACAGGTCCTGATAGACGAGGGCGGGCGGCACGGCGTGCGCGGCGCGCGCGCCGATGTCGCGCCACAGCGCGCGCAGATACGCGACGTCGGCGGCGAGCTCCTCGTCGGAGGCGCCCTCGGCGAGCGTGCGCAGAATGTAGCCGCCGGTCTCCTCGGGCGGCAGCAGCGCGCGCAGGCGCTCGCGCAGCTGCGCGCGGCCCGCCTCGTCCTCGATTTTTTGCGAGATGCCGATGTGCGGGTCCTGCGGCAGGTACACGAGCAGCCGCCCGGCGAGCGAGACCTGCGTGGACAGGCGCGCGCCCTTGGTGCCGATTGGATCCTTCACGACCTGCACGAGGAGGGGCTGGCCTTCGGCGAGCAGCTTCTCGATCGGCCGCGGCGCCGCGCCGCGGCGGTTTTCCCAGATGTCGTCGACGTGCAGGAACGCGGTGCGCTCGAGGCCGATGTCGACGAACGCCGACTGCATGCCCGGCAGCACGCGCACCACCTTGCCGACGTAGAGGTTGCCGACGCGCCCCCGGCTGTGCGCGCGCTCGACGAGGAGCTCCTGCACCTGGCCGCCGGCGAGGACCGCGACGCGCGTCTCCTGCGGCGTGACGTTGATCAGGATCTCCTCGCTCATCGGCGCGCCCGGGGCGACCTAGCGCGCGCGCCGGTCCGGCAGCGGGCCGAGCCGCTCGAGCAGCTGCGCGGTCTCGAAAAGCGGCAGGCCGACGATGCCGGAGTGGCTGCCGCGGATCTCGACGACGAAGCGCGCGGCGCGCCCCTGGATCGCGTAGGCGCCCGCCTTGTCGTCGGCTTCGCCGCTCGCCACGTAGGCGCGGATCTCTTCGGCCGAGAGCGCGCGGAATTCGACCTCCGAGCGCGACAGCGCCGTTTCCAGCCGCGTCTCGAAGCGCAGCGCGACCGCGGTGAACACCTCGTGGCGCCGGCCCGAGAGCGCGGCGAGCATCGCCTCGGCGTCGGCGCGGTCGGCCGGCTTGCCGAGGATGCGCCCGTCGAGCGCGACTGCGGTGTCGGCGGCGAGCACCGGCGCGCGCGGCAGCCGGCGCTGCAGGATCCGCCTCCAGCCGGCGTCGGCCTTCGCGCGCGCAAGGCGCATCGCGTACGCCGCCGGCGTCTCGCCCGCGAGCACCGTCTCGTCGGCGTCCGCGTCGGCGTGCGGCGTCGCGCGCAGCAATAGCGGCTGAAAGCGCACGCCGATCTGCGCGAGCAGCTCCCGCCGGCGCGGGCTGCGCGAGGCGAGATAGATCACGGGCTCGAACGGTCCGGCCACCGGGGAAGGCCACTATAGCAGGCTAGTCGCGGTGGTAGGGATGGCCGGTGCGCAGCGTCGCGGCGCGATAGAGCTGTTCGACGAGCACGACCTGCGCGAGCGCGTGCGCGAGCGTGAGCGAGGACAGCCGCAGCCGCAGCTCGGCCCTGCGGCGCACCGCCGCCGGCAGGCCGTCCGGGCCGCCGATCACGAACGCGGTCGGCCGATCGAGCAGCGCGGCGAACTCGACGCTCGTCAGGTCGCGCCCGCGCTCGTCGAGCGCCACGATCCGCGCGCCGGCCGGCAGGCGCGCAAGAAGCCGCGGCTCCTCGCGCGCGGGCAGCTCGAGCAGGCTCACTTCGTAGCCGCGCGGCATGCGCGCGAGATACGCCGCGCGCGCCGCGCGCGCCCAGGCAGGCAGCCTAGGCGCGACGGCGACGACGTGCAGCCTCGGCACGGCGCGCGGGGCGGCGCGCGGCGGCGACCGGGCGCTTCAGCTTCACCTCCTTGCCGCCCCACAGCTCCTCGAGGTTGTAGTGCGCGCGCACCGCCGGGTGCATCACGTGCACCACGATGTCGCCGAGGTCGACGAGCGCCCATTCGCCGCCGCGGCGGCCCTCGACGCCGAGCACGCGCGCGCCGATCGCCTTCATCTTGTCGCGCACGCTCTCGGCGAGCGCCGCGACCTGACGCGTCGAGTCGCCGGTCGCGATCACCACGCGCTCGAACATCGGCGTGCGGTGCGCGACGTTGTAGACGACGATGTCGCGGCCCTTGACGTCCTCCAGCGCCTCGACGACCGCGCGCTGCTTTTTGCGGATGTCCATCAGCGGCGATAGAGGCCGTGCGCGCGGATGTAGTCGAGCACCGCCGGCGGCACGAGCGCGGAGACGTCCTCGCCGCGCGCAAGGCGGGCGCGGATCGCGCTCGCCGAGACGTCCATCGGCGCGAACGGCACGCGGAACACCCCGTCGGCGGGCGCCGGCGCCCCGGGGCGCTCGGCCACCGCGATGCGCGCAAGGCGCGCGACCTCTGCCCAGCGGTGCCAGGTGTCTCGCGTGGCGTACTGGTCGGCGCCCATCAGCAGCACCAGCTCGACCGCCTCGCCGAGCTCGGCGCGCAGGCTGCGCAGCGTATCCACGGTGTAGCCGGAGTGGCCGGGCGCGAGCTCGCGCTCGTCGATCGCGTGGCGCGGCTCGCCCGCGAGCGCAAGGCGCAGCATCGCGACGCGATGTTCGGCGCTCGCGCACCGGCGCGCGCCGGTAGGGCGGTGCGCCGGTCGGGATCCAGAGCACGCGCTCGGCGCCGAGCGCGGTAAGCGCCGCGCGCGCGAGGGCGAGATGGGCATTGTGGACCGGATCGAACGTGCCGCCGAAGACGGCGACCCTCTGCGCCACTAGCGGCGCACTTCCCCGTGGCCGAACACCACGTACTTCTGCGTGGTGAGGCCCTCCAGCCCGACCGGGCCGCGCGCGTGCAGGCGGTCGGTCGAGATGCCGATCTCGGCGCCGAGGCCGTACTCGTAGCCGTCGGCGAAGCGTGTCGAGGCGTTCCACAGAACCGAGCTCGAGTCGACCTCCCGGAGGAAGCGTTCGGCGCGCGCGCGGTCCTCGGTGACGATCGCGTCGGTGTGCTGCGAGCCGTACTCGGCGATGTGCGCCATCGCCTCGTCGAGCCCGGCGACGACGCGGATCGAGACCACCGGCGCGAGCCATTCGGTCGCGTAATCGCGCTCGGTCGCCGGCCGCGCGTCGGGCAGAAACGCGCGCGCGCGCGCGCAGGCGCGCATCTCGACGCCTTTCGGCGCGAAAGATCTCGCCGATCGCGGGCAGAAACCGCGCGGCGACGCCCTCGGCGACGAGCAGCGTCTCCATCGTGTTGCAGGTGCCGTAGCGCTGCGTCTTCGCGTTGTCGACGATGCGCAGCGCCATGTCGAGGTCCGCGCGATCGTCGACGTAGACGTGGCAGACGCCGTCCAGGTGCTTCAGCATCGGCACGCGCGCCTCCTCGGCAAGCCGCGCGATCAGCGCCTTGCCGCCGCGCGGCACGAGCACGTCGACGTACTCGCGCAAGCGCGCGAGTTCGCCGACCGCCGCGCGGTCGGCGGTGGCGACCATCTGCACCGCAGTCTGCGGCAGCCCCGCTGCGGCGAGCCCCTCCTGCACGCAGGCGGCGATCGCGCGGTTCGAGGCGAGCGCCTCGGCGCCGCCGCGCAGGATGCAGGCGTTGCCCGCCTTCAGGCACAGCCCCGCGGCGTCCGCGGTGACGTTCGGGCGCGACTCGTAGACGATCGCGATCACGCCGAGCGGCACGCGCATGCGCGCGACTTCGATGCCGCTCGGGCCGCGGCGCCGCTCGCTCAGGCGGCCGACGGGATCGTCGAGTGCGGCGACCGCCTCCAGCCCCGCCGCCATCCGCTCGATGCCGGCCTCGCCGAGCGCGAGCCGGTCGAGGAACGCGGCGTCGTGCCCGGCGCGCCGCGCTTGCTCGAGGTCGGCGCGGTTCGCTTCGAGCAGCTCGTCGCGCCGCGCGCGGATCGCGCCGGCGATCGCCGCGAGCGCGCGGTCCTTCGTCGCGCGGTCGGCGCGCGCGAGGGCGCGCGCGGCCTCGCGCGCGGCGCGGCCCAGCTCGCGCACGTAGGCGGCGACGTCGAGCGGCCGGTCAGGCGCTGGATCCACGCGCGAATTCGAAACCGAGCCGCAGCAGACCATCCCAGGGATCGTCCGGTGCGACGCCCTTCGCCGCGCGCTCGATGCGCGCGAGGGCGAGGGTCGCGCGGCGAAGCTGCGCCGCGGACAGCCGCGCGAGCGCCCGCTCGCAGCGCGGCTGCGCGGCGCGGTAGATGCGCGCGGCGGCGAAAAGCGCCTCCTTGCGGCCGCCGGCGGCAAGGCCCGCCGCGACGCGCGCGAGCGCGTCGAGCTCCTCGCCGAGGCGCCAGGCGATCGAGGCGGCGCTTTCGCCTTCGGCGCGCAGGCTCTCCAGCGCGCGCGCGTAGCGCGCGAGGTCGCCGGCGTAGAGCGCCTCGGCGAGCGCTTCGACGTCGTAACGCGCGACGCTCGCCACCGCGTCGCGCACCTCGGCGAGCCCGAGCTCGCCCGGCGGCGCAAGCAGCGCGAGCTTGGCGATTTCCTGGCGCGCGGCGAGGAGGTTACCCTCGACGCGCGCGGCGAGAAATTCGAGCGCCTCGTCGCTTGCGCGCTGCCCCTGGCGCGCAAGGCGCGCGCCGATCCAGCGCGCAAGTTCGGCGCGCGGCACCGGCGCCGCCTCGACGACCACGCCCGCGCGCTCGAACGCGACGAACCAGTCGGCCTTCCACCAGAGCGGGCCCTCGGGTCTGGGCATGCTCGCGAGCAGCACCACCTCAGGGGCCGGGCGCGCAAGCAGCGCGACGAGGGCGGCGGCGCCGGCCGCGGGCATGCGCCCGGCGGCAAGCCGCAGCTCGACGATCCTCTTCGCCGCGAACAGCGAGCCGGCGACGCAGGCGTGCGCGAGCGCGCGCCAGTCGAATCCGCGTTCGGCGTAGAGCACCTCGCGCTCGGTGTGGCCGCGCGCGCGCGCCGCGGCGCGGATCGCGTCGGCGGCTTCGAGCGCGACGAGCGGCTCCTCGCCGGTGACGAGGTAGGCCGGCGCAAGCGCGCCGGCTAGATGCGCCTCGAGCTGCGCGGCGCGCAGGCGCATCGGGCCGCGGCGTCAGTCGGCGCGCTTCGGACGCTCGGCGGCCGCCAGGCGCCGCAGGATGAGCTGCACCATGTCGGCTTGCATGTCGCGGTAGAGCAGCTGCTCCTCGGTCTCCTTGGCGAGCACCTCGGCGTCGTTGAAGGTGACCTCGCGCATGAGTTCCAGCGTGCTCGCCGGCACGTACTCGCCGCCCTTGCCGTCGTGCACGCGAAACCCGACGCGGTAGCGCAGCTGGAACTCGCGCACGCGCCCGGTGCCCGAAAGCGACAGGATGTGCTTTTCGCGCGCCTCCTCCAAGAACTGCAGCACCGCGTCGGCGCGCGCCGGGTCGTCGACCACGCGGGTGCGCGTGCCCGCCTGCACGCTGCGCTTCAGGTCGAGCGCGACGCCGCTGCGCGCCGACGGAATGTAGAGCGTCTCGAACGGGAGCTGCGCCGCCCCGCGCAGCTTGAAACCGCAGCCGCAGGCGGCGAGCGCGAGCGCGGCAACGAGCGCCCGCGTCATACGACCACGTTGATCAGCCGCCCGGGCACGATGACGACGCGCTTTACAGGCCGGTCGGCGGCGTACTTGCGCACGAGCGCATGCTCGCGCGCGAGGCGCTCGAGCGCGTCGCGGTCGGCCGAGCGCGGCGCGCGCAAGCTGCCGCGCGTCTTGCCGCCCACCTGCAGCACGTACTCGACCTCCTCCTGCTCGAGCGCCGCCGGATCCGGTTCGGGCCACGCGGCCTGCATCACGTCCTCGCCGAAGCCGAGTTCCCGCCACAGGTGGTGGCAGACGTGCGGCGCGATCGGCGCGAGCAGCCGAAGAAGGATCGACAGCCCCTCGGTCGCGACCGGCCCGGCGGCCGCCGGCAACCGCTCGAGCGCGTTCAGGATCTTCATGCAGGCCGAGGCGACGGTGTTGAACTGGTGCCGCTGCATGTCGTAGTTCGCCTGGCCGAGCACGGCGTGGATTTCGCGCCGCACCTCGCGTTCGCCCGCCTCGCCCGGCTTCTGGGCGGCGCCGGCGCGATAGCGCAGCGCGTAGGCCCACAGCCGCCGCAGGAACCGGTAGGCGCCCTCGACGCCCTCGTCGGACCATTCGAGCGTGCTCGTCGGCGGCGCGGCGAAGATGATGAAAAAGCGCGCGGTGTCGGCGCCGTAGCGCTCGATGAGCGCCTGCGGATCGACGCCGTTGTTCTTCGACTTGGACATCGTTCCGATGCCGCCGTAGACGAGCGGGGTGCCGTCGGCGCGCCGGCGCGCGGCGACGATGCGGCCCTTCGCGTCGCGGTTCACCTCGACTTCGGACGGATGCACCCACTCGCGTCGGCCTTCGGGCGTGTCGTAGTAGTAGGACTCGGCGAGCACCATGCCCTGCGTGAGCAGGTGGGTGAAGGGCTCCGAGACGCCGGGCAGCAGCCCTTCGTCGCGCAGCACGCGCTGGAAAAAGCGCGAGTAGAGCAGGTGCAGGATCGCGTGCTCGATCCCGCCGATGTACTGGTCGACCGGCATCCAGTAGCGCGCGCGCTCGTCGAGCATCGTCGGCGCGTCGGGGCAGGCGTAGCGCGCGAAGTACCACGACGAATCGAAGAACGTGTCCATGGTGTCAGTCTCGCGCCGCGCCGCGCGGCCGCAGGCGGGACAGGTGCACTCGTAGAACGAGGCGAGTTTCGCGAGCGGATTGCCCGTGCCGTCGGGCACGAGGTTCTCGGGCAGCAGCACCGGAAGCTCGTCGTCGGGCACCGGCACCTCGCCGCAGGCGTCGCAGTGCACGATCGGGATCGGGCAGCCCCAGTAGCGCTGGCGCGAGATGCCCCAGTCGCGCAGCCGCCACTGCACCTGTTTTTCGCCGAGGCCCTTCGCCGCGAGGTCCGCGGCGATCGCCTCCACCGCCTGCCGGTAGTCCATGCCGTCGTAGCGGCCGGAGTTGATGCACACGCCGTAGGCGGCGTACTCGGGCCGCCAGGGCGCCGGCACCGAATCGCCCGCCGGATGGCGGATCACGCAGCGGATCGGCAGCCCGTACTTCAGCGCGAACGCGTAGTCGCGCTCGTCGTGCGCCGGCACGCCCATCACCGCGCCCTCGCCGTAGGCCATGAGCACGTAATTGCCGACCCAGACCTCGAGCCGCTCGCCCGAGATCGGGTGCGCGACGAAGACGCCGGTCGGCACGCCCTTTTTCTCGATCTGCGCGAGCTCGGCCTCGGCCACCGGGCCGCGCCGGCATTCCTCGACGAACGCGGCGACGCGGGGATCGCGCTTCGCGGCGTAGGCGGCGATCGGATGCTCGGCGGCGACCGCGCAGAACGTGGCCCCCATCAGCGTGTCGGCGCGCGTCGTGAACACCCAGAGGATGTGCCGCTCGCCGTCCAGTTCGTAGGGAAAGCCGATGCGCACGCCCTCGGAGCGGCCGATCCAGTTCTTCTGCATGAGCTTGACCTGCTCGGGCCAGCCGGGCAGATCCTCGAGCGCCGCAAGAAGCTCCTCGGCGTACGCGGTGATGCGCAGGAAATACATCGGGACCTCGCGCTTTTCGACCGGTGCACCGGTGCGCCAGCCGCGGCCGTCGATCACCTGCTCGTTCGCGAGCACCGTCTGGTCGACCGGGTCCCAGTTGACGAGGCCCGTCTTGCGGTAGGCGAGCCCTTTCCTGAACATGCGCGTGAACAGCCACTGGTTCCAGCGGTAGTACTCGGGCGTACAGGTCGCAAGCTCCCGTTCCCAGTCGATCGCGAACCCGAGGCTCTTCAGCTGCGCCTTCATGTAGGCGATGTTGTCCCAAGTCCATTTCGCCGGCGGCACGCCGTTCGCGATCGCGGCGTTTTCCGCCGGCAGCCCGAACGCGTCCCAGCCCATCGGCTGCAGCACGTTGTAGCCGCGCATGCGGTAGTAGCGCGCGAGCACGTCGCCGATGGTGTAGTTGCGCACGTGGCCCATGTGCAGCTTGCCGGACGGGTACGGGAACATGGACAGGCAGTAGAACTTCGGCTTCGCCGGGTCCTCGGTGACGCGGAAAGCGCGCTTTTCCTCCCAGAACGCCTGGGCCGCGCGCTCGATCTCGGCCGGCTGATAGGATTCGCGCATTTTCTCGGGCGGCGTGACGAAACGAACGGACCGCCCGATTATACGGGCGCGCCCGCGCGACCGAGCGCGCCCCTATAATCCGCGCCGCCTTGGCGCTATACCTCGAACAGCTCAACCCCGAGCAGCTCGCCGCGGTCACCGCGCCCGACGAACACCTGCTCGTTCTCGCCGGCGCAGGCAGCGGAAAGACGCGCGTGCTGACGACGCGCATCGCCTGGCTTATCCGCAGCGGCGCGTCTCGCCCGCCGGCGTGCTCGCGGTCACCTTCACCAACAAGGCGGCGCGCGAGATGTACGTGCGTCTTGCTGCGATGCTCGCGTTCGATCCGCGCGGCATGTGGATCGGGACGTTTCACGGGCTGGCGAACCGCATGCTGCGCGCGCACCACCGGGAGGCGGGTCTGCCGCGCGAGTTCCAGATTCTGGACGCGCAGGACCAGCTCGCGGCGGTGAAGCGCCTCCTGCGCGCGCTCGGCGCCGACGCGGAGCGCGATGCGCCGCGCGAGGTCCAGGCGTACATCAACGCGCGCAAGGAAGAAGGACTGCGCGCGGGCGAGGTCGCGCCCGCCGATGCCCGCGAGCGCCGCTGGCTCGAGCTCTACGCCGCCTACGACGAGCAGTGCCGGCGCGAGGGCGTGGTCGATTTCGCCGAGCTGCTGCTCGCGAGCTACGAGCTGCTCGCGCGCAACGCGCTGCTGCGCGAGCACTACGCGGCGCGCTTTCGGCACATCCTCGTCGACGAGTTCCAGGACACCAACCGCCTGCAGTACCGCTGGCTGAAGCTGCTCGCCTCGGGCGGCGCAGCGGCGTTCGCCGTCGGCGACGACGACCAGTCGATCTACCGCTTCCCGCGGCGCGCACGTGGGCAACATGGCCGACTTCGAGCGCGAGTTCGGCGTGCGGCGGCTGGTGCGCCTCGAGCGCAACTACCGCTCGCACGGCAACATCCTCGCGGCGGCGAACGCGCTCATCGCGCGCAACCGCCACCGCCTCGGCAAGAACCTGTGGACCGAGGCGGGCGCCGGCGAACCGCTCACCGTGTTCGAGGCGGAGTCGGATGCCGAGGAAGCGGCGTTCATCGTCGAGCAGGCGCAGGCGCTCGCGCGCTCGGGCGTGCCGCTGTCGGCGATCGCGGTGCTCTACCGCTCGAACGCGCAGTCGCGGGTGATCGAGCACGCGCTCTTTGGCGCCGGGCTGCCCTACCGCGTCTACGGGGGGCTGCGCTTTTTCGAGCGCGCCGAGGTGAAGCACGCGCTCGCGTACCTGCGCCTGCTCGCGCATCCCGGCGACGACGCGGCGTTCCTGCGCGTCGCGAATTTTCCGCCGCGCGGCATCGGCGCGAGAACGCTCGAAGTCCTCGCCGAGGCGGCGCGTGCGCGCGGCACGAGTCTGTGGCAGGCGGTCGAGGCGCTCGAAGGCCGCGCGCGCCAGGCGCTCGAGGCGTTCCGCGACCTCGTCGTGCGGCTTCGCGCCGAGACCGCGGGGCTCGCGCTCGCCGAGCAGGTGCGCGCACGTGATCGCGGCAAGCGGTCTGGAAGCGCACTACCGCGCAGAGCGCGAGGGCGCCGAGCGGCTGGAAAACCTGGGCGAACTCGTGAACGCCGCGGCGACTTTTGCCGCCGAGGAGCGCGCGAGCGGCCTTGCGACCGGCGCCGGCGACCCCGAGGGCGAGCCGCTCGATCCGCTGAACGCGTTCCTTGCGCACGCGGCGCTCGAAGCGGGCGAACACCAGGCGGGCGAGGGGCGCGAGGCGCTGCAGCTGATGACGGTGCACGCGGCGAAGGGCCTCGAGTTCGACGCGGTGTTTCTCGCGGGCCTCGAAGAAGGGCTGTTTCCGCACGAGCAGAGCCTCGCCGAGCGCGACGGGCTGGAGGAGGAGCGGCGGCTCGCCTACGTCGCGATCACGCGCGCGCGGCGCAGGCTCTATCTGTCGTACGCGCGGACCCGCATGCTGCACGGCCAGAGGCGCTACGCGCTGCCGTCGCGGTTCCTCGACGAGATCCCGCCGGGTCTCGTGCGATGGCTTGCGCCGCGGCGGCCGGAACCGGCGCCCGCGGGCGGCTTTCGCGTCGGCCAGAGCGTCGTACATCCGAAGTTCGGCGCCGGCGTCATCGTCGATGCGGAGGGCCACGGCGCGGAGGCGCGCGTGCAGGTCAACTTCGGCCGCGAGGGCGTCAAGTGGCTCGCGGTCGCGGCGGCGAAGCTCGAGCCCGCGTAGCGCGGCGCGCCGGCGCGCGCACGTAAACCGCGCGGGCCGGTGCGCGTGAGGCTTTTTCGATGCCGCGCGACGACTACCTCGAACGCATCCTCGCCGCGCGCGTCTACGAGGTCGCCGAGGAAACGCCGCTCGAAGTCGCTCCGGCGCTCTCGCGCCGGCTCGGCAACCGTCTGATGCTGAAGCGCGAGGACCTGCAGCCGGTGTTTTCCTTCAAGCTGCGCGGCGCCTACAACAAGATGGCGCGGCTTGCGCCGGCGCAGCTTCGCCGCGGCGTGATCGCCGCGAGCGCCGGCAACCACGCGCAAGGCGTGGCGCTCGCGGCGCAGAAACTCGGCTGCCGCGCGGTGATCGTGATGCCGGTCACCACGCCGCGCATCAAGGTCGAGGCGGTGCACGCGCGCGGCGCCGAGGTGGTGCTGCACGGCGACACGTACGACGAAGCGTACGCGCACGCGCGCCGGCTCAAGCGCCGCCGGGGGCTCGCGTTCGTGCACCCGTACGACGATCCGGACGTGATCGCCGGGCAGGGCACGATCGGCATGGAGATCCTGCGCCAGGCGACGCGGCCGATCGATGCGGTGTTCGTCCCGGTGGGCGGCGGCGGACTGATCGCCGGCATCGCCGCCTACGTGAAGCGGCTGCGGCCGCAGGTGCGCATCGTCGGCGTCGAGCCCGAGGACGCCGACGCGATGGCGCGCTCGCTCGCGGCCGGCCGGCGCGTCGCGCTCGACCATGTCGGGCTTTTCGCCGACGGCGTCGCGGTGAAGAAGGTGGGTGCGGAGACGTTCCGCCTCGCGCGCCGGCTGGTCGACGAGGTGGTGCTCGTCGACACCGACGATCTGCGCCGCGATCAAGGACGTGTTCGAGGACACGCGCGCGGTGCTCGAGCCGGCGGGCGCGCTCGCGGTCGCGGGCGCAAAAGCCTGGGTCGAGCGCCGCAGGGTGCGCGGCAAAACGCTCGTCGCCGTCGCCTCCGGCGCGAACACCAACTTCGATCGGCTGCGCTTCGTCGCCGAGCAGGCGGAGCTGGGCGAGCACCGCGAGGCGGTGCTCGCGGTGACGATCCCGGAGCGCCGCGGCAGCTTCCGCCGGTTTCTGAAGGCGCTCGGCAACCGCAACATCACCGAGTTCAACTACCGCATCTCCAGCCCCGAGCTCGCGCACATCTTCGTCGGCGTGAGCGTGCACGGGCGCGAGGAGACCGCGCGCATCGTGCGGCGCCTAGAGCGCGCCGGCTGCCGCACCCTCGACCTGTCGGACAACGACATCGCCAAGGCCCACGTGCGCCACATGGTGGGCGGGCGCTCCGCGCTCGCCGAAAACGAGCTCCTATACCGCTTCGAGTTCCCCGAGCGCCAGGGCGCGCTCATGAAATTCCTCTCGGCGATGAACCCGAGCTGGAACATCAGCCTGTTTCACTACCGCAACCACGGCGCCGACTACGGCAGCGTGCTCGTCGGCATCCAGGTGCCGCCGAACGAGATGGGCGACTTCCGCCGGTTTCTCGCGCGGCTCGGCTACCCGTACGCTGACGAGACGCGGAACCCGGCCTACCGCCTGTTTCTCCGCTAGCTCGCGGGCACCGCGGCTGCGGCTTGCGCCGAGCCGAGAAAGACGAGCGCGCCGCGCTCGCGCCGGTACAGACCCCGCTCGGTCACCAGCCAGTCGAGCGGCACATCCCAGGGCTGCGGGTGAATGGTCTGCAGGCGCGACAGCTCGTAGCCGACCCCGATCGCCGACGGAGGCGGATCGCTCGCCGCGAGCGTGCGGTCGAAGTAGCCGCCGCCGTAGCCGAGGCGATAGCCTTGCGCGTCCCAGCCGACCACCGGCAGGAGCACCGCCTCGGGCAAGACGCGCGGCGTGCCGCACGGCTGCACGATGCCGAGAGGGCCCCGCGCCATCGGTACGCCCGGACGCCATTCGCGGAATTCGAGCGGCGCGCGCGGCGCGACCACCACCGGCAGCGCGATCGTCGCGCCGCGCGCGCGCAGCCGGCGCGCGAGGTGGCGCGCGTCGTATTCGCCCGCGCATCGGCCAGCAGATCGCGACCACGCCGCGCGCGAGCGCGGGAAACGCGCGCTCGAGCGTCGCGTCGATGCGGAGCCGGAACGCTGCGCGCGTCGCCGGATCGAGCGCCTCGCGCAGGGCGATGAGCCGCGCGCGCGCGCTGCGCCGCCAGTCGAGGAGTTCGCGCCCCTGCATCGCCGGTGCTATGCTTTTTCGCGTGCTTGTCGCGCGTTTGCTCACTATAGCAGCGCTCGCCTGCGCGTTGCCGGCGGCGGCGCAGCCGAACGCGAAGCGCGCGAAGGGCCCCGATCCGGACGAGGCGATCCTTGCGGCGCACGCCGCCTGGCGCGCTGGCGACGCCGCGCGGCTTGCGCGCGCCGCGGCGGCGCTCGACGGCCACCTGCTCGCGCCCTACGTCGAGTACTGGCAGCTCGCGCTGCGGCTCGCGGACGCTGGGCCCGAGGACGTCGGCGCGTTTCTCGCGCGCCACGCCGGGAGCTACCTCGCCGAGCGGCTGCGCGGCGAGTGGCTGAAGGAACTCGGCCGGCGCGGCGACTGGCCGCGTTTCGAGCGGGAACTCGGGCCGCTCGTTCAGGACGACCTCGAAATCCGCTGCTACGCCTGGCGCGCGCGGCTTGCGCGCGGCGACGCGACCGCCGCCGCCGAGGCGCGCGAGATCTGGGAGGAGCCGCGCGATCTGCCCGAGCCGTGCCATCTGCTTGCGGGCGAGCTGCTGCGCGCGGGGCTCGCCGATCGGGAAGCGCCGTGGCGGCGCGTGCGGCTGCTGCTTGCGAACGATCAGCTGCAGGCGGCGCGGCGCGCGTTCGCGTGGCTGCCGCCGGGCGAGGCGCCCGACGAGCGCACGTTTTCGATCGCCGCGACCGCGCCGCAGCGGCTCATCTCCCAGCCGCCGCGCGATTTTGCGCAGCGCGCCGCGCGCGAGATGGCGCTTTTCGCGCTCGCGCGGCTTGCGCGCGCCGACCTCGAGGGCGCGGCTGCCGGCGCTCGGCGGCGACTTCGGCCGGCGCCTTCCCGAGGCCGACCGGCGCTACGGCTGGGGGCTCCTTGCGCATCTTGCCGCGCGCCGGCAGCACCCGCAGGCGCTCGAATGGTACCGACGCGCCGAGGGGGCGCCGCTCACCGACGACCAGCTCGCGTGGAAGGCGCGCGCGGCGCTGCGCGCCCTCGACTGGCAGGCGGTGCGCGACGCGGTGGACGCGATGAGCGCGGCGACGCGGCGCGAGCCGGTCTGGAGCTACTGGTACGGTCGGGCGCTCGCGGCGCAGGGCGTCGCCGACGGCGCGCGCGCCTACTATCTGCGCCATGCCGGCGAGCCGCACTTCTACGGCATTCTCGCGGCCGAAGAGCTCGGCTACATCCCGGCGCCGCCCGAGCCGTTTCACGTCCCCGCGGAGGAAGAGGTCGCCGCCGCAGCGCGCAACCCCGGTCTTGCGCGCGCGCTCGCGCTCTACCGGCTCGGCCTGCGCGGCGAGGCGGCGCGCGAGTGGTCGTTCACGGTGCGCGCGTTTGCCGACGAGGAGCTTCTTGCCGCGGCCGAACTCGCGCGCCGGTACGAGCTCTACGACCGCGCGATCAACACCGCCGAGCGCACCGTGCATCGGCACAACTTCCGGTTGCGCTATCTCGCGCCGTTCGCCGAGATGCTGCGCGAGCGCGCGCGCGAGTACGGGCTGGAGGAGGCGTGGCTGCTCGGGCTCGTGCGCCAGGAAAGCCGCTTCGTCGTGAACGCCCGCTCCTCGGCCGGCGCGCAGGGGTTGATGCAGCTCATGCCTGCCACTGCGAACTGGGTCGCGCGCCGCATCGGCCTCGCCGGCTACCACGCCGGGCGCGTGAACGAGCCGGAGACGAATATCGCGCTCGGCACTCGCTACCTGAAGTTCGTGCTCGACGAGCTGGGCCATCCGGTGCTCGCGCTCGCGCGCCTACAACGCCGGCCCCGGCCGTGCGCGGCGCTGGCGCGACGCGCGGCCGCTCGAAGGCGCGATCTACGTCGAAACGATCCCGTTCAAGGAGACGCGCGACTACGTGAAGAAGGTGATGGCGAACACGATGTACTACGCGCAGCTCTACGGCGCGCGCGTCGTTCCGCTCAAGGAGCGGCTCGGCACGGTGCCCGCCCGCAACCCGGCCGAGCGGGTGAACGAGGAACTGCCGTAACCGGGCCGGCGCGATGCGAAACCGCAGCGTCCTCGTCCTCGGCGGCTCGGGATTCGTCGGCCGGCACCTGATCGCGCAGCTCGCGGCGCGCGGTGCGCGCGTCACCGTGCCGACGCGCCGTTACGAGCGCGCAAAGCACCTCCTGCTCCTGCCCACCGTCGAGGTGATCGAATGCGACGTGGGCGATGCGCGCACGCTCGCGCGCCTTGCACGCGGAAAGGACGCGCTGATCAACCTGGTCGGGGTGCTGCACAGCCGGCCCGGCCGCGAGCGCGGCCCGAACGACTACGGGCCGGATTTTGCCGCCGCGCACGTGGAACTCGCGCTCGCCGCCGTCTCCGCCTGCCGGGAGGCCGGCGTCGGCCGGCTCCTTCACGTGAGCGCGATCGGGGCGGCGACCGAAGCGCCCTCGGAATACCTGCGCTCGAAGGGTTACGGCGAGCGCGCGGTGCTCGCCGCCGACGACCTCGCGGTCACCGTGTTCCGACCGTCGGTGATCTTCGGCCCGGAGGACCGGTTCCTCAACCTCTTCGCGCAGCTTGCGCGCTGGTTCCCGGTGCTGCCGCTCGCCTGTCCGGACGCGCGCTTTCAGCCGGTCTATGTCGGCGACGTCGCGGCGGCGCTGGTTGCGGCGCTCGAGGCGCCCGAGGCCGCCGGCAAGGTGTTCGAGCTGGGCGGACCGCGCCGCTACCGGCTGCGCGAGCTGGTCGAGTACGTCTGCCGGCTCACCGGCAGGCGGCGCCTCGTGATCGGGCTTCCCGACTGGGCGGCGTGGCTGCAAGCGCGCGCGCTGGAGCTCGCGATGCCCGTGCCGCTTCTTACGCGCGACAACCTGCGCTCGATGCAGGTGCCGAGCGTCACCGACCAGCCGCTGCCGTTCGGACTCCGCGCCACACCGCTTGAGGCGGCCGCGCCGGCGTGGCTCGCGCCCTCGGGCGTGCGCGAGCGCTACGGCGAGCTGCGCTTACGCGCGCGGCGGTGAAGGCGTACGTCGTCGGCGGCGCGGTTCGCGACGAACTGCTCGGCCTTCCGGTCGCCGACCGCGACTGGGTCGTGGTCGGGGCCACCCCGGAGCAGATGACTGCGGCGGGGTTTCGCCCGGTCGGACGCGACTTTCCGGTTTTCCTGCATCCGGTCACCGGCGAGGAGTACGCGCTCGCACGCACCGAGCGAAAGAGCGGGCGCGGCTACCGCGGCTTCACGGTGTACTGCGCCCCCGAAGTGACGCTCGAAGAGGACCTCGCGCGGCGCGATCTCACGATCAACGCGATGGCGCGCGACGAAGACGGTCGGCTGATCGACCCGTTCGGCGGCGCGCGCGATCTCGCCGCCGGGATCCTGCGCCACGTGAGCGAGGCGTTCGCCGAAGACCCGGTGCGCATCCTGCGGGTGGCGCGCTTTGCCGCGCGCTACGGCTTTCGCGTCGCCGACGAGACGATGGCGCTCATGCGCCGCATGGTCGAGGCGGGCGAGGTCGATCACCTGGTGCCCGAGCGGGTATGGCAGGAGCTCGCGCGCGGCCTTGCCGAGCCGCAGCCGGCGCGCATGTTCGAGGTGCTCGCCGCCTGCGGCGCCTCGCGGCGGCTCTTTCCGGAGATCGATCCCGGTCCGCCGACGCTCGCGGCGCTCGCGCGCGCGGCGGATGCGCGCTACTCGGCGACGGTTCGCTTCGGCGTGCTCGCCTGGCCGCTCGGCGCAGAGGGCGAGCCGGCGCTTCAGGCGGTGTGCGAGCGGCTGCGCGTTCCGAACGCCGAGCGCGACCTCGCGCGCCTCGTCTGCCGGCTGCGCGCGGCGCTCGAGCGCGCGCACGCCGCCGACGCCGCCCGCCTGCTCGCGCTGCTCAAGGCGGCGGACGCCTTTCGTCGCGGCGATCGGTTCGTGCAGCTCGTCGCGGTCGCGAGCGTCTGCGAACCGGGACCGGCGACCGAGGCGGCGGTGCGGCGCCTTGAGCGCGCGCTCGCGGCGGCCGCCGGCGTCGATGCCGGCCGCATCGCCCGCGAGGCGGCCTCGAAGGCCGAAATCCCCGCGCGGCTCGACGCCGCGCGCGAGGAAGCCATCAGCGCCGCGCTCGCCGCCGAGGGCTGAAGGCGCGCACCCACGCTACACTGCGCAACTTCGCGCAGGCGACGATGATCGATCACCGATTTCGACATTTGGGGTACGCGGCAGGGCGGCAGGATTCGATCATGCGTGAAGCGTTTGGCCTCGCCCGCCGGGTGTACCCGGTCACGAAGAAAACGCGCCGACCCCACGGTGCGCGCGGAGGGCAGCGTGCCGCGGCGCCGTTTTTCGCCGGCGCGTATTCGAACGCCGACATCGCGACCTTCCCTTGGGTCGCGCGCCATGACTTGCGCGAGGCCGAGCTCGCCGGGTTTCTCTCGGTCGAGCGCTGGTTCGCCGCGATCGCGCCCCGCCGGACGGTCGGCCGCGGCATGGCGGTGCCGTCGTGATCGGGCTCGAGGTCCTCGCTTATCCGGCGCGCGGCACCGCGCCGCGCACGCCGGTGCTTTTCGTGCACGGCGCGTACGTCGGCGCCTGGTGCTGGGAAGAGCATTTCCTGCCCTGGTTCGCCGCGCGCGGGTTTCCCGCGTACGCCGTTTCGCTGCGCGGCCACGGCCGAAGCGCCGGGCGCGAGGATCTGCACCGCTACGGTCTGGCCGACTACGCCGAAGACGTCGCGCGCGCGGCAGCAGCGCCTCGAGCGACCGGCGGTGCTCGTCGGCCATTCGATGGGGGCGCTCGTCGTGCAGAAGTACCTTGAACGGGGCGGCGCGGCGGCCGCGGTGGTACTCGTCTGCCCGGTGCCCGGCTACGGGCTGATGCCGGCGACGCTCGCGCTCGCCTGGATGCGGCCGATGCTCTTCATGGGCATCCAGCGGCTCGCCGCGGGGATGGATGCGCCGCTCGAGGTGCTGTCCGAGGCGATGTTCGCGGGCGAAATCGAGCCCGAGCGCCTTGCGCGCTACGGTCGCCGCATGCAGCGCGAATCGCGCCGCGCGCTGCTCGACATGGCCGGATTCGGCCTGCCGCAGCCGTGGCTCGCGCGCAGGCCAGCGACCCTCGTGCTCGGGGCCGCGCGCGATGCGCTCATTCCGCCGCTTCACGCGCAGGCGGCCGCGGCGCTCTCGGGCGCCGAGTACCGGCTGCTCGAAGACCTCGGCCACGCGGTGATGCTCGATCGCGGCTGGGAGCGCGCCGCCGAGGCGATCGCGGGCTGGATCGACGCGCGCGGTCTGTGAACGCGCCGGCTCAGGGCGCGGGCTTTCGCGCGTGCCGCGCGAGAAACGCGTTGATGTCCTCGATGCGCAGCTGCGGCTCGCCGGGCACCGGCCGGGTGCCGACCACGCGGTTCATCCATTCCATGTGCCGTTCCATGCGTGCGACCACCTTCGGCCATTCGCGCGCGGTGTAGCGCTGCGGGTCGGGCAGCACGTGGCACTGGTTGCACGCGAGCCGGAACGGCTCGCCGGCGGGCTGGAACACCTCGGGGTAGCGCTTCGGGTCGAGCGGCTTCTGCGCGTGGCGGCGCAAATACGCGACGAGCGCCTGTTTTTCCTCCTCGGTCGGCGCCTGCACGCCGGCCATCATCTCGACCATCAGTTTTCCCATGTTCCCGCGGCCCTGCATGCGCGCGACCATGCGATCGACGACCGGCGGCCATTTCTCGGCGTGGTGCATCGCCGGGTTGGGCAGATGGTGGCACTGCACGCAGTAGCGGCGCACGAGCTGCGCGCCGCGCGAGCGCGGCTCGGGCAGCATCGACGGCTCGTACCCGGGCGGCAGGATGCGCTCGAGCATCGGACCGTGCGGGCTTTCGGCCCAGCGCCGGCGCGCCTCGGCGATCTCGTCGGCGGCGGCGACCGCGGCGACGAAGAGCAGCGCCGCGGCGCTAAAGCGCATGCGAGCGGTCGCCGCGCGCGAACCCGAGAAGCGGCGCGGCGACGCCGCGGCCGAGCGCGAGCACCTTGACGAGTTCGCCCATCTCCGCGGGCGAAAGGAGCTCCTGCACCGCCGCCGCCGCCGGCAGGTAGCGGCGCGCATCCGCCGGATCCTCGGCCGCGAGCAGTTCCGCGATGCCGCAATTGACGAGGAACTGCGCCTGGCTCGCGTAGCCGAGCACTTCGAGCCCGACGTCGCGGCCGGCGCGGGCGAGCGCGCTGAAGTCGAGGTGCGCGGTGATGTCCTGCAGCCCGGGCAGAATAGAACGGGTCGTCGTGCACCCGATGGCGGTAGTGGCAGAGGAGCGTGCCCGTCGCGCGCTGCGGATGATAGTACTCGCGCGCCGGAAAGCCGTAGTCGAGGACGAGGATCGCGCCGCGCTCAAGGCGCGCCCCGCACCGCGCGCACCCACGCGCGCGCGGCCAGCCCGATCTCGCTCTCGTAGCGGCCCGAGGAAGAAAGCTCGACGTCGATCGCGCGCGCCGCCGCAAGCGGCTCGCCCTCGGCCGGCCGCTCGGCCCAGGCGAAGCGCCCGGCGCGCACCGTCACGCCGCGCTCGAAGATGCCCTCGGCGGTCCACGCGAGCGCGTGCACCGGCATCGCGTCGAGCACCTCGTTCGCGATCACCACGCCGCGAAAGCGCGCAGGCGGCCGCGCGAGCCAGCGCACGCGCTCGCCCAGTCGCGCGCGCTGGCGTGCGCGCAAGGCGGCGCTCGTCTCGTACGCATCGCGTACGCGGGCCGGCGGCCGAGGCGCGCGAGTTCCTCGAGCAATGTCTCGGCGAGCGCGCCGCTGCCTGCGCCGAATTCGAGCACCGCCTCCCCGGGCGCGAGCAGCTCGGCGACCTGGCGCGCGAGCGCGCGCGCAAAAAGCGGCGAGAGCTCCGGCGCGGTGACGAAGTCGCCGCCGGCGCCGAAGCGCACCGCGCCGGCCGCGTAGTAGCCGAGCCCCGGCTCGTAGAGCGCGCGCGCCATGTAGCGCGCGAACGAAATCCAGCCGCCGGCGCGCGCGATCTCGCGGGCGATGCGCGCGGCAAGCCGCGCGCTCGCGGCGGCGGCGTCGGCATCGGGCGCGGGCAGCTCGCTCGGGCGCACGTCGGCGAATTTAACCTAGAATCGCCGCCCGACCGTGTCCGCGCCGCTCGCAGGGAAAGTCGCGCTCGTCACCGGCGCCTCGCGGCGCATCGGCGCCGCGATCGCGCGCCGGCTGCACGCGGCGGGCGCGGCGGTGCTGATCCACTACCGCAGCGCCGAGGCGGACGCCGCGCGGCTCGAGGCGGCGTTGAACGCCGAGCGCGCGGGAAGCGCCGCGCGCGTCGCGGCCGACCTGCTTTCGCCGCAGGCGCCGCGCGCGCTCGTCGAGGCGGCGCTCGCGCGCTTCGGGCAGCTCGACCTGCTCGTCAACAACGCCTCCGGCTTCTACCCGACGCCGCTCGGTGCGATCGAGCCGCGCCACTGGGACGAACTGGTCGGCTCGAACCTGCGCGCGCCGCTCTTCTCGCGCAGGCGGCGGCGCCGCACCTCGTGAAGGTCGTCGGGCGCGATCGTCAACATCGCCGACATCCACGCCGAGCGGCCGCTCAAGGGCTACGCGGTCTATTCGGTCGCGAAGGCGGGGCTCGTCGCGCTCACGCGCGCCCTTGCGCTCGAGCTTGCGCCCGCGGTGCGCGTGAACGCGGTGGCGCCCGGCGCGATCGTCTGGCCCGAGGACGGGCAGTTTCCGCCGCCCGAGCGCGATCGCATCCTCGCGACGACGCCGCTTGCGCGCCTGGGCGCGCCGGAGGAGATCGCCGACGCGGTATGCTTTCTCGCCGCCGCGCCCTTCGTCACCGGCCAGGTGCTCGCGGTGGACGGCGGCCGTTCGATCTCTCTTTGAAAGGAGCCGGCGTGGCCTGGGCTTGGCTGATTCTCGCGGGGGCGTTGGAAGTCGTCTGGGCGGTCGGCCTCAAGTACACCGCCGGCTTCACGCGCCTTGCGCCTTCGGCGCTCACGCTCGCGGCGATGGCGGCGAGCGTGTACTTCCTTGCGCTCGCGGTGCGCGCGATCCCGATCGGAACCGCCTACGCGGTCTGGACCGGCATCGGGGCGGCCGGGGTCGCCGCGCTCGGCATCCTGCTTTTCGACGAGCCGCGCACCGCGGCGCGCCTCGGCTCGATCGGGCTGATCGTCGCCGGCATCGTCGGGCTGAGGCTGAGCGCATGAGCGATCCCCGCAAGGCGGCCTACGAGGCGGCAAAGCGCGCAAAGCGCATCCGCCGCCAGGTGGGCGAGGCGATCGCCGACTTCCGGATGATCGAGGACGGCGACCGCGTGATGGTGTGCGTCTCGGGCGGAAAGGACAGTCACGCGCTTCTCGACGTGCTCCTCGCCTTGCGCGAAAAGGCGCCGGTGCGCTTCGACCTGGTCGCGGTCAACCTCGACCAGAAGCAGCCGGGATTCCCGGCCGAGGTGCTGCCGGCGTATTTCGCCTCGCGCGGCGTGCCCTACCGCATCGTCGAGCAGGACACCTACTCGGTGGTGAAGCGCCTCGTGCCCGAGGGAAGGACGCTCTGCTCGCTCTGCTCGCGGCTGCGGCGCGGCATCCTTTACCGGGTGGCGGGCGAGCTCGGCGCAACGAAGATCGCGCTCGGGCATCACCGCGACGACGTGCTCGCGACCTTCTTTCTCAACCTCTTCTACGCCGGCACGCTCAAGGCGATGCCGGCGAAGCTCGTCTCCGACGACGGCCGCCACATCGTCATCCGGCCGCTCGTCTACGTCGCCGAGGACGACCTTGCCGCCTACGCCGCCGAGCGCGGCTTTCCGATCGTGCCCTGCTACGCTGTGCGGCTCGCAGGAGAACCTGCAACGCAAGGCGATCGGCCGGATGCTGAAGGCGTGGGAGCGTGCGGAACCGGGCCGGATCGCTTCGATCCTGCGCGCGCTCACCGACGTGCGGCCCTCGCACCTGCTCGACCGCAAGCTCTTCGATTTCGCGGGCCTCGCCGCGCGCGGTGCGCCGCGCGCGGCCGCCGGCGGCGCGCCGGTCGAGCCGCTCTTCGCCGAATAGCGGCGCCTCAGGCGCGCGCCGGCGCGCGCGCGATCGCCGCCTCGCGGATCGGCAGATTGACGAGCGCGGCGGCGGCCGCAAGCGCCATGTCCGCGTACCACATCCACAGATAGCCGCCGGCGCGCTCGAAAGCGAGGCCGCCGAGCCAGGCCCCGAGGAAGCCGCCCGCCTGGTGCGAAAGCAGCGTCATGCCGAACAGCGTCGCGAGGAAGCGCGTGCCGAAGAGCTTTCCGACGATCGCGGCGGTGGGCGGAACCGTCGCGAGCCAGGTGAACCCGAGGCCGGCGGCGAAGAGGTAGAACGCGAGCGCGGTCTTCGGCGCGGCGAGGTAGGCGGCGATGAGGAGCGCCCGGCGAGCCGTACATCGCCGCAAGGAGGTACTTGCTGCGGTACTTCGCGGTCGCCTCGCCCGCCCAGAGGCTGCCGGCGATGTTGGCCAGTCCGATGATCGCGAGCGACCAGCCGGCGACCGCGGCGGCAGTCCGCACAGGTCCACCTCCTGCGGCAGGTGCGTGACGAGAAACGCGATGTGAAAGCCGCAAGTGAAGAAGCCGAGGTTGAGGAGCACGTAGCTGCGGTCGCCGAACGCGTCGGCGAGCGCGCGCCAGGGCGATCCGGCCGCCGCGCCCGCAGCTGCGCGCGGCGCGGCGCGGGGGCCGGCGACCGTGCGAACGAGCGGCAGCGCCGCGAGCGTCGCCGCCGCGAGCGCCCACAGCGCGCCGATCCAGCCGATCGCCTGGATGAGCGCCTGCGCGAGCGGCGCGAACACGAACTGGCCGAAGGAGCCGCCGGCGTTGATCACGCCCGCGGCCCGGCCGCGCGCCTCCGGCGGCAGCCGCTCGGCCGCCGCGCCGATCAGCACCGAAAAGCTGCCGGCCCCTGCGCCGATCGCGGCGAAAAGGCCGAGCGCGACGACGAGGCCGAGCGCCGAGTGCATGAACGGCGTCGCCGCAAGGCCGAGGGCGAGAAGCACGAGTCCCGCCGGCGAGCACGCGCGCCGGGCCGTGACGGTCGGCGAGCGCGCCGGCGAGCGGCTGCGCCGCTCCCCAGGCGAACTGCCCGACGGCGAGCGCAAGGCTCACCGTCGCGACCCCGAGCCCGGTCGCCGCATCGAGCGGCGACACGAACAGGCCGAAGCTCTGGCGCACGCCCATCGTCACCATGAGGAGGGCGGCGGCGGCGAGCGTGACCGCGAGCGGTCCGGCGGCGCGCGTCGTCATCGACGGCATGGTGGCACAAGCCGAAAGGCGCGTATTGTCAAGCTCGACTTGACAAGATAGGATGCGGCGGTGGTCGAAGACAACTGCGCCGCGCGGCTCGTCGCCCTGTTCGGCAGCCAGGCCGAGGTCGCGCGCGCCTTCCAGGTCGACCGCGCGGTGGTGCACCACTGGGTGAAGACCGGCTACGTGCCGGCCCGGTGGGCGGGCGAGGTCGAGCGGCTCACCGGCGGGCGCATCAGCGCGCTCGAAGTGATCCAGGAGGCGAGCGCAAAAAACCCGGTGCGCGTGAAATCGCGCCCGCTGCACGCGCCGTTCGGCCTTTATCCGGAGAGTCCCGCCATGACGCAGTACGCCCCCGCCAAGCGCATCCAGTCGTTCCATCCGCCGCAACGAACGCTCATGGGTCCCGGACCGACCGAGATCCATCCGCGCGTGCTCGCGACGATCGAGCCAGCCGGCGATCGGCTACCTCGACCCAGTGTTCGTCGAGATGATGGAAGAGCTGAAGAGCCTGCTGCGCTACGTCTTTCAGACGAAGTACGCGCTCGACGTTTCCGCTGTCGGGCCCCGGCTCGGTCGGCATGGAGTTCTGCTTCGTCAATCTCGTGCGCCCGGGCGACAAGGTGGTGGTCGGCGTCAACGGTGTCTTCGGCGGCCGCATGGTCGAGAACGTGATCCGGGTGGGCGGCGTGCCGGTCGTGGTCGAGGAGCGCTGGGGCGATCCGGTCGACCCGCAGCGCATCGAGGACGCGCTGAAAAAAAACCGCGACGCGAAGCTCGTCGCGTTCGTGCACGCCGAGACCTCGACCGGGTGCCTGTCGGACGCGAAAACGCTCGCCCAGGTCGCGCACCGGCACGGCGCGATGGTGATCGTCGATGCGGTGACCTCGCTCGGCGGTCATCCCGGTGCGCGTCGACGACTGGGAGATCGACGCCATCTATTCGGCGAGCCAGAAGTGCCTGTCGTGCACCCCCGGTCTTGCGCCGGTGTCGTTTTCCGAGCGCGCGGTCGAGCACGTGAAAAAGCGCAAAGACCGCGTCCACAGCTGGTTCATGGACATGAATCTGCTCGTCGGCTACTGGGGCGCGGGTCAGCGCACCTACCACCACACCGCGCCGACGAACGCCCTCTTTGCCCTGCACGAGGCGCTGCTCCTCGTGCGCGAAGAGGGGTTCGAGAACTGCTGGGCGCGCCACCAGCGCCACTACACCGCGCTCAAGGCCGGGCTGGAAGCGATGGGGCTCAGAGTATCTCGTGCGCGAGGCGCACCAGCTGCCGCAGATGAGCGCGGTCTTCTGTCCCGAGGGCGTCGACGAAGCGCAGGTGCGCGCGCGGCTGCTCGCGGAATTCGGGCTGGAGATCGGCGCCGGGCTGGGGCCCCTGAAGGGTAAGATCTGGCGCATCGGCCTGATGGGGTACTGGTGCCGCGCCGACAACGTGATGCTGTGCCTGTCGGCGCTCGGCTCGGTGCTCGACGACATGGGCTATCCGGTGCACGTCGGCGACGCCGAGGCCGCCGCGCACGCCGCCTACGCGCAGATGCACGCGCGCGACGCGCAGCGCAAGAAGCGCGCCGCCTGAGCCGGGCTGGCGCGGCGCGCGCCGAGGGGCGACAATCGGCGCGCGCAGGGGCCGCGGGACCGCGATGGACACGCTCACGCACGCGCTCTCGGGGGCGCTCGTTGCGCGCGCCGCCGCCCCGCGCGCCGCGGCGCGCGGGGCGCTCGCGGCGCATCGCCGCAGGCTTTCTCGCCTGCGCGTTTCCCGACCTCGACTTCGTCGCGGGTTTCCTCGGGCCGGTCGAGTACCTGCGCTACCACCGGGGCGTCACGCATTCGCTCGTCCTGCTTCCGCTGTGGGCGCTCGCGCTCGCCTGGCTCCTCGCGAAGCTCCTGCGCGAGCCGGGCGGCTGGCGCGCGCTCTACGGCGTCTGCGCGCTCGCGATCGGCAAGCGCGCATCGCCGGCGACTTGATCACGAGCTTCTGGCACCATGGTGCTCGCGCCGCTTTCCGACCGGCGCGCGGCGCTCGGCGTGACCTTCGTCATCGACCTGTGGCTCAGCGCGATCGTCGTCGCCGGGCTCCTTGCCTCGCTCTTCTTGCGCCGCTCGCGCCTGCCGGCGGCCGCGGCGCTCGCCGCGCTCGTCGCCTACGTCGGCTGGCAGTGGACGCTGAAAGCCGAGGCGCTCGAGTTCGGCCGGCGCTGGGCCAGGAGGCCGCCGGCCGCGAGGCGAGCGTGAGCGCCTATCCGCGACCGGTGTCGCCGTTGAACTGGACGGTGATCATGGAGCAACACCCAACGCACCACTTCGCGCACGTGAACCTGCGCGGCGCACGGCGGCGCGAGCCGCGGCCGGGCGACGGCCTGCTCGCGGCTCGACGCCCCCTACCGGCCGCTCGACGAACGCCTGTGGGAACGCGGCAGCCGCTACGGCGGACGCCGAGGACGCGAGGATGCTCGCGCGCGGAGGCGGCAGGGTCGCCCGCGCTCGCGTTTTTCCGCTGGTTCGCCGAGGCGCCGGCGGCCGACGGCGTCACCGAGGGCTCCGACTGCATCGGCTTTCTCGACCTGCGCTTCGTCACCCCGGTCGGGAGTTCATGCCCCTCCGTTTGAAGCCTGCCGCGAACGCCCCGGCGCGCCCTGGCGCGCGTTCCGGCGCGACGGCGCCGGCGTGCGCGTGCCGGTCGAACTCAGGCCGCAGAGCACTTCGCGCAGCGCGCGTGAAAGAGCGCGACGCTCGCGTCGATACCGATACAGCGATAGATCGAGACGCTTTCGACGCTCGCGCCGAGCGGCGCCTCGCGCGCGTAGCTGCCCGCGAGAATGCGCGAACTCGCGGCACGCCGCGATCGAGCGCGCGAGCGGATCGCTCGCGCCGATCACGCCGTCGCCTCGGGCACGTGCACCCGACGACGCAGGAACGCCGACATCTCGCGGCCGACCGGCGCGAACGAAAGCGCCGCGCGCCGCGGCGCGACGCCCGCGCCCGGCGACCTCGCGCGCGTAGTGGGCAAGGCATCGTGCTTTCGGCCGAATACACCGTCTATGCCGAGATGAAGTACACCGGCGCCCGGAGCTTCGCGAGCATGCGCGCCGATTCGCTGCGCTCGGCCGTGTGCCGCTCGGCGATCGCCACCGGCCCCCGCAGTACTCACTCACCGGGTGCTCGGCGGCGGAACCAGGATCGCCTCCGGAGGAGCGCGAGCGCGTGGCGCACGCCCGAGGTCGGACGGCCGACGACCGAAGGAACCCGGCGCCGAAGTCGCGCGCGCTCTCGTCCAGCCAGGCAGGCGCCGACCAGCTCGTCGACGCCCTCCCGATGCCCTTGTAGGTGATCGGCGGCGAGCCCGTCCTGGCCGAGCAGGCCGCCGGCGACCGCGCGCCGTTCGCCGCACCGTGCCGACGAAGGGGAAGGGACGCGGCGCGCCAACTCCAGCGATCTCGTCCATGGATGTGGAGCGTTGCACCACCACGCCGTGGAGCGCGAGCAGCGCGAGCCGCGCCCGCGAGGCGTTGTCCGCCTGCGCGATGCTGTCGGCCGCGGCGGCCCACGGCGCGCGGCGGCGTGGTGCCGTTGAAGGACGCCGCCGAGCGCGGATCGCAAAGTTTCGCTTTCAGGTTCACCGCGACCCTCCGCGGGCGGCGGGCGCCAGCCCGCCGCCGGAACGTGATGGTTCGGGCTTGTACGGGCCTTCCTCGGCACGCCGATGTAGGCGGCCTGCTCGTCGGTGAGCTCGGTGAGCATCGCACCGAGCTTGGCCAGTTGCAGCCGCGCCACTGCTCCTCGTCGAGCTCTTCGGCAGCATGTACACGCCCGACCGGATCCTCGGAGTAGCTGTAGTTGAAGAGCTCGATCTGCGCGAGCACCTGGTTCCGAACGAGGAGCTCATCACGTAGGACGGGTCCCGATCGAGCGGCCGAGGTTCGAGCCTGCCCTCGGCGAGCAGGATGATGCGCTTGCCGTCGGGGAAGATCACGTGATCGACCTGCGGCTTGATGTCCTCCCAGCGG
>JAVQZY010000005.1:0-195075 GCA_033582675.1 Burkholderiales bacterium | reverse complement strand
GAGCATCTTCGTGTACGAGAGGATCTGCCCGGAAAAGCGGCAGGCGAGGTCGAAGAGGCGTCTCAGCAGCGCCGGCTTGTCCACGCGGGCGAGCAGCAGCACGTCCCGCGAGACAGTCGTCTCGACGAGGCTGTCGGCGACATAGCGGCGCCAGCGCTCCGGGTCGCGCGCGAGCGCCGCCGCCCCCGGGTAGCCTCCGAAGTAGAGATATTCGTCGAGATCGAAGCCGAACGCGGCGCGCATCTCGGCGAACGACCAGTGAGGAAGATGCAGCAGTTCGAACCGCCCGGCGAGGCTCTCGCCCAGACCCCGCGCGACCAGAACCTGGACGAACCGGCGCGGCTCGGCAAGCCGCCGCGCGAGCAGCGCCGCCTGCGGGCGGCGGTGCCCGCCACTCAGTTTGCTCAATGGCCTGGGTATTTTTGCTCACGACCTTGAGCATTGCATTTCGGCCGCCGTATCCGCTCCGGCCGCCGGATGTGCCGGACGCACTCGCCCGCACGGCGGGCATCGCGCACGTGGCCCGTAAAGCCTTCGACGAAGTCGTACCGACCGCGGTGCGTGCGCTCGAGCGCTACTCGCTCTCGAACCCGTGCGAATCGAACTTCAGGGTGCGGCTGTTCTCGGTCACCGTGCGAACGAGCTGTTCGCTCGCTCCGCCGGGAAGTCGCGCTTCGATATCGAGCGTCACCGTCACCTGCGCTCCCGGTTGCCCGGCAAGGTGCGCGATCACTTCTTCGGCGATTCGCGCCGCATCGCGGCCCGCTCGCGCCGGATCGAGTCGCACGGTGCCGTGGAAGCGGCGCGGCAGCCGCGGTGCGGTCGGAGGTGGCTCCGGGCGGCCGGTCGGCTCGCCTGAGGGAGGCGTTGCGGGCCCCGCGGGGCCGTCCCCGGCGCGGTCGGCGGCACCTGGCGTCGAGCTGGCGCTTCGCGACCGCGGGTTGGACGGCAATCCAGCATCGTCCGCTTCGAGCGAAACGACCTGGCCGCCGCGCAAGCCGCGGTATCTGCCGCCCGCCTCGTCGTAGCTCTCGGGCGTACGCGAACGTGTCGGACTGCCACGTGAGCAAGGCCGCGCCTTCGCGTATCGCTCGCACGAGCACCTCCGGCCCCGCGAGCCGCGGCAGATACAAGTAACGCGCGAAATCCTCGACGAGCTGCCGCACGGGCACGTGATCGCCACGCCAGAGCGGCACGTCGTCCAGATATTTGCGCAGGATCGTCGAGCCGAGGCTCGTCAGGAGCAGCTCGTCGCTCCTCAGTTTCTTGCTCGCCCGGACCGCAAGCGCGTCGGCGCCGGAGAGCCGCAGCGCCTGCCATTCGACGGCGGCCGCCGGGTGTCTTCTGTTCGGGCACCAGCAGCCATTGATAGACCTCCGGCAGGCGGGCGTTGACGCTGAATCGGCGGCCTGCTTTTGCGTTTCCGCCTGTTTTACCTGGTTCGGGCTCAGGTCGAGCGCGTCCTTCTCTTCGAGGATGCGACGCCCACGCGAGGTACCGGCGCAACGCCTCGTCCAGATCCTGGAGGCGCACTTTGTCGGCGGCGAGGAATACGAGCGTGTTGCGATAGAGCCGCGGCGCGCTGCCGCGCGACTCGAGAATCGCGCGCGCGGCCCTTTCCGCCGCGTTGCCTTCCTCCCTGCTGTAGGGGTACTCGGGCGGCAACACGACGAGCCGCGCCTCGAGATCGTCCGGCACGTCCGCGCCCGAGCGCGGCAGCGGATGCACGCGCGCAAAATCGCCCGGCTTACGGAGATCCGCGCGCACGCGCGCTTCGAGTTCAGCCGCGACCTTGTCCGGGTCGCGCGTCAACTGCTCGGCGCGGTCCTCGGCGAGCTTGGTCACGGTGGGCTGCGCTCGAGTACCAATACCGCGCGGCCCGTCGGCATAAAGGTAGGTGGCCGCCGCCGCAAGCCGCCGCAGCGCATCGCCGAACACCGCCGGCGACTCGCCCGGCATCACGCAGCCGAGCTTCCACGCGCCGGTCCTCCAGCCCGCGGTGCGCGGCCGCCGCCGTCGGCGCGGAGCCGAGGTAGATCGTGCGCGCCACGCGCCGGGTGGCCGAGAGCTTGCCGAGGTTCGCGACCTCGGCGTCTATCTTCAGCGGCAACGAACTCGGCCCGTCCACGTCTTTTTCGATGATCGGAACCCAGTTGTCCGAAGGTAGCGCGTCAGCTCGAACTGCACGCGCGCATCGTCTATGGGGATCGTCGAGGGCAGAATCAGCGGATTGCGGTCGCCCTTCTCCCACAGGGTGTGGATCACCGCCGCCATGAGGCGCAGCACCCCGCGGGTGCGCTGGAACTTGACGAGCGTGGACCAGTCCTCGTACAGCCGATCGAAGATCTCGGGGTGGATCGGAAACGCGGCCCGGATGCGGTTCTCGTAGTCGGGGCTCTCTGCACTCGGGCGGAAACTCGGCCGCCTGTGTGCTGTACAGCTCGGCAAAAGCGCGCGCCGTCACATCGCGCTGCTTGAACGCCTCGGGGCCGGCGAGCGGCTCGAAGAGCCGCCGGCGAACGATCTCGAAGCCCTCCTCGGCCGAGGCCGGCCGCCAGGACGATTCGACGCGCCCGACGACGTTCCGCAGCCGATCGAGCGCCTCGCGCCCGCGGATACCGCCCACCTCCACGTCGTCGGCCTGCGCGTGCGGCGAGCCCGGCGAATCGGATGCGGGCAGCGAGATCACGAGCAGACAGTTGCCCGCGAGCTTGGCCGACTCGGTCAACGCCTGCGCGAAGGTGAATTGCGTCTCGAAGCTGCCAGCCGGCAGATCGGCGGCGTCGTGGAGCTGGCGCGCGTAGGCCACCCACTCGTCAATCAGCACGAGGCACGGCCCGTACTCGCGCAGCAACGCGCGCAGCGCATCGCCGGGGCTGGTCGCGCGCTCGTCGTCCTTCGCGATGCGGGCATACGCCTCTTTTCCGCCGAGCTGCCAGGCAAGCTCTCCCCAGAGCGTGCGCACGACCGTGCCGTCGGGCTTCGTGACCGGGTTGCCGGGCGAGATCTTGTTGCCGACCAGCACCACGCGCCGCGCGGCGGGAAGCCTCGCCACGCCGGCGGCCGCCATCACCGTATCCACGCCCGCGAGATCGCCGGGCGCGGCGCCGCCGAACAGGTGATAGAGCGCCAGCATCGAGTGCGTCTTGCCGCCGCCGAAGTTGGTCTGGAGCTGCACCACCGGATCGCCGCCCTTGCCCGAGAGCCGCTCGACGGCGTTCACGAGCAGGCGCTTCAGGCTCTCGGTGAGGTAGGTGCGCCGGAAGAACTCGACCGGGTGCCGGTACTCGTCGCTGCCTTCGCCGAGGTGCACCTGCCAGAGGTCGGCGGCGAATTCGGCCTGCTGGTAGCGCCCGCTCGCCACGTCGGCGTGCGGGGTCACGACCTCGCGCCACGGTTTGAGCGAGCCTGCGGCCGCTGCCTCGACGAGCGAGCCGCCGGCCTTGCGCTTCTCGCCGCGCACCTGCTCCTCGATCGTCAGCCGCCGCAACTCCAGCATCATGCGGTCCACCGCGTCGGCCTCCTTCGCCGACACCGCGCCGAGCAGTCGCACCATCGAATCCATCGCGCGCTCGGCGTCGCGGCTCGCGAACGGTTCCTGGTGCGCCCACTTGTTGCGCCAGTCGCGAAGCTCCTGAATGAGCGAGCGCTCCGCCCGGCCGAGCGTTTTTCCGAACACCTCGTTCCACGTCTCCGACATGAGCTTGAGAAGCGCCGCGACGTCCCACTGCGCGATCGGTTTCCTTCCGAGGAGCGGATCCTCGGCGAACCGTTGCACCGCCTCCAGGCGGACCGTGCCCGCCTTCGCCGCCGCCTGTATCTCGCGCTCGACGAAGGGCGCAAGCCCCGCCCGCAGCAGCTCCATCGCCTTGCCGACGCGTTCGTGGTTGGTGATCGCCATGCGTTATTCGCCGATCGCAGCCTTCAAGCGGCTGACGAGCGGCGGAAGCGCGAGTTGCACCGCGTCCCAGAGGATGTCGCGATTGACGTCGAAGTACGCATGGACCAGGCGGTTCCGCATTCCGACGATCCGGGCCCAGGGGATGTCCGCAAGCTCTGATCGACCCTCCACGCCTGACTTGGCTGGCGGCTTCGCCGACAATCTCCACCGCCCGCGTCAAGGCCAGCCGCAACATCGCATCCGAATCGAGCGCGGCGCGCTCGCGGCCGGAGACGAACGCAAGCGCCTGCTCGGCTGCCTCGATCATGTGAAGAATGCGCCAGCGATCATCCGGCGACATACTGCGGCTCCGCGGTCCGTAAGACCTCGTCCCGGAAATGACGGCTGAGATCCTCCGCGGTGCGCAGGTCCACCCGGCGACCCCCGAGGAGCTCGGACAGCTCGATTTCGATCTGCGCCATGTCCAGAAAGGTCTTGCGCGCACCGGGCTCGAACTCCACCAGCAGGTCCACGTCGCTGTCGGGCCGGGCGCTCCCCTTCAGCGTCGAACCGAAGAGCGACAGCTTGCGAATGCCATGCCGACGGCAGACCTCGGCGAGCGCCGAAGGCTCGATCGGAATTCGCCGGTTCATCGTGATGCCTCGTCAAAACAGCGTAACGCTTTCGGGCTCGGCGGGTCCACCGCCCGCGCGCGCCAGCCAGGCAATCTCCCGCCGGCGAAGGGCGCAAGCCCCGCCCGCAGCAGCTCCATCGCCTTGCCGACGCGTTCGTGGTTGGTGATGGCCATGGTCTTACCGGTTGCTGGGCGGCGCACCTGCGCTCCGGTCCACCGCCTCCTGCGCCCAACGCAGGGTGCGCTCGCCGGCCTCGACCGTCCATCGGCGGTCAAGGGCGATCGGGGCGGTGTCCAGTGCAAGCTCGTAGCGCGCGGCGACGCCGAACGGAATCAGGCGGGCAAGTTCGTCACCGTCCGGCGGCGGCGCGACTCCGCCCGCCGCACGAGCTCCAGCAGCATCGCGAGGTTGTGCGTGCGCGGGTATTCGATGCGGTGCAGCGCCAGCACCGCCTTCAGAGATTTTTCCGCTGCCTGCTGCGCGTGAAAGCCCAGGATCCATCCGGGCGCCTCCGGGTCCGCCGCGAGCCGCCGCGCGACGTACAGATCGTCGGCCGCCTTGCTCACCAAGGCGCGCGCCAGGTCAGCCGGAGAGTTCAAGCGTCCTCCCCTCGCGCGCGGCCCGCCAGGCGAGCGTGTTCGGGATCTGCCGCTCGCGCTCGAATGCGCTGCGGCTGATCACCACCACGTCGGCCGGCAACAGACGGCGCCCGAGCAGCAGCGCCAGACGAACCGTTTCGGCGGCACGGTCGGCCACCTCCGGCTCGACGATCAGCAGATCGAGGTCGCTGTCGGCGGCCGCCTCGCCGCGCGCGGCGGATCCGAACACGATGACCTGCGAGCCTGCGGGCACCGCATCCCGCAGGCAGATCGCTGCCTCGGCGAGCCAGTCCGGTTTCATCCTCGTGCCTCTCTCGCGCATGCGCCGATTGTCGCCGATCGTGTGCGCTGCGGGCGAATCCCCCGCCCTCACGAAAACAGCTCGCCGGTGACGGCGGGCGCCGGCCGCTCCTGCGCGAGCCGTGCGATCTCCGGCCAGCTCTGCACCAGCGCGTTGTACGACAGCGCCTCCGCGGCGCGCTTCTTGCGCTCGCAGACCGTGTACAGGCGGTAGGCGAGTTCGCGCGCGGTGTCGGCCCGGCTGCCGAGTTTTGCCGCCAGTTCCGCCGCCGCCGCCTCGCCGCCCGTCTGCAGCCGCCGCACCAGCTGGTGCACCGCCTCCCAGTGCGTGAAGCGCGCGTCCTGCTGCGGATCCCAGTCGGCAGGCAGCTCCTCGGGCTTGAGCAGCCGCACGCGGCCGCGGCGCGATTCGACGATGCCCGCCTGCCGCATGCCTTCCACGCTCGTGTTCTTTGCCTTCGACAGCGTCTCCGCCACACCGTACTCGCCCTCGGCGAAACCGTGCTGCTCGAACCAGGCGAGCGCCCAGCGCGTGTCGGCGTCGAAGTCGCCTTCCTGCTCGGCCAGCGTCTCGTCCAGCACCTGGTTGATGAGCGCGAGCGCCTCGCGCACTGTGACCGGCTTGCCCTCGGCATCGAGTACCTTCGCGTAGCGCGTGTAGATCGCCATGCCGGGGCCGATCGCGGCCTGCGCGAGGTCCACCGGGGCGATGTTCGCGCGCTGCAGCTCCGCCAGCGCCGCCGGCAGCTCGCGCTTCAGCGCCGAGACGAACTCGCGCCGGCGTGGCGGTCGGGGCGTCGGCGGGGCGGCTGGCGGCAGACGAGGACGATGCTGGAGGCGAGGGCGTTGGTGCCCTTGCCAATCATCGCGACTCCGTGCTCGGTGCGCATCGGCCAGGTGCCGCTGATGGCAAAGCCCGCGCGGATCACCGCGTCGAGGAAGGTCTCCCAGCCGGTGGAGGTAGCGGTTAGCAGATGGGAGGATGCGGCCTGCGTCGCCGCCTCGCTCGCCTCTCTGTCCTCCTTCGCTGTCTTGCTGCTTGAAGGCGTAATAGATCGTGACCGGAAACGCCGGGTGCGCCTGCTCGGCGATGCGCGCGAGCGCCCGCGTCATGCCGTCGAGGAAGAACGCTTCGGCCTTCTCCTTGCCGCCGTGGCGGTAGGGCGTGGCGACCAGCTCCTCGGCCTTGGGCACCGCGAGCGTCGCAAACAGGTCCGGATATACGCCCCTCAGCGAGCGGCGCAGCCAGACGTAGAAGAAGTCCGACAGGTCGGCGTAGCCGATGTTGTCGTAATACGGTGGGTCGGTGGAGACAACCTTTGCATCGTGCCATCGCTCTGCGATGACGCGTCGGCCTGCACCTCCGTGCCCGCGCCGCCGCTGAGATGCGCATCGATTGCCATGCAACCCTCTGGCGAGGCCGATCGAACACCGCCAGCACCGCTGTTCGCTAAAGGTGTTTGCCTCTGCGAAGTCCCACGTCATCGGCATCGCTTGTCGCGCGAAAGTCTCGCGGATCGCTTCGCGATCGGTCATCCCACGATGCAGATCGTTGACCCAAGTCGGCTCATGCTTGCTAACGGCAAACGCCAAATACACCCCCACCGCCTCGGCATACGCCCGTGCGCCGGTGCCGCCGTCGCGCAGCGGCACGTCGTCGTCGGGCAGCCCGGCGGCGATGGCGTCGCGGCGCACGCGCTCGATCGCCTCGCCGACGAGATCGGAGAAGGTGGTCAGCGCCACGAGCTGGCGCGGGGTGAACAGGTCGCCGAACGTCGTCAAACCGTATGCTGGCGGCGAACTCAGCGCGCGATTGTCGGGCACAGCGGCATGTCCGGCTTCCACGTCGGCTTCGCCTTGCGCGCCGCGGCTTCGTGCTCCGGCGTCGGCGGCAGGTACACGCGGCCGCGCTCGCCCTCGGCGACGATCGCCATCAGCCGCGCGCCCATCCGCCCGGCCTTGCCTTCTGCGCGTTGATGTAGTCGTCGGTGATCGGCGCGCCGGACATCAGGCACTCGAAGTTCGCGCCGCGTTCGCGAGCTTGCGTGCCCTGCTTCGCCGCCTCCGGATCCTTCGGTTTACCGACCTTCACCGTGAACCGGTAGCTGCGCCCCTCGATCACCGGCTCGCACGTACGCCTCCTTGCCGGCCTTCGTCGACAGCATGAAGGTCGAGGCGAGCGGCACCTCGACGTCCGCAAAGGCCGGGTTGGGGCTGCGCACCGTGCGCGCCCAGATCCAGGCGATCACGGTGAGCTTCTTGCCCACATACGGCTTCAGATCCGGCCGCCCGCGCGCCATCTCGGCCGTGACTCTCCACCGGCGGATACAGCTTGCCGATGCGCCGCTTGGCCTCGTCGCGCATCCATGCCCCGTAGTAGCGCACGTCCTCCGCAAGCCCCTGCGCGCCACTTCCAGCTCGCGCGCCACGAGCGCGCTTCTCTCGCCGCGCTGCCGGGTTCACCGGCGGCGCGGCCGGCAAAGCGCGGCGGGATCTCGATCATCGCCTTGCAGATCAGCACCGCCACCGGATTGAGGTCGCTCGCGTAGGCTTCGAGCCCCAGCCGCTGCGCCTCGAGCGGCAGCGAGCCGCCGCCTGCAAAGGGGTCGTGAAAGGCGGGCAGCCGCTCGGGGTCGAAGAGCTCTGCCGCGCGCGGGTGGTCGCGATGGTCACGGCAGGCGCGCCGCCAGCTTTTGCGGATCTCCTCGCGCGCGCGCTCGAGCACCGCCTCGTTCGTGGTGTTCTCCCATTGCACGAGCTCCTCGATCAGGCGGAACAGCCGTTCGCGCTCCTTCTGCTGCGCCTCGGGGGTGGGGAACTCCTCCGGCACGCTCGAGGGGTCGTCCACCATCTGCGCGAAGATCACCGCCCGCGCGGCCGCCAGCGGCCGCCTGGCCCACCACAGGTGCAGCGTCGAGGGGTGGCCGTGGCGGATGCATCTTCTCGCGGGCGCTCGCCTCGTTGATCGCCGCCAGCGGCAGCGCGACTTCGATCAGTTTCTTGCGGACTTTCATAGCGGCACCGCCGCCGAGATGGCCTCGCAGCGCTCGGCGATCCGCTGGGCGAGACGTGCGGAAGTCTTCGAAGGCGCGGCGTACCGCATCGCCGTGCGCGCCGATCGCTCCGTCCGCGGGCTTGAGCGCAAAGACCGGTTTGCGCGCCTGCATCGCCATCGGCATCAGGCTGCGATAGTGCTTGAGCATCGCAAGGCAGTGAGGATCGTTCGAAGCGTCGATTGCCGGGCCGGCAGGCTCGTCGAGCACGGCTTCGCGATAGGCGGCCGGAAAGCGATCGATCCAGCGCTGGTATGCCTTGGGCGGCCGGTTCTCGCGCATGCCGTGCTGCATGACGACATAGCCCACCGGATGGATGCTGCCCTTCGGCAGATCGAGCTGCGGGTCCGGGTTCTTCGTCCGCAGCTCCGCCCAGCTCGCCCGCCACGACGCGCAGCGACGGGCCGAGGTTGCGCAGGCCCTGCAGCGAAAACAGGTCCGGGCCGAGCGGAATGACGACGAAGTCGCTGGCGATCAGCGCGGCGCGGTTGATCGCCCCGAGATTCGGTCCCACGTCAACCAGGATCCAGTCCGCGCGCACCTGCTGCGCGGACTGGCGCATGGCGCGGTGAAAGGCGGTCATGACGCGGAAAGCGGACTCGTCGCGGTTGTGGCACCGCGGCCACGCGTCGGACAACTTGTCCTCGAAGGTGGAGAGCGCGAGGTCGCCGACGACGAGGTGCAGGCGCGGCCCGATGCGCTGCACATCCGGCGTCTGCACGTCGCCCAGCCCGCGGATGATCGGGCGCAGCGCGCCGAAAATCGTGCGCGGATGATCGCCGTCCGGCCAGAACTGTTCCAGCTCGGTCTCGTCGAGGAACATGCTGGTGAGATTCGCCTGCGGATCCAGATCGGCCGCCAGTACCGTCGCGCCGCGCTCGGCCAGCATCCACGCCAGGTGATACACCAGCGTCGTCTTGCCGACACCGCCCTTGTTGTTGAAGAAGGCGAGCGTTCTCATGTGCGTCTGCGGATCACCGCCAGAAAGTAACCGGCATCGAAAGTAAACTCGGCCGGCGGGACTACCGTTGCGATCCAGCGCCTGTTGCGCGCGACGCACGCCGGTGCCGTAGCGGTTGACGTAACCGAGCGCCTTCATGGCTTCCGCCACGACGGGGTTGCGGTAACTGGTTTGCGCCGGAAAGTTCTGCGGCGACGCCTCGCCATACAGCCCGCCCGGGCTTTGGATCTCGATGCGGTTCTCCAGCCAGGTGATGCGGATGGGAGAGCTCGCTGCGTAGTCGCGGTGCATGACCGCGTTCATCACCAGTTCGCGCACGGCAACGCGCGGATAGGCCTCGACGATTCGCTCCCGCAGGGCGCTCTCGACGACGGGGTATTGGATGAGCTGAGCGTCAATCAGGATGTCGAGCTCCCGCAGCACGGTCAGCAGATCGCCATCGATTTCCCGTTCGTTGAGGACGGGATCGGTCAGTGCATCGCCGCCCAGGCGCAAGAACTGAATGTAGGCGCCCGGCAGCCAGCGCCGGACGTCCAGACCGAACAGCAGGATGCCGGCGTTGGTGGGACAGTTGTTCCTGAGGTCGAAGAAGCGCAGCGAGGCGAGCTGGTGCGCGAGCGGGCGGGCGTTCTCGGCGATGACTTCAGGGGCAAGCGCTTGCTGTCGGTAATCGATGAGAAACAGCCGCTGCGAGAGGTCGTCGAGCGTGCTGCCGAGACAGGGCTGGGCGTCGAACGTCTTGGCATGCGAGACGCGGCGCTCGATCAGCTGCCGTTCCTCCTGCTCGGTCGCATACCCGCGCCGCGGCCCGATACGGACGCAGACGCGGCCGCGGTAGCGCACCGGCGGCAGCGCCGAGGGCTGGACGGTCACAATGGCGACCTCGCCCTCCGCTGTGACCAGCTTCTCGACCGTCAGCGACGGCAATGGCTGGATGTTGCCGTCGTCACGCAACCCGCCCAGATTGCGCAGGGTCTCGTCCTCGATCTTCAGCCCGGCGAACTTGCCATGCCGGTCCACGCCGATGATCAGGTAGCCCGGCTTGCCGTGATTCGGCAGGTCGTTCGCAAACGCGCAGACCGCTTCCGAGAACTTCTCCGTGTCGGTCGTCGAGGTGGTGAACTCGACCCGATCGGCCTCGTGTTGCGCGATCAGTCGACGCAGCTCGGCTTCGTCCATGTCGATTGCTTTATTCAGGCACCGTGGCGTTAGCGACGAGACCGGCCAGATCGTAATCGACGCTCGTCACGCCGAAGTCCGGCTCGCGGCGGAAGGGCTGCCGCACGTAATGCACGCGGTACGACTCGCCCTTGAAATCGACAAACGCAGTACTGTAGCCATCCGCCCTGTTCAGCGAAGTCAGCAGTCCGTTCTTGGCATGCAGTGATCGTGCGTGTGACGGAGATGCGGATTTGACCTGGGTGAAGCGCGGAGATCTGCGAGCCGCTCGATATGCGACAGCGTCTCGTCCATGCTGAACGAGCGCAGTCTTGCAGGTAAGCAGATCGAAAATCCACCCCTCGCCGCCCTGTCGGCGCCTTGCTGGACATGAATCTCATCCATCGCTGCGCGCGCCGGATCGTCCGCGTCGGACATGTTTGCGTCGCGCTCTCTCACTTCGCCTCGCCCAGCAGCCGAAGCAATGCGGCTTGGACTGCCTTGCGGTCCGCATCGGCCAGCCGGCCGAGTTCGCCGAGGATCAGGCGGTGGTCGAGCGTGAACAGCTTGAACCGCACCTTGGACGGTGCCGGCAGGCCGGCTGACGCGAGGTCGGCGATCGGGCAGTCGAGCGGCCACGGGGGGTTGCTCGCCGAGGTGATCATCGCCAGGACCGAATGGCCTGCCGGCCGGTTGAATCGGCGTGCGTCCGAGAGCACCAGCGCTGGCCGTTTCTTGGCAGCGGCGCGGTCGGTAAACGGAAACGGCACGCGGACGACCGCGAACCGCTCAAAGGTCACGGTAAGCCTCTTCGTCGGCGGCAGTGTTCCATTCCGACAACGTACCCTCGACCGCGCGCAGGTACTCGAGATCCAAAGGCTGGACGCGGCGCACGGTCACCGTGCCGTCGGGTCCGATCTCCCAGGCGAGCAGGTCCCCGGGCGCGACCTGCAGGGCAGCCCGAACTTCCTGCGGAATCGTCGTCTGCCCCTTGGTGGTGACCTTCGCGACTGCGGTCATGAAATCCCCATTCCGAGGCATTGCATCCTTACTGCCTTACTGTAAGGCGCCACTGCCACTTGGTCAAGCCTGACCGTCCGTACGCGCGGTCACTCGGGTGGGCCGGCCCGAGCCAGCAGCTCGGCGAAATCGTAGTTGACGCTGGTCACGCCGAAGTCCGGCTCGCGGCGGAACGGCCGGCGCAGGTAGCGCACGCGGTGCCCGCCGTCTTCGAACTCGACGAGCGCCAGAATGAAGTCGTCGGGCTTGTTGAGCGAGGTCAGGATCTCGTTCTTCGTCACGGTCACGGTGTCCGCTCCGGCGACGCGGCCTTTCACCTCGATGAAGCGCAGCTTACCGGTGCCGGGCACGCGGCTTTCGATGTCGTAGCCGAGCTTTTCGTGTTCGCGATCCACCGGCTCGTAGCCGAGCGATCGCTCGACCTCCATCACGATCGCGCGGGCGCGCGCGGCGGCGGCCTGCGTGTCGGCGCTCGTTGCCATCGTGCGCGCTGAGCGGCCGGTCAGTCGAGCGATCAACCCTATCGGCACCACGGCGACACCGCCGAGAACGACGGGCGGCAGCGCCGAGATCTGCGCTTCGCGATCGAGTTCGGCCAGCCGTCGCTCGAGGCGCCCTTGCAACTCGTCGGCGCGGCGGCGCGCCTCCTGTGAATTGAGCCGCGCGCCGGCCTTGCCCGCCTGCTCCTGGAGCTTCAGTTGCTCGGCGCGATGATCCCAGTAGGCGATTTCCTTCGTCAGGCGGTCCTTGACTGCGGCGCGCGTCTTCTCGATCCAGCCGAGGCGCCGCTCGCGCACTTCCTTCAGGTGTTCGGGGACAACGCTGGCGATGGCGTGGCCGAGTGCCCGTGCTTCGAGTTCGCGCGTAATCCATGCCATTTCCGGCTGGGCGAGAAGCCTCTCCGCGTCGGGCTCGTCCGCCGCGAGCGGACGGTAATCGAGGTAGGGCGCATAGTGCAGGTGGCGCGCGCGTCCTTCGGCGTCCATCTCGACGTAGAGCAGGCGGCGGGAGATGATCCGCCGTTCGCCCGAAGGCAGGCGTGTTTGCATCCTGGATCGCATGCTCGAGAAAGAAGAGCACGCGCGGGGCGGTGCCGGGGTCGCGCTCATCCACGAGGACAGTGCCGCGCTTGAGCAGGTCGCGGTGACGCTCAAGCGTAAGGTCGAGCACGGCGTCGAGCAGCGGATGCCCGGGGCACACGAAGGCAGCAAGCGGCGCCCCCGCCGGCGCGATCAGCGGCTTCTCGAACGCGATGCGCTCGTAGCGCGCAAGCACCGGCTCGCCCGTGCCGATCTGGCGGTCGCGGTGGCGTATCGGGGCAGGCACGTGCAGGAGCTCGTAGCGGCGCGGCTCGCGCTCGCGCGCGACGCCCCCAAGGCGCCGGAAGGCCTCAAGAAAGAAGGACTCGATGTAGTGCGGTTGAAGGCGGCGGGCCTCGGCGCGCTCCATCTCTTCGCGCACGCGCGCCACACGGCTTGCGTCCATCGCATCGTGCGCGAGCGCGCGTTCTTCGAGCAGGTTCCGGATACGTTCGCGGTCCACCGCGTGCTCGACCGCTCGCGCAAGGCGCGCGCGCACCTCCGGACGGTCTCCGTAGCGGATCGCCTCGATCATCAGCTCGCGTAGCGGCTTGCCTTCGAACTGGAGCTTGCCGAGCACGTCGAACACCCGACCACCCAGCGCTTGGCGTGCCTCTTCGAGTTTCTCGAGTAGCCGGCGGTAGACGTCGCCCTCGCGCGTTTCCTCGGCGACGAGGTTCCAGAGGTGACAGACCTCGGTTTGGCCGATGCGGTGAATGCGCCCGAAACGCTGCTCGAGGCGGTTCGGGTTCCACGGCAGGTCGTAGTTCACCATCAGGTGCGCGCGCTGCAGGTTGATGCCTTCGCCGGCAGCGTCGGTGGCAAGCAGCACCCGAACCTCGGGGTCGTGCAGAAAGCGCTCCTGCGCCTTGCGCCGCTCTTCCCGACCCATGCCGCCGTGGAGGATGCAGAGCGCGCCGGGCCGGCCGAACAGGGCGCCGATTCTCCGCTCGAGGTAGGCGAGCGTGTCGCGGTGCTCGGTAAAAATCACGAGCTTCTGGCGCGGCGAAGGCTCGGGCCTGGCGAGGGCGGCGGCGGCGTAGGCGGGCGGTTCGGACTCGCGGGCCGCGAGCGCTCCCGGCGTAAAGATCTCCGAAAGAAGCTGCGAGAGTTCTCGCCACTTGGTGTCCTCGCCGCTGCGGCGCACGTCGGCGGCGAGCGCCTCGAGCCGCTGCAAGTGTTCCGATCTCGAGCTTCAGCTTCAGCGATCGTGCTCGCAGCGGTCGCTTGATCGAGGACGTCCTCCTCGGCCGCCTGAACCTCGTTTTCGGGCGCCTCCTCCAGGTCTTCCACGTCGTCGGCATCGAGCACCGGGCCTGCCGGCACGGGGAGCGGCGCCGCTCCGCCCCGCTGCAGCAGCTCCAGCTCGCGCAGCCGCCGTTCCAGCCGCTCGCGTCGGCGGCGCAGCGACTGGTAGATCGCCTCGGGCGACGAAGCGAGACGCCGTTGCAGGATCGTGAGCGCAAAACCGACCGTGCCGGCGCGCTTTTCGCTTGCGAGCGCCTCGGCGCGGTTGAACTCCTCGCGCACGTACTCGGTGACTTCCTTGTAGAGGCGCGCCTCGGCGGAAGAAAGCTTGTAAGGCACCGTGTAGGCGATGCGCTCCGGAAACAGCGGCGTGCCGTCGAACTTGACGAGGCTTTCCTTGACCATGCGGCGCATGAGGTCGCTCGTATCCACCTGGTGCACGCCGTCTCGAAAGCGGCCCTCGAACCGGTCGGCGTCGAGTAGCGCCAAGAAAAAGTTGGAAGTCTTCCTCCTTGCCGTTGTGGGGTGTCGCCGTCATCAGAAGGAAATGGCGAGTGAGGCCGGACGACGGAGCTGACCGAGCCGGTAACGCTTGGTGTATTTCACCTCGCCGCCGAAAAAGGTGGCCGAGAGCTTGTGCGCCTCGTCGCAGACGACGAGGTCGCAGCGGTTGTCGCGCGCGGCGAGCTTCTGCCTGCAAATCGGCGTCGCGCGCGCAGCTTGTCGAGCCGGGCGATCGCGAGATCGTTTTCGAGAAACCAGTTTCCGGTGCGCGCGGCTTCGAGCTTGTCGTTGGTGAGGATCTCGAAGGGCAGATGGAAGCGGCGCGCAAGCTCGTCCTGCCACTGCTCGACGAGGTTGCCGGGGCAAACGATCAGGCAGCGGCGCAGATCGCCCCTTGCGATCAGCTCTTTGATGAGCAGCCCCGCCATGATGGTCTTTCCTGCGCCCGGGTCGTCGGCAAGCAAAAACCGCAGAGGCTGACGCGGGAGCATCGCCTCGTACACAGCCGTGATCTGGTGAGGCAGCGGCTCGACGAGCGAGGTGTGCACCGCCAGCACGGGATCGAACAGGTGCGCGAGCCGGATGCGGTGCGCTTCGGCGACCAGACGGAAGGTCGCGCCGTCACCGTCGAAGCTCCAAGGGCGGCCCTGTTCGACGATTTCGAGCCGCGGCTCGTCGTGACGGTAGAGGATCTCCTCGGCGACCCTTCCGGCGGGGTCGCGATAAACAAGCGTCAAGGCGTCCGAGCCGTGCCATTGCACGCTGACCACGCTCACCGCGGCATCGGGAAGAATGCCCCGGACGCTTGCGCCAGCGGTGAGGTCCTCGAGTCTCATCCCAAAGGAAGCCGAGCGGACTTCGCGTCGCGCATGATGTGGCGCAAGCAAGCGTTATGCAAGCTCCGACTGCGCGTGGCCCGGGCCTCGGTGGCGCCGATGGTGAAGTCTCTCCCGGCGCCGACGGACAGGTGCGGCTCGACTTCCGGCCGCGAATCGAGAAGTCGCCCGAATGCCCGAAGTGCCGGCGCAGGCCGGGACTCCGATCCCTCGGTGGCCTTGCCGCCGTTGCCGCTGCGGCGCCCGGCGTCATTTCCAGGTCCGGCTTGTGCGCGCACGACAGCGAACCGGCGGTCGCCGCCGGTTAACGAGGAATACCGACCCCTCGGCCTGGCCTCAAGCAGTCCACACCCCCTCTGGGCGCGTCGGCAAGCAGAACGTTCGCGTCGACCGCGAAACTCATCCCCGAGCGTCAAGCGCCTCGCGCAGCGCCGCCTCGTCGGCGAGGTCCATGCGCGCCTGCGTCGCGCGCGCACTGCCAGCCGAACGGCTGCGGGGCGCTCGTCTTCCCGCCACGCTTCTCTTGGGCGAGCGCGACCGCGAGCAGTCCAGACACCAGCCGACCGAGCGGCTTGCCCTCGCGACGCTGGCGGCGCTTCAGATCCTTCAGGACCGCATCGTCGACGTCCAGGGTCGTACGCATGATCCGCGATGCTCACCTTCCGCGCGCTGGACATCAAGATTGACGAGTCCCTTCGCGCGAGCCGCGCGCTCAAAACCGCCGGCAGTAGCGTGGAACGTGACCGGCGTACGGCCCCGCCTCGCGGTCGGCGGCGAGGTATCTGCCTTCGGGGTCGTAGCGCGGACAGCGGCCGCAGACGCCGCGCCGAACGAGGTACTCGCCGAGGTCGAGGCCGTTTGCGAGCGCGCACCAGGCAAGCGCCCGTGCGTAGCTTCGCTCGCCCGAAAGCACGCAGTAAACCGTCTGCCGGCGCGCGATCGCGCGCAGTCTCCGCGACCGCGCGCTCGCCGAGCGGCGTTCCGCGCTCCTCGCACGTGATGCCTTTCAGCCGGATCGGCTGGCCGGCGACCTCGATCGAATCGCCGTCGGGGATGCGGGTCACCGGCCCGGCGAGCGTCGAGGCCGGTCCGGACGGCTGCTGCGCGGGTACCTCCCCCACCCACGACGCCGCGACGAGCGCCGCCGCGACAACGACGAGCCGAGGCCTTCGGAGACCTACGAGCATGCGAGCGACGTTTTTCATTAACTCGATAGCCGCCCTGCTCAAAGCCCGCAGGGAAACCGCCGTCCGATCCAGTCCTCGATCGCGGCGCGCATTCCGGCCGGGCGCTCGGTGGGGATCCAGTGCCGCGCGGCGATTTCCACGACCGCGCAATCGGGCGCCCGGACTAGGTGCGCGCGCGCGCGCGCCGGTGCTCGGTAAAAAGCGCGCCGGCTGTTCGAGGCAGCGCGAGGATCGGCGCGCGGATCGCCGAGGGCGGCGGGCCTTCGGCCACGGTCGCGGCGAGCGCCTGGAGGGTAGGCGGCGGTGGGCGTCGTCTCGAGGTCGGCAAGCGGCGAGGCGTAGCGGCGAAGCAGGCGCCTCGCCGCGGGGCCCGCAGCGAGCGCCGCGCGCCGTCGCGGGGCCGAGCGCTTCGCCAGGCCGAGCGCGGCGAGCCTGCGGCGGTAGAGCCCGAGCGCGTTCGCCGCGCGAGCGAGCGAGGCCGCGGCGCGAAGAAGGGGCGCCGCGCGCGCGAGCAGTGCGTACTTTCCCGCGAGCGCCTCGCGCGGCATCGGCTCGACGAGGACGAGCCCTGCGACCCGCGCCGGCTCGCGCGCGGCGAATTCGACGAAGAGCGCGAGGTTCGCGCCGAGGCAGTGGCCGGCGAGCACCGCCCGCGCGGCGCCTTCGGCATCGAGCGTGCGCGGCAAGATCGGCGCACCACTCGGCGAAGCCCGCGCGCCCGCGCCAGACGGAGCGCCCCTCGCCGCGCCTGGTCAGGCCGCAGGATCGTCCAGCGCGAGCGAAGCCAGGTCTCGCGGGCGAATTCCGCCCAGCGGCTCATGTTGCTCGCAAGGCCGTGGAGCAGGACGAGCGTGCCCTGCGCCGCAGCCGGCCTGCAGCGCGCCCAGACGAGCCGCGCGCCGTCCGGCGCGACGAGCTCGCGCAGTTCGTCCACCGGACGCTCAGGACTCCTGCCCGCGCCGCGGCTTTCGCGCGGCGGCGCGCTCGGCGGCTTTCGCCGCGAGCGCCGCGAACTCGACGAGCTTTTCCTCGACGCGGCGGTTGAGGGTGCCGGCGGGGAATTCGCCGAGCGCGTCGCGCTCGCCGGCGGGCATGCCGGTGAGCAGCGTAGCCGCCTCGTCGACCGTCTTCACCGGCCAGATCGCAAAGCGCCCCGCGGCGACCGCTTCGACGACGTCGGCGCGCAGCATCAGGTTCTGCACGTTCGCCGCCGGAATGATCACGCCTTGCCCGGGCACCAAGCCGCGCGCGGCGCACACGTCGAAGAACCCCTCGATTTTTTCGTTCACCCCGCCCACCGCCTGGATGTCGCCGTGCTGGTTGACCGAGCCGGTGATCGCGATCGCCTGCGAGATCGGCACCTCGGCGAGCGCCGGAAAGGAGCGCGCACAGCTCCGCGGCCGAGGCGCTGTCGCCTTCCACGCCGCCGTAGCTCTGCTCGAAGACGAGCGAAGCCGAGAGCGCGAGCGGGTGGCGCGCCGCGTAGCGCGCCGAAAGAAACCCCGAGAGGATGAGCACGCCCTTCGAGTGGATCGGGCCGCCCAGCTGCGACTCGCGCTCGATGTCCACCACCCGGCCGCCGCCCAGGCGCACGCGCGCGGTGATGCGGTGGGGAATGCCGAACGCGTAGCCGCCCAGTTCGGTCACCGCAAGGCCGTTCACCTGCCCGATGCGCGCGCCCGCGGTGTCGATGAGGAGCGTGCCCTTCAGAATCGCTTCGCGCACGCGGTCGCGCAGCCGCCCGGCGCGCTCGCGCTGCGCCGCGATCGCGCGCTCGACGTCGGCCGCCTCGACGAGCGCGCGCCCGGCCGCGGCCGCCCAGTAGTCGGACTCGCGCAGAAGGTCGGCGAGCGCCTCGAGGTTCGCCGAAAGCTTCGCCGCCTCGCCCGCGCCGCGCGCCGCCTGCTCGATCACGCGCGCGACCGCGCCGGCATCGAGCGGCCGCAGATTGCCGCGGCGCGCAAGCGTCGCCACGAGCCGCGCATAGCGCGCCTCCTCCTCGTCGCCGCGCGGCAGATCCTCCTCGAAGTCGGCGCCGATCTTGAACAGTTCCGCGAACTCCGGATCGTACGCGTGCAGCAGGTAGTAAAGGGTGCGCGGTCCGACCAGCACCACCTTGACGTCGAGCGGGATCGGCTCGGGCGCGAGCGAGACGGTCGACACGAGCGAGAGCGCCTGACCGAGCGATTCGGTGCGGATCTCGCGCGCGCGCAGCGTGCGCTTGAGCGCCTCCCAGGCGAAGGGCTGCGTGAGCACCTTCAGCGCGTCGAGCACGAGGTAGCCGCCGTTCGCGCGATGCAGCGCTCCCGCCTTGATGAGCGTGAAGTCGGTGACGAGCGTCCCCATCTGCGCGATGTGCTCGATGCGCCCGAGCAGGTTGTCGTAGGTCGGGTTCTCTTCGTAGACGATCGGCGCGCCGTGGTTCGCGCCGTGCTCGACGAGCACGTTGACGAGGTAGCGCCTGAGCGGCTGCTCGGCCGCCTCGGCGAACGCGAGGCCGAACGGACCGACGCGCTCGGCCTCCTTCGGCTGCTGGAAGATACGCCGCGTTGTCGAGCACGTCCTCGCGCACCTCGGCGAGATAGGCGGCGACCGCCGGGAGATCGCGGTACTCGGCCTCCAGCTCCTCGATCAGGCTGTTCACCGCTGCGGCGGTCACCCTGGCGGTTCAGCTCGCGCAGCTTCCGCTGCGCCTCGCGGCGCCACTTCGGCACCTCGTGGATCACCGCCTCGAGCGCTTCCTGCAGTTCGGCGATCCGTTGCTGGATGCGCTCCTGCTCGGCCTGCGACAGGTCCTGGAGCTCGTCCGGTCGCATCACCGCGTCGCCCTTCAGCGGCGCGAATCCGAACCCGGCCGGCGTGCGAAGCAGCGCGATGCCCTGCTCGCGCGCGCGCCGACCGACCGCTTCGAGCGCTTCCTCCTGCCGGTGCTCGAACTCGGACTCGATCTCTTTTGCGCGCGCGCGGTACTCGTCGGTCTCGAACGCGGCTGGAATCCCGGCGCGCAGATCCTCGACCAGCCGCTCCATGTGCTGGCGGAACTTCTCCGCGCGGCCGGCCGGAAGCCGCAGCGCCCGCGGCCGGTGCGGCGTACGGAAGTTGAACACGTAGCACCAGTCGGGCGGCACCGGCGCCGCGCGCGCCGCCTCCTCGAGCACGCGCCGCACCATGCTGCGCCGGCCGTAGCCTTCCGGGCCCATCACGTAGAGGTTGTAGCCCTCGTGGCGCATACCGACCGCGAAGCGGATCGCGCCTTCGGCGCGCGCCTGGCCGGGCAGGTCGGCGAGGTCGGCGAGTTCTTCGGTCGTGCGAAAGCCGAGCCGCGCCGGATCGCAGCGCCGGCACAGCGCCTCGGCAGAGAGGGGGGCGGGGACGTCGCTCATCGCCGCGTATGAAAACACAGCGCACGCCCCGCCCGCTTGACGGGGCTCAAGAGGCCTTGTGCCGCGCCTCTTCGAGCAGGCGCACGACCTCGTCGTCCCCGACCTGGGGAAAGTCGCGGTAGAACTGGCTCACCGCGTGAAAACCGATCGGCACCTCGAGGCAGACTATCTCGTCGGCGTAGCGGCGCACGCGCGCGAGCGTCTCGGCGGCGGCGACCGGCACCGCGCACACGAGCCGCTCGGGGTTCTTCTCGCGCACCGCGTGCAGCGCCGCGATCATGCTCGCGCCGGTCGCGATGCCGTCATCCACGACGATCGCGATGCGCCCGGCCGGATCGAGCGGTGCGCGGCCCGGCGTGTAGCGCGCGCGTCGGCGGCGCAGTTCCGCGAGCTGGCGCTCGATCTCGCGTTCGAGGTACGCAGGCTCCGCCCCCGCCTGCGCCGCGTGCTCGGCGACGTACGTCCAGCCGGTCTCGTCCACCGCACCGACGGCGAATTCCGGATCGCCCGGCGCCCCGAGCTTTCGCACGAGCACCACGTCGAGATCGCCTTGCAGCCGCTCGGCGAGGATCGCGCCCATCTCGACCGCGCCGCGCGGCACCGCGAGCACGAGCGGCCGCCGGCCGCGGTAGTGCTCGAGCGCCGCCGCAAGCCGCCGGGCGGCGTCGGCGCGCGACTCGAAGCGCACGGACACCGCAGCGCCCTAGGGGTCGAGGGCGCGACGCTCGGGCACGTGCAGCTCGGCGCGGCGGCGCTCGTCGCAACGCGGGTGCTGGCGAACGAAGTTGCGCAACACGAGTTTGAGCGCGATTTCCCGGTCGCGGTCGCCGCGCGCGGCCGCCTGGGCGATGTCGTCGCGGATGATCGCCTTGATGTACATCTCGCCGTCGGGCTGAGTGATGAGGTAGTTCGCGTATTCGGCCGCGGCGATCTCCGGAATGTGCTCGTGCTCGGCGATCGCGTGCACCTCCTCCTCGGTGAGCCCGCACAACGCGATGCAGTCCTCGAACGAGAGCATAAACCGATCATCGCGCGCGCCCGCCGGCGCGGATTTGACGCCGGTCAAATCGGCGCGCGCCGGGCATCCGTGCGAAAATCGCCCCGGCGAGCCAAAGGAACGACCCCATGAGCGACGGCTTGCAACGAACCTTGCCCTCGAGCGCCGGCGGCACCAGCGCCGCCGAACGCTGGCTGCTGCGGGCGGTCATGAAGGCGCTGCCCGGTGCGGGCTTCGAGGCGGTGCTCTGGGACGGCACGCGCGCGGGCGAGCCCGGCGGCCTGCGGGTGCACGTGCGCGACCGCGCGGCGCTCTGGCGTCTTGCGCGCAACCCGGAGCTGCACTTCGGCGACCTCTACAGCGAGGGGCGCATCGAGGTCGAAGGCGACCTGGTCGCGTTCCTCGAGCGCGCCTACCGGGCGCTCGAGGCGGGCCGGCGCGCGCGCGGCTCGCCGCTTCTTCGGTTCTGGCGCGACGTCGCCCCCCGGGCGCGATCGATCGAGGCTGCGCGCGAGAACATCCATCAGCACTACGACCTCGGCAACGACTTCTACGCGCTGTGGCTCGACCGCGAGGCGATGCAGTACACCTGCGCCTACTTTCCCGAACCCGGCATGACGCTCGAGCAGGCGCAGCGCGCGAAGATGCACCACGTCTGCCGCAAGCTGCGCCTGCGGCCCGGCCAGCAGGTGTTCGAGGCCGGCTGCGGCTGGGGCGGGTTCGCGCTCTTCATGGCGCGCGAGTACGGCGTGCGGGTGCGCGCCTGGAACATCTCGCACGAGCAGGTGAAGTACGCCACCGAGCGCGCGCGCGCCCTCGGCCTGGCCGACCGCGTCGAGTACGTCGAGGACGACTACCGCAACATCCGCGGCGCCTGCGACGCGTTCGTCTCGGTCGGCATGCTGGAGCATGTCGGTCCGGAGAACTACCCGGCGCTCGGCGCGGTGATCGACCGCACGCTCGCGCCGAACGGCTTCGGTCTCATCCACACGATCGGCCGCAACCGCCCGGGGCTGATGAACGCCTGGATCGAGCGGCGCATCTTCCCGGGGCGCAGCCGCCGGCGCTTTCGCAGATGATGGCGATCTTCGAGCCCTACGACTTCAGCGTGCTCGACGTGGAGAACCTGCGGCTGCACTACGCCGAGACGCTGCGGCACTGGCGCGCGCGCTTTCAGGCCGCGGCGGACGAAGTGCGCGCGAGCCGCGGCGAGGCGTTCGTGCGCGCCTGGGACCTCTATCTCGCCGGCTCGATCGCGGCGTTCACGACCGGGTCGCTGCAGCTTTTCCAGGTGGTGTTCGCGCGCGGCACCAACAACGACCTGCCGGCCTCGCGCCGGCATCTGTACGACTAGCCGCGTGCAGCGGCGCGACGCGATCGTCGTGGGCGGCGGGCCGGCGGGCTCGACCGTCGCGCGCGCGCTGGTCGGCGCGGGCCTTTCCGTCGCGGTGCTCGACAAGCGAAGCTTTCCGCGACAAGACCTGCGCCGGCTGGATCACGCCGGCGGTGGTGGAAAAGCCTTTCGCTCGACCTCGCGGACTACGCGCGCGCGCGGGTGCTGCAGCCGATCCGGCGCTTTCGCATCGCGCGCTTCGGCGATCGGCCGGTCGAGAACGACCACGGCGCGGCGCCGGTGAGTTACGGCATTCGCCGCTTCGAGTTCGACGACTACCTTCTGCGCCGCTCGGGCGCAGAGCTGTTTACCGGCGTCGCGGTCGAGCGCATCGAACGGCGCGGCGCCGACTGGGTGGTGAACGGCGAGCTCGGTCGCGCCGCTTCTGGTGGGCGCAGGCGGCCGCTTCTGCCCGGTCGCGCGGCACCTCGGCGCGAGCGTCGGCCGCGCGGAGCCCGCGGTCGGTGCTCAGGAGTTCGAGGTCGAGATGACGCCTGAGGAAGCCGCGGCTTCGCCGGTGCGCGGCGACACGCCGCAGCTCTATTTCGCGCCGGATCTCGCCGGCTACGCCTGGATCTTCCGCAAGGGCGACTGGCTGAACGTCGGCATCGGCCGGGTGGGCGCGGACAAGGTCTCCGAGCACTTCGACCGCTTCGTCGAGCGCATGCGAAAGGAGGGGATGCTCCCCGAGCGGCTCGCCCAATCGAAGCGCAAGGGCCACGCCTACCTGCTTTACCCCGACGCGACGCGACCGCTCGTTGCCGACGGCGCGCTGCTCGTGGGCGATGCCGCAGGCCTCGCCTACCCGGAAAGCGGCGAAGGGATCCGCACGGCGGTGGAGTCGGCGCTCCTTGCCGCGCGGGTGCTGCGGGACTGCGGCGGCGATTACTCGGCCGCGAAGCTCGCGCCGTACGCGCGCGCGATCGAGGCGCGCTACGGACCGCGGCGCCGGGTGCCGGCCGCGGGGCCTGTGCTCGCCGGGCCGGCGAAGCGCGCGCTCGCCGCGCTGCTTTTGCGCACGCATTGGTTCACGCGCGAGATCGTCACGCGGCGCTGGTTCCTGCACGAGCACGTGCCGCCGCTTTCGGCCTAGCGCGCGGGCGCGCCGATGCGCCCCCGGCTGCTCGGCTGGCTCGCGCTGCTTCTCGCGCTCGCCGCAGGCGGGCTGCTTCTTTGGCGGTTTGCGCAGCAGCCGCCGGTGCGCGTCGCGGTCGCCGCGGTCGACGAAGGCCCGGTCGAGGCGACCGTCGCCAACACGCGCGCCGGCTCGGTGTCGGCCTGCCGGCGCGCGAAGCTCGCCACCCCCGTCGGCGGGCGCATCGAGGTCCTCGCGGTGCGCGAAGGCCAGCGCGTGCGGCGCGGCCAGCTGCTGCTGCGGCTCTGGAACGAGGACCTGGTCGCGCGCGAGCGCGTCGCGCGCGAGTCGCTCGCCGCCGCGCAAAGCCGCATCGCCGAAGTCTGCCCGCTCGCGGACAACGCCGCGCGCGAGGCCGAACGCGCGCGGCGACTGCGCGCGCAGGGCTTCGTCTCCGAGGAGCGGCTCGATCGCGCCGAGAGCGAAGCGCGCGCGCGCGCCGCCGCCTGCGACAGCGCGCGCGCGCAGGCGAGCGAGGCCGAGGCGCGCGTGCGCGCCGCGCTCGCCGACACCGCGCGCACGGTGCTGCGCGCGCCCTTCGACGGCATCGTCGCCGAGGTGAACGGCGAGGTGGGCGAGTTCCTCACGCCCTCGCCGCCCGGCATCGCGACGCTGCCCGCGGTGGACCTGATCGACGACTCGTGCCTGTACGTGTCGGCGCCGATCGACGAGGTGGACGCCGCGCGCCTGGCGGTCGGCATGCCGGCGCGCATCACGCTCGACGCCTTCCGCGGCAGGCACTTCGCCGGACGGCTGCGGCGCATCGCGCCCTACGTGACCGCGATCGAGAAGCAGGCGCGCACCGTCGAAGTCGAGGTCGAGTTCGTCGCCCCCGGCGAAGCGCGCCACCTGCTCGTCGGCTACAGCGCCGACATCGAGATCGTGGTCGAAGCGCGCGCGCGGGCGCTGCGCGTGCCGACACCGGCGCTGATGCCGGGCAACCGCGTGCTCGTGCTCGGCGCGAGCGGCCGGCTGGAAGAGCGGCGCGTCGAGACCGGGCTCGCCAACTGGGAGTACACCGAGGTGCGCGCCGGACTCTCGGCCGGCGAGCGTATCGTCACCTCGCTCGAGCGCGCCGGCGTCGCGCCCGGCGCGCGCGCGATCGCCGAGGAGAACGCGCGCGCGCCGTGATCGCGCTCTCGGGGATCGAGCGCGTCTATCGCGCCGGCGGCGAGACGGTGCGCGCCCTGCGCGGCGTCGATCTGACGGTGCGCGCAGGCGAATACCTCTCGATCATGGGCCCCTCGGGCTCGGGAAAGAGCACGCTGCTCAACATCCTCGGCCTTCTCGACCGGCCGGACGCGGGACGCTACTTGCTCGACGGGCGCGACGTCACCGCGCTCGGCGACGACGAGCGCGCGCGCCTGCGGCGCGAAAAGCTCGGCTTCGTGTTCCAGTTCTTTCACCTCGTACCGCGCCTGAGCGCCGCCGAGAACGTCGAGCTGCCGATGATGCTCGCCGGCATCGCGCCGGCCGACCGGCGCCGGCGCGTCGCGCGGCTGCTCGCCGACTACGGCCTCGCGGACCGCGCGCACCACCGTCCGAGCGAGCTCTCGGGCGGCCAGTGCCAGCGCGTCGCGATCGCGCGCGCGCTCGCGCTAGGTCCGGCGGTGATCCTCGCCGACGAGCCGACCGGCAACCTCGACCGCCAGACCGGCCGCGAGGTGATGGCGGCGCTCGAGCGCGCGCACGAGGCGGGCGCCGTGCTCGTCGTCGTCACCCACGATCCCGAGATCGGCGCGCGCGCCCACCGCCGGCTGCGCATGCTGGACGGGGCGATCGTCGCCGATACGAGCGGCTGATGCGCGCGGCCGACACGCTGCGATTCGCCTGGGGCGCGGCTGCGGGCGCGCGCGCGCGCACCGCGTTCACGCTCCTTGCGATGGCGATCGGCGTCGCCGCGGTGGTCGCGGTCACCGCGATCGGCGAAGGCGCACGCCGCTACGTCGTCGCCCAGTTCGGCGCGCTCGGCACGAACCTCGTCATCGTGCTCCCGGGCCGCAGCGAAACCGCCGGCGCGATGCCCGGCGTGCTGCTCGGGCGCACGCCGCGCGACCTGACGCTCGAGGACGCGCTCGCGGTGCGCGCAAGCCGCGCGCTGCGGCGCGTCGCGCCGCTCCTGGTCGGCAGCGGCGACGTGCACGTCGGGGCGCTCAGGCGCGAGGCGCCGGTGCTCGGCTCGACCGCCGAGCTGCAGGACATCCGCCGCATGACGCTCGCGCGCGGCCGCTTTCTGCCGGCGGGCGATCCGCGCGCCGCGAGCGCGGTGTGCGTCGTCGGCGCCACCGTCGCCGCGGAACTGTTCGGCGGGCGCGCGGCGCTCGGCGAATGGCTGCGGGTCGGCGACCGGCGCTTTCGCGTGATCGGCGTGCTCGCGCCGCAGGGCACCTCGCTCGGTTTCAACACCGACGAGGCGGTGATCGTGCCGGTCGCGGCGGCGCAGCAGCTGTTCAACACCGAGGCGCTCTTTCGCATCCTCGCGGAAGCGAAGAGCCGCGACCTGGTGCCGCAGGCGAAAGCCGACCTGGAGGAAATCCTGCGCGAGCGGCACGAGGGCAAGCGCGACGTCACCGTGATCACGCAGGACGCGGTGCTCGCCACCTTCGACCGAATCCTCACCGCGCTCACGATCGCGGTCGGCGCGATCGCCGCGGTGAGTCTGGCGGTCGCCGGCATCCTGGTGATGAACGTGATGCTCGTCGGCGTCGCGCAGCGGCGCGCCGAGATCGGGTTGCTCAAGGCGCTCGGCGCAAGCGCCGCCCAGATCCGCGCCGCGTTTCTCGTCGAGGCGGCGCTGATGGCGGCGGCCGGCGGCGCCGTCGGCCTCGCGATCGGGCGGTTCGGCGTATGGCTCGCCGCGGAATTTTTTCCCGCGATTCCGTTCGGCGCCCCGGCCTGGGCGCTCGTCGCCGCGCCGGTGACCGCGCTCGCGACCGCGCTCGTCTTCGCCGCCGCGCCGGCGCGGCGCGCCGCGCGCCTCGACCCGGTGCAGGCGCTCGCGCGACGCTAGATGCGCGCCGCCGACGCCCTGCGCTTCGCCAGTGCCGCGCTCGCGGCGCAGCGGCTGCGCTCGTTCCTCACCGCGCTCGGCATCGCGGTCGGCATCGCGGCGGTGGTGCTGCTCACCGCGATCGGCGAGGGGCTGCACCGCTTCGTGATCGCCGAATTCACGCAGTTCGGCACGAACCTGATCAGCGTCGCGCCCGGCCGTGTGCGCACGCACGGCGCCGCGCTCGGCGCGGTGAACACCGTCCGGCCGCTCACGATCGAGGACGCGCTCGCGCTCGCGCGCGCGCCCTACGTGCTCGCCGCCGACCCGATGGTGCAGGGCAACGGCGAAATCGAGCACGGCGGCCGCAGCCGGCGCGTCACGATCTACGGCGTCGGCCCCGATTTTGCGCGCGCACTCCACATGCGGGTGGCCGCCGGCGAGTTCCTGCCGCCGGACGATCCGCGCGCGGCGCGCGCGCTCGCGGTGCTCGGCGCGCGCGCCGCGCGCGAGCTTTTCGGCGAAGGCAATCCGCTCGGGCAGCGCATCCGCGTCGGCGGCGAGCGCTACCGCGTCGTCGGCGTGATGGAAGCGAAGGGGCAGGTGCTCGGCTTCGATCTGGACGACACCGTGTTCGTGCCGGTCGCGCGCGCGCTCGAGATGTTCAACCGCGAAAGCCTCATGGAGATCCACGTCGCCTACGACCCGCGCGCGCCGGTCGCGGCGGTCGAGGCGGGCTTGCGCCGGATCCTCGTGGCGCGCCACGGCGCCGAGGACTTCACGATCACGCCGCAGCAGAGGATGCTGGAGGTGTTCGGCACGGTGCTCGACGCGATCACGTTCGCGGTCGCGGCGATCGGCGCGGTGTCGCTCCTCGTCGGCGGGGTCGGCATCCTCACCATCCTCACGATCGGGGTGGCCGAGCGCACCGCCGAGATCGGGCTGCTGCGCGCGCTCGGGGCGGCGCGGCGCACGGTGCTCGCGCTCTTTCTCGTCGAAGGCGCGGCGCTCGCCGCCGCCGGCGGGCTGGCCGGCCTTGCGCTCGGCTGGGGGATCGTCGGCGCGGCAGCGCTGGCGCTGCCGGCGCTGCCGGCCGAATTCTCCTGGGGTTGGACGATCGCCGCCGAGGCCAGCGCGGTCGCGATCGGACTTGCGGCGGCGGTCGCACCGGCGCGGCGTGCCGCCCGCGCCGATCCGCTGGAAGCGCTGCGCGGCGAGTGAACGCGCTCGCGCCGCGCGCGCAGGACGCCGGGCGGCCGCGGCCGCCCGCTCAGTGCGACATCAGCACCGGCACCGTCATCTGCCGCAGGACCGCGCGCGTTGCGCCGCCGAGCAGCACCTCGCGCACGCGCGAATGGCCGTAGGCGCCCATCACGATGAGGTCCACGCCGTAGTCGAACGCGCGCGAAAGGATCACGTTGCCCGGATCGATGCCGCCGGAGGGCGTGCGCGCCGCCTCGGCCTTGACCCCGTGGCGCGCGAGGTAGAGCGCGATGTCGGCGCCCGGCACCTCGCTCGGGCCGGCGCTGGTGTTCACGGTGAGCACCGTCACCTTTCTCGCCGCGCGCAGGATCGGCAGCGCGTCGGTCGCCGCGCGCGCCGCCTCGCGCCCGCCGTCCCAGCAAAGGAGCACGTGCTCGCCCTTCACCGCCGCGTCGCCGACGTAGGGCACGATGAGCACCGGCCGGCCGACCGAGAGCAGGATCGCGTCGGCGAAGCCGCTGCCCATGTCGTCGTCCGGGTCGGTCTGGTTGACGATCACGAGGTCGGCATAGCGCGCATGGCGCGCGACCACCACGGCCGCCTCGCCGCGGTCGACGCGCCACTCGGTGCGCGCCGCGCCCGAGGCGCGGATGCCCTCGTCGAAGCGCGCCTTCGCCTGCGTCGTGAGGTCTTCGAGCATCTTGCGCTGCAACTCGTCGATCATCACGGCGCTGCCTTCGGCGCGCACGTAGCTCGGGATTTGCACGTTCGGCTGCACGAACAGCCCCACGAGGTGCGCGTCCCAGCGCTCGGCGAGCGCGCTCGCGACCGCGAGGCTTCTCAGGCTGCGCGGGCGTCCGTCCACCGGTACCAGCAGTGTCTTGTACATGTCCGTTCCTCCCGTCGTGGCCAAGGCAGGAGCTTAGGGCGGGCCGGGCGCGGCGGGGTTGACCTATCTCAAACCCGGCTGTGCCCGCGCCGGCGCGCCGCTGCAGAGCTCGACCGCCTCGCCGTTCGCCGGCACGCGCGCCGGCCAGCCGAGGCGCTGCTCGATCGCCGCGCGCAGCGCGTGCGCAGCGAGCGGCTCGCCGTGCACCACGAAGGTCTGGCGCGGCGCGCGCCCGAACGCCGCCATCCAGTCGAGCAGCGCGTCGCGCCCGGCGTGCGCCGAAAGCCCGCCGATCGTGTAGACGCGCGCGCGCACCGGCACCTCTTCGCCCTGGATGCGCACCGTCGGTTCGCCCTCGACGATGCGCCGGCCGAGCGTGCCCGCGGCCTGAAAGCCGACGAACACGATCGCGCATTCCGGTCGCGGCAGCGCCGCGCGCAAGTGGTGGCGAATGCGCCCGCCCTCGCACATGCCGCTCGCCGAAAGGATGATCGCGCCCGAGCGCAGCTCGGCAAGGCGCCGCGACTCCTCGGCCGATTCGGTAAAGCGCACGCTCTCGAGAATCGGCAGGCGGGCATGGCGCAGGGTGATGCGCGTCGCCTCGGTCGCCATCGGCGAATCGACGTAGATCTCGGCCGGCGGCACGCGCTTTTGCGCGCGCAGCTCGGCGAGATAGGTGAGCAGCTCCTGCGTGCGCCCGACGGCGAACGCCGGGATGACGACGTTGCCGCGCCGCACGGCGATCGTGTCGGTGATCGCGTCGGCGAGCTCTTCGAGCGACTGCGCGAGGCTCTTGTGGTTGCGGTTGCCGTAGGTGGATTCGACGAGGAGCGCCTCGGCGCCGGCCACCGTTTCCGGGTCGTCGACGATCGGGCGGCCGGGCTGGCCGAGGTCGCCCGAATAGACGAGCGTGCGGCCCGCAGCGCGCAGCTCGACGATCGCCGAGCCGAGGATGTGGCCGGCGTCGCGGAACGTGCATTCGACGAGCGGATGCGGGCGAAACGGGCGCCGGTAGGGCACCGCGCGCGCAAGGCGCAGGCAGTCGCGCGCCTGCTCGGCGGTGTAGAGCGGTTCTTCGCCCTCGCGCTCGGCCTCGCGCTCCTGCAGGTGCCCGGCGTCGGGCAGCATCACGCCGAGCAGCTCCTCGGTCGCCGGCGTGCAGTAGACAGGGCCCGCGAAGCCGCGCGCGGCAAGACGCGGGATCAGCCCGGAATGGTCGATGTGCGCGTGCGACAGCAGCACGAACGCGATCGCGCGCGGATCGAACGCGAAGCGGCGGTTGCGCTCGCCGGCCAGCCGGCCGCCCTGGAACATGCCGCAGTCGAGGAGCGCCGACACCGTCTCGCCGCGCGCGCCGCGAAGCTCGAGGAGAAAGCAGGCGCCGGTGACCTCGCCCGCGGCGCCGAGAAAGCGCAGCCGCACGCTAGTTGTCGAACCGGTAATGCGAGCGGTTCAGGTACTCGGCGAGATCGTCCAGTTCCTCGACCGAGAAGCGCCGCGGCACGAGCGCGGCGCGGCGCGCCACCTCGACGCGCAGCGCCGCGAGCGATCTGACGAGCGAGCGCTCGGGCGCGCGCCGATGGATGCGCTCGTAGTGGCAGGACAGGCAATGCGTCTCGTAGAGGAGCCGCCCGCGCTCGGCGTCCTGACCGAACGCCGCCGGCAGCAGCGCGGCGAGCGCCGCGCCGACGAGCCGGCGCGCCGCGCGCTTCACCGGTTGACCTCGGCGGCGCTGCGGGCGAGAAAGCAGGTGAACGCGCTTGACGCCGCTGCGAACGCCCAGCACAGGAAGAACCCGATGGTGTAGACCGCGATGCGCGGCAGATCGGTCGGCTCGCCGAAGAGGTACAGCTCCTGCGGATCGAACACGGTGAAGAAGAGGATCTCGCCCGCGCCGCCGACGACGAACGAGGGCCACAGGATCAGGATCGCTCGCCTCACAGCCCCTCCTCGATTGCGATGCGCCAGCGCCCCTGCGGATCCTCGAGCACGAGCCGCCATCGCCCCGGCGCGAGGTCCGCAAGCGGCGCTTCGTACACGCCCTCGGCCGTGCGCGCAAGCCGCAGCCGCGCGTCGTAGCCGGCGCGCGTCGCGTGCGCAAGGTGCGCGAACAGCGCCTCCGGCGCATCGCCCGCAAGGCGCACGCGCAGCCGGCCGCCGGCGCGTTCGACCTCGGCGCGGACGCCGAGGCGGCGCGCCGCCTCCTCGCGCGCGAGCACGCGGTTGATCGCGAGGCCCCTGCGGTAGTAGTCGTCGGCCACCAGCCCGTCGGCGGTCGCGAACGCGAGCCAGATCGTCACCGCGCCGCCGAGCACCGCCGCCGCCGGCGCCGCCATGAGCGCCCAAGGCCAGGGTTCACGGTACCACGGGGTCATCGCTCACCTCACGAGAAAGACGCTCTTTTCGAGCACCGCGACCGACGCGTCGTCGGTCGCGCGTACGTGAAATTCGATCCGGTGCGTGCCCGCGCCGAGCAGGCCGCCGTCGGCGCGCACCCGCACCGCGACCGCGCGCACTTCGGTCGGCCCGAGCTCCACGCGCGCCGGCGAGGCGAGCTCGAGCGTGGGCTGGCCGGCGACCGCGATCTCGAACGCGCGCGCGCGCTCGGCGGTGTTCATGATCTGCAGGCGATAGACGTTCTCGATGCGCCCGTCCTCGGTCTCGCGCGCGAGCGCCGCGCGGTCGCGGATCACGTCGACCTTGAGCGGCACGCGCAGCGCGATGCCGAGCGCCGCCGCGACGACGATCGCCGCAAGGAGAGCGCTGTAGACGAGGACGCGGGGGCGCAGCACGCGCGCGAACATCTGCGCGCGCGTGAGCCCGAGGTCCATCGCGTTCTGGGTCGAGTAGCGGATCAGCCCGCGCGGATAGCCCATGCGGTCCATCACCTGGTTGCAGCCGTCGACGCACGCCGCGCAGCCGATGCACTGGTACTGGAGCCCGTCGCGGATGTCGATGCCGGTCGGGCACACCTGCACGCACACGCCGCAATCGACGCAGTCGCCGAGGCCGGCCGCCTTGCGGTCGGTGTGACGCGCGCGCGGCCCGCGCGGCTCGCCGCGCGCGCGGTCGTAGGTGATGATGAGCGTGTCGCGGTCGAACATCGCGCTCTGAAAGCGCGCGTACGGGCACATGTAGATGCACACCTGCTCGCGCATGAACCCGGCGTTGCCGTAGGTCGCGAACGCGTAGAACAGGATCCAGAACGTCTCCCACGGCCCGGTGGAGAGCGCGAGCACCGCCTGCCCTAGCTCGCGGATCGGCGAAAAGTAGCCGACGAAGGTGAAACCGGTCCAGAGCGCGACCGCGATCCAGGCGCCGTGCTTTGCGGCCTTGACGAGCACCTTGCGCGCGGTCCAAGGGGCGCGATCGAGGCGCATGCGCGCGTTGCGGTCGCCCTCGATTCTGCGTTCGATCCAGAGAAAGATCTCGGTGTAGACCGTCTGCGGGCAGGCGTAGCCGCACCACAGCCGTCCGGCGATCGCGGTGAAGAGAAAAAGCGAGAGCGCCGAGACGATGAGGAGCAGCGTGAGGTAGACGATGTCCTGCGGCCAGAACACCAGGCCGAAGAGGTAGAACTTGCGTTCGGCGATATCGAACAGCACCGCCTGGCGCTCGTTCCAGGTGAGCCACGGCCCGCCGTAGAAGACGAGCTGCGTCGCCCACACGAGCGCCCAGCGCCAGCCGGCGAACCAGCCGGTCACCGCGCGCGGATAGATCTTGCGCTTGACCTCGTAGAGCGCGACCTCGACTTCGCGCGCCGCCGTCGCCTGCGGCCGCGGCTGAACGTCCGCCTTCATCGCCGCGCGCGGGGGTATTGCGCCTGCGCCCGCCCGGCGTAAGATACCCGCGGACTTCGCGAGGAGGAACCGACATGGTCGAAGCGCTCAGGCAGGAAACCGGCGGGCCCGCGCTCGGTGCGGTACGCCGCGTCGAACTTTCGCGCCCGTTCGCCTGGCTCGCGCGCGGCTGGCAGGACCTGCGGCGCGCGGCGGCGGCGAGTCTGTTCTACGGGCTGGTGCTCGCGTTCGCGGGCGGCTGGATCACCTGGTTCGTGTGGGGCCGGCCGCACCTCGTCACCGCGCTTTACTCCGGCTTTTTCCTCGTCGCGCCGTTCCTGCTGATCGGCGTCTACGATCTCAGCCGCCAGCTCGCGGCCGGCGAGCGGCCGGACCTCGGCAACTCGCTTCGCGCCTGGCGCGCGAACGCCGATTCGATCGGCCTGTACGGCTTTCTGCTCGCGTTCGTGCTGATCTCCTGGGAGCGGCTGTCGGCGATCCTGTTCGCGCTGCTGCTCACCGGCGACGTCGCCTCGGTCGAGACGCTCGTCGCCGACGTCCTGCGCGGTGCGAACCTGCCGCTCGCCGTCGCCTGGCTCGGCCTCGGCGCGCTGCTCGCGGCGCTCGTCTACTGCGCGAGCGTCGTCTCGGTGCCGATGCTGCTCGACCGGCGCGCCGACGTGCCGAGCGCGGTGCTCGCGAGCTTCGCGGCGGTGCGCGCGAACCCGGGGCCGCTTGCGCTCTGGGCGGCGATCATCGTGGTGCTCACCGCGATCGGCTTCGCCACCTGGTTCGCCGCGCTCGTCGTGATCCTGCCCTGGCTCGGTCACGCGAGCTGGCACGCCTACAAGGACCTGGTCGAGTAGATCGCGCATCGCATCGCGGCCGGGCTACCGCGCCTGCGCCGAGAGCGACATCACGTAGGCGGTGAGCAGGTGGATCTTCGCCGGCGCGAGCAGCTCCTTGTGCGCCGGCATCTGGTTCGTGCGCCCCTTGGCGATCGTTTCCGCGATCGCCGCCTCGCCCGCGCCGTGCAGCCACACCCGGTCGGTGAGGTCGGGCGCGCCGAGCTGGATGTTGCCCTTGCCCTCCGGCCCGTGGCAGGCGACGCACAATTGCGCGTATTTTTCCTTTCCGCGCGCGGCGCGGATCGAGTCGTGCGCCGCGCCCGAGAGCGAGAGCACGTAATGCGCGACGTCTTTCACGCCGTCGTCGCCTAGCGCGGGCCCGAACGGCGGCATCACGCCGGTGCGGCCCTCGGCGATCGAGGTCCGGATCGCCTCGGGCGTGCCGCCCCAGAGCCAATCGCGGTCGGTCAGGTTCGGAAAGCCCCGGCTTCCCGCGCCGTCGGAGGCGTGACACTGGGCGCAGTGGTTGAGGAAGAGCTTCTGGCCGATCGCGAGCGCCTGCGGGTCTTTTGCGAGCGCCGCGACGTCCTGCGCGGCGAACTTTTCGTAGATCGGCCCATAGAGCGCCTGCGCGCGCGCGTTTTCCTCCTCCAGCTGCTTCGCCTGCGTCCAGCCGAGCAGCCCCGGATAGCTGCCGAGCGCCGGATAGAGCGCCACGTACACCAGGCTGAAGGCGAGCGTGAGGTAGAAGAGCCATGCCCACCAGCGCGGCAGCGGGTTGTGGTATTCGCGCAGGTCCTCGTCCCAGACGTGCCCCGAGGTCTGCGGCTCGCCGCCCACCATCGGCACGCGGTGCACGCTCTGGTGCTTGAGGAACACGCCGCAGGCGACGATCGAGACGATCGTCGCGAGCGCGATGTAGACGTCCCAGAACCCGGAAGTGAATTCGCTCACGGCTCCTCTCCCTCGAACGGAAGGCGCGCGGCGCGCTCGAAACGGTCGCGGCGCGCCGGCGCGTACGCCCAGGCGAGCACGCCGACGAAGGCGGCGAACGCGGCCACCGTGACGAGCGAGCGAAGCGTATCGATGTCCATGGTCGCGGTCCTCGCGTCAGTTCGCCTTGCTCTTCAGCACCGTGCCGAGCCCCTGCAGGTAGGCGATCAGCGCGTCCATCTCGGTCTTGTCCTTCAGCTGCGCGCGCGCCCCGGCGATGTCGGCGTCGGTGTAAGGCACGCCGATCGCGCGCAGCGCGCGCATCTTCGCTTCGATGTCGCCGTGGTCGGCGCTCGCGAACTCGAGCCACGGGTACGCCGGCATGTTCGATTCCGGCACGAGCGCGCGCGGGTCGCGCAGGTGGATGCGGTGCCAATCGTCGGAATAACGGCCGCCGACGCGCGCCAGATCGGGTCCGGTGCGCTTCGAGCCCCACTGGAACGGGTGGTCGTAGACGAACTCGCCGGCGACCGAATAGTGGCCGTAGCGCTCGACCTCGGCGCGGAACGGCCGCACCATCTGCGAGTGGCAGTTGTAGCAACCCTCGCGGATGTAGATGTCGCGGCCGACGAGCGCGAGCGGGCTGTAGGGCTTCAGACCCGCGACCGGCTCGGTGACCGGCCGCGAAAACGACAGCGGAACGATCTCGACCAGCCCGCCGACCGCCACCACGGCGACGATGAGCACGATCATCAGCGGAAGGTTGCGTTCGATCAGGTCGTGCGTGAGCTTCATGGCGTCAGGCGTACGCAGGGGCCGGAATGCGCGCCTCGACCGGCCGCGCGCCGGCGACCGTCTTCCAGACGTTCCAGGCCATGATGAGGATTCCGGCGAGGTAGAGCAGCCCGCCGACGAGGCGGATGGCGTAGAACGGATACGTCGCCTTCACGCTCTCGACGAAGCTGTAGGTGAGCGTGCCGTCGGCGCCGACCGCGCGCCACATCAGCCCCTGCATCACGCCGGCGATCCACATCGCGGCGATGTAGAGCACGATGCCGATGGTGGCGACCCAGAAGTGCAGGTTGATCGCGCGCACGCTCGCCATCTCGGTGCGGCCGTAGAGGCGCGGAATCAGGAAGTAGAGCGAGCCCATCGAGACGAGCCCGACCCAGCCGAGCGCGCCCGAGTGCACGTGGCCGATCGTCCAGTCGGTGTAGTGCGAGAGCGCGTTCACCGTCTTGATCGACATCATCGGCCCCTCGAACGTGGACATGCCGTAGAACGAGAGCGACACGATGAGGAACTTCAGGATCGGATCGGTGCGCAGCTTGTGCCAGGCGCCCGACAGCGTCATGATGCCGTTGATCATCCCGCCCCAGGAGGGCGCAAGGAGCATGAGCGAGAAGATCATGCCGAGCGACTGCGCCCAGTCGGGCAGCGCGGTGTAGTGCAGGTGGTGCGGCCCCGCCCACATGTAGGTGAAGATGAGCGCCCAGAAGTGCACCACCGACAGCCGGTAGCTGTAGACCGGCCGCCCCGCCTGCTTCGGCACGAAGTAGTACATCATGCCGAGGAAGCCGGCGGTGAGGAAAAAGCCGACCGCGTTGTGCCCGTACCACCACTGCACCATCGCGTCCTGCGCGCCGGCGTACACCGAGTACGACTTCCAGAGCGTCGCCGGGATCGCGGCGCTGTTGACGATGTGCAGGATCGCGACCGTGAGGATGAACGCGCCGAAGAACCAGTTGGCGACGTAGATGTGCGGCACCTTGCGCTTGAAGATGGTGCCGAAGAACACGATCGCGTAGGCGACCCACACGAGCGCGATCAGCAGGTCGATCGGCCACTCGAGCTCGGCGTATTCCTTGCCCTGCGTGTAGCCGAGCGGCAGCGTCACCGCCGCGGCGACGATCACCGCCTGCCAGCCCCAGAAGGTGAACGCCGCGAGCGCATCCGAAAACAGCCGCGCATGGCAGGTGCGCTGCACGACGTAGTAGCTCGTCGCAAAGAGCGCCGAGCCGCCGAAGGCGAAGATGACGGCGTTCGTGTGCAGCGGCCGCAGCCTTCCGTAGGACAGCCACGGCACGCCGAAGTTGAGCTCGGGCCAGAGCAGCTGCGCGGCGATCAGCACGCCGACCGCCATCCCGACCACGCCCCAGACGACGGTCGCGATCGCGAACTGGCGCACGACGGTGTAGTTGTACGTTTCTTCGCGAGCGTTCATTGCGCTGTCTCCCCGCGGCGCATGCTAGGCGCCACTGCGCCGCGGCGTTTGACCTGCGTCAAAGGTGCTGCGTCAGGGAACGAGCACCGCCGCGCCCGAGAGCTGCCCCGAACGCAGCCGCGCGAGCGCCTCGTTCGCCTGATGGAGCGATAAAACCGTCGTTTCGACCTTGAGCGGCACGCGCGCGGCGACGCGCATGAACGCTTCGCCGTCGGCGCGCGTGAGGTTCGCGACCGAACGCACGCAGCGCTCGCCCCAGAGGATCGCGTACGGAAACGCCGGAATGTCGCTCATGTGGATGCCGGCGCAGACGACGCTGCCGCCCTTTTTCACCGCGCGCAGCGCCTGCGGTACGAGCGCGCCGACCGGCGCGAAGAGAATCGCCGCATCGAGCGGCTCGGGCGGCGGTTCGTCCGAGCCGCCCGCCCAGTGCGCGCCGCAGGCGCGCGCGAACGCCTGCGCGTCCGAATCGCCCGGGCGCGTGAACGCGTAGACGCGCCGCCCGTCGGCGCGCGCGACCTGCGCAACCAGGTGCGCGGCGGCGCCGAACCCGTAGAGACCGAGCGCCGCCGCGTCGCCGGCGAACGCGTAGGCGCGCTGGCCGATCAGGCCGGCGCAAAGAAGCGGCGCTGCCGCGACGTCGCTGTAGCGTTCCGGGATCGCAAAACAGAAGCGTTCGTCGGCGAGCGCGTACTCGGCGTAGCCGCCGTCGATGTGAAACCCGGTGAAGCGCGCGCGCTCGCAGAGGTTTTCGCGCCCGATGCGGCAGTAGTCGCAGCCGCCGCAGCTTGCCCCGAGCCAGGGAATGCCGACGCGGTCGCCGGCGCGAAAGCGCGCCGCGCCGACGCCGCAGGCGACGACCTCGCCGACGATCTCGTGCCCGAGCACGAGCGGCAGCCGCGGCGGCGCGAGCTCGCCGTCGGCGATGTGCAGGTCGGTGCGACAGACGCCGCAGGCGCGCACGCGCACGAGCACCTCGCCCGCTCCGGGCTCGGGCGGCGCGACCTCGTCCAGCGCGAGCGGCCGCCCGGCCGCGTGCAGGCGCATCGCGCGCATCAGCGATCGTCCGAGAGCACGTCGGTGCCCGGGCGCTCGAGGTCGTCGAACTGGCCGCCCGCGAGCGCGCGCCAGAAGATCCAGCCCGTCAGCAGTACGAGCGCAACTGACAGAGGAACGAGGACGATGAGGCTTTCCATGGCCCGTCTCCGGTCGCCGCGCCGCCGGCGGCACGCGCGGCGTTCAGCACCACGATGAAGGAGCTCGCCGCCATGCCGAGCGCCGCCTCCCACGGTCCGACGAAGCCGCCCGCGGCGAGCGGCAACGCAACGAGATTGTAGGCGCTCGCCCAGGCGAAGTTCTGCCGCACGATGCGCATCGCGCGCCGCGCGACCGCGAAACACTCGGCCGCGGCCGCAAGGCGCGCTTCGGCGCGCTCGGCAAGCAGCACGAAATCGGCGCGCGCCTGCGCGGCGTCGGCGCCCGAGCCGATCGCGATCGCGGCGTGCGCGCGCGCGAGCACCGGCGCGTCGTTCAGCCCGTCGCCGACCATCGCGACGACGCGGCCTTCGCGCTGCAGCCGCTCGACGTACGCGGTCTTTTGCTCTGGGGCGTCGCGCCGCCGACGAAGCGCGCGATCGCAAGCCGCGACGCGAGCGCGCCGACCGCCTCCGCGCGGTCGCCGCTCACGAGGTGCAGCCGCAGCCCCGACCGCGCGAGCGCGCGCACCGTGTCGGCCGCATCCGGGCGCAGTGCATCCTCCAGCCAGAACACCGCGAGCCAGCCGCGCTCGTCGGCGAGCCACACCGGGGTCGCCGCCGGATCCGGCGGTGCCGCCGCGGGGGGCGGCGCACCGGCGAGCTCCGCGCAAAAGGCGGCGGTGCCGATGCGCACGCGCCCGGCCTCGCCGCGCGCGGCGACGCCGCGTCCGGGATGGTTTTCGAGCGCGCTCAGCGACGCGCGCGGTCCCGGCCCGTCGAATGCGCGCGCAAGCGGATGCGTCGCACCGGCCTCGAGCGCGCGCGCGAGCGCAAGGCACGCCGCCTCGTCGGCGGCGCCGAACGTGCGGACGCCGCGCAGGCGGAAGCGCCCGCGGGTGAGCGTTCCGGTCTTGTCCAGCACGACGTCGGTCGTCGCGGCGAGCGCCTCGAGGGCGCTTGCGCGCGTGAGCGCCACGCCCGCCTGCATCAGGCGGCCCGCGGCCGCCGAGAGCGCGAGCGGCGCCCCGAGCGCGAGCGCGCAGGGGCACGTGGCGACCAGCACCGCGACCGCGATCCACGGGTCCGCCGAGTGCCACCACGCGAACGCGGCGGTCGCGAGCACCGCCCAGGTGGTCGCGTGCGCGATGCGGTCGGCGAGCGCGACGAGGCGCGGCTTTGCCGCCGCCGCGCGCTCGGCAAGCCGCGCGATCGCCGCAGCGCGCGTCCCGCTTCCGGCGCGCTCGACGCAGAGAACGAGCGGCTGCTCGAGGTTGAGCGTGCCGGCCGCGACGCGCGCGCCCGGGGATTTTGCGATCGGCGCCGGCTCGCCGGTGAGCAGCGACTCGTCCACCGTAGAACACCCGGCCTCGACGGTGCCGTCGGCCGGCACGCGCTCGCCCGCCGGAACGAGCACCCGGTCGCCCGCGGCGAGCGCGTGCGCCGCGACGCGCTCGGCGGTGCCGGGGTCGGCCGGATCGCGCAGGCGCAGCGCGAACTCCGGCACCCAGCGCGAAAGCCGCTCGAGCGAGCGCGCCGCGCGCTGGCGCACCGCGAGCTCCAGGTAGCGCGCCGCAAGGAGCAGGAACACGAGCATCGCGATCGAATCGAAGTAAACCGCGCCCGCGCCGGTGAAGGTCGCCCAGGCGCTCGCGGAAAAACCGGCGGCGATGCCGATCGCGATCGGCGTATCCATGCCCGGGCGCAGGCGCCGGATCTCGCGCGCGGCGCCGGCAAAAAACGGCCCGCAGGAAAAAGGAGCACGGGAAGCGTGAGCGCGAACGCCGCCCAGCGCATGAGGTTCTCGGCCTCGGGCGCGAGCGTGCCCGCGCCCTCGTCGATGTAGGCCGGAAACGCGTACATCATCGTCTGCATCGCGCCGAAGCCGGCGACGAACAGTCGCCACAGCGCCGCGCGCCGCTCGTCGCGCTCGACGAGCGCTCTGGCGCTGCGGGTCCCACGGCGCCGCGTCGTAGCCGATCGCGCGCACCGCGGCGATGATCGCCGAGGGGCGCGTCGCGCGCGGGTCCCAGACGACGGTCGCGCGGCGGGTCGCGTAGTTGACGTCGGCGCGGCGAACGCCCGGTGTGCGCCTGAGCGTCTGCTCGAGCAGCCACAGGCAGGCGGCGCAGCGCACGCGCTCGAGGATGAGCGTCGCCTCGAGCAGCCCCTCGCCGGCGGGCACGGCGTAGTGCGCGAGCGCCTGGGGCTCGTCGTAGGCCGCGGCGGGCGCATAGGGCTGCGGCGCTGGCCCGGGCGCCGTACGCGTCTCGTAGTATCGCTCGAGGCCGCCCGCCGCGATCGCGGTCGCGACCGCCTCGCAGCCGGCGCAGCAGAATTCGCGCACGGCGCCGGCGACCTGCGCGCGCCAGCGCCCCGGCGCGTCGACCGGGAGACCGCAGTGAAAGCAGGCGGCGCTCACCGCAGGGCGCTAGGGCGAGCGGGCGCTCGCCTTCTCCTCGTCGGAGGCCCAGATGCCGTCCCACTTCTCGCCGGCAAAGGCGAACACGACGCGCTGCGGCTTGCCCGGCTGCGCCGGAACCGCGACGCTCGCCGTGCGCGACGCGCCGCCGAACGAGGCGCTCACGCGATAACGGCCTTGCGGCAGCCGCAGCACGCACAACGGGCCGGGCGCGACGGTGCGCAGAAGCGGCTTTCCCGCGGCGTCGGCGATCGTCACTTCGGCGTCGGCGAGAAAGCCGCCGCGCTTTTTCGTCACGAACATCAGCGTCAGGTTCGCGTCGGCTTCGAGCGCCGCAAGCGCCCGGCGCTCCTCGACGCCCGCCCCGCCGCAGGCGTAGCGCACGTCGCCTTCCGTCGCGAACGCAAGCGGCTGCGCGCCGGCGTGCTGCGCCGTCGCGGCAAGAAGGAGCGCTGCCGCGCGCGCGATCCGGCACCGCAGGCGCATGCGGCCTGCCGAAAGCGCCGCAGTTGCGAGTTCGGCCATGCGCGATTCTCCCGGGCTCGTCGTCGGAAACGAAGCTAGATGCTAGTCGGGCGGAACGCGCTCCGCTTTTGACCTGCGTCAAACGGGCTTTTCCGCCTGCACGCGCCCGCTCGGCTAGACTCTCGCGCGCATGTTCCGCCATCGGCTCGCGCCGCTCCTTGCACCGCGCTCGGTCGCGCTCGTCGGCGCGAGCGACCGACCCGGCTCGCTCGGGCGGATCGTCTGGGAAAACCTCGCTGCGGCAGGCCTGAAAGGAGACCTGTTCGCGGTCAACCCGAAGCACGCGAGCGTCCGCGGCGCGCCCTGCTACGCGCGGCTCGCGGACCTGCCGCGAGCGCCCGACCTCGCGGTGATCGTCACCCCGGCGGGCACGGTGCCGGCGCTCGTCGCCGAGGCGGCCGCCGCCGGCGTTCGCGCCTGCGCGATCCTGACGAGCGGATTTTCGGAAGCGGGCGAGGCGGGCCGCGCGCGCCAGCGCGAGATGCTCGCGGCGGCGCGTCGCGGCGGCGTGCGGCTGCTCGGGCCGAATTGCCTCGGGCTCATGCGCACCGATGCCGGCCTGAACGCGACGTTCTCGCCGGTGCCGGCGCGGCCCGGGACGCTCGCGCTCGTGTCGCAGTCGGGTGCGATCTGCACCGCGATCCTCGACTGGGCGCATCCGACCGGCATCGGGTTCTCGAGCGTCGTCTCGCTCGGCGGCGCCGCCGACGTCGACTTCGGGGAAGTGCTCGATTTTCTCGTCGCCGACCCGCAGACCGATGCGATCCTGATGTACGTCGAGGGCGTCGCGGACGCGCGCCGGTTCGTCTCGGCGCTTCGCGCCGCCGCGCGCACGAAGCCGGTGGTGGTGCTCAAGGTCGGGCGCTACGCCGCCGGCACGCGCGCCGCCTCGAGCCACAGCGGCGCGCTCATGGGCAGCGACGCGGTATTCGACGCGGCGCTGCGCCGCTCGGGCACGGTGCGCGTTCGCGACCTACACGCAGCTTTTCGCCGCCGCGCGCATCCTCGCCGCCTGCCGCGAGATCCCGGGCGAGCGGCTCGCGATCCTCACGAACGGCGGCGGCCCCGGGGTGATGGCCGCCGACAGCGCGGCGGAAAACGGCGTGCCGCTCGCGGCGCTCGCGCCCGAGACGATCGCGCGGCTCGATGCGAAGCTGCCGGCACAGTGGTCGCGCGCGAACCCCGTCGACATCATCGGCGATGCGCCGCCCGAGCGCTTTCGCGAAGCGGCGGCGGCGCTGCTCGACGATCCCGGGGTGGACGCGCTGCTCGCGATGTACAGCCCGGTGGCGGTGACGCCGCCCGAGGCGGCGGCGCAAGCGCTCGTCGAGGCGATCGCGGGCCGAAAGAAACCGGTGCTCGGCGCCTGGCTCGGGCGGGTAGATCCGGGCGCAACGCGCGCTTGGCTCGAGTCGCGCGGCGTGCCGAACTTCTACACCCCGGAAAACGCGGTCGAAGCGTTCTCGTTCCTGTGCGCCTACCGGCGCAACCAGTTGCAGCTCATGGAGGTGCCGCCCGCCGCGGCGCCTGCGCACGCCGAGCGCGCGCCGGACCTCGCCGCCTGCGCCGCGATCCGCGACGCGGCGCTCGCCGCAGGCCGAACGGTGCTCACCGAGCACGAGGCAAAGCGCCTGCTTGCCGCTTTCGGCCTTCCGGTGCCGCGCACGATCGTCGTGCAAAGCGCCGAGCAGGCGGTCGCCGCGGCGCGCGAGATCGGCTTTCCGGTCGCGCTCAAGATCCACTCGCCCGACATCACGCACAAGTCGGAGGTGGGCGGCGTGCGCCTCGGCCTTGCGAACGCCGACATGGTCGCCGAGGCGTTCGAGGCGACGCTGCGCCATGCGCGCAGGCTGCGCCCTGAGGCGCGCATCGAGGGCGCGACGGTGCAGCCGATGCTGCGCTATCCCCACCAGCGCGAAGTGCTCGTCGGGGTCGCCACCGACCCGGTGTTCGGGCCGGTCGTCACCTTCGGCGCGGGCGGCGTCGCGGTCGAGGCGGTGCGCGACACCGCGGTGGCGCTGCCGCCGCTCAACGCGGCGCTCGCGCGCGAGCTCGTCTCGCGCACGCGGGTTGCGCGCCTGCTCGAGGGCTACCGCGACGTGCCGCCGGCCGACCTCGAAGCGCTTCTCGCGATCCTCGAAGGCGTTTCGCGCATGGTGTGCGCGCTCGCCTGGCTCGCCGAGATGGACCTCAACCCGGTGCTCGCGCATCCGGGCGGCGCGGTGATCGCCGATGCGCGCGTCGTCGTCGATCCGGCGCGGCGCGAGCGGCCGCCGCGCTACGGCCACATGGCGATTCATCCGTACCCGGCGGAACTCGAAGGCGAGATCGTGCTGCGCGACGGCAGTCGCATTCCGGTGCGCCCGATCCGTCCGGAGGACGCCGCGCTCGAGCTGCGGTTCTTCGCGCGCCTTTCGCCGCGCACGCGCTACCAGCGCTTTCACCACGAGCTGGCGCAGCTTCCGCCGCAGATGCTCGCGCGCTTCACGCAGCTCGACTACGACCGCGAGCTCGCGCTCGTCGCGCTCGAGCCGGCGAGCGGCGAGTTCGTCGCCGTCGGGCGCTATTTTCCGAACCCCGACGGCGAGAGCGCCGAGTTCGCGCTCGCGGTCGCCGACGACTGGCAGGGACGCGGGATCGGGCGCGCGCTGCTCGAGCGCCTGTGCGAATGCGCGCGCGCGGCCGGCTACCGCGCGCTCTGGGGGCACATACTCAACTTCAACCTGGACATGCTCGCGCTCGCCGCGCATCTCGGGTTCGTCGAGGCCGGCCGCGACGGCGACGTGGTGAGCGTCGTTCGCCGGCTATAGCCGGCGGCTATTCGGGTTATCGCCCGCGGCGATTGATCGGCGCGGCGCTCGTCGGTAAGCTCGCGCCCCATGCGCGAAGGAAGCCTGGAAGCCCCGACCCGCCATCCGCTCGACTGGAAGAGCGAGGCGTTCTACGACGAGGAAAAGGCGTTCAAGGAACTGGAGCGCGTCTTCGACATCTGCCACGGCTGCCGTCGGTGCGTGAACCTGTGTACCGCGTTTCCGACGCTGTTCGACCTGGTGGACGCCTCGAGCACGATGGAGGTGGACGGCGTCGCAAAGAGCGACTACTGGAAGGTCGTCGACCAGTGCTACCTCTGCGACATGTGCTTCCTCACGAAGTGCCCGTACGTGCCGCCGCACCCCTGGAACGTGGACTTTCCGCATCTGATGCTGCGCGCAAAAGCGATCAAGTTCAGGAAGGGCGGTGTGAAGCTGCGCGACCGGCTGCTTTCCTCCACCGACGCCGTCGGGCGGCTCGCGGCGATTCCGGTCGTCGCGCAGACCGTGAACGCCGTCAACCGCAACCGCGCGGCGCGCGCGGCGATGGAAAAAGTGCTCGGCGTGCACCACGAGCGGGTGCTGCCGCCGTATGCGCCGCGCAAGTTCCGCGCGAGCGCCGAGCCGGCCAGCGGCTTCGCGGTGCGCGACGGCGAGCGCACGCGCGGCAAAGTCGCGCTCTTTTCGACCTGCTACGTCAACTACAACGAGCCGGGCATCGGCCACGATCTGCTCGCCGTGCTCGCGCACAACGAGATCCCGTGCGCGCTCGTCGAGGCCGAGGCCTGCTGCGGCATGCCGAAGCTGGAGCTCGGCGACCTCGAGTCGGTCGCGCGGCTGAAGGAGCGTAATGTCCCGGCGCTCGCGCGCCTTGCGCGCGAGGGCTGGGCGATCCTCACGCCGGTGCCCTCCTGCACGCTGATGTTCAAGCAGGAGCTGCCGCTCATGTTCCCGCAGGACGCCGACGTCCGGGCGGTAAAAGAGGCGATCGTCGATCCCTTCGAATACCTCGTGGCGCGCGCAAAGGACGGGCTGCTGCGCAAGGACTTCAAGGCCCCGCTCGGCAAGGTGTCGTATCACGTGCCGTGCCATCTGCGCGTGCAGAACATCGGCCAGAAGACGCGCGAGCTGCTCGAGATGATCCCCGGCACGAGCGTCAACCTCGTCGAGCGCTGCTCCGGGCACGACGGTACCTGGGGCGTGAAGGTCGAGTTTTTCCGCAACGCGATGAAGATCGGCGCGCCGGTGTTCCGCCAGATGGCCTCGGGCGAACCGGACTGGGTGTCCTCCGACTGTCCGATCGCCGCGCGCCACATCCGCCAGGGCATGGGGGGCGAGGCGCCGCAGGCACAGCCCGCGCACCCGATTTCGCTGCTGCGCAAGGCCTACGGCGTCTGAACGCATCGCGACCGCGGCGCGGCTCGGCGCCGCGCTCCTCGTGGCTTCGCTCGCCGTTGGCTGCGCGGCGCCCGCACCGCGCGGCGAGGCGCTTCAGTTCGCGCTGATGGGCGACCTGCCCTACTCCGAAGCGCAGGCGCGGTTGCTCGACGCGATGATCGAGGACATGAACCGCGCCCCGCTCGCGTTCGCGGTGCATGTCGGCGACATCACCTCGGGCCGCGGTCCGTGCACCGACGAATGGCTCGCGGCGCGCAAGGCGCAGTTTTCCCGCATCCGCGCGCCGTTCGTCCTGCTTCCGGGCGACAACGACTGGGCCGACTGCCACCGCAGCGGCTTCGATCCGCGGGAGCGGCTGGCGAGGTGGCGCAGTCTCTTCTGCGCGCCGGTCGCGCTCACCGGCTTCTCCCGCCAGCCGGGCAGGTACTGCGAGCATGTGCGCTGGGAAGCCGAAGGCGCGGTGTTCGTCGGGCTCAACGTGCCGGGCAGCAACAACAACCTCGACCGCGATCCCGAGGAGGCCGCAGAGCGCATGCAGGCGGTCTTCGCTTGGCTCGCCGAGGCCGAGGCGGTCGCGGGCGAGCGCGCGAAGCTTTTCGTCCTCATGCAGGCGAACCCGTTCGTTGCGCCGGCGGCGGGCGCGCCCGACGGCTACGCGGCGCTGCGCGCGCGGCTTGCGCGCCTTGCCGCCGCGCGGCCCGGGCGCGTCGTGCTCGTGCACGGCGACACGCACACCTTCCGCGACGACGAGCCGCTTTCGGGCCTTCGCCGCATCGAGGTCTTCGGCGCCCCGCACGTCCGCTGGCTGCGCGCGCGGCTCGGCGCCGCAGGTCTCGCGATCGAGCCCGCGCCCGAGCCGCGCTCGGGAGCGGCGCCGTAGCGGCGCGGCTACGCGCCGCAGGTCTCGGCGATCGCGCGCTTGAGCGCCTCCGGATCCGGGTCGATCACCGTAAAGCGCTGGGGCCTGCGCTCGAGGTCTTCGAGCCCGCGCGGCCGCGGCGGCTCGCGCCCGATCGCCTCGCGGATCGTCGCGGCGAACTTGGCCGCTTGCGCGGTCTCGAGGCACACCATCGTCTTCGCCCGGCTCGCGCAGCCTGAGCGCGACGCCGACGCCGTCGGCGGTGTGCGGGTCGATGATCGCGCCGTACCGTTCGTAGACCGCGCGGATCGTCGCGAGCCGCTCGGCGTGGGTCGAGCGTCCGCTCGCGAAACCGCTCGCCGCGATCGCCTCGCGGTAGGCGCCGAGGTCGAGTTCGCCCTCGGCTTCCAGCCTTCGCCAGAGCGCCGCCACCCGCGCCCCGTCCCGGCCGACGAGCTCGTACACATAGCGCTCGAAGTTCGATGCGCGCGTGATGTCCATCGAGGGGCTCGAGGTCGCCTCGGCCGTGCGGCGCGGGCGATAGCGGCCGGTGCGGAAGAATTCGTCGAGCACGTCGTTTTCGTTGGTGGCGAGGACGAGCCGCCGGATCGGCAGGCCCATCGCGCGCGCGACGAACCCGGCGTAAATGTTGCCGAAATTGCCGGTCGGCACGGCGAACGAGATCGCTTCGGCGCCGGCGCGTCGCGCGGCGAGCCAGCCGGCAAAGTAGTACACCGTCTGCGCCGCGATCCTCGCCCAGTTGATCGAATTCACCGCGCCGATGCGGTAGCGCGCCTTGAACGCGGCATCGCCGTTCACCGCCTTCACCAGGTCCTGGCAGTCGTCGAACGTGCCGCGCACCGCGAGGTTGTGGACGTTCGGCGCCTCGAGCGAGTACATCTGCGCGCGCTGGAACTCGCTCATGCGACCGTGCGGCGAGAGCATGAAGACGCGGATGCCGCGTTTGCCGCGCAGCGCGTACTCCGCCGCCGAGCCGGTGTCGCCGGAAGTCGCGCCGAGCACCGTGAGCGTCTCGCCGCGCGCCGCGAGCGCCGCTTCGAAGAGGTTGCCGAGCAGTTGCAGCGCGATGTCCTTGAACGCGAGCGTCGGGCCGTTCGAAAGCGCGAGCAGATGCAGTCCGGCCTCGAGCGTGCGCAGGGGCACGATCTCGTCGCTGCCGAACGCCTCCTTCGTGTAGGTGCGCGCGACGATCGCCGCGAGCTGCGGCACGTCGTCCATGAAGGGGGCGAGCAGCGCGTGCGCGAGCGCCGGGTACGGCAGATCGCGCAGGGCGCGGAGGTCGGCCGCCGGCCAGCGCTCGGGCACGTACAGCCCGCCGTCGGGCGCGAGCCCCTCGAGCAGGATCTCGCCGAAGCGCCGCGGCGCGGCCGCGCCGCGCGTCGAGACGTAGCGCACGCCGCCGCCCTAGAGCAGTTCTTCCACGCGGATGCGGCGCACGCGGCCGACGACGGTCGCAAGGCGCTCGATCGCCGCGATCGCGCGCGTGACGTCCTTTTCGCGCGCGCGGTGCGTGAGCATGACGATGTCGACCTGCTTTTCGCCCGCGCCCGGCTCCTTCTGCACCATCGCGCCGATCGAGATGCGCCGCGCGGCGAGGATGCGCGCGATGTCGGCGAGCACCCCGGGGCGGTCGAGAACGCGCATCCTGAGGTAATACGAGGTCTCGACCTCGCCGATCGGCAGGATCGGCGTGCGCGCGAGGTGCTCGGGCTGCACCGCGAGGTGCGGCACGCGGTGCTCCGGGTCGGCGGTGATCAGCCGCGTGACGTCGAGCAGATCCGCCACCACCGCGCTCGCGGTCGGCTGCCCGCCCGCCCCCGCGCCGTAAAAGAGCGTCGGCCCGACCGCGTCGCCCTTGACGAGCACCGCGTTCATCACGCCCTCGACGCTCGCGATCAGCCGCCGCGCCGGAACGAGCGCCGGGTGCACGCGAAGCTCGATCCCGCGCGGCGCGCGCCGCGCGATGCCGAGCAGCTTGATCCGATAGCCGAGCTCCTCGGCGTAGGCGATGTCCTCGCGCGTGAGCTTCGCGATGCCCTCGGTGTAGACGCGCCGGAACTGCATCGGGATGCCGAACGCGAGCGCGGCGAGGATCGTCAGCTTGTGCGCCGCGTCCACCCCCTCGATGTCCATGCGCGGGTCGGCCTCGGCGTAGCCGAGACGCTGCGCCTCGGCGAGCGCCTCCTCGAACGAGACGCCGCGCTCGCGCATCTCGGTGAGGATGTAGTTCGAGGTGCCGTTGATGATGCCGGCGATCCACTCGATGCGGTTCGCCGCCAGCCCCTCGCGCAGCGCCTTGACGATCGGAATGCCGCCGCCCACCGAGGCCTCGAACGCGACCATCACGTCGCGCTTCTGCGCCGCGGCGAAGATCTCGTTGCCGTAAAGCGCAAGGAGCGCCTTGTTCGCGGTCACCACGTGCTTGCCGTGCGCGATCGCATCGAGCACCAGCTCGCGCGCCGCGTCCGTGCCGCCGATCAGTTCCACGACGATGTCGACGTCCGCGGCGCGCGTCACCTCGCGCGGGTGCGCGCACACCCGCGCGCGCGCGCCCACCAGCTCGCGCGCGCGCTCGGCCGAGCGCGCGGCGACGTGCGTGACGCGGATCGCGCGCCCGGCGCGCCGGCGGATCTCGCCGGCGTTGCGGGAAAGGAGCTCCCACGTACCCCGGCCGACGGTGCCGACGCCGAGCAGTCCGACGTTGATCGGTCGCATGCCGGGCGAGCCCGAGTCCCAGATGGCGCTTCAGGGCCGGCTCACGCCGCGCCCCGCAGCAGCCCGTCCTTTCTGAACATGTCGCGCACGCCGCGCACCGCCTGACGCAGGCGCTGCTCGTTCTCGATCAGCGCGATGCGCACATGGTCGTCGCCGTAGTCGCCGAAGCCGACCCCCGGCGCGACCGCGATCTTCGCCTCATCGAGCAGGCGCTTGGCGAACTCGATCGAGCCGAGCCCGGCGTAGGCGGGCGGGATTTTCGCCCACACGTACATCGTCGCCTTCGGTTTCTCGACCATCCAGCCGATGTCGCGCAGGCCGCGCACGAGCACGTCGCGCCGGCGCTGGTAGGTCGCGCGGATCTGCTCGACGCAGTCCTGCGGGCCTTCGAGGGCGATGATCGAGGCGACCTGGATCGGGGTGAACGTGCCGTAGTCGTGGTAGCTCTTGATGCGCGCGAGCGCGTGCACGAGATCGCGGTTGCCGACCATGAAGCCGATCCGCCAGCCGGCCATGTTGTAGCTCTTGGAGAGCGTGAAGAACTCGACCGCCACCTCGCGGGCCCCTGCCACCTGCATGATCGAGGGCGCGCGCCAGCCGTCGAACACGATGTCGGCGTAGGCGAGATCGTGCACCACCAGCATGTCGTGGCGGCGCGCGATCGCGATCACGCGCTCGAAGAAATCGAGCTCGACGCACATCGCCGTGGGGTTGGCCGGAAAGCCGAGGATGAGCATCTTCGGCTTCGGGATGAGTTCCGCGATCGCGCGCTCGAGTTCCGCGAAAAAATCGGTGCCCGGCGTCATGCGCACCGAGCGGATGTCGGCGCCGGCGATGATCGCGCCGTAGATGTGGATCGGGTACGAGGGATTGGGAACGAGCACCGTATCGCCGCGATCGAGCGTCGCGAGCATCAGGTGCGCAAGCCCCTCCTTCGAGCCGATGGTGACGATCGCCTCGGTCTCCGGGTCCAGCTCGACCGCGTAGCGGCGCCGGTACCAGTCGCAGATCGCGCGCCGCAGCCGCGGGATTCCTTTCGACACCGAGTAGCCGTGCGTGTCCGGGCGCTGGGCCGCCTCGACGAGTTTGGCGACGATATGCGGCGGCGTCGGGCCGTCCGGGTTGCCCATCGAGAGGTCGATGATGTCCTCGCCGCGCCGGCGCGCGGCCATCTTCAGCTCGTTGGTGATATTGAAGACGTAGGGCGGCAGGCGCTGGATGCGCGCGAATTCCCGCATAACCGCTAGAATTCTAGCAATGAAACTGCATCTCACCGCGGTCGCCCCGGGTCGCAACGCCTTCACCGGCTGCGGCGAGGGCTGGTTCGCGGTGAACGGCACGCGCTACGCGTCGAGCGCGATCGTGCTGCCTGAGCGCGTGCTCGCGTGGCAGGCGCAGAGCTTCGCCGCGCTGCGCGCGCAGGACTTCGACCTCGTGCTCGCGCAGGCGCCCGAGATCGTGCTGCTCGGCACCGGGCCGCGCCAGCGCTTTCCGCATCCGTCGCTCACGCGCGCGCTCGCGGCCGCGAGGATCGGCCTCGAAGTGATGGATCTCGCCGCCGCCTGCCGCACGTTCAACATCCTCGCGGCCGAGGACCGGCGCGTCGCCGCGGCGCTGCTCGTCGCATGACCGCCGCGTCCTTCGCTCTGATCCTCGGCGCGGTCGCGCTCGGTACCGCGGCGCAGCTCCTTCTCAAGGCGGGCGCGAGCGCCGCGCCGTTCGGCTGGGCGCTCGCGTTCGAGCCGCGCATCGCCGCGGGCGTCGTCTGCTACGGCCTGAGCCTCGTCGCGTGGCTTGCGGCGCTCGCGAGCACCCCGGTGAGCGTCGCCTATCCGATGGTCTCGCTCGGCTTCGTGCTGAACGCGCTGCTTGCCGAACGGCTGCTCGGCGAGGCGGTGACGCCGCTTCGCTGGGCGGGCATCGCGCTCATCGTCGCTGGGGTCGCGCTCGTGGCGAAGTCCTGACGTGGCGCGGCGGCTCTTTCCCGGCTTCGAGACGCGGCGCGTACGCACGCGCGGGGCGACGATCCACCTCGTGCGCGCGGGCGACGGGCCGCCGGTGCTGATGCTGCACGGGTATCCGCAGACGCACGCGATGTGGCACAAGGTCGCGCCGGCGCTCGCGCGCGACTACACCGTGGTGTGCGCCGACCTGCGCGGTTACGGCGATTCCTCGAAGCCCCGGGGGCTGCCCGACCACTCGAACTATTCCAAGCGCGCGATGGCCGCGGACATGGTGGAGGTCATGCAGGCGCTCGGCTTCGAGCGCTTTCATGTGGTCGGCCACGACCGCGGCGCGCGCGTCGGGCATCGCCTCGCGCGCGATCACGGCGCGCGCGTCGCCTCGCTCACGGTGATGGACATCTCGCCCACCCTCACGATGTACGAGCGCACGAACAAGGATTTCGCGACCGCGTACTGGCACTGGTTCTTCCTGATTCAGCCCGCGCCGCTCCCGGAGCGGCTGCTCGCCGGGCACGTGCCCGACTACATCCTCGCGCGGCTCGGGCGCGGTCGCGCCGGGCTGCGGCCGTTTTCGCCCGCGGCGCGGCGCGAGTACGTGCGCTGCTTTCGCGATCCGCGCGCGATCCACGCGAGCTGCGAGGACTACCGCGCGGCGGCGACGATCGACCTCGTGCACGATCGCGCCGACCTGCGACGCAGAATCCGCATGCCGGTGCTCGTGCTCTGGGGAAAGCACGGCGTGATCGAGAAAATGTTCGATCCCCTCGCCGACTGGCGCGCGGTGGCGACCGACGTGCGCGGTCGCGCCCTCGACTGCGGGCATTTTCTGCCCGAGGAAAAGCCGCGCGAGGTGCTCGCCGAACTGCGCCGGTTCCTCGGCGCGGTCGCGCGCTGACCGGGGTCGCGGGCGAGCGCCGGCGGCTTGCGCGCGGTGCGGAAAACGTGTTCAATGCGCGCGTTGTCGCGCCCTGCCGCAAAGGTTTGCCGAGCGTCGTCGCGCATGTCGAACAAGGCGGTCAAGGATTTCAGCCTTCCTGCGACCGGCGGCGGCGCGTTTCGCCTGTCGGCGCACCGCGGCACGAAGCTCGTGCTCTACTTCTATCCGAAGGACAACACCTCCGGCTGCACCGCCGAGGCGGCCGCGTTCCGGGATCTGCACCGCGAGTTCGAGCGCGCCGGCGCGCGCGTGTTCGGTATCTCGCGCGATTCCCTCGCCTCGCACGAGCGCTTCAAGGAAAAGCTCGGGCTGCCCTTCGAGCTGCTGTCGGACGCCGACGAGAAGGTGTGCGCGCAGTTCGGCGTGCTCAAGACGAAGACGATGTACGGCCGGAAGGTGCGCGGCATCGAACGCAGCACGTTCGTGCTGGACGCCGAGGGCCGCATCGCGCGCGAGTGGCGCGGCGTCAAGGTACCCGGTCACGCGAAGGAGGTACTCGAGTTTGTTAAGACCCTCTGAGCGCCCGCTCGCGGACCCGCTCGAGGCGGGTTGCAGCGACGCCCCCGCGCTTTCCGTTCCCGCCCCGATGGCGAAACGCCCCCGCCCCGCCGCCCGCCGCAAGACCCGCAAGCTGTTCGTGCTCGACACCAACGTGCTGATTCACGACCCGACGTGCCTTTTCCGCTTCGAGGAGCACGACGTGTACCTGCCGATGGGCACGCTCGAGGAGCTGGACAACCACAAGACGGGCCTCTCCGACGTCGCGCGCAACGCGCGCCAGGCGAGCCGGTTCCTCGACGAGATCATCCCGGCGCGCGTGACCGACATCGCGCAGGGGCTGCCGATCCGCACGCGCGCCGGCGGTCCGGCGGCGCGCGGGCGTCTGTTTCTCCAGACCGAGGCGATCGACGGCGAGCTGCCGGCGACGCTCGCGGCCGGCAAGACCGACAACCGCATCCTTGCGGTGGTGCGCCACCTCCAGAAGAAGGAGCCGCAGCGCGAGGTGATCCTGGTCTCGAAGGACATCAACATGCGCATCAAGGCGCGCGCGCTCGGGCTCGCCGCCGAGGACTACGCGAACGACAAGGTGCTCGAGGACGCCGACCTGCTCTACACCGGCGCGCGCCAGCTGCCGCCCGGTTTCTGGGACCGCCATGCGCGCGACATGGAGTCGTGGAAAAAGGACGGTCACACCTACTACCGCATCCACGGCCCGCTCGTGCCGCAGCTGCTGCTGAACGAGTTCGTCTGGGACGAATCGGGCGAGCGGCCGCTCTACGCGATGGTGAAGGAAAAGTCGGGCCGCAGCGCGGTGCTCGAGACGCTGCGCGACTACACCCAGGCGCGGCACGCGGTCTGGGGCATCACCGCGCGCAACCGCGAGCAGAACTTCGCGCTCAACCTGCTCATGAACCCGGCGATCGATCTCGTGACGCTGGTGGGCCAGGCGGGCACCGGCAAGACGCTGCTCGCGCTCGCCGCGGGGCTCGCCCAGGTGCTCGATGACAAGCGCTACAGCGAAATCATCATGACGCGCGCGACGGTGCCGATCGGCGAGGACATCGGCTTTCTGCCCGGCACCGAAGAGGAAAAGATGCAGCCCTGGATGGGCGCGCTCGAGGACAACCTCGACATCCTGAACCCCTCGGACGAGGCGGGCGGCGAATGGGGGCGCGCGGCGGCGCGGGATCTCGTGCGCGCGCGCATCCGCATCAAGTCGCTCAGCTTCATGCGCGGCCGCACCTTCGTCAACAAGTGGCTGATCATCGACGAGGCGCAGAACCTGACGCCGAAACAGATGAAGACGCTCGTGACGCGCGCCGGCCCCGGGACCAAGGTCGTCTGCCTCGGCAACATCGCGCAGATCGACACGCCCTACCTCACCGAGGGCTCCTCCGGCCTCACCTTCGTGGTGGACCGGATGAAGGGCTGGGCGCACGCCGGACACGTGACGCTCGCGCGCGGCGAGCGCTCGCGGCTCGCCGACCACGCGGCGAGCGCCCTGTAGGCCGCGAAACCGGGCTGCGTGCCGCCCGGCGCGCGCGTTTTTTCTGCTAGGCTTCGCTGCCCTGCGCACCGCACGAGGAAAGGATTTGCGATGAGAACCCCGATCGCCCTGCTCGCGCTCGCCCTCGCAGTCGCGTTCTCCGGCGTCGCCGCGGCGCAACCGAAGCCCTATGAGCCGCAGGTCGGTCAGCCCGGCAAGGGCAGCGTGATCTGGGTGCCGACGCCGGACGAGGTCGTCGACCGCATGCTGCGCATGGCGCAGGTGACGCCGAACGATCTCGTCTACGACCTCGGCGCGGGCGACGGCAAGATCGTGATCGCGGCGGCGAAGAAATTCGGCGCGCGCGCGGTCGGCATCGAGTACAACCCCGACATGGTGAAGTACGCGCAGGGGCTCGTGGAAAAGGCCGGCGTCGCCGGGCGCGCGCGGATCGTTCAGGGCGACATCTTCGCGAGCGACTTTTCGCAGGCGACCGTGTTGACGCTGTACCTGCTGCCGGCGCTCAATCTGAAGCTGCGGCCGCAGATCCTCGCGATGCGTCCGGGCACGCGCGTCGTCTCGCACGCGTTCTCGATGGACGACTGGGAACCCGACGAAGTCTCGAGCCTCGACGGGCGGCGCGCGTACTTCTGGGTGGTGCCGGCGAACGTGCACGGCACGTGGACGCTCGAGGCGGGCGCCGAGCGGCTCGAGCTCGCGTTCGAGCAGAAGTTCCAGAGAATCGAGGGCACGGTCTCGCTCGGTGCGACGCTGCAGGCCGGACTGCGCGAACCGCGGTTGCGCGGCGCGCAGATCAGCTTCGCGTTCGTCGACAACGACGGCGTGCGCCGCGACTACACCGGGCGCGTCGCCGGCCGGCGCATGGAGGGCACCTTCCGCACCGACGCCGGGGCGGAAGGCCGCTGGGTCGCGACCCGGCGCTAGCGCAGGGCGGGGCGTCCGCCGCCGCGCCTCAGCCGAGGTTTTTGTGCGCGCCGTCGCAGAAGGGACGGTTGGCGGTGCGCTTGCACCCGCACAGCCACACCTTCTTCGCCTCGGTGACGGTGAAGCGCACCGGGGCGAACGCGCTGCCTTTGTGCGAGCCGTCGCAGAAGGGCTGGCGTTGCGAGCGCCCGCAGGCGCACCACCAGTAGTCGCCCGGGGCGAGTTCCACCGCGTAGGGGGATTTCTGCGCGATATGCGGTTCGGCCATCGCCACTCCTCGTCTTTCGGCTAGTAGCCGCTCAGGTGCGCGAGGTTCTCGAATCGGGTGTACGGCCCGAGGAACGCGAGCTCGACCCGGCCGATCGGCCCGTTCCTCTGCTTGCCGACGATCACCTCGGCGCGGCCCTTCGCTTCGGGCTTGTCCGGGTGATAGACCTCGTCGCGGTAAATGAACAGGATCAGGTCGGCGTCCTGCTCGATCGCGCCGGATTCGCGCAGGTCCGACATCATCGGCCGGCGGTCGTTCCTCTGCTCGACCGCGCGCGATAGCTGCGAGAGCGCGAGCACCGGCACCTCGAGCTCTTTTGCGAGCGCCTTGAGCGAGCGCGAGATCTCGGAGATCTCGGTCGCGCGGTTCTCGCCTTCGCGCGCGGCCGACATCAGCTGCAGATAGTCGACCACCACCAGCCCCAGCTTGCCGCAGCTGCGGCGCATGCGCCGCGCGCGCGCGCGCGAAGCTCGAGCGCGTTCAGCGCCGCGGTCTCGTCGATGAAAATCGGCGCCGCGTGCAGGCGCTCCATCGCCGCCGAAAGCCTGGCCCCACTCCTCGTCGCCGAGGCGCACCAGGTGCGCATCTTGTGCTGATCGACGCGCGCGATCGAGCCGAGCATGCGCATCGCGAGCTGGGTTGCGCCCATTTCCATGCTGAAGATCGCCACCGGCAGGCCGTTGTCCACCGCGACGTGCTCGGCGATGTTGAGCGCGAACGCGGTCTTGCCCATGCTCGGCCGACCGGCGACGATCACGAGGTCGCCGGGCTGAAGCCCCGCGGTCATCTCGTCCAGGTCGAGAAAGCCGGTCGGAATGCCGGTGACCTCGTTCTTGTCCTCGCGGTGGTAGAGGTAGTCGATGCGCTCGAACACGCGCGCGAGCACCGTCTGCACCTCGGCAAAACCCTGCCGGCCGCGGCTGCCGGCCTCGCCCACCTCCATGATGCGCGACTCGGCTTCATCCAGCAGCTGGCCGACGTCCTTGCCCCCCGGGTCGAGCGCCGCCTCGGCGATCTCGGTGGCGACCTGCGCGAGGCGCCGCTGGATCGCGCGCTCGCGCACGAGCTCCGCGTAGCGGCGGACGTTGAGCGCCGAGGGCGTGTTCTGCGCAAGGAGCGCGAGGTAAGCGAGGCCGCCGGTGCGCTCCTTGTCCTCGCTCGCCTCGATCGATTCGCCGACCGTCACCACGTCGGCGGGCTTGCCGGCCTCGATCAGCCGCACGATGTGGCGATAGATGCGCCGATGGTCGTCGCGGTAGAAGTCCTCCGCGGCGACGAGGTCGGCCACGCGGTCGAACGCCTGGTTGTCGATGAGCAGCGCGCCGAGCAGCGATTGCTCGGCCTCGACCGAGTGCGGCGGTACCCTCAACGCGAGGAGCTGCGGATCCGCCGGCTCGGTTCGCCGTACCTGGGGCTGCGCCATCGTCGCCGACGATGCTACTACAACCGCGGGGTGCGGCGCGCTGCGCCGCGCGCGCTCAGGATTCGCCGAGCACCGAAACGTTGATCGTCACCACCACGTCGCTGTGCAGCGCGATCGCGATCTGGTAGTCGCCCACCGCCTTGAGCGGCCCGCCGGGCATGCGCACCTGCGCGCGCTCGACTTCGTGGCCCTGCGCCTTCAACGCCTCGACGATGTCGTAGTTGGTGACCGAGCCGAACAGGCGGCCGTCGACGCCCGCCTTGCGCACGATCTGCAGCGTGAGCCCCTCCAGGCGCGCGCCGCGCTCCTGCGCGCGCGCGAGCGCCTCGGCCTGCGCGCGCTCGAGCGCCGCGCGCTGCTGCTCGAACGCGCGGATGTTCTCGGGCGTCGCGCGTTTCGCCTTGCCCTGCGGGATCAGGTAGTTGCGCGCATAGCCGTCCTTGACCCGCACGACGTCGCCGAGGTTGCCGAGCTTGGCGATGCGTTCCATCAGGATGACTTGCACGGCGCCCCCTTTTCAGTGCAGGTCGGTGTATGGCAGCAGCGCGAGAAAGCGCGCGCGCTTGATCGCCACCGACAGCTGCCGCTGGTAGCGCGCCGAGGTTCCGGTGATGCGCGCCGGAATGATCTTGCCGTTCTCGCTGATGTAGTCGCGCAGCAGCTCGACGTCCTTGTAGTCGATCCACTCGACCTTCTCGGCGGTGAAGCGGCAGAACTTGCGCCGCCGATAGAGCGCGCGCTGCGCGCGCTCCTTGCTCTTGCTTTTCGCCTTGGTCGCGGTTGCCATCGCTCGCTCCTCGTGCCTATTCGAATTCGATCTCCGTCACGTGCAGCACCGGCCGCTTCGAGCGGCGGCTGCGCGCGGCGAGAAACCCGGCCGCCGCGAGCCGGCGACCGGGCGCGGCCTGCGCGAGCAGCCGCGCGAGCGCCTCGAAGGCGATCGCGTCGATCTCCACTTCGACCTTGCGCATCGTGCCCGCCTCGCGCTGCTCCGATTCGTGGCGCAGCCGGAATTCGACCACCGGCACGCCCGCCGGCGTGTGCCGCAGCGCCTTCAGTTCGGTCACCGCGCCGCTCAGCGCCAGCCGGTTTGCGGTCTTCAAGCGCTCGGCGCGCCGGCCGCCGGCTGCGCCTCGGCGCTCGCCTCGGGCGCGCGCTCGAGCAGCGAACGCGATTTTTCGTCCTTCATCATCGGCGAGGGCGCGGTGACCGCCTTCGGCATGCGCACGACGAGGTGGCGCAGCACCGCGTCGTTGAAGCGGAAGGCGTGATCGAGCTCGGCGAGCGTCTCCCGGTCGCACTCGATGTTCATCAGCACGTAGTGCGCCTTGTGGACCTTGGCGATCGGGTAGGCGAGCTGGCGCCGGCCCCAGTCCTCCAGACGGTGGATGCGCCCTTTGCGCTGCGCGACGATGCCCTTGTAGCGCTCGACCATCGCGGGCACCTGCTCGCTCTGGTCCGGATGCACGATGAAACAGATCTCGTAATGCCGCACGCGATCGATGCTCCTCGTGGATGCGCCGCCCGGCTGCGGTCGCCGGTGCGGCGAGGAACGCGCGCTCCCGAGGGGAGCGTAAGGGCGCGCATTATAGGCGAGCGGTGCCTGCGCCGGCAAGCGGCGGCGACGCCGGGCCGGAGGCGCGCCGGCGCACGGACTCGTACAGGCACAGCGCCGCCGCCACCGAGACGTTGAGGCTCGTCACCGCGCCCTGCGTCGGGATGCGCACGAGCAGGTCGCACGCCTCGCGCGTCAGGCGCCGCATGCCCTCGCCTTCGGCGCCGAGCACCCACGCGATCGAGTCGGGAAGCTCGGCCACATGGAGCGAGACCGCAGCGCGTTCGTCGGCACCGACGACCCAGACGCCGCGCTCCTTCAACTCGCCGAGCGTGCGCGCGAGGTTGGTCACCATGAAGTACGGCGTGCGCTCCGCCGCGCCGCTCGCGACGCGCGAGACCGCGGGAGTGATGCCGGCGGCGCGGTCGCGCGGCGCGATCACCGCGTGCGCGCCGGCGGCGTTCGCCACGCGCAGACAGGCGCCGAGGTTGTGCGGGTCGGTGACGCCGTCCAGCACGAGCAGCAGCGGCCGCTCGATCCCCGCGAGCAGCGCCTCCAGTCGGTCGCCGGCGCGCTGCGCCGCGACGCGCGCGACCACGCCCTGGTGCCGCCCGCCGCCGTAGAAGCCGTCGAGGCGCCTCGCCGGCACGCGCAGCAGCCGCACGCCGGCCCTTTCGGCCGCGGCGGCGAGCTCGCGCGCGCGCGCGTCGCGGCGCGCCTCGTCCAGATAGATCTCGAGCACCGCGTCGGGTTCGGCGCGCAGGCTGGCGAGCACCGCGTGAAAGCCGAACACGACGCGCGGCTCGCGCGCTGCCCGCCGGCTCATGCGGGAACGAAATCCATCCGGCGGCTCTCGACGTCCACGCGCACGAGCTTCACGCGCAGCGGGTCGGCGAGCCGGTAGCAGCGCCCGGTACGCTCGCCGATCAGCCGGTGGCGCGCCGGCTCGAAGCGAAAGTACTCGCGTCCGAGCTCGGAGACGTGCACCAGCCCGTCGACGAAGCAGTCGTCGAGCGTGACGAACAGCCCGAACGCGGTCACGCCGGTGACGCGCCCGGCGAACACCTCGCCGACGCGATCGCGCATGAACAGGCACTTGAGCCAGTTTTCGACGTCGCGGCTCGCCTCGTCGGCGCGCCGTTCGGCCTCGGAGGCGTGCCGGCCCATCGCTTCCCAATCGATCCCCTCGTAGCGCCGCCCGGCGAGGCAGGCTTTGATCGCGCGGTGAACGAGCAGGTCCGGATAGCGGCGGATCGGCGAGGTGAAATGCACGTACGCGTCGAACGCGAGGCCGAAGTGGCCCACGTTTTCCGGGCTGTAGTGCGCCTGCTTGAGCGAACGCAGCACGATCGTCTGCAATAGCGCCGCATCGGGCCGCGCGCGCACACGCTCGAGCAGGCGCGCGTAATCGGTCGGCCGCGGCCGCTCGCCGCCGCCGAGGTGCAGCCCCAGCTCGCCGAGGAAGTCGCGCAGCGCGCGCACCTTGTCCGGGTCCGGCTGCTCGTGCACGCGGTAGAGCGCCGGATGCCCGCGCGCGGCGAGCAGTTCCCCGGCGCAGACGTTCGCCGCGAGCATGCATTCCTCGATCAGGCGATGCGCGTCGTTGCGCGGCTCGGGCACGATGCGCGCGATGCGGCCGTGCGCGTCGAACTCGAAGCGCGTCTCGACGGTGTCGAAGTCGATCGCGCCGCGCTCGCGCCGCGCGCGCGCGAGCGCGCGAAACACCGCCGCGAGGTGCGCGAGCGGCTCGGGCGCGGCGCCGGCCGAAAGCTCGCGCCAGACCTCGCCGTAGGTGAGGCGCGCGCGCGAGCGAAACACCGCCGGGTAGAACGCGTAGTCGGCGATGCGCCCCCGCGGCGTCACCGCCATCTCGCACACCATCGCGAGCCGCTCGACCCCCGGATTGAGCGAGCAGATGCCGTTCGACAGCGGCTCGGGCAGCATCGGGATCACGCGGCGCGGAAAGTAGACCGAGGTCGCGCGCTCGCGCGCGGCGCGATCGAGCGGGTCGTCGTGGCGCACGTAGTGCGCGACGTCGGCGATCGCGACCCAGAGACGATGTCCGCGCCCCTCGGGGCGCGCGCACACCGCGTCGTCGAAATCCTTCGCGGTTTCGCCGTCGATCGTCACGAAGGGCAGCGCGCGCAGGTCGCGCCGCCCCTTCAGGTCCTCGGGGCGAACCGCCTGCGGCGCGGCGCGCGCCGCCGCGAGCGCCGCCCTGGAAAACGCGTACGGCAGCTCGAACTTGCGCAGCGCGATCTCGATCTCCATGCCCGGGTCGTCGTGCGCACCGAGCACTTCGACCACGCGCGCAAGCGCTGGCGCATGGCGCGAGGGCGCGCGCGCGAGCTCGACCGTGACCACCTGCCCGGGCCGCGCCCGCCCGGCGGCGGCCTTCGGCACGAGCAGGTCCTGCGCGATCCTGCGGTCCTCGGGCACGAGCACGTACATCCCGCCGGGGCCGGCCTGCAGCGTGCCGACGATGCGCCGGCGCGCGCGTTCGACGACGCGCACGATCTCGCCCGCGGGCCGGCCGCGCGCGTCGCTGCCGATGACGCGCACCTCGGCGCAATCGCCGTGCAGCACCTGGCGCATCTCGGCCGCCGACAGCCACACCGGCGCGCCGCCGCCCTCGGGCACGAGAAAACCGTGCCCGTCGGGATGACCTTCGATGCGGCCGCGCAGTCGCGCCGCCTCGGCGCGCACGCGCCGCGGCGCGCCGGTTTTTCGCTTTGACATGCCCGGGTCCGACTCCTACAATGCCCAGCCCGGCCGAGGTGGCGGAATTGGTAGACGCACCAGGTTCAGGTCCTGGCGGTGGCAACACTGTGGGGGTTCGAGTCCCTTCCTCGGCACCAGCCTGAGAGCGCCGGCGGTCGGCCGGCGGCGAATTCGCGCATCGATTCCAAGATACCCTAAAGTCCGGCGGCGCGCGGCCGTAGATGCGCGAACGAAAGCCGATCATGCGCCCGCCGCCGACCCTGCGACAGACCGATGCGCCAGGCTGAGCCGATTCGCGTCCTGCTCGTAGAAGACTCCGAGGACGACGCGCTGCTCCTCGAGCGGCGCTTGCGCGCCGCGTTCCCGCTTGCCGCGCTGCGGCGCGTGGACAGCGCCGAACGCATGCGCGCCGCGCTCGCCGAAGGCCCGTGGGACGTGGTGATTTCGGACCATGTGATGCCCGGGTTCGATTCGGAAGCGGCGCTCGCGCTGCTGCGCGAGTCGGGCAGCGACGCGCCGTTCATCCTCTATTCCGGGTGCCTCGACGAAGGCCGCGGCGCGCTCGCGATGCGCGTCGGCGCAAGCGACTGGATCGCCAAGCACGACCCGGCGCGCATCGTGCCGGTGATCGAGCGGGAGCTGCGCAACGTGCGCCTGCGGCGCGAAAAGGAACGCGTCGAGCGCGAAGCGCGGGAACTCGCGAGCTACGACGCGCTCACGCGGCTGCCGAACCGTTCGCTCTTCTGCCAGCAGGCGCAACTGCGCCTCGACGCGATCGAGGCCGAGCGCTCCGGCGCCGCGCTGCTCTACATCGACCTCGATCGCTTCATGCGCATCAACGAGACGCTCGGCTACGCCGCCGGCGACGCCGTCATGCGCCAGATCGCGGTGCGCCTGCGCGCCGGCGCGCCGGCGGGCAGTCTCGTCGCGCGGCTCGGGCAGGACGAGTTCGCGATCCTCGCCGCGGTCGCCGAGAGCGCGCGCGAGCCGCGGCGCATCGCCGAGCGGCTCGCGCGGCGCTTCGCCGAACCGATCGTCGTCAACGACCAGGAGTTCTACGTCACGCTGTCGGTCGGCGTGAGCCTGTACCCCGAGCACGGCACCGACTGCGCCACGCTGCTCAAGAACGCCGAGAGCGCGGTGCATTTCGTCAAGCGCCTCGGCGGCAACGGCCACCGCGTCTATCAGGCCGAGCTGCAGGCGGCCAGCTGCGAGAGCCTGCGCCTTGAGAACGAGCTGCGCCACGCGATCGTGCGGCGCCAGCTGCATCTCGTCTATCAGCCGATCTACGACATCGCCGCGCAACGCGTGGTCGCGGCCGAGGCGCTGCTGCGCTGGCGCCACCCGGAGATGGGCCTCGTGCCGCCCGACCGCTTCATCCCGGTCGCCGACGACACCGGCCAAATCCACGCGATCGGCGCCTGGGTGCTCGAGCAGGCGTGCGCCGAGGCGCGCGCCTGGGGCGCGCGCTGCGGGCGCCCGATCGCGGTCGCGGTGAACTTCTCCGCGACCCAGTTCCGGCACCGGCAGTTCGCCGCGCGCGTGCTCGGCATCCTGCGCGCGAGCGGCCTGTCGCCGCATCTGCTCGAGATGGAGATCACCGAAGGCACCGCGATGCACGACGCCGAGGCCGCCGCCGAGGTGCTCGGCGCGTTCAAGCGCGCGGGCGTGCGCGTCGCGATCGACGATTTCGGCACCGGCTATTCGTCGCTGTCGTACCTGCGGCGCCTGCCGATCGACATCCTGAAGATCGACAAGTCGTTCATGCGCGATGTGCCGCACGACGCCGACAACCTCGCGATCGTGCGCACGATCCTCGCGCTCGGTCATGCGATGAAGCTCGAATGCCACGCCGAGGGCGTCGAGACGCCGGCGCAGCTCGAGCTGCTGCGCGCCGAGCGCTGCGCGCGCGCCCAGGGCTATCTTCTCGGCCGCCCGGTCGAGGCGCGCGCGTTCGCCGAGTTGCTCGCGGCCGAGGACGGTGCGGCCGCGGCCGCCGGCGCGCCGCTCGCGCTCGCCGGCGCAGCGGGCTAGCCTGCTAGCCTGCGCCCTCGCGGATGCGATCGCGCCCCTCGCGCTTTGCGGCGCGCAGCGCGCACGACCTCGACGAGCGCCGCGTCGCCCGCCTCGTGGCCGGGCCCGTCGTGCACGCGCTCGAAGGGGTCCAGGTCAAGCGCGAGACCGGCAAGCGGCGCGCCGCGGCGGTGCGCTCGGCCCGTCGTTCGCGCGGCTCGGCGCCCGAGCGCGCGATGTGCTGGGCGAGCGAAAGAAGCTGCGCGACCGAGACGTCGTCGCGGAGCGACGGCCGCATCGCCTCGACGGCGCCGCCGTGCGGCGAAGGCAGCGCGTGCAGCCGCGCGATCTCCTCGCCGCGCAGAGGCGGCGGCGCGAGCGCGTCGCGGCCGCTCATGGCGCGTGCGCCTTGCGCGGCCGGCCGAGCGCGGCCGCCCAGGCGAGCCCGGCGCGCGTCGCCTCGGCGAGATCGTCGTCGGAGAGCGCAGGCAACTGCGCGCGCAGGCGCGCCGCGGCGGCCGCGTCGTCGCGCTCGAGCGCTTCGGCGAGCGCAAGGAGCGCCCCGAGCGGGCCTGCGCCCTCTACGAGCGCGGCGCGGATCTCCGCGTCGAGCGCGAGCCGGCGCGCCAGCTCCGCGCGCGCAAGGCCGGTCGCGGCGTCGAAAAGCGACACGATCCCGACGAGGAACGCGCGCTCGCCCGCGCGTCCCAGGCGCTGCGCGAGCGCTTCCATCGTCTTTGCGCGCGCCGCCGCGGTCTGCAGCAGCGGATCGCTCGCGGGATCGGCGCCGCCCGCGCCGACGTATACGAGCAGCTGCAGCCACAGCCGCAACGGCGTGCGGCCGAGGTGCACGAGCGCCTCGCGCAGCGAGCCGATCGGCCGCGCAAGGCCGGCGGCGGCGCTGTTCACCAGCCGCAGCAGCCCGACGACGAGCGCCGGATGGCGCTTGAATGCGCGCTCGATCTCGCGCTCGGAGGCGTCGCCGAGCACGAGCGCGAGGACTTCGAGCGCCGCCTCGCGCTGCGGATCGCGCCCCGCGCGCGCGAAGGTCTCCGGCCGCGCGAAGTAGTAGCCCTGAAAGAGGGCGAAGCCGCCGGTGGCGAAGCGCTCGTAGTCGGCCGCGGTCTCGACCTTCTCGGCGAGCAGCGTCACCCCGCCGAGCGCGTGCGCGACCGCGGCCGCATCGCCCCCGGCGAGCATGGGCACGTCCACCTTGACGATGTCGAGCAGCCCGAGCACCGGCGCGATCGCCGCGCGATCGCCCGCCCAGTCGTCGGCGGCGAGGCGAAATCCGCGCGCCTTCAGCTCGCGGCAGCGCGCCACGGTGGCCGGTGTGAACTCGATCGTCTCGAGGAGCTCAAGCACCGTGCGCCGCGCGGGCAGAAGCTCGACCAGGTCGCTCGCGAGAAAGTCCGCGTCGACGTTGATGAACGCCGGGTGCGGTCCGAGCAGGTCGGCGAACGCCGGATCGGCGAACGCGCGCGCGGCGACGGTGGCGCTTGCGCGCATCGGGTCGCCGACCGGTCCGCCGCCGGCGGGGCGAAAGAGCAGCTCGTAGCCCGCGATGCGGCGTTCGCGGTCGAGGATCGGCTGGCGCGCGATGTACACCGCGCCCGCCTCAGCCGCGCGCGCCCGTGCGCGCCGCAGGCCGTCGTCGAACGCCGCCGCCTGCCGGCGGCCGTGCGTGGTTTCGCATTTCCTCGCCTTGCTAGAATCGCCGCGCCAGAGGCGGCGGCAGCCAATTCTCGGACGGTTATCGGCGGCCGCCCGCCGGAAATAGAGGGGGATTCGGCGGTGATTTCCGCGCCTTTGTCCCGCGCCGAACGCGTAGCGTCGCCGGCATGACCGTCGCCGCACACGCCCAGGACCGGCCCGCGGCGCGGCTGCGCGCGCTCGTCATCGAGGATTCCCCTGACGACTACGAGCTGATCGTACGCGCGCTCGCCGCCGGCCCCTGGCGCGTGCGCGCCGAGCGCGTCGAGGACGCCGCCGGCCTGCGCGCGGCGCTCGCCGCCTCCGACTGGGACGTGGTGATCTCGGACCACAATCTGCCGCAGTTCGACGCGTTCTCGGCGCTCGCGCTCGTGCGCGCGACCGAACCCGAAGTCCCCTTCATCATCGTCTCGGGCCGCATCGGCGAGGACGTCGCGGTCGACGCGATGCTCGCCGGCGCCGACGACTATGTCATGAAGCACAACCTCGCGCGCCTGAGGCCGGCGGTCGCGCGCTGTCTGGAGGCGCGCGCGCTCAAGCGCAAGGCGCGCGCCGCCGAGGCGCGCGAGCGCGAATCGGAGTCGCGGCTCGCGGCGATCGCCGCGCACCTGCCCGGGGTGGTTTTTCAGCTGCGCCAGCCGGCGGAGGGAGCGCCGGCCGAGTTCGTGTACCTCTCCGACGGCGCCGCCGAGCTGCTCGGCCGCACGCCGGCGCAGCTGCTCGCCAATCCGCGCGAGATCCTCGCGCTCACCGCAGGACCGGGCGAGCCGCTCGCCGCGCGGCTGCGCGCCTGCGCCGCGACCGGCTCGCCGCTCGTCTGGGAAGGACAGGTCGGCAACGGGCCCAAGGCGCGCTGGGTGTCGGTGTCGGCTTCGCCGCGCGCGGTGGGCGGCGGCGCGCGCGTCTGGGACGGCATCATGGTGGACGTCACCTCGCTCAAGAACGCCGAGGCGAAGCTGCGCGACCTCTCGGCCGACTGGGAGCGGCGCATGGAGGAGGAGCGCGCCGCGATCGCGCGCGAACTGCACGACGAGGTGGGCGGGGCGCTCGCCGCGTTGAAGGCCGACGCCGCGTGGCTGCGGCGGCGCGTCGGCACCGACCCAGCGGTGCGCGAGCGCATCGACGACGTCGAGCGGCTGCTCGATGCGCTGATCGGCGCCACCACGCGCCTTGCGCAGGCGCTGCGGCCGGGCGCGCTCGACCTGGGGCTTTCGGCGGCGCTCGAAGCGCGCACCGCCGAGGTCGCGCGCCGGCTCGGCATCGACTACCACTTCGCGACGAACGACGAGGAGCTCGCGCTTCCGGCCGACGCGGCGATGGCGCTCTATCGCGTGTTCCAGGAGGCGCTCACCAACGTCACGAAGCACGCCGGCGCGAGCCGCATCGAGGTCGAACTCTTCGCCACCGCGAGCGAAGTGACGCTGGAAGTGCGCGACAACGGGCGGGGGCTCGCGCCCGAGGACCTCGCCAAGCCCGACCGCTTCGGCGTGCGCGGCATGCGCGAGCGCATCGCGCGGCTCGGCGGCTGGCTCGAGGTGAGCGGCGAGCCGGGGCGCGGCACCACGGTGATGGCGGGGGTGCCGCGCGCGCGACCGGTGGCGCGCGCATGATCCGCCTTGCGATCGCCGACGATCACGCGGTCGTGCGCCGCGGCATGCGCCAGATCGTCGCCGAAGGCGGCGACATCGAGATCGTCGGCGAAGCCGCCGACTACGCCGAACTGGTCGCGCTGCTGCGCCGGCACGCCTGCGACGTGCTGCTGCTCGACATCGCGATGCCGGGCAAGAACGGGATCGAGATTCTGAAGTCGGTGCGCGCGCTCTACCCGCGGCTGCGGGTGCTCGTGCTGAGCATGTACCCCGAGGAGCTGTACGCGCTGCGCGCGCTGCGCGCCGGCGCCGCCGGCTACCTCACGAAGTCGAGCGCGCCCGAGAAGCTGCTCGAGGCGATCCGCCAGGTCGCCGCCGGGCGCCGCTTCATCACGCCGCAGCTCGCCGAGGCGCTCGCCGAGCGCATCGCCGACCCGGCCGAGCGCGCGCCGCACGAGACGCTCACCGACCGCGAATTCCAGGTGCTGCGGCTGCTCGCCGCCGGGCGCAAGCTCTCGGAGGTCGCCGCCGAACTGTCGCTGTCGCCGAAGACGGTGAGCGTCTACCGCGCGCGCGTGCTCGAGAAGCTGCGCGTGCGCACGAACGCGGAACTGGCGCGCTACGCGCTCGAACACGGCCTGATCGAATAGCTCAGGCGGCGACGACGACGCGGTTCTTGCCGCTGCGCTTCGCCTCGTACATCGCGGCGTCGGCGCGCGCGATCAGCGCGTCGCGCGTCTCGCCCGGGCGCCGTTCGGCCACCCCGGCGCTGAAGGTGATCAGCACCTTGTGCTCGTGGTGCCGGAAGAGGTGCCGCGTGAGCGCGTGCTGCACGCGCGCGACGACGCGCGCGGCCTCCTCGGCGTCGCTGCCGGGCAGCAGGATCACGAACTCCTCGCCGCCGTAGCGGGTGACGACGTCGGTCGGCCGCAGCGCCTGGCGCGCGACGCGCGCAAGGTGCGCGAGCGCCGCATCGCCTGCCTGGTGCCCGAGCCGGTCGTTGAGCGCCTTGAAGTCGTCCAGGTCGAGCACCGCGAGCGCGAGCGGCTCGCCGCGTCGTTCGGCGCGCGCGCACTCGGCGGCGAACGCCTCTTCCAGCCCGCGGCGGTTGAGCGCACCGGTGAGCGCGTCCTCGCGCACCAGCCCGGCGACCGTCTCGAGCTCCTTTTCCAGCTCGGCGATGCGCGCCTGCTGCGCCTGAACGCGCCGGCGCGCCTCGATCAGTTCCTCGCGCGAGCGCAGCAGATCGGTCTGCATCTCGCGCGTGTCGGCGAGCAGCTCGCCCACCAGTCCGGCGAGCGCCGCGAGATCGCGCGCCTCGCCGATCCTGCGCGCGTACGCCGCGACGCGCTCGCTGTAGGCGCCGGTCGCGGCGCCGAGCGCGCCGATGCGTTCGATGAACGCGCTCACCATCTCGCGCAGCGCCGCCTGTGCCTGCTCCAGCTGCTTGCGCATCGCCCCCTGGCGCACGATCACCGCGCGCAGCCCGCGCTCGACCTCGCGCATCGCGGCCACGTCGGGCGGCGCCGCGAGCAGCTTCTCGATCCGCTCGACCTGCGGCCCGACCCAGCGCTCGTCGGCGACGAGTTCGCCGAGGTTGCGCACCGCGAGTTGCAGCAGCGCGAGCGCCGCCGCGAGCACGTCGGCCTGCGTCTGCCCGCGCAGCTCGAGGTGGATCCAGAACTGGCGCAGCGCTTTTTCCTCGGCGCGCAGGTCGGCGAGGCCGCGCGCCTCGCGCAGGCGCGCGGCGATCGCGCGCGCCTCCTCGGCGAGCGCCTCCGAATAGCCGAGGCGCGGCACCACCGCGTCGGTGAGGAGCCGCGCCGCGAGCTCGCGCAGAAAGCGCGCCTGCGCCTCGGCGCCGTCGGCCTCCTCGGGCAGGCCGCCGATCTCGCGATAGACGCGCGCGTAATTCTCCGGGGTCGGCGCAAGGCGGCGCAGCGCGAGCTGACGGATCGTCTCGCGCGCGATCTCGGTCGGCCCCGCGGCCGCCGCCACCGCCCGCCCCTCCTACAGCAGGTCGAAGAGCGAAAGCGACGTCAGACGCACGTAGGCGCGCTGCGCCGCTTCGAGCGCCGTCTGCTGGGCGGCGAAACGGCTCGCGGCCTCGGCGTAGTCGAGCGCGGCAAGGCGCGCCGCCTCGGTCTCGTGCTGGAGCTTCTCGGCCGAGACGAGCGCGCCGAGCGCCTCGAGCTCGGCGAGCCCCGCGCCTGCGCGCGCGCGCGCTTCGAGCACGCGATCGAGCGCGCGATCGAGCGCATCGAGCCCGGAGGCGATCGCGTTCGCGACCGCGGCGCGGCCGGCAGCGCCGCCCGCCGGCGCGGCGAGCCGGTCGGCGAGCGCGCGCAGGGTGTCGAACACGCTCGCCGCGCCGCTCGGCGCGACGTCGAACGAATCGCCCGCGGCGGGCGCGCCGGTGAGCACGAGGCGCACGCCGTCGAACTCGATCGCCCGGCCGCTCGCGTACGGCGCGCCGGCGACGACCGTCGTCCCGGTATCGAGGTCCACCACGTCGTAGGCGGGCGGCGCGCCGGCGCCGAACTGGATGCGGTAGCGGTGGCCGGTGAGCGCCGCCGGATCGGTCACCGTGCCGCCGTCGTGCACCGCGGTGCCGGCGTTCGCGGCGCCGGCCTCGACGCGGAACCAGCCGTTGCCCTGCGGTACGCGATCGAAGAGCCAGGCGCCGCTCAGCGCGACGGTCATCAGGCGGCCCTCGGCCACCGCGAGCGCCCGTTCGCCCTCGTCGCCCTGATAGACGACGCCGGCGGCGGTCTCGGCGAACGGCTGCGTCGCGCCGCGATAGCCCGAAAACAGGTATTGCCCGTCGGCGTCGCGCGCGTTGGCGAGCGCGAGGAGCTCCAGAAAGCGCGCGCGCAGCGCCTGCGCAAGGCTCGCGCGATCGGCGTCGCCGAGGGTCGGCGCGTTCGCCTGCACGAGCAGCTCGCGCGCGCCCTGCAGCGTCTCGGTCGCGCGCGCGAGCACCGCCTCGGCGAGCGCGAGGTTCGAGCGCGCCGTCGCCTGCGCCGCCTCGTAGTGCGCGGCGCGCGCCGCCGCCTCGCCCGCACGCAGCGCCTGTGCCGCCGCGAGCGGATCGTCCGAAGCCGCGATCAGCCGCCGGCCGGTCGAGAGCTGCTGCTGCGTGCGCGCCCACTCGGCCTGCTGGCGCGAGATCGCGCGCGCCCCGGTTTCGAACAGAAGCGACGTGCTGATCCTCACTTCAGCGTCCTCCGAGTTCGAGCAGCGTCGCAAAGAGCGCTTCGGCGACCGCGAGCGCTTTTGCCGACGCTTGCCAAGCCTGCTGGTAGCGGAGCAGATTCGCCGCCTCCTCGTCGAGGTTCACCCCGGACAGCGTCTGGCGCTCCGCCTCGGCGTGCGCCGCAAGCCGCGCAAGCGCCTCCTCGTTCACCTGCAGCTCGCGCGCGCGGCTGCCGACCGCGCCGACGAGCGCGCTCCAGGCCTCGCCGTAGCTCGCCGCGCCCGCTTCGATCCCGCGCGCGTTCTGCAGCGCCGCGAGCGCGAGCGCGTTGCGGTTGTCGCCGATGCCGCCGGCGTTCGCCTCGACGACGAACACGTCGCCGGCGGCGGGCGTGCCGACGATCGTGAGCGTCCAGCCGTTGAAGCGAATCGGCGCGCCGCTCGCGTAGGAAAGGCCGCTCGGGTCGCCGGTGCCGACGCCGCTCACGTCGAACGTGTTCGGCCCGGTGAAGGTGATCGTCACCGTCTGCGCGAGATTCGGATCGGGCGGCGGCGGGCCGTCCACCGCGAGCGCGGCGACCGTCGCGCTTCCGGCGTTTGCGGGCGCGCTCGCGGCGCGGATCGGCAGGGCGGCGGCGATGCGGCGCGGCTCGCGCACGAGGAGCGCGAACTCGGCGGCGCCCGCGGCGGTCGGCTCGATGCGGAAAGAATCGCCCGCCGCAGGCGTGCCGGCGGCAAGCGCGAGCGTCACGCCGTCCACCGTCTGCGGCAGCGTGGAAAAAGACCAGCGCGTTCCGTCGGCGAGCCGCTCGACCTGCCAGGCGGCGCCGTCCCAGAGCACACGGTAGGCGCTCGCGCGAAGCGCCGAGGCGTCGGCAAGCGTCGCCGAAAGCTCGGCGTCGCCGGCGTTCGTCGCGCGCGCCGCGACCTGCGGCGCGGCGACCGCGAAAAACGCCGCGCCGGGCGCGCCGTGCAGGTCCTGCCCGAGCCGGTGCCGATCGTTCACCTGCGCGGCGAGCGCGATCGCGATGCGCCCGAGCGCGGCGCGCGCGGCGGCGAGATCCGTGTCGCGGAATTCGACGATCGCCCCGAGCCGTCCGCCCGAGAGGTCGGCCGCGCGCAGCGCGACCGGCACCGCGCCCGCTTCGAGCACCACCGCGACGTTCTGCGGCCACTCCGGATCCGGCCGGGCGGCGAGGCGATACGCGTTTGCGCCGACGACGAGCGCCTGCCCGCCGCCGACGAAGACGTTGAGGCTGCCGTCGGACTGCGCGACCGCGGTCGCGCCCACTTCGCGCGCGAGCGCGCGCAGCAGCCGGTCGCGCTCGTCGAGCAGGTCGTTCGGCGGCTGCGTGCGCGCGCCGACCGACGCGGCTTCGAGGATGCGCCGGTTAAGCTCGGCGATGCGCGCGGCGGCGGCGTTCACCTCGGCGACCGATTCCTCGATCTGGCGGTTGGCGCGCGCGCGCAGCTCCGTCATGCGCGCATCGAGCCCGCGCAGCCGCGCGGCGAGCGCCTCGGCGCGCGCAACGAGCGCATGCCGCGCCGCGATGTCGGCCGGATGCGCGGCGAGTTCGTTCAAGCCGCCGAAGAACTCCTGCAGCGCCGGCGCAAGGCCTGCCTGCGGATCGGCGACGAGGTCGTCGAGCGCGCGCAGCCGCGCGGCGAGTTCCGCCGCCGCGGTCGCGCGCGACTCGGCCGCGCGCGCTTGCGTCGCGAGCAGCTCGTTCCAGGCGCGGCGCACCGTCTGCACCGCGACGCCGGCGCCGAGATAGCCGGCGCCGCTGTAGGCCGGCACCGGCGTCGTCTGCACGACGTGCTGGCGCGAAAAGCCCTCGGTGTTGACGTTCGCGACGTTGTGCGCGGTGGTCGCAAGGCCCGCGCGCGCGGCGGCGATGCCGCTTGTCGCGATGCCGAAGATCGAGGTCGCCATGGCGGACTCGCTTCTGCGTGTTTATCGGCCGGGGCGGCGATTTCTCCAGCGCTTCAGGCAAGGCGCTGCGCGAGGCGGATCGCGCGCGCGAGTTTTTCGCCGTACGCCGGGTCGGTCGCGTAGCCGGCGCGCGCGATCGCCTGCGCGAAGCGCTCCGGCTCGCCGCGCGCGGCGAGCGCTTCGGCATAGCGCGGGCTCGCCGCGAGCAGCCGCGCGTAATCGGCGAACGCCTCGGCGTAGGACCCGTAGGCGCGGAAGCGCTCGATGCGCCGCTCGGGACGGCCGCCGACGTACTCGACGGTCGGCGCCTCGACCCAGGCGCCGCGCCAGCCCGGGCCCGCCTTGATGCCGAAGAGGTTGTAGGTCGGACTTCCGTCGGCGCGCCGGATCTCGCGCGCGCCCCAGCCGGATTCGAGCCCCGCCTGCCCGAGGATGAACGCAGCCGGAAGGCCGGTCGCGCGACTCGCCTCGCGCGCCGGCGCGAGCATCCGCGCGACGAACGCCGCCGCGCGCTCGGAGCCCGCCTCCTCGAGCGCCTGCGTCGCCGCCTGCGGTCCGGCGCTTCGCACGTTGCGCGCAAGCTGCCGCTCGATGAGCGGCGCAAGGCCGATCGAGCGGCCCGACAGCTCGCGCGCCCACGCCTCGTCGAGCATCCCCTCGTACATGCGCCCGGCGCTGCCCGAAAGCGGATCGAACCGCGGCGTCGCCTCGCGCATGCTGCGGATCAGCATCTGCAGGAAGATGCGCTCGAATTCCACCGCCGCCTGCCGCACCGCTTTCTGGGGGTCGGCGCGCGCCTCGCGTTTCAGGGCCGCGAGCGCCGGATCGACCGGAGAGGCCGCCATCAGATGATCTCCAGTTCGGCGCGCAGCGAACCCGCGGCCTTCAGCGCCTGCAGGATCGAGACGAGGTCCTGGGGCGTTGCGCCGAGCAGGTTGAGCGCTTTTACGACGTCGGCGAGGCGCGCGCCGCCTTCGAGATAGAAGAGGTCGCCGCGCTCCTGCCGGATCTGGATGTCGGTCCTTTCGGTGACCACGGTCTGCCCGCCCGAAAGCGGCGCCGGCTGGCTCACCTCGGGCGTCGCGCTCACCGTGATCGAGAGCCCGCCGTGCGCGACCGCCGCCGGCGCAAGGGTCACCGCCTGGTTCATCACCACCGAGCCGGTGCGCGCGTTGATCACCACCTTCGCCGCCGCGGTCGCCGCCTCGACCGGCACGTTCTCGAGCTCCGCGAGGAACGCGACGCGCTCGGCCTCGCCCGCGGGCACCGGGACCTCGACCGTGCGTGCATCGCGCGCGATCGCCGCGGCACCGAGCCGCGCGCGGATCGCCTCGGCGACGCGTCGCGCGGTGCCGAAATCGGACGCGTGCAGCTCGAGGCGCACCACGCCGTCGGCGCCGATCGCGCTCGGCACCGCGCGCTCGACGGTGGCGCCTGCGGGGATACGGCCGGCGTTGAGCTGGTTCACCTGCGCGCGCGAGCCGCCGGCGGCGGCGCCCGCGCCGCCCACCACCACGTTTCCCTGCGCGAGCGCGTACACCTGGCCGTCGGCACCCTTGAGCGGGGTGAGAAGCAGCGTTCCCCCGCGCAGGCTTTTCGCGTTGCCGAGCGAGGAGACGGTGACGTCGAGCGTCTGGCCGGGACGCGCAAACGGCGGCAACACCGCGGTCACCATCACCGCGGCGACGTTCCTCAGCTGCAGGCTCACGCCCGGCGGCAGGTTGACGCCCATCTGCCCGAGCATCGAGACGACGCTTTGCACCGTAAACGGCGTCTGCGTCGTCTGGTCGCCGCTGCCGTCGAGGCCGACCACCAGCCCGTAGCCGACGAGCTGGTTCGCGCGCGCGCCCTGAAAGCTCGCGAGGTCCTTCACGCGCTCGGCCTGCGCCGCGCCGCCGGCCGCGAGCGCCGCAGCCGCCGCGAGCGCCCTCAGAACGGCAGGAACGAAAGAAAGAATCGAGAGAGCCATCCCATCACCTGTGCCGAATCGAGCGCGCCCTCGCCGCGGTATTCGAGCCGCGCATCGGCCACCTGCGTCGAGCTCACCTGGTTGCCGGGCCCGATCGTCGCCGGGTTGACGACGCCGGAGAAGCGCAGCCGCTCGACCTCGCGGTTCGTGCCGATCTCCTTTTCGCCGGCGACCAGCAGGTTGCCGTTCGCGAGCACCTCGATCACCGTCACGGTGATCGTGCCGGAGAAGGTGTTGCTCGCGCTCGCGGCGCCCTTCGCGTCGTGCTTGATCGAGGAGGAAAGCTCAAGGTCGGTGCCCGCGATGCGCCCCGGGATGCTGCGCACGCCGGCGATGCCGCGAAACGCCGGCACGTCGAACGCGGGCGCCTCCGCCTTCACGGCGCCGCTGCGGCGCACGCTGGTTGCGTTCTGCTGCGCGGCGCTGATTTTCTCGTTGATGACGATGGTGAGCGTGTCGCCGACGTGGCGCGCGCGCCGGTCTTCGAACAGCGGCCGGAACGATTCGGCGCGGTAGATCGCGCCGTCGGCGCGCGCCGGCGGCGGCACCGCCGCCGGCGGCCGAACGCTGGTGGGCTCGTGTACGCGCACCTGCGGCGCGCTGCAGGCGCAAAGCGCCGCCGCGGCGACGACGAAGCACAAGCGCGCGCGCCATCGCCCGCCTACACCTGCGCGAGGCGCTGCAGGATCTGGTCGGAGACCTGGATCGCGCGCGAGTTGATCTCGAAGGCGCGCTGCGCCTGGATCATGTTGACCAGTTCCTCGACCACGTTGACGTTCGAGGTCTCCACATAGCCCTGGTTGAGGAGCCCCAGACCCGCGGTGCCCGGGGTGCCGGTCGTAGGGCGTTCCCGAGGCCGCGGTCTCGACGAACAGGTTCTGCCCGAGCGGCTGCAAGGCCCGCCGGATTGAGGAAGTTGGCGAGCTGGATCTGCCCGATCTGCACCGGCGTCGGGTTTCCCGACTGCACCACGGTCACCACGCCGTCCTGCGCGATCGTCACCGAGAGCGTGTTCGCCGGCACCGTGATCCCGGGTTGCAGCACGAAGCCGCTCGCGGTGACCAGCTGCCCCTGGCTGTCCAGCTGAAACGCGCCGTCGCGCGTGTACGCGGTGCTGCCGTCGGGAAGCTGGATCTGGAAGAAGCCGGCGCCGTTGATCGCCACATCGAGCGGATTGCCGGTCTGCTGCAGGTTGCCTTGCGTGAAGATGCGCGCGGTCGCGACCGGCCGCACGCCCGTGCCGACCTGCAGTCCCGAGGGCAGCTGCGTCGCCTGCGACGACTGCGCGCCGGGCGAGCGGATCGTCTGGTAGAGCAGATCCTCGAACACCGCGCGCGAGCGCTTGAAGCCGTTGGTCGCGACGTTGGCGAGGTTGTTCGCGATCACGTCGAGGTTGGTCTGCTGGGCGTCGAGCCCGGTTTTCGAGATCCAGAGCGAACGGATCATGCGGCGGTCCTCATGCGGTGACGTTGAGCAGGCTCGCGGCGCGGCGCGCGTTGTCCTCGGCCTGGGCGACGAGCTTCATGTGCAGCTCGAACTGGCGCGCGACCCCGATCATGCCGACGAGCGCTTCGGCGGCGTTGACGTTCGAGCCTTCGAGCGCGCCGGCGACGAGCGCGACCTGCGGGTCGGCGGGCGCGGGGAGGCCGTCGCGCGTGCGAAACAGGCCGTCCGCCCCGCGCGCGAGCGCCTCGGCCGGCGGGTTGACGAGCTTCAGGCGGCCGAGCACCTGCACCGCGCCGCGCGGCCCGCTTTCGGGAATCGCGGTGACGGTGCCGTCGCGCGCGATCTCGATGCGGTGTTCCGGCGGCACCGCGATCGGGCCGCCTTCGCCGAGCACCGCGTGTCCGGCGCGCGTCTGCAGGACGCCGCCCGCGCCCGCCTCGAGGCTCCCGGCGCGCGTGTACGCCTCGCGACCGTCGGCGGCCTGAACCGCGATCCAGCCCGGCCCTTGCACCGCGACGTCGAGCGGCCGGCCGGTCGACTCGATCGGCCCCGGCGTGAGATCCGGGCCGGTGGCGACCTCCAGCGCGAACACCCGGGTGCTTGCGGCGGCGAGCGGCGCGGCGCGCGCCGCCGCGGTCTCGGCGCGGTAGCCGGGCGTCGAGACGTTCGCGACGTTCTGCGCGATCGCGTCCTGGCGCGCGAGAAGCTGGCGCGCGCCGGAGGCAGCGACGAAGACGAGCCGGTCCATCGGCGGTTACCGCAGGTTCACCATCGTCTGCAGCACCGCGTCCTGCGTCTTGATGGTCTGCGCGTTCGCCTGATAGATGCGCTGCGCGGTGATCATTCTCACCAGCTCCTCGGTGATGTCGACGTTCGACTCTTCGAGCGCGCCGGACTGGATCACGCCGAGGTTGCCGGTGTTCGGCGCGCCGACCAGCGGCTGGCCGGAGGCGGCGGTCTCGCCCCACTGGTTGTTGCCGAGCGGCTGCAGACCCTGCGGGTTGGTGAAGTTGGCGAGCACCACCTGCCCCTGCGCGCGCGTCTGCCCGTTCGAGTAGCGGCCGATGATCGTGCCGTCGGAGGAGATCGCGTAGCCGGTGAGCTTGCCCGACGGGTAGCCGTCCTGCACGAGCTCGTTCACGCCGAAGTTCGAGCCGAACTGCGTGCTGCCGGAAAAATCGAGCGCGAACGCGAGCGGCGAGGCGGCGCCGGTGCCGACCGGCACCGCGAGCGCGAACGGCAAGCCGCTCGCGGCGGTGTCGATCGTGCCGTCGGGCTGGAACGCGAGCGTGCCGACCGCGCCGGCGCCCACCTGCACGCCGTTCGCCGCGGCGAACACGCTCCAGACGTTCGGCGCCGTCTTCACGAAGTACGCCGTCAGCGTATGCGGGTTGCCGAGGCTGTCGTAGACCGCGAGCGAGGTCGCGCTATGGTAGGTCGTCGGATCGGCGAGGTTGAACCCCGCCGCGGGCAGCGTGCCGTTGCGCGAATCGAGGTTGAGCACGATCTTCGCGTTCTGCGTCGCCGCCGGCGCGAGGTCGGCGCTCGAGATGCGCAGCTCGGTCGGCGTCGAGGCGACGATCGTGCCGGCGGCGGTCGCCGGGTACCCCGTCAGGCGCGCGCCCGCCGCGTTCACGATGTAGCCCTCCTTGTCGAGCGAGAACTGCCCGTTGCGCGTGTAGGTCACGGTGCCGCCGGCCGAGACGCGGAAGAACCCCTGGCCGTTGATCGCCAGATCGAGCGGGTTGGCCGAGACCGTGATGTTGCCCTGCCCGAAAAGCGGCAGCACCGCCGTGATCGAGGTGCCGATGCCGATCTGCGTGCCGCCGCCCCCGACCCGGCTCGCGAACACGTCGCCGAACTGAGCGAGCGATCCCTTGAAGCCCGCGGTGTTCGCGTTCGCGACGTTGTTGCCGATCACGTCGAGGTGCTTCGCCGCGGCGTTCAGACCGGAAAGTCCCTGCTGAAAGCTCATCTTCGCCTCCTCTACAGAATCAGCTTGACCGCGCTGTAGGGCCGGCGGCCGATGCCGGCCAGATCGAGCGTGACGCCGGCGGCGTCGCGCCCGGCGCCGGCGACGCGCGCGGCGGCAAGGGCGCTCGCCTCGACCGCGGCGCCGGCGCGCTCGGCGGCGACCGAAAGGCGATAGGTGCCGTCGGCAAGGCGCACGCCGCGGTCGTCGGCGCCGTCCCAGACGAGCGCGTGCACGCCCGCCGGCTGCGGCCCGAGGTCGACGCGGTGCACCGCGCGCCCTGCGCCGTCGAGAATCGTCACCACCACCCGGTCAGCGTCGGCGGCGAGTTCGTAGCCGGCGCGCGCGCCCTCGGGCCCGAGCGCGATCGCGTCGCCGGCGACGAGCACCTCGCGGCCGACGAGCAGCGCCGCCTGCAGCGACTGCGCCTCGCGCGCGCTCGGCGGCGATCGCCCCGAGCGTCTCGTTCAGCCGTTCGATGCCGCGCACGGCGGCGATCTGCGCCATCTGCGCGGTGACCTGCGCGTTGTCGAGCGGGTTGAGCGGGTCCTGGTTGCGCAGCTGCGCGACGAGCAGCCGCAGAAAGCGGTCTTCGTGCTCGTCGGCGCCGAGCGGCGCCTGCGGCGCGCGCGGCGCCGCGGCACCGGCCGCCGAGGCGGTTCTGGATCGCGCTCGTCATCGCCGGCCCTCTCAGGTTCCGAGGTTCAAGGTGCGCAACATCAGCGTCTTCGCCGTGTTCATCACCTCGAGGTTGTTCTGGTAGGCGCGCGCGGCCGACACCATGTTGATCATCTCGTCGACGATGTTCACGTTGGAAAGCGTCACGTAGCCCTGCGCGTCCGCAAGCGGATGCCGCGGATCGAAGTGGCGCCGCGGCGGCGCCGGGTCTTCGAACACCGCGGCGACCCGCACGCTCGCGGTGCCGTCGCGCGCGGGCACCGTCTCGAAGAGCACCTGGCGGGCGCGGTAGGGCGCCTCGCCCGGCGCCGCGGCCGCCTCGGCGTTCGCGATGTTGCTCGCGACCGCATTGAGCCGCTGCGCCTGCGCGGCGACAGCGCCGGCGGCGATGTCGAACACGCGCGCGAGCGACATCGGCTAGCCCCGGATCGCGTCGAGGAGCGTGCGGATCTGGCCGTTCAGCGCCCGCAACGCCGCCTCGTAGCGCACCGCGTTGTCGGCGAACTTGGCGCGTTCTGCGTCCATGTCCACGGTGTTGCCGTCGGCCGACGGTTGCGCCGCGGGCTGCGGCACCGGGCGCGGGGCGGGCGCGCCGGGGCGAGCGAGCGCCTCGCGCAGCGCGCGCGCAAAATCGAAATCCACCGCGCGGTAGCCGGGCGTGTCGGCGTTCGCGATGTTCGAGGCGAGCACGCTCTGGCGGTGCGCGCGCAGGGCGAGCGCCGTGGCCTGGGTGCGCAACGCGTCTTCGATCCGGTTCATCATGACGCGCCGAGTATGCGCGCGCGCGCCGCGGCCGATCGCGCGATCAGCGCGCGAAACGCCGCGCTTTTCCGCGCTCGCGGCGCTTGCGCGCGCGCGTACGCTCGGCCGGCGATGAAGCGATGCGTTCTCGCCGTCTGCGCCGCTGCCGCGCTCGCCGCGCCGGGCGCGGCATCCCCCGCGCAACCGGCGCCCGAGCACCTGCGGCTACTCATCGAGCGCGCCGCAGGCGAGCTGCCCGGCCGCGTCGAGGTGAGCGTGGGGCCGCCCGATGCGCGCATCGACCTTTCGGCCTGCGCGCGGCTCGAACCGTTCCTTCCCGCCGGCGCGCGCCCTTGGGGCCGGATGATCGCCGGCGTGCGCTGCGTCGAAGGGCCGGCGCTCGTCGCCTGGTTTCCGGTGCACGTGCGGGTGTTCGCGCACGCGCCGGTCGCCGCGCGCGCGCTCGCGGCCGGGACCGAAATCGCCGAGCAGGACCTGCGCATCGAGGAGGTGGAGCTCACGCGCGAGCCGCCGGGGGCGATCCTCGATCCGGCCGCGGCGAGCGGCCGGGTGCTCGCGCGCGCGCTCGCGCCCGGCCAGCTGCTTCGCCCCGAATACCTTCGCGCGCGCCAGGCGGTGCAGGCGGGCGACGCGGTGCGGCTCGTCCTCTCGGGTCCCGGCTTCAGCATCTCGACCGATGCGCGCGCGCTCGGCACCGCCGCAGAAGGCCAGAGCGTTCGCGTGCAGACCGCAACCGGCCGCACCCTCACCGGGATCGCGCGTGCGAACCGTGTGGTCGAGATCGCGCGCTGAGGCGCGCCGCGTCGCGCTAAAGATCGGCTCGCGTCGGCCGATACATGCGTCGCGGGCCGCGCAAGGCGCGCGGGCGACGAGGAGACTGCCATGAAAATCGACGGTGTAGGCGATGGACCGAAGTTCGAGCGCCCGGTGGGGAGCGCTCCAGCGGTACCGGCCCCGCCGCGCGAGCGGGCGGAGGCGAAAGTGTCGCTTTCGGATCTCGCCGTCCGCCTGCAACAGATCGAGGCGGAAACCGAGGCGAGCGCCCCGTTCGACGCCGCGCGCGTCGAGGAGATCAAGGCGGCGATCCGCGAAGGCCGCTTCAAGGTGAACGCCGAGGTGGTCGCCGACCGGCTCATCCAAAGCCTGAAGGAGCTGCTCGGGCCGCGCCCATGAGCGGCGCAGACTCGCCCGGGGATCTGCTCGCCGCGCTCGCCGCAGAGCGCGCGGCGCTCGCCGCCCTGGTCGCCGTCCTCGAGCGCGAGCAGGTGCTGCTCGTCGGCGCCGACGCGGATGCGATCGGCCGCATCGCCGAGGAAAAGGACCTCGCCGTCCGGCGCGCCGAGGCGGCGGGCGCCGCGCGCGCGCGCCGCGCCGCGCGCCCCGATCCGGCGCAGGGCGAAGCGGTCGGCGCCGCCTGGCGCGCGCTGCTCGAGGAGGCGCGCCGCGCGCGCGCGCTGAACGACGCGAACGGACGGCTGATCGCGCTTCAGGCGGGGTTCGCGCGCGCGCGTCTTGCGAGCCTTGCCGGCGCGGCCGAAGGCTACGGACCGCAGGGCGCGGCCGCCGTTTCCGCGCCCGCGCGCACCCTCGGCGCCGCCTGAGCGGCTCGCCCTCTAGAATGGCGGGCGAAATGCCCGTTCGACGCCGACGCGCGCGCAAGCCGAGCCGTTCGAACCGATCGCAGGCCGCGCAAGACCGAGGTCTGGCGATCCTGCAGCAGGCGCTCGGCGTCTGCACCTGGGTCTGGGATGTGCGGCGCGACCGCGTCACCTGGTACGGCGACCTCTCGCCGCTGCTCGGACTGCCGGCGGGCGCTTTTTCCGGGCGATTCGCCGACTACCTCGCGCACGTGCACCCGGAGGACCGCGAGCGCGCGCGCGAGATCTACGTCGCCTGCCTGCGCGGCGACTGCGACCAATACCGCAACGAAGAGCGCATCGTCCTTCCCGACGGCAGCGTGCGCTGGCTGGAGACGTTCGGCCGCGCGCGCCGCAGCGCCCGCGGGCGCACGATCGAGATGTCGGGCGTCGTGCTCGACTGCAGCGCCCGCAAGGCGCTCGAGGCGCGCGCGGCGCGCATCGAGCAGCGGCACACCGCGATCCTCGAGGCGATGCAGACGCCGCTCATCGTCTCGCGCCGGCGCGACGGCGTGGTCGTCGCGGTGAACCGCGCCTGGGAGCGCGAGCGCGGCGTGCCGCGCGAGCGCGTGCTCGGGCGCCCGGGCGCCGCGATCGGACACTGGTGCGATCTTTCCGAGCGCGAGCGCATCGTGCGCGCGGTGGACGAGCACGGCGCGGTGAGCGAGGTGCCGGTGCGGATCCGCCGCGCCGACGGCACGGTGCGCGACGTGCGCGTGTCGTGCGTCGCGGTCGAGCTGGACGGCGAGCCGCACCTCGTCTGGAGCCCGCGCGACGTCACCGCGGAGCTCGCCGCCGAACGCAAGTTCGCGACGCTGTTCGCGACCAGCCCGGTCGCGATCGCGCTCGCGACCGCCGACGGCCGCCACCTCGAGGTGAACGACGCCTGGGAGCGCATGACGGGCATCGCGCGCGAGCGCGCGCTCGGCGCAAGCGCCGCCGAGCTCGGCATCTGGGCCGAGCCGGCCGAGCGGCTCGAGGCGCTCGCGCGGCTGCAGGCCGACGGCGCGCTCGCCAATTTCGCCGCGCGCTTTCGCCGCGCCGACGGTGCGCTGCTCGATGCGCTCGTGTGGGCCGCGCCGCTCGAGCTGGGGTCTGAGCGCTGCGTGCTCTGGGTCTGGAGCGACGTCACCGAGCAGCAGGTCCAACAACGCCTGCTCGTCGAGGTGGCGCGCGCGGTCTCGCCCGCTTCGGCCGGCGCGTTCCTCGAGGAGCTCGTTGCGCGGCTCGCGGCCGAACTGCGGGCCGACGCGGTTTTCGTCGGCGAGCTCGTCGGCCCGGCGAACGACCGCGTGCGCGCGCTCGCCGTATGGCGCGACGGCGCGCGCGGTGCGCCGTTCGACATCCCTCTCGCCGGCTCGGCCTGCGAGTCCGTGATCGAACACGCCGACACCGTCGTGCTCGCCGCCGGCGCGGGCGAGCGGTTTGCGCGCGACGCGGGGCTTGCGCAGCTCGGCGCCGAGGGCTACGCCGGCGCCGCGCTCTTCGATTCGCGCGGCGCGCCGCTCGGCGTCCTCGTCGCCGTCTCGCGCCGGCCGCTCGAGCGCCCGACGCTCTGGCGCACGGCGCTCGAGATCTTCGCCGCGCGCGCCGCCGCCGAGATCGAGCGCGCGCGCCTGGAGACGGAGCTGCGCGCGCTCGCCGCCACCCTCGAGCGCCGCGTCGCCGAGCGCACCGCCTCCCTCGAGGCGGCGAATGGGAACTCGAGAGCTTCACCTATTCGGTGTCGCACGATCTGCGCGCGCCGCTGCGCGCGATCGCCGGCTTCGCGCATCTGCTGCGCGAGGACTTCGGCGCGGCGTTCGCCGGCGAGCCGGGCCGCTACCTCGCGCGGATCGAGCAAAACGCGCTGCGCCTCGGCCGGCTGCTCGATGCGCTGCTCGAGTTATCGCGCAGCGGCCGCGCGGCGCTCCATCCCCGGCCGCTCGACATGCGCGCGATGGTCGAGTCGGTGCTCGCCGAGCTGCCCGAGGCGCAGCAGGCCGAGGTGGTGCTCGGGCCGCTGCCGCCGGCGCAGGCCGACGCCTCGCTCGTTCGTCAGGTGTGGGTGAACCTGATCGCGAACGCGCTCAAGTTCTCGCGCGGCGCCCGCCCGCCGCGCGTCGAAATCGGCGGCGCCCCCGCCGCTGCCGGCTTCGTCGAGTACTGGGTGCGCGACAACGGCGTCGGCTTCGACATGCGCTACAGCGCGAAGCTCTTCGGCGTGTTCCAGCGCCTGCATTCGGCGGCCGAGTTCGAGGGCAGCGGCGCTGGGCTCGCGATCGCGCGGCGCATCGTCGAGCGCCACGGCGGGCGCATCGGCGCGGAATCGGCGCCCGGATCGGGCGCCACCTTCCGCTTCACGCTGCCCGCGGGCGCCGGTCAGGCCGCCTGACGCGCCGGCGCGGCGAGCGCCTCGAGCGGCCGCGGCGGCGCGATGCCGTAGCCCTGCGCGTAATCGATCCCGATCTCGCGCAACCGCTCGACGATCTCGGCGTTCTCGACGAATTCGGCGATCGTCGCGATGCCCATCACCCGGCCGACGCGGTGGATCGCCTCGACCATCGCGCAGTCGATCGGGTCGCGGTGCACGTTCTTGACGAATTCGCCGTCGATCTTGAGGTAGTCGACCGGCAGGTTCTTGAGATAGGCGAAGGAGCTCATGCCGCTGCCGAAGTCGTCGAGCGAAAACCGGCAGCCGATCGCCTTCAGCGCCGCGAGGAAGCGTTCGGCGCGCGCGAGGTCGGCGATCGCCACCGTTTCGGTGATCTCGAAACAGAGCGCCTGCGGCGCGATGCGCCGGCGCGCGATCGCGCGCTCGAGGAACGCGAGGAAATTCGGGTCGCCGACCGAGGCGCCCGAGAGGTTGATGCTCGCGCTCTCGAGCCGGCGCGCGCTCGCGCCGCAGGCGCCGTAGCAGCGCTCGAGGAACTCGAGCGCGTGCTCGACCACCCAGCGGTCGATCGCGGGCATGAGATGGTAGCGCTCGGCCGCCGGCAGGAACGCGCCCGGCGGCACCGGCGCGCCCGATTCGTCCACCATGCGCACGAGGAGTTCGTAGCGATCGCCGCGGCCGGCGGAGGCCGCGAGCGCGCGCGCGCTGATCGGGCGGATCTCCTGGTACCACAGCCGCAGGCGGTTTTCCTCGAGTGCGCGGTGAATGCGCGCGACCCACTGCATCTGGCCGTGACGCTCGGCGATCTCGCCGTCGCCCGGGCGCGCAAGGTGCACGCGATTGCGGCCGCAGTCTTTCGCGTGGTAGCAGGCGGCGTCGGCCGCAGACAGCACCTCGGCGAGGCTTTGCGCCGGATCGGCGATCGGCACGCCGCCGATCGAGACGCCGACGCGAAAGACCTTGTCGTGCCAGTGGAAGTGGAACTGTTCGACGGTACGCCGCAGCGCCTCGGCGACGCGACCCGCGTGCTCGATCGGGCAGTGCGCAAGCAGCACGCCGAACTCGTCGCCGCCCAGGCGCGCGAGCGTATCGGTCTGGCGTACCTGCCGGGCGAGCGCCCGGCTCAGCTGGCGCAACAGCTCGTCGCCGGCGGCGTGGCCGCAGGTGTCGTTCACCACCTTGAACTGGTCGAGGTCGAGAAAGAGCAGCGCGTGCGCGGCGCCCGTCTCGCGCACCTCGGCGATCGCCTCGCCCACGCGGCGCTCGAACTCGCGCCGGTTGACGAGCCCGGTCAGCTCGTCGTGGGTGGCCTGCCAGCTCACCTTGCGCGCCATCTCGCGCGCGCTCGTGACGTCGCGCAGCGCGACCACCGCGCCGACCACTTCGTGCGCGCGGTCGCGGATCGGCGCCGCCGAATAATCGACGACGAGGCGCGTGCCGTCGGCGCGTTCGAGCCGCGCGCCAGTGCCCTGCACGACGATGCCGCGGGCGAGCACCTGCGACACCGGGTCCTCGAGCGGCGCGCCGCTCACCTCGTCGGCGAGGTTGAGCACCGCGGCGACGTGCGCGCCCGCCGCCTGCATCAGCTCGCAGCCGGTCAGGCGTTCGGCCGCCGGATTCATGAACTCGATCCAGCCGGCGGCGTCGGCGACGATCACCGCGTCGCCGATCGCCTGAAGCGTCGCCTGCGCGCGCTCCTTTTCCGAAAACAGCCGCTCCTCGGCGCGCTTGCGCTCGGTGACGTCCTCGACGATCCAGATCGTGCCTTTGCGCGGGTCGTCGCGCTTGAGCGCGCCGGCGAGCACGCGCGCGCAGAACGGCGTGCCGTCGGCGCGCCGCGCCGTGCGCTCGGCCTCGTAGCGTCGCCCATCGGCGAGCGCGGCCGCCGCCTCGGCCGCAGCCGCCGCCCCCTCGGCGGGCGAGCCCCAGAGCGCCGCCTCGGGCAATCCTTCCATCGCGCCGGCGCCGTAGCCGAACATCTCCTCCAACGCGCGCGAGCAGCGCACGATCCGGCCGTCGCGCACGAGCGCGATGCCGACCGAGGCGTTGGCGAAAATCGCATCGAGTTCGAGCAGCCGTTTCTGCAACCGCCGTTCGGCGAGCTTCTGCGCGGTGACGTTGCGCCCGGTGCCGCGATAGCCGAGAAAGCGCCCGCCCGCGTCGAACACCGGCTCGCCGCTCACGCTCGACCAGCGCGGCTTGCCGTCGGGGCCGGCGGTGAGGATCAGCACGTCGGAGAACGCTTCGCGCCGCGCGATCTGCGCACGGTGCAGGCGCATGCGCTCGCTGTCGGCGCCCTCCAGGTCGACGTCCCAGGGGCAGGTGCCGAGCAAGGAGCGCCGTTCGTCGATCGAGCCCCCTTCGATGCGGACGAGACGGTGCTCGGCGTCGGTCTCCCAGTACCAGTCGGAAGAGAGCGCCGTCAGCGCGCGGAACCGCGCTTCGCTTTCGCGCAGACGCGCCTGTTGAAGGAGCACGGCACCGCCGAGCGCAGCGAGCGCCGCCGGCCCGAGCGTCGGCGCCGCGAGCGCAGCCGAGCAGCTCGACCGAGCCGGCGACGACGACGAACCAGGCCGCGCTCGCGAGCCCCGCGGCGATCAGCGCAAAACCGGTCAACCGTTGCATGTCCCGCGGTTTTCTCTTCGCGCAAGCGGCTTCGATTGCCGCGTCTACGGCCGGACCGCCCGCCGGCTTGAGGGCGGGGCACGCCCGAAGGTGCGGGCCTTGCGCAATGCGCGCGCCCTCAGCGCACCGGCGGAAGCCTGTTCAATTCCAGCCAGTAGCGGCCAGCCTGCGCGACCAAGGCGACGTACTCCTGGAAGCCGACCGGTTTGACGAGGTAGCTGTTCGCGCCGAGCCGATAGCTTTCGCGCAGGTCGTGCTCCTCGTGCGAGGAGGTGAGCACCACCACCGGCACCGGCTGCGTGCGCGGATCCGCCTTTAGGCGACGCAGCAATTCCAGACCGTCCAGCTTCGGAAGTTTCAGGTCGAGCAGGACGATGCGCGGCAGCCGGCCCGGTGCCTCGATGCCGGCGAGCAGGTCAAGCGCCTTTACCCCGTCCTCGACGAGCGCGACCTGCTCGCGCCCGACCAGACCGCGCAACGCCCGCAGGGTGAGCTCCGCATCGTTCGGGTTGTCTTCGACGACCAGTACGGCGATTTCGGTTGCCCCCATGGGATCGTGCCCGATGCGAAGCTGTTAACGGCGGATTTTTCGGGTTCTTGAGGCGGTCCGCGGTCCCGGGGAAAAAATGATAACCGATACCTTCGGCACCGGCCCGCGACCTTCACCAACCCTTCAGGCGCGCGCGCAGCCGGGCGATCGCCTGCGCGTGGATCTGGCAGACGCGGGATTCGGTCACGCCGAGCACCGCGGCGATCTCTTTCAGCGTCAGCTCCTGCTCGTAGTACATGCCCATCACCTGGCGCTCGCGCTCGGGCAGCCGCTCGATCGCGGCGACGAGCGCCTCGCGAAAGCGTCGGTCTTCCAGGCGCGCGAGGGGATCGGTCTGCACGTCGGGCGTATCGGTCTCCTCGCGCTCGTCCTCGCTGCCCGGCGCGAGGTCCTCGTAGAAGAGGAGCTGCGTGCCGCGCGCCTCCTCGAGCAGCCGGCGGTACTCCTCGAGCGAGAGCCGCAGCTCGGCGGCGATCTCCGATTCGGTCGGTTCGCGCCCGAGGCGGTGTTCGAGCGACTGCAGCGCGCGGTCGATGCGCCGCTGCGCGCGGCGCACGCCGCGCGGCAGCCAGTCGTGCGAGCGCAGCGCGTCGAGCATCGCGCCGCGGATGCGCTGCGCGGCGTAGGTCTCGAACTGTGCGCCGTGGTGTTCCTCGTAGCGCTGGATCGCGTCGAGCAGCCCGAGCATGCCGGCCTGGATGACGTCGTCCAGTTCCACGTTCGCCGGCAGCCGCGCGATCAGGTGATGCGCCATGCGGCGCACGAGCGGCGCATGGCGCCGCACCGCCTCGTCGCGGCTGAGCGTGCCTTTCTGTGTGTACATGGTCCACCTGCCTTCACGGAGAAGCCGCCGCGCGCGGCGCGCCGAACTCCGCGAGCCGCCAGTCGTCGAGCGACGCCGCGAGCGCCGCGAAACGCGCGTGCGCCGGCCCGACGGCGGCGGCCGCGCCGAGCGCGGCGAGTTCGGGGGCGGCGCCGAGCGCGCCGCCCCAGAGCAGCTCGACGCCGAGAAAGCGGCGCGCGACCGCGGCCATGTGCGCGTGCAGCTCGCGCGCGCGCTCGGCGCAGGCGCGGTTGACGAAGAGCCGCGCGGATCGCCGACCGTGGCGGCGCACGAGCGTCTTCAAGCGCGCGTAGGTCGCCTTCACCGCCTCCGCCGACGCGGTGGTGACGAGCAGCAGCTCGGCGTCGGCCGGAACGAGCGCGCAGGCCGCGGGCTCCCGCGCCGGCGCGTTGAAGACGAGCAGATCGGGGCGCGAGGACAGGTTCGCGAACGCCTCGAAAAGGCGCGCGCCGTGCTCGCCCGCCTCGGCGAGCGCCGCGACCCCGCGCGCCGCCGGAACGATACGCACGCCCCCCGGTGCGGCGAGCGCGACCTCGGCGTATTCGCGTTCGCCGCGCAGCAGATCGAGCAGCTCCCAGCGCCAGGTGAGCGCGAGCGCCGCGGCGGCGTCGCCCGCGGCGTCGAGCAGCACGGTGCGCCGCCCCGCCTCGGCCGCCGCGCGCGCGATGCCGAGCGCGACGGTCGTGCGGCCGACGCCGCGCCGGCCGGCCGCGACCGGCAGCACGCGCAGCCGCCGCGGCGCGAGCGCCCGGCGCAGCCCGGCCGCCTGATCGAGCTGCGCGCTACGCATGGGCGACGCCCTGCGCGAGATCGGCGGTCCACATCGCATCGACCGCTTCCTCGGCGCGCACCGCCTCGAGCGCCCGGGCGGCGAGCTGCGCGGCGACCGGCGCGTGCAGGTCTTCCGGCACGCGCTGGCCGTCTGCGACCGCGACGATGCGCAGCCGGTGACGCAGCGTCGTCGCGAGCGCACCCCCGAGCGTGTGCGCCTCGTCGAGCTTCGTGAGCACGACGCCCTCGAGCCCGGCGCCGCGGTAGGCGCGCACCGCCTCCTCGAGCGCCTCGGGCTGCGTCGCGGCCGCGAGCACGAGGATGCGGCCGATGCGCGGCTCGGCGTGCAGCTCCAGGTGTTCGCGCAGCCGCGCGTCGCGCTGGCCGACGCCGGCGGTGTCGACGAGCACGAGCCTGCGTCCGGCGAGCGCCGCGAGCGCCTGCTCGAGTTCGGCCGCGTCGGCCGCAGCGTGCAGCGGCACGCCGAGGATGCGCGCGTAGGTGCGCAGCTGATCGAGTGCGCCGATGCGGTAGCCGTCGGTGCTCACCAGCCCGAGCGAACCTGCGCCGTAGCGCACCACCGCGCGCGCGGCGAGCTTCGCGAGCGTGGTGGTCTTTGCCGACGCCGGTCGGGCCGATGAGCGCGTAGACGCCGCCTTTGGCCAGCGGGTCCTCGTCCGCGCCGGCGCAGCGCAGGTTCTTCGCGATCACGCTGCGCGCCCAAGTCTCGGCCTGCGCCTCGGCAAGGCCCTCCGGCAGACGCTCGGCGATCGCGCGCGCGAGATCGGCGCCGAAGCCGCAGGCGGCAAGGCGCGCGGCGAGCCGCGCGACCGGCGGGCGGCGGCGCGCTTCTTCCGCCCAAGCGAGCCGGCCGAGCTGCTGCGAGATGCGGCCGGCGAGCGCGCGCAGCTCCTCGAGGAGTCGCGTGGCGGCGGCCTCCGGCGGCGCCTCGGCAAGCCGCTCGAGCGCCTGCGCCGGCGCGGCGAGCAGTTCCACGCCGGCGCTCGTCTGGCGGCTGGCGAGCACCAGCGCATCCGGTCCGAGCGCCGCGCGCGCGCGCCGCAGCGCTTCGGCGGCGCTCGGGGCGGTGAATCGTGTCGCGACAGCGTTCATGCTCTGGCTCCCAGGGTCTGGACGACGCGCACCGTGCGCTCACCGGGCAGCTCGGCGTGACAGAGCACGCGCAGCCGGGGCGCGGCGCGCTTCAGAAGCCGCGCGAGCGGCGCGCGCAGCCGGTCGGCGACGACGAGCGCCGGCGCAAGGCCGAGCGCCTCGAGCTTTCGGGCGGCGGCGGCGGCGCTCGCGGCGAGCGCCTCGGCGAGCCCCGGCTCGATCGCCTCGCCCGGCGCCGCCGACTGCCCGAGCAGCCGCTCGAGCTCGGGCTCGAGCGCGAGCACCGGCAGCTCTTTTGCCGGCCCGAACACCTGCTGCGTGATCGCCGGTCCGAGCGCGATGCGAACGAGCGCGGTCAGCTCGCCCGCGTCCTGCGTGCGCGGCGCGTGCTCGGCGATCGTCTCGAGGATCGTGCGCAGGTCGCGCACGTACACGCCCTCTTCCAGCAGGTTCTGCAGCACGCGCTGCACGAGCGCCACCGGCACGAGCTTCGGCACCACGTCCTCCACCAGCTTCGGCGCGTAGCGCGCGAACTGCTCGAGCAGCTGCTGCATCTCGTTTCTGCCGAGCAGCGCCGCCGCGTTCGAGTGCATGAGGTGCGAGACGTGCGTCGCGATCACCGCGCCCGCGTCCACCACGGTGTAGCCGCGCGCGAGCGCGGCCTCGCGCTCGCCCGGCTCGATCCAGAGCGCCGGCAGCCCGAACGCGGGGTCCGAGGTCGGCGTGCCTTTGAGGGGCGGAGCGCCCGCGCCGGCGCCGCCGGGATCGATCGCGAGGAACTGTCCGGGGATCACCTCGCCTTCGCCGATCGCGACGCCCTTCAGCAGGATGCGATAGGCGCCCGGACGCAGCTCGAGGTTGTCGCGGATGTGCACCGCCGGCGGCAGGAAACCGACCTCCTGCGCGAACTTGCGCCGGATCGCGCGGATGCGCTTGAGAAGCTCGCCGCCGTGCGCGCTGTCGACGAGCGGCACCAGGCGATAGCCGACTTCGAGCGCAAAGGCGTCCACCGGCACCACGTCGTCCCAGCTCGCCTCTTCGGCCGGCTTCGCCTCGGCCGCGGGCGCGGGCGGCGGCGCGACTTGCGCGCGCCGCTCGAGCCGCCAGGCCGCCCAGCCGAGCGCACCGGCGAGCGCAAGGAACGCGACATGCGGCATGCCCGGCACGAGCCCGAGCGCGCCGACGAGCGCGGCGGCGATCGCGAGCGCGCGCGGCGAGCCGAGCAGCTGGCGCGCGATCTGCGCGCCGACGTCCTCGCCCGTCGGCGCCGGCGACGCGCGACACGAGCAGGCCCGCGGCGGTCGAGATGACGAGCGCGGGCACCTGCGCGACCAGGCCGTCGCCCACCGCGAGCAGCACGTAGCGGTCGGCGGCGACCTCGAGCGGCAGATGGTGCTGCAGCACGCCGATCGCGAGGCCGCCGACGACGTTGATGACGAGGATGAGGATGCCGGCGATCGCGTCGCCGCGCACGAACTTCGAGGCGCCGTCCATCGCGCCGTAGAACTCCGCTTCGGCCGCGATCGCCGCGCGCCGACGGCGCGCCTCCGCCTCGCCGATCAGGCCGGCGTTCAGGTCGGCGTCGATCGCCATCTGCTTGCCGGGCATCGCATCGAGCGTGAAGCGCGCCGCCACCTCGGCGATGCGTCCGGCGCCCTTCGTGATCACGACGAAGTTGATGACGACGAGGATCAGGAACACGACGAGGCCGACCGCGAAATTGCCGCCGATCAGGAACGTGCCGAAGGATTCGATCACCTTGCCCGCGGCGTCCGTGCCGGTGTGCCCGTGCATCAGCACCACGCGCGTAGAGGCGACGTTGAGCGATAGCCGAAGCAGCGTCGCAAGGAGCAGCACCGTCGGAAACGCCGCGAAATCGAGCGGCCGCGCGGCGTACACCGCGGCGAGCAGCACGACGAGCGAGGCCGCGATGTTGAAGGTGAAGAGCAGGTCGAGCAGGAACGGCGGCAGCGGCAGCACCATCATCGCGACGATCGCGATCACCGCGAGCGGCACGCCGAGCGCGACGGGCGAGGCGCTGCGCAGGAACGAGAGGAGCGTCACCGGTCAGCCTCCGCGGGGTCCATCTGTGCCGGCACCGCGAACGTCTGCGGCGGCGGGGGCGCGGCGACGCCCGCCGCGTGCGCCGCGCGCAGCTGATAGACCCAGGCGAGCGCCTGCGCGACCGCCTCGTAGAGCGCCTGCGGCACCGATTCGCCGACCTCGACGTGGCGGTAGAGCGCGCGCGCGAGCGGCGGCGCGGCGAGCAGCGGCACGCCCGAGGCGCGCGCGATCGCGCGGATCCTCTCGGCGAGCGCCCCGCGGCCCTTGGCGAGCACCTGCGGCGCGCGCATCGCGCCCTCGCGCCAGCCGATCGCGACCGCGTAGTGCTCGGGGTTGGTGACCACCACGTCGGCCTTCGGCACCGCCTGCATCATCCGGCGGCGCGCCATCTCGCGCTGCAGGCTCCGCACGCGCGCCTTCAGTTGCGGGTCGCCCTCGGTCTCCTTGTGCTCGCGGCGCACTTCCTCGAAGCTCATGCGCAGCGCGCGCCGGTACTGCCAGAGCGCGAGCGGCACGTCGGCGGCGGCGACCAGCCCGTAGCCGGCGGCGCACACCGCGAGCGTCTGCGCGGCGAGCGCGAGCGCGTGCACGATCGCGGCTTGCGCCGGCTCGCGCGCGAGCGCGGCAAACTGCGGCGCGAGCGTCCACAAGGTCCAGGCCGCGAGCGCGCCGATCGCCGCCGCCTTCGCGATCGCCTTGACGAGCTCGGCGAGCCCGGGAAGCGAAAAAATCCGGCGCAGTCCCTGCACCGGGTCGAGGCGCGAAAAGTCGGGCGCGAACGCGCGCGCGGAGAACGTCCAGCCGCCGACGGCGACCGGCGAGGCGGCCGCGAGCGCGAATGCCGCAGCGAAGAACGGCGCCGCGATCGCAAAGCCGGCGGCTGCGGCGGCCCCGAGCCGCGCAAGCGGCGCGCCTCGGTCGAACGCTTCGCGCGCGCCGAATTCGAGCCCGGTGCGCAGGAACGCGCGGAACGCCTCGAGCGCCGCCTCGCCCGCGCCCCAGAGGACCGCGGCGCCGAGCGCGACGAGGAGAAACCCCGGCAGCTCGCGCGAGCGGGCGACGCGCCCCTCCTCGCGCGCCTGCTCGAGGCGCCGCGGCGAGGCGGGAAGACTGCGTTCCTGATCGTGCGCGTCCTGCATCGTTCGCGCCGCGAATGCTCGCGCGCAGGGCCGCGCGCCGGCACGCGGAAAAGCGGCGCGATCCGGCCTCAGTTCCGGCGCTCGGCGCGCGCCGATCCGGCGCTAAATGACGCGGCGAACGATGCCGTTAACGGAGGCGCCGATGATGCGATGGAACGATTTCGACGAGCCGGACGAGGCGCGCTCGGCAGACCGGCTTCTCGCCGAGGCGCTCGCGCGGCTCGACTTCGCCGAGGCGAGCGGCGACGAAGACGAGCTCGAATTCGACAGTCCCCCGCCGCCGCCGGTCAGGGCGAGCGCCTGCTCGCGCGCTCGCCGCCGGCGGCCGGCGGCGGGCTGACCGACCGCCGGCCCTCGGCCGGCGCAGACCCGTGAAACCGCAGAGGAGGAACGACATGGCACTCAAGGACGAAATCAGCAAGGCGATCGCCGCGCACGGCATGTGGAAGACGCGCTTGAAGACCGCGATCGCGACCGGCACGCTCGACACGCCGATCGAGAAGATCCGCGCGGACAACCAGTGCGCCTTCGGCCAGTGGCTCTACGGCACGAACATCGCGCCGAAGGACAGAGCCTCGACGCACTACCAGAACGTCAAGGCGCTGCATGCGGAATTCCACAAGGTCGCCGCGCGCGTGGCCGAGCTCGCGCAAAAGGGCGACCGCGCCGGCGCCGAGGCGCTGATGTCGCTCGGCGGCGAATACACCGCGGTGTCTTCGAAGCTCACGCAGGCGATGATGCAGTGGCAGAAGGAGGCCGCGTAGGCGGCCCGAATCGCGCCGCAGCCCCGCGGCGCGCTCTGCCCGCGCCGCGGCCGCCCCTGAAGCGACGACGCTTTTGCTGCCGGGCGGCGCTTTTTGCGCCCTCGGTCAGATCCGATGGTGCACCGTGCCGGCGGCGCGCAGCCACTCGATCACGCGTCGCCCGATCGCCTCGAGCGGCAGCACCTCGTCCACCGCGCCGATCGCGATCGCCTCCTTCGGCATGCCGAAGACCACGCAGGTCGCCTCGTTCTGCGCGAGCGTGAAGGCGCCGGCGCGCTTCATCTCGAGCATCGCCGCGGCGCCGTCCTTGCCCATGCCGGTGAGCATGATCGCGACGGCGTTCGCGCCGACGCACTGCGCCGCCGAGCGAAACAGCACCTCGACCGAGGGCCGGTGGCGGTTGACCGGCGGCTCCTCCGAGAGCCGCGTCACGTAGTTCGCGCCGCTACGCGCAACGAGCAGATGCCGGTCGCCCGGCGCGATGTAGGCGTGCCCGGGCAGTATCCGCTCGCCGTCCTCGGCCTCTTTGACCCGGATGCGGCACAGGCCGTTCAGACGCTCGGCGAAGCTGCGCGTGAATCCCGGCGGCATGTGCTGGGTGACGAGGATGCCCGGCGCATCCGGCGGAAGCGGCGCGAGCACCTCCTTGATCGCCTCGGTGCCGCCGGTGGAGGCGCCGATGAAGACGAGCTTTTCGGTGCTCGCGCGCGCCCCGAGCGCGGCGACCGGCGGGGCCGACGTCCGGGACGCGGCGCGCGCGCGCACGCGCGCGCGCGCCGCGAGCCGGATCTTCTGCACGAGTTCCGCCGCCCCGGCTTCGATTCCGCGCGCGATCTCCAGCTTCGGCTTGGTGACGAAATCCACCGCGCCGAGCTCGAGCGCGCGCAGCGTCACCTCGGCGCCCCGCTCGGTCATCGTCGAGACCATCACCACCGGCATCGGCCGCAGGCGCATCAGTTTCTCGAGAAACTCGAGCCCGTCCATCTTCGGCATCTCGACGTCGAGCGTGAGCACGTCGGGCGAGAGCTGCCGGATCATCTCGCGCGCGGCGTAGGGGTCGGGGGCCGCGCCCACCGCGACCATGTCGGGCTGGCGGTTGACGATCTCGGCGAGGAGCTTTCGCACGAGCGCCGAGTCGTCCACGATCAGCACGCGGATGCGCCGCGCGGGCGCCGTCGCTTCGGATTTCGCAGGCAGCATCGCTCGCCTCTTCTCAGGTGAAAAGCTCCACGTCGCCCGCCCGCGGCGCCTGCACCAGGCGCCGCCGGTAGTCGGCCTCGCGCTCGAGCAGCGTGTCGTTGTGCAGCTCGCGCAGGCGCTTGACCAGCGCGCGGCCGGTCGCCGGAAAGTAGTACACCTTGCGCGGGGCAGCGGTCCGCGAGGTCCTGCGCCGCGACGCGGATGCGCTCGGTGGCGAGGTACTCGAGGACGAAGGCGGCATTGCGGTGGCCGATGTTCGATTGCGAAAGGCCCGGCAGGACGTTGCCGCCGCCGAACACCTTCGCCTCCAGGTGCTCGCGCCGCGCGCCGAGCTTGAGCAGGTGGTTGACGAGCACCTCCATCGCGAAAGTGCCGTAGCGCGCCGCGCCCCCGGCCGGCTCGTTCGCCTCCGACTCCGGCAGCATGAAGTGGTTCATGCCGCCGATCGCGAGCCGGACGTCGCGGATACAGGCAGCCACACAGGAGCCGAGGACGGTGACGAGGAGCGTGCCGCGCGTGCTCACGCAGTATTCGCCCGGCAGCAGCTTCGTCGCCTCGGTCGCGTGCGTGGGATCGTAATAGACGTTGCGCGCGAAACAGTCGGGTGCGGGCGAGGTCGCGAGTTCGGGCGGCGCGCGGCGCGGTGCGCGCGCGCCGCCTGCACGGGCCGCCGCCGTCACGGCGCGTCGGGCCGCACCGGCCGGTACACCGTGCGGCCGCAGGGCCGGAACAGGTGCGCCGCATGGTGCAGGCTTTCCGAATGGCCGGCGAAAAGGAGTCCGTCGGGCCGCAGAAGGGGCGCAAACCGCTCGAGGATCGAAAGCTGCGTCGGCCGGTCGAAGTAGATCATCACGTTGCGGCAGAAGATCGCATCGAGCGGCCCGCGCACCGGCCAGTCGCGCTCGAGCAGATTGATGCGCCGGAACGTCACGAGCGCGCGCAGCTCCTCGCGCACCCGCACCTTGCCGGCGTTCGCTCCGGTGCCGCGCAGAAAGAAGCGGCGCAGCCGCTCGCGCTCGAGCTTTTCGACCCGCTCGGCGGGGTAGATCCCCGCCTCGGCGACCCGCAGCACGCCGGTGTCGATGTCGCTCGCGAGGATTCGCACCGGCGGCGCAAGACTGCCGAAGGTCTCGACCGCGGTGATCGCGATCGAGTAGGGTTCCTCGCCGGTCGAGGCGGCGCAGCACCAGAGGCTCGCGCCGCGGCTGCCCGCGGCGCGCAACAGCTCGGCGAGCACCGGAAAGTGGTGCGGCTCGCGAAAGAACGCGGTGAGGTTCGTCGTGAGCGCGTTGACGAACGCCTCGCGCTCGCCCGCCTCGTCGGCTTCGACGCGATCGAGGTAGCGGCCGAAAGCTCGCGAGCCCCAGGGCGCGCAGCCGGCGCGCAAGGCGCCCGTAGACCATCTCGCGCTTGCCGGGCGAGAGCGAAATCCCCGCGTACGCGTAGATGAGCCGCCGCACGCGCTCGAAGTCGGCATCCGAAAACGCAAGATCGCGCGCCTGCGCCGGCGCGACCGTCGCAGGGCGAAGCGCCGCCGCCGCAGACATCGCCCCCCGTGCCTCAACCGGCGATCTTCAGGCCGACGCCCGCCACCGCGCGTGCCGCGTGCGCCGGTGCGTTCGCCGGCTCGCGCACCTCGAGTGCCTCGGTCGGGCGCGCGACGCGAGCCGCAGCGGCGCGCAGCGCGCCGCGCTCGTGCGTCGAAGCGGTCTCCAAGCGGAAAAACTCGACCGCCTCCATCAGATGGCGCGCCTCGCTGCTCAGGCTTTCGGCCGCCCGGGCCGCTTCTTCCACCAGCGCCGCGTTCTGCTGCGTGACTTCGTCCAGTTGCGAAACCGTCGCGTTCACCTGCTCGATACCGCTCGACTGCTCGCGGCTCGCGACGCTGATCTCGCCGACGATCTCGGCCACGCGCTTGACCGCCCCCACCAGCTCCCGCATCGCGCGGCCCGCCTCGTCGACGAGCCGTGCGCCGGCATCGACCCGCCTGACCGAGTCGTCGATCAACTGCTTGATCTCCCGCGCTGCGGCGGCGCTCCGTTGCGCGAGGTTTCGCACCTCGCTCGCCACCACCGCAAAGCCGCGCCCCTGCTCGCCCGCGCGCGCCGCCTCCACCGCCGCATTGAGCGCCAGAATGTTCGTCTGAAACGCAATGCCGTCGATCACCCCGATGATGTCGGCGATCTTCTTCGAGGAGGCCGAGATGCCGTGCATCGTCTGCACCACCTGATCGACGACGCTGCCGCCGCGAACCGCGAGTTCCGACGCCCGGCTCGCGAGCTCGCTGCCTTGACGGGCGTTCTCGGCGTTTTGCGTCACTGTGGCGACGAGTTCCTCCATCGAACCGGCCGTTTCCTCGAGCGAGGCGGCCTGCCGCTCGGTGCGGCTGGAGAGATCCGCGTTGCCGCTCGCGATCTGCCTCGCCGCCGCGCTCACGGATTCGGCCGCTCGGCCGGATGCGGCCGATCGTCTCGCGCAGCCGCGCCGCGAACGCGTTGAACGCCGCCCCGGCGCTGCCGAGCTCGCCGCCGCAGCCCTCGTCGAGCCGCGCGCCGAGGTCCCCGCGCGCGCAGCGCTCGAGCGCCGCCGTCATCTCCGCCACCGGGCGCGTCAGCCGGCCCGCGAGCATCAGCGCGCAGGCGAGCGACAGGGCCACCGCGAGCAGCAGCCCCCCGATCGTGATCTGCGACCGCGCGCTCGAACCGGGCCTCCGCGACCTCGCGCGCCTGCGCGAGCTGCCGCGGTTCTCGGCTCGACCAGCGTCGGACGCGCGGCGCGACGACGCGTTCGAAGGCGCCGTCGGCGTTCTGCATCGCCATCGCGCCCATGTTGATGTCCACCTCCGACATCTCGTACGCCTTCGTCACCTCGCTCGCGTACGCGGCGAACGCCTCGGCCGCCTCCCGGAAGCGCGCGCCCGACTCGCCTTCGGCTTTCGCCTGCGATTCGAGCGCGGCCCGCGCCTCGGCAAGCCGCGCGTCGCGCTCGTCGAGCACGCGCTTGACGACCGACGCGTCGGCGTTGACGCGCAGCAGCGCGAGCGCGCCGGTACGTGTGCGCGTGCGCCGCCGCGGCCGCGTGCGCCGCACCCCGGCTCGCCTCGAGGGCGGCGACGCGCTCCTCGAGCAGCGCGCGCGCACCGGCGTGCAGGTAGTAGAGCTCGCCGATCGCGAACGCGCCGAACGCCGCGAGGAAGACGAGCGCGACCGCCGAAGGCGCGAATACCTTCGCGCGGATGCTGAGATGGGCACAAAGGGCCACAGCGGCGGCTCCCGCGGCGTCGTCGCCGTCAGTCCTTGTACACGCCGCCGCAGATCACCACGTCGTCGGCGCGCTCGCAGTACATCTCCTTCGGCAGCACCTTCTTCGTGAGGGGATCGGTGAACTTGTACTCCTGCCAGAACTTGCCCTTCGTCTTGGCGAGCTCCACGCGCTCTTTCACGAACGGCTTGCCGTCCGGGTCCTTGAAGTCGATCAGGTTCTTGCCGACCTGCTTCGGGTTCTGGCCGTGCGCGTACACCGTGCCGTCGAGCCCGTAGGCGACGAGGTACAGGTCGCGGTCGACGAACGTCTTCGACGGCGCGGTCATCTCGGCGAACGCCTTTTCCCGCCCCATCGTCTTCAGCGCGGCGACGCCTTTTTCACCATCGCCTCGGCCTCGGCGCGCGTCGCGCGCGACTCCTGTGCGGTCGCGGGAAGCGCCGCGAACGCGGCTGCGACCATCCATGCGAGCTTCGTCGTTTTCATGATCGGTCTCCTTTCGTCGTCGTTGATTCGCGAAGTCGAACGTCCCGCCAGTCAGAACTCCTTCCATTCATCGTCTGCGCCGGCGGCTTTCTTTAGCCGCGCGGGCTCGTTCGCCGCCGCCGGCGCAGGCCTCTTCGGCGCGGCCTTGCGCTCAAGGCGCGCCACGTTCTTCACCGCCGGCCGCGGCTCGCTCACCACCGCGGCCGTCGCCACAGCCGGCTGCGCCGTCTCCTTCAGCCGGAAGGTGGCCACCGCCTCGAGCAGCACCCGCGCCTGCTCCTTCAGGCTCTCGGCCGCCGCCGCCGCTTCTTCCACCAGCGCCGCGTTCTGCTGCGTCGCCTGATCCATCTGCATCACCGCCTGGTTCACCTGCTCGATGCCGCCCGACTGCTCCTGGCTCGCCGCAGTGATCTCGCCCATGATGTCGGTCACCCGCTTGACCGCCCCCACCAGCTCGGCAATGGTCTGGCCCGCACGCTCGACCAGCGCGCTGCCGTGCTCGATCCGCCCCACCGAGTCCTCGATCAGCTGACGAATCTCCTTGGCCGCAGCGGCGCTCCGCTGCGCAAGGTTTCGCACCTCGCTCGCCACCACCGCAAAGCCGCGCCCCTGCTCGCCCGCGCGCGCCGCCTCCACCGCCGCATTGAGCGCCAGAATGTTCGTCTGAAACGCAATGCCGTCGATCACCCCGATGATGTCGGCGATCTTCTTCGAGGAGGCCGAAATCCCCTGCATCGTCGCGACCACCTCCGAAACCATCTCGCCGCCCTTCTGCGCGATCTCGGACGCCCCCGCGGCCAGCTGATTCGCCTGGCGCGCGTTCTCGGCGTTCTGCTTCACCGTCGCAGTGAGCTCCTCCATCGAACTGGCCGTCTCCTCGAGCGAGGCGGCCTGCTGCTCGGTCCGGCTCGACAAATCCGCATTGCCGCTCGCGATCTGCTGCGACGCCGCACTCACCGCATCGGCCGACGCCTTGATCCTCTGCACCGTTCCGGTCAGCGCCTCGACCATGCGCCGCATCGCCGCAAGCAGGCTCGTCTCGTCGCCCGCCCGCGTCCGAATCTCCACCGTCAGATCGCCCGCGGCGACCCGCGACACCACCTCGGCCGCATACGCCGGCTCGCCACCGAGCTGACGCAGCAGCGCGCGAACGACGAAGAACGCGAGCAGCGCGGCAGCGGCGAGCGCGGCGACGATCGTACCGACCATCGCCGCGCGCGCGACGGCATGATCGCGCGCGCTTTGCTCGGCCGTCCTCGCCATCAGGCCTTTTTGCAGCTCGACGAGCTTCGCCACGTGTCCGAGGAAAGCCTCAAGTGCCGGCAGCGTTTCGGTCTGGTACAGACGGACAGCTTCGCTTCGCCCCGTCGGGTTGTCGAGCAGCTTGCCCACTTTGCCGAAGGACTGCACGTACACCGCGCGCGCCTCCTTGATCTTCGCGTGCAGCGCCTTGCCTTCGGGCAGATCGAGCAGCTTTTCGAGTTCCTCCATGTGCCGCGTAACCACCGAGCGGTTTTCCTCCATGCGCGCGCGCACCCTTGCGGCAGCCTCGCCTTCCACGAGGAACAGCTCGGCTGTCGCTCGAGCGTTGTCGCGCGCGCGCGATTCGATCTCCATCGCTAGGCGCGCTTTCTCCCAGTCCTTTCGCGCGACGCGCTCCAGGTCCTCGTTCATTCGGCTCATGCGAGCGAGTCCCATCCCGCCGACGAGCGACAGCGCACCGATCAGCACGCCGAAACACAACGCAAGGCGCGCGCCGACGGTCATTTTCGAAAACGCCATGTTCGTCTCCTCAATGCATTGCCGCCTCGACCAGCCCCATGTCGGCGCTGGTCATGAGCTTCTCGATATCCACGAGGATCAGCATGCGGTCCTCCACCGCCGCAAGCCCGGTGATGTACCGGGTGTCGAAACTGGAGGAGAAGTCCGGCGCCGCCCGGACCTGCTCGGGGCCGAGCCGCACGACGTCCGAGACCGAGTCCACCACCATGCCGACCACCCGCCCCGAGACGTTCAGGATGATCACCACGGTGAACTGGTCGTAGCGCGCCTCGCCGAGCGCGAACTTCACGCGCATGTCCACCACCGGCACGATCGTGCCGCGCAGGTTGATCACGCCCTTGATGAAGTCGGGGGCGTTCGCGAGCGTCGTCGGCTGCTCCCAGCCCCGGATCTCCTGCACCTTGAGGATCTCGATGCCGTACTCCTCGCGTCCGAGCCGGAAGGTGAGGTATTCGTTCGCCTGCGCGACGAGCGCCGCGCCCGCCGCCGTCTCCCGTGTGCGTTCCTGAAGCATCATGTTCGTTTCCTTTCGTGACCGGCCGCGGCTCAGGCCGCTTTTTCGAGCCGGCTGTGCGCGCGGCCGACGAGATAGGCCACATCGAGGATCAGCGCGACGCGGCCGTCGCCCATGATCGTCGCGCCCGAAATCCCCGGCACCTTGCGGTAGTTGGTCTCGAGGCTCTTGATGACGACCTGGTGCTGGCCGACCAGTTCGTCGACGAAGAGCGCGGTTTTTCCGCCCTCGGCTTCGAGGATCACGAGGATGCCGTCCTCGAAGCGCTGCCTTTCGCCCGCCATGCCGAGCACCTCGGACAGCGCGATCACCGGCACGTACTCGCCGCGCACGCTGATCACCTGCCCGCGCCCCTGCAGCGAGCGCACCGCGCCGGGCGCCGGCTGCAGCGACTCGGTGATGAAGGTGAGCGGCAGGATGAAGATCTCGCGCCCGAGGCGCACCGACATGCCGTCCAGGATCGCGAGCGTGAGCGGCAGCCGGATGCGGATGCGGGTTCCGATACCCTCGGCCGATTCGATGTCGATGCGCCCGCCGAGCTGCTTGATATTGCGCCGCACGACGTCCATGCCGACGCCGCGGCCGGAGACATCGGTCACCTGCGCCGCGGTGGAAAAGCCCGGCTCGAAGATGAGCTGCCAGACGTCGGCGTCGGCCATGTCGTCCGAGACGTTCATGCCGCGCTCGCGCGCCTTGGCGAGGATCTTCGCGCGGTTCAGGCCCGCGCCGTCGTCGCTCACCTCGATCACGATGTTGCCGCCGTGATGAAACGCGCGCAGCGTGATCGTGCCCTTCGGCCACCTTGCCTTTCGCGACCCGCTCGGCGGGAAGTTCGATGCCGTGGTCGAGGCTGTTTCGCACGAGGTGCGTGAGCGGGTCCACGATCGCCTCGATCACGCTCTTGTCGAGTTCCGTGCCCTCGCCCACGGTGTGCAGCTCGACCTCCTTGCCGAGTTTCTGCGCGAGGTCGCGCACGACGCGCGGAAAGCGGGAGAACGCGAACGAGATCGGCATCATGCGGATCGACATCGCCGCTTCCTGCAGGTCGCGCGTGTTGCGCTCCAGTTGCGCCAGTCCGTTGAACAGCGCCTCGTAGAGCACCGGGTCGGCGCGGGACGCCGTCTGCGCGAGCATCGCCTGGGTGATCACCAGTTCGCCCACCAGGTTGATGAGCTGATCCACCTTCTGCACGCTCACGCGGATCGAGGAGGCGTCGCCGCCCGCCGGTGCGCTCGGCTTCGCCGGCGCCTTGAGTTCCACCACCTTCGCCGGCTCCTTGCGGGGCTCGGGCGCGGGCGGCGCGACCGTCGCCGGATCGACGAAGAGGCCGAAGCCTGCGTCCTCGACGGCCGCCGCGCGCGGCTCCTCGGCGGGCGGCGTCTGCTCTGCGACCGCCGGCGCCGGCTCGACCTCGGCCACCTTCACGCGCTCGGGATCGGCCATGAACGCGAGCGCGTCGGCAAGGTCCGAGGCGCTCACCTCGGTACGGATCCGGAACCGCCGGACGGCCGGCGGCTTCGCGCGGCCCCTCCTTTTCGCGGGCGACGGCGGGGTCGTTTCCTCCAGTTCGCCGAAGCCGCGCAGGTCGGCAAGGAGCTTGTCCACGTCCGCGCACGAGAACTTCGCATCGAACGGCCCGAATTCGATCGCGAGCGTGCGCGGCGCGGGCACCGGGCGCGACGGGGCCGGCGGCTCCGCGGCGCCTTGCGGGCGCGCCCCGCCCGGGTCGAGAAACGCGCGCAGCCGCGCGCAGAGCGCCGCGACCTCCGAGGAATCGACGCTCGCGCCGTCGCCGCGGCGCGCAGCGAGCATCGCCTTCAGCAGGTCGCCGGCGGCGAGAAACGCGTCCACGAGCGCCGCCGAGAGCGCCATCTCGCCCTTGCGCACGCGGTCGAACACCGTCTCCATCTCGTGCGTGAGCTCGGCGATCTCCGCAAAGCCGAAGGTCGCCGCGCCGCCCTTGATCGAGTGCGCCGCGCGGAAGATCGCGTTCAGCTGCTCGGCTTCGGGCGCAGCGACGTCGATCGCAAGGAGCAGCGACTCCATGCCGGCGAGGTGCTCGGCGGCCTCGTCGAAGAAGACGCCGTGAAACTGGGCGAGGTCGGTGTCGGTCATCGGGCTATCCGATCAGGCGGCGAATGACGTCCACCAGCCGCTTCGGGTCGAAGGGCTTGACGAGCCAGCCGGTCGCGCCCGCCGCGCGCCCCTGCGCCTTCATCTCGTCGCTCGCCTCGGTGGTGAGGACGAGGATCGGCACCGCGCGGTACTGCGGCAGCGCGCGCAGCGACCGGATGAGCGAGAGGCCATCGACGCGCGGCATGTTCTGGTCGGTGAGCACCAGGTTCGCCTGGCGCGCGCGCGCTTTTTCGAGCGCGTCCTGTCCGTCCACCGCCTCGATCACCTCGTAGCCGGCCCCCTTCAGGGTGAAGCCGACCATGCGCCGGATCGAGGCCGAATCGTCCACGGCGAGGATCGTCTTCGCCATTTCGCTCGCTCCTCCTTTTCAGAACAGCTCGACCGCCCCTTCGCTCAGCCGGCGCTGGCCGACGGGGCTCGCTCGCAGATCGCCGTGCGCCGCAGCGAGCGTCCGGCTCAGCGCCTCGGGCGAGGCGTCGCCGAGGCGCGCAAGCTCGCTCGCGATGCGCTCGAGCGCCTCGAGCCGCGCCGCCGCATGGCCGACGAGCTGGCTCGCGATATCCTGGAATTGCAACGCGGTCACCGCCTCGCTGAACGCGCTCGCCGCCTCGTCCGAGGCCGGGCGCGCGGCCGCCGGCGCGGGCGCGTCCTGCGGGGCGTCGTTCGCCGCCGGGCGCGGCTCGATGTAGGCATCGGTGCAGCAGCGGGAGGCGAGCGCCGAGAGCCGCTCGAAGCTCGCCGCGAGCCGCGCCGCCGCGTCGGCGAGCAGCCCGTCGAGCTGCGCCAGATCGCCGCGCACGCCGCGCGTTTCGCGCCCGCAGATCTCGGCATACGCGTCGAGCAACGATCGGGCAGCCGCCGACTCCTGTTTCGTTCCCTCGCCCATCGCCGGATTCCGTTCTCTGCTGCGCGCCGCGTCCGCGAATTCTTCCCGCGGTTATCGGCCTCGCGCAGTCGAAATAGAGGGCTTTTTTCGCTTTTGATCCGGTGGCGTCGTAACCCGGTCGGCCTGCGTCCGCTCAGGCCGCTTTTGCCTGCGGCATCGGTGCCTGCGCTCGCAGCCGGGTGCCGTCGGCCTGGCGCGCGGCCGAGCGCCCCGCAGAAGCGCCCCCGCTCGCGTCTCCGGCGGTGCGGGAGCCGCGCTGCGGCATCGGGCGCGCGAACGCTTCGTTCGCCGCCACCCCGCCCTCGACGCGAAAGACCGCCACCGCGGAAAGCAGCTTTTGCGCGACCTCGCGCAGGCTGTCGGCCGCCGCGGCCACCTGCTCGACCATCGCCGCGTTCTGCTGCGTGTTCTGGTCGAGCGCGGCCACCGCGTCGTTCACCTCGCCGATGCCGGCGGCCTGCTGGGCGGCCATCGACCGGATCTCGCCCATCGCTTCGGCGGCCTCGCGCAACTGGTCGAGCAGCGCCGCCACGCTCTGGCGCGCCGCGCTCACCGCGTGCGCGCCGCGCTCCACGCGTTCGACGCTCTCGGCGATCAGATTGCGGATGTCGCGCGCCGCCGCGCCCGCCCGGTTCGCAAGCTGCCGCACCTCGCTCGCCACGACCGCGAAGCCGCGACCGGATTCGCCGGCGCGGGCGGCTTCCACCGCGGCATTGAGCGCGAGGATGTTGGTCTGGAACGCGATCCCGTCGATGGTGCCGACGATGTCCTTGATGCGCGCGCTCGCCTGCGCGATCCGCTGCATGGTGTCGTCGAGTCCGGCGACCGCCGCGGAAGCGTCGCGCGCCGCCGCTTCGGCGGTCGCGGCGCTCTTTGCCGTGCGCTCGGCTGCCTCGGCGGTGTTGCGCGTGCTCGCGCTCATCTGCTCCATCGAGGCGGCGGTCTGTTCGAGGCTCGCGGCGTTCGCCTCGGTGCGCGCCGAAAGGTCCTGGTTGCCTTGCGCGATCTGCCCGATCGCGGCGTGGGTCTCCTTCACCTGACGCACGACGTCTTGCACCGCCGCGCCGATGTTCAGCGCCATCTGCGTGAGCGCTCGGTAGAGGTCGCCGAATTCGTCTGCGCGCTGCGTTTCGACGGCGCCCGCGCGGGATGCGCGCATGTCGCCGCTCGCGATGCGCTCGACGAGCGGCAACAGGCCGGCGAACGGCCGCACGACCTGCGCGCGAAGCCACGCGGCGGCAAGCGCCGCGACCGCCGCGCCCGCGAGCGCCTGCATGCCCTGGCCTGCGCCCGCGAGCCAGGCGAGCGCCGGGGCGAGCGCGCACGCGGCGAACGCGACCCAGAGTCGCGTGCCGACCCGCATCGCGCGAAGCGCGTACGCCCACCGCCGCCAGCCGGTCGGCACCAGCCGGCCGCGGTGCAGGCGCAGGCCGCGAAGCGTGCCCTCGCGCATGCGCCGGTAGAGCGCATCGGCCGCCTCGATCTCCTCGCGCTCCGGTTTGACCCGCACCGAGAGATACCCGACGACCGAATCGCCCTCGCGCACCGGGGTGACGTTCGCCCTCACCCAGTAGTGGTCGCCGTCCTTGCGGCGGTTTTTCACCAACGCCGTCCAGGGGCGACCCGCCTCGAGCGTCGCCCACAGATCGGCGAAAGCCTCCGGCGGCATGTCCGGATGGCGCACGATGTTGTGCGCCTTGCCGAGCAGCTCCTCGCGCGAAAACCCGCTCACCGTCACGAAGGCGTCGTTCGCGTACGTGATCCGACCCTTGAGGTCGGTCATCGAAACCAGCATGAAGCGCGCGTCGTAGTCGAATTCGCGTTGGGTGACTGGGCCGTTGTGTTTCATCGGCAACTCCTCGTTCAGGCGATCCGGCGGTCGTTCGGCCCTCCTCCCGGGCAGCCGGCGAGCGGCCGACAAAACGACCGCGCGCTTGCCCGCGTCCATAACCGTCGTACCGGTGTCATCGGCCGGCGCAGCGATTTTTTCAGGCGCGGTGCGCGGAGAACGGAGAAATTCGGGCAGCAAAAGGCCCCAAATCCGGCCGCGGGCCCCGCCGAGCGCGCCGCGCCCCGCCCGGGCACGACGCCGGCGTGCGAGCGCCCGTCAGAAGCCGAGGCTCGCGAGCAGCTCGTCCACCTGCGCCTGATTCGCGGCGACGTCGGTGCGCGGCTCGGCCTCCGTCACCGGGCCGCGAAAGCCGGTCTCGCGCGCCCTCGCGCGCCGCTCGGGCGGCGTGGTGTCGATGAGGAGCGCGACGAGCTGGTCCTCGAGCTCGCGCGTGAGCGCGGCGATGCGCGCGAGCACCTGTCCGGTGAGGTCGTGAAAATCCTGCGCCATCATGATCTCGGTCAGCTCGCCGTCGGTCTGCGCCGAAAGCGCCGCCACCTGCGCAAGCTGCGCCCGCGTCTCGTCGGCGAGCGCGCGCGCGCGCTCGGGCGCCGCCTCCGCCTCCGGCACGCTCGCCCAGCGCGCTTCGAGCGCGCGCGCCTGCGCGCGCAGCGCTTCCTGCTGCGCCTTGCCCCGCTCGACCGCCGCGAGCACCCGCTCGGCCGAACGCCCGGTGACCGAGGCGATCCAGGCGAGCCGCGCGCGCGCATCGGGCAGCGCGCCGACCGCCTGCTCGAGCTTGCGGTCGTAGCCGAGTTCGGCGAGCGCATCGTGCAGCCGGCGCGTCAGCCGCCCGATGCGCTGAAAGACCTCGCACGGGGTCGGCGCCCGCCGGCGCCGCGCTGCTCGCCTCCATGTCAGCCTCCGAGCTTCTGCAGGATCTTGTTGACTTTCTCCTCGAGCGTCGCCTTGGTGAACGGCTTGACGATGTAGCCGGAGGCGCCGGCCTGCGCGGCGGTGATGATGTCTTCCTTGCGCGCTTCGGCGGTCACCATCAGCACCGGCAGCGACTTCAGCTGCGCGTCGGCGCGGATCGCGCGCAGCAGCTCGAAGCCGTTCATGTTCGGCATGTTGACGTCGCTCACGACGAACCCGAAGCCGCCGCCGCGCAGCTTGGCGAGCGCTTCGCGCCCGTCTTCGGCCTCGTCGGCGTTCGGGTAGCCGAGCTCCTTCAGCAGGTTGCGCACGATGCGGCGCATGGTCGAAAAATCGTCCACGATCAAGAACTTGAGATCGGCAGCAGCCATCGTTCACCTCCCGGCGCCGCACGCGGCGAAGCTGCGCCGCGCGCGGCCGCTCGTCACCTGGAATCCTCCTTCGTTTGCGCCGGCGCCTCGGTCGCCTCGCGGCCGGCGAGCATCGCCTGCTCGGCCTCGCGCGTGAGAACGACGATGCTGATCCGGCGGTTGGTCGGATGCAGCGGGTCCTCGCGCACGAGCGGCACCGAGGCGGCGAGCCCCACGACGCGCACGATCTTGCTTTCGTCGAGGCCTCCGGCGATCAGCTCGCGGCGCGAGGCGTTCGCGCGGTCGGCCGAAAGCTCCCAGTTCGAATAGCCGCGCTCGCCGGAGGCGTAGGGCGCGGCGTCGGTGTGCCCCGAGAGCGCGATGCGGTTTTCGACCTCGTTCAGCACCGGCGCGAGCGAGCGCAGGATCTCGCGCGTGTAGTCCTTCAGGCGCGCGCTGCCGAGGTCGAACATCGGCCGGTTCTGCTCGTCGACGATCTGCACGCGCAGCCCCTCGCTCGTGATGTCCACGCGGATCTGGTTGCGGAAGCCGCGCAGCATCGGGCTCGCCTCGATCACGCGGTCGAGGCGCGCGCGCAGGTCTTCGAGCGCCGCGCGCTCGCGCCGCTTCAGCTCGTCCTTCGCCGCCTGCAGGTTGATCGTCTTCTTCGGCGGCTCGATCTCGCCGTCGCGCACCTGCCCGTGCTGGCGCGTGAGGTCCTTGCCTCCGCCCTTGATGACGCTCGAGGAGTCGCCCGAGCCCGAGCCGCCGAAGAGCGCCACCTTGAGCGGCGTGCGGAAGTACTCGGCGATGCCCTGCAGGTCGCCCTTGGTGGTGGAGCCGAGCAGCCACATCAGCAGAAAGAACGCCATCATCGCGGTGACGAAGTCGGCGTACGCGATCTTCCAGGCGCCGCCGTGGTGCCCGCCGCGCACCTTCTTCTGGCGGCGGATGACGATCGGTTTGCCATCGGCGGCTTCGCGCTTTGGCCATCTACGCTCCCTTCTTGCGCTGCTTCACGTGCTCTTCCATCTCGGCGAAGCTCGGCCGCTCGCTCGAATAGAGCACCTTGCGGCCGAACTCGACCGCGATCGCCGGCGGATAACCGTTCAGGCTCGGCGAGCAGCGTCACCTTGACCGCACTCGAGCATCTTCGTCGCCTCGGCGAGCTTCTGTTCGAGCAGGCTCGCGAGCGGCTCCGACGAACCCGTAGGCGAGCAGGATGCCGAGAAAAGTGCCGACGAGCGCGTGCGCGATGAGTTGCCCGAGCTCCGAGGGCGGCAGCCCCACCGAGGCCATCGTGTGCACCACCCCCATCACCGCGGCGACGATGCCGAAGGCGGGCAAGCCGTCGGCCACCTTCTGCAGCCGCGTGCGCCGGGATCGCGCCCTCGTGGTGATGCGTCTCGATCTCGCTGTCCATCAGCGCCTCGATCTCGTGCGCGTTCAGGTTGCCGCTCACCATCAGGCGCAGATAGTCGGTCAGGAACTCGATCAGGTGATGGTCGGCGAGCAGCCGCGGATACGGCGCAAAGAGCGGGCTCTCCCTGGGGTTCTCGATGTCGCGCTCGATCGCCATCAGGCCTTCCTTGCGCACCTTGTTCAGGATGTCGTAGAGCATGCCCATCAGCTCGAGGTAGAGCGCCTTCGAGTAGCGAGAGCCCTTCAGCAGTCCGGGCAGCGCCTTCAGCGTCGCCTTCACGGTCTTCACCGGGTTGCCGACGACGAACGCGCCGAACGCGGCCCCGCCGATGATGAGCAGCTCGAGCGGCTGGTACATCGCCCCCAGATGGCCGCCGGCGAGCGCGAAGCCGCCGAACACCGATCCGAGCACGATCGCGTAGCCGACGATGACCAGCATGCCTCGCGTTCCCTCGCGTCTCCTTGCCGTGGCGAACCGCGGCCGCGGTCCGGCTGCCGTGCAATGTCGGCCGGCGCGCGCGAATCTTGAGGGTCGCGCGCGCGCCGCCGCGCTCAGTGCGCGGCGGCGCGCGCGCCGCGGCCGGCGCGCGCGGGCATGTGGCACAGGCCGCAGACGTAGCGCCGCACCGGGTCGTGCGCGTGCACGACGAAGCGCCCGGTGCAGCGCGTGCAGCGCGCCATCGCGAGCATCCCGCACTCGAAGAACTTGAGCAGCCGCCAGGCGCGCGTCAGGCTGAGCACCGCCGGCTGGCCGAGGAGCGCGACCTGCTCCTGATAGAGCCGGAAGGCCGCGACCAGCGCCTCGGCGGGCTCCAATGCGCTTGCGCTGTTCACCGAATGGAAGATGTTCATGAAGAGCGAGCTGTGCACGTTCGGCTGCCAGGTCATGAACCAGTCGGTCGAAAAAGGCAGCATTCCCTTGGGCGGAGACTTGCCGCACAGCTCCTTGTACAGGCGCAGCAGCCGCTCGCGCGACAGCGTGGTTTCGGCCTCGAGCACCTGCAGCCGCGCCCCGAGCCGGATGAGGTCGCTCGCCAGCCTGATCTGGCGCGCCTCGGCGACGACGCTTTTCGGGCGCATGGCGCCTCGCCTAGGCGGCGGCGAGCGCGGCGGTGCGCCCGGCCACGAGGATCGAGGCGTGCAGGGCCGCCGGCACCGACCCCTCGCGCGAATGGTTCGCGAGCAGGCTCCAGACCATCTCGTCTTCGACGCGCGGGCGCCCACAGCAGCGTGCTCGAGGCCGCGAGCCGCACGAGCTGCGCCGGCGTGAGCGCGCCGATCAGGTCGGCCGCCGCCTCGCTCAAGCCCAGCCGATAGAGCGCCTCGGCGCGATCGCCCTGCAGCAGGTGCTGCGCGAGCATGAGGAAGGCGAGGTTGACCTCGCGGATCTCCTGGGTGATCTGTTCGGCTTTCATGTCGGTTCTCCTCTGCGACGTCGCGGTCCCGCGACGCCGCCATCGTGCGACGCGGTGGCCGGACACTGAAGCGGCGTACGCCGCGACGCGCCGTCGGAATTCGTGCGCGGCCGCGCGTAGGAAATCGTCTTACGCCGCGCGCTTGCCCGGCGCGATCGGGGGATCAGCGCCGGAATCGTGCCGCTCACCGCAGCTTCGGGCTCGCCCCCGCCGCGCTAAGGTCCGCGCACGCGTCCGGGCGCGAACGTCCGCGACGCTCAAGTTTGTGCGGCAGGCTCCGTAAACGGGGCAGACGGCGGCCCGGCGTCACGCCGCGCCGGCCGAAGGGTGCCGGCGCTTTCGCCGGGAAACGACTTTTGGAAAGGAGACTGCCATGCCCCAAGTGATCAACAGCAACATCGCTTCGCTCAACTCGCAGCGCGCGCTCAACATGTCGCAGGGCGCGATGGAAGTCGCGCTCCAGCGGCTGTCCTCGGGCCTGCGCCTGAACAGCGCGAAGGACGACGCCGCCGGAATGGCGATCGCCTCGCGCTTCACGGCCCAGATCCGCGGCTACAACCAGGCGGTGCGCAACGCGAACGACGGCATCTCGCTCGCGCAGACGGCCGAAGGCGCACTCGTCGAGATCACGAACAACCTGCAGCGCATCCGCGAACTCGCGGTGCAGGCGGTAAACGCGACGAACAGCGACGGCGACCGCGCGGCGCTGCAAGCCGAGGTCGCGCAGCTCGTCGCCGAAATCGACCGCGTCGCCACGCAGACGACCTTCAACGGCATCAACCTGCTCGACGGCTCGTTCATGGACGCTGCCTTCCAGGTCGGACCGAATTCCGGCCAGACGATCGTCATCGCCGCGATCGCGAGCGCGACCGCGGCCGACCTCGGCGTGGACGGCGTGGACATTTCGGACGTCGCCGGCGCGGAAGCCGCGATCGACGCGGTGGACGCCGCGCTCGACATCGTGAACTCGACGCGCGCCGAGCTCGGCGCGGTGCAGAACCGCTTCAGCTCGGTGATCGCGAACCTGCAGACGATGGCCGAGAACCTCTCGGCTTCGCGCTCGCGCATCCAGGACGCCGACTTCGCCGCCGAGACCGCGGCGCTCACGCGCGCGCAGATCCTGCAGCAGGCCGGCGTCGCGATGCTCGCGCAAGCGAACGCGTTGCCGAACAACGTCCTCGCGCTCCTGCGCGGATAGCGAACCGCGTTGACCCATGCCCGTCCTGCCGGCACCCGACGCCCTCGCGGCCCACGGCCGGCAGGCGGCTGGCCGCGACGCCCCCGCCCCGGGCGTCGCGGCGAGCCGCGGTCCTGTTGCACCCGAACCGGTCCCGGTCGCCGCGCCTGCGCCGGCGCTCGAGCGGGCGCTCGAGCGCTGCGCGCGCAGGCGCCGGCGCTCGAATTCGTCGTCGACGGCCGCCGCGCGATCGTGCGCGTGGTCGATCGCGAAACCGGCGAAGTGCTGCGCGAGATCCCGCCGCGCGAGGCGATCGCCGCAAGCCGCGCGATCGAGCATATGCAGGGACTGCTCATCCGCCTGAAGGCCTAGCCGCGATGCCTGTGTCCGGCACGAACTTCGGCGCCGCGCTCGACGTGAACGCGATCGTCGCGCAGCTGATGACGGTCGAGCGCCGGCCGGTTGCGGCCCTCGAGCGCGAACAAAGCGCGATCCAGTCGCGCGTGTCCTCCTGGGGCCGCGTGAAGTCGGCGCTCGCGGCGCTGCGCGAGGCGCTGCGCGACCTGTCCGACCCGCAGCGGCTGAAGCCCTGCAAGGCGCAGACGGCGAACGCGGCGGTCGCGACCGCCGCCGTCGGCCGCGGCGCCGCCGCCGGCAGCCACACGCTGGAGGTGCTCGCGCTCGCGCAGGCGCACCGGCTCCATTCGGCGCCCTTTGCCTCCGCGAGCGAGGCGGTCGGCGGCGGCACGCTCACGTTCGAATTCGGCACCTGGGACGCCGGCTCGAACAGCTTCGCGCCGAACCCGGCGAAGCCCGCGCAGACGGTCGCGATCGCGCCGGGCGCGACGCTCGAGGCGGTGCGCGACGCGGTGAACGCGGCCGCAATCGGCGTTGCCGCGAGCATCGTCGACGACGGTACCGCGAGCAGACTCGTCTTCGCGGCAAAGGAGACCGGCGCCGCGTACTCGCTTCGGATCACCGTCGCCGACGCCGACGGCACGCACACCGACACCGCGGGTCTTTCGCGCCTCGCGTACGATCCGGCGGCGGCCGAGGGCGCCGGGCGCAACCTCGTTCAGGCGAGAGCAGCGCAGGATGCGCAGTTTCGCCTCGACGGCGTCGCGATGACGCGCCGCACGAACAGCGTCGCCGACGCGCTCGCCGGCGTCACGCTCGAGCTGCGCGGCACGAACCCCGGGGCGCCGATCGCGCTCACCGTCGAGCGCGACACCGAATCGGTCCGCAAGGCGATCGAGCGCTTCGTCGCGAGCTACAACGATGCGCTGAAGCTCCTTCGCGAGCTGACCGCGTACGAGCCGACGACGCGGCAAGGGGGGCTGCTTGCGGGCGATGCGCTCGCCAGCGCGCTCGGCGCGCGCATGCGCGCGGTGCTCGGTGCAGCGCTCGCCGAGTCGGCCGGCCGCTTCCGGTCGCTTGCCGAGATCGGTCTCGCCTTCCAGAAGGACGGCTCGCTCGTGCTGGACGCGAGCCGGCTCTCCGAGGCGTTGCAGCAGGCGCTCGACGACATCGCGAGCCTGCTCGCCTGCAGCGGCTCGACCGACCATCCGTCGCTCGTATTCCGCGGCTACGGCGCGCGCACCAAGCCGGGCGTCTACGCGGTCGAGGTGACGCAGCCGGCGACGCGCGGCACCCTGACCGGAAGCGCCGCCGCGGGGCTCGATATCGTCGCGGGCGCGAACGACAGCCTCGCGGTGACGGTGGACGGAGTTTCGGCGACCGTCACGCTCGCCGCCGGCACCTACTCGAGCGCGGCCGCGCTCGCCGCCGAGCTTCAGGCGAAGCTGAACGGCGCGGCGCCGCTTGCCGCCGCCGGCGTGCGGGTCGCGGTGAGCGAGTCGGGCGGGGTGCTCTCGATCGTCTCGCAGCGCTACGGCAGCGCTTCGACGGTCGCGGTGAGCCCGGGCGCGGCCGCGAGCACGCTGTTCGGCGACTCGCCCGTCGCCGTCGCCGGCACCAACGTCGCCGGCACGATCGGAGGGGCGCCTGCCTCCGGAAGCGGCCGCATGCTCACCGGCGCCGCAGGCAGCGACGCCGAAGGGCTGGCGATCGAGGTCCACGCGAGCGCGGCCGGCGCGCTCGGCAACGTGCGCTTTGCGCGCGGCCGCGCGCAGGAGCTCGATCAGATGATCGAGGCGCTCCTTGCCGCAGGCGGCGCGGTCGGCGCGAGGCTCGAGAGTCTGAACGCGCGCCTGAAGACGCTCGCGCGCCGGAAAGCCGAGATGGAAGACCGCCTCGCCGACGTCGAGCGCCGCTACCGCGAGCAGTTCGTCGCGCTCGACGCGATGCTCGCGCGCATGAGCTCGACGAGCAGCTTCCTCGCGAGCCAGCTCGCCGCGCTGCCCGGCGCGCGCAACCGCTAGGGACCCTGCGATGACCTCGCCCCGCGCCGCGCTCGCCGCCTACGGCCGCGTCCAGACCGAAACCGACGTCGCCACCGCCGACCCGCACAAGCTCGTCGGGCTGCTGTTCGACGCGGCGCTCGCGGCGGTCTACCGCGCCGCCGAGCGCATGCGCGCGCGCGACTTCGCGACCAAGGGTACCGCGATCTCGCGCGCGATCCAGATCATCGAGCAAGGGCTCGCCGCGAGCCTCGATCTCAGCGCGGGCGGCGAGCTCGCCGCGCGCCTTGCCGAACTCTACGACTACATGAGCCGCCGGCTGCTTCTTGCGAGCGCGCGCAACGACCCCGAGGGCCTGGAGGAGGTCGCGCGGCTGCTCGCGGAGCTGCGCGAGGCCTGGCGCGCGATCGGTGCCGAAAGCGCAAAGGAACGAGCCCATGGCGAGCGCGGCGCTTGAACTCTACGAGGCGATCGGCGCCGCGAGCCGGCGCATGCTCGAGGCCGCGCGCGCCGGCGACTGGGACGCGCTGCTCGAAGCCGAGGCGCGCTGCGCGGCGCTCGTGGCCGAGGCGCGCGCGGCGCCGCCGGCGGCGCTCGCCGCCGACGAGCAGCAGCGCAAGGCCGAGATCCTGCGGCGCGTGCTCGCCGACGACGCCGAGATCCGGCGCCACCTCCAGCCGCGCCTTGCGGCGCTCGAGGCGATGCTGCTCGGCGCGCGAAACGCCGAGCGCGCGCAGCGCTTCTACGACGAGGGGTGAGCGATGGCCGCGCCCGATGCGCCCGCGCGCACGCCGCCGCCCGAGCCGGTCGCGCCCGCCTGGCGCGTGCCGTTCGCGCCCGGCCGCGACCCGCGGCACCGACGGCCGCCGTCGCAGCGCAGATCGCCGCCGCCGCCCCCGCCGCCGCGCCGCGACGGCTGCGACGAATACGCGAAAGGAGCGCACGCATGATCGGCGCCGCTTCGCTCGCGGCGCTGCTTTCTCGTTTTGCGCGGCTTGCGCCGCTTGCGCAGCTCGCGGTGCCGGATGCCGCGCCGTCTCGGACGCCGCAGCCGCCGGCGGCTGCGCCGCAGCCGGTCGCGCCCGCCGCCGACCCTCGCTCGTCGCCCGCCGCGCGCGATGGCATGCCGGCCCCGCCGCCTGCCTTTTCCCCCGGACGCTCGTGCGATGCGCCTTCGCCAGCGCCCGCGCGGCCTCCGGCGCCGGCTCGGCGCGCCGCCTCCGAGGCGCGCGCGGCGGCTTGCGACCGCGAAGAAGAAGCTGCGCGGTCGGGTGCCGCGCCCGAGCGCGAGCGCCTCGCCGCGGCCGCGGCGCAGGAGGCCGCCGCGCGGCTAGCCGCGCCGCGCGAGATCGAGCGCCTGGTGCGCGAGCAGGGCGAGCCGCTTGCGCGCCCGATCGCGCTCGGCGCGCTTTTTCCTCCGACCCCGAGGCGACGCTCTCGATCGAGCGCGACGCCGGCGCACGAAGAGGCGAGGCGCCGGCGCACGCCTGGCGCGCGCGGCTTGCGCTGTCGCTCGCCCGCCTCGGCGAGGTGGTGCTCGTCGTTTCGGTGCACGAAGGGCGCGCGCGGGTAAACGCGCGCGCCGCCTCGGCCGAGGCGCGCGCGGAGCTTGCCGCCGGGGCGAGCGCCCTCGGCGCGGCGCTCGCGCGCAACGCCCTTGCGCTCGAACGGCTGGAGGTGACCGCAGATGAGCGCTGAGCCGCCGCGCGCCGCGGTCGCACTCGCTTACGCCGAGGGCGACGCCGCCCCGCGCGTGATCGCCAAGGGCCGGGGGCTCGTCGCCGACGAGATCGTGCGCCGCGCGCGCGAGGCGGGCGTCGTCGTGAAATCGGCGCCCGAGCTGTGCACGCTCTTGATGCAGGTCGAGCTCGACCGCGCGATTCCGCCTCGCTCTACGTCGCGGTCGCCGAGCTGCTCGCGTGGGTCTGGCGCATCGAGCGCGAGGGCGCGCCCGCGTCGCGCCGGGGGTCGCGATGAGCGAACCGGCGCCGTTTGCGCTTCTCTCCGGCGTCGAGGAGGACCTCGAGCGCTACCGGCTCTACTCGCGCGTCGAGATCCTCGCGCTGCTGCGCGTGCTGATCGAGCGGCGCGCGACCGTGACGGTCCAGGCCGACGCGCCGGACGATTTCATCGTCTCGACGCTGCTCGCGGTGAACCCCGATTTCGAGGAGCTCGTGTTCGACGCCGCGGCGAACGACGCAGCGAACCGCCGTCTGCTGGAGGCCGGCCGGCTCTCTTTTACACCTCGCTCGACGGCGTGCGCATCCATTTCGCGACGCAGCGGGCCGCGCCGACCGTCTTCGACGGGCTCGCGGCGCTGCGGGTGCGCGTGCCCGAGACGGTGCTGCGGCTGCAGCGGCGCGACCACTTCCGCGTCGCGCCGCCGCTTGCGCGCCCGCTCGAGCTCGAGGCGCCGCACCCGGCGGGCGGGCGCGTGCGGCTGCGCGTGCTCGACATCAGCTGCGGCGGCGCGGCGGTGGCCCTTGCGCCGCCGCAGCTTGCGCTCGCGCCCGGCGAGCTGCTGCGCGGTTGCGCGGTCGAGTTGCCCGGCCCGGTGCGCCTCGTGTTCGACGCCGAGGTGCGCTCGGTCGAGCCCGGCCGCGGCCCCGGCGGCGCGACGCGCTGCGGGCTGAAATTCGTCAACCTGCCCGGCGCCGCGCTCACCGCGATCCAGCGCTACGTGCTGCAGCTCGACCGCGAGCGGCGCGCGCGCCTGTAGCGCCTAGACCGGCATGTTCATGATGTCCTGGTAGGCCTGCACCAGGCGGTTGCGCGTCTGCACGAGAAGCTGGAACGACACGTTCGCCTGCGCCATCGCCACCATGGTCTGCTCGAGGCTCACCGCCGGGTCGTTCTCCTGCAGCCGGCGCGCGAGCTGCGCCGCCTGCGCCTGCGCGCGGCTCACCGAATCGAGCGCCCCCTTCAGGGCGTCGGCAAAACCACCGGCGGCCGACGGCGCGGCCGCGCGCGCCGGGATCATGGTCAACTGCACGCGTTCGATCGGGGACATCGCCATCTCTTCCGTTCTGCGACGCGCCCACGCTAGCAGCGCGCCGCGGCGCGCGGTGCGCGAAATGCGCGTCAAACGCGCCGCTGTCCGGTGATTCGCGCGCGCCGCGCGTTCCGATAATCGCCGCACCTTTCCGCACGCGACCGAGCGATGGCGAACGAAGCCGCAGGCGCGCTCAGGGCACTGGCGGCGATGCCGCCCGGCAGGCGCATCGCGCTCGGCCTTGCGCTCGCGGCGCTCGCCGCGGTGGCGGTCGCAGCCTGGCTCTGGGAGCCGCGCGCCCGACTGCGCGCGTGCTCTACACGAACCTCTCCGAACGCGACGGCGGCGCGATCGTCGCGCAGCTCGGACAGATGGGCGTGCCCTACCGCATCGCCGAGGGCGGCGGGGCGATCCTCGTGCCGGCGGCGCAGGTGCACGAGGCGCGCCTTCGGCTCGCGGCGCAAGGGCTGCCGAAGGGCTCGGTGGTCGGCTTCGAGCTGCTCGAGAACCCGAAGCTCGGCGCGACCCAGTTCCAGGAACAGGTGTCCTACCAGCGCGCGCTCGAAGGGGAACTCGCGCGCACGATCCAGTCGCTCGGCGCGGTGGCCGCTGCGCGCGTGCATCTGGCGATTCCGCGCACGACGCTTTTCCTGCGCGAGCGCCAGAAGCCTTCGGCCTCGGTGATGGTGCGGCTGCATCCGGGCCGCACGCTCGATCGCACGCAGCTCGCCGGCATCGTGCACCTCGTCGCCTCGAGCGTACCGGAACTGTCCGCGCGCGCGGTGACCGTGGTCGACCATCACGGCACGCTGCTCTCGGCACCGGGCGAAAGCCCCGCGGGGCTCGACAGCGCGCAGCTCGCCTACCTGCACGAGCTGGAGGCGTCCTACGCGCGGCGCATCCTCGACCTCGTCGAGCCGATCGTCGGGCGCGGCAACGTGCGCGCGCAGGTGGCGCTCGACGTCGATTTCAGCCTCGCCAGGTCGACCGCCGAAACCTTCAAGCCCAACCAGGACGCAAAGGACGCGGCGGTGCGCAGCCAGACGACGAGCGAGTCGACCGAGGGCGCGGCCGCGGCGCGCGCCGTCGGCGTGCCGGGCACCGCCTCGAACCAGCCGGGCGCGGCGCCGCCGGCGGCGCCGCCCGCCGCCGGCGGCTCGTCGCGGCGCGAGGCGACGACGAACTTCGAACTGGACAAGACGGTGCGCGTCGTGCGCCACGCGACCGGCACGGTGAAGCGCGTGAGCGCAGCGGTGCTCGTCAACCACCGGCGCACGACCGACGCCGAGGGCAACGCGCGGCTCGAGCCGCTCAAGGAGGAAGAACTCGCGCAGATCGCGGCGCTCGCGCGCGAGGCGATCGGCTTCAGCAAGGAGCGCGGCGATTCGCTCTCGGTCGCGAGCGTGCCGTTCACCGCCGAGGGCGCCGAACCGATGGAGGAGCCGCCGTTCTGGAAGCGGCCCGAGGCGATCGCCGCGGCGCTCGACCTCGGCAAGAGCCTGCTCGCGGCGCTGATCGTGCTCGCGATCGGATTCGGCCTCGTGCGGCCGCTCGTTGCCTCGCTCGCCGCGCCGGCGCCCGCGCCGCCCGCGCCGGCGGCGGGCGAGGCGCCGGAGGCGGCGCCGGCGCAGCTGCCCGACCCGATCGGTGCCGCGCGCGCGATCGCGCGCCAGGACCCGAAGATCGTCGCCAACGTGGTGCGCAGCTGGGTGTCGAAGGATGGATGAGGCGGGGCTCACCGACAGCGCGGTGCTGCTGATGGCGCTCGGCGAAGCCGAGGCGGCCGAGGTCCTCAAGCACCTGACGCCGAAGGAAGTGCAGAAGCTCGGCGAGGCGATGGCGCGGCTGAAATCGGTCTCGCGCGAGCAGGTGAACGCGGTGCTCGAGCGCTTTCACAGCGCGGCCGCCGAACAGACCTCGCTCGGCGAGGGCGACCAGTACGTGCGCAAGGTGCTCGTGCAGGCGCTCGGCGAGGACAAGGCGCGCATGGTGCTCGACCGGATCCTTTCTTCGAGCGACGTCTCCGGCATCGAGAGCCTCAAGTGGATGGACGCGCCGGCGGTCGCCGAGCTCATCCGGCACGAGCATCCGCAGATCGTCGCCTCGATCCTCGTGCACCTCGAGCGCGAGCACGCGGCTGCGATCCTCGGCGAGCTGCCCGAGCGGCTGCGCGGCGAGGTGGTGCTGCGCATCGCGACGCTCGAGAGCATCCGACCGAACGCGCTGCGCGAGCTGAACGAGGCGCTCGCGCGCCTGCTCGCCGGCGGCACCGACCATATCCGCCGCGCGGCGCTCGGCGGCCCGCGCGTCGCCGCCGAGATCCTCAACTACGTCGGCTCGAAGAACGAGGCGCCGATCCTCGAGGCGCTGCGCGCCCACGACGCGGACCTCGCGCAGAAGGTGGAGGACGCGATGTTCGTGTTCGACAACCTGGTCGACCTCGACGACCGCGCAGTGCAGCTGCTCCTGCGCGAGGTGCAGTCCGAGCAGCTCGTCGTCGCGCTGAAGGGCGCGAGCGAGCCGCTGCGCGAAAAGATCCTGCGCAACATGTCGCAGCGCGCCGCCGAGATGCTGCGCGAGGACCTCGAGGCGCGCGGGCCGGTGCGCGTCTCGGAAGTCGAGGCGCAGCAGAAGGAGATCCTGAAGATCGCGCGGCGACTGGCCGACGAGGGCCAGATCGTGCTCGGCGGCCGCGGCGAGGACGCGTATGTCTAGCGTGCCGCTGCGCCGCTGGCGGCCGCAGGCGTTCGCGACGCCTGCGGCGACGCCCGCCGCCGCGCCGGCCGAGGAGCTCGAAGCGCGCCGGCGCGAAGCCGAACAGGCGGGCTTCGCCGCCGGCCACGCCGCCGGCCTTGCGGCCGCGCGCGCCGAGGTCGAACGCCTGCGGGCGCTCTTCGGCTCGGCCGATCGCGCGCTCGCGCTGTTCGAGGAGCGCCTCGCGGGCGAGCTGCTCGACCTCGCGATCGAGATCGCGCGCCAGGTGATCCGCGGCGAGATCGCGACGCGGCGCGAGACGGTGCTCGCGCCCGCGCGCGAGGCGCTCGCGATGCTCGCGCAGGAAGCGCGCGCGGTTGAGATCCACGTTCATCCGGCCGACGCCGAGCTGCTGCGCCAGCATCTTGCCGACGAGCTCGCGCGCGGCGGCTGGCGCGTGCTCGAGGATCCGCGCATCGAGCCCGGCGGCGTGCGCCTCGCCTCCTCGAGCGGCGAAGTGGACGCCACCGTCGCGACGCGCTGGCGGCGCGTGCTCGCTGCGCTCGGTCAGGACCACCCCTGGCGCGATGAGCCCGCGTAACGTGCCGCGCCCCGCCGATCCGCTCGAGCGCTGGGCGGCATCTCGGCGACTGCCGCAGCTTCGTGCTCGCCGCCGCGCCGCTTGCCGCGACCGGGCGTCTCACCCACGTCTCGGGGCTCGTGATGCAGGCCGAAGGGCTTCGGCTTCCGGTCGGAAGCGCGTGCGTCGTCAGCCAGGACGGCGCCGCGGTCGCCGAGGCCGAGGTGGTCGGGTTTTCCGGCGAGCGGCTGTTTCTCATGCCGACGACCGACGTGCAGGGCCTGCGGCCGGGCGCGCGCGTCATTCCGGTGGACGTCAACCAGGCGCCGCCGGTGTACGGGCGCGCGAACCACCCGTGGCGGCGCGCCGAGGACCGCGCAAAGCACCTTCCCGTCGGCTTCGGCCTGCTCGGCCGGGTGCTGGACGGCGCCGGGCTGCCGCTCGACCGCCGCGGGCCGCTCGCCTACTCGCAGCGCGCGCCGCTCGCCGCGCGGCCGATGAACCCGGTCGAGCGCGCCCCGATCGAGCGCGCGCTCGACGTCGGCGTGCGCGCGATCAACGCGCTCGCCACCGTCGGGCGCGGCCAGCGCATGGGCCTGTTCGCCGGAAGCGGTGTCGGCAAGAGCGTGCTGCTCGGCATGATGGCGCGCGGCACCTCCGCCGACGTGAACGTGGTGGCCCTCGTCGGCGAGCGCGGCCGCGAGGTGAAGGAATTCGTCGACGACATCCTCGGCGAGGAGGGGCTTGCGCGTTCGGTGGTGGTCGCCGCGCCCGCCGACGCCGCCCCGCTCATGCGCGTTCAGGCGGCGGCCTACGCCTGCGCGATCGCCGAGTTCTTCCGCGACCAGGGCAAGGACGTGCTCTTCATGATGGACTCGCTCACGCGCTACGCGATGGCGCAGCGCGAGATCGCGCTCGCGGTCGGCGAGCCGCCGGCCACCAAGGGCTATCCGCCGTCGGTGTTCGCGCGTCTGCCGCAGCTCGTCGAGCGCGCGGGCAACGGCCCGCTCGGGCGCGGCGGCTCGATCACCGCGTTCTACACCGTGCTCGCCGAAGGCGACGATCCGAACGACCCGATCGCGGATGCGGCGCGCGCGGTGCTCGACGGCCACGTGGTGCTTTCGCGCGAGCTTGCCGAGCAGGGGCATTTTCCGGCGATCGAGGTCGAGGCGTCAGTGAGCCGGGTGATGCCGGCGATCGTGCCGCCGGCGCGCCTCGAGGCGGCGCGCAGCTTCCGGCGGCTGTATGCGCGCTACCGGCGCAGCCGCGACCTCTTCGCCGTCGGCGCGTACGTGCCGGGCGGCGATCCGGTGCTCGATCGCGCGGTCGCGCTCTGGCCGGCGATGGAGCGGTTCCTGCAGCAGGACATGCGCGAGCTAGCGGACCTCGAGTCGAGCGCGACCGCGCTCGAGGCGCTGCTCGCCGCGCCGGCCGAGGCAAGCGGCGCATGAGCGACCCGATCGCGCTCCTTGTCGAACTCGCCGAGCGAGGGCGCGAGGCGGCGGCGCGGGCGCTTGCGGCCGAAACCGCCGCCTGCGCCGAACGCGAGCAGCGGGCGCGGCTGCTCGAGCAGTACCGGCGCGAGTACGCCGAGCGGCTCGCCGAGGCCGGCCGTGCCGGTGCGGCCGCCGCGCTGCTTGCGCGGCTGCGCCGCTTTCTCGACCGCATCGACGCGGCGCGCCTCGAGCAGGCGCGCGAGCTCGAGGCCGGCGCCGCGCGCCTTGCGGCCGCGCGCCGCCGCCTCCAGGAAGCCGAACGGCGCTGCCGCGCGTTCGCGGCGATCGCCGCGCGCCGCGCGGCCGCGGCCGCGCGCGCCGCGCGGCGCGCCGAGCGGCGCACCGAGGACGAAATCGCAACTCGCGCCGCCGCGCGGCGCACGGTCACCGGAGACGCCCCGTCATGAACGAGATCCCGCTCACCCTCGCGCCGGTCGCCGGCGCGCACACCGCCGCGCCCGGCGCGCCGGGCGCGGCACCCGCTGGCGCGGTCGATTTCGAACTCCTGCTCGCGGCAGCGCTCGCGGTAAGCGACGCTGCTACGGGCATCCCGCCCGAGCCCGCCGCGCTCGTCGGGGCGCAGCCGCAGCCGAGCGAGGAGCCGGCGCCGGCGCAGACCGCGGCGCCCGCGGGAGGTCTCGAGATCGCGGCGCTTTCGGCCGCCGCTGCGGCTGCGCAGGCGCTCGTTCCGCAGCCGCTGGCCGCAGAGCCGCAGGCCGACACGCCGCAAAGCGCGCCACAGCGCACGCCGCTTCCTTTGGCGGCGCCCGGCGCCGCCACGCTCGGCGCATTCGAGGCCGAGACGGCACCCGCCGAGCAAAGCGCCGCCTCGCCGCACGCGCTCGCCGTGCAGCTTCCCGCGGACGGGGCCGCGCCAGGCGTGCAGCGAGAAACCGCCGCGCCGCAGCCGGCCGAGGCGATGTCCGCGCGAGCCCGTGCGCGCACCGTCTCACGCCGCTGCGCCGCGGGCGCTCGAGCCGATCGCGGCCGCGCCGCTCGCCGCTCTGGCTGCGCCGGTGCGCGCGCCGGCGGCTCCTGCCGCGAACGCGCCGCTTCGCCTCGGAACGCCCGCGTTCGCTGACCACTTCTGCGCGCGGGTGCAGCTCGAGCTGTCCGCAGGAAACGCCGCAGCGCGCATCGAGGTGAGCCCGCCGGAACTCGGACCGGTCGAGCTGCACATCCGCGTCGCCGACGGCGCGGCGCACCTTGCCTGCGCGGCGCCGCACCCGGCGACGCGCGAAGCGATTCTGGAGGCGCTGCCGCGCCTTCGCGACATGCTCGCCGCGCAAGGGTTGGCGCTCGGCGAGGCCTCGGTCGGCGCCGAGCTTCCCGGACGCGAGCGGGGCGATGCGCGCGCGCCGCGCGCGCCGGCCGCAGCCGCCGCGCCGGGCGAGGTCGCGGCGCGCGCGCTCGCGCCGGCCGCGCCCGCCGTGCGCCGCGGGTTGCTCGACGTGTTCGCCTGAACGAAATTGCGCGGCCGAAGCCGCGCTGTTCGCCGCATCGTGCAGCCGCCGCCGCAAAGAAAATCCGAGCGAAAGGAGCATCGACGATGGCGAAAAACGCGACCCCAGCAAAAGACGGCCCGGACGCCGCGCCGAAGAAGAAAGGCGCGCGCACCGCGCTCATCGCGGCGCTCGGCGGCGCGCTGATCGCAGGCGGCGCGGCGGCCGCCGTCTGGCAGTTCGCCGGCCGCGGCGCCGACGCCGGCGACGGCAAGGCCGCCGGAAAGAAGGCCGGCGACGGAAAAGGCGAAGCCAAATCGGCCAAGCCCTCGCGCCCGCCGCAGTTCGTACCGCTCGAGATCATGACCGTGAACCTGAAGGACGACGGCAGCGCCGAGCATTACCTTCAGGTCGGGCTGACGTTCCAGGTCTCGGGCGCCGACATCGAGCCGGTGCTCAAGCAGCACATGCCGATCATCCGCTCGAAGATCCTGCTGCTGCTTTCGTCGAAGAGCCCGCGCGAACTCGCGTCGCTCGAAGGCAAGGCGCGCCTTGCCGAGGAGCTGCTCGAGGTCGCGCGCGCGCCGCTTCCCGAGACGAACGCCCCCGACAAGGGCATCGTCGCGCTGCACTACTCGACCTTCATCATCCAGTAGCGCCGCCGTGTCCGGCGAGTTCCTCTCGCAAGACGAAGTCGACGCGCTGCTTCGCGGCGTCACGGGCGAGCCCGAGGCGGCGCCTGCGCCCGCCGAGGCCGACGCGGGCGGGGTGCGTCCCTACGACCTCGCGACGCAGGAGCGGATCGTGCGCGGCCGCATGCCGACGCTCGAGATCATCAACGAGCGCTTCGCGCGCGGGCTGCGCACCGGGCTCTTCAACTTCATGCGGCGCAGCCCCGACCTCTCGGTCGGCCCGGTGCGCGTGGTGAAGTACAGCGAGTTCGTGCGCAACCTCGCGGTGCCGACCAACCTCAACATCGTGCTGCCGCGGCCGCTGCGCGGCTCGGCGCTCGTCGTGCAGGAGCCGGGCCTCGTGTTCGCGGTGATCGACAGCCTGTTCGGCGGCGGCGGGCGGCTGCAGACGCGCATCGAGGGGCGCGATTTCACGCCGACCGAGATGCGCATCATCCAGCGGCTGCTCGAGGTCGCGCTCGCCGAATACGAAAAGGCTTGGGCGCCGGTGCATCCGCTCAGGTTCGAGTACGTGCGCTCGGAAATGCACACCCAGTTCGCGAACATCGCCGCCCCCTCCGAGATCGTCGTCGCGACGACGTTCACGCTCGATTTCGGCGGCGCGGGCGGCGACCTGCACGTCTGCCTGCCGTACGCGACGCTCGAGCCGCTGCGCGACCAGCTGTACGCGAGCACCCACACCGACCAGACCGAGCCGGACCAGCGCTGGATGCGGCTGCTCGCGCGCCAGGTGCAGTCGGCCGAGGTCGAGATCCGGGTGGAACTCGCGCGCAGCACCCTGCCGCTGCGCCGGCTGCTCGCGCTCAAGGCGGGCGACGTGATCCCGCTCGACATCCCGGAGACGGTCCCGGCGCTCGTCGACGGGGTGCCGATCCTCGAGTGCCGTTACGGCACGCTGCACGGCAGCTACGCGATCAAGGTCGAACGGTTCCTCGCCTCCGCGCCGGAGGAAAAAACGCAAGGAGCAGCCCATGTCCACTGAGAGCAGCGCCGCGCCGTCGGCCGCCGCGGCCGCGCCGTCGTTCGAGAACTTCGCGGCGGCGCCGGCCACAAGCGGCGGCGCGCAGAACGACATCGAACTCGTGCTCGACATCCCGGTGCAGCTCACCGTGGAGCTCGGGCGCACGCGCGTGCCGATCCGTCATGTGCTGCAGCTTGCGCAGGGCAGCGTGATCGAGCTGGACCGCCTCGCGGGCGAGCCGATGGACGTGTTCGTGAACGGCTGCCTGATCGCGCAGGGCGAGGTGGTGGTGGTGAACGAGAAATTCGGCATCCGGCTGACCGACGTGATCACGCCGTCGGAGCGGCTGCGCAGGCTCAACCGGTGAGCGCGTTCCTGCAGGCGCTCGCGGCGCTCGCGCTGGTCCTCGCCGCGATCGGGGCGGCCGCCTGGCTCGCGCGGCGCCTCCAGGGGATGGGGGCCGCAGCGCGCGGCGCGCCGCTTGCGCTGCGCGGCGCGCTCGCGGTGGGCCCGCGCGAGCGCGTCGTGCTGGTCGAGGTCGAGGGCGTGCGGCTCGTGCTGGGGGTGGCGCCCGGCCGCGTGAGCGCGCTCGCGACCCTTCCGGCGTCCGCGCCGCAGCAGGCGCCGCTTGCGCCCGCCGAACTGGTGCAGAAATGGAGTTCCTGAGCCTCACCGCGACGCCGCTTCCGGGCGGCGGCAGCCAGTGGAGCGTGCCGGTCCAGACGCTCGTCTTTCTCACCTCGCTCACGTTCCTGCCCGCGGTGTTGCTCCTGATGAGCGCCTTTACGCGCATCGTGATCGTGCTGTCGCTGCTTCGTCAGGCGCTCGGCACGCAGGCCTCGCCCCCCAATCAGGTGATCGTCGGCCTTGCGCTGTTCCTGACGCTCTTCGTCATGTCGCCGGCGCTCGAGCGCATCTACCGCGAGGCGTACGTGCCCTACAGCGAAAAGCGCATCGAGATGCCCGAGGCGCTTTCGCGCGCCGCCGCGCCGCTTCGCACGTTCATGCTGCGCCAGACGCGCGAGCCCGACCTCGAGCTGTTCGTTCGCCTGGCGGGCGTCGAGCCGCCGCGCACGCCCGAGGCGGTGCCGATGCGCGTGCTCGTTCCGGCGTTCGTCACGAGCGAGCTGAAGACGGCGTTCCAGATCGGCTTTACGGTGTTCATCCCGTTCCTGATCATCGACCTGGTGGTCGCGAGCGTGCTGATGTCGATGGGCATGGTGATGCTGTCGCCGGTGCTGATTTCGCTGCCGTTCAAGCTGATGCTTTTCGTGCTCGCCGACGGCTGGACGCTGCTCGTCGGCTCGCTCGTCGCCTCGTTCGCCGCATGACCGACGCGCAGGTGATGGCGCTCGGCCAGCAGGCGCTCGAGGTGGCGCTCGCGGTCTCGGCGCCGCTCCTTGCCGCGGCGCTCGTCACCGGCTTGGTGGTGAGCGTGCTTCAGGCGGCCACCCAGGTGAACGAGATGACGCTGTCCTTCATCCCGAAGCTCGTCGCGATCGCGCTCGCGGCCGTGCTCGCGGGCCCCTGGATGCTCGCGCAGCTCGTCGACTACATGCAGCGGCTCTACGGCGCGATCCCGGCGCTCGCGAGCTGAACCGCGCGCGCCCGATGCTCGTCGTCACGAGCGCCGAGCTTCAGGCCGCCGCGGGCGCGCTTCTGTGGCCGTTCCTGCGCGTGCTCGCGCTCGTCGCCGCGGCGCCGGTGCTCGGACACCGCGCGGTGCCGGCGCGCGTGAAAATCGGGCTTGCGCTGCTCGTCACCGCGCTGCTTGCGCCGACGCTGCCGCCTGCGCCGCCGATCGATCATCCGGCGGCGTTCGCGCTCGTGCTGGAGCAGCTCGCGATCGGCTTCGCGCTCGCGCTCGCGATGCATGTGGCGTTCGCCGCCACCGCGCTCGCCGGCGACATGATGGGCCTGCAGATGGGGCTTTCGTTCGGCAACTTCGTCGATCCGGCGCACGCCGGCCAGTCGCCGATGATCGGCACCTTCCTCGGGCTTCTTGCGACGCTCGTCTTTTTCGCGCTGGACGGGCATCTCGCGCTCCTTGCCGCGCTCGCCGAGAGCTTTCGCCACGCGCCGATCGGCGGCGCGCCGCCTCCGGCCGAGACCTGGCGCACCCTCGTCGCCTGGGGGGGCGAGCTTTTTCGCCTCGGGCTGCAGATGGCGCTTCCGGTGCTCGCCGCGATGCTCGCCGGAAATCTGGCCCTCGGGGTGCTCGCGCGCGCTGCGCCGCAGTTGAACCTCTTCGCCGTCGGGTTTCCGGCGGCGCTCATCCTCGGGCTCGTGCTCCTTGCGGCTGCGCTGCCGGCGCTCGATGCGCCGATGCGCGAGGCGATCGAGCGCGCGATTGGGCTCCTTGCGCGCTAACCTTCGCCGAGCGTGAAGAAAAAGGTCGCGCCCTCGCCCGGGGCCGAGTGCGCCCACACGCGCCCGCCGTGGCGCTCGACGATGCGGCGCACGATCGCAAGGCCGATGCCGGTGCCGGCGTAGCGCTCGCCGGGGTGCAGCCGCTCGAAGGGGTGAAAGAGCTTCTTCGCGTACGCCATGTCGAAGCCGACGCCGTTGTCGCGCACGAAATAGGCGCCGTTCTGCCGGATCCCAGCCGACCTCGACGCGCGGCGATTCGCCCTGCGCCGAGTACTTCAGCGCGTTGTCGAGCAGGTTGGCGAGCAGCTGGCGCACAAGGCGCGCATCGCCGCGCGCAGGCGGCAGCATCCCGATCCGCACCGTCTGCGCGCGCGGCCTCGGGCGCCGCCTCGAGCCACTCGCGCGCGATCGACGCGAGATCGAGCGGCTCGAACCGCAGCGTCTCGCGGTTGACGCGCGCGAGCGCGAGCAGCCCTTCGACGAGTTCGCCCATGGTGCGGGCGCTCTTTTCGAGCACCGCGAGCTTGCGCCGACCCTCGTCGGAGAGGCGCTCGCCCTCGTCCTCGGCGAGCATGTGCGAGAACCCGGCGATCGCCCGCAGCGGCGCCTTCAAGTCGTGCGACACGGAATAGGAAAAAGCCTCCAGCTCGCGAACGAGTTCCGAAAGGCGCCGGTTGGATTCGGCAAGCTGCGCGGTGCGCTCGGCGACCCGCTGCTCGAGCGTCGCGTTGAGCGCGCGGATCTCCTCGCGCTGGCGAACGTGCTCGCCGATGTCGCGCATGACCGAAAGAAAAGCGAGCGCGCCCCGCCAGGGAACGAGCGAAACGTTCGCGGAAACGATCGCGACGTCGCCGCTTGCGCGCCGCAGGCGCAGTTCGACCGGCGGCAACGACTCGCCGATCGCGCGCAGCCGCCGCATTCGCTCGCGCGACAGCGCAAGGTGTTCCGGTGCGACGATCTGCTCGACCGTTCGGCCGACGAGCGCCTCCGGCGAGTCGCCCGCGAGCATGTCCGCGGCCGCCCGATTCGCGTACAGGATCCGCTCGTTCCAGTGAACGAGCAGACCGTCGGGCAGCAGCTCGGCAAGCCGCCGGAAGCGCTCTTCGCTTTCGCGCAGCGCCTCCAGCGTGCGCTCGCGTTCGGTGACGTCCAGGAACTGGACGAGATTCGCCGGCTGGCCGTGCAGGCTCGTCCTCTCGACGAACGCGAGCACGCGCCGAATGTCGCCGCCCGCCGCGTGCAGCCTCAGCTCGAGGCCGCGCAGCGCCCCTTCGGCTGCGGAGCCGCTCGACGGCCGCCTCGTGATCGGCGTGGGCGATCAGCCCGAGGTCGGTCAGCGCGCCTGCCGAGTGCCGCCTTGCGCGCAAGCCCTGCGAACGCGCTGAACGCTTCGTTGCAGTCGAGTATCGTGCCGTCCGGTGCGGCGAGGAACGTCGGGATCGGCTCCGCGCGAAAGAGCGCTTCGAACCGGGCGCGCTCCTCCTCGATCTGCGCGCGCAACCGGTCCTGCTCCGAGACGTCGAACGCGATCGTGAGGATGCCGCCGTCGACAAGGCGCGAGTAGCTGACGAGTCGCGCCTCGCCGCCCTGGCGGCGGACGAGCACCGGCCGTCCGTCGGCGACGGCGCCGCGCCGCGAGCCGCTCGGCGAGCCACGCCTCCTCGCGCCCCGCGGCCTCGGGGTAGTGGCCGAGCGCGATGCCGGCGCGCAGGTGCTCTTCATAGGTCTTTCCGAGCGAGCCGTCGGGAAGCCCCGGATTGAGCTTTCGATGCGCGTCGTTCACGAGGACGATACGGTCTTCGCTGTCGGTGAGGCTCACCGCGTGCGGCAGCCGCTCGACCGCCTCCGCAAGCCGCGACTCCGCGAGCCGCGCCCGCTCGGCAAGGCGCACCTCCTCGGTGACATCGCGGCCGGTGCCCCGCCAGCCGACGAATCGGCCGCTTTCGTCGTACACCGGGACCGCGCTCGAGCTGATCCACCGCACGCCGTCCGGCGCGCGGCGCGCGTAGCGGAAGTCGCGATAGGGCTCGCGCCTTGCGAGCCGCTCGCGGTGCGCCCGCCAGCGCGGCGACTCGAGGTCTTCGCCCGCCGCTGCCGCGAGCTCGAGCCTCGTGCGGCCGTAATGCCACTCGCGCGGGAAACCGGTCACCTGCTCGACTTCCCCGGAGAACCAGGTGTAGCGGCCCTCGGCGTCCGCCTCCCAGAACCATTCGGCCGCCGAGCGGGCGAAGTCGCGAAAGCGCGCTTCGCTCTCGGCGAGAAGCCGCACGGCGCGGCTTCGCTCGAGCGACGGTCGCCGCAAGCGGCGCGAGCGCCTCGACGACCGCGGTCTCCCAGCCGCTCGGGCCGCGTGCAGCGCGCGCATAGAGCGCAAACGTGCCGAGCACCCGCCCGCTCGAATCCTTGACCGGCTCCGCCCAGCAGGCGGCGAGGTTGCGTTCGCGAGCGAGGTCGCGGTAGCCTTCCCACAAGCGGATCGCGCTCGATGTCGGTGACGACCACTCGCTCGCCGCGCGAGGCTGCGGTGCCGCAGGAGCCCGCCGTCGGCCCGATCTGCATGCCTTCGAGCGCCCGGTGATAATCGTCGTCGACCCCGGACCGAAGCTCTTCGCGATGCGGGTGCCGGACTCGTCCAGCAGCACGAAGCTCGGGATCGTCTGCGGAACGAGCGCCTGCGCGCCTTCGAGCATCGCGCGGATGAAGGCATCGGTCATCGACGCCCTGCGCGGCGAGCGAAAGCAGATCGCGCTGCACCCTGAGGAGCTGCGAGGCGCGTTCCTCTTCCGTGACGTCGCGCTGCAGGCCCCAGGCGCCTAACAGTTCGCCGTCCTCGACGATGCCGTAGATCGAGCCGCGAAACCAGCGGACGTCGCCCGCGACCGTCTCGCTCCAGAGCGCGTTCTCGACCCGGTAGTTCGAGCGCACGAATCGCTCGACGAGCGCGCGGTTCGCCTCTCGCCCGCCGAAGCGCTCGAGCGGCTCGCCGACGAGCGCCGCAGGGTCGGCGACGCCGTAGATTCGCGCGTGGGCCGGGTTGGACTCAGCAAGCCGCGCGGTCTCGAGGATGCGCTCCACCTGTTCCTCCCGCGGAAGCGCCACCGGCACCGGCGGCCGATGCACGAAATGGAAAAAGCCCTCTGCGGTGGTTCGCAAGAAGTCGCGCAGCCGCGCTTCGGTCGCGCGCAGGGCGGTGATATCGAGGTTGACGCCCACCATTTCGAGCGCGCGCCCGGTCGCCGGATCGCGCTCGGTCACGCGGCCGAGGGAGTAAATACGCTTCCAACCCTGCGCGGTGCGGACGCGATGTTCGATTGCGTACTGTCGCGCCTTTCCTTTCAGGGTGGCGATCAGCGTGCGCTTGACTTCCGCTACCTCATCCGGGTGAAGCAGGGTCGCCAACTCGGACACGGTGGTGCGCGTTTCGCCTTCCCCGCGGCCGAGGAAGCGCGCCCAGCCCTCGTCCAGCCAGACCTCGCCGGAAGGGCCCGCCTCCCATTGGATCGCCGCTGCGGCATCGAGCGCAACGCGCAACCTGCGCGCGGCCTGTTCGGCCGAGCGGCGCGCGAGGATTTCTGCCGTCAGGTCGCGCGCGACGACCAGATAACCGGGGAACGCGGCGCTCGCAGACGACGCCGGCTCGGCGCTCAGCGACACCCAGCGCCCGCCGGGCGGGACTTCCAGCAGCAGATCGCGGAGCGACTCGCGGTTTTCGAGCTGCGCGCGAAGCCGCGCGCGGTCGTCCTGCGAAAGGTTGACCGCCGGCAGTTCCCAGAGCGCCCGGCCGAGGAGGTCGGCCGGCGCGATCGGGCTGCGCGATTGCGCCGACTCGGAAACGAAGCGCACGCGAAGGCTCGCGTCGGTCTCCATGAACCAGTCGGCGGCGAGATCGAGGAACGCGGCGAGGCGCGACTCGGCGCGCCGGCGCAGCGCCCGTTCGATCGCCTGTCCGTGCACGTCCACGGTGACGCCGATCATGCGCACGGGGCGCCCGGTGCGGCCGGCTTCCGCGCGACCGCGCGCAAGGCAGGTGCGCACCTCGCCGTCGGTCCGCACCAATCGGAATGCACATTCGTACGGCACCGCGCGCCGCGTGCGCGAAAGCGCCTCGAGCGCCGCGCGGCCGGTGGCGAGAAAACGGGCACGGTCGGACGGGTGCACCATCTCGCGGAAGTCCGGATAGGCGCCGGAGGCCGGTCGCGGGCCGATCAGGCCTTCGGGCGGCGTCATCCAGCGCAGCCGGTCGGGACCGATTTCCCACACCCAAGCGTAGGCCCGCGCGGCGGCGGCCGCGAGCGCAAGCTGGCGCAAAAGGACCGTCGTCCGGTCCGATTTCCGCGCGGCCGTTCTGGATTTCGCCTTCGCAGCCGCGGTCTTTGCCTTGCGCGTCACGATCTGCGTTTATGCGGGAGGTCCGGCCGGATGTCCGGTCGAACAAAGCCCGCCGATGCGGCATTTTCGCGCGTTCCGAACGCGCGCCCAAGGCGAAGCCCCCGGCGGGTCAGACGGCGCTTGCGCCCCCGTCGGCCGGAAGGATCGCGCCGGTCACGAACCGCGACTCGTCGCTTGCGAGAAAAACCGCGAGCTCCGCAATGTCGTCCGGCTCGCCGGGGCCGAGCGGGGTCTTGCGGCGAATCGGGTCGTCGTCGCGGAGGAGCGCCCGCACGCGCTCGGTGAGGACGACACCCGGGGCGACCGCGTTCACGCGGATTTTCGCGGGTGCCCACTGCAGCGCGAGCGCCCGGGTGAGCGCGACCACGCCGCCCTTCGCTGCGGTATAGGCGTCGGCGCCCGCGGTGCCGACGAGCGCCCGGATCGAAGCGGTGTTGACGATCGAGCCGCCGCCCGAGCGCTGCATGTGCGGGATCGCGAACCGGCAGCCGAGAAAGGTGCCGAAGAGGTCCACGCGGATCGCGCGCCAGAACTCCTCCAGATCGATGTCGGTGACGCGGCCGTCGGCGCGGGTCGCGCCGCCGGCGTTGTTGTAAAGCACGTCGAGACCGCCGAACGCCTGCGCCGCCGCCGACACCGCCGCCTCCATCGCCGCCGGATCGCCGACGTCGGTCCGGATGAAGAGCGCCTCGGCGCCCGCAGCTCCGCAGCTCGCGAACGAGCGCCTCGCCCTCGTCGGCCCTCAGGTCGACGAGCGCAAGCCGCGCCCCTTCGGCGGCGAAGCGCCGCGCCGCCGCCCGGCCGATGCCGGCGGCGGCTCCGGTGATGATGACCCGTTTGCCCGCAAGCCTGCCCATCGCGCACCGCTGCGATCCCGAAGCCCGTTCCCGCGTCGATCGTACCGGCTCGCCCGCGCGGTGCGCCAGCGGCGCGCCCGCGCGCGCGGTCAGCCGCTCGCCGCATCGAAAGGATGCCGCAAGACGATCGTTTCCTCGCGCTCCGGCCCGGTCGAGATGAGGTCGATCGGAACGCCGCAGAGCGCTTCGATGCGCGCGAGATAGTCCCGCGCGGCGCGCGGAAGCGCCTCGTAGCGGCGCACCCCGACCGTGCTTTCGCGCCAGCCGGGAAGTTCCTCGTACACCGGGACGCAGCGCGCAAGCTCCTCGGCGCCGACCGGCAGGATGTCCGAAAGCCGCCCCTCGATTCTGTAGCCGACGCAGAGCTTCACCGATTCGACGCCGTCGAGCACGTCGAGCTTCGTGATGCAAAGGCCCGAGACGCCGTTCAGCTGGATCGAGCGCTTGAGCGCCGCGGCGTCGAACCAGCCGGTGCGCCGCGGCCGACCGGTGGTCGCGCCGAACTCCTGGCCGCGCGCGCGCAGTCGCTCGCCGATGTCGTCGCAGAGCTCGGTCGGAAAAGGCCCCTCGCCGACGCGGGTGCTGTACGCCTTGGTGATGCCCAGCACGTAGTGCAGGTGCTGCGGGCCGATGCCGGCCCCGGCGGCGGCGGCGCCGGCGACGCAGTTGGACGAGGTGACGAACGGATAGGTGCCGTGGTCGATGTCGAGGAGCGAGCCTTGCGCGCCCTCGAAAAGGAGGTTCTTTCCGGCGCGGTTCGCCTCGTAGAGCGCGCGCGGCACGTCGGCCACCAGCGGCGCAAGCCGCGGCGCGAGCGCAAGCGCCTCCTCCAGCGTCTTCGCGTAGTCCACCGGCGGCTGGCCGTAGTACTTCGTCAGCACGAAGTTGTGGAAGTCGAGCCGCTCGCGCAGTTTTTCCGCGAAGCGCTCCGGCCGCAGCAGGTCCTGCAGCCGCAGCGCACGGCGCGCGACCTTGTCCTCGTACGCCGGCCCGATGCCGCGGCCGGTGGTGCCGATTTTCCTTTCCCGCTCGCGCGCCTGATCGAGGCGCACGTGGTATTCGAGGATGAGCGGACAGGCTTCCGAGATCCGCAGCCGGCCGGCGACCGAAACGCCAGCGGCCTCCAGCGCGTCCATTTCGGCGACGAGCGCCTGGGGCGACAGTACGACGCCGTTGCCGATGAAGCACTCGACCCCCTCGCGTAGGATCCCCGACGGGATGAGGTGAAGCACCGTCTTTTTGCCGCCGATCACGAGGGTATGCCCGGCGTTGTGTCCGCCCTGGAAGCGCACTACCCCTTGCGCGCGGTCGGTGAGCCAGTCGACGATCTTGCCCTTGCCCTCGTCGCCCCACTGGGTGCCGACGACGACGACGTTGCGCGCCGTGCCGCTCACCGCCGCGCCCCCCAGGGCCGGATACGCGCGACCGCGGCGAGTTCGCGCAGATCGATCGAGAAGCCGGTCGCCGGCCGCGCGCGGCCGAACGCGCGCCCGACCTCGTCGTAGCGGCCGCCGCGGGCGATCGGTCCCGGCACGCCGTCGCAGTAGGCGTCGAACACCACGCCGGAATGGTAGTGGTAGCCGCGCAGCTCGGCGAGGTCGAAACTCGCGGGGATGGTGCAGGCGCGCGCAAGCGCCCGAAGCGTCGCGAGCGCGCGCCGCAGCGCCGGAAGCGGCGGCAGGCGCCGCGCGGCGAGCGCGAGCACGCGCCGATCGCCGTAGAGCTCGGGCAGCAGAAGCAGCGCCTCGCGCCAGCGGCGCTCGAGCCCGCGGGTCAGCTCGCGCGCAAGGGGCACGTCCTTCCTCTGCATCGCCTCGAACAGTTCCGCCTCGCGCTCGGGTCCGATCGCGGCCGCGCGCGCGAGCGAGCGGAACACCGCGACGTGCCCGATGTCGAGGCGCGCGCCCTTCACTTTCGCGAGCGCGAGCGCGCGGATCAAGAGCCGCTGGATCTCGAGGTCGGCGGCGATCCCCGCCCGGCCGTAGAGCTCGGCGCCGATCTGCAGCGGTTCGCGCGTCGCGGTGGGCGTCGCCGGCCGCGTGTGAAGGACGCTTCCGCAGTAGCACAGCCGCGTCACTTCGCGGCGGTTGAGCAGGTGCGCGTCGATGCGCGCCGACCTGCGGCGTGATGTCGGCGCGCAGCCCCATCATGCGGCCCGACGAGCTGATCGACCACCTTGAAGGTGCGCAATGTCCAGGTCCCGCCCGGTGCCGGTGAGGAGCGAGTCGAGGTATTCCAGCATCGGCGGCATGACGAGCTCGTAGCCGCAGCGCGCGAAAAGGTCGAGGATCGCGCGGCGCAGCCGCCTCGATCCTGGCGGCCTCCGCCGGCAGCACGTCCTCGATGTGCTCGGGCAGCACCCAGCGCATCGGAACCACCGCGCGAGCATGAGCAGAGCGAGGCCGAGCAGCATCGAGGTGAGCCCGAAGAACCGGATCTGGCCGTCGGTGAGCTGCAGGATCCGCCGGAACGCCTCGCGCCAGAGCGCCGGCGCGACGAACGGCAGGATTCCCTCGATCACCAGCAACGAGCGCGAGAGCGGTGACGAGCGCCGCGGCCATCGGCGCCTACTTCTTGCCGCCGGTGCGGCCCGAAGCGTCCTTGAGGTAGCGGAAGAAGTCGGAGTTCGGCTCGAGCAGCAGCAGGTCCGAGCGCCCGCGGAACGTGCTGCGGTAGGCCTCCATCGAGCGGAAGAACGAGTAGAACTCGGGGTTCTGCGCGAACGCCGCGGCGTAGATCGCGGCCGCTTTTGCGTCGCCCTCGCCGCGGATGCGCTGCGCCTCGCGGTAGGCTTCCGCGAGGATCACCTCGCGCTGCTTTTCGGCCTCGGCGCGAATCCTCTCGGCCTCGGCCGCGCCGGTCGAGCGCAGCTCGGCGGCGACGCGCTTTCGCTCCGATTCCATGCGCGCGGTAGACGTCGGCGCTCACCTCCTGTGGGGAGGTCGACGCGCTTGAGCCTCACGTCCACGATCTCGACGCCGATCTTCCTTGCGTCGTCGGCGACGCGGTCGGTGACGCGCTTCATGATCTCGTCGCGCTCGCCCGAGACCACTTCGTGCACCGTGCGCCGGCCGAACTCCTCGCGCAGCAGACCGTTCACCGTCTGGCGCGATGCGGTAGGCGGCGCCGCGCTCGTCGCCCGACCGCGATGTAGTAGGTGCGTGGGTCCGAGATGCGCCACTTGACGAACGCGTCCACCAGCACCGGCTTGTTCTCCGAGGTGATGAAGCGCTGCGGCTCGGGGTCGTCCAGCGTGAGGATGCGCGTATCGAGGTACCGCACGTTCTGCACGCAGCGGCAGCTTGAAGTGCAGCCCGGGCTTCGTGACCACGTCGCGCACCTCGCCGAACTGGAAGACGATCGCCGCCTGGCGCTGGTCCACCGTGAACATCGTCGCGCTCGCGAGCAGCACGCCCGCGGCGACGATCGCGACGACCCGTCCGAGCGCCTTCATGCGCGGCTTGCCCGCGTCATCGCTCGCCCCGCTCGCGCGCGCGGCAGCGACTCGCGCGAGCGCGGGCCGGCCTCCGTCGGCGCCGCGGGCGGTGTCGCCGCCGCCGGCGGCGGCGTCGGCGCCGGCTGCGGCGCGAGGTTGTCGACCGCCGGCGCCGCCTGCTGCATCAGCTTGTCGAGCGGCAGATAGAGGAGGTTGCCGCCGCCCTTGTAATCCATCACGATCTTCGAGGTCGAGGACAGGATCTGCTGCATCGTCTCGATGTAGATGCGCTCGCGCGTGACCGCCGGTGCTTTCGCGTACTCGGCGAGCACCTGGCGAAAGCGCACCGCGTCGCCCTCGGCGGTGGCGATGACGCGCGCGCGGTAGCCCTCGGCCTCGAGCAGCAGCCGCTGCGCCACGCCGCGCGCCTTCGGCACCACGTCGTTGAAGTAGGCCTCGCCCTCGTTCTTCAGCCGCTCGCGGTCCTGACCCGCCTTCTGCGCGTCGTCGAACGCCGCCTGCACCTGCTCGGGCGGCTGGGCGTTCTGCACGTTGACCCGGCTGATGAGGATCCCGGTGCCGTAGCGGTCGAGGATCGCCTGCATGATCGGCGCGGCGTCCTCGACCACGCGCTGGCCCTGGTTGAGCACGAAATCCATCTTGCTCTTGCCGACCACTTCGCGCAGCGCCGTCTCGGCCGCCTGCAGCACGCTTTCGTCCGGACGGCGCACGTTGAAGAGGTAGTCTTTTGCGTCCTTGACGACGTACTGCACCGCCATCTGGATGTCGACGATGTTCTCGTCGTCGGTGAGCATCAGCGATTCCTTCGGCACCTTGGTCTTGATGTTGCCGCGGTAGCCGACCTCGACCGAGCGCACCTGCGCCATGTTGACGATCTCGTGCGACTGGATCGGCCACGGTAGGCGCCAGCGCAGCCCCGGGCCGGTCTCTTCCGAGAACTTGCCGAAGGTGAGCACCACGCCGCGCTGGCCCTCGACCACGATGTAGAAGCCGCTCGCGAGCCAGACCGCCGCGACGATGCCGGCGATCAGCGCGGCGCCGCGGCCGACGGTCGGCCGGCCGCGGGATGCGCGGGCCGGGCTCCGACGGCCCGGTGCGCCCGCGCCGGCCGAACAGCTCCTGCAGGCGCCGGTTGAAGTTGCGCCACAGCTCGTCCAGGTCGGGCGGGCCTTGGTTTCCGCCGCCCGGGCCGCGGGATCCGCCGCCGCGCCCCCAGCCGGGGTCGTTCAACGACATAGGAAGGCCGTCAGAGCGAAATCGTTTGCGAGGCGGGAACGGATTCTACCGCCGCACGTCGGACGGGCCGCGCGCAGGCGGCTTGCGCGATCGCGCGGCGCAGCTCGTCGAGCCCTGCGCCGGAGCGCGCGCTCGCGAAGACGCGCCGGATGCTACCACAGTCGTCGCGCTCGACGCCGGGGTCGAGTCCCGAGAGATCGATCTTGTTCCAGACCTCGATCTGCGGGATGCGGTCTGCGCCGATCTCGGCGAGCACCGCGTTCACCGCTTGCGCTTCGCGCTCCCGCTCGGGCGAGGCGCTGTCGACGACGTGCAGCAGCAGATCGGCGCGCACCGTCTCCTCGAGCGTCGCGCGGAACGCCGCCACCAGTTCGTGCGGCAGGTCGCGGATGAAGCCGACCGTGTCCGAGATCACGACGGCACCCGCCTCGGCGAGCCATACGCGGCGCGTGGTGGTGTCGAGGGTCGCGAAAAGCTGGTCTGCGGTGTAGCCGCAGGCGCCGGTGAGCGCGTTGAAGAGCGTCGATTTCCCGGCGTTCGTGTACCCGACGATCGAGACCGAGAACACGTCGCGCCGCTCGCGCGCGCGGCGCTGAACGCCGCGGCGCGCGCGCAGCGCCTCGAGCTTTGCGCGCAGCACGCGCACGCGCTCGGCGATGTAGCGGCGGTCGAGTTCGATCTGCTTTTCGCCCGGGCCGCCGGTCTTGCCCAGTCCCCCCGCTGGCGCTCAAGGTGCGTCCAGCCGCGCGCACCAGCCGCGTCGCCGCGTGCTCGAGCTGCGCGAGCTCGACCTGGAGCTTGCCCTCGCGCGTCCGGGCGCGCTGCGCGAAGATTTCGAGGATCAGGTCGGTGCGGTCGAGCACCCGGCGGCCGAGCGCGCGCTCGAGGTTGCGCTGCTGGCCCGGCGCGAGCGCGTGATTGAAGATGACGAATCCGGCGTTCATCGCGTCGGCCGCGCGCCGGATCTCCTCGACCTTGCCGCTGCCGCAGTAGTAGCGGGGATCGGGCCGTTCGCGCCGGCCGCGCACCACCTGCGTGCGCCGCGCTCCCGCGCTCTCGGCAAGCCGCACGATCTCCTCGACCCCGGCGGCGTAGCCGGCCTCGCCGAAATCGAGACAGACGAGGACCGCCGCCGCGGCGTCGGGCTGTGCGGCGCCTGCCCCGCCGGGGACCGCCTCAACCCTGCTCAACGTTCAGACTGATCGGCCGCGAGGGCACGACGGTGGAAATCGCGTGCTTGTACACCATCTGCGTGACCGAGTTCTTGAGCAGCACGACGTACTGGTCGAAGGACTCGATCTGCCCCTGGAGCTTGATGCCGTTCACGAGATAAATGGAAACCGGGACGTGTTCCCTGCGCAGGGTGTTCAGGAACGGGTCTTGCAACAGCTGCCCCTTGGTGCTCATGTTGTTACCTCTTGTCCGAGAGGTTTGTGCCGCTACTGTAATTGATTCCCAAGGGTTTTCCTAGCCGAGCGAGGGTCAGCGGAACCGCACCGGCGCAACGACGTCGCCGCACTGCGCGCGGTGCCGCAGCGCATGGTCCATCAGCACGCAGGCGAGCATCGCTTCGGCGATCGGCGTCGCGCGGATGCCGACGCAGGGATCGTGCCGACCGGTGGTCGCCACCGTCGCCGGCTCGCCCTGCAGGGTTATCGTGCGCCGCGGGATGCGAATGCTCGACGTCGGTTTGAGCGCGATCGAGACGACGATATCCTGACCGGTGGAGATGCCGCCCAGCACGCCGCCCGCGTGGTTCGTGACGAATCCCTCGGGCGTGAGCTCGTCGCCGTGCTCGCTTCCGCGCTGCGCGACCGCCGCGAAGCCGGCTCCGATCTCGACGCCCTTTACCGCGTTGATCGACATCATCGCCGCGGCGATGTCGGCATCGAGCCTGCCGTAGACCGGCTCGCCCCAGCCGGCAGGCACGCCGCTCGCCACCACGTTGACGCGCGCCCCGCAGGAGTCGCCCGCCTCGCGCAGCTCGTCCATGAACCGCTCGAGCGCCGGCACGATCGCCGCGTTCGGCGCAAAGAACGGGTTGGTTTCCACGTCGTTCCAGGACACGAACTCGATCGGCAGCGGACCGAGCTGCGCGAGATAGCCGCGGATGCGCACGCCGTAGCGCTCGGCGAGCCACTTCTTCGCGATCGCGCCTGCGGCGACGCGAACCACCGTTTCCCGGGCCGAGGCGCGCCCGCCGCCGCGCGGATCGCGAATGCCGTACTTCTGCGTATAGGTGAAATCGGCGTGCCCCGGGCGAAAACGGTCGGCGATCGCCGCATAGTCCTTCGAGCGCGCGTCCTCGTTGCGGATGAGGAACCCGATCGGCGTACCGGTGGTCCGACCTTCGTAGAGGCCGGAGAGGATCTCGACCGTGTCGGATTCCCGCCGCTGCGTGACGTGGCGCGAGGTGCCCGGTTTTCGCCGGTCGAGCTCTTTTTGCAGGTCGGCGGCCGAAAGCGCAAGCCCCGGCGGGCAGCCGTCCACCACCCCTCCGTAGGCCGGCCCGTGCGACTCGCCGAACGAGGTGACGCAGAAAAGCGTCCCGAAGGTGTTTCCCGACACGCGCAGAGCTTAGCATAAGGCCATGAGCCGATTGGCTTTTCTCCTCGTCGCAGCGGCGGCACTTACCGGCTGCGCCGCGATCGACGGTCCGAAGCCTCTTTCCGAGCAGGACGTCGTCGCGCTCGTGCGCGCCGGACGGCCGTCTGCCGACATCGTCGAGGAGCTGAAGCGCACCGGCACCGTGCTTTTTCTCGGTGCAGGCGACATCCTGAGGCTGCACGAGGCAGGCGTTCCGCGCGAAGTGCTCGAATACCTTCAGCGCGCGCAGATGGAGGAAATCCACCGGCGAGCGCGCAGCGCCTTCGCCTGCTGCGGGCCGCTTTATCGCGGGGTCGGCCCCTGTCCGTGGCCGGCGCACCCGCTCTTCTTTCGGCTCGGCCGCGACCCCTGGGGTTGCTACTGAGGCGCAAAGAACCGCCGCGTCTCGAACACCTCGTTTGCGAGCGCCTTGCCGTTTGCACGCAGCGTGCGCTTCAGCACGAAATCGTAGAGAAGCGGGTTGTGGTGGCGGATCTGCTTGAGGATGCCGGCCGCGCTCGGCTCAAGCAGCCCGAGCGAGACGAGATAGTCCGCCGAAAAGATCGGCATCACGCCCGGCAGCGGATAGTCCGAGCCGTTCAGCAGTCGCGCATGCCAGTCGCTTCGCTCGATCACGCGCACGAGCGCGGGGCCGGCGCGGTTCACTTGCGTCATCGCCGAGAGGTCGCCGAAGAGCCGCCCGCGATAGCGCGGCTCGTCCATCAGGCGCGCGAACAGCTCGAAGCTCTCGACCCACGGCCCGTTTGGCCCGCGGTCGAGGTCGCGATCGAAGCCCATCGAAGCGCAGTGTGCGACGACGACGCGTACGCCCGCGTCGAGCGCGCGCCGCAGCCGCAGCGGATTGCCGTACTCCTGGACGTCGGTGCCGAGCACCGCGCGCTCGAGGCCCGCGTGCGAAACGAGCGGCAGATCGAGGCGCGCCGCCGCCGCGTAGAACCGGTCGCAGCGCGCTGGACGCCGGATCGATGTTCATCGCCGCAGGCAGCCATTTCCACCGCGCGCGCGCCGTCTCGCTTCGCCCGCTCGAGCGCTTCGACGCAGTCGGCGCGGTACGGGTGGATCGACGCGGCCCATTCGAAGTAGCGCGGGTGCGCGCGCGCCACCTCGCGCGCCCAGGCGTCGGGTACCCAGAGGCCCGTGCGCGCCATGTCCGGCCGACCGTCCTCGCCGTGCGCGCGCTCGAAGGCGAAGAGAACGAGCTTCGCGCCCGGCCGCATGCCGTCGAGCAGATTTTGCATGCGCTCGACGTAGGCGAGATCGACGCTCGCCGGCGCCTCGTGCACGCAGCCGGCGTTGAGGAAGAAGAGCCGGCGCGCGTACTCGCCCGGGTTGAGGAGGCTCTGCATCTTCGGGTTGACGAAGATGCCGCTCGCCGCATCGCCCGTGCCGACGAGGTGCGCGTGCGCATCCCAGACGGCGCTCGGATCGAGCCCCTCCCAGGCCGCCTCGACGAGCTCGTGCTCGGCAAGCCCCTTCGGCAGGGTCGCGAGGCAGCGGTTCCAGAACCCTTCATCGGGCCAGAGGCGCCAAGCGGCGAGCGCACCGGCGGCTGCCGACGCCGCGCCGCCGAGGAGAAGCTTTCGTCGTTTCAGGACCGCGTTGTCGCGGGCGCGCCTCAGGCGGGCCAGTTCTCGATGTAGCCCTTCAGCATCTTGTTCTCGAAGTCCTGCTCTTCGAGCACCGCCTTCGCCACGTCCCGAAACGAGATGACGCCGAGGAGCTTGCCGTCCTCGAGCACCGGCAGGTAGCGGGCGCCGGTCTCGAGCATCATGCGGCGCAGGTCGTTCACCTCCATTTCGGGCGTGGCGGTGACCGGGTTCGCGACCATGATGTCGCTCACCTTCACGTCGCCGAGCGATCCGTCTCCGCGCGCGATCGCGCCGAGCAGCTCGTGGAAGGTGAGCATCCCGACCATGCGGCCCTGGTCCATGACCACGAGCGACCCGAGGTTCTGCGCCGCCATGGTCTTCACCGCGTCCACCGCACGGTCTCCGGGTTCGATCGTGACGAGCCGACTGCCTTTGACCCGCAGGATCTCCTTGACTTGCATCGCGCCTCCCTCCCGGCGGCGAACCCGGGTACATACTAGTCCAAAGGCGGGCGGGAGGGGACGTCCGCGCCGCCTGCGCCGGCGCGCCTCGCTCCGCGACTCAGAGCCCGAGCGCGTCGGCGACCAGCCGCCGCAGCTCCCGCCGCAGCCGCCGCGCACGGGGCGGACGGCGCGGCTCGCGTTGAGATTCCGGAGTTCGTAGGGGTCGCGCTCGAGGTCGTAGAGCTCGTCCAGTTCGCCGGCGCGCCCGCGGTTCACCCAGTGGATGTTAGCGATCGGTGCGCACCGCCTTGTAGCTCATGCCGACGAGCCAGGGATAGGCCTGCTCGGACCAGTATTCGATGAGGAACGACCAGCGCCAAGGCACGCGCCGGCCCTCGAAGAGCGGAAGGAGCGAGCGCCCCTGGACCTGCGCTCCGGGGCGGCCGCCTGCGAGCTCGACGAACGATGCGGCGCGATGTCCTGGCAGATGACGAGCCGCCGCTCGCGGCCGCCGGCGCGCACGCGCCGCGGATAGCGCACGACGAAGGGCGAGCGGATGCCTTCCTCGTAGGCAAAGCGCCGCTCGGGCCCCAAGCCGTGCTCGCCGAAGAAATAGCCGTTGTCGCCGAGAAAGAGGATGAGCGTGTCGTCGAGCTGCCCGGCGCGCTAGAGCGCCCCCTAGCATCGCGCCCACCCCCTCGTCCACCGCCGCCATCATGCGCGCGCGCTGGCGGATCTCTTCCTGCGTGCCCGCCTGGATTGGACTCGAGCACCTTGCGCGAGCCCTCGGTCGCGCGCAGCGCGAAGATCTCCTTCCAGGCGGGCTTCGCCACCACCACCTCCTCGGGCGGGCGCATGTTCGGCTTTTTCGGATACACCGCGCCTTCGTACAGATGCCGGTGCCGCTCGGCGGCGATGTAGCCGCCGAAAAATTTCACGGTGCCGTCTGCCGCCTGCTCGGCGTCCGGATGCACCGCCTTGTGCGCGAGAAAGAGCGACCAGGGACCTTTGTGCCGGCGCTCGATCCACTCGAGCGCCATCGCGTTCATGAGGTCGGTGATGTAGCCGCGGTGCTCGACGTATGTGCCGTCGTGGTTGAGGCGCGGATCGACGATGCGGCCGTGGCCGTCGTAGCTCACCCAGGTGTCGTAGCCCGGCCGCGGCATGCCGTCGTTTCCCATGTGCCACTTGCCGATGTGCGCGGTCGCGTAGCCGAGGCGCTGAAGGTCCAGGTGATAGTTCGGCAGCCGGTGGCTCATCGCGTCGCGCGCGACGTTGTCGATGATGCCGTGGCGGCTCGCGTACTGTCCGGTGAGAATCGAGGCGCGATTGGGCGAGCAGATCGGCGTCGTATGGAACGCGCGCTCGAAGAGCATGCCCTCGTGCGCGAGGCGGTCCACGTGCGGCGTCTTCATGTACGGGTGGCCGCCCGCGCCGAACTCGTCGTAGCGCAGATCGTCCACCAGGATCACGAGAAAATTCGGTCGGCGGGCCTTTTTCATGACAGCGCCTCGAGCGGAAGTCCGGCGAGTGTATGCGGCCGCGCGCCGGCCCGCCATGCGGGTTTCGCGCGCGGCTAGAATCGGCGCCGTCTTTCGCCTGCGATCCGCCTTGCCGGGGTGTTGCGCCGCTCGCCAGCGAATCCCGGGCGCCTTGGGCGCCGCGCGCGGCGCTTCGCGCTCGCGCTGAGCGTCGCCTGCGCGATGCCGAGCGCCCGCGCGGATGCGCCGCCGACGCTGGAGGCGGGCGTGCCGCGCGCCCTTGCCGAGTGGCGCGCAAGGCACTACCGCGACGTTCGCTACGAGCTGGAATTCCGGCTTTCGCCCGGGGCGGCGCGCGTACCGGGCACGCTCGCGCTCTCGGTGACGCTCGGCGCGCGGCCGGTCGACCTCGTCCTCGACTGGCGCGGCGAGCCGCCGCAGAGCCTCGAGGTGAACGGCGCGCAGGCGCAGCCCGAGGTGCGCAAGGATCGCCTCGTCGTACCCGCGCGGCTGCTCGAGCCCGGCCGCAACGTTCTTCGACTGCGCTTCGAGGCCGCTGCGGGCGACGCCGGCGCGCCGCTTCTTCGCTATCGCGACGCCGAGGACGGCGCCGAGTACGTGTACACGCTTGTCGTGCCGGCCGATGCGAGCGCGCTTTTTCCCTGTTTCGATCAGCCGGATCTGCGCGCGCGTTTCAGGCTGTCGCTCGAGCTTCCCGCCGGCTGGCGCGCGGTCGCGAACGCCCCCGCCGAGGCGGAAACCGCAGGCCGCGTTCGCTTCGCGGAAACCGCGCCGCTTCCGACTTATCTTTTCGCCTTCGCCGCCGGACCGTTCGAAGCGCTGACGAACGCGGACGATCCGGTGCGGCTGTTCGTGCGCCGCGCGCGGGCCGAACGCGCGCGCGCCGAGGCCGGCGAAGTGCTCGCGCTGCACCCGTGCGGCGCTCGACTGGTACGCGCGCTATTTCGCCGCGCCCGTACCCGTTCGCGAAATACGACCTCGTGCTGCTGCCCGAATTCCCCTACGGCGGGATGGAGCACGCCGGCGCGACGTTTCTGAACGAGGAGCGCGTGCTGCTGCCGCAAACGCCCTCTGCGACCGAGCGGCTGCGCCGCGCGCAGCTTCTGTTGCACGAGGCCGCGCACCAGTGGTTCGGAAATCTCGTCACTTTGCGCTGGTTCGACGACCTGTGGCTGAAGGAAGGCTTCGCCAACTTCATGACGGCGAAGGCGCTCGAGGCGCTCGCGCCCGAGTTCGACGCCTGGGTCGCGTTCCATGCGCTCAAGACCTCGGCGGTGCGAATCGACACGACCCGCGGCGCGACCCCGATCCGGCATCCGCTCGAAAACCTCGCCGACGCCAAATCGGCCTACGGCCCGATCGCCTACGGCAAGGCGCCGGCGCTGTTGCGGCAGGCGGAGTTCCTGCTCGGCGAGCCGGTCTTCCGGCGCGCGGTACGGGATTTCCTGCGGCAGCACGCCTTCGGCGCGGCCGACTGGCGCGACCTCGTGCGCGCGTTCGAGCGCGCCTCGGGCCGGCGGCTCGGCGCCTGGGCCGCCGGCTGGGTCGAGCGCGCCGGCGCCCCCACCGTGCGCGCGCGCTGGTGCACCGATTCGGTCGGCCGGATCGGCGAGGTGCATCTCGAACAGCATGACGGCGCAGGCGCACGGCGGCTGTGGTCGCAGCGGCTGCGCGTCGCCGCGATCGGCACGCACGGCATCGCCTCGGCCGAGGTGCTCCTTTCGCGCGCGTCGGTGCGGGTGCGGGCGCTCGAAGGCGTCGGTGCGCCGCAGCTCGTGCTGCCGAACGCAGGCGACTTCGGCTACGCGGCGGTTCCTGCTCGATCCCCGGAGCCTCGAGAACGCGCTCGAGCCGCAGTTCGAGATCGCCGATGCGCTCGCAAAAGCGCAGATCGCCGAAGCGCTCTGGGAAGCGGTGCGCGATGCCGAGCTTGCGCCCGAGCGGTTCGTCGCGTGGGCGCTCGCCGAGATTCCGCGCACCGCGGACGAGATCGCGCTCGCCGGGCTGCTCGCGCGGCTCGAAGTCGCCTTTCGCCGCTATCTGTCGGATGCGAGCCGCGACTCGCTCGCCCCCGAGGTCGAGCGGGTGCTTTTCGCCGAAGGGGCGCTCGGCACCGGCTCGCCGTCGCGGCGGCGCTCGCTCCTGCGCGCGTTCGCCTCGCTCGCCTGGTCGCCCGAGGGGCTCGAAGAACTGCGGCGCTTGCTCGAGGGAGCGCGCGAAGTGCCGGGCGTCGCGCTCGCCGTCGAAGACCGGTTCCGCCTCGTGCAAAGGCTTCTCGTGCGCGGCGCGCCGGATGCCGGCGCGCGGCTTGCCGCGGAGGCGGCGCGCGATCGCAGCGGCGAGGCGCGCCGCCACGCCTTCGCCGCCAGCGCCGCGGCGGCCGACGCCGCCGCAAAGCGCGCGGTCTTTCGCCTCTTTCTCGACGATGCGTCGCTGCCCGAGGCCTGGATCGAGGCGGCGCTTGCAGCGCTCGCCGCGCCGGAGCATTCGCGGCTCACCGAGCCGCTCGTTCCCGAAGCGCTCGCGCGGCTTGCAGGAACTGAAGCACAAGCGCCGGATCTTCTTCGTCGACGCGTGGCTCGCCGCATTCGTCGGCGGTCAGACCGGCGCCGCGGCGTTGAACGCCGTCGAACGCGCGCTCAAGGACGCGCGGCTCGATCCCGACCTGCGGATGAAGCTGCTCGAAGCGGCCGACGAGCTGGAACGCACGGTGCGCATCCGTGCGCGCTTTGCCGGGGTCTGAACGTCAGTTCCGTGAAAACCGCGTCAATCCGGCTTCACGCCGGCGACGCGGATCACCTCGGCCCATTTTTTCGCCTCGGCGCGGATGAAGGCGGCGAACTCCTGCGGCGTGGAGGTAAACGGCTCGGCGCCGGCGGCGATCATGCGCTCGCGGATGTCGGGGGCATCGAGCGCTGCGCGCATTTCGGCGTTCAGCCGCGCGACGATCGGCTCGGGGGTGCCGGCCGGCGCGACCGCGCCGAACCAGCCGATCGCCTCGTAGCCGGGCAGCCCCGCCTCGGCCGCCGTCGGCACCTCGGGCGCCGCCTGGATGCGACGCGCAGTCGTGACCGCGAGCGCGCGAAGCTTTCCCGCCCGCACGTTCGCCAGCGCCGAGGGCACGTCCACCACGCCGAGCGGCACCTGGCCCCCGAGCACGTCGGCCGCGACCGGCCCGCTTCCCTTGTAGGGCACGGCAACGAGATTGACGCGCGCCATCATCTTGAGAAGCTCGCCCGAAAGATGCATCGCCGAGCCGTTTCCGCCGTGGCCGTAGGCGAGCGCGCCCGGCCTCGCTCGCGCCGCCGCGATCACCTCGGCAAGGGTCGCCGGCTGCGACGGATGCGCGATGATGAAGAACGGGATCATCGCGAGCTGCGTGATCGGCGCGAGGTCCCTTTCCGGGTTGAACGGCATCGTCGGGTAGAGGCTCGGGTTCACCGCGAGCGCGCCCGCCGCCGCGAGCCCGATCGTGTGCCCGTCGGGCGCGGCCTTCGCGACCGCCTCGACGCCGATGTTGCCGCCCGCGCCCGGCCGGTTCTCGACGACGACCGGCTGGCCGAGCCGCTCGCCGATGCGCGGTGCGATCGCGCGCGCGACGAGGTCGGCGCTTCCGCCGGGCGGAAAGCTCACGATGAAGCGGATGGGCTTGGACGGGTACGGTTGCGCGGCGGCGAGCCCCGCCCCGAGCAGCGCCGCGGCAAGAAGAAGGTTGCGCATGGCGAGGCGAAGGTTAGCACGGCGAAGAGCCGCAGGGCGTACAATCGCCTTGGCATGAACGGCGCCATCACGCTGAGGCTCGCTCTGCCGCGCGACGCGCACGCGATCGCCGCGCTCGCGCGCGAACACATCGAGGCGGGACTTCCGCCGAAGTACGACGCGGCGAGAATCCTTCGGGCGATGCGGCGGCGCGATACCGTCGTGCTCGTCGCCGCCGAAGGCAGCGCGGTGCGCGGTTTCGCGGTGATGGAGTTCGGCGAGGAGCGCGCGCACCTCGTGCTCCTTGCGGTGAGCCCCGGCCACCGGCGCCGCGGCATCGGCCGGCGGCTCATCGAGTGGCTGCTCGAATCCGCGCGCACCGCCGGCATCGCGAGCGTGCATCTGGAACTTCGCGCAGGCAATGCCGCCGCGCGGCGCTTCTACCGCGCGATGGGGTTCTCCGAGACGCTGCTCGTTCCGGGCTACTACGGCGGACGCGAGGCGGCGCTGCGTATGATCCGCGTGCTGCGCGCGCCCGGCATGGCGTTGCCCGCCTGGCAGCCGCCGTGGCTCGCGCAGAAGTAGCCGCGCGAACGGGAGGCGACCCTGGATCTTCAGCTCGCGGGAAAGACGGCGCTCGTCACCGGCGCCTCGGCCGGCATCGGCCGCGCGATCGCGCGCGCGCTCGCGGCCGAGGGCGTGCGCGTCGCCGTGGTTGCGCGCCGGCGCGAACTGCTCGAAGCGCTCGCCGCGGAAGCGGGCGCGCCGATGGCGATCGTCGCGTGCGACTTTCTCGCCGAGGACGCGCCCGAACGCATCGCGCGCGAAGCGCTCGCCGCATTGGGCAGCGTCGACATCCTGGTGAACAACGCCGGCGGCTCGCGACCGTTCGGGCTCGATGCCACCGAGGCGCAGTGGGAAGAGGCGATGACGCTCAACTTCACGCGCCACCGCCAGCTCACGCACCGCCTGCTCGAGCAGATGATCGCGCGCCGCTGGGGCCGCATCGTCAACATCACGGGCGAGTCCGAACCCGAGGGCATCAACGGCGCCTTTTGCGCCAAGGCGGCGATGCACGCCTGGGCGAAGGGCCTGTCGCGCGAGGTAGGCCGCTACGGCATCACGGTGAACTCGGTGCCGCGCGCGGCGGATCCTGTCGGAGCAGATCCTGCGCAACTATTCGCCCGAGTACCGCAAGTGGCAGTCGGAGCACGAGATCCCGGTGGGCGAATACGGCCAGCCCGAGGACATCGCGAATCTCGTGTGCTTTCTCGCCTCGCCGCGCGCGCGCTACATCACCGGCGCGGTGATCCCGGTGGACGGCGGGCTGCGCCGCTATCAGTTCTGAGGCGCTCGTCCGGCCGCGCGCCGGATCGCGGCAAGGAGCTGCGCGCGGTCCTCGACGCCCGCCGGCACCGCGGCCCTCACGCCGAGGTCGGCGAGCCACTGCTGGCGGCGCGCGGTCGCTTCGGCCATCATCGGTTCGATGCCGAGTTCGGCGAGGGTGGCCGCCACCTCGCGCATCTCGGCGGCGCGGCGCGCGCCGTGGCGCACGATGCGCTCGAGGAAGTAGCCTGAGAGCCGCTCCCAGTCCATCCCGGGAAACGTCTCGGCGAGCGAGGCGAGCACGCGCGGCTCGACCCGGTATTCGGAGGCGGCGAGCATCGACTCGAGCATGAGCGCTTCCAGCCCCTTCACCATGATCGAGCGGAACATCTTGATCGCCGACGCCTGGCCGACCTCGTCGGAGACGAATTCGACGCGCATGCCGAGCGCCTGCGCGCGCGGCAGGAACGCGCGAGCGCCCGGCCCGCCCGCAAGGCACGGCACCGCGTGCCCGTAGGGCGCGACCGGCGCCATCACCGCGACATCCACGTACGCGGCGCCGCTCGGCGAAACGAGCGCCGCCGTCTCCCGCTTGCGCCGCGGCGACACCGAATTGATGTCGAGAAAGAGCTGCCCCCGCCGACAAGCCCGGCAGGCAGGCGCGCGCCGCCTCGAGGCTCGAGCTCGCGGTGACCGCGAGAAAGACGATCCCCGCGCCGCGCACCGCCTCGGCGTGGTCGGCGGCGACCGCGACGCCGAGTTCGCGCGCCTTGGCGGCCAGTCGCCCGCCGTCTCGCGGATCGTCGAACAGGATGTCGTAGGCGACGAGCGGCACGCCCTGCGCCGCAAGGCCTCGGCCGATCGTCTGACCGGCTTCGCCGAAGCCGATGAAGGCGATGCGCCCGTTCATCGGCCGAGGATTCTAAATTGATCCGCGCGCCGGCTGCCGGTACATTTCGCGCACTTCGCGAGGCGGAGCGACCCATGACGAACGCGACTCGGCGCGCGCTCCTTGCGGCGCTCGGCGCGAGCGCCCTTTCCGCGCTCGCGCCGCGCGGCCTGCGCGCGGCGTACCCCGAACGGCCGATCCGGATCATCGTGCCGTTCGCCCCCGGCGGCAACGCGGACCTGATGGCGCGGCTCTTCGCCGAGCGCATGACCGAGACGCTCGGCCAGCCGGTGGTGGTCGAAAACCGCGCCGGCGGAGGCGGCGTCGTCGGCGCCGAAGCGGTCGCGCGCGCGCCCGCCGACGGCTATACGCTGCTTGCCGGCTCGAACGGCCCGCTCACCGTCAACCCCCTCCTTCAGGCGAAACTCGGCTACGACCCGCTGCGCGATTTTGCGCCGATCGGGCTGACGAGCTTCGTGCCGCACGCGCTCGTCGTGACCGCGTCGGTGCCGGCGCGCACGCTCGCCGAACTGGTCGCGCTCTCGCAACGCGAGCAAGTCGGCGTGGGTACGGCCGGCGTCGGCAGCGCGACGCATCTCACGCTCGCGCGCCTCAATGCACAGACCGGCGCGCGCCTCGTTCACGTGCCCTACCGCGGCGGCGGCGCGCTGCTGCCGGACCTCGTCTCGGGAACGATCCAGGCCGCAATGACGGAATTCTCGAGCGCGCTGCCGCATCACCGCAGCGGCAAGGCGCGCTTCATCGCGATCGCCGCCGCGCGCCGCTCGCCGCTCGCCCCGGAGGTGCCGACGATGAGCGAAGCGGGCGCAAGCGGCTTCGTCGCGACGAGCTACGTCGGGTTGCTCGCGCCGGCGGGCACGCCGCCCGCCGCGATCGCGCGGCTTTCGCAGGCGCTCGCCGCGGCGCTCGCCGCGCCGAAGACGCTCGAGCGCATGCGCGAGCTGGGCGTCGAGCCGGCGCCGCCCGAGCTCGCGAGCCCCGCGGGCTTCGCCGCGTTCCTGCGCGAGGAGTACGAGCGCTCGCGCGAGGCGGTGCGCTTCGCCGAGCTCAAGAGGGAGTGAGCCCGCCGAAACGGTAGAGCCGTGCCGCGTTCGCCGCAAAGAGCGGCTCGCGCACCGCTTCGCTCGGCAGCCAGCTCTCGAGCAGGTCGAGCAGCTCGGCGTCGTTCGGCATGTACGCGCGCATGTTCGGATGCGGCCAGTTGGTGCCCCAGACGCAGCGATCCGGCCGCTCGCGAAGCAGCGTCTGCACGAACGGGCGCATGTCGTCGAAGTGCGGCGGGCCGATGTCCGAGAGCCGGTAAAAGCTCGAGATTTTCGTCCAGCAGTCGTCGCGCGAGGCGAGCAGCCGCCGGATCACGCGAAAGCCGGGCGAATCGACGCCTTCGGCGCCGCGCGGCCGACCCATGTGGTCGAAGACGAGCGGCACCGGCACCCGCCGCAGCCGCGGCTCGAGCGCCACCCAGTCCGCCGAGCGCGCGACGTTGATCTCGAGATGCCAGCCGAGCGGCGCGATGCGGCGCGCGATCGCCTCCAGGTCCGCGGTGGTCGCCGCCGAGGCGAACTGGTCCATCAGCCGGGCGGCGCGAAAGCCGGCGGCGTCGAGCGCTCGGAGTTCCGTTTCCGGGATGTCCGGCGCGATCATCGCCACGCCGACGAAGCGGCCCGGATGCTCGGCGAGAAAATCGCGCGTGATCGCGTTGTCGTAGCCGTAAGGGCTGCCGTTCACCTGCACGCCGCGCGCGACACCGAGCGAGGCGAGCAGCGCGAGCCAGTCCTCGCGCGCGCAGACGGGCGGCGTGTACTTGCGCGCGGGCGAAAGCGGATAACGCTCGAAGCGGTCGAAGATGTGCGCGTGGCAATCGACCGTGCCGGGCGGAAGCGGCCGGCGCGGCGCGCGCAGCCGCCGATCCGGTGCGAGCGGCCTCATGCGAGAAGGCAGCGGGCGCGAAAGCGCATGCCGCGATTGTATCGGCGCGGCGCGCGAAAACCGCTCGCGCCCCGGGTCGGACTATTTGGCACAATCGCGCGCGATGAACGTCGCGACGGTGATCGTCGAGTACCTGAAGGCCGCCGGCGTACGCCACCTCTTCGGCTATCCGGGCGATCCGAACGTCGAGCTGATGGAGGCGGCGCGCCGCGCCGGGTTCGAGTTCATCCTCGCGCGCCGCGAAGGCACCGCCGGGCTGATGGCCGAGGCCTACGGCTTTCTCACCGGCCGGCCCGGCGTGTGCATGTCCACGCTCGGCCCCGGGTCCTCGAACCTCGTGAACGCGGTCGCGAACGCTTTACTCGACAAGGTGCCGGTGCTCGCGATCTCGGGCCAGATCGAGCGCGGCCGCGAACACACCTTCACGCACCAGGTGCTCGATCACGCGCGGCTTTTTGCGCCGGTCGCGAAATGGACGGCGGCGGTGCTGCCGGAAAACGCCGGCGCGGTGATGCGCCGCGCGCTTCGCACCGCGTGCGCAGAACGCCCCGGCCCGGTGCACATCACCACCCACGCCGACGCGATCGGCGCGCAGGCCGAGGACTGTGCGATCAGGCTTCCGCCGCTCGCGCCGCTTGCGGGCGCCGCTCTCGTTTACGCCGCCGAGCGCGCCGCGGCCGACGTCGGCGCGCGGCTCTCCCGCGCGCGTCGGCCGGTGCTCCTTGCCGGCACCGCCGCGCAGCGGGGAAACGCCCACGCGGCGCTCGCCCGGCTCGCGGAGACCGCGGGGCTTGCGGTCGTCGTCGCGCCGATGGCGAAGGGCGTACTCGCCGAGGACCATCCGTGCTACGCCGGCACGCTCGACATGGCGTGCCATCGGGTAATCCGGGAGTTCCTCGCCGACTGCGATCTGGTGATCGCGGCAGGGTTCGACGCTGTGGAACTCATCAAGCCGTGGTCGGTCGCCGCCCCCACCGTGTTCGTCGACTCGGCGCCGAACACCGACCAGGTGATCGCCGCCGAGGTCGAGATCGTCGGGGACATCGCCGCGACGCTCGAGGCGATCGCCACCGCCTGGACCGCCGAGCCGAAATGGACCCCGGCCGAGATCGCGCGCCACCGCGAGCGGCTGCGCGCCGCCTACTACGCCGGCCGCGTCGCCGGGCGACTGAACCCGACCGACGTGGTGGATGCGGTGCGAGAAGCGCTTTCGCGCGAGGCGATCGCCAGCGCCGACGTCGGCTCGCACAAGCTGCTCGTCGGCCAGGGCTGGCGCGCGTACGCGCCGCGCTCGGTGCTGATGACGAACGGGCTCTCCTCGATGGGCTACGCGCTTCCGGCGGCGATCGTCGCAAAGCTCCTCCATCCCGAGCGGCCGGTGGTCTGCTTCGTCGGCGACGGCGGTCTGGCGATGGTGCAGTCGGAGCTGCGGCTTGCGGCGAGCCTCGGGCTTGCGCTGCTCGTCGTCGTGTTCTGCGACGACAGCCTCAACCGCATCGAGATCAAGCAGGCGAAGCGCCGCTATCCGGCGTTCGGGACCCGGTTCGATGCGACCGACATCGCCGGTCTTGCGCGCGCGATGGGCTGCGAGGGCGCGACCGTCGAGGACCCCGGCGCGCTCGAGCGTTTGCTCGCGGGCGCACGCCCGACCGACCGCCCGCTCGTCGTCGGCGCGCGCATCGATCCTTCGCAGTACGATTCGCAGTTCTAGAGGAGACACCCATGTTGCGCTCGCTCGTCGCGGCGCTTGCCGCACTCGTCGCCGCTTCGGCGCACGCCCAGAGCTGGCCGACGAAGCCGATCCGGCTCGTCGTGCCGTTCGCACCGGGCGGCACGAGCAGCATCATCGCGCGCGCCTTCGCCGCCGAGATGGAAAAGGCGCTCGGCCAGCCGTTCGTGATCGAGAACAAGGGCGGCGGCGGCGGCAACCTCGCGATGCAGGAGGTCGCGCGCGCCGAGCCCGACGGCTATACGCTCATCATCGGCCACATCGGCTCGCTCGCCGTCAATCCGTTCATGTACGAGAGCCTGCCGTTCGACACCAACCGCGATTTCGCCGCGGTATCGCTGCTCGCCAAGGTGCCCACGATCTTCGTCGTGCCGGCCGACGTGCCGGCGAAGGACCTGCGCGAGTTCGTCGCGCTGGCGAAGAAGAACCCCGGCAAGCTCTACTACGGCTCGGCCGGCAACGGCTCGGCGGGGCATCTTGCGATGGAGTATCTGAAGCTCGTCGCCGGCATCGACCTCGTGCACGTGCCGTACAAGGGCACCGGGCCGAACCTGGTCGATCTGCTTGCCGGGCGCACGCAGGCGACCGCCGCCGGCACCCCGCCGCTCCTTCCGCACGTGAAGGCGGGAAAGCTGCGCGTGATCGCGGTGGGCTCCGCGACGCGGCTGCCGATCCTGCCCGAGGTGCCGACGGTCGCCGAACAGGGCTATCCGGGCTTCGAGACCACGCAGTGGTACGGCCTGAACGCGCCGGCAAAAGTGCCGGCCGAGATCGTGCGGCGGCTCGCCGAAGCGGCGACGCTCGCCGCGCGCCAGCCCTCGGTCGCCGAGCGCCTCGCGGTGGACAACGCGGAAGCGGTCGGTTCCACGCCGAAGGAGTACGCCGACTTCATCGCGCGCGAGCAGGCGCGCTGGAGCGAGGTGGTGCGCAAGGCGGGCATCCGGGCGAACTGAGCGTGGCGAGGCGAACGCGGAAGGCCGCGCGCGCGGCGGGCGCGCCGCGGGCGCCGCGCGGTTGAGATGGGCGCGACGGTCGTCCAACGCTTCGCCGAATGGGCGGTCGCCGCGCGCGCCGCGCCGCTCCCCGAAGCGGTGCTGCATCACGCAAAGCGCGCGGCGATCGACTTTACAGCGGCGATGATCGCCGGCGCGCGTTCTGCGCCGGCGGCGCTCCTTGAGCGCGCGCTCGTCGAGGAACTCGACCGCGGCGGCGCGCGGCTTGCGCTCGGCCGGCGCGCGAGCGTGCGCGCGGCCGCGCTCGTCAACGGTACCGCGGCGCACGCGATGGAGGTGGACGACATCTACCGCGAGGGGATCTTCCATCCGGGGGCGCCGACGATCGCCGCGGCGCTCGCGGTCGGCGAATCGCAGGGCGCCTCGGGGCTCGCGTTCCTGCGCGCGATCGTCGTCGGCTACGAGGTCGGCGCACGCATCGCCGAAGCGATGGGCCGCGCGCATTACCGCTACTGGCACGCGACCGGAACGATCGGCGGCTTCGGCGCCTGCGCCGCCGCGGCCGAGCTGCTCGAGCTCGACGCGGCGCGCTTTGCGCACGCGCTCGCGACCGCCGCCACCTTCGCCGCCGGGCTTCAGCAGGCGATGCGCGGCGACTCGACGTCGAAGCCGCTGCACGCCGGGCGCGCGGCCGAAGCGGGGCTGCTCGCCGCGCTCGCGGCGCGCGAAGGCGCGCGCGGCGCGCTCGACGCGCTGGAAGGCGAGGCGGGGCTCGGGGCCGCGATGGGCGATGCGCCCGACTGGGGCCGCGCGCTCGCCGCGCTCGGGGGCGAGTTCCGCATCGCGCGCGTCACCTTCAAGAACCACGCCTGCTGCGGCCATGCGTTCGCCGCGATCGACGGCGCGCTCGCGCTGCGCGCGCGCCTCGCGGTCGACGCGCGCGACATCGCGCGCGTGCGCGTCGCGACCTACCGCGCCGCGCTCGAGGTGGCGGGCCACGACGACCCGCGCACCGCCGCCGAAGCGCGGTTTTCGCTGCGCTACGCGGTCGCGCACGCGCTCGCGCACGGCAGCGTGCGCCTTGCCGCCTTCGAACCGGCGCGGCTCGCCGACCCGCGCACGCGCGATCTCATGCGCCGCATCGAGATCGCGGTCGATCCCGAGCTCGACCGGGCGTTTCCCGCGCGGCGCGCCGCGCGCGTCGCGATCGAAACCGCCGACGGCCGGCGCGCGGAGCACCTGCAACCCACCCGCGTCGGCGATCCCGAGCAGCCCCTTTCGGACGCGCAGCTCGAGGACAAGTTCGTCGAACTCGTCGCGCCGGTGCTCGGCGAAGACGAGGCGCGCGCGCGGCTTGCGCGGCTCTGGCGCCTCGAGCAGGCGCCGGCGCTCGCGGACTTCGCCGGCGCCGCGTGCGCCGACGCGAACAGTACCGGGAGGCCACTGTCATGAGCGACCGTTACGACGTCGTCGTCGTCGGCGCGGGCAACGCGGCGCTCTGCGCCGCGCTCGCCGCGCGCGAAAAGGGCGCGAGCGTGCTCGTTCTCGAGCGCGCGCCGCAGGAAGAGTCGGGCGGCAACTCGCGCTTTACCGCGGGGCTGATGCGCGTCGTCTACCGCGGCGTCGAGGACCTCAAGAAACTCATCCCGGACCTCTCCGAAGACGAGATCGCGCGCACCGACTTCGGCACCTACACCGAGGACCAGTTCTTCGACGACATGGCGCGCGTGACCGAGGACCGGTGCGATCCGGACCTCACCGAAATCCTCGTGCGCCGCAGCCTGCCGACGCTCGTCTGGATGCGCGAAAAGGGCGTGCGCTTCACCGCCGCCTGGGGGCGGCAAGCGTTTAACGTCGGCGGACGCTTCACGTTCTGGGGAGGGCTCACGGTCGAGGCGGTGGGCGGTGGCCCCGGGCTCGTCGATTCGCTCACCCGCGCGGCGCTTCGCGAAGGCGCGCACCTGTGGTATTCGGCGCGCGCGATCGGTCTTGTCGCCGACGACGAAGGCGTAAAAGGCGTGCGCGTGAAAAAGGACGGTCGCACGCTCGAGGTGGGCGCCCGCGCCGTGGTGCTCGCCGCCGGGGGCTTTCAGGCGAATGCCGAGTGGCGCGCGCGCTACCTCGGCCCGAACTGGGAACTCGCAAAAGTGCGCGGCACGCGCTACAACACCGGCGATGCGATCCGCATGGCGCTCGAGGCGGGCGCGGCGCCCGCCGGACACTGGTCGGGCTGCCACGCGGTCGCCTGGGATCGCAACGCTCCCGAGTTCGGCGATCTCGCGGTGGGCGACCAGTACCAGAAGCATTCGTACCCCTGGGGGATCTACGTGAACGCCGAGGGCCGGCGCTTTCTCGACGAGGGGGCGGATTTCCGCAACTACACCTACGCGAAATACGGCCGCGTGATTCTCGCCCAGCCGCGGCAGTTCGCCTGGCAGATCTTCGACGCCAAGGTAAAAGCGCAGCTTCGCGACGAATACCGCATCCGGCAGGTGACGAAACGGGTCGCGAACACGCTGGAAGAGCTGTGCGCGAGCCTGGAGGACACCGACGGCGCGGCGGCGCTCGAAGAGATCCGGCGCTACAACGCCGCGGTGCGCACCGACATCCCGTTCAACCCGAACGTGAAGGACGGGCGCTGCACGGTGGGTCTTGCGATCAACAAGTCGAACTGGGCGAACACCATAGACACCCCGCCGTTCGAGGCGTACGCGGTCACCTGCGGGATCACGTTCACGTTCAGGGGGCCTACAGGATCAACACGGAGGCGCAGGTGCTCTCGACCGACGGGCCGCCGATCCCGGGCCTCTACGCCGCCGGGGAACTCGTCGGCGGCATCTTCTGGTTCAACTACCCGGGCGGCACCGGGCTCACGTGCGGCGCGGTGTTTGGCAGAATCGCCGGCGCGAACGCGGCGGCGGCGCGGGGCGAGCGTCGCGCGCGCGGCGCCTGAACCGGTCGCGAGCCGCGCGCGTCGCGTTTGTGCACATCCGACCGAGGAGCGATCGCATGAAGCTTTATTACTCCCCCGGGGCGTGTTCGCTTTCGCCGCACATCGTCGCGCGCGAGGCAGGCATCCCGCTCGAACTGGTGAAGGTGGACCTGAAGACGAAGACGCTCGCCGACGGCAGCGACTATCGGCGCGTGAACGGCAAGGGTTATGTCCCCGCGCTCGAGCTTGCCGACGGCGAGGTGCTCACCGAGGGGCCGGTGATCGTGCAGTACCTCGCCGACTCGAAACCGGAGGCGGCGCTCGCCCCGCCGCAGGGCACGCGCGAGCGGCTGCGCCTTCAGGAGTGGCTCAACTTCATCACCTCGGAGCTGCACAAGGGCTACGGCAACTTCTTCAACCCGGCGCTCACGCCCGAGTGGCGCGCCGCGGTGACCGAGCGGCTCGACCTGCGGCTCGGCTGGGTCGCGGGCCAGCTCGACGGCCGGCCGTACCTCATGGGCGAGCGGTTCTCCGTCGCCGACGCGTATCTCTTCACCGTCCTCAACTGGTCGGCGGTCGCGAAATACGATCTCGCCCGCTTTCCGTCGCTCGTCGCCTACCACCGGCGCATCGCCGAGCGCCCGAAGGTCGTCGAGGCGATGCGCGCCGAGGGGCTGATCGGATAGCCGCGCGCCGAGTCGTTCGATCGAGCAGCGCGCCGCTTCCGGCGGTGTTCGTCTCGCACGGCTCGCCGATGCACGCGATAGAGCCCGGCACCGTGCGCGAGGCGTGGCGCTCGCTTGCGCGCGAAATCGGCCGCCCGCGTGCGATCCTCGTCGCCTCGGCGCACTGGGAGACGCCGGCGCCGGCGCTCACCGCGAGCACCCGACCCGAGACGATCCACGACTTCTACGGCTTTCCGCGCGCGCTGTACGAGATCGCGTATCCGGCGCCCGGTGCGCCGGAGGTCGCAGAGCGCGCCGCGGCGCTCCTGCAAGATGCAGGATTTTCCGCGGCGCTCGATCGGCGCCGGGGGCTCGATCACGGCGCCTGGGCGCCGCTTCTTCACATGTACCCTGAGGCCGACGTGCCGGTGCTCGAGCTCTCGGTCCAGAGCGCGCTCGGGCCGCGGCATCACCTCGCGCTCGGTGCGGCGCTCGCTGCGCTCGCGCACGAAGGCGTCCTGATCGTCGGCTCGGGGCACCTCACCCACAACCTCGCCGAGCGCACACACGGCCCGCCCCTCGCCTACGTGCGCGAATTCCAGGAGTGGGTAAGGGAACGTATCGAGTCGCGCGAGCTGGCCGCGCTCGCGGCGTACCGCGCGCGCACGCCGCACGGTGTGCGCGCACACCCGACTGAAGAGCACTTCCTGCCGCTTTTCGTCGCGCTCGGCGCGGCGGGCCCGGCGTACCGGGCAACGCGCCTTTACGCGGGCATCGAGACCGGCTCGCTCGCGATGGACGCCTACCGGTTCGACGCGGCCTGACTACTTCTCCGGCGCGATCACCTGGATGTGGTCGCGGCTGACGTTGAGGAACGGCACCGAAAGGAGCATCCGCCCGCCGACTTCCAGCTCGTACACCTCCGCGTGGGTGACGGCGATGAAGTCTTTTGCCTCGGCCATGAAGTCGGTGACGCGCGCGCCGGGAATGAGGTCGATGTAGCCGCGGATGCGGTAGGCGCCGGTGAGGATCGTCCACCTTCGTGCGGTTCGGCTCCTCTACGATCATGCTCGGTCCCTTTCGTCGCGGCCCCGGTCGCGCGGCGCCTCAGTCGATCTTCGCCCCCGAGATCCTCACCACCTCCGCCCAGCGCGCGTAGTCTTCCTCGAACAGGCGCCGGAAATCGGCCTGCGAGCCGCCCATCGGCTCTGCGCCGAGCGCCTGGACCTTCGCGCGGAATTCGGCGTCCGCGAGCAGCCGGTTCGTCTCGGCGTTGATCCGCTCGGCGATCGCCGGCGCGATGCCCGCCGGCGCGACGATCGCGAACCACACCGAGGACTTGAGCCCCTTCAGCCCCTGCTCGGCGGCGGTCGGCACCTCCGGCAATCCGGGCCAGCGCTTGTCCGAGAGCACCGCGAGCGCTCGCACGCGCCCCGCCTTCACCTGCCCCTGGATGCCGGTCATCAGCTGGAACATGAGCTGGGTGCGGCCGGAGACGAGGTCGCGCGTCGCATCCGCAGGCACGCTGTACGGAATGTGCGTCATCTTCGTTCCGGTGAGCGTCTTGAAGAGCTCGCCGGCGAGATGCATCGAGCTGCCGTTTCCGGTCGAGCCGAAGCTGAGCTTGTCGGGGTGGGCGCGCACGTAGTCGATGAACTCGGCGAGGGTCCTCGCCGGCACGTCCGGGTGCACGACGAGGATGTTCGGCACGTCGGCGACGAGCACGATCCCGGCGAGCTCGCGCCGCGGATCGTACGGCATCTGCCGGTAGAGGTGCGGGTTGATCGCGATCATGCTCGAGGCGGCCATCCCGATCGTGTAGCCGTCGGGCTCGGCCTTGGCGATCGCGGCAAGCCCGGTGTTGCCCTGCGCGCCGGGGCGGTTCTCGACGACGAAGTTCTGACCGAAGACCTTCGCGTACGCCTCGGCGAAAAAGCGCGACAGCGGATCGATCGTGCCGCCGGGTCCGGCGGGAACGATGAACTTGACGGGCTTCGAGGGCCAGGCCTGCGCCTGCGCCGCAAGCGGCGCAAGGGCGACGGCGAACGCGATCAGGATGCGTTTCACAGCGGTCTCCTCGCTTCTTCGACGACAGCGCGGATATTACCTTCGGGCGCCTCGATCGCGACGACGCACCCGGGCCCGAGGACGAACCCCCGGCCGCCGGTCTGCGCGATCGCATCGCGCGCCTGCGCGCGCACCTCGGCCGCGCTGCCCCGCACGAGCAGCCCGCGTTCGTCGATTCCGCCGACGAGCGCCCCGCGAAAGCTCTGCCGCGCCTCGGCGAGCGACGGCGCGGCGAGCCGGTCGTGCCAGTTGATCATCTGGACGGGATAGCGGGCGAGCCGCTCGAACATCGGCCGCTCGCCGTGCAGGTGCAGCAGGTTGAAGCGCGCGCGATCGCCGAGCGCTTCGAAAAACGCGAGGTCGTAGCGCACCCCGAAGCGCTCGTATTCCGCGACCGTCAGCACCTCGGTCGTCGCAAGCTGCGTGGCGAAGAAAAAACCGTCGGCGCCGGCCTCGAGCGCCGCGCGGCCGAACTCGATCGTCACTTCGGCGATCACCGCAAGGCCCTCCTCGACCGCATCGGGCGCCTCGCGCAGGTGCGCAAGCAGCGCCTCGCCGGCGAGCTTGCGCGCGGTGGTGAGCGGGCTGAACACCGTCTGAAGGATCGGCGCGGTTCCGCCGAGCGCCTTCGCCGCGAGCGCGAGCGCCTCGTTCTGCGCGCCGAGCGCGCCGCGGCGCGCGTCGAGCCGCGCGAGCTTGCGCCAGTCCTCCGGTCGCTTCACCGCAGGCTCGAGCACCTCGCGCGCGCCGTTCGCCGCACCGCGCCAGGCGGTTCTTGCGCCCCAGTCCTCGACGCCGTAGGTCCCCGACGGCATGAACTTGACGAGGTCGAAATCGAACGCGCGCTGAAACTCGACCGTGCGCGCGGCAAGGCGCGCAGGGTCCTGATCGTCCTCGGGAAAGTGGCGCCAGAGCGCGACCGGCACACGGTCGGCGGCTTCGCCCGCGATCGCCGCCTCGATCCGCCGCCAGTGGTTCACCGCTCGATTTTAGCTACACTGTGCCGCGATAAGATGCGAGCAAGGCACGCCACGCGGGAGCGGCTCGGGCTCGAGCGCGACGAATACGCCGAGCTCGCCCGGCTGAACACCCCGGAGAAAATCCAGCGCTTTCTCTACGATCTGCCGCTCAACTTCGAGCGCGACGGCGACACCTGTCTCTCGGTGCGCCAGGTGCTGCGCGAGCGGCGCGCGCACTGCATCGAAGGGGCGCTCGTCGCCGCCTGCGCGCTGTGGATCCACGGCGAGCCGCCTCTGCTCTTCGATCTGGCCGCGGTGCGCGACTACGACCACGTGGTGGCGCTCTTTCGCCGCAACGGCTGCTGGGGCGCGATCTCGAAGACGAACGGCGTGGGACTGCGCTGGCGCGACCCGGTGTACCGCTCGCTGCGGGAACTGGCGATGTCGTACTTTCACGAGTACTACAACGCGCGGCACGAGAAGACGCTGCGGCGCTACTCGCTGCCGTTCGACCTGCGGCGCTTCGACCCGCGCGACTGGGTGAGCGGCGAGGACGGCGCCTGGAAGGTCGCCGGCGCGCTCGACCGGGTGCGCCACTTCCGGCTGCTCAGCCCGGCCCAGGCGCGCACGCTCGCGCCGCGCGACCCGTTCGAGCGTCGCGCGAGCAGGCTGCTTCAGTACGGCGCGCCGAAGGGCTCGCGTTTCGCGGCGCGCGGCGCGCGCCGCGGCTGACTTACTTCTCCTCGACGCGGCCGATCTTTTCCAGCGCGGCGGCGAGCCGCGCGGCGTCGCGCTCCCAGTAGCGCTGGAACTCGGGCGCATCGAGATACGCGATCGGCGTGGCGACCTTGTCCATCGCCGCGCGGAAGTCCGCCGAGTGCACCGCCTCGCGCACCGCCTCGCGCAGGCGCTGGAGCACCGGCGCGGGCGTCGCCGCCGGCGCGACCACGCCCGACCAGATGTAGAACTCGGCGTCGTAGCCGAGTTCCTTGAAGGTCGGAAGCTCCGGCATCATCGGGATGCGCCTGTCGCTCCAGGCGGCGAGCGCGCGCATCTTGCCCGCGCGGATGTGCCCGATCGCCGCCGCCGGGCCCGAGGCGAGCGCCTCGACCTGGCCGGCAAGCAGCGCCGTCACCGCCGGCCCGCCGCCCTGGTACGGCACGTGAAAAAGCTTGATGCCCGCGGCGTGCGCGAAGATCTCCATCGCCACGTGCAGCGTGCCGTAGACGCCCGAGGAGGCATAGTTGATCTTTCCGGGGTTCGCTTTCGCCGCATCGACGAAATCCTTGAGCGTCTTGTACGGGCCGTCGGCGCGCACGACGAGCACCGTCGGATCGGCGGTGACGAGCGCGATCGGCGCGAAGTCCTTGAGCTCGTAGGCGGGCGTGCGACCGTGCAGCCGGTCGGCGACCGGAAAGATCGAGATCGAGGAAAGCGTCATCAGGATGGTGTAGCCGTCGGCAGGCGCCTTGGCGACCGATGCGGTGCCGGTCGCCCCGCCCGCGCCCGGGCGGTTGACGACGAGCACCGGCTGCTTGAGCGATTTTTCCATCGCCGCGGCGAGCGGTCGGCCGACGATGTCGGCGACGCCGCCGGGCGGGAACGCGACGACCATGGTGATCGGGCGGCTCGGATAGTCCTGCGCGAACGCGGCGGCGCCGAGAGCGCCCGCCGCGAGTGCTGCCAGCACGCGTTTCATGGGTTTTCCTCCTCGCAAAGGATGATAGATTAGTCGGCCTCGGGGTGCGACCGGCACGCGCGCGCGCCCCGTTTCGCGAAAAGGAGGCCGGAATGAAGCGCCGCAGCCTGATTCTTGCGGCCGTCGCGGCGCCGCTCGCCGCGCGGCTCGAACGGGCGCGCGCTCAGCCGAAAACCATGAAGGACATCGAGGCGCTGCAAAAAAACTGGAAGAGCCTGCTCGCGCCAGGCACGCCGGTGCCCGATCCGTCGCAGAAGCTCGAGCTCACGAAGGAGGAATGGCGCAAGCGCCTGTCGCCGGCGGCGTTTCACGTGCTGCGCGAGGAAGGCACCGAGCGGCCGTTCACGAGCCCGCTCAACGACGAGAAGCGCCCCGGCGTCTTCGTCTGCGCCGGCTGCGACCTGCCGCTTTTCACCTCGGCGATGAAGTACGACAGCGGCACCGGCTGGCCGTCGTTCTTTACCGCGATCCCCGGCGTGTTCGGTACGAAGAAAGACTACTACCTCATCTACCCGCGCACCGAGTACCACTGCATCCGCTGCGGCGGGCATCACGGCCACGTCTTTGACGACGGCCCGCCGCCCACGCGCCTGCGCTACTGCAACAACGGCGTCGCGCTGCGCTTCATCCCGCTCAAAGCCTGACGGCGGCGAGTGCGCCTTGCGCAGCCGCCCTCAGGCGAGCCGCAGCGTCTCGGCGAGCGGCGGCGCAGGGTAGTGAAAGCGCACCGGACCGTCGGGCAGCGCGTGCAGAAACTGGCGCAGGTACGGGTCGTCGGAGGCAAGCAGCGCCTCGGGCGCGCCCTCGCCCGCGAGCCGCCCCTCGGCGACGACGTAGAGGTAGTCGACGAGTTTCAGCGATTCCGAGACGTCGTAGGTCACGACGATCGAAGTGAGCCCGAGCGCGTCGTTCAGTCGCCGGATGAGCTGCGCGATCTGGTTGAGCGAGATCGGATCGAGGCCGCCGAAGGGTTCGTCGTACATGACGAGAAGCGGATCGGTGGCGATCGCGCGCGCGAGCGCGACGCGCCGTGCCATGCCGCCCGAGAGGTCCCCCGGCATCATGTCGCGCGCCCCGCGCAGCCCGACCGCGTCCAGCTTCATCAGCACGAGCGGCCGCACGAGCGCCTCGGGCAGCCGGTAGTGCTCGCGGATCGGGAACGCGACGTTCTCGTACACCGAAAGGTCGCTGAACAGGCCCGAGACCTGGAACATCATGCCCATCTTGCGCCGCAGCGCGTACAGCTCCTCGGTCGGCAGCTTGTGCACGATGCGGCCGGCGACGCGCACCCAGCCGCGCGCGGGCTCGAGCTGCCCCCCGATCAGCTTGAGGAGCGTCGACTTTCCGCTCCCGGAGCCGCCGAGAATCGCGACCACCTTGCCGCGCGGAATCGAAAGCGAAAGCCCCCGCAGCACCGGAACGTCGTCGTACGAGAAGTGAAGGTCGGAAATCTCGACCAGCGGATCGTCGGGCGTGCTCATCGCGCGCGCAGTCTACCAGCGGCGCCACCGGCCCGCGGGTTCGGGGGCCGCGCGGCGGCGAACACCGGAACGCGCCGCCGCGCACGCGGCCGCATGTCGGCCGGACGGCGCCGGTGCGCGTTAATGCACGGCATCGGGCGATTTCGCCCTGCCGACGGGCGCGGGCCGAGGGTACATCGGGCTACCGCCCGCGAGCGCGCGGGCGCCGTCGTGCGCCCGCTGAATCGAGGATAATCCGGGATTTTCGCGAGCCGCCGATGCTGCTTTTCGCCGCCACGGTCTTCACGAGCGCGTTCCTGCTCTTTCTCGTGCAACCGATCATCGCCAAGCAGATTCTGCCGTGGTTCGGCGGAACCGCCGCCGTCTGGACCACCTGCATGGTGTTCTTCCAGGTGGTGCTGCTCGCCGGCTACGCGTACTCGGACGCGGTGACGCGGCTGCTGCGCCCGCGCGCGCAGGCGCTCGTGCACACGGCGCTCCTTGCCGCAAGCCTCGCCTTTCTGCCGATCCTCGCAGCCGAATCCTGGAAGCCGCAGCCGGACACCGAGCCGAGCGCGCGCATCCTGCTGCTGCTCGCCGCGACGATCGGCCTGCCCTACTTTCTCCTTTCGACCACCGGGCCGCTCGTCCAGGCGTGGTTCGCGCGCACGTTTCCGCGCGGCAGGGTGTACCGGCTGTTTGCGCTGTCGAACCTCGCCTCGCTCGTCGCGCTCGTCGGCTATCCGCCGGTGATCGAGCCGCTCGTGACGATCGAGGCACAGGCGTGGGGCTGGAGCGCGCTCTACGCGGTGTTCGCCGCGCTGTGCGCCGCGGCAGCGTGGAAGGCCGCACGCGACGGGGCGCCGGCCGCGGCCGCCGCGGCCGCGCCGGTCGAGACCGCGTCGCCCGCGCGCCCGCCGCGCGCGCTCGACTACCTGGTGTGGTTCGCGCTCTCTGCGCTCGGCTCGCTGCTGCTCCTCGCCGTCACGACGCACATCACGCAGAACATCGCGTCGGTGCCGTTCATCTGGATCCTGCCGCTCGTGCTCTACCTCCTTTCCTTCATCCTCGTCTTCGACGTCACCGCGCGCCGCGGCGTGAGCGGCTGGTACTCGCGCGCCTGGGGGCTGCCGCTGCTCTTTGCCGCGCTCGTCGCGATGGCGTATTTCCTCTACGAGAACCTCGGCGTCATGAACATCCGCGCCTCGATCGCGCTCTACAGCGCGGGCCTGTTCGCCGCGTGCATGTTCTGCCACGGGGAACTGGCCGCGATGCGCCCGGCACCGAGGTACCTCACGCGCTTCTACCTCATGGTGTCGCTCGGCGGAGCCGCCGGCGGCCTCTTCGTCGGGCTGGTCGCGCCGCGCGTATTCGATTTCTACCTCGAGCTGCCGCTCGCCCTCGTCGCCTGCGGACTGCTCGCCGCCTGGCTCACCTGGCCGACGCGCTGGGCGATCGCCCGGCGCGCGATCGCGGTCGTCACGCCGGCGGTCGCGCTCGCGGTGAGCGCGACGGTCGCGTGGTTCTCGTGGGAGTACCTGCGGTACGTGCGCGCGAACGCGGTGCTCGTCACGCGCAACTTCTACGGCACGCTGCGCGTGAAGGAAACCGACCGGGGCGATGCGCACACCACGCGGAGCCTCGTGCACGGCGTCATCAACCACGGCTGGCAGTACACCGACCCAAAGCTGCGCGCCGAGCCGATCAGCTACTTCGGCCCGACCTCGGGGATCGCGCGCGCGCTCGACTTCTACAACGGCCGGCCGCGGCGCGTCGGCGTCGTCGGCCTCGGCGTCGGCGTGTTCACCGCGTGGGCGCAGCCGGGCGACTACTTCCGCATCTACGAGCTCGACCCCGAGGTGGTGCGCATCGCGCGCGAGTACTTCTGGTATCTGCGCGACTCCAAGGCGAAGATCGACGTCGTCACCGGCGACGGTCGGCTCAACCTCGAGCGCGACCCGCCGCAGCGCTTCGACCTGCTGTCGGTGGACGCCTTCTCGAGCGGCTCGATCCCGATTCACCTGCTCACGCGCGAGGCGCTGCGCGTCTACCGGCGCCATCTCGCCCCCGGCGGCGTGATCGTCTACAACGTCACCAACCGGTTCGTGAAGCTCGCGCCGCTGGTGAAGCTCGTCGCCGAGGCCGAGGGCATGAAGGCGATCCTCATCGAGGACGATCCGACCGAGGACAAGTACTCGGGCACGTCCTACGTGCTGGTGACCGAGAATGAGCTGCTGCTCGCGGACAAGCGCTTCGCCGACGCGGTCGAGATCGAGGACATCCCGGGCCTTGCGCCCTGGACCGACAGCTTCAACAACCTGTTCAAGGTGGTGCGCTGACAGCGGCCGTCGCCTCGCGTCGCGCGGCTCGCGGTTTCGCGTCACACCGTCAGGTACGCGCGGCGCGTCGCCTCGTCGGCGACGAAGTCGCGCATCGCGCCGCTGTAGCGCACCTCGCCTTTCTCGAGCACGTAGACCCGGTCGCAGACCTCGGCGGCGAACGGCAGGTTCTGCTCCGAGACGAGCAACGCGAGCCCTTCGGCCTTGAGCGCCCCGATCGCCGCCGCCATGCGCTCGACGACGAGCGGCGCGACGCCTTCCGAAGGCTCGTCAAGGAGCAGCAGCCGGGGGTTGCCCATCAGCGTGCGCGCGACGGTCAGCATCCGTTGCTCGCCGCCGCTCGTGCGCCCGCCCGGCCGATCCAGCAGTTCGCGCAGGGCGGGAAAGAGCGCGAGAATCCGCTCGAGCGTCCAGACGGGCGCGCCCGGCCGAGGCGGCCGGCGGCCGACTTCGAGGTTTTCGCGCACCGTGAGGTCGGCGAAGATGCGCCGGTCCTCGGGCACGTAGCCGATGCCGGCGCGCGCGATCTCGTAGGGTTCGCAGCGCTCGATCCGGCGGCCGTCGAACGCGATCGTGCCGCTGCGCGCGGGCACGAGCCCCATGATCGCCTTGAGCGTGGTGCTCTTTCCGGCACCGTTCCGGCCCATGAGCGCCACCGCCTCGCCGGCGCGCACCTCGAGCTGGACGCCGAAGAGGATCTGCGCGCGCCCGTACCAGGCGTCGAGCCCGCGCACCGAAAGAAGCGGCGGCGCATCGCCCGAGTCGCGGCGCATCGCGCTCACCCGGCAGGCGAAGCGAGCAGCCGGCCGCTGCCGAAGTAGACCTCGTGCACGCGCGCGTCCGCGCGGATCTGCGCAGGCGGGCCTTGCGCGATCAACCGCCCGCGCGCCATCACGAGGATGCGATCGGCGTGCGCGAACACGACGTCCATGCTGTGCTCGGTAAAGAGCACCCCGAGGCCGCGCTCGCGCACGAGCCGCCGCGCGAGCGCCATCAGCGCCCCGCGCTCGCCCGGCGCCATCCCGGCGGTCGGCTCGTCCATCAGGAGCAGCCGCGGCCGCTGCGCGAGCGCGATCGCGAGCTCCAGCCTCTTTGCGTCGCCATAGGCGAGCGTGCTCGCCGGCGCGTCCGCCCGCTCGGCAAGCCCCACTTCCGCGAGCAGCGCGAGCGCCTCGGCGCGGTGCGCGCGCGCTGCGCGCGAGAAAACGTCGAACACGCGCCGCTCGCGCGCGAGGATCGCCGTCTGCACGTTCTCCGCGACGGTCATGGAGGCGAACGTCGCGGCGACCTGGAACGTGCGGCCCACGCCGAGCCGCCAGATGCGCCGCGGCGCAAGGCCCGTGATCGCGCGGCCCTCGAGCCGGACGCTGCCGGCATCCGGCGCGAGCTGCCCGCTGATCAGATTGAAGCAGGTGGACTTTCCGGCCCCGTTCGGGCCGATCAGGGCGAGGAGCTCGCCGCGCGCGAGCGCAAAGCTCACGCCGTCGACCGCGACGAGGCCGCCGAACGCCTTGGCGAGGTTCGTCACTTCGAGGAGCGGCGTCACCGCGCGCGCTCCCGCGGCCGCGCCGCAAGGCGCGCCGCACCGCCCGCAAGCCCCTGCGGAAAGAGGAGCACGAGCGCGAGGATCGCAAGGCCGAGCAGCGCGCGCCAGTAGTCGGTCGCGCGCATGATCGTGTCGGCGAGCAAGGTGTAGGTCGCCGCGCCGACGATCGGCCCGGCGAGCGACTGTACGCCCCCGAGGAGCACCATCACCAGCGCGTCGATCGATCGACCGACCGAGATCGTCTCCGGCGAGATCGTGCCCTTCGCGAACGCGAACAGCGCGCCGGCGTAACCGCACGCGAGTCCCGCGAGGGCAAACCCGACCCAGTGCACGCGCGCGACCGGAATGCCCGAGGCCTCGGCGCGCAGCGGTGAGTCGCGCCCGGCGCGCATCGCGTAGCCGAAGGGCGAGAACACGGCGCGCCGCAGCAGCGCGAGGCCCGCGACCACGATCGCGAGCGCGAGCAGGTAGTACGCGTTCCTGTCGGCGAAACGCGCCGAGGGCCAGATGCCCACCAGGCCGTTGCTGCCGCCGGTCACCTCGTCCCACTGAAAGACCGCCGACCAGACGATCTGCGCGAAGGCGAGCGTGAGCATCGCGAGGTACACCCCCGAGAGGCGCACCGCGAACCAGCCGAAGACGAGCGCGCCGGCGAGCGCCGCAAGCGGCGCAATCAGGAGCGCCGCCTCCATCGGCGCCCCCAGACCCTTCACGAGCAGCGCCGCGCCGTAGGCGCCCAGACCGAAATACGCCGCGTGCCCGAACGAAGGCATGCCGCCCGGCCCCATGATGAAGTGAAGGCTCGCGGCAAAGAGCACCGCGATCAGGATGTCGATCGCGAGCACCGCGAGGTACGGGTAGCCGCGCGCCGCAAACGGCAGGAAGGCGAGCGCGACGACGAGCGCAGCGAGCGCGACGCTCGCCGCCCGCCCCATCGGCCGAAGCGGCGGCTCGGGCGGGCCGGGCGCGCGCACCGCGCCCTGCGCTCGCCCGAGCAGGCCCCACGGCCGCCAGACGAGCACCGCGGCCATCACCAGGAACTCGGCGACGAGCGTGAGCTTCGAGAACGCGACGCTCGTGCCGAGGACGTTCACCGTGCCGATGCCGTAGCAGAGCGCCTTGATCTCGGCGATCAGCAGCGCGGCGAGATACGCGCCCGGAATGCTGCCCATGCCGCCCACCACCACGACGACGAACGCTTCGCCGATCGCGACCAGATCGAGCCCGAGGTTCGCCGGCTCGCGCGGCATCTGCAGCGCGCCGCCGAGCGCCGCGAGCGCCGAGCCGAGCGCGAACACGCCGGTGAAGAGCCACTTCTGGTCGACGCCGAGCGCGGCGACCATGTCCCGGTCCTCTGTCGCCGCGCGCACGAGCAGACCGAAGCGCGTCCTCGCAAGGAGCAGCCAGAGCGCCGCGAGGACCGCCGGGCCGATCGCGATGAGCAGGAGGTCGTAGGCGGGAAACGCCCGACCGAGGATCTCGACCGCGCCTTCGAGACCCGGCGCCTTCGGCCCGAGGACGTCTTCCGGCCCCCAGAGGTAGAGCGCCGCATCGCGCAGCAGCAGCACCACCGCGAAGGTAGCGAGCAGCTGGAACAGCTCCGGCGCGCGGTAAATGCGCCGCAGCACTGCGATCTCGATCGCCGCGCCGAGCGCCGCGCCGACGAGCGCGGCGACGAGCACCGCGCCCCAGAAGCCCGCCGGCCCCTTGCCGAACGCCTGCGCGGCCGTGCAGGCGACGTAGAGCCCGATCATGTAGAGCGAGCCGTGGGCGAAGTTGACGATGCGGCTCACGCCGAAGATGAGCGACAGGCCCGCGGCGACGAGAAAGAGCGCCGAGGCGCCGCAAAGCCCGTTCAGAAACTGGACCGCGAACGAGGAAAGCATCGGGAGCGCAGCCGCGCCGGCGATAGGGACGCCCGGGCCGCGCGCCCGGCCCCGGGACTGCGAGCGCCCGCGCGGCTTCAGTCGGCCGGGCGCAGTTTGCGGACTTCGGCGTCCGGCGGCATCACCGTCGCGCCGTCCACGTAGCGGAAGTTCTTCATCACGCCGCGCCCCTGCTGCACGGTGGTCTGGCCGACGTAGGCGCCCATCGTCGACTGATGGTCGATCGCGCGGAACTCGATCGGGCCGAAGGGCGTGGTCGTCTTGAGCCCGCGGAACGCGGCGATCAGCTTTTCGGTGTCGACCGAGCCCGCCCTGCGGATCGCGTCCGCGATCGCGCGCACGGTGGCATAGCCGACCACCGACCCGAGACGCGGATAGTCCTTGAAGCGCGCCTGGTAGGCGCGCAGGAACGCGTCGTGCTCCTTCGTCTGGATCGCGTACCAGGGGTAGCCGGTCACCCACCAGCCTTCGGGCGCCTCGTCCTTCAGCGGATCGAGGTACTCGGGCTCGCCGGTGAGCAACGAGAACACCGACGCGGTCCTTGAAAAGGCCGCGGGTGTGGCCCTCGCGCACGAACTTCGCGAGGTCGGCGCCGAACGTGACGTTGAAGATGGCCTCCGGTCTTGCGTCCGCGAGCGCCTGCACCACCGCGCCGGCGTCGATCCGGCCGAGCGCCGGCGCCTGCTCGGCGACGAACTCGACCTCCGGCTGCGCCGCCTTGAGCAGTTGCCTGAAGCTTGCGACCGCCGACTGCCCGTATTCGTAGTTCGGATAGACGACCGCCCAGCGCTTCTTCCTCAGCTTCGCCGCCTCCGGCACGAGCATCGCCACCTGCATGTACGTCGAGGGCCGCAGCCGGAACGTGTAGCGGTTCCCGTTCTGCCAGGTGATCTTGTCGGTGAGCGGCTCGGCGGCGACGAAGAGGATGCGGCGCTGCTTGGCGAAGTCGGCGACCGCCAGCCCGACGTGCGACAGGAACGTGCCGAACAGCAGCGCGACGTTCTCGCGCGACACCAGCTCCTCGGCGACGCGCACCGCGTCGCCCGGATTGCCGTTGTCGTCGCGCGAGACGACCTCCAGCTTGCGCCCGAGCACGCCGCCCGCGGCATTGATCTCCTCGAGCGCGAGCTCCCAGCCCTTGCGGTACGGCTCGAGAAACGCCGGCTGCGCCTTGTAGCTGTTCAGCTCGCCCAGTCGGATCGTCTGCGCCTGCGCGCCGAGCGCCGCCAGCGCCGCACCGAGCGCCGCGAAAACCTTTCTCATCGTCGCCTCCTTTGCCGGGCAAGATTATCGCATCCCGCGGTCCGGTTCGCGCGCGCTGCGCTCCGGCGCGCGTACCGCCGCAGCGCGCGGCTCGCGGCCGACGCCGGCGCCATAGGGCGATCCTATGGCTGCGATGACGAGAAAGTCTTGGACGCGTTCGCCCGCCGTCTGCACCCTATGCGACGTCCCGTCACGCAAAGGAGCACGAACGATGTCCCGCGAATCGAAATGTCCGTTTCACGGCACGGCGGCTTCGAACGCCGTGCGCACCGAACCGCGACTGGTGGCCGAACCAGCTGAATCTGAAGATCCTGCGCCAGTTCTCGCCGCTCAGCGACCCGATGGGCCGCGACTTCGACTACCGCAAGGAGTTCCTGAGCCTCGACCTCGCGGCGGTGAAGAAGGATCTCGCCGAGCTGATGACGAAGTCGCAGGACTGGTGGCCGGCCGACTTCGGCCATTACGGGCCGCTCATGATCCGCATGGCCTGGCACGCGGCCGGCACCTACCGGATCGGCGACGGCCGCGGCGGCGCCGGTCTCGGCCAGCAGCGCTTCTCGCCGCTCGACAGCTGGCCCGACAACGCCAACCTCGACAAGGCGCGCCGGCTGCTGTGGCCGGTGAAGAAAAAGTACGGCCGCAAGATCTCGTGGGCCGACCTGATGATCCTCGCCGGCAACGTCGCGCTCGAGACGATGGGGTTCAAGCCGCTCGGCTTCGGCGGCGGCCGCGCCGACGTCTGGGAGCCGGACGAGAGCGTCTACTGGGGCCCGGAGACGAAGTGGCTGCGAAGACCGCCGCTACTCGGGCGAGCGCGAGCTGCAGAACCCGCTCGCGGCGGTGCAGATGGGCCTCATCTACGTCAACCCGGAAGGGCCGAACGGCAAGCCCGACCCGCTCGCCGCCGCGCGCGACATCCGCGAGACGTTCCGCCGCATGGCGATGAACGACGAGGAGACGGTCGCGCTCATCGCCGGCGGGCACACCTTCGGCAAGGCGCACGGCGCGGGGCCCGCCTCTCACGTCGGCCCGGAGCCGGCGGCCGCGCCGATCGAAGCGCAGGGGCTCGGATGGCTGAGCAGCTACAGGAGCGGCAAGGGGCCGGACACGATCACCGGCGGACCCGAAGTCACCTGGACGACCACGCCCACCCGCTGGAACAACGACTTCTTCCGGATTCTCTTCGCCTACGAGTGGGAGCTCACGAAGAGCCCGGCCGGCGCCTACCAGTTCGTCGCCAAAGACGCGCCCGAGATCATCCCGGACGCGCACGATCCGAAGAAGAAGCACAAGCCGACGATGCTCGTGACCGACCTTGCGCTGCGCTACGACCCGGCGTACGAGAAAATCTCGCGCCGCTATCTGGAGAACCCACAGGCGTTCGCGGACGCGTTCGCGCGCGCCTGGTTCAAGCTCACACACCGCGACATGGGCCCGCGCGTGCGCTACCTCGGACCGGAGGTGCCGAAGGAGGAGTTCGTCTGGCAGGACCCGATTCCGCCGGTCGATCACCCGCTGATCGAGGCGCCCGAGATCGCCGAACTCAAGGCGAAGCTGCTCGCCTCCGGCCTCACGGTCCAGGAGCTCGTCTACACCGCGTGGTCCGCGGCCTCGACGTTCCGCGGCTCGGACAAGCGCGGCGGGGCGAACGGCGCGCGCATTCGCCTTGCGCCGCAGAAGGACTGGGAAGTGAACCAGCCGGCGCAGCTTGCGCGGGTGCTCGCGGTGCTCGAAGGCATCCGCGACGCGTTCAACGCCGCGCGCCGCGACGGCAAGAAGGTGTCGCTCGCCGACCTGATCGTCCTCGGCGGCTGCGCCGCGGTCGAGAAAGCGGCCCGCGACGCCGGCGTCGCGGTGACGGTGCCGTTCGTGCCCGGCCGGACGGACGCGCGCGAAGACCAGACCGACGTCGAGTCGTTCGCGGTGCTCGAGCCGCTCGCCGACGGGTTCCGCAACTACGTGAAGGGCACCCCGCCGGTCCCGCCCGAGCATCTGCTCGTCGACAGAGCGCAACTGCTCACGCTCACGGCGCCGGAGATGACGGTGCTCGTCGGCGGCCTGCGGGCGCTCGGCGCGAACTACGGCGGCACGCGCCACGGCGTCTTCACCGATCGGCCGGGCGTGCTCACGAACGACTTCTTCGTCAATCTGCTCGACATGGCGACCGAATGGACGCCGGTCTCGAGCGAGGCGCAGGTCTTCGAGGGCCGCGACCGCAGGACCGGCCGGCCGCGCTGGACCGCGACGCGCGTCGACCTCGTCTTCGGCTCGAACGCCGAGCTGCGCGCGCTCGCCGAGGTCTACGCCTGCGACGACGCGCACGAGAAGTTCGTGCGCGACTTCGTCGCCGCCTGGCACAAGGTGATGATGCTCGACCGGTTCGATTCTCTCTGAACGTCGCGCGCGCCCGCAGCGCCCCGGCGGGCGCTCGCCCGCCGGGGCTTTTTTTGCGTGCGAGCGATCGGCCGCGCCTTTCGCCGCGCGCGGAACAAACGATTGGAAATGCGGCCGCGCGCCCCGCATATCGGGCGCAGTCCACCGGAACCGTTCCAAGGAGGCGAACGATGTCGTCGGCACAACTCACCGAAACGCGCGCGGCGACGACACCTGCGCTCGCGCGCGCGCCGCTTGCCGCCTTCGCGGCGATCGCAGCGCTCGGCGCGCTCGCGGCGCTCGCGTTCGCCGACGCCCGCGTCGCCGCGGGCGCCGCGGCGAGCCTCGCGACCGGCCTCGCCACGGCGATCGGGGCGGCGCCGGTGCTCGCGGTGCGCCGCGTCTCGCAGCGGGCCGAGGACGCGATGCTCGGTTTCGGCGCGGGCGTGATGCTCGCGGCGTGTTCCTTCTCGCTGATCGTGCCCGGCGTCGAGACGGCCGAGGCGCTGTGGGCCAGCCGGACGCTCGCGGCGGCGATCGCCGCCGCGGGGCTGCTCGCCGGCGCGGCGTTCCTCTGGACCGCGGACCGGCTCGTGCCGCACGAGCATTTCGTGAAGGGCGCCGAGGGCGCGCCCGGCCACCGCTTGCGCCAGGTCTGGCTGTTCGTGTTCGCGATCGCGCTGCACAATGTGCCCGAAGGCCTCGCGGTCGGCGTCGCCTTCGGCGGCGCGAGCGCCGAGGCGGCGAGCCTCGCCGCCGGCATCGGAATCCAGAACCTGCCCGAGGGCCTCGCGGTCGCGCTCGCGCTCGCCACGCTCGGCTATGCGCGCGTGCGCGCGTTCGCGGTGGCGGCCGCGACCGGGCTCGCCGAGCCGCTCGCCGGGGTGCTCGGGGCGGCGCTCGTCGCGCTCGCGCAGCCGGTGCTGCCCTTCGCGCTCGCGTTCGCCGCCGGCGCGATGCTGTTCGTGATCTCGCACGAGGTCATCCCAGAATCCCACCGGCACGGCCACGAGCGCGCCGCGACCGCCGGCGTCCTCGGCGGTTTTGCGGCGATGATGCTGCTTGACATCGCGCTCGGTTGACCCCGACCATCGCGAACGCGGAGGACTCCATGGCGAACAGGAAACCGTTCCTCACCGACATCCAGACGCTGCGCAAGCGCGCGCGCCAGCACATCGAGCGCGGTGCGGTCACCGAGGGCTACCGCGCCGACCGCGAAACCGTCGTCAAGCTCCTCAACGAGGCGCTCGCCACCGAGATCGTGTGCGTGCTGCGCTACAAGCGGCACTACTTCATGGCGAGCGGCATTCACGCCGACTCGGTCGCGCAGGAGTTCCTGCAGCACGCGAACGAGGAACAGCAGCACGCCGACCAGATCGCCGCGCGCATCGTGCAGCTCGGCGGCGAGCCGAACTTCTCGCCCGAGGGGCTGCTCAGCCGCTCGCACGCCGAGTACGTCGAGGGCGAGAACCTGATCGACATGATCAAGGAGGACCTGGTCGCCGAGCGCATCGCGATCGACAGCTACCGCGAGATGATCGCCTATCTCGGCAACGACGACCCGACCACGCGGCGCATGCTGGAAGGCATCCTCGCGATGGAAGAAGAGCACGCCGACGATCTGGCCGGCCTGCTGGAGGAGCTGGAGGACTGAGGCGGCGCGCCGCCCGCGCGCCCGGTCCCGCCGGGCGCGCGCGTCGGACGACCGAGCGAAACGCTAGCGCGCGGCGACGACCGGCGGCCGGGCGTAGCGCCGCAGCTCCGGGTGCGCGTGCCAGTCGCGATAGGGCGGAAGCTCTCCGAGCCCGCTATCGAGCTTTTCCCCGACGACGTGGTTCGGGTCGCGCAGCATCGCCTGCACCTCGGGCTCGGTGTAGCGCACGAGCACCGGATGCGCCGCCCACTCGACGTACGGCGGCAAGGCACCGAGCCCGGCATCCAGTTTCTCGCCGGGCACGCGGCTCGGCGATTCGGCGAACGCGGCACTCGCGATCGCGAACGAAAGGGCGGCAAGGGCAAAACGTGCGCTCATCGGTCTTCCTCCCGAGAAAGGTTTGCCGCCGAATAACGGACGCGCGCCGGAAAACTTGAGCTGGCCAGGCGCCTTCAGCGCGAGCGCCGCGCGCGCGGCGTCAGGCGCAGCACCCGGACTTTGCGCGCGCTCTGCGCCAGACGGCGCGCTCGCCCGGCGCTCGTCGCAGCACGAGCGCGCACCCGGGTCCTGCGACGCCTCGGCTGCGATCGATTCGCCCGCCGCGATCAATCCGGCCTTGACGATCAGCGCCTGCGGGATCGTCCCGAACGTGCGGCCGCCGAGCTCGAGCGTGCGGCAATCCGCCTCGCCGCACACCGAGCAACAGCGGCTCGCACCGACCCGCGCGCCGAGCCACGCCTCGATCGGCCGTCCCGCGATCCAGACGCGATTCGATTCCAGCGGCGCGGCGGCGAACGCGTCTTCGGCGATCTCCCGCATCTCCAGCACCGGCTCGATGCCGAGCGGGCGCAGCGCCGCGGCGAGTTTTTCCACCGCCGCTTCGAGCTCGCGGTGCGTGTTCGCGCAGCGCGCGCAGGTCTGCCCTCGGCTCACGAGCCGCTGCCACACGATCGGCATCCGCTTCATTCGTCGCTCCGTCGCGATCGACTCGGACGATCGTCCTCGTCGCAATGCGCAAGTTTCGCCGAGAGCGCGGCTCGCGTCTTGATCTACGTCAGTCGCCGCGCGCGGCGCGCGAGAATCCGCCCCCGCGCGGCGCCGCCGGCGATCGCGCCGTCCGGCGCCCGGCACCGCGCGCGAGCGGCTATTCCGGCAGATCGTCGAGCGCGGATTCGAGGTGCGAAACGTCCGCCCAGACGAGGATCCGCCACGGATCCGCGGCGAGGCGGTTGATGCCGCAGTTCGGGATCGCGAAGTCGCGCGGCGCAGTGATCGCCATGCCGGTCACGAACCGATAGACCTTGTCGAGGACGCCCCCGTGGGTGAAGACGAGGACGGATTCGCCCGCGTGCAGGGCGGCGATCGAGCGCACGCAGCCGACCGCGCGCTCGTAAAAAGCGCGCAGCGACTCTCCGGTGCGGAAGTCGTAGTCCGGCTCGCGCCGCTCGAAGCGCGCGTAGTCCTCCGGATAGCGCGCCATCGCCTCGGCGTAGGTGAGCGTCTCGAAGATCCCGTAGTGCCGCTCGCGCAGCGCCGGTTCGAGCCGCACCGGAAGGCCAAGCCGCGCCGCCGCGGCGGCCGCGGTCTCGCGCGCGCGCGCAAGGTCGCTCGACCAGATCGCGGCGAAGCGCTCGCGCGGCGAGCGCCGCGGCGAGCGCCTCGGCCTGCCTGCGCCCGGTCTCGTTCAGCGGCACGTCGACCTGCCCCTGCACGCGGCGCTCCGCGTTCCACGCGGTCTCGCCGTGGCGCACGATGACGAGCCGCGTCACTTTCGCGCTCCGACCACGATCGCGCCGAGCACCACCGCCATGCCGAGGATCTGCACCGGCGCGAGCGCCTGGTCGAGCACGACCCAGGCGATCGCGAGCACCGCCACCGGCTCGAAGTTGAGCGCGAACGAGGTATTCAGCGCATCGACGCGCGGAAGGACGGCGAAGAACGCGATCATGGCGCCGCCGTAAAGGAGCGTGAGCAGCGCAAGACCCGCCCAGCCGGTCGCGTCGGCCGGGAGGCGAAAGCTCGCGGTCGCGGCGCTCGCGACGATCGTCACCGCGGCGACCACCGCCATGATGACGAGCGTGCGCAGCCGGCCATCGAGCGCCGGCAGCCAGCGCTCGGTGAGATGGAGCACCGCGGCGAACGCGAGCGAGGCGGCGCTCGCCCAGAGCACGCCCGCGCCGATCTCGTTCCAGCGCTCCTTGACCGAGCCGCCGGCGCCCGCCACGTCGAGCGCGAGCGCAAGGCCCGCGAGCGCGACCGGCATCGCGACGAGCGTGCGCGGCCGCGGGCGCCTGCCTTCGGCCGCCCAGGTAAGGAGCGCGAGCACCATCGGAAACGTCTGGAACGCGAGGAGCGCGAGCGCGACCGGAATGCGCGCGACCGCGGAGTACAGGCAATAGCTCTGAACCGCAAGGAGCAGCCCGATCGCGCCGGCGCGCACGAGGGTGGCGCGCGGCAGCGCGAGCGGCACGCGCTGCGCGAGGATCAGCGCGAGCACGAAGAGCGCGGTGCCCGCGGAGCGGAACGCGACCGCGGTCTGAACGTTCGCCCCGTGCTCGAACGCGACGCGCGCGGCGACATGGTTCGAGCCGAAGAGCGCCGAGATCGAGGCGAGCGCGCACACCCCGGCCCAGCGCGCAAGCGGCTGCGGCGCCAAGGCGCTAGCCGAGCGCCGCCGGGTTCATGACGCGGATCGGGCGGCCCTCGAGCCAGGCCTCGACGTTCTCGATCGCGTCGGTCCAGAACGTGCGCAGCACCTCCTCGCTCACGTAGCCGAGATGCGGCGACAGCGTCACGTTCTCCATGCGGCGCAGCGGATGATCGGCCGGAAGCGGCTCGGTGTCGTAGACGTCGAGCGCGGCGTGGGACAGGCGCCCGGAAGCGAGCGCGGCAAGGAGCGCTTTTTCCTCCACGATCGGCCCGCGCGAGGTGTTGACGAGCACCGCGCCGGGTTTCATCAGCCCGAGTTCCCGTTCGCCGATCAAGCCCCGGGTGCGCTCGGAGAGCACGAGGTGGATGGTGATGAAGTCGGAAGTGCGAAGCAGTTCCTCCTTCGAGACGTACGCGGCGCCTGCCTCGCGCGCGCGCTCGGGCGTGAGGTTCTGGCTCCAGGCGACCACGTCCATGCCGAACGCCTTGCCGTAGCCGGCGACGCGCGCGCCGAGTTTGCCGAGACCGATTACGCCGAGACGCCTTCCTTCGAGGATCGTGCCGCCGCGCAGTCCCTCGTGCCAGAGCCCTGCGCGCATGTTGCGCTCGGCGCGCGCAAAATCGCGCGCCGCGGCGAGGATCATGAGAAAGGCGAACTCCGCGGTGACGGCGGAGGTCGAGCCGGCGCCGGTGTTGCTCACCGGGATCCTGCGCTCGGTGCAGGCGGCAAGATCGAGGCTCGCCGACCGAAGGCCGGTGAGCGCGATGAAGCGCAGCCTCGGCAGCCGCGCGACGAGCGAGCGCGGAAACGGTGTGCGCTCGCGCATCAGAACGAGGATCTCGAAGGGCGCGAGTTTTTCCGCCGCCTCGTCCTCCGAGGCGAACGCGCGGTCGAATACCGTAACCTCGATCCCGCGCCGGCGCAGCCGTCCCCAGTCGGCGAGCCGCTCGGCAAGGCGCTGGTAGTCGTCGAGCACCGCCGCGCGCACGTCAGTCGGGCCGGATTCCGTGGTCGCGCACCACCTTGCCCCAGCGCGCCATCTCGTCGAGGAGGAAGCGCTGCAACGCCTCGGGGCTGGAAACGACGAGGTCCATGCCGAGCGTCTCGGTGAGGGTCTTGCGCACGTCCGGCAGATTGAGCGCCTTGACGAGCTCGGCGTGCAGGCGATCGAGGATCGGCTTCGGCGTGCCCGCGGGACCGAAGATCCCCCACCAGGCGTGCGCCGAAAACCCCGGAAAGCCCTGCTCCGCGAGCGACGGCACATCGGGCATCGCGTGCGAGCGCTTGTCGCCGGTCACCGCGACCGCGCGCAGCTTCCCGCTCTTTACGTGCGGCGCCATCACCGCGACCGAGCCGATCGCGAGTTCCACCTGCCCGCCGATCGCATCTGCCGTCATCGGTCCGCCGCCCTTGTAGGGCACATGGACCAGCTTGATGCCCGCGGCCTGCTGCACGAGCACCATCGTGAGGTGCCCGAGCGAGCCGTTGCCGACGGTGCCGAAGGTGACGGTGTCGGGTTTCGCCTTGGCGGCGGCGACCACGTCGCCGAAGGTCTTGTAGGGCTTCGCCGTCTGCGTCGCGATCGCCATCGGCGCGGTGCCGACGAGCATCACCGGCACGAAGTCTTTTGCGGTATCGAAGGGCAGGTTCGGGATGAGCGCCGGGTTGACCGCGTGCGTGTCGAACACGAACAGCCAGGTGTAGCCGTCGGGCTTCGCCTTCGCGACGTGCGCGGCGCCGATCGAGCCGGACGCGCCGGGCTTGTTTTCGACGATGAACTGCTGCCGCAGCGACTCGGAGAGCTTTCCGGCGAGCAGCCGCGCGAGCGGGTCGACCGATCCGCCGGGCGGGAACGGCACGACGAAGCTCACCGGACGGGCCGGCCAGTCCTGCGCGGCCGCGGCAGGCGCCGCGGCGATCCAGAGCGCGAGTACGGCAGCGAGCGATCGGATCACGGTTTCATCTCCTGCGTTCGGGGTCGGCGGATAATAGGCCAAGCGGCGGTGCGCCGCCAGCGCGCCGCGCGCGGTTTCGATACGCAGCGAGAGGCGACCCTATGTCTGACACCGCGTCTTGCGCCGCACGGTTCGCGCCGCGCGCGCCGAACCGCGCGGCGCATCGTAACGACGGGCGCGCGCGGCCGGTGCGCGCCCTGCTCCGCCGTTTGCCGTGACCGCGACGCTCGACTTCTATTTCGATTACGGCAGCCCGGCCGCCTACCTCGCCTGGACGCAGGTGCCGGCGCTCGCGCGGCGCACCGGGGCGCGGGTGAACTACCACCCGATCCTCCTCGGCGGGGTGTTTCAGGCGACCGGCAACCGTTCGCCGGCCGAGGTGCCGGCGAAGCTCGCGTGGATGTTCCGCGACCTGCAGTGGTTTGCCGCGCGCTACGGCGTGCCGTTCGCGCGCAATCCGCATTTCCCGGTGAACACGCTCGGCCTCATGCGCGGCGCGGTGTACGCGCAGCAGCAGGGCTTTCTCGAGCCGTACTCGGACGCGGTGTTCCGCGCGCTCTGGGCCGAGCGGCGCAACCTCGGCGATCGGAAGGAGCTGTCGAGAACGCTCGGCGAGGCCGGGCTCGACGGCGAAAGGATCCTCGCGGCGATGCAGGATCCGGCGATCAAGGAAGCGCTGCGCGCAGCGACCGACGCGGCGGTGCGCCGCGGCGTCTTCGGCGTACCGACGTTCTTCGTCGGAAACCAGATGCACTTCGGGCAGGACCGGCTGCCCTACGTCGAGGAGCTGCTCGTGCCCGTCTGAGCGACGAGCCCGCGGCGGTTCGCGCTGCGCGGCGTCACCGCCCCGCCTTCCACGATCGCGAGATCGCGCGGCACGGGCACGCGCGCGCTTCCTGCACTTCGCGCACACGTCCTCGAGCCCGAAGTCCGCCGGCCGCTCGGGCGCAAGCGGCGCGGCGCTGGTGACGACCGCCGAGGCGAGGCGGCTTCCGATGAACGCGGCGACGCCCTGCCATCCTTCCAGCGCGCAGGCCCGGCAGCGACGAGGATGCGCGCATGCGAGACCTCGGTCGCATCGCGCGGTCGCAGAAAATTCGAGCCGGTGAAGTCACGAGGCGGAAACGAGCGCGATCTCGGCCGCGCGAAGGAGCGCGCAGCCGTAGCGCTCTCCCGCCCCCAGGCGGCGGCGAGGTCGCCCGGATCGGGCTCGCGGCCGAACTCGACCGCGATCGCGAGCGCCCGAGCGCTCCTCAGGCCGCCGCGGCCCGACCCAGGCCGACGCCGGCACCGCGCAGCAGCCGGCGAGCGTTGCATCGAGAAAGTTAGCGGTGCGCGCCGCGCTTACAATCTGCGGCCCACCGTCGAGGGACTCGCGATGAAAATGTTCGATCTCGAAGGCAAAGCGGCGCTCGTCACCGGCGGAAACGGCGGCATCGGGCTTGCGATGGCGCGAGGGCTCGCCGCCGCCGGCGCGCGGGTCGCGATCGTCGGCCGCGACGCGCGGAAAAACGCCGCCGCCGCGCGCGAACTGGGCGCAGTCGCGTTCGAAGCCGACCTGCGCGAGGAAGCCGCCTGTCGCAATGTCGTGGAAAAGACCGTCGCCGCGCTCGGGCGGCTCGACATCCTCGTCAACAACGCCGGCATCAACATCCGCAGGCAGCCCGAGGAGTACACCGCCGCAGAGTGGCGCGAGGTGCTGGAGACCAACCTCACGAGCGCTTTTCTCCTATCGCAGGCGGCGTACCCGGCGATGAAGCGCGCAGGCGGCGGAAAGATCGTCAACATCGGCTCGATGATGTCGCTCTTCGGCGCATCTTTCGCCGCCCCCTACGCCGCCTCGAAGGGCGGGATCGTGCAGCTTACGCGTGCGCTCGCCTGCGCCTGGGCGAAAGACAACATCCAGGTGAACGCGGTGCTGCCGGGCTGGATCGACACCGAGCTTACGCGCCGCGCGCGCGAGCAGGTGCCGGGCCTCTACGAGCGGGTGCTCGCGCGAACGCCCGCCGGCCGCTGGGGCTTGCCTTCGGACCTTGCCGGGATCGCGGTGTTTCTCGCAAGCCGCGCCTCAGACTTCGTCACCGGCGCCGCGATCCCGGTCGACGGCGGCTATTCGGTGCAGGGTTGAGCGAGCGCGGCGCGCTCGCGTCGACGCCGCGCGCGGTTCGTGACCGAGAGCGGCGGCGGCGAAAAGCCTGTAGGCCGCGCGCGGCTGCGCTTTTAGAATCCGGCGCGCCATGAACGAGAAATTCGGAATCGGCCAGCCGGTCACCCGCTTCGAGGATGCGCGCCTTCTGCGCGGCGAAGGGCGTTTCGTCGCCGACCTCGAGCTGCCGCGCGAAGCGCACATGGTGCTCGTGCGCTCGCCGCACGCGCACGCGCGCATCGTCGCGGTGGACGCCGCCGCGGCGCTCGCCACACCGGGCGTTCTCGGCGTGTTCACCGCCGAGGATCTCGCGCGCGACGGCCTGCGCACCACTGCGCCGACGCTCAAGCGCAGCCGCCCGGACGGGTCGCCGATGTTCTGGCGGCCGCATCCGGGGCTTGCGCGCGGCAAGGTGCAGCACGTCGGCGATCCGGTCGCCGCGGTGGTCGCCGAGACCGCGGCGCTCGCAAAGGACGCCGCCGAGCTCGTCGCGGTCGACTACGAGCCGCTGCCCGCCTCGGCGCCCGTGTGGGACGAATGCCCCGACGACGTTTGCTGCGTGTTCGAGCTGGGCGACCGCGCGGCGACCGAGCGGGCGTTCGCGCGCGCGGCGCACGTCGTTCAGCGCCGCTACACCGTCTCGCGCGTGCACGCGCAGTTCATGGAGCCGCGCGGCGCGATCGGCGTCTGGGACGAAGGCGAAGGGCGCTACACGCTCTACTGCGACGCGCAGTACCCGCACCGCATCCGCGAGGTGCTCGCGACCGTGCTCGCGGTGCCCGAGCACCGCATCCGGGTCGTGTGCCGCGACGTCGGCGGCGCGTTCGGCGCGAAGGGCTGGACGAGCCTCGAGCACCGCCTGGTGCTGTGGCTCGCGCGCCGGCTGCGCCGCCCGGTGAAGTGGCTCTGCGAGCGCAGCGAAGCGCCGCTCGCCGACGAGCATGGCCGCGACTGCGCGTTCGACATCGCGCTCGCGCTCGACCGCGAGCACCGCTTTCTCGCCCTGCGGGTGGAAAAGACCGACGACGTGGGCGCCTACGTCTCCTCCGACCGCAACCTGATGCCCGGCTTCGCCAACCTCGGCTCCCTCGTCGGCGTCTACGCGATTCCGACCGCGCACGTGCGCGTGACGACGCGGTTCTCGCACCGCAACCCGATCGCGCCGTACCGCGGCAGCGGTCGCCCCGAGGCGATCTACGCCCTCGAGCGGCTGATCGACGACGCGGCGCGCGAACTGGGCGCCGACCGCGTCGAGCTGCGCCGGCGCAACCTGATTCCGCCGACCGCGATGCCGTACAAGACCGCGCTCACGTTCACGTACGACTGCGGCGAGTTCGAGCGCGGCATGGACAAGGCGCTCGCGCTCGCCGACTGGAACGGCTTTGCGGCGCGGCGCGCGCAGGCGCAGGCGCGCGGAAAGCTGCGCGGCATCGGGCTCGCGAACGCGATCGAGCGCGCCGGCGCTCCGAGCGTCGAGACCGCCGAGATCCGCTTCGACCCCGACGGCCGCGCGAGCGTGCTCGTCGGAACGAAAAGCCAAGGCCAGGGCCACGAGACGATGTACCGCCAGATCGTCGCCGCGCGGCTCGGGCTCGATCCGGCCGAGGTGCGCGTCGCCGACGGCGACACCGACGCGATCGCCTTCGGCTACGGCACCTTCGGCTCGCGCTCGGCGGTGATCGGCGGCACCGCCCTCTGGCTCGCCGCCGACAAGGTCATCGCCAAGGCGAAGCGCATCGCCGCGCACCTGCTCGAGGCGAGCGAGGCCGATGTCGTCTTCGACGAGGGGCGCTTCCGCATCGCCGGCACCGACCGCGCCATCGCGCTCGCGGAGGTCGCGCGCCTCGCCTACGTGCCCGCGCGGCTTCCGCCCGGGGTCGAGCCGGGGCTCTTCGAGCGCGCGGCGTTTTCGCCCGCGGCCGAGACGTTCCCGAACGGCACGCACGTCTGCGAGGTCGAGATCGACCCGGAAACGGGCGCCATCACCCCCGTCGCCTACGCGGTGGTGGACGACGTCGGCACCGAGATCAATCCGCTCACGCTCGCCGGCCAGGTGATGGGCGGCATCGTTCAGGGCTTCGGGCAGATCGCGATGGAACAGATCGTCTACGACCCGGAGTCGGGACAGCTCCTCACCGCCTCGTTCATGGACTACGCGATGCCGCGCGCCTCAGACGTCTGCAGCTTTCGCATCGGCCACAACCCGGTGCCGACGCGGCTCAACCCGCTCGGCGTAAAGGGCGCGGGCGAGGCGGGCACCGTCGGCGCGCTCGCCGCGGTGATGAACGCGATCGTCGATGCCCTCGGCGTCGAGGACGTGCAGATGCCGCTCACGCCCGAAACCGTCTGGCGGGCGCTCGAGCGAAAGCGCGAGCGCGGCTGAATGCGCTGTCAGCGCGCCGGGCCGGCGGCCGGGCGCGTGCGCTACTTCGCCGCTTCAGTTCGCGGTGATCCCGGCCGCCTTCACCACCCGGCCCCAGGTCGCGTACTCGCGCTCGATGTAACGCCTCAGTTCCTCGGGGGTTCCCGGCGCGGGATCCATGCCGTGCGCGGCGAGTTGCTCGCGTATGTCGCGCTCGGAGAGCACCGCGACGAGGTCGCGGCGCAGCCGCTCGAGCGTCTCCTTCGGCGTCTTCGCCGGTGCGATGAAGCAGTACCAGTTGATCGCTTCGAACCCCGGATAGCCGGACTCGGCGACCGTCGGCACCTCCGGAAGGGCGCTCGCGCGCGTCGCGCCGGTGGTGGCGAGCGCCCGGATCTTGCCCGCCTTGATGTGCGGGCCGGCGGTGATCGGCGTCGCGAAGATCGACGAGATCTGGCCGCTCAGGAGATCGGTCATCGCGGGCGCGCCGCCCTTGTAAGGCACGTGCACCAGATCGGCCTTCGCGACCATCTTGAGCAGCTCGCACGACAGATGGCCGATCCCGCCGATGCCGGAGCTGCCGCAGGTGACGGTGCCCGGGCGCGCGTTCGAAAGGCGCACGAATTCGGCGAGGGTGGTCGCCGGCACCGACGCGTTCACGACGAGCACGTTCGGGAAGGTCACCGCCATCGTGAGCGGCGCGAAATCCCGCAGGGGGTCGTACGGGAGCTTCGCCACCATGTGGGGGGCGACCGTGAGCGGTCCGGGCGAAGCGAGGCCGATCGTGTGGCCGTCGGGGGTCGCTTTGGCGACCAGATCGGCGGCGATGTTGCCGCCGGCGCCGGCGCGGTTGTCGATCACGACCGGCTGACCGATCGTCTCGGCGAAGCCGCCTGGCGATGATGCGCGCCGCGGTGTCGGCGCCGCCGCCGGCCGCGAACCCGACGATCATCGTGATCTGGCGCGACGGAAACGGCTGCGCGAGCGCGCCCTGCGCCGCAAGCGAGAGGAAGACGGCGACCGCGAATCGCTTCATTCGTTCTGTCTCCTGTGCCGGTGCCCCGGCGCAGCGCGCTGCGCCCGGAACGCCCGGGGCTGCGAAGTATGCGCCCCGCCGCCCCGCACGCGCAAATCGGCGCATCGCGCCCCGCGGAAAGGTCTCCGCGACCGTCAAATTACGTCAAGGACCGGACCCTCTTCCTCGCCGGAACGGCCGGCTCCGGTGCACCGTCGCCGGCGAGTGCCCGCGAGGCGCCGGCCTCAGAAAAAGCGCCTTCGCGCGCCCGCGGCAGGCGCCCTGCGGCTCGCTGCCGGCGCGGGGACGGCGCCGGCGGCGGTCGCGGATTGACGGCGTGTCGGCGCTAAAGTCAAATCGGCAGGCGCTGGGGCGGGAGCGCGAGGGGGAACGAGGCCCGATGCTCGATCTGAAGGACCTGCGCTGCTTTGTCGCCGTGTACGAGCTGCGCGGGTTCGCGCGCGCCGCGCGCGCGCTGAACACCGTGCAATCGAGCGTCTCGACGCGGGTCCGCCGGCTGGAGAACTTCGTCGGCGCGCCGCTCTTTCACCGCGTGCACCGCAACGTCACCCCGACCGCGAAAGGCGTCCAGCTCTACCGCTACGCGCGCAAGGTGCTCGACCAGGTTGGTGAGCTGGAAAGCGTCGTGCGCATCGAGAAACCGGCCGCGTAACCGCGCCGCGGCTCAGTCGCCGCGCGGCGGCACCGAGAGCCAGAAGGTCACCGGCCCGTCGTTGACGAGCCGCACCTCCATATGCGCGCCGAAGCGCCCGGTGGCGACGCTCGCCCCGGCGGCGCGCGCGCACGCGACGAAGTGCTCGAAGAGCCGCGCACCGAGCACCGGATCGGCCGCGCGCGACAGGCTCGGCCGCGTGCCGCTCGCGGTGTCGGCGGCGAGCGTGAACTGCGGTACCGCAAGGAGCGCGCCGCCGGTGTCGGCGAGCGAGCGGTTCATCCGTCCGGCGCCGTCGGCAAATACGCGGTAGCCGAGGACGCGCTCGGCGAGCCGCGCGGCCTGCGCCTCGGCGTCGCCGCGCTCCACCGCGACGAAGACGAGCAGCCCCGGGCCGATCGCGGCGACCGTCTCGCCCGCCACCGAGACGCTCGCCTCGGCGACGCGCTGAAGCAGCGCGATCATCGCCCGGCGGCCGGCCGCGCGCCGCGCCGCGGCCGCGTCAAGGCATCGACTCGGGCGCCACCGCATCGTGTCGATTGCTTCGGCATCCCGCGAGATTGTAGGGCGCGACGCGTCTTGCCGCTTCGGGTAGCATTGCGCGCGGACTCGCGGAACGACGCATGAGCGAACACGGCGGTTCCAAGCTTTCCGACGCGCCGAAAGCAGACGATCCGGTCACGGCGCTCGCAAAGGATATCTTCGCGCGGCTTGCGGCGGCGACCTTCGCCGGCGGCAAGGCGAGCGAAGCGGACGCCAAAGAACTCGGCAAGCTGAGCCTGCGGCTTGCGGCCGCGTTCATGCAGGCCTGGGAGGAAGTGAACGCCGAGGCGCTCGCCGCCGAGCGCAAGCGCCGGAGCTTCAGCGCCGATGACCTCGATATCGAAAGCCTGCTGAAGAAGTAACCGGCACACTCCGCGCGGTGCGGCGCATCTCCGACGGCCGGGAGATCGTCGGGGCGGGCGCGTCGCCTGCAGGCGGTGCTGATCGGTCACGCGGTCGGAGCCTGCGTCGCGGCGCTCGCCATCATCAAGATGGGCTGGAGCAAGACAAGCCTGTCGGGGCGGCGGCGCTGAGGCAGATGGAGGGCTGCCCGGCCGGTGGATCGGCTGGGCGGCGAGCGCTTCGACAAGCGGGTGCTGTGCGCCGCTTGCATGCTCGCGTACGCGAGTGCCCTTGCGCTCCTTGCGTCCGGGCAGAACCCCGCAGAGGGTGGCGGCGTTCGCGCTGCTGCACGGCGTCGGCTGGGGCGTGTGCGGGCCGTTCATGCAGGCGATCCGCGCCGACTGCTTCGGCGCAAGCAGCATCGGCATGATCCTCGGCCTGTCGTTCATGGCGGTCCTCGTCGGGCAGGTCGGCGGCCCGATGACCCCGGGGCTGCTTGCGCAGGCGACCGGCGACTATCGCACGGGCTTTGCGCTGCTCGCCGCGCTCGCCGGGATCGGTTCGGTGTTCTTCCTCCTCGCAGAAAAGCCGCCCCGGCCGGCCTGCGCGCCGCGCGACGCTGCCTGAGGCCGCGGCGACGCCGCGGTCACGCCGCATCAGGGCGCGGCGGCGTCGCGCGCCTGCGAGCCGCCGAGCCGCCCTGCGCGATAGTCGGCGATCGCCTGCTCGATCTCGTCGCGCGTGTTCATCACGAACGGGCCGTATTGCACCACCGGCTCGCCGATCGGCCGCGCGGCGAGCACGAGCACGCGCGCCCCTGCGCGGCCGGCGCGAAGCGCCACTGCGTCGCCCGCGCCGAGCACGCCGGCGGCGTGCCGCGCGAGCGCTGTGCGCCCGCCCGCTTCGCCCACCTCCGCATCGCCCTCGAATGCGTAGACGAACGCGTTATGCGTCGCAGGCAGCGGCACCGCGAACGACGCGCCCGCGGCGAGTTCCAGATCGAGGTAGTACGGATCGGTCGCGCCGCCCGCGACCGGCCCGCGCGTCTCGCCCAAGCGTCCGGCGATCAGCCGAACGCACACCCCGGGCGCCGGCTCGAGCGCGGGAATGTCGCGCGCCGGGATGTCTCGCCAGGCCGCCGGTTTCATCTTTTCGGCCGCCGGAAGGTTCAGCCAGAGCTGAAACCCCCGCAGGCGGCCGTCGCTCTGCTGCGGCATCTCCGAGTGCACGATGCCGCGGCCGGCCGTCATCCACTGAACGTCGCCCGGGCCGAGGTCGCCGCGGTGACCGGCGCTGTCCTCGTGGCGCATGCGGCCTTCGAGCATGTAGGTCACCGCCTCGAAGCCGCGATGCGGATGCGCCGGAAATCCGGCGAGGTAGTCGCGCGGGTCGTCCGAACCGAACTCGTCGAAGAGCAGAAACGGATCGAGCCGCGCCTGCGGCGTCGCGCCGAGGCTGCGCCGCAGCCGTACCCCGGCGCCGTCGGAGGTCGGCACCGAGGCGATGACGCGCGCGAGCGCCCGCAGAGCCACGCCTTCCCCCTCGCCTTGCGCGCAGACGGCGGCCGCAATCGCTCGCCGCGGTGCGGCTACTCCGCCCGCACCTCGATTCGCCGCGGGCGCGCCGCCTCGGCTTTCGAGATGCGCAGCTTGAGCACACCGTGCCTGAGCTCGGCGCTCATGTTCTCGGTGTCCAGATCGCGCGACAGCGTGAACACGCGCCGGTAGCGGGGCACGCTCACCTCGACGTGCGTCGCCTCCATGTCGCGCGGAATGTCGAGCAGCATCTCGCCCTCGATGATCAGCGTATCGCCGTCCACGCGCACGTTCAGCCGGTCCTTCGGCACGCCCGGCACGTCGGCAAAGAGCGTGATGCCGGCGGCGTCCTCGATCACGTCGACCGGCGGCACGAGCGCCGCCGGCTCAGGCTGGCCGCTGCGCCGCGGCGTCGCGGATTCCTGGTTGTTGGCGTTCATCGCGTCCTCCTGTCACTCGACGGCGATACGGCGCGGACGCGCCGCCGCCTTGCGCTTGATGCTCACGTGCAGCACACCGTCTCGATAGCGCGCCTGCACCGCGTTCGGGTCGAGGTCGTCGGCGAGCGTCACCACCCGGTGAAACCGTCCGGCGAACCGCTCGTTGACGTGCACGGTCGACTTTTCGTCCGCCTCGGGCAGTTCGGATTTGCGCTCGCCCGAAATCGAAAGGACGCCGCGCTCGACCTGAACCTCGATCGTCGCCGGATCGAGTCCGGGCGCGAACGCGTAGATCTCGGCCGACTCGGGCGTTCCGCCCGCATTGAGCGCCGGGTAGCCGCGGGCGAAGCCGCGGATACTGGGCGACAGGTCGAACGCCTGCATCAGCCGGCGCTGCAGGCGATCCATCTCCGCGAGTAGATCGCGCGGAAAAAGCGAAAGTTCGTTCATGAGCCCCCCGTCGTCGGATACCTCGATCCGCAAGTGGGGAGGCCGCGCGCGATTTCAAGCGCCCCGGCGCGGCTTGAAATCCCGCGGTCGGCCCGGATATACCTCCGGTCCGATCAGCGGCCAGCGGGCGAGGGCTTGCGTGCAGTTCAGGGACTATTACGAGACGCTCGGAGTTGCGCGCGGCGCGACCGCCGAGGAGATCAAGCGCGCCTACCGCAGGCTCGCGCGCAAGTACCACCCGGACGTGTCCAAGGAACCGGACGCGGCCGAGCGCATGAAAGAGATCAACGAGGCGTACGCCGTCCTCTCCGACCCGGAAAAGCGCGCCGCGTACGATCGGCTCGCAGCCGGCCACCGCGCAGGCGAGGAGTTTCAGCCGCCGCCGGGCTGGGACGCCGGGTTCGAGTTCAGCGCGCGCGACTTCGGCCCCGAAGCCTTCGAGTTCAGCGACTTCTTCTCGGAGCTTTTCGGTCGCATGGGCGCGCGCGCCGGCAGGCATCGCGGCGACCACTACGCGAAGATCCTGCTCGATCTGGAGGACGCTTACCGCGGCGCGACGCGCCAGGTGACGCTGCGCGTGCCGCACCTCGACGAGCACGGGCGATTGGCGAGCGCCGCGCGCACGCTGGAAGTGAGAATTCCTCAAGGGGTGCGCGAAGGGCAGATCCTTCGCCTCGCCGGACAGGCGCCCCCGGGCGACCTGCTGCTCGAAGTGCAATTCCGGCCGGACCCGCGTTACCGCGTCGACGGCCGCGACGTGCATCTCACGCTGCCGGTCGCGCCCTGGGAGGCGGCGCTCGGCGCGGTCGTTCCGGTCCAATACCCGGGCGGACAGCTGAACGTCCGCATCCCGCCCGGCGCGCAGAGCGGCCGCCAGCTGCGGGTGCGCGGCAAGGGCATTCCGTCGCAGCCGCCGGGCGACCTCTATCTCGACATCCAGGTGGTCGTGCCGCCGGCCGACCGCGCCCGGGTGCGCGAGCTCTACGAAGCGCTCGCGCGCGAGACCGCCTTCGACGCGCGCCGGCAATGGAGCGAACAGCACCGATGACGCACGAGGACGACTGGCTCACGCTGGAAGAGCTGTGCACCGCGTGCGCGGTCGAGCGCGAGTGGGTGGTCGCGCGGGTGCGCGAAGGCCTGTTTCCCGCCGCAGGCGCGACGGTCGAGGAATGGCGCTTCGGCGCCGCGGCGCTGCGGCGCGCGCGTCGCATGCGGGGGCTCGAGCGCGATTTCGAGGCGGTGCCGGAGCTTGCCGCGCTCGTCGCCGACGCGCTGGAAGAGCTCGACGCGTTGCGCGCCCGGTTGCGCCGCGCAGGCCTCGACTGAGCGGGCCGCGCGCCCGAGCGCGCGCTGAGGCTGCGCCACTTCGAGGACTCGTCGGCCGCGCAGCGCGCGCGTCCGACGCGTCCTCAGTCCGGATACTCGCGCCAGGCGGCGTAGAGCGGAAAGTAGAGTCCGCGGCGCGCGCCGCCGAGCGCGCGCGCGTAGGCGTCGAGCTGCGCGGCGTAGCGCTGCATCTCGCGCTCGAGAAAGCCTTCGAGGTCGGCGCCCTCGTGCCGGCCGGTCTTGAAATCGACCACCCAGAGCGTGCCGTCGGCGTCGCGAAACACGCGGTCGATCGCGTAGCGCGCGTGCGGCGTCGAAATGCGGTACTCGCTCCAGGCCTCGCGATGCGGGCCGAGCAGCCAGCGCCCGCGAGGATCGGCGAGCGTGTTCCTGAGCGCCGCGGCGACGAGCGCGGCCGCCTCGCGCGGCGCCGGCGCCCCGCGGCGCGCGAGGTCGCGCTCGAACTCGCGGCGCAGCGCGGCGATCCGCCGCGCATTCCAGCCGCGCAGGCCGTCTGCGGCGATGACGAGCAGCCAGCGGTGCACGACCGTTCCGACCTGGCGCATCGTCTCGCCCGCCCAACTGAATTCGACGTCTTCGTACGCCCGCTGTGCTGGCGCGCGCGGTTGCCATGCGACGGCGGGCGGCGGCTCAGGCGGCCGCCACTGCGGCGGCAACCGCTTCAGCACGAACGGCGCGGCCCGTCGCTCGGCCTGCGGCGTCTCGCGCGCCGGCGGCGCAAGGCCCTCGTAGAACGGCCTCGCCGCCTCCCACGCGCAGGCGAGCAGGCTGCGTCGCGGCGGCATCGCCTTCTGCGGACAGGCGAGCAGGTGAAGGCGTCGACGCGCGCGCGTCGCCGCGACATAGAGCAGGCGTCCCGCCTCGTGCTGCTCGGCCTCGCGCTCGAGCTTTTTCAGGTACTCGTAGAGCGGATCTGCGGCGGCGCCGGTCGGCTTGATCGGCGCAAGCAGGAGCGCGCCGTCTGCGCGCTCGCGCCAGAGCATGAGCGGCGGCTCGCCCGCGCCCGGCCCGCGGTGCAGCCCCGGCACGATGACGGTGTCGAACTCGAGCCCTTTCGCCTTGTGGATGGTCATCACCTGCAGGTCGCGCTCGCCGGCGGCGGTGTCGGGCGCGGCGTAGAGCTTTTCGATCAGCTCCGAAAGGCGCGCGAAGTCCGCCTCGCCGGCGCGCTCGAGCCGCTCGAGCGCATCGAAAAAGATCTCGGCGTCCTCGAGCTCCGTCGGGTCGGCGACGCACGCCGGGCCGCCGAGGGCGAGCCAGGCGCCCTCGACGCGGTTGCGCAGGCTCGCGCGCCCGCGCGCTTCGAGCGCCGGCGCAAGCGCCGCGCGAAGGCGCGCCGCCTCCGGCACCTCGGCAAGCAGCGCCCAGACGGTGCCGCTTCGGCCTTCGAGCGCGCGGCTGAGCTGCGCGAGCGTCATGGCCGCACCAGGGCGCGCGCGCGAGCGCGAGCCAGGCCACACGGTCGGCGGGGTGCGCGAGCGCGCGCGCGAGCGCGCACAGGTCCTGCACCACCTGTTTTTCGCCCAAGTGCTCGATTTCGATCGCGCGAAAGCGCACGCCCGCGCGCTTGAGCGCCGGCACGATCTCGGCGAGCGCGCTGCGGTTGCGCACGAGCAGCGCGCAGTCGCCCTCGGCCGCGCGAACGAGCTGCACGACGAGCGCCGCCTGCTCGGCCTCGTCGGCCGGCGCGTGCCACTGCACCGCCGGCCCGGGCAGCGCCTCGTTCGCCGGGTGCGGCGCAGCCTCCGAGAAGGGCACCGCGCCGCTCGCCTCGTCCTCGCGTTCGGGCAGCACGCGGCGGAACGTCTCGTTCACCCAGGCGACCAGCCCCGGCTGCGAGCGGAAGTTGGTCTTCAGGCGGATGCGCTCCAGCGCGACGTTCGGCAACCCCTCGCGCCAGGTGCGCAGGAAAATGCCGACGTCGGCGTCGCGAAACCGGTAGATGCTCTGCATCGGGTCGCCGACGAGAAACAGCGTACGGCCGTCGCCCGGGCTCCAGCCGGCAGTGAGGCACACGAGCAGCTCGCGCTGGCTGAGCGAGGTGTCCTGGAACTCGTCCACGAGCACGTGGTGGATGCGGTAATCGAGCGCGAGCAGCAGATCGGTCGGGGCGTCGGGTGTGCCGAGCGCGCGCACCGCGCCCTGCGCGATCTCGGTGAAATCGCACGCGCCGGCCTCGGCGAACACGAGCTTCAGTTCCGCCACCGCGAGCCGCAGCACCGCAAGGAGCGCCTCGAGCGCCTCCCACTGCGCGTCGCTGTAGCGCTCAGGCGGCAGCGCAAGGAGCGCGGCGAGCGCCGCGCGCGACGGCTCGTTGCCGGCGGCCGCGAGCGCCGCCGGCGCGCGCTTGCGCCACTCGCCCTTCGCGGTGAGCACCTCGCGCGCGAACTCGACCGAGGCGCGCGCATCGAGCGCGCGCGCCTGCGCGAGCAGCCGCTCGCGCTCGCGCGCAAGCGCCGCCTCCAGGTCCTCGCGCGTCGGCGTGCGGCCGGCGTGGCGCAGCCACTGGTCGCGCCGCGCGAGCATCGCCGCGAGCAGATCGGCGGCGAGCCCGACATGACCGTCGAGGTGCGCGAGCAGCCGCGCGACCGCCGGGCGCGCGAAATCGGCGAGCGCGCGCTGCGCCGCCTCGCGATAGAGGGGGCGCGCGTCCTCGGCGATGCCCGGCGGCACGCCGAACTTCGCCGGCACCGGCAGTTGCCGCACGAGCGCAAGGCAGAACGCGTCGATCGTCTCGATGCGCAGCCGGTGCGCGAGATCGGCGCTGTCGGGCAGCGCCTCCAGTACCCGCCGGCGCATCTCGGCGGCGGCCTTGCGCGTGAAGGTGATCGCGAGCACTTCCTCGGGGCGACGCGCGGCTTCGAGCAGCCGCAGATAGCGGGCAACCAGCAGCGAGGTCTTGCCCGAGCCTGCGGGCGCCTGCACGATGAACGAGCGCGTCGGATCGAGCGCGCGCGCGCGCTCGTCGGCATCCGCTATGATCGCGTCCGAGGCGCTCACGAGACGCTGCGATGCGCGTGATTCCCGGCGACACGATGCCTGCGATCGACGCCCGGCTCGCGGGCGGCGGTCGCTGGGCGCTCGCGCGCGAAAAGCCCGAAAAGCTCGCGCTGCTCGCGTTCTACCGCGGCATCTTCTGTCCGATCTGCCGCAACTGGCTGGCCGACCTCGATCGCCTTGCGCCCGAGTTCGAAAAGCGCGGCGTGTCGGTGATCGCGCTCTCGTGCGATCGACGCGAGGGCGCCGAGCGCGCGGTCGCCGAATGGAACCTGCGTCACCTGCGCGTCGGCTACGGCGTCGATCCGGAAGACGCGCGCAAGGCCGGCCTCTACATCTCCGAGGGCCGGGGGCTCAACCCGGACACCGGCCTGAAGGAGCCGATGCTCTTTACCGAGCCGGGACTGCTCCTCGTTCGGCCCGAAGGCGAGCTCTACGCGGCCTGGATCCAGTCGACGCCGTACGCGCGGCCGCACCTTGCCGAGGTCCTCACCGCGGTCGACAACTTCGTCGCGCGCAACCTGCCCGAGCCGCGCGGCTCGGCGTAGGCGAGCGCCGCGGCTCACGTCTGCTCCTCGGCGTCGAGCGCCGAAAGCGTCTCGTACACCCGACAGAGCGGCTGCAGGTCGCAGTCGCGGCAGGTAGCGAGCCCGCGCTTGGGCGCGACCGCCGCGTGTCCAGCGGCGAATTCGCGCACGAGCGCATCGAGCCGCGCGCGCCAGTCGCGCACGAGCGCGTCCCAGTCGGCGGCCGGCGAGACGCCGGGAATGCCGCACTCGCCGGCAGCGAGACCGACGAAGCCGAGCGCGCCGCTTCGCAGGCGCGCGAACGCGACCGCGGTCACCGGCTCGCGCACGGCGATCGCGTAGAGCGGCAGCTGCGGGTCGTCGGGACGCTCCTCCAGCCAGTCGCGCACGCTCGCGCGGCTGCCGGTCTTGTAGTCGATGACCGCGAAGCTGCCGTCGGCCAGGCGATCCATGCGATCGAGGTCTCCGGCGAGCGAAAGGCCGCCGATCGTGAGTTCGACGCGTGCCTCGATGCGCGCCACGTCGAAGGCGCCGCGCGCGCGCTCGAGCGCAAGCCACTCGCGCGCAAGGCGCGCAAGGCGCTCGGTCTCGAGATCGGCGAGCGCTCCGGAAAGGCCCACCTTGCGCACCGCCGTGCGCGCCGCCTCGGCGATCACCGCGGCGTGGTCCGCCGAGCCGAGCGCCGCGCTCGAGCCGAGCGCGCGCCAGATCTCGGCCATCAGCACGTGCACGAGCTTGCCGCGGGTGCGCGCATCGGGCGCAGGCTGCGGCGTCTCGAGCGCTTCGGCGGCGAGACGATGGCGCGCGAACGCGCGAAACGGGCAGGCCGCCTGATCGGTGACGAGGCGCGTGCCGCCGCGCGCGACGCGCCCGGCGAACGGCGCGCTCGCGTCGGCGACTTCCTCGAGCGCGCGCGCCGCATGGATCAGGTCGCGATGGCGCGGACCGCGCTCGACCTCAGGCGCGCGCTCCTCGTACGGCAGGATGAGCGGACTCGGCGCAAGGTCGCGGTCCTCCTCGCGCCGCGGCCAGGAAAACACCACCTCGTCGGCCGATGCCGCCCAGGCGGCGGTGAGCTGCCGATCGAGCGCGAAGGAGCGCTCGGCCGACGCCTGCGGGACGCCCGCGCGTTTCTGCAGCGCGATCGGCAGGAACGGGTTCGGCTGAGCGCGAAGCGGCCAGGTTTCGTCGGTGAGACCGCTCACCCACAGCGCGTCGAACTGCTGCCCGGCCGCCTCGAGCAGACCGAGGACCTGGATCGGCGGATCGCCCGCCTCGGGCTGAAACGGGGTCTCGGCCGCGAGCCGCCGCAGCCGCGCGAGCGCCTCGCTCGGCGCAAGGCGTGCGCGCACCGCGCCGAGGCGCGCGAACTCGGCGAGCAGCGCGTGCCACTTCTCGCGCACCTGGTACTCGGTCGAGTCGAGGGTGCGCTCGCCCGGAAACCCGGCGGCTGCGAGGATCGCCGCGAAATGCTGCGCCCAGTCGCGCGGCGATTCGCCCGCGCGCCGCACCTCGAGCGCCGCGGCGAGATGCGCGGCAAGCCGCGGGCAGTCGCGGCTGCGCGCGGCGAGCTCGGCAAGACCGATCCGCGGGCCGCATTCGCGCCGCAGCTGCGCATCGAGCAGCGCGCGCGCCTCGCGTTCGGATTCGGCGCCGCCGAGGAACGGCGAGCGCAGCAGCCGGCTCGCGACCTCGTAGGCGACGTCGCCGTGGGCAGCCTCCAGCAGATCGAGCGCGCTCGCGACGAGCGGCCATTCGGCGAGCGGCTCGCCCACCGAGAGCTCGAACGGCATCGGCGCGCCGCCTGCGCCCGCGAGCACGCTCGCGGGCGCGAGCACGCGGGCAAAGACGCGCGCCACCTCGCGGCGCCGCTCGGCGAGATCGGGCACAACGACGCCGATTCGCCGCGCGCCGGATCGCAACCGCGTCCGCGCCCACCACGCCGCGGCTTCCAGCTCCTCGGCCGCCGAGGCAAAGCCCGCGCGCCGAACGCGCGCGCGCCGCGGCGCCGGGGCGCAGACGCGATGCTCGTAGCGCCGAAGCACCGCCTCGGCCTGCGGGGCGAGGATGTCGAACCCATAGGCGACGAGCAGCCGGGTGCCGCGCGCGACGAGCGCTAGATCTCCCAGGCGCGCCGCGTCGGTGAAGCCGGCGCGCCGCGTGCGCCTTGTGTACGCCGTCGCCCACGCGGCGAACGCGCGCGCGTCCTCGGTCCCGGCAGCGGCAGCCGCCCGGAGCGGGATGCGCCAGGCGTGCGCGAGTCGCCAGGCGTCCATCGCCTGCGCCGCGGTGCGCGGCACATCGAGGAGCGCGTCCGCCCAGCGCGAGGCCGCGATCGCCTCTTCCCACAACTCGCGTTCCTGCGCTGGCGCAAGAAGGATCGGCAGCGCGGCGCCCCCCGGCGCATAGAGCGCCTCTTCCCAGGTGCGCTCGAGGAACGCGGCGAGCGGCAGGATGTCGGCGGTCTCCCAGCGCTCGCGGCCGCAGGCCGACTGCCGCTCGTCGAATTCCCGCGCGAGCTCGCGGGCGAGCCGGGCGTTGGGGGTGACCACGGTGACGCCGGCGGCCCGGCCTTCAGCGAGGCGGGCGAACAGCTCTTCCTTGGAAAGCGGCGCGGCGCCCACGGCGCGAGTGTATCGGCGCGCGGGGCTCAGGCGGCGAGCCTCGCCGCGACGCGCCCGAGGCGTCGCGGTCGCCCGCGCGCGGGGCGCGCCCTCGCGCGTCCCGCTATCGCTCGAGGAGGTGTTTCTTTTCCCGCACCTTCGCCCACTCGTCCGCGTCCGGCGGGGCAGGCTTGCGCTCGATGATCGGCTTCCAGAGCGCGGCGAGCTCGCGGTTGAGCGCGATCCACTCGCGCTGGCCGTCGGGCACGTCGTCTTCGGCGTAGATCGCCTCGACCGGGCACTCGGGTACGCACAACGTGCAGTCGATGCACTCGTCGGGGTCGATCACCAGCATGTTCGGTCCTTCCCGGAAGCAGTCGACCGGGCAGACGTCCACGCAGTCGGTGTATTTGCACTTGATGCAGCTTTCCGTGACGACGTAGGCCATGGACCGGGCGTGGTTCGGGGAACAGGTTTGCAATCAACAATTTAGCACGAAGCTTGGGTTTGCCGCGACGCGCCCCCATAATATGTGTTGAATTCCGTTCCGCTTTTTCCCCGATACGCAGAGTCCGAGGATCATGGCCAGTTCGACGATTCAGGTGACCGACGAGACCTTCGAGCCCGAGGTGCTGAAAAGCGACATCCCGGTGCTGGTGGACTACTGGGCCGAGTGGTGCGGCCCATGCAAGGCGATCGCGCCGCTTCTCGAGGAGGTCGCGCGCGAATACAACGGCCGCCTGAAGGTCGCGAAGATGAACGTGGACGAAAATCAGAATATCCCGGCGCGCTTCGGCATCCGCGGCATCCCGACGCTGATGCTGTTCAAGAACGGCAACGTCGAGGCGACGCGGGTGGGGGCGCTCACCAAGTCCCAGCTCACGGCGTTTCTTGACAGCAACATTTGAACTCGACTAGTCTTTGACGCGCCCGTTGCGCCGCCGAACGGCGCGGCGGCGAAGCAGCACACATCCGGCGCCGGATTCCGGCGCGTCTTCCGATCGCAACCGCACCCGCGCCGGGCGTCTGACGGCCTTTTCCTGTAGCGAATCATGCATCTGTCGGAACTGAAGAGCCTGCACGTTTCGGAACTGATGGAGCGCGCGGCGCAAAGCGGCGTCGAGGGCGCCAATCGCATGCGCAAGCAGGACCTGATCTTCGCCATGCTGAAGAACCAGGCCAAGAAGGGCGAAACGATCTACGGCGACGGCGTGCTCGAGGTGCTGCCCGACGGCTTCGGGTTCCTGCGCTCGCCCGACACCTCGTTACCTCGCCTCGGCCCGACGACATCTACGTGTCGCCCTCGCAGATCCGGCGCTTCAACCTGCACACCGGCGACACGATCGAGGGCGAGATTCGCACGCCGAAGGACGGCGAGCGCTATTTCGCGCTCGCTCAAGGTCGACCGCATCAACGGCGAGCCGCCCGAGGCGACCAAGCACAAGATCCTGTTCGAGAACCTCACGCCGCTGTTCCCGGACGAGCAGCTCAAGCTCGAGCGCGACATCAAGGCCGAGGAGAACATCACCGGCCGCGTGCATCGACATCATCGCGCCGATCGGCAAGGGCCAGCGGGGCCTGATCGTCGTCGCCGCCGAAGGCGGGCAAGACCGTGATGCTGCAGCACATCGCGCACGCGCATCACCGCGAACTACCCCGACATCGTGCTGATCGTGCTGCTGATCGACGAGCGGCCCGAAGAGGTGACCGAGATGAGCGCGACCGGTGCGCGGCGAGGTGGTCGCCTCGACCTTCGACGAGCCGGCCTCGCGCCACGTGCAGGTCGCCGAGATGGTGATCGAAAAGGCCAAGCGCCTGGTCGAGCACAAGAAGCGACGTGGTGATCCTGCTCGACTCGATCACGCGCCTTGCCCGCGCCTACAACACCGTGCAGCCCGCCTCGGGCAAGGT
>JAVQZY010000004.1:0-11303 GCA_033582675.1 Burkholderiales bacterium | reverse complement strand
ACGACGGCCGCCGCGCGCGCCTAGAATCACGCCGTGACCGGAACGGAAGGGAGGAGGGCGATGATCCTCGATCTCGGGTGCGACGAACTCGAGGCGGCGGCACGCCTCGTTCATCGCGTGGTCGCGCCGACGCCGCAGTACGTCCGGCCGCTCCTTTGCTCGCGCGCCGGCTGCGAGGTGCGGGTGAAGCACGAGAACCAGACCGCGACCGGCGCGTTCAAGATCCGCGGCGCACTGGTGATGATCGATCGGCGGGCTGATCGCCCGGCGCGACGCGATGGGGCTTGCCACGCGGATCGTCAGCGTCGTCTCCGAACGCGCCGACTGCTATGCGCGCTCCTTCGAAGCGGGGCGAGCGGTCGAGACCGCGAGCGCCGATACCTTCGCCGACGGCATCGCCGTGCGCGTGCCGGTACCCGAGGCGCTCGCCGCGATCCGCGCTGGCGCCGAGCGCATCGTCCGCGTCTCGGACGAGGAGATGAAGGCGGCGATGCGCGCCTACTTCAGCGACACGCACTCGAGCCCGCGGGCGCGGCCTCCTTCGCGGCGCTCCTCAAGGACCCGGCGCGCCGCGGGCGGCGCTTCGCGGTCATCGCTTCGGGCGGCAACGTCGACCGCGAGCTCTACGCCGCGGTGCTCGCCGGTTGACTCAGGGGCGCCGCCCGCGCGATTCGGCTTCGAGCGCAAGCAGCGCCCGCTTTCGCGCAAGCCCGGCGGCGTACCCGGTGAGGCGGCCGTTCGATCCGACGATGCGGTGGCAGGGCACGATGATCGCGATCGGATTTCGCCCCGCTGCCGCGCCCGCGGCGCGCGCCGCGCCCGGGCGGCCGGCGCGGCGCGCAAGCTCAGCGTAGCTGATCGTCTCGCCGTAGGGCACGCTCGCGATCGCTCTCCAGACGGCGCGCTGGAACGCGGTGCCGCGCGCATCGAGCGGCAAGTCGAACCTGCGCCGCTTGCCGGCAAAGTATTCGGCGAGCTGTCGTTTCGCGCGCGCGAGGATCGGGCTTGCCGCCGTTCGCCGGCGGCCGGCGCATGCCGGGGCGCGCCCGCCGCGCGCAAAGCGGACTTCGGTCAGCCCTCGGGCGCTCGCGCAAAGAAACACCGCGCCGAGCGGGCTTTCGAACGTGTCGTACCCGTGCATACGCTTCCGCGCTTGCGTCGCGTGCGGTCGGTCGCCGCGCTCTCTTGCGGGCGGTCCGGCACCCGGGCGCCCAGCCCTGTGCCTGCCGCCGGTAGAATCGCGCACCGCGAACCTTCGCGCGCCGCGCTCCGATTTCCGCGATGATCCCATATCCGCACCTTTTCCGACCGCTCGAGCTCGCCTGCGGCGTGCGGTTGCCGAACCGCATCGTGATGGGCTCGATGCACACGGGGTGGGAGGCACGCGAGGGCGGGCTCGAGCGCCTTGCCGCCTTCTACGCCGAGCGCGCGCGCGGCGGTGCAGGGCTGCTCGTCACCGGCGGATTCTCGCCGAACGAGGCCGGAAACCTCGGGACGCACCGCGCCGAGATGAGCACCCCCGAGGACGCCCGCCGCCACCGGGTCATCCCGCGCGCGGTGCACGACGCGGGCGGCCGGATCCTCCTTCAGCTCCTGCATTCGGGCCGCTATGGCTACCACGATCGCATCGTCGCGCCCTCGGCGCTGCGCTCGCCCATCAACCCACGCACGCCCCGGGAGCTGTCGGCCGAGGAGATCGAGACGACGATCCGCGATTTCGTGCGCGCGGCGCAGCTTGCCGAGGAAGCGGGCTACGACGGCGTGGAGATCATGGGCTCGGAAGGCTATCTCCTCACCCAGTTCCTCGCGCCGCGCACGAACCTTCGCCGCGACGAATGGGGCGGGCCGCTCGAGAACCGCATGCGCCTCGCCTGCGAGATCGTGCGGCGCACGCGCGCCGCGACCGGCGCGCGCTTCATCGTCATGTTCCGCCTCTCGGCGCTCGACCTGGTCGAGGGCGGCCTCTCGGGCGACGAGATCCTCGCCGTCGCGCGCGCGATCGAGCGCGCGGGCGCGACGCTCCTCAACACCGGCATCGGCTGGCACGAGGCGCGCATTCCGACGATCGCGCAGGCGGTGCCGCGCGCCGGCTTCGCCTGGGCGGCGCGGCGCATCCGCCAGGCGGTCGGGATCCCGGTCGTCGCCTCGAACCGCATCAATGCGCCGGAGGTCGCCGAGGCGGTGCTCGCGCGCGGCGACGCGGATCTCGTGTCGGCTGCGCGCGCGCTCCTTGCCGACGCCGATTTCGCCGCGAAGGCGCGCGCAGGCGACCGGGCTGCGATCAACGTCTGCATCGCCTGCAACCAGGCCTGCCTCGACCACTACTTTGCGGGCGAACCCGCAAGCTGCGTCGTGAACCCCCGCGCCGGACGCGAAACCGAGCTGGTGTACGTGCGCGCAAGAAACCGCAAGCGCATCGCCGTGGTGGGCGCAGGGCCCGCGGGGCTTTCCTGCGCCGCAGTCGCCGCAGAGCGCGGCCACGAGCTGACGCTCTTCGAAGAGTCGCCCGAGCCGGGCGGACAGTTCAATCTCGCCAAGAACGTGCCCGGCAAGCAGGAGTTCGCCGAATCGGTCGCCTATTTCGCCGAGCGGTGCCGCCGCGCCGGCGTGCGCCTCGTTCTCGGGCACGCGGCGACCGAAGCCGACCTTGCGGGCTTTGACGAGGTGGTGCTCGCCACCGGCGTTCGCCCGCGGCGGCCAGAAATCCCCGGCATCGACCATCCGAAGGTCGTCGGTTACGCCGATGTGCTCTCCGGTCGCGTCGCGCTCGGCGAGGAGGTCGTCATCCTCGGCGCGGGCGGCATCGGCTTCGACGTCGCGCTGTTTCTGCTCGAACGCGAAAGCCGCGCACCGCTCGAACCGCGCGCGTTCGCGCACCACTGGGGGATCGACGAATCGCTCGCCGCGCCCGGCGGGCTCGATCCGGCGGGCGCGCCGCCCGTTCGGCCGCGGCACCGCATCACGATGCTCAAGCGCTCGACGACGCCGTTCGGTGCGACGCTCGGCCGCACCACCGGCTGGGTGCATCGGGCGGAGCTTGCGCGCCACGGCGTGCGGATGCTGAAGGGCGTCGTCTACCGGTGGATCGACGACGAAGGCGTGCACATCGCCGTGGACGGCACCGAGCGCTGCATCCCGGCCGACACCGTCGTCGTCTGCGCCGGGCAGGAGCCGCGGCGGGAACTCAAGGGGCACCACGTCATCGGCGGGGCGCGCGAAGCGCGCGAGCTCGACGCAAAGCGCGCGATCCGCGAAGGCGCCGAGCTCGCCGCGCGTCTCTGAGGCTCCGGTGCGCCGTCGGTCGCTGCGCGTCGCGGCGAAACTGCTGGCGCGCTCGGCGAGCCTCGCGTTCGTGCGCGATGCGCTCGGCCCGTTCGACCCGCGGCCGCGCGCGATCGTGTGGCGCGGCCTGCAGCTCTGGTACCGTCCGGGCTCGAGCGACCCCTGGCTGATCTACGAGCACCTGATGAAGCCGTCCGCGCGCGTCGAGTACGCGCCGCCGCCCGAGGCGGCGCTCGACGCGCAGGCGGTGCGCACCGTGCTCGACATCGGCGCGAACATCGGCACCACAGCGCTCTATTTCGCGCGCCTCTTTCCGAACGCGCGCGTGTTCGCCTTCCTCGAGCCGGTGCCGGCGAACTTCGCGCTCCTTGAGCGCAACGCCGCCAACTGCGCGCGCATCCGTGCCCTGCCCTACGGGCTCGCCGCCGCGGACGCGCAGATCGAGATGTACGCGAGCGACGATCCGGCGAACCAGGGCGGCTACAGCCGCCATGCGGCGGGCACCGACCCGCAGCGCCCGGTGCGCGTCGCGCTGCGCTCGGTCGCCGCAGTCCTCGAGGAACTCGGGCTCGAGGACGCGGACGTCATCAAGGTGGACACCGAAGGCGGGGAGTACGAGATCCTCACCGCGTTTCCGCCCGCGCTCCTCGGCCGCGCGCGCTACATCGCCGGCGAGCTGCACGGCGAGCGAGGATTTCGCGCTGCTCGACTACCTCGGGCGCTGGTCTCGATATCGGGGCGCGCAAGACGCTCGGCCGCCGCCTGTTCAATTTCCGCGCGGTGCCGAAGCGGCACGCGCGAGCGCAGTAGACTAGCCGCATGGCACGTGTGGTCGCCCTCGCCGGGCAGGTCGGCGGCGCGAAACTCGCCGACGGGCTCGCTCGCCTGCGCGGCGCAGAGCTCGCGGTGATCGTCAACACGGGCGACGACTTCGAGCACCTCGGGCTGCATTTCGCGCCCGACCTGGACACGGTGCTCTATGTCCTCGGCGGCGTCGCGAACCCCGAGGCCCCGTGGGAGCCGCAGGGCGAGTCCTACGCGGTCTACGACATGGTGCGCAGGCTCGGGGGCCCCGAGCGGCTGCGCTTCGGCGACCGGGCGCTCGCCGCGCCGCTGCTTCGCACCGCGTGGAAGGCGGCCGACCGCCGGCTCACGCAGATCACCGCCGACCTCTGCCGCCGGTTCGGCATCGCCGCACAGGTGCTTCCGATGAGCGACGATGCGGTGCGTACGCACGTGCTCACAGACGACGGCGCAGTGCCGTTTTTCGAGTACCTCATCGACCTCGGCTGCGAGCCGCCGGTGCGCGGCTTTGAGTACGCCGGCGCCGAGTTCGGCGCGTCACACCCGAGATCGCCGACGCGCTCGACTCACCGGACCTGGAGGCGGTGGTGATCTGCCCGGCGAATCCGTACCACACCATCGCCCCGATCCTCGAGGTGCCCGGCATGCGGGAGCTGCTGCGCCGGCGCGGCGCGCCGGTGGTCGCCGTCTCGCCGATCGTGGGCGGAAAAGCGCTCAAGGGCTCGGCCGGCAAGATGATGATGGAGCTGCGCCGCGACGCGTCCGCCCGGCGCGTCGCGCTCGAATACCTGCGGCTGATCGACGGGTTCGTCCTCGATTCGGTGGACGCCCCTCAGGCCGAGGCGGTGCGCGCCTGCGGCATCGAGGCGCTCGCGACGCAGACGGTGATGCGCACGGTCGAAGACCGCGTCGCGCTCGCGCGCGCGGTGCTCGACTTCGCCGCCGAGATCCGCGCGCGCCGGCTCGCCGAAACCAGCTGAGTCGCGCCGGCGGTGCGCCGTCGGTGGCAAAATTCGGGCACCTCGTCCTGCGACTGTCCGCCGATGCAGAAGCGGCTGATCACCCTCGGGATCGTGCTCGTCGTGCCTGGGCCTCGCCTGGCCGCTCGTCGCAAAGCTCGGCCTCGGAAAGCTCCCGGGCGACATCGGCCGGCGAAGCGCGAGGGCTTCACGTTCTACTTCCCGCTCACCACGAGCATCCTCGTCTCGCTCGTGCTGACGCTGCTTTTCTGGATTTTCCGACGCTAGAGGCCGGTGCCGGCTGACGGACTCGAACCGCCGACCAACGGTTTACAAAACCGCTGCTCTACCTGCTGAGCTAAGCCGGCCCCGAAGCGATTCTAAGCGCTCGCCGCGGCGCCTTCGGCCGCGCGCGGCCCGAACGGCGGGCGCTATTTCACGCGCCGCAGCGCCGGCCGTCCCCCCGAGGGCCGGGTCGGCTCCGGTTCCGATGGCGCCCGCGGGCGCGGTTCCGGCTCGACCGCGGCCTGCAGCGCCGGCTTCGGTGCCTCGACTTCGAACGTCATGCCGTGGCCGGTCTCGCGCGCATAGAGCGCGAACACCCCCGCGACCGGCACCGAGACGTGCCGCGCCACGCCGGCGAAGCGCGCCGAGAACTCGATGAATTCGTTCCCCATCTGCAGCTTGTGCACCGCGACCGGCGAAATGTTGAACGTGATCTCGCCGTCCTTGACGTACTCGGTCGGCACCTGCGCGCGCGCGTCGACCTTCACCGCGATGTGCGGCGTGTAGCCGTTGTCCACGCACCACTCGTAGAGCGCGCGCAGCAGGTACGGCTTGGTCGGGATCTCGGCGTTCGCCATCGCGCGCCCGAGCTCCTACTTGCGCATGACCTTTTCGGCCGGGGTGAGTGCCTCGATGAACGCCGGGCGCGAGAAGATGCGCTCGGCGTATTTCGCGAGCGGCGCCGCGGGTTTGCCGAGGCGGATGCCGTAGTGATCGAGCCGCCACAGAAGCGGCGCGATCGCGACGTCGAGCATGCTGAATTCGTCCCCGAGCATGTACTTCGTGCGCGCGAACACCGGCGCGAGCTCGATCAGTCGGTCGTGCACGTGCTGGCGGGCGCGCTCGACCGCCTTTTCCTTGCCGGATTCGAGCGCCTCGATCTGGGAAAACAGCTCGACTTCGAGATTGAACAGCATCAGCCGCGCGCGGGCGCGCATCACCGGATCGGCGGGCATCAGCTGCGGATGCGGGAAGCGCTCGTCGATGTACTCGTTGATGATGTTCGATTCGTACAGGATCAGGTCGCGCTCGACGAGCACCGGCAGCCGGTTGTACGGGTTCATCACCGCGATGTCTTCCGGCTTGTTGTACATGTCCACGTCGATCACCTGAAAGTCCATGCCCTTTTCGTAGAGCACGAAGCGGCAGCGATGACTGAACGGGCAGGTCGTGCCGGAATACAGCTGCATCATGGCGGACGATTCCTCGACGCGGATGGCGGGGCGGCGCGCGCCCGGCGCCGCGCGGGCGCGAGCCGCCGCGCCCTATTTCACGTCTTTCCAATACTCCTTCTTGAGCGCGTAGGCGAGCACGAACAGCACGCCGAGCGCGAACAGCACGACGATGCCGACGGTGCGGCGCGTGCGCGCCTGGGGCTCGGCCACATACATCAAGAAATTGACGAGGTCGCGCACCGCCGCGTCGTACTGCGACGGCGAGAGCGCCCCGGGCGAAAGCTCGCGCCAGCGATACTCGGGCGTTTCGCGACCCGCCCGGTCCTTGACCTGCACGATCTCGAGCGCGCGCTCACCCTGCAGCAGCCACAGCGCATGCGGCATCGCGACGTTCGGGAACACCGCGTTGTTCCACCCGGTCGCCGATTTCGGATCGCGGTAGAAAGTGCGCAGGTACGTGTAGAGCCAGTCGGCGCCGCGCGCGCGGCCCACGAGCGACAGATCGGGCGGCGCGACGCCGAACCAAGCCTTGCCGTCCTTCGGCGTCATCGCGACGCGCATCGTGTCGCCCACCTTGTCGCCGGTGAAAATCAGGTTGTCGCGGATCTGCGCCTCGCTGAGCCCGATCGCGGTGAGCCGGTTGTAGCGCATGTACTGCGCGCCGTGACAATTGAGGCAGTAGTTGACGAAGAGCTGCGCGCCCGACTGCAGGCTCACCAGGTCGTTCGGATCGATCGGCGCGCGATCGAGCCGGTAGCCGACCGCGGCCGACCACGCGGCAAGCGGCGCCCACAGCAACGCAAGAAAGAGTCTTCTCATCGCCGGCCCCGGCTCACATCGTCACCCGCTCGGGTACCGGCTTCGTCTTGTCGCGCGCCGTGTACCACGGCATGAGGAGGAAGAAGAGGAAGTAGACCACGGTGAAAAAGCGCGCCGCCCAGGTCGCGACGTCCTTCGTGTCGAGGAAGAAAGCGTCGAAGCCGAACTGGCCCCAGACCGTGGTGGGCTCGGTGCCGAGGTAGCCGAGCATCAGGAACGAGACGACGAACGCCGCGAGCCAGCCCTTGTAGAGCCAGCCGCGGTAGCGGATCGACTTCACCGGGCTGCGGTCGAGCCACGGCAGGAAGAAGAGCACGAGCACCGCCAGCCCCATCGCGAGCACCCCCGGGAACTGCGAATTGAACATCGGCGGCACCGCGCGCAGGATCGAGTAATACGGCGTGAAGTACCACACCGGCGCGATGTGCGGCGGCGTCTTCAGCGGATCGGCCGGAATGAAGTTGTTGTGCTCGAGAAAGTAGCCGCCCATCTCCGGCACGAAGAACACCACGGCGCAGAAGATCGCGAGAAACACGATCGCGCCGACGATGTCCTTCACCGTGTAGTACGGGTGGAACGGGATGCCGTCCATGGGCTTGCCGGTCTGCGGATCCTTCTTCTTCTTGATCTCGATGCCGTCGGGGTTGTTCGAGCCGACGTCGTGCAGCGCGAGGATGTGCACCGCGACAAGCCCGAGCAGCACGAGCGGTAGGGCGATCACGTGCAGCGCGAAGAAGCGGTTGAGCGTCGCGTCCGACACCACGTAGTCGCCCCGGATCCAGAGCGCGAGGTCCGGACCGATGAACGGGATCGTGCTGAAGAGGTTCACGATCACCTGCGCGCCCCAGTAGGACATCTGACCCCAGGGCAGCAGGTAGCCGAAGAACGCCTCCGCCATCAGCGCGAGGTAGATCAGCACGCCGAAGATCCAGACGAGCTCCCGCGGTTCGCGGTGCGAGCCGTAGAGCAGCGCCCGGAACATGTGCAGGTACACGATGACGAAGAACGCCGAGGCGCCGGTCGAATGGACATAGCGGATAATCCAGCCGCCGGGCACGTCGCGCATGATGTATTCGACCGAGCCGAACGCGAGGTTCGCGTCCGGCTTGTAGTGCATCGTGAGGAAGATGCCCGAGACGATCTGGATGACGAGCACGAGCAGCGCGAGCGAGCCGAAGTAGTACCAGAAGTTGAAGTTCTTCGGCGCGTAATACTCCGCAGCGTGCTTGCGCCACTCCTCGGCGACCGAGGGCATGCGCGCATCGAACCAGTCTCGGAGCGCGGCGAGACGCGACGCCATGGGCTAGGCTCCCTTTTTCTTGTCTTCGCCGATCAGGAGGACGGCGTCCGACAGGTACGTGTGCGGCGGCACCGGGAGGTTGAGCGGCGCGGGCGCGCCCTTGAACACCCGGCCCGCGTAGTCGAACTTCGAGCCGTGGCACGGGCAGTAGAACCCGCCCAGCCAGTCGGCGCCCATTTCCGCCTTTGCCTCGGCGGGCTTCAGCTGCGGCGAGCAGCCGAGATGCGTGCAGACGCCTTCCATCACCATGAATTCCGGCTTGAGCGAGCGCGCCTCGTTCCGCGCGTACTCGGGCTGCACCGAGGCTTTCGAGTCCGGGTCGGTGAGCCGCGGGGTGACCATCTTCAGCGACTCAATCATCTCCTGCGAGCGGCGGATGATCCACACCGGTTTTCCGCGCCACTCGACGATCAGGAGCTCCCCGGGGGCAAGGCGCGAGACATCCACTTCGACCGGCGCGCCGGCCGCCCTCGCACGTTCGGAAGGCCACATGCTCCAGACGAACGGCACCGCGGCGCCGGCGCTCGCCGCCGCGCCGGCGACCGAAGTCGCGGCAACGAGCATGCGCCGTTTCTTGTCGATTCTTTCTTCGCTCATGACGGAGGATCGGAGGGGATGGGTTTTGCAGAAAGGTAAGGATTTTACCGGCGGGTCGCAGCAAAGTCCACGCAGCCGCAGCTAAGTGGCTAAGGTAAAAGGGATTTCATGGCAGAATCCCCCCGGCCATGCGCCGCCTCTGGCTGCTTTTCGCCCAGACCGTGACCGTCTGCGTTGCGGTGCTGTTCGTCGTCGAGACGTTCAAGCCCGAGTGGCTTCCGCCGCGCGGCGGCGGCGACGTGGTGACGGTGACGCAGCTTGAGCCTGCGCGCTCGGCGCAGCCTGGCGCGGCGGCCCGCGTCGACTCGTACCACGAAGCGGTCGCGAAGGCGACGCCCGCGGTGGTCGGCATCCTCACCGCGAAGGAGGTGCGCTCGCCGCGGCTGCCGTTTTTCGGCGATCCCCTCGCGCGGCGCTTTTTCGGCGAGATGTTCGGCGGCGAAGAGACGCGCCGGACGACGAGCCTCGGCTCCGGCGTGATCGTGAGCCCCGAGGGCTTCATCCTCACGAACAACCACGTCGTCGAATCCGCCGAGGAAATCGAAGTAGCGCTCGCCGACGGGCGCAAGCTTCCGGCGCGCGTCGTCGGCACGGATCCGGAAACCGACCTCGCGGTGCTGCGCGTCGAGGGCGAAGCGCTTCCCGCGATCGCGTTCGGCTCCTCGGAGTCGCTGCGCGTTGGCGACGTCGTGCTCGCGATCGGCAACCCGTTCGGCGTCGGCCAGACGGTGACGCTCGGCATCGTCTCTGCGCTCGGACGCTCCGGGCTCGGGATCAACACGTTCGAGAACTTCATCCAGACCGATGCCGCGATCAACCCGGGAAACTCGGGCGGAGCGCTCGTCGATGCGCGCGGAAATCTCGTCGGCATCAACACCGCGATTTTTTCCCAGACCGGCGGCTCGGTCGGCATCGGCTTTGCGATGCCGGTCGCCACCGCGCGCTCGGTGCTCGAGCAGATCGTGAAGACCGGCACCGTCACGCGCGGCTGGATCGGGGTGGAACTCGCCCCGCTCACCCCGGCGCTCGCCGAGTCCTATCGCCTCGCGCGCGCCGAGGGCGCGCTGATCGGAGGGGTGCTCAGAAACGGCCCGGCCGACCGCGCAGGCGCAAAACCCGGCGACGTGCTGGTCGCGATCGACGGCAAACGGGTCGCCGACCCGCAGGCGGTGCTCGACGCGGTCGCCGCGCTCGAGCCCGGCCGGAGCGCGGTGCTCACCGTCAACCGCCGCGGCCAGACGCTCGATCTTTCGGTCACCGTCGGCCGCCGACCGAAGCCGCCGCCGCGCCCCGAGTGAGCGGCGGCGCCGCTACGCCTCGGGCAGCGGCTTGTCGTCCGACGCCGCCGCTGCGCGACGTCCGAGAACGCGCGCAAGCAGCAGCCCCGCCTCGTAGAGCAGGCACATCGGTACCGCGAGCATGAACTGCGAGAGCACGTCGGGCGGGGTGACGATCGCGGCGACGACGAACGCGCCGACGATCACGTAGGGTCGCGCATCGCGCAGCTTCTCGAGCGTCACCACGCCGGCGCGCGCAAGCAGGATCACCACCACCGGGATCTCGAAGGCGGCGCCGAAGGCGATGAACATCGTGATGACGAAGGAAAAATACGCTTCGATGTCCGGCGCCGGCGTGATCGAGGACGGCGCGAACTGGTGGATGAACGCGAACACGCGCCCGAAGACGAAGAAATAGCAGAACGCGACACCGAGATAGAAGAGCAGCGTGCTCGCCACCACGATCGGCAGGGCGAGTTTTTTTTCGTGCTCGTACAGCCCCGGGGCGACGAACGCCCAGGCTTCGTACAGCATGTAAGGCAGCGCGATCATGAGCGCGACGAGCGCGGTCACCTTCACCGGCACCATGAACGGGGTGATCACGCCGGTCGCGATCATCTTCGTGCCCTCGGGCAGCGCGTTCATGAGCGGCAGCGCGAGCACGTCGTAGATCGGCCCGCCGCCGGGATAGATGAACAGCGCGACGAACACGATCGCGAACGACGCGAGCGCCCGCACGAGCCGCTGGCGCAGCTCGACGAGATGAGAAACGAACGTCTCTTCCTTCACGGCCCGCCGTCCTTCG
>JAVQZY010000003.1:0-90522 GCA_033582675.1 Burkholderiales bacterium | reverse complement strand
CGGGAGAACCCCTCGCGCGCGAGAAAGAGCGCCGCCTGCAGGCTTCTTCCGCCGTGGTGACGGATCGAGCACGGTGTCGGCCGTCCGATCCAGCGAGGCCGCGCGGGCCGAAAGCTCGCGCAGCGGCACGAGCCGCGAGCCCCCTCGATGCGGCAGATTTCGTATTCCCACGGCTCGCGCACGTCGAGGAGCACCGGGCGCGAGGCCGCGGGGTCGGCGAGCCAGCGGGCGAGCTCGGCGGCAGTAAGCTGCCTGAGCACCCGCGCCGGCGATCTGATCAGGCGCGTTCACGTCAGAACCGGAACCTCGGCGGCCGCTCGCAGTTCGCAAGCGGCAGAAGCACCGTTTCGAAAAGGTCTTCGCTGCGGAAGGCGCCGGGCGCGACGCAGGTGACGAGCCGCGCGCTCATCGCCGGCGCCTCGCCGACCACCGCGAAGAGCCGCCCGCCCGGGGCGAGCGAGTCGAGGAACGCCTGCGGCAGGACCGGCACCGAACCGGTGAGGACGATCACGTCCCAAGGCGCGCCCTCGGGGTAGCCGCGCGCGCCGTCGGCGACGACGAGCTTCACGTTATCGGCGCCGTGACGCTCGAGGTTCGCGCGGCCGAAGGCGGCGAGCGCCGGCCGGATTTCGAGCGAGACCACCTCGCGCACGCGGTGCGAAAGCAGCGCGGTGAAGTGGCCGCTGCCGGTGCCGATCTCAAGCGCGCGCTCGGTGCGCCGCGGCGCGAGCGCCTGCAACGCGCGCGCCTCCATCTTCGGCGTCCACATGCGCTCGTTTTCGCCGCCCACCGAGGCGAGCGGGATTTCCATGTCGGCGAACGCGAGGTTGCGCCAGGCGGGCGGTACGAACTCCTCGCGCGGCACGACGTAGAGCAGGTCGAGCACCTCCTGATCCAAGCACCTCCCAGGGGCGGATCTGGCTCTCGATCATGTTGGCGCGCGCCGCCTGCTCGAGGTTCATGTCGGCGAAACGGGGAAAGCCGGCATTATACGGGGGCCGCAACCGCCGGCCGGCGCTCCGGCATCAGCGCGCGGTATAGGAGCGGGACCGGCGAAAGAGCGTGAGCGCGGTCGAGACCCCGAGCCCCCAGACGATCGCGGAGGCGACCGGGCCCCAGATGAGCGAGCGGCCGCCGAGCCCCAGGGCGAGCGAGGCGAGCCTCGGCGATCGTCGTCGTGCTCGTGATGAGCACCGGCACCACGCGGCGCCGGGCGGCGTAGATCGCCGCGTGCAGCACGCTCATGCCGGCCTCGCGGCGGCGGTTTGCGGCGTCGATCAGCACGATCGCGGAGTTGACCGCGATGCCGGTGAGCGCGATCACGCCGTAGAGCGTGTAGAGCGAGAAACCCGGGTTGCCTCGAGACGAGCAGCCCGAAGACGACGCCGGCGAAGGCGAGCGGCACGGTGACGAGGATCATCGCCGGCTGCCAGTAGCTGCGGAACTGCGCCGCGAGGATCACGTAGATGAGGCCGACCCCCAGCACGAAGAGGAGCTTCATCGCCTCCAGGCTCTCGTAGACGTCGTCCAGCTCGCCGGAAAAGTCGAGGGTGGTCGAGGGGTAGCGGGCCTGGATGCGCTCCCAGCCCTCGCGGATCGCGCGGTTGACGGCGACGGTGTCGGTGACGCTGCGGTCGATGTCGGCTTCGACCGTGATCGCGCGGCGCAGGTTATAGTGCCGGATGACGCCCTTGCCGATCTGCGTTTCGGCGCGCACGAGCGCGCCGAGCGGCGTGCTGCGGTTTGCGCCCGGAATCGCGATCGGGTGCTCGAGCAGCTCGAGCGGGTCGGCCGCGGGCTCGCGCGCGGCGCGCACGCGCACTTCGACTTTCTCGCCGCGGTCGCGCAGCTCGGCGACGACTTCGCCGTCGACGTGCAGTCGCACGAGCCGCGCAACGAGCGCCGGATCGAGGCCGGCGGCGCGCACCGCCTCGGCATCGAGCCGAAGCACGAGCTGCGGCCGCCCGGGCAGGTCGTCGTCGGTGACGTCGCGCGTGCCGGGGGCGGCGCGCACGATCGCAAGGAGCGCGTCGGCGGCGGCGCGAAGCTCCGAATAGTCGTCGTTTCGCAGCCGCACCCGCACGGGCTTCGTGACCGGCGGGCCGCCCGAGAGCACGAGAAAGCTCGTGCGCCCCGGTCCGGGCAGAGCCTCGATGTCGCGGCGCATCGCCTCGACGATCTCGGTGACATCGCGCATGCCCGGCTGGCGAGGATAGAGCGAGACGATCACCTGGCCGTGGGCGTCGCCCTGGACCGGCTCGGTGTCGGTGAACTTGATGCCGGCGATCGAGGTGAGCGCGCGCGCCTCCCCGGGCGCAAGATGGGCGCGCACCGCGCGCTCGACCGCCTGCACCCGCTCGAGCGTCGCCTCGACCGGCGCGCCCGCGGGCATGTCGACGCTCACGTAGAAGACGCGGATCGGATCGAAGGCGAAGAATTCCATGCGCACGAGGCCGCCCGCGACCGCGGCGCCGGCGGCGGCGACCGCAAGGAGGATCAGCGCCGCCACCTGCACCGGGCGGCGCATCGCGAAAACGAGCGCCCGCGTGTAGGCCAATCGCACCGCGCGGGTGAAGCGGTGCCGCATCCGCTGCAGGCGCGTGGGGCGCGAAAGATCCAGCCGCAGCGCGACCACGTGCGTCGGCAGCATCCAGTAGGCTTCCACGAGGCTCACCGCGAGCGCCACGGTCACGACGAACGGGATCACGAACATGAACTTGCCGACGATGCCGGGCAGGAGCATCAGCGGCAAAAACGCCGCCACCGTGGTCGCGACCGACGCGGTGACCGGCGCGAACACCTCGCGCAGCGCCGCGAGCGCCGCCGCGAGCGCCTGCTCGCCGCGCTCGACGCGGTAGTAGATCGCCTCGACCACCACCACCGCGTCGTCGACCAGCATCCCGAGCACGATGACGATGCCGAGGAGCACCGAGATGTTGAGCGTGAAGCCGACCGCGTGCAGGATCGCGAACGCGCCGGCGAGCGAAAACGGAATGCCGAGGGCGACGAGGACCGAGACCCGCGTGCCGAGGAAGAACCAGCAGACCGCAAGGACGAGCGCAAGGCCGAGGAGCGCGTTCGATTCCATGATCGCGATCGCGTTGCGCGTCGGAACCGTCTGATCGTCGGTGAGCGCGACCGCGATGCCCGCCGGGGCAAGGAGCGGCGCGCGCTCTTCGAGCAGCCGCCCGATGCGCTCGAGGAGCGCGAGCGTGTTGGTGTAGCTCTTCTTCGTGACCGAAAGGAGCACCGCCGGCCGTCCGCCGGAGGCGGCGAGCGTGCGCGCGTCGGCGCGCGCGCGCGAGACCTCGGCGAGCGCATCGAGCGGCACGCGCTCGCGCGTGCCGGGCACGGCGACGCTCACGCGCGCGAGCGCCCCCGGGTCGGCGGCCTGCCCGAGCAGGCGCACGATCCAGGCCTCGTCGCCCGCGCGCTGCTTGCCGGCGAAGGTATCGCGGAACCATCCGGCGATCGCGTCCGCGAGCTGCGCGGCGTCGATCCGCGCGCGGCAAGCCGCGCCGGGTCGAACTCGACGCGCAGCTCCGCATCGTGCAGGCCGATCGCGAACACCTGATCGACCCCCTCGAGCCGCTCGAGGTCGCCGCGCAGCTCGCGAGCGGCGCGGCGCAGCACCTCGTCGTCGGCGCGGCCGACGAGGAGCACCTGCGCGGTCGGAAAGCCGTTCGAGGTGGTGATCTCGAGCACGCGCGGCTCTTTGGCCTCCGGCGGCAGCTCGTCGAGCGCCTTGTTCTGGATCTCGCGCCGCAGGTCGTTCACGCGCTTGTCGAATACGCGCGCGTCCAGCTCCGCGAAACCGCACGAGGATCGAGGAGACGTTCTCGCGGCTGCTCGAGAGAACGAAGCGCACGTCGGGCACGTTCTTGATCGCGTCCTCGAGCGGCTGCGTGACGCGCCGCTCGACGTCCTCGGCGGCGGCGCCGGGCAGCAGCGTCGTGATGTTGACCCAGTTGAAGTTGATCTCCGGGTCCTGCTCGCGCGGCATGCGGGCATAGGCGAGCGCCCCGAGCGCCAGCACCACGACAAACAGGATGTTGGCGAGCGGGTGGTTGCGCAGCAGCCGCTCGAGCAGCCTCACCGCAGCTTCTGGCCGTCTTCGAGGTCGAGGTGGCCGCCGACCACCAGGCGCGCGTTCGGCGCAAGCCCCGTCGCGCGCGCCGGGCGGCCTTCCAGCGCGCCTTCGAGCGCGCGAAAGCGCGCCACCCCGTCCTCGTCGACGAACACGCCGAGCGCGCCGCCGCGGCGAACGAGGAGTTCGGCCGGCAGGTGCGGTTCCGGCTCGCGCCAGCGGATGCGCCCGGCGGCGCCGGGGGCGGCCGGCGCGCCGACGAACGCGAGCCGCGCCTCGACCGTGCGCGCGCGCGGCTCGATCGCCGGCGAGATGCGAACGAGCCTCAGCTCGCGCACCCCGCCGTCGCCCTCGAAGTGCACCGCGCGCGCGCGGCGCAGCGACTCGGCGTGCGCAAGCTGCACCTGCGCGCTCACCTCGATACGGTCGGCGCCGGCGAGCGCGACGAGCGGCGTGCCGGGCGAGGCGAGCTCGCCGACGCTCGCGAGCCGCTCGCGCACGATCGCGGCGAACGGGGCGCGCACGACGCATTTTTCGACGCTGCGCTCGGCGGCGGCCAGTTGCACTTTCGCCTGCTCGCCCTCGGCGCGCAGCACCTCGAGCTCGGTCGCGCGCGCAGCGAGCGCCTCCGCCGAGAAAAACCCGCGCGCGGCGAGTTCGCGCGCGCGCGCGTGTTGCTGCTCGGCGAGGGCGATGCGCGCGCGCGCGCTTCGAGGGCGGCGCGCGCGCGCGCGGCGGCGAGCTCGTGGTCGCGGCAGTCGAGCCGCGCGATCACCGCGCCGCGCGCGATGCGCTCGCCCGGCTCGACCGGCAGCGCCTCGATGCGCGCGGCGATCTCGGCGGCGATGCGCGATTCGTTGAGCGCGACCGCCTGCGCGGCGGCTTCGCGCTCGGGATGGATCGCGGCTTCGGCGAGCGTGCGTGTGGCGACTTCGCCCGTGCGGCGCGGCGGCTCGGGCGGCGGCGCGAGGTTCTTCTCGCGAGCGCGCCGGTCTGCACGAACGCGAGCAAAAGCGCAAGCGCGAGGCGGCGGGAAAAGGGCATGCAGCGACCAGGGGAATAGGCGGCGCAATGGTAGCAAGCGCCGCGCCTTCGGGCTTGCGCGCGCATCGGGCATGCAGTAGTTTCGCGGATACACGCAGGGGTCCTGTCTGCGCGGCGTGAACGCGCGGGCGGGTGAGAGATACCCTCGGAACCTGATGCGGGTAATGCCGCCGTAGGGAAGCGTGGTGCCGCGAGCGCCGCCTTCTCCGAGGCAGGGTCCCGCGAAGCGTCGGAGAAGAGCATGAGCGCCAATCCCAAGTTTCTCGCCGCCACCGCGCGGGTGGACGAAGCGGCGATCGCGCCGCTTCCGGGCTCGCGCAAGATCTACGTCACCGGCTCGCGCCCGGACATCCGCGTGCCGATGCGCGAGATCGCGCAAAGCGACACGCGCGCGGCCGCCGGCGCGGAGAAAAACCCGCCCTTCACGGTCTACGACACCTCGGGCCCCTACACCGATCCGGCGGTGCGCATCGACATCCGCCGCGGGTTGCCGCCGCTTCGCGAGCGCTGGATCGAGGAGCGCGGCGACACCGAGGCTGCTCGAGGGCCCGAGCTCCGAGTACGGGCGTCGGCGTCTCGCCGATCCGCGCCTCGCCGGACTGCGCTTCGAGCACCCGCGCCGGCCGCGGCGCGCAAAACCGGGCGCGTGCGTGACGCAGATGCACTACGCGCGGCGCGGCATCGTCACCCCGGAGATGGAATTCGTCGCGATCCGCGAAAACTGCCGGCGCGAGGAGTACCTCGCGTCGCTGTCGCCGACGCAGCGCGAGCTGCTTTCGCGTCGCCACCGGGGCGAAGCGTTCGGTGCGACGATTCCGCCGGTGATCACGCCCGAGTTCGTGCGCGACGAGGTCGCGCGCGGCCGGGCGATCATCCCGGCGAACATCAACCACCCGGAGTCCGAGCCGATGGCGATCGGGCGCAACTTCCGGGTGAAGATCAACTGCAACCTCGGCAATTCGGCGGTCACGTCCTCGATCGGCGAGGAGGTGGAAAAAATGACCTGGGCGATCCGCTGGGGCGCCGATACCGTGATGGACCTTTCCACCGGCAAGCACATCCACGAGACCCGCGAGTGGATCATCCGCAATTCGCCGGTGCCGGTCGGCACCGTACCGATCTACCAGGCGCTCGAGAAGGTCGGCGGCAAGGCCGAGGAGCTCACCTGGGAGATCTTCCGCGACACGCTGATCGAGCAGGCCGAGCAGGGCGTCGACTACTTCACGATCCACGCCGGCGTGCGGCTCGCCTACATCCCGCTCACCGCGCGCCGCCTCACCGGAATCGTGTCGCGCGGCGGCTCGATCATCGCCAAGTGGTGCCTCGCGCACCACAAGGAGAACTTCCTCTACACGCACTTCGAGGAGATCTGCGAGATCATGCGCGCCTACGACGTCGCGTTCTCGCTCGGCGACGGCCTGCGTCCGGGCTCGATCCACGATGCGAACGACGAGGCGCAACTCGCGGAGCTGCGCACGCTCGGGGAGCTGACGAGAATCGCCTGGCGCCACGACTGCCAGGTGATGATCGAGGGCCCGGGGCACGTGCCGATGCAGCTCATCCGCGAGAACATGGAACTGCAGCTCGCCGAGTGCCACGAGGCGCCGTTCTACACCCTCGGGCCGCTCACGACCGACGTCGCGCCGGGGTACGACCACATCGCGAGCGCGATCGGCGCGGCGATGATCGGCTGGTTCGGCACCGCGATGCTCTGCTACGTCACGCCGAAGGAGCACCTCGGGCTGCCGAACAAGAAGGACGTGAAGGACGGCATCATCGCCTACAAGATCGCCGCGCACGCCGCCGACCTCGCCAAGGGCCACCCGGCGGCGCAGCTTCGCGACAACGCGCTTTCCAAGGCGCGCTTCGAGTTCCGCTGGAACGACCAGTTCAACCTGGGGCTCGACCCCGACACCGCGCGCGAGTACCACGACGAGACGCTGCCGCAGGAGGGGGCGAAACTTGCGCACTTCTGCTCGATGTGCGGGCCGCACTTCTGCGCGATGAAGATCACGCAGGAAGTACGCGAGTACGCGCAGCGTCGCGGGCTGAGCGAGGAGGAGGCGCTCGAGCGCGGCATGCGGGAAAAAGCGCTCGAGTTCGTCGCGCAGGGCGGCGAGCTTTACCGCAAGGGCTAGCGCGCGCGGTGGCGGGCGAGAGCCTCGCGGTCTCGCTCGCGAAGGTGGCGCTCGCGGTCGCAATCTGTCTGCCGCTCGTCCTGTACCTTGCGCAGGACGCGCTCATCTTCCACCGCCAGCCGATCCCGCAGGCGCGGCACGCCGAGCTGCTCGAGCGCTTTCCGGCGGTGGAGGACGTTCTGCTTTCCACGCCCGAGGGCGAGCGGCTGCACGCCTGGCGCGTGCGCGCAGACGGCCCCCTCGTCCTCTACTTCGGCGGTAACGCCGAAGAGGTGTCGTGGATGCTCGAGCGGATCGGCGATCCGCGGCGCGGCGAAACACCCGGCGTCGGCTGGCTCCTTGCCGACTACCGCGGCTACGGCGCGAGCACCGGAAGGCCGTCGGAAAAAGCGCTCGTCGCCGACGCGATCCGGCTCTACGACCACGCCGCGCGGCTGCCGGGGGTCGATCGCCATCGGATCTTCGCCTTCGGCCGCAGCCTCGGAAGCGGCGTCGCGGTCGCGCTCGCCGCGCAAAGACCGGTGCGCGCGCTCGTGCTCGTCGCCCCCTTCGACAGCCTCGCGGAGGTCGCGAAGCGCTATTACCCCTGGCTTCCGGTGGATTGGCTGCTGCGGCACCGGTTCGACTCGATCGCGCTCGCGCCCCGCATCGCGCAGCCGGTGCTTGCGCTCCTTGCCGAGCGCGACGAAGTGATCCCGACCGCGCACGCCGAGCGCTTGCTCGCCGCCTGGGGCGGGCCGGTGCGCCGCGTGCGCCTGATCGGCGCCGGGCACAACAGCACGGACGCGCACCCGCTCTTCTGGCCCGAGATCCGGCGTTTCATCGGCGAGCACGGCGCTGGCTGATACCATCGCCCGGCATGCGCGAGCTCTCGCTGATCGACGCGCTCGTCCTCGGAATCGTCGAAGGGCTCACCGAGTTCCTGCCGATTTCGAGCACCGGACACCTCATCCTCGCCGGCGACCTGCTCGGCGTGAACGGCGAGCGCGGCAAGGTTTTTCACGTCGCGATCCAGAGCGGCGCGATGCTCGCGGTGCTGTGGGAGTACCGCGCGCGGTTTTTGCGCGTCGATCCCGTTCTGTGGCGCAACCTCGCGATCGCGTTCCTGCCTGCGGCGGCGCTCGGCGCCGTCTTCGGTGCGGCGATCAAGGCGCACCTCTTTGCGCCGGCGGCGGTCGCCTGCGCGTTCGTCGCAGGCGGGCTCGTCATCCTCTGGGTCGAGCGCCGCGGGCATGCGCCGCCGCGTGTCGCGAGCGTGGACGCGATGCGCGCGACCGACGCGCTGAAGGTCGGTCTTGCGCAGTGCTTTGCCCTCGTGCCGGGGGTTTCGCGCGCAGGCGCGACCATCATCGGCGGCATGCTCTTCGGTCTTTCGCGCCGCGCGGCGACCGAATTCTCGTTCTTTCTCGCGGTGCCGACGCTGGTCGCGGCCGGCGCGTGGGATCTGTGGTCGAATCGGACGCTTTTTTCGGCGGCCGATCTGCCGGTGTTCGCGACGGGTCTTTGCGCGGCGTTCGTCTCGGCGATGCTCGTGATCCGCTGGCTACTGCGCTACGTCGCAGCGCACGACTTCAGGCCGTTTGCCTGGTACCGCATCGTCTTCGGCGCCGTGGTGCTCGTGACCGCGCAAACGGGCTGGGTGCGATGGAGCCCGCCGTAAGGCCGAATCGCCGCGCTAGCTCTGAACCCAGGGAAGGCCCGCCTTGCGCCAGCCGCCCAGCGTGCCGCGGTGTCCTTCGCCGTCCTTGTCGCCTTCGAAGCCTTCGAGCACGTTGTACGCCTCGCGCCAGCCGGCCTGTGTCGCTGCGATCGCCGCCTGATGCGACCGGCCGCCGGAGCGGCACAGGAACATCACCGGTCTGTCCTTCGGCACCTTCTCGCTCAGCTCTTCGAGAAATCGCGGATTGCGCCCCTGAGGATAGAAGTTCCACTCGATGCAGACCGCGCCGGGGATCGAGCCCACGAATTCGAGCTCCGGCTTGGTCCTCACGTCGACGAGCACCGCCCCGGCCCGCATCAGGGCGTAGGCTTCGGCAGGCGACAGCGCCCCGGCGTAAGGCAGATTCAGTTGGACGGCGCGCTCTCTCGCTTTCCTGCGGATCTCTTCCATCGCGGCATTATAGGGTCGCGCTTCATGCCCTACGACAGTGCAGAAGATCGAAGATTGCACCAACGTGGTGCACCAACTGCGTCTAGAATTGCACCAACCTGATCGCTCTCAGAGGAAATCGGTACCGAGATGGGGCATGGTACGGATCCTGCTGGAAAGTCGCAGGCCCGGGCTGGTCGTTCAGCCCGTCTGTTCACCCGTTCAGGAGATTGCGAATGGCGATGACGCCCGATGACGTTTTCAAGTTGATCAAGGACAAGGAAGTCAAGTTCGTCGATCTGCGCTTCACCGACACGCGCGGAAAAGAGCAGCACGTCACCGTGCCGGCGCGCTATTTCACGAAGGACAAGTTCGAGCACGGCCACGCGTTCGACGGCTCGTCGATCGCCGGATGGAAGGGCATTCAGGCCTCCGACATGCTGCTCATGCCCGATCCGACGACGGCGCGCATGGACCCCTTCAGCGACGAGCCGATGCTCAACATCACCTGCGACGTGATCGAGCCGGCCGACGGCAAGCCCTACAACCGCTGTCCGCGGGGGATTGCCAAGCGCGCTGAGGCCTATCTCAAGTCGACCGGCCTCGGCGACGTCGCCTACTTCGGTCCCGAACCCGAATTCTTCATCTTCGACAGCGTCACCTGGAACGTGGACATGTCCGGGTGCTTCGTGAAGATCAAGTCCGAGGAAGCGCCGTGGTCCTCCGGAATCGAGTACGAATCGGGCAACATGGGTCACCGCGCCCCGGTGAAAGGCGGCTATTTTCCGGTTCCGCCGACCGATACGATGCTCGACATCCGCAACGCGATCGCGCTCGCGCTGGAGAAGCAGGGCGTCGACTGCGAGGTGCATCATCACGAAGTGGCCGCCGCCGGCCAGAACGAGGTGGGCACGCGCTTTGCGCCGCTCGTTCAGCGCGCCGACTGGATGCAGATTCTGAAGTACACGGTCTGGAACGTGGCCGCCTCGTACGGCAAGACCGCGACCTTCATGCCGAAGCCGATCGTCGGCGACAACGGCTCGGGCATGCACGTGCACCAGTCGGTGTGGAAGGGGGGCAACAACCTCTTCGCCGGCAACCTCTACTCGGGGCTCTCGGAGTTTGCGCTCTACTACATCGGCGGCATCATCAAGCACGCAAAGGCGCTCAACGCGATCACCAATCCCGGCACGAACTCCTACAAGCGTCTGGTACCGGGGTTCGAGGCGCCGATCAACCTCGCGTATTCGGCGCGCAACCGCTCGGCCGCCTGCCGCATCCCGTACGTCGCGAGCCCCAAGGCGCGGCGCGTCGAGGTGCGCTTCCCGGATCCGACCGCGAACCCGTATCTCGCGTTCGCGGCGATGCTGATGGCGGGGCTCGACGGCGTGCAGAACAAGATCCATCCGGGCGATCCGATCGACAAGGACATGTACCACCTGCCGCCGGAGGAGGCGGCGAAGGTGCCGCGCGTGTGCGCGTCGCTCGAAGAGGCGCTCGCCAGCCTGCGCGAGGACCATGCGTTCCTCACCAAGGGCGGGGTGTTCGACGAGGACTTCCTCGAGTCCTACATCGCGCTGAAGGAAGAGGAGCTCACGCGCTTCCGGATGACCACGCATCCGGTCGAGTTCGACATGTACTACAGCCTGTAGCGCGTTGCGCGCGCAAGGCGCGGAGGGCGCAGGGCGGGGCGACCCGCCCCGCGCCTCGAGCCCTGTTTGCCGGAAGACTGAGCCGTAGCATAGACTTACGGAGGCTTGCTCAGGCGGCCTCCGGTGACCACGCTACCGTTCCTCGCTCTTGCGTTCGCGCTCCTGGCGTCGCCGGCGCGCGCCCAGCAGCAGCAGGTGGAAACGCTGTGGAACTGCAAGGACAAGGACGGGCGGACCATCCTCACCAACCAGCAAGCCGATACGATCGGCCGCGAGTGCCGCATCGTGCACCAGCAACGAGTGACGGTGGTGCCGGCGCTCCCGGCGCCGAAGCCGGCGGCGAAACCGGCGGCTTCCGCCGGATTTCCGAAGGAGTCGCCTGCCGACCGCGCGACGGCGAGAGCCAAGCAGCGCGAGATCCTCGAGCGCGAGCTGCAGCAGGAACAGCAGATGTTGGAGGAGGCGAAACGCCGGCTCGCCGAGCAGGAAGCGATCCGGACCGGCGACGAGAAGAACTACGCGCGGGTGCTCGAGCGGCTGAAGCCGTACCGGGACGCGGTCGAGGTGCACGAGAAGAACATCGAGGCACTCAAGCGCGAGCTGGCGAACCTGTACCGCTAGCGGCGCGCGCGCCCCGCGGGCCGATGGCCGCCTCGTTTGCCGGGCTGGAACTGCTCGCCACCGGGGTGGTGGTGCTCGACGACGCGTTCGTCGTGCGCTACGCGAACCCGGCCGCCGAGAACCTGCTCGGCGCAGGCGCGCGCAGCCTGGTCGGGCAGGCGCTCGCGAGCCTGTTCGACGAGGGCGCGGAACTGGAAACCATGCTCGCCGAGGCGAGCGCGGCGCACTGGGACTGGCGCGCGCGGCAGGTGCACCTTGCGCGGCCGCCGCGCCCGCCGCAGGCGCTCTCGTGCGTGGTCGCGCGCATCGACCTCCCGGGACTTCCGCTGCTCGTCGAGCTGCGCCCGATCGAGGAGCGGTTGCGGCTCGAGCGCGAGGCGCGATGGCTCGACCGGCGCGAGGCGGCGCGCGAGCTGCTGCGCAACCTCGCGCACGAGATCCGCAATCCGCTCGGGGGACTGCGCGGCTCGGCGCAGCTTCTCGAGCGCGAGCTCGAGCGGCCGGAGCTGCGCGAGTACACCCGCGTCATCATCAGCGAGGCCGACCGGTTGCAGGCGCTCCTCGACCGGCTGCTCGTGCCGCAGCGCACCGCGCGCCTTGCGCCGGTCAACATCCACGAGGTGCTCGAGCGCGTGCGGGCGCTCGTGCTCGCCGAGTTTCCCGGTTCGGTCGCGATCGAGCGCGATTACGACCCGAGCCTTCCGGAGCTGACCGGCGACCGCGAGCAGCTCCTTCAGGCGGTGCTCAACCTCGTTCGTAACGCCGCGCAGGCGCTCGTTTCGGCGGCGAACGCCCGGCGCGGCGGCACCATTGCCCTGCGCACGCGCGTCGCGCGCCAAGTGACCCTCTTCCGCCGCCTGCACCGCCTGGCACTGGAATTGCAAGTCGTGGACGACGGACCGGGGATTCCCGAGGAGATGCGCGAGCGCGTGTTCACGCCGCTCGTCTCGGGCCGCGAAGGGGGCACCGGGCTCGGGCTGTCCCTGGTCCAGACGTACGTGCAGAACCACGGCGGCACGGTGGAGTTCGCGAGCCGCCCCGGACGCACGGTGTTTACGGTGCTGCTGCCGCTCGCGTGAGACCGGTCTGGATCGTCGACGACGACCGCTCGATCCGCTGGGTGTTCGAAAAGGCGCTCAGCCGGGAGGGCATTCCGTACGCGTCGTACGGCTCCGCGCGCGAGGCGATCGAGGCGCTCGAGCGCGAGCCGCCCCAGGTGCTCGTGTCCGACATCCGCATGCCCGGCACCTCCGGACTGGAGCTGATGCAGGCGGTGAAGGCGCGCCATCCGGGCGTGCCGGTGATCGTGATGACCGCGTACTCGGACCTCGAGTCGGCGGTGGCGGCGTTCCAGGGCGGCGCGTTCGAGTACCTGCCGAAGCCCTTCGACGTCGACAAGGCGGTCGATCTGATCCGGCGCGCGCTCGACGAGAGCCAGCGCGAACAGGAGGCGCTGGAGAGCGTGGGCGGCGAGCCGGAGATCCTCGGGCAGGCGCCCGCGATGCAGGAGGTATTCCGCGCGATCGGCCGCCTTTCGCAATCGAGCGCGACGGTGCTCCTCACCGGCGAATCCGGCACCGGCAAGGAGCTGGTCGCGCGCGCGCTGCACCGGCACAGCACGCGCGCCGAACGGCCCTTCATCGCGATCAACACCGCGGCGATGCCGAAGGACCTGCTGGAATCCGAGCTCTTCGGCCACGAGCGCGGCTCGTTCACCGGGGCGCTCGCGACGCGGCGCGGCCGCTTCGAGCAGGCCGAGGGCGGCACGCTCTTTCTCGACGAGATCGGCGACATGCCGCCGGAGCTGCAGACGCGGCTTCTGCGCGTGCTCGCCGACGGGACGTTCTACCGCGTCGGCGGCCACCAGCAGCTCAAGGCGAACGTACGCGTGATCGCCGCGACGCACCACAACCTGGAAGCGCGCGTGCGCGAAGGGCTGTTTCGCGAGGACCTGTACCATCGGCTGAACGTCATCCGCATCCGGCTGCCGGCGCTCAGAGAGCGGCGCGAGGACATCCCGCTCCTTGCGCGGCATTTCCTTGCGCGCAGCGCGCGCGAGCTCGGCGTCGAGCCGAAGCGGCTCTCGGAGGAGGCGCTCGCCTGCATCGTGCGGCACGATTTCCCGGGTAACGTGCGCCAGCTCGAGAACCTGTGCCGCTGGCTGACGGTGATGGCGCCCGGACAGGTGGTCGGCGCGGGCGACCTGCCGCCGGAGTTCGTCGAGGGCGCCGCCGCTGCGCCGTCGGCCGCCGCGACCGACTGGCTCGCGGCGCTCGAGCGCGAGGTCGAGCGGCGCTTTGCGCGCGGCGAGACGGCGGTCCTTCAGGCGCTCGCGCGCGAATTCGAGCGCACGCTGATCGAACGGGCGCTCGCGCGCACCGGCGGCCGGCGCATCGAGGCGGCGGGCCTGCTCGGCATCGGGCGAAACACGATCACGCGCAAGATCCACGAGCTCGGCATCCGCGCCCCGGGCGACGAGGAACCGTAGCGGCGCGCTAGGCCGAGGCGCGCTGCGCGCGCGCGGCGCGGTTGTCGGCGAGCTTTGCGTCGACCAGCGCGACGATTTCGTCGAGCGCGGCAAGGCGCATGCCGATCGCCGCGCCGAGCGTCTGCACCAGCCGGTCGACGCGCTCGATGTCGGGCGCGCCGCCGTAGAGGGCGCGCGCAGCCGAGGACGGTGCGACGAGGCTTTGCGCCGCCGCGGCGTATTTTTCGAACGGAACCAGGTCCTTTTCGTCCGCGCCGAGGGCGATGCACAGGCGCATCACCCACTCGTAGGCCTCGCGCGCGGCGCCCGGGTCGCCGTGCACCGCGTCGCGGATCGAGCGCGGCCCTTCGCGCGTGATGCAGCGATAGTTGCCGGCGATCAGCATCGCCCACTTGGCGAGCGGCACGAACACCGACTCGTACACCTTCAGCTTGACCGGCAGTTCGACGCGCTCGCCGCCGAGGTCGAAGCGCGCCGCCTCGATGTCGGCTTCCAGCCGCCGCAGGATCGCGGTGTGCGCTTCCGACGGGAAGCGCGCCGCCTTGAAGTTCGTCGCAAGGCGCACCTGGAGCACGTTGAGCGGTTCCTCGGGCGGACGGAAGGCCTGCGGGTCGGGGCTGCACAGCGTCATGAGCTGCGGATCGAAACCGTCCCAAACCGAGGCGTCGGTGTAGCAGCCGCGCACGGCCGCGAGCGGCACCGCCGGGATGCGCGCAAGGTACGGCAGCGGCGGCATGTTCATGATCGACAGGCACGGCACGCGAGCGCGCGCGATCGCGGCGAGCAGCTCGCGCACGTCGCCGGCGCGGTACTGCGGCTCCTGCATCGCGAGCACGACGAGGTCGAAGGCCGCGGGGTCGGCCTGCGAGGGCCCGCCCGCGGTGAGCCTGCCGGGCAGCGCGCGCGAAAGCACCTCGACCAAGCCTTCCCGGCCTTTCACCGGCATGCGCACGCGCGCACCCTCGCGGTTGAAGAGTTCGGCCTCGGCCGGCAGGCAGACGAGCCGAACGTTGTGTCCGGCAAGGAGCACCTTGGTCGCGAGGAGGGACCCGTACGAAGCGCCGAGGACGAGGAGCTCGAGGGGTCTTTTCATCATGTGGCAACGTGCTCCATAATGTGAAAATGAAGGCTACCGCAGGCCGGCCATACACGCAATCTAGCGGCGCAGCAACATTTCATATTGCGGTGCGAAATGCCCGTTCCTAGAATCCCCACTTTTTCCTGACCTGGCGAATCCTCGTGCAACGATCCGATCCTCTGCCGCAAGGCGTTTCCATCAGGGGCGCGATGACGCCCGAGTACGCGCAGATCCTCACCCCGCAGGCGATGGCGTTCGTCGCGGCGCTGCACCGGCGCTTCGAGCCGCGGCGCCGCGAGCTGCTCGCTGCGCGCGAGGCGCGCCAGCGCGAGTTCGACGCCGGAAAGCTGCCCGATTTTCTGCCGCAGACGCGCCAGATACGCGAGTCGGACTGGACGATCGCGCCGCAGCCGCACGATCTCCTCGATCGGCGCGTCGAGATCACCGGTCCGACCGACCGCAAGATGGTGATCAACGCGCTCAACTCCGGCGCCTCGACCTTCATGGCCGACTTCGAGGACGCGAACTGTCCGACCTGGGCGAACATGGTCCAGGGGCAGATCAACCTGCGCGATGCGGTCAGGCGCACGATCACCTTCGAGCAGGGCGGCAAGCGCTACCGGCTGAACGACAAGACCGCGGTTCTGATCGTGCGGCCGCGCGGCTGGCATCTGGTCGAAAAGCACGTGCTCGTCGACGGCGAGCCGGTCTCGGGGGCGATCTTCGATTTCGCGCTCTATTTTTTCCACAACGCGAAAGAGCTGCTCGCGCGCGGCACCGGGCCGTATTTCTACCTGCCCAAGATGGAATCGCATCTGGAGGCGCGGCTGTGGAACGAGATCTTCTGCGCCGCGCAGGACGAACTGGGCATCGCGCGCGGCACGATCAAGGCGACCTCGCTCATCGAGACGGTGCTCGCCGCCTTCGAGATGGACGAGATCCTCTGGGAGCTGCGCGAACACTCGGCGGGCCTCAACATCGGCCGCTGGGACTACATCTTCTCGTGCATCAAGAAGTTCCGCGCGAACCCCGAGTTCTGCCTCGCCGATCGCGCCGAGGTGACGATGACCGCGCCCTTCATGCGCGCCTACGCGCTGCTGCTCGTGAAGACCTGTCACCGGCGCAACGCTCCGGCGATGGGCGGCATGGCCGCGCAGATCCCGATCAAGAACGATCCGGCGGCGAACGCGGCGGCGCTCGAAAAAGTCCGGCAGGACAAGCTGCGCGAGGTGACCGACGGCTGCGACGGCACCTGGGTCGCGCATCCGGGGCTCGTGCCGGTCGCAAAAGCGGTATTCGACGAGCACATGCCGCAGCCGAACCAGTATTCCCGGCAGCGCCCGGACGTGAACGTGAGCGCTCGGGACCTCCTCGACTTCCGGCCCGAGCGGCCGATCACCGAGGCGGGCCTTCGCAACAACATCTCGGTCGGCATCCAGTACCTCGGGGCGTGGCTCGCCGGAAACGGCTGCGTGCCGGTGTTCAACCTGATGGAGGATGCGGCGACCGCCGAGATCTCGCGCTCGCAGATCTGGCAGTGGATCCGCTCGCCGAAAGGGGTGCTCGAGGACGGGCGCAAGGTGACGGTCGAGCTTTTCCGCAGCCTCCTTGCCGAGGAGCTTTCCAAGGTGCGCGCCTACGTCGGCGAGGAGAGCTGGAAGGCGGGCAGGTACGAAGAGGCGGCGAAGCTCTTCGACCGTCTCACCGCGGGCGAGTACGTCGAGTTCCTGACGCTTCCGGCCTACGAGCTGATCGACTGAGTCATTCGATTCGCCAGCGGTTGCCGCAGCGGCAATGCGCTTCGAACGGCGCGCCCGCCGCAAGGCGCGGCACGCGGAAGTGCCCGTAGCCGTTGCACGCCTCGCAGACCGAGCGGTCGGCGAGGCGCTCGGCCTCGGTCATGATCGCGCGGTAGCGACGCGCGCCGTAGAGCGCGAGCGCTCCGGCGGCGAAGACGAGCACGCCGAGCACGAGCAGGCGCGCGAGCGGTGCGCTCGCGGTCATCTGTTCGAGACACGCGAAGGCGGCGATCAGGCACAGCACGCAGGTGACGAACCAGGCGTGGCCCTCGATGAGCTGCCGTTCGTACCAGCGGCGAAAGCCGATGCCCGCCTCCTCGGTCGCGCGTTCCATGCAACACCGATCATCCGCCTGCGACAGGCGGATTTCAAGCCGGGCGGAACGCTTCCGCGCGGCGCTCGCGCCTACCCGATCTCGCAGACGACGGCCGCGTGGTCAGACGGGCGCTCGAGCGCACGCAGCGCCCGCTCGATCGCGCAGCCGCGGCAGCGCCGCGCGAGCGGCGCCGGAGAGCAGGATGTGGTCGATACGAAGGCCGGCGTTCCTGCGGAAGGCGCCTGCGCGGTAGTCCCACCAGGTGAAGCTCTGCTCGGGCTGGGGAAAGAGCCGGAAGGCGTCTTCGAGCCCGAGCGCGAGAAGCGCGCGGAACGCCTCGCGCTCCGGCGCGGAGACGAGCACCTCGCCTTCCCATGCCTTCGGGTCGTGCACGTCGCGGTCCTCGGGCGCGACGTTGAAGTCGCCTGCGACGACGAGCTGCGGGTGGCGTGCGAGCTCGGCGGCGAGCCAGTCGCGCAGCGCCGCGAACCACGCGAGCTTGTAGGCGTACTTGTCGGAGCCGACCGCCTGCCCGTTCGGGCAGTAAACGCACACGACGCGCACGTCTTCGACGGTGGCGGCGACGACGCGCTTTTGCTCGTCGGCGAAGCCGGGCAGGCCGAACGCGACGTCGCGCAGCGGAGCGCGCGCGAGGATCGCCACGCCGTTATAGGCGCGCTGCCCGGAGAACGCGGCCGAATACCCCGCGGCCGCGAGCTCGCCGGCCGGAAACTGCGCGTCTTCGAGCTTGGTCTCCTGAAGGCACGCGACATCGACGCCGGCGCGCCCAAGCCACTCGCGAAGCTGCGGCAGACGAAGCCGCAGCGAGTTGACGTTCCACGTCGCAAGCTTCAAGTCGCGACGCGCGCTACGGCGACTGACCGGGAAGGACGTACCGGCCCGGTTTGGGCGCCGGGCCCGCGAGCCCGCTCGGATCGTAGCGGCCGCGCGGCGCCGGCGGCTGCGCCGGTTCCGGCTCGAGGGGCTTTGCCCCCTCGCGCTCGTGCGGCGGCACGTAGCCCTCGGGCGGCGGCGGCGCCTTCTGCCGACCGGGCGGCAGCACCCCCGCCTTCGGATAGCCCGCGCTGTCGAGCAGCAAATCGAACGCGCCCTGCTCGAAGCCGCGCTGCACCGAGCGCCCGACGACGAGCACCGGCACGTCGTTCGCCCCCGAGACGCGCTTCAACTCCTCGTTCGTCTCCGGATTCCAGACTTGCACCTCGCTGAAGGGCACGCCGCGCCGGTTGAGCGCTTCGCGCGCGAGCTCGCACGGCTCCTTGCAGGTCGGCGACGTGTAGAGCTTGACCGGGTAGTCGCGCTGAAGCCGCGCGAGCTCGAACGGCGGCTGCGGTTCGCCCGCCGCGCGCGGCGCGGCGGGGAGCTTCTGCACGTTGCGCGCTTTCGGCGGCGGGGTGTCGCCGTAGCGCACGACGCCCTTTTCGTCCGTCCAGCGATAGGGCTGCGCCGCGGCGAGCGCCGGCGCGACGAGGAGCAAAGCGAGGATGACCCTCTGCCTCATGCGGCGATCATACCGCTGCGTCGAAAGAGCGCCTCGATGTCCGGGTCGCGGCCGCGGAACGCGCGAAACGACTCGGCCGCCGGCCGCGAGCCGCCGACCGCGAGGATCTCGTCGCGAAAGCGCGCCCCCGCCTCCGCATCGAGCGCGCCGCGCTCTTCGAACACCCCGAAGGCGTCGGACGAGAGCACTTCCGCCCACTTGTAGCTGTAATAGCCCGCGGCGTAGCCGCCGGCGAAGACGTGCGAAAAGCTCGTCTGGAACCGGTTCCAGGGCGGCGGCACGAGCACCGCCACCTCGCGCCGCACCTCATCGAGCAATCGTTGCACGCCGGTGCCGTCGGGGTCGGCCTCGGGCGCGTACTCGGCGTGAACGCGCATGTCGAACAGCGCGTATTCCACCTGCCGCAGCATCGCCAGGCCCGCCTGGAAGTTCTTCGCGGCGCGCATGCGGTCAAAGAGCGCGCGCGGCAGCGGCTCGCCCGTCTCGACGTGCGCGCTCATTTCGCGCAGCACCTCCCACTCCCAGCCGAAGTTCTCCATGAACTGGCTCGGCAGCTCGACCGCATCCCACTCGACGCCGGCAAGGCCCGAGACCCCGAGCTCCTCGACGCGCGTGAGCAGATGATGCAGGCAGTGGCCGAACTCGTGAAACAGCGTGAGCACGTCCTCGTGCGAAAGGAGCGCCGGTTTCGCGCCGACCGGGCGCGCGAAGTTGCACGCGAGATAGGCGACCGGCGTCTGGATCGCGCCGTCGCGCCGGCGTCGGCGCGCGATCGCCTCGTCCATCCAGGCGCCGCCGCGCTTCGTCTCGCGCGCGTAGAGGTCGGTGTAGAACTGTCCGACGAGCGCGCCCGCGCGGTCGCGGATTTCGTAAAAGCGCACGTCCTCGTGCCAGACCGGCGCTTGCGCCGGTCGAATCCGGATGCCGAACACCGCCTCGGCGACGCGAAACAGGCCCTCGAGGACCTTCGGCTCGGGGAAATACTGTTTCACGTCCTGCTCCGAGAACGCGTAGCGGCGCTCGCGCAGCTTTTCGGCCGCGAACGCGACGTCCCACGCTTGCAGGTCGGCAAGACCGAGTTCCGCGCGCGCGAACGCGCGCAGCTCCTCGGCCTCGCGCTCGGCGAACGGGCGCGCGCGCCGCGCAAGATCGCGCAGGAACGCGATCACCTGCGCGGGCGTCTTCGCCATCTTCGGCACGAGCGACACCTCGGCGTAGTTCGCGTAGCCGAGCAGCCGCGCCGCCTCGCGCCGCAACTGGAGGATGCGCGCAATGAGCGGCGTGTTGTCGCGCTCGGCCGGACCGAACTCGGACGCGCGCGTGGCGCTCGCGCGGTACATCTCGTAGCGCAGCGCGCGGTCTTCGGCGTGCTGCAGCACCGGCAGGTACGAAGGCATGTGCAGCGTGAATTTCCAGCCGGCGCGCCCCTCTTTTCGCGCCGCCTCGCGCGCCGCCTCGCGGACGTCCTCGGGGATGCCCGCAAGGCGCGCTTCTTCCTCGACGTAGAGCGCAAAAGCGTTCGTCGCATCGAGCAGGTTCTCGGCGAACCTCGCGGCGAGCGCCGCGAGCTCCTCCTGGATCTGCGCAAAGCGCCGCTTCGCCTCGGGCGCCAGTTCCGCGCCGGCGAGCCGATAGTCGCGCAGCGCGTTTTCCACCACGCGGCGGCGCGCGGCCGGAAAGCGCGCGAACTCGGGCGATGCGCGCAGCGCGCGCCAGTTGGCGAAAAGCCGCTCGTTCTGGCCGAGTCCGGTCCAGTACTGCGTCACCTTCGGCAAGTTCGCGTTGTACGCCTCGCGCATCGCGGGCGAGTCCATCACCGCGTGCAGGTGCGCAACGCACCCCCAGGCGCGCGCAAGCCGCTCGTTCGCGTCCTCGAGCGGGGCGACGAACGCGTCCCACGTCGGCGGCGCGGCTTCGGCCGCGCGCACCGCCTCGCGCGCCTCGGCGAGCAGCCGCGCGATCGCGGGTGCGACATGCGCCGGGCGGATGTCCGCAAAACGCGGCAGCCCGGAAAAATCGAGCAACGGGTTCTCGTTCGCCTCAGTCAAGGGTTCGCTCCGCCGCCTCCACGGTATTGGCGATCAGCATCGCGACGGTCATCGGGCCGACGCCGCCCGGCACCGGCGTGAGCCAGCCGGCGACGTCGCGCACCGCGTCGAAGTCGACGTCGCCGACGACTTTTCCGTCGGCTGCGCGGTTGATGCCGACGTCGATCACGCAGGCGCCGGGTTTGACCATCGTCGGTCCGACGAGTTTCGCGCGTCCGGCGGCGACGACGAGGATGTCGGCTTCGCGCGCGAGCGCCGCGAGATCCGGCGTCTTCGAGTGGCACAGCGTGACGGTCGCGTCGCGCTGAAGGAGCAGCAGCGCGGTCGGCTTGCCGACGATCGTCGAGCGGCCGATCACCACCGCGCGCCGCCCGGCGATCGGCACACCCGCGTGTTCGATCAGCCGCAACACCCCGGCCGGCGTACCCGGCACGAACCCCGGTCGGCCCTGAAGGAGCGCCCCGAGGTTCTGCGCGTGAAAGCCGTCGACGTCCTTCGCCGGCGAAATCAGCGCGAGCAGCCGTGCCGCATCGAGCGCGGGCGGCAGCGGCAGCTGCACGATGATGCCGTGCACGCGCTCGTCGGCGTTCAGCCGTTCGATGCGGTCGGCGAGCGCCGCCGCCCCGGCGTCGGCGGGAAACGCGTGCACTTCGGAGCGCACGCCGGTGTCGGCGCACGCGCGCACCTTGTTGCGCACGTAGAGCTGCGAGGCCGGATCGTCGCCGACGATCACGGCCGCGAGCGCCGGCCGCACTCCGCGCGCGGCGAGCCGCGCGACGCGCGGCGCGAGCGAGGCGCGAAGCTGCGCCGCGACGGCCTTGCCGTCGATCAGTTTCGCGGGCATGGCATACTATAAACGAGTCCGCAGCCGTTCCGCGCCGAGGGCGATTCCGAGCCGGAGGTCCGCATGTCCGCCGTTCCGCAGCAGCCCGCCGCAAACGACCCCGACGTTCTCGAAACCCAGGAGTGGCTGGATGCGCTCGAGGCGGTGATCGAGCGCGAAGGCCCGGAGCGCGCGCATTATCTCATCGAGAAGCTCACCGAGAAGGCGCGCACCTCGGGCGTCTACATTCCGTTTTCGCCCTACACGCCGTACGTCAACACGATTCCGCCGCACCTGGAGGAACGCTCGCCGGGCGACGCGGCGCTCGAAGAGCGCATTCGCTCCTACTGCCGCTGGAACGCGATGGTGATGGTCGCGCGCGCGAACAAGAACGACGAAGAGCTCGGCGGACATATCGCCACCTTCGCCTCGGTCGGCACGCTGTTCGGCGTCGGGCAGAACCACTTCTGGCATGCGCCGCACGAGGGCCACGGCGGCGACCTCGTCTATTTCCAGGGGCACGCGGCGCCCGGCGTCTACGCGCGCGGGCTGCTCGAAGGCCGCTTCACCGAAGCGCAGCTGCTCAATTTCCGCCGCGAGGTGGACGGCAAGGGCGTGTCCTCGTATCCGCACCCCTGGCTGATGCCCGACTACTGGCAGTTTCCGACCGTCTCGATGGGCCTCGGGCCGATCCAGGGTATCTACATGGCGCGCTTCCTCAAGTACCTGCAGGCGCGCGGGCTCGCTTACACGGAAAACCGCAAGGTCTGGGTGTTCTGCGGCGACGGCGAAATGGACGAGCCGGAAGCGATGGGCGCGATCGGACTTGCGGCGCGCGAAAAGCTCGACAACCTGATCTTCGTCGTCAACTGCAACCTGCAGCGGCTGGACGGCCCGGTGCGCGGCAACGGCAAGATCATCCAGGAGCTCGAAGGCGACTTTCGCGGCGCGGGCTGGAACGTGATCAAGCTCATCTGGGGCTCGTACTGGGATCCGCTCCTTGCGCGCGACACGGAGGGAATCCTGCGCCGCGTGATGGAGGAGACGGTCGACGGCGAGTACCAGAATTACAAGGCGAACGACGGCGCGTTCGTGCGCAAGCACTTCTTCGGCAAGCACCCGAAGTTGCTCGAGATGGTTTCGCGCATGACCGACGAGGACATCTGGCGGCTCAATCGCGGCGGCCACGATCCGCACAAGATCTACGCCGCCTACGCCGCGGCGGTGAAGCACAAGGGCCAGCCGACGGTGATCCTCGCAAAAACGATCAAGGGCTACGGGCTCGGGCGCCAGGGGCAGGCGAAGAACCCGACGCATCAGCTGAAGAAGCTCGACCTCGCGACGATCCGCGAGGTGCGCGACCGCTTCCGCATCCCGATCCCGGACGAGCGGCTCGAGGAGCTGCCCTTCTACGTTCCGCCGCCGGATTCGCCCGAGATGAAGTACCTGCACGAGCGCCGGCGCGCGCTCGGCGGCTTCCTGCCGCAGCGGCGCAGAAAGGCGGACAGCGTGCCGCCGGTGCCGCCGCTTTCGGCGTTCGATGCGCTGCTGAAGGGCACCGAGGGGCGAGAGATCTCGACCACGATGGCGTTCGTTCGCATCCTGACGACGCTCGTGCGCGACAAGGACCTCGGCAAGCGCATCGTGCCGATCGTGCCGGACGAGGCGCGTACCTTCGGAATGGAAGGGATGTTCCGCCAGCTCGGCATCTACTCCTCCGAGGGCCAGAAGTACGTTCCGGTGGACCGGGACCAGGTGATGTACTACCGCGAGGACAAGGCGGGGCAGATCCTGGAGGAGGGCATCACCGAGGCGGGCGCGATCTCCTCCTGGATCGCGGCGGCGACCTCCTACAGCCACTCCAACCTCGCGATGGTGCCGTTCTACATCTTCTACTCGATGTTCGGTTTTCAGCGCGTGGGCGACCTCGCGTGGGCGGCGGCCGACCAGCGCGCGCGCGGCTTTCTGATGGGCGGCACCGCCGGGCGTACGACGCTGAACGGCGAGGGGCTGCAGCACCAGGACGGCCACTCGCACGTGTTTGCCTCGGTGATCCCGAACTGCGTCGCCTACGACCCGACCTACGCCTACGAACTCGCGGTGATCATCCAGGACGGGCTGCGGCGCATGATCGCCGAGCAGCAGGACATCTTCTACTACATCACCCTGATGAACGAAAACTACGCGCACCCGGCGATGCCGGCCGGCGCCGAGGAAGGGATCCTCAAGGGTATGTACCTGCTGCGCGAATCGCGGGCGCAATCGGCGCTGCGCGTGCAATTGCTCGGCAGCGGCACGATACTGCGCGAGGTCGAAGCGGCGGCGCAGCTCTTGGAAAGCGACTGGGGCGTCGCCGCCGACGTCTGGAGCGCGACCAGCTTCACCGAGCTGCGGCGCGACGGGCTCGCGGCCGATCGCTGGAACCTCCTGCATCCGCGAGGCCGAGCCGCGCGTTCCGTGGGTCACGCGCTGCCTGGAAAAGCGCCCCGGACCGGTCGTCGCCGCGAGCGACTACATCAAGACCTTCGCCGACCAGATCCGGGCGTTCGTTCCGCGCGGGCGCGTCTACCGGGTGCTCGGAACCGATGGCTTCGGCCGCTCGGACACGCGCGCGAAGCTGCGCCACTTCTTCGAGGTCGACCGCTATTTCGTGACCGTGGCGGCGCTCAAGGCGCTCGCGGAATCGGGCGACGTCCAGGTGAAAACCGTCGCCGAGGCGATCCGCAAATACGGCATCGACCCCGACAAGCCGGATCCGGTCACCGTATGACGGAAGTCCGGGTTCCGGACATCGGCGACTTCAAGGATGTCGAAGTCATCGAGGTCCTTGTGAAGCCCGGCGACGTGGTGGCGAAGGAGCAGTCGCTCATCACGCTCGAGTCCGACAAGGCGACGATGGAGATTCCTTCGCCTGCCGCGGGCGTCGTCAAGTCGCTGCGGGTGAAGGTGGGGGACAGGGTCTCGGAGGGCTCGCCGATCCTCGTGCTGGAGGACGCCGGGACGCAGCCGGAAGCGACCGCGCCGGCGCCCGAACCACAGGACGCGCCGCGCGCCTTGCCCGCGCAAGCGGCTGCCGAGGAGATCCGGACGGCGCCGCCTGCGATTCGGCCGCCTGCGCCGGTGCCGCGCGAGCCGAGCGAGGCGTTGCAGTCGAAACCGCACGCGAGTCCCTCGGTGCGCAAGTTCGCGCGCGAGCTGGGCGTGGACCTCGCGAAGGTGCGCGGCACCGGCCCGAAGGGTCGGATCCTGCACGCCGACGTACAGGCGTTCGTGAAAGGCATCCTCACCGGGCAGGCGGCCGCGGCACCCGCCCCGAGCGCGCGCGGGATCGGCCTGGATCTTCCGCCCTGGCCGGAAGTGGATTTCGCGAAGTTCGGGCCGGTCGAGACGAAGCCCCTGTCGCGCATCAAGCGGCTCTCGGGCGCGAACCTGCACCGCAACTGGGTGACGATCCCCCACGTCACCCAGCACGACGAAGCCGACATCACCGAGCTCGAGGCGTTCCGGCGCGCGAACGCCGCGGAGACCGAACGGCGCGGCTTCAAGCTGACGCTCCTTGCCTTCCTCATCAAGGCGAGCGTCACCGGCGCTACGCGAATTTCCCGAGTTCAACGCCTCGCTCGATCGCTCGGGCGAGAACCTGGTGCTGAAAAAGTACTATCACATCGGCGTGGCGGTCGACACGCCCGACGGGCTCGTCGTGCCGGTGCTGCGCGACGCGGACCGCAAGGGCGTGTTCGAACTCGCGCGCGAGCTCGCCGAAATCTCGAAGCTCGCGCGCGAAAAGAAGCTCAAGCCGGGCGACATGCAGGGCGGCACGTTCTCGATCTCGAGCCTCGGCGGGATCGGCGGCACTGCGTTTACGCCGATCGTGCAACGCCGCCCGAGGTCGCGATCCTCGGCGTTTCGCGCGCGACGATGCGCCCGGTCTGGAACGGAACCGAGTTCGCGCCGCGGCTGATGCTCCCCATCTCGCTTTCGTACGACCACCGCGTCATCGACGGCGCGCAGGCGGCGCGCTTCACCGCGTTTCTCTGCGCGGTGCTTCCGACATCCGCCGCACGTTGCTCTGAGCGGCTGCGCGGCGCCGCGCATCGATTCGCCAACGAGGGGGACCCATGCCCGTCGAGATCAGGGTGCCGGACATCGGCGACTTCAAGGACGTCGAGGTGATCGAGGTGCTCGTGAAACCGGGCGATACGGTCGCAAAAGAGCAGTCGCTGATTACGCTCGAGTCCGACAAGGCGACGATGGAGGTCCCCTCGCCCGAGGCGGGCACGGTGACTTCGGTCGCGGTGAAAGTGGGCGACAAGGTGTCGCAGGGCTCGCTCATCCTGCAGCTCGAACCGGCGGCGGCCTCGCCCGAGGCTGGCGGCTCCGGCGGCGACAGAGGCGCCATCGCAGTCGCGGCTGTCGGGCACCGAGCAAGCCTCGGCCTCCGGCCATCACGCCCGCGCCCGCTGCGGGCCGACCGCATTCGCCGGCAAGGCCGATCTCGAATGCGACCTGCTCGTGCTCGGCGCCGGGCCGGGCGGCTACTCGGCGGCGTTTCGCGCCGCCGACCTCGGCATGAAGACGGTGCTCGTCGAGCGCTATCCGACGCTCGGCGGCGTGTGCCTCAACGTCGGCTGCATCCCCTCGAAGGCGCTGCTTCATGTTGCGGCGGTGATCGATGCCGCGCGCGCGCTCGCCGATCACGGCATCGCCTTCGGCGAGCCGCAGGTGGACCTCGTGCGACTGCGCGCGTTCAAGAACAAGGTGGTCGGACGCCTCACCGCCGGCCTTGCCGCGATGGCGAAGATGCGCAAGGTGACGGTGCTCCAGGGCGTCGGTGCGTTCGCCGATCCCCACCACATAAGGGTCGAAACGCAGGAAGGCGCAAAGACGGTGCGCTTCGCCTGCGCGATCGTCGCCGCGGGCTCGCGCGCGACGAAGCTTCCGTTCCTGCCCGAGGATCCGAGAATCGTCGACTCGACCGGCAGCGCTCGAGCTTCCTGCGATCCCGAAGCGGATGCTCGTCATCGGCGGCGGGATCATCGGGCTCGAAATGGGCTCGGTGTATTCGACGCTCGGCGCGCGGCTCGACGTGGTGGAGATGCTCGACGGCCTCATGCCCGGCGCCGACCGCGACCTCGTCGCCGTCTGGCAAAGACACAATGCGCGCCGCTTCGAGCGCGTGATGCTGAAGACGCAAGCGGTGAAGGTCGAGCCGGCGGCGGACGGGTTGCGCGTGAGTTTCGACGGCGGCGGAGCCGGCGACCTACGACATGATTCTCGTCTCGGTCGGGCGCGTGCCGAACGGCGACCGAATCGGCGCGGAGCGCGCGGGGCTCGCCGTGGACGCGCGCGGCTTCATTCCGGTAGACAGCCAGATGCGCACGAACGTCGCCCACATCTTCGCGATCGGCGATGTCGCGCGGCCGCCGATGCTTGCGCACAAGGCGGTGCACGAAGGGCATGTGGCGGCCGAGGCCGCTGCCGGAAAGAAGTCGCACTTCGACGCGCGCGCGATCCCCTCGGTCGCCTACACCGATCCCGAAATCGCCTGGGCGGGACTGACCGAGGAGGAGGCAAAGCGCGAGGGCATCCGCTTCGAAGTCGCGAAGTTCCCCTGGTCGGCCTCCGGCCGCGCGATCGCGAATGGCCGCGACGAAGGCTTCACCAAGCTCCTCTTCGATCCCGAAACGCACCGCCTTCTCGGCGGCGCGATCGTCGGCACGGGGGCGGGCGAGCTGATCGGCGAGATCGTGCACGCGATCGAAATGGGGTCGGACGCGACCGACCTCGGAAAGACCATCCACCCGCACCCGACGACGAGCGAATCGATCGGCATGGCGGCCGAAGCGTACGAGGGCGTCTGCACCGACCTTCCGCCGCAGAAGAGACGATAGCGGGGCCGCTGCTGGCGTCGATGCGCGGCGCGTCATCGCCCGAAGCGGCGCTGCTCGAGGTCCTCGGACAGGCGACGCCCGAACTCGTCGCGCCGGATGTCGCGGCCGCCGACTGAAGAGGCGCCCAGGCGCCGCGCGCCGGCGTCGAGCGAACGCAGCGAGAGCAGGAATCGAAGGCGCAGGAGCACCTCGTCGGCGCGAACTTCGCTTTCATCGCGCGGTCGCAGAGGCCGATTGCGCGGATCGGGACCGACGACCCCGCACAATGCGGCCCGGGCGTGCCGCTCGCCTGGCGCCCCTCGATCGCGCTTTCTGCGTAGGCTGCCGGCGCACCACGGCCGGCGGCTTGCGCTTGCGCCCCGCATGCAGGTCGCCGCCGAGATCCGCCTCGGCACGCGCACGGTGCTCGAGTATCTGCTCTCGCCGGTGCAGCGCGCGTTTCACGAGGCCGCGCGCGAGCGCTGGAGCGGGCGCTTCGCGCTTGCGGCGACTACCGGCGCGCGCCTGGCATGGTTGAAACTTTCAACAATTCGCGGGATCGCGATGGCGACGGTGAATTTCAGCTGTGAACCCGAGGAGGTGCAGACGGATCAGGCGTTCAACCGCGCCTTCAGCGGCAGAACCGCAGCGCGGTCGATCGCGCGCCTGATGCGGCAGGCTGGTCGAGGAGCGCGATCGCGAGCGGCCGGCGCGCGGCCGCCGTCGGCCGCGCTCTTGCGGCTGCGCGCGCGGCAGCGGCCGCGGCACACGCGCGAGGCGTGTCGCGCCGCACGCCACCGCAGCGCCGACCTCTGAAGCTCGTCATAGACGCGAGCGTGACGCCCGTCAAGTGGATCCTCCCGGATACGGGCGCCGGGTAGGCGAACGCGGAACGCAGCGGCTCGACGTGCCTGCTGTCGCGCTAGTGCCTGCGTGCGACGCGGCGGCGATCCAGCCGCCGCACTGGCTGGCCGAGGTCGTCGCCGTGCTCGCGCGTCTGCGGCCGGCGGCGGCGGCGAAGGCGGTGGACCTGCTCGACGCGATGGAATTTCCGGTGGCGGCCGACGCCGCGGTGTACAAGCGGGCAAGCTGATCTCGCTGCGCGGCTCGGGCAGCACGTCTTCGACACGCTGTATCACGCGGTCGCGCTCGAGCACGACGCGACGCTCGTTACCGCCGACGCGCGGTACCTGAGAAAAGCTGCGCCGCTCGGGCGAGATCGTGGCGCTCGCCGACTGGTCTTTGGCGCGATGACCCAGGACGAGCTCAAGCGCCTCGCCGCGCAGGCGGCGCTCAAGTACGTGGTCGAGGACGCGGCGCTCGGCGTGGGCTCCGGCTCGACGGTGAACCACTTCATAGACCTGCTTGCGCCGCTCAAAAATCGCATCGCGGGTGCGGTGGCAGCATCCGTCGCGAGCGCCGAGCGTTTGAAGCGCCACGGCATTCGGGTACTCGACCTCAACCAGGTGGACGAGCTGCCGGTGTATGTGGACGGCGCGGACGAAATCACCGAGCACCTCGCGATGATCAAGGGCGGGGGCGGGGCGCTCACGCACGAGAAGATCCTCGCCGAGGTGGCGAAGCAGTTCGTCTGCATCTGCGACGAATCGAAGCTCGTGCCGGTGCTCGGCAAGTACCCCCTTCCGATCGAAGTGATCCCGATGGCGCGAAGCTACGTCGCGCGCGAGATGGCAAAGCGCGGCGCGCATCCAGTGCTGCGCGATGGCTTCAAGACCGACAACGGCCACGTGGTGCTCGACTGCCACGGACTCACGATCCTCGATCCGCCGAAGATGGAATCCGAGATCAACGACATCCCCGGGGTGGTCACGAACGGCATCTTCGCGCGCCGGCCGGCAGACGTCCTGCTCCTTGCCACGCCCTCCGGCGTGCGCACGCTTCGCCGTCGCGTACCGGGGACGACGCGGGCCTGACGCCTGCGCGCGCACCGTTCGTGCAGCGCTTCGACACTCTCGTTCTCGCCTCCACCAACCCCGGCAAGGCGCGCGAGATCGGCGCGCTGCTCGCGCCGCTCGGGCTGCGAATCGTCACGCAGGCGGAACTGGGCGTCGTCGAGGCCGAGGAGCCGCATCCGACCTTCGTCGAGAACGCGCTCGCAAAAGCCCGACATTGCGCACGCGCGACCGGCCTTCCTGCGCTCGCCGACGATTCCGGCCTTTGCGTTGCCGCGCTGGGCGGCGCGCCGGGCGTGCACTCGGCCTACTGGGCAGGCCGCGAGGGCACGCGCGAAGCGCGCGACGCGAGAAACAACGCGCGGCTTCTCGCCGAGCTCTCGGGGCGGGATGACCGCGCCGCGCACTACACCTGCGTGATGGTGCTGCTTGCGCACGCCGACGACCCGGAGCCGCTCGTCGCCGAAGGGCGCTGGGCGGGCGAAATCGCGCGCTCGCCGCGCGGCGCGAACGGCTTTGGCTACGACCCGCTCTTTCTTCTGCCTGAACTGGGGCTTACGGCAGCGGAGCTCGCGCCGGAGGAAAAGAACCGCCTGAGCCATCGGGCGCAAGCGCTCGCAAGGCTCGTCGCCCGTCTGCGCGAAGGCGGCTGATGGCGGCGGTCTCGACCGTCGGCGTCGTCCATCCGTGGCGGGTGCGCTTTTCGGAGCCGCCGCCGCTATCGCTCTACGTGCATTTCCCCTGGTGCGTGCGAAAGTGCCCCTATTGCGACTTCAACTCGCACGAGGCGGAGGGCGGACTGCCGGTTGAGGACTATGTCGATGCGCTCGTCGCGGATCTCGAAGCGCTCCTTCCCTTCGTCTGGGGCCGGCGGGTGATCTCGGTCTACCTCGGCGGCGGCACACCCAGTCTCTTTCCGCCCGAGGCGATCGAGCGGCTGCTCTCGGATATCCGCGCGCGCGTCGTGCTCGCGCCCGACGCCGAAGTGACGCTCGAGGCGAACCCGGGCACGGCGGACGCAGCGCACTTTGCCGGCTATCGCGCCGCCGGCGTCGACCGGCTCTCGCTCGGCGTGCAAAGCTTCGACGACGCGATGCTGCGCGCGCTCGGCCGGATCCATTCCGCGGCCGAGGCACGCCGCGCGATCGAGCTCGCGATGGACGCCTTCGACAACGTCAACCTCGATTTGATGTACGGCCTTCCGGGCCAAACGCTCGAGATGGCGCGGCGCGACGTCGCCGAGGCGCTCGGCTGGGCGCCCGCGCACCTTTCCTTTTACCAGCTCGCGATCGAGCCGAACACTGCCTTCTGGTCGCGGCCGCCGGCGCTTCCGGAGCACGACGCCTGCGCCGACATGCAGCTCGCGCTCGAGGAGGCGGTCCGCGCCGCCGGCTACGAGCACTACGAGGTCTCGGCGTTCGCGCGACCGGGCCGCCGCTCGCGCCACAACCTCAACTACTGGACGTTCGGCGACTACGGCGGCATCGGCGCCGGCGCGCACGGCAAGCTCTCGCTCGCCGACCGGGTGATCCGGCACGAGCGGCCGAAGCAGCCGCGCGCGTTCCTCGCCTCGGCCGGCGCGATCGCGCATCGCACGGTCGGCCCGCGCGATCTGCCGTTCGAGTTCATGCTGAACGCTCTGCGGCTGGTCGAAGGCTTTGCGGCCGGGCTCTTTACGGAGCGCACCGGGCTGCCGGCCGCGGCGCTCGAGCCGGGCCTTGCGGCGGCCGAGCAGCGCGGCCTCCTCGAGCGCGATCTGCGCGCGGTACGACCGACCGAGCGCGGGCGCAGGTTCCTCAACGACCTGCTGCAGCTTTTTCTGCCCTGAAGGCGCGTCGCTGCGGGCGATCGCGCGCCGGCTCGATCAGCCGCCGTCGCGCCGGCGGAAGACGAGGTCGTACACCCGGTGTCCCGAGCTCGAGCCCGCGCGCTTCGAACTTGGTCGGCGCTCGCCAAGCCGGTCGCGGCGCGTAGCCTTGCGCGGTGTTCTCGAGAAGCGGCTCGGCCGAGAGCACCTGGAGCATCCACTCGGCGTAGTCCGCCCAGTCGGTTGCGGCATGGAGGATGCCGCCTGCGGCGAGCTTGCGCGCGGCGAGGGCGGCGAACGCCGGCTGCACCAGCCTGCGCTTGTGATGGCGCTTCTTCGGCCAGGGATCGGGAAAGAAAAGGTGAATGCCGGCAAGGCTCGCATCGGGGATCATGCGCTCGAGCACCTCGACGGCATCGTGGCGGATGACGCGCAGGTTCGCGAGACCGCGGGCGGCGATGCGGTTGAGCAACGCGCCGACCCCGGGGGCGTGGACCTCGACCGCGAGATAGTCGATGTCCGGGTGCGCTGCCGCGATCGCCGCGGTGGTCTCGCCCATGCCGGAGCCGATCTCGAGCACCACCGGCGCATGCCGCCCGAAGATGGCGGCAAACTCGAGCGGCTCGCCGGTGAAAGGAAGGCCATAGCGCGGATAGAGCTCGCGCAACGCGCGCGCCTGCGCCGGGGTCATGCGCCCTTGCCGCAGCACATAGCTGCGGATCGGGCGGCGAGAAAGAAGCCGGTCGGCGCGCTCGCCGGTCACGCGGCGCGCGCGCGCGAAGGGGCGATCGTTCCTTCGACGGGCGACGAGGGCGTCGCCGAATAAAACCGCTTCGGCATGCGGCCGGCGAGGAACGCTTCGCGCCCGGCCTCGACCGCGAGCTTCATCGCTCGCGCCATGCGCACCGGGTCTCTGGCGGCGGCGATCGCGGTGTTCATGAGGACGCCGTCGCAGCCGAGCTCCATCGCGATCGCGGCGTCCGACGCCGTGCCGACGCCGGCATCGACGAGGACCGGCACGCTCACCCGCTCGATGACGAGCTGCAGGTTGCCAAGGGTTGAGCACGCCCATGCCCGAGCCGATGAGCGAGGCAAGCGGCATGATGGCGACGCAGCCGGCGTCTTCCAGCATCTTCGCCTGGACGGGGTCGTCGGAGCAGTACACCATGACCTTGAAGCCCTCTTTCACGAGCGTTTTGGCCGCAGCGAGCGTCTCGGGCATGTTGGGGTAGAGCGTGCGCTCGTCGCCCAGCACTTCGAGCTTCACGAGGTCATGGCCGTCCAGAAGCTCGCGCGCAAGCCGCAGGGTCCGCACGGCATCCTCGGCGCTATAGCAGCCGGCGGAGTTCGGAAGGTAGGTGTAGCGCGAAGGCGGCAGGTAGTCGAGGAGCGAGGGTTCGCCCTTCGCCTGGCCGATGTTGACGCGGCGGATCGCCACCGTGACGATCTCGGCGCCGGAGGCCTCGACCGCCGCGCGCGTCTGCTCGAAGTCGCGGTATTTTCCGGTGCCGACGAGTAGCCGCGACGCGTAGCGCCGGCCCGCGATGACGAGGGGATCGTCCCTCATCCGCCGCCTACCGCCACGACGATTTCCAGCCGGTCGCCGTCGAACACCATCGTCTGGGCGTGCGCGCTTCGGGGCACGATCTCGCCGTTTCGCTCGACCGCGATCTTCTTGCCGGCGAGCTCCATGCGCTCGAGGAGCTCCGCGAGCGCGAGCGGCGCGTCGAACCGCCGGGCCTCGCCGTTGACAAGTACCTGTATCACAACGCGAATGATACAATCTCCGCCATGGCGCGGGTGTAGTTCAATGGCAGAACATCAGCTTCCCAAGCTGAATACGTGGGTTCGATTCCCATCACCCGCTCCAACCCCCTGCCGCGGCCCCGCTTGATGCCCTACTCGGTCGAGGGCAAGCTCGTGGTGGCGATCTCCTCGCGAGCGCTCTTCGACTTCGAGGAAGAAAACCGGGTGTTCGAGGCCGAGGGCGAGCGCGCCTACATCGAGCTTCAGTTCTCGCGGCTGGAGGAGCCCGCGAAGCCCGGGGTCGCGTTCCCGCTCGTGAAAAAGCTGCTCGCATTCAACACCCCCGAGGCGCAACGTGTCGAGGTGGTCATTCTCTCGAAGAACGACCCGGTCTCCGGCCTGCGGGTGTTTCGCTCGGCGGAAAAAGCGGGCCTGCGCCTTGAACGCGGCGTGTTCACCCGCGGGCGCGAGCCGTACCGGTATCTGGAAGCGCTGCGGGCGAATCTCTTTCTTTCGGCGAACGAGCACGACGTGATGCGCGCGCTCGAGTCGAATTTTCCCGCCGCGCGCGTCGTGCCCGAGTCCGCGCAGGCCGCCTCGCGCCATGCCGACGAAGTGCGCATCGCGTTCGATGGCGATGCGGTGCTCTTTTCCGACGAGGCCGAACGGGTCTTTCAGCGCGACGGCCTCGATGCGTTCGCGCGCCACGAGCAGGCGCATGCGCTCAGGCCCCTGCCGCCCGGGCCGTTCAAGCCGCTGCTCGAGGCGCTACACCGCCTGCAGCAGGCGGCGGGCACCGACACGCCGATGCGCATCCGAACGGCGCTCGTGACCGCCCGCAGCGCCCCGGCGCACGAGCGCGCGGTGAGAACCCTGATCAACTGGAACATCAGCGTGGACGAAGCGATGTTTCTCGGCGGGCTCGAAAAGGGCGCGTTCCTCAAGGCGTTCGAGCCGGATTTCTACTTCGACGACCAGCGCGGCCACGTGGAGTCGGCGCGCCGGCACGTGGCGACGGGCCATGTGCCCTACGGCGTCGCGAACGCAAAGAGGAGCGCCGCGTGAAGCCGCTGCGGCTCCTCCTCTATGCGGCGGGCGTGGCTGCTCGCCCTTGCGCTCGTCGCGGTCGGCGCCGTCTTCGTGATCGTGGACGGCGACTTCGTCAAGTCGCGCCTGCAGGCCGCGATGAAGGAAAAGAACCGCGCGCTCTCGATCGAGGGCACGCCGCAGGTGCGGCTCTTTCCGGTCGCGGCGATCGCGCTCGGCAGGACGACGCTCACCGAGCCGGGCAGCGAGCGGGTGTTCGTCTCGCTCGATTCGGCCGAGGTCGCGGTGCGCGTGGTTCCGCTTCTTTCGAAAGTGGTCGCGGTCGAGGCGCTGAAGGTCGCCGGGCTCAAGGTGAACGTCGTGCGAGGAAAGGACGGCCGCTTCAACTTCGCCGATCTCGCCGGCCCAGCAAAACCCGGCGAGCGGCCGCGACCGGAGACCGAGGCCGCTTGGAGGGTCCGGGTTCGCCGAGGTGAGCGTCGAGGGCGCGCAGCTTGCTTTCCGCGACGAGGCGAGCGGCCAGGAGCTGAACGTCGTCGAGGCGAACTTGAAGACCGGGCGCCTCGACAGCGCGCAGCCGGGGCCGGTCTCGCTTTCGCTTCGCGCGACCGGCAAGAACCCGGCGGTGGACCTGCGCGCGCAGGCTTCGGGTGCGCTGCGGCTCGATTTTTCCCGGCAGTCGTTCGGCTTCGATGGCTTTGCCGCGGTGGCAAAAGGTCGGGTCGGCAGCGAGACGCTCGCCGTCGAGTTCTCGGCGCCGAAGGTCGAGGTGACGGCGGCGCGCGGGCAAGGGGCGGAGGTCAAAGCCTCGATCCAGCTGAGGGGCCCGCAGCGCTCGCTCGATGCGCGCGCAAGGCTCGAGGGCATCCAGGGCAACGCGCGGGCGCTCGCGCTTTCCGCGCTCGAGCTCGAGCTGCGACGCGTCATCCGACGGGAATACACCGTGAAGGGTCGGATCTCGACGCCGGTGCAGGGAAACCTCGACGCGCGCACCCTGGGAACTGCCGAAGATCTCGGCGAACCTCGCGCTCGCCGGCCCGATGCTTCCGCAGAAAACAGCGGCGCTCTCGCTCACCGGGCAGGCGAGGGCGGATCTCGCCCGGCAGAGCGCGGCGCTCGATCTCGCGGCGAAGCTCGATGAGTCGAACGTGCAGGCGAGGCTCGCGGCGACGAAGTTCGAGCCACTTGCGGCCAGTTTCGACGTCGCGATAGACCGGATCAACCTCGACCGGTATCTGCCGCCCGGAGGGCCCGAAGGCGAAGAAGGACGAGCGGGTCGGACTTCTCGGCGCTCAAGGGCAAGACCGTCAGCGGCAAACTCTCGGCCGGCGCAGTGACCGTCCGGCGGGTGAAGCTCGAGGACCTCAAGGCCGAGGTGAAGCTCGCCGGCGGAAAGCTCGAGATCGCGCCCCATTCGGCGAAGCTTTACGGCGGAACGCTCGCCGGCGCGATCACCGCGGACGCCAACGGCAACCGCATCCATGTGAAGGAGACGGTCCAGAACGTCGCGCTCGGGCCGCTTCTGCGCGACGCGGCGCGAAAGGACCTGCTCGAGGGCCGCGGCAACGTCTCGCTCGATGTGACGAGCGCCGGGGGAACGGTGAGCGCGCTCAGGAAAGCGCTCGCGGGCGCTGCCCGCATCGAACTGAGGGACGGGGCGGTGAAGGGCGTCAATCTCGCCGAGGGCTGGCGCAACCTGCGCTCGGCGGTCGGCGCGAAACAGACGAGGCCCGATCCGTCGCAGAAGACCGACTTCTCCGAGCTCTCGGCGAGCTTCGACGATCAAGGGCGGCGTCGCGCGAAACGACGACCTGAAGGGCGCCTCGCCCTTCCTGCGCCTTGCCGGCGCCGGCAACCTCGACATCGGCAACAACGCGATCGACTACTCGGCGAAGGCGACGTTGGTCGCCACCTCCAAGGGTCAGGGGGTGCCGGAACTCGGCCAGGTCGCCGGCCTCACGATCCCGATCCGGTTCACCGGCGCGCTCGACAATCCGGACTGGAGCGTCGACTACTCGGCGCTCGTCGCCGGCGCGGGCGGCGCGATCGGCCGCGCGGCGGGGGGCGCGGCCGATGCCGCGCGCAGAAGCGCTGGCGCCCTCGGCGAGGCGGTGCGGGGGTTGTTCCGGCGCTAAATCCGCCCTTCCTCCACCGCGTGGCAGGCGACATGCGCGCCGCCCGCGTCGCGGAGCATCGGCCGCTCGCGCCGGCAGCGCTCCGCCGCGTGCGGACAGCGCGGATGAAAGGCGCAGCCCGAGGGGGGCGCGAGCGGGTTGGGCACTTCGCCCGCGACCGGCGTGCGCGGCTTTCCGCTCATCTCGAGGTCGGGCACCGCATCGAGGAGCATGCGCGTGTACGGATGGCGCGGGTTGGAGAAGAGCCGCCCGGCGTCGGCGAGCTCGACGATCCTGCCGAGGTACATCACGCCGATGCGGTCGGCGATGTGCGACACCACCGCGAGGTTGTGCGAGATGAAGAGGTAGGTGAGCCCGAGCCGGTCCTGAAGCTCGGTCATGAGGTTGAGGATCTGCGCCTGTACCGAGACGTCGAGACGCGGAGGTCGGCTCGTCGCAGACGAGAAAATCCGGCCGCCCCGCGAGTGCCCGCGCGATCGAGATCCGCTGGCGCTGCCCGCCGGAGAATTCGTGCGGATACTTTTCCGCGTCCTCCGGCGCCAAACCCACCTGCCGCAGCAGCTCGGCGACGCGCCCCTCGATCTCGGATTTCGAGGCGGCGAGCCCGAGCACCCGCAGCGGCTCGGCGATCACCTCGCGCACCCGCCAGCGTGGGTTCAGGCTCGCGTAGGGGTCCTGGAAGATCATCTGCATGCGCCGGCGCACCCGCCGCACCTCGGCGCGGCGGCGCGGATCGGTGAGTACGACCCCGTCGAACTCGATACGACCGCGCGAGGGTTCGTAAAGGCCAGACGATCAGCCGCGCGACGGTCGATTTTCCGCAGCCGGACTCGCCCACCAACGCGAGCGTCTCGCCGCGCCGGACCTCGAACGAGACGCCGTCCACCGCGCGCAGGATCTGGCGGGGCAGGCCCTCGAGCACGCGGTTGAGCCAAGGGCGCGAAACGTCGAAGTCGCGCCCGACCTCCTCGAGCCTGAGGAGCGCGCTAGCCATAGAGCCAGCAGGCGACCTCGTTCGCGCCGGCAGGGACCGGCACCGGGCGCTCGACGAGGCAGCGTTCGAGCCGTCTCGGGCAGCGAGGGTTGAACGCGCAGCCGGGCGGAATCGCGGTAAGACGCGGCATCGCGCCCTCGATCTGCACCAGCCGCTCGCGGCGGCGCGCGCCGCCCGCGCGGATCTTCGGGATCGAGCCCATGAGGCCCGCGGTGTAGGGGTGCCGGGGCGCGTGGATCACCTCGCGTACCGGACCGATCTCGACGATGCGACCGGCGTACATCACCGCCACGCGGTCGGCGGTCTCAGCGATCACGCCCATGTCGTGGGTGATCAGCATCACCGCGGTGCCGCGCTCGCGCGCAAGGCGCTTGAGAAGCTGGATGATCTGCGCCTGGATCGAGACGTCGAGCGCGGTGGTCGGCTCATCGGCGATCACGAGCCGCGGCTCTGCGCAGAGCGCGAGCGCGATCACGACCCGCTGGCGCATGCCGCCGGAGAACTGGTGCGGGTAGTGGTCGATGCGAACTTCAGGGGCGGGGATCCCGACCTCGCGCAGCAGCCCGATCGCGCGCTCGCGCGCCTCCGCGGCGGACACCGGCAGGTGCGTGAGGATCGTCTCGGTGAGCTGGCGGCCGATGGTGTAGAGCGGATTGAGCGAGGTGAGCGGGTCCTGAAAGATCACGCCGATCTGCCGGCCGCGGATGCGCCGCAGCGCCTCGCCGCGCAGGTTGTCGATGCGCTCGCCCTCCAGGCGCACCTCGCCCGCCGCGATGCGACCGGGGGGCTCGAGCAGCCCGATGATCGCGAGGCCGGTGAGCGATTTTCCTGCGCCCGATTCGCCCACGACGCCGAGCACCTCGCCGGGCGCGATCGCAAACGACACGCCGTCCACGGCGACGAGCGTGCCTCGGCGCGTCGGAAATTCCACGCGCAGGCCGCGCACTTCGAGGAGCGGCGCGCTCACCGCAGCTTCGGGTTGAGCGCGTCGCGCAGCCAGTCGCCGAGCAGATTGACCGAGAGCACGAGGGTGACGAGCGCGACGCCAGGAAACACCGTGATCCACCATTCGCCGGAGAAGAGGAAATCGTTGCCGACGCGAATGAGCGTACCGAGCGAAGGCTGCGTCGGCGGCACCCCGACGCCGAGGAACGAGAGCGTCGCCTCGGTGATGATCGCAGTGGCGATGTGGATCGTCGCGATGACGAGCACCGGGCCCATGACGTTCGGAAGGACGTGATGCACCATGATCGCGAGCGGGTGCCGCCCGATCACGCGCGCCGCCTGCACGTATTCCTTGTTGCGCTCGACGAGCGTCGAGCCCCGCACGGTGCGCGCGTACTGCACCCAACCCGAGATGCCGATCGAGAGGATGAGCACCGGGATCGCGATCTCGCCGTGACGGTCATCGGGAAGCGCGATGCGCGCCACCCCGTCGATCAAGAGCGCGATCAGGATCGCCGGAAAAGAGAGCTGGACATCCGCGATGCGCATGAGGATCGCATCGGTGCGGCCGCCGACGTAGCCGGCGACGAGCCCCGCCGTCGACCCCGAGCACCGCCGCAAGCAGCACCGCCGCGAGGCCGACGCCGAGCGAGATGCGCGCGCCGTAGAGGATCGTGCGAGAGCACGTCGCGGCCCTGGTCGTCGGTGCCGAGCGGGTGCGCAAGCCGCCCGCCCTCGGCCCACGCGGGCGGCAGGAACGCGTTCTCGAGGCTGAGGGAGGCCGCGTCGTACGGGTTGTAGGGCGCGATCCAAGGGGCGCCGACCGCGCCCGCGACGCAGACGAAGGCGATCGCCGCCGCGGCGACCGTCACCGGCGAGCGGCGAAAGCTCCAGGCGAGGTCGTGGTCCCAGAGCCGGACGAGCGCGTCGCGCAAGAATCCTCCTAGGCGATCGGCAGCGATTCCTCGGCGAGCGCAGCGAGGAACCCCGCGCCGAGCGGAATCACCTCGTCGTTGAAGTCGTAGTTGGGGTTGTGCAGCATGCAGCCCCGTTCCAGCCCGCCCTGGCCGAGGAAGATGTAGGCGCCCGGGCGCGCCTGCAGCATGTAGGAGAAGTCCTCGCCGCCCATCGTCGGCTCGTGGTCGGTGACGACGTTGCCCGCGCCGAACACGCGCGCGCCGACGCGCGCGGCGAACGCCGCCTCGGCCTCGCTGTTGACGGTGGCCGGATAACCGCGCCGGTAGTCGATGTCGGCCGCGCCGCCCATCGCCGCGGCGATGCCGGCGACGATCTCGCGGATGCGCCGCTCGGCCATGTCGCGGGTCTCGGGGCGAAAGGTACGCACGGTGCCGACGAGCGTCACCGCGTCCGGGATCACGTTGAAGACGTTCGTCTGGCTCGTCTCCATCGAGCAGATCGAGACGACGACCGAATCGAGCGGGCTCGCGTTGCGGCTCGCGATCGTCTGCAGCGCCGAGACGATCTGCGCGCTCGCGACCACCGGGTCCACCGCGAGGTGCGGCATCGCGCCGTGGCCGCCGCGGCCGCGCACGACGATGCGGATCTCGTCGGTCGCGGCCATCACCGGCCCGGCGCGCACCGCGATCTTGCCGGGCGGAAGTCCCGGCCAGTTATGGAGGGCGTACACCGCATCGCAGGGAAAGCGCTCGAAGAGGCCTTCCTCCACCATTGCTTTCCCGCCCGCGCCGCCTTCCTCGGCAGGCTGGAAGATGAGCACCACCGTGCCGTCGAAGTTGCGCGTCTCCTGGAGGTAGCGCGCCGCACCGAGGAGCATCGCCGTATGCCCGTCGTGGCCGCAGGCGTGCATACGGCCGGAATGGCGCGAGCGGTACGGCACCTCCCCGGTTTCGTGCATCGGCAGGCAATCCATGTCGGCGCGAAGGCCGACCGCGCGGCCGCTTTCGGTCTTGCGGCCCCGCACCACGCCGACGACACCGGTCTTTGCGAGGCCGCGGTGCACTTCGATACCCCAGGCGCAAAGCGCGCGCGGCGACGAGGTCCGAAGTGCGCCGCTCCTCGAAGCCGAGCTCGGGGTGCGCATGCAGGTCGCGGCGGATCTCGCGCAGCTCGTCGTGCCAGCGGCGGATCCGTTCGACCGGCTCGGCGTTGGGGAGGTCGGTGGCGTTCATGCGGCTCTCCGGGAGGATGGACTCTGCTCAGTGGGCGGCGGCGGCGCGCTCGATGCGAAGGCGCGGGTCCACCGCATAGTAGAGCAGGTCGACGACCAGGTTGATGACGACGAAAAAGAGCGCGATCAGGCAGAGGTAGGCGGCCATCACCGGCACGTCGGCGAAGGTGACCGCCTGAATGAAGAGTAGCCCCATGCCCGGCCATTGGAACACCGTCTCGGTGATGATCGCAAACGCGATGATCGAACCCAGTTGCAGCCCGGTGATCGTGATCACCGGAACCAGGGTGTTCCTGAGCGCATGGCCGAAGTGCACCGCGCGGTCGGTGAGGCCGCGCGCGCGGGCAAACTTGATGTAGTCGGTGCGCAGCACTTCGAGCATTTCCGAGCGCACGAGCCGCTGGATCAGCGTCATCTGGAAAAGCCCCAGCGTGATCGAGGGAAGAATGAGCGCCTTCAGGCCCGAGGCGGTGAGCAGCCCCGTACTCCACCAGCCGATCTGCACCGTCTCGCCGCGCCCGAAGGAAGGCAGCCAGCCGAGCAGCACCGAGAAGACGAGGATGAGCAGGATGCCGATGAGGAAGGTGGGCAGCGACACACCGACGAGGGAGAGCGCAAGGAGCGCCTGCGAAAGCCACGAGTCGCGCCGCAGCGCGGTGTAGACGCCCATCGCGACGCCGGCGACGAGCGCAAGGAGCGCCGCGCAGAAGGAAAGCTCGAGCGTCGCCGGAAGCCGCTCCAGAATGAGCGTCGAGACCGGCCGCACCTGCCGCAGCGATAGCCCGAACTCGCCCTGCGCCGCATTGGCGAGAAAGCGCGCGTACTGCACGTAGAACGGCTGGTCGAGCCCGAGCATGCTCGCGATGCGCGCGCGGTCCTCGGGGGTCGCGTCCTGCCCGAGCATGAACACCACCGGATCGCCGACGAAGCGAAAGAGCGCGAACGCGATCAAGCCCACGGCGAGCATGACGAGCACGGCTTGCGCGAGGCGCCGCAGGATGAACGCGAGCATCGCGGGCCGATCTACTGAATCGCCCTACAATCGCCGCCCCGTGCACGACTTCGCGCGCAGACTGATCGCCTGGCAGCGGCGCCACGGCCGGCACGGCTTGCCGTGGCAGGGCACGCGCGATCCCTACCGCGTCTGGCTCGCCGAGGTGATGCTGCAGCAGACGCCAGTGGCGACGGTGATCCCGTACTACCGCCGGTTTCTTGCGCGTTTTCCGGATGTCGCCGCGCTCGCGCGCGCGCCGCTTGCCGAGGTGCTGCGGCTCTGGAGCGGGCTCGGCTACTACGCGCGCGCGCGGCATCTGCACGCCGCCGCGCGCGCGATCGTTCGCGAGCACGGCGGACGCTTTCCGGACACCGTCGAGGCGCTCGCCGAGCTGCCCGGGGTGGGCCGGTCGACCGCGGCGGCGATCGCGGTGTTCGCCTTCGGGCGGCGCGCGGCGATCCTCGACGGCAACGTGCGGCGGGTGCTCGCGCGCTATTTCGGTCTCCAAGGCGAGCGCGCGCAGTGGCGGCTCGCCGAGTCGCTCGTTCCGGCACGCGACGTCGAGATCTACACGCAGGCGCTGATGGATCTCGGCGCGACCGTCTGCACGCGGGCGCGGCCGGCGTGCGAGCGCTGCCCGGTGGCGGATCGCTGCATTGCGCGCCGGGAAAGCCGCATCGCGGAGCTTCCGGCGCCGCGGGCGCGTGCAAAGCGAGCGGTGCGCCGCGCGCGTTGGCTCGTGCTCCTCGACCGCGGCCGCGTGCTCCTCGAGCGCCGCCCCGCGCCCGGGCTCTGGGGCGGCCTGTGGGCGTTTCCGGAGCTCGACGGGCCGCCGGCGCGCGTTTGCCGCGACAGGCTCGGTTGCGCCGTCGGCCGCGTCGAGCGCCTTGCGCCGATCGAACACGAGTTCACGCATTTTCGCTTGCGCGCGCAGCCGCTCCTTTGCCGGCTCGAGGGCGGCGCGCGGGCGCCGCGCGCGCGCGGGCGACGGTGGTTCGCGCTCGCCGGCGCGGCGCAGGCGGCGGTGCCCGCCCCGGTGAAAAAGCTGCTGCTACGCCTGCGCGAGGAGCTCGGCGAGCGCGGCGAGCCGCGTCGCGCCGTCGTCGAGTTCCAGTAGTCGCTGGCGAACCGCGAGCGGCAGCGGCAGGATTTCGGCGAGCCGCGCGCTCACCCAGGCGCTCGAGTCGAGCTGCCAGGGTTCGGCGACGAGCGGGGCGGCGCCCTGGACGAGCAGCCGCTCGAGCAGGCGCGCGAGCGCCGCGTGCCGCTCGGCGATCGGCGCGTCGGTCTCCTCCGGCAGCAACGCGACGCGCGCAAGCGCAAGGCCGTCTCCGCGCACGCGCCGCTCGAGGATGCGAAAGCGCCGCTCGCCGCGCACCTTGACGTGCAGGATGCCGAGCTGCGGCATGTCCCAATGCGCGATGCGCGCAAGGCAGCCGACCTCGAACGGCAGCGCGGGCGCGCCGACTTCGCGCCCCTCGCGGATGAGGCACACGCCGAAGGCGGCGTCCTCGCGCAGGCACGCCTTCGCCATCTCCATGTAGCGCGGCTCGAAGATCCGCAGCGCGAGCCGCCCGCCGGGAAAGAGGACCGCGTGAAGCGGAAAGAGCGGAACCTCGTCGCCGGCGTCGCTCAGGGCGCGGCCTCCAGCGCGCGGTGGCGAACGAGCACCGGCCACTCGCTGCGGAAGGCGCTCGCGAGCCGCTCGACGAGGTAGACCGAGCGGTGCCGGCCGCCGGTGCAACCGACTGCGACGGTGACGTAGGCGCGCGTCTCGCGCGCGATCTCCGGCAGCCAGCGCGCGAGGAACGCGCGCACGTCGTCGAAAAAGCGCGCGACGGTCGGTTCGCCTTCGAGGTAGCGCGCGACCGCCACGTCGCGGCCGGTGAGTTCGCGAAGCTCCGGGGCGTAGTGGGGGTTGGGCAGCATCCGGGCGTCCACCACCCAGTCGGCGTCGAGCGGAATGCCGTCGCGGAAGGCGAACGATTCGAAGGTGAGCGTGAGCGCCTCCGGTCCGACGGCTAGCAGGTCCTTGATCCAGTTGCGCAGCGTGCGCGGCTGCAGCCCGCTTGTGTCCATGCGGTGCGCGAGCGCCGCCACCCCGGCGAGCAGCGCGCGCTCGGACTCGATCGCCTCGGCGAGCGTGCGGCCGGCACCGGCGAGCGGATGGCGCCGGCGCGTCTCGGAAAACCGCCGCAGCAGCACCGGCGCGGTCGCCTCGAGAAACAGCACCCGGCACTCGACGCCGCGCGCGCGCAGCGCGGCGAGATGCTCGGGCAGCGCGGCAAGGGCGGCGCTGCGCGCGTCGACGCTCACCGCGACGCGGTCGTGGCCGGCGCCTTCGAGAAAGCGGACCACCTCGGCGAGCAGCATCGCGGGCAGGTTGTCGACGCAGTAGAAGCCCGCGTCCTCGAGCACGTCGAGCGCGATGCTCTTGCCCGAGCCGGACAGGCCGCTGACGAGGACGAGCTTCAGGCGGCTAACCCTCGCCGCTCATCGCGCGCTTCTGGCGCGCGAGGAATTCGGCCGCCGAGTCGATGCCGCGCAGCTGCAGGATGTAGTTGCGCACCGCGGCCTCGAGGAGCACCGCGAGGTTGCGCCCGGCAGCGACCGGGATCACCACCTTGCGCACGGTGACGCCGAGGATGTCCTCGGCGAGCTCGGCGAGCGGCAGGCGCTCGGTCGCTGCCGCGCCGCCCGGTTTTTCGAGATGGGCGACGAGCTTCAGCTTCATCTTCGGGCGCACCGCGGTCTCGCCGTAGATCGCGCGGATGTTGATGAACCCGAGGCCGCGCACCTCGATGAAGTCTTTGAGGAGCGGCGGACAGCGCGCCTCCAGGGTCGTCGGCGCGATGCGCGAGATCTCGACGACGTCGTCGGCGACCAGCCCGTGGCCGCGGCTGACGAGTTCGAGCGCCAGTTCGCTCTTGCCGACCCCGGAGTCGCCGGTGATCAGCACGCCCACCCCCAGCACGTCCATCATCACGCCGTGACGCTCGACGGTGTCGGCGAGCTGCTTCGCGAGGTATCGCCCGAGCTTCTCGATGACGCGCGCCGCCGAGACCGCGGTCGCGAACACCGCGGTGTGCGCCGCCTCGGCGGCCTCGACGAGCTCGGGAAACGGCGCGACGCCGTCGGCGAACACCACCGCCGCGGGTCCGGCGCCGATCAATCGCGCGGCCAGCTCGCGCCGCCGCGCGGCGTCGTGGCGCGCGGCGAGCGCCGCCTCGTAGGTGCCGATGACCTGGACGCTGTGCGGGTGCGTGAGGTTGAGGTGGCCGATCAGCGCGGCGGCGACGGCCGCCTCGCGGCGCACCGCCGCAGCGCTCGCGCGCCCGGCGACCCACTCGAGCGCCAGCGCTTCGCGGTTGTCCTCATGCAGCCGCGCGACGCTGACCTGCTGCATCGGGGCGCCAGTCGGCGACGAGCCGCACGAGCGCCTCGGCGTCGGGCGCCGCCGCCATCGCCTCGCGCAGCGACCGGTCGCTGAACATCTGCGCGAGTTCCGAGAGCAGCTCCAGGTGCTTCTCGGTCGCGTGCTCGGGAACGAGCAGCGCGAACACGAGGCTGACGGGCTTGCCGTCCGGGGCGTCGAACGGGACCGGGGTCGCGAGGCGAACGAACGCGCCGAGCGCTTCCTTCAGCCCCTTGACGCGCCCGTGGGGGATGGCGACGCCCTGGCCGAGGCCGGTCGAGCCCATGCGCTCGCGCGCGAACAGGCTCTCGAAGACGACCGCGCGCGGAATCCCGTGGTTCGCCTCGAACAGGAAGCCGAGCTGCTCGAACAGGCGCTTTTTGCTCGATACGGCGAGGCCGAGAACGACGTTCTGCGGCGCAAGGAGTTTCGCGACCAGCCTCATCGGAGGGCGGCGAATTATACCTCCGCGGGCGGGCGCTTTGCCGCTTCAGGCCTTCGTCGAGCGCTTTTTCGCCGCCCGACGCCGCGCCGGGGCGCGCGCGCGGCTGTGGCGGTCCTTGTAGCGCAGCACCTGCCGGTCGAGCTTGTCGGCGAGCAGGTCGATCGCGGCGTAGAGGTCGCCCTGCTCGCTCGCACAGTGGATGTCCTTGCCGCGCACATGGAGCGTGACCTCCGCCTTGTGGGCCAGTTTGTCGACCGACAGAATGACGTGCGCCTCGATCACGTGGTCGAAGTGGCGCACGATGCGTCCGATTTTGGCCGCGACGTAACGGCGCAAGGCGGGCGTGACGGTGACGTGGTGGCCGCTGACACTGAGATTCATCGGATGCTCCGGGCTTGAGGGTTAGAGGCTGCGGCGCTGCGCGACCGGCGGAATGTGCAGCGCTTCGCGGTATTTGGCCACCGTGCGGCGCGCGACCACGATGCCGCGTTCGCGCAGCAAGCGCGCGAGCGTCGCGTCCGACAGCGGCGCGCGCGCGTCCTCGGCGGCGACGAGCTGGCGGATCAGCGCGCGGATCGCCGCCGAAGAGGCGGCGCCGCCGGTCTCGGTCGCAAGGCGGCTCGTGAAAAAGTACTTCAGTTCGAACGTGCCGCGCGGCGTCGCCATGTATTTCTGGGTGGTGACGCGCGAGACGGTGCTTTCGTGCACGCCGAGCGCCTCGGCGATCTCGCGCAGCACCATCGGGCGCATCGCCACCTCGCCGTGTTCGAAGAAGCCGCGCTGGCGATCGACGATCGCCTGCGCGACGCGCAGGATGGTGTCGAAGCGCTGGCGCACGTTCTTGATCAGCCAGCGCGCTTCCTGCGCCTGGCGCGCGAGCGCGCCGCCCGCGCCGCGCCCGGCGGCGATTTCGGCGTAGAGCCGGTGAAGGCGCAGCCGCGGCACCGCCTCGGGGTTGAGGCTCGCGCGCCAGAGGCCGCGCACCTTGCGCACGAACACGTCCGGCATCACGTACGGCGCCGCAAGACGAGCGAACGCCGCCCCGGGGCGCGGGTTGAGGGTGCGGATGATGCGCTGCGCCTCGCGCAGCGTCGCCTCGTCGGCCCCGGTCGCCGCGCGCAGGCGCGCCAGATCGCGCGCCGCAAGGAGCGGCAAGTGCCGTTCGGCGATCGCGAGCGCCACACGGTGCGCCGCGGTCGGCAGCCCCGAGGCGCGCAGCTGCAGCGCGAGGCACTCCCCGGGCGAGCGCGCGCCCACCCCCGCGGGCTCGAGGTTCTGAAGGTGCCGCAGCGCGATCGCGAGCTCCTCGAGCTCCACGCTCGCTTCGGCGGGCAGCATCGCCGCGATCTCCTCGAGCGGCTGGGCGAGGTACCCGTCGTCGTCGAGCGCGTCGATCAGCAGGCCGACGAGCGCCCGGTCGCGCGGCGAGAGCCCGAGGAGCGCGAGCTGCGCGTACAGATGCTCGCGCAGCGTGGGCGTCGCGGGCGCGGCGAACGCCGGATCGCCGTCTTCCTCCGGCTCGGCGGCGCTCCAGCCGGCGGCGAAGGCCTCCACGGCGTCTGCGGCGGATTCCTGCGGCGGCGCTTCCGGCGCGCCGGCGGCGGCGGGCGCGTAGGCGTGCGTCCCGGATTCCGCGTCCTCGTCCTCGACGCGCTCGAGGAAGGGGTTCTCGGCGAGCAGGCGCTCGATTTCGGCGTGCAGCTCGAGGGTCGAGAGCTGCAGCAGCCGGATCGACTGCTGCAGCTGCGGCGTGAGCGCGAGATGCTGCGCGAGACGGACCTGGAGCGCAGGTTTCATCGCGCGCACGCTACAGCCGGAAATGCTCGCCGAGATAGACGCGGCGCACGCTCTCGTCCTGCACGATCGCCTCGGGGCGCCCGGCGGCGAGCACCGCGCCCTCGTTGATGATGTAGGCGCGGTCGCAGATGCCGAGCGTTTCGCGCACGTTGTGGTCGGTGATCAGGACGCCGATGCCGCGCTCCTTGAGGAACCGGATGATGCGCTGGATGTCGAGCACCGCGATCGGGTCGACGCCCGCGAACGGCTCGTCGAGCAGGATGAAGGCGGGGCGCATCGCGAGCGCGCGCGCGATTTCCAGGCGCCGGCGCTCGCCGCCCGAAAGCGCGATCGCCGCGTGCTTGCGCAGGTGCGAGATGTTCAGATCGGCGAGCAGCTCGGCAAGGCGCGCCTCGATCTGCGCCGGCCCGAGCCCCTGCAGCTCGAGCACCGCGCGCACGTTCTCCTCGACGGTGAGCTTGCGGAACACCGAATTTTCCTGCGGCAGGTACGAGAGGCCGAGCCGCGCGCGGCGATGGATCGGCCAGTCGGTGACGTCGCGGCCGTCGAGTTCGACGCGGCCGGCGTCGGCGGGCACCAGCCCGACGATCATGTAGAAGCAGGTGGTCTTGCCGGCGCCGTTCGGGCCGAGCAGGCCGACCACCTCGCCGCTCGCGACCTCGAGCGAGACGTCCCGAACCACGGTGCGCGACTTGTAGCGCTTGCGCAGCCGGTGCGCGGCGAGCCGGCTCATCGCGCGCCCGGCGGCGGCGCGGGCGGCTCGGGCTCCGGCTTCTGGCGCGGCTGAATCACCGCGCGCACGCGGCCCTCCGGCCGGCCGGCGGCGCCCTTCGCCGCCGAGGCGGAGAAGAACTCGGTGCGCTGATCGAGCGCGATGTACTCGCCCTGCACCTCGTCCTGGTCGCGACGCACGCGCGCGCGCTCGAAGAGCTCGATCATCTGACGCCGATCGTCGATTTCGATGCGCAGCGCCTCGCCCTCGGTCCACACGCCCTCGCGGTCGCCGCGCGGGTCGCTCTTCTGGCGAAAGCGCACCGGATTGCCGGTGGCGGTCGCGTACTGGTAGCCGTCGGCGTCCTGGCGCACGACGATGCGATCGGCCTGCACGCGGATCGTGCCCTTGGTGAGCACCACGTTGCCCTCGAACACGCTCATGCGGCGCGCCTCGTCGGCGCTCATGCGGGCGGCTTCGATGTGCGTCGGCTTGTCGCGATCGGCGCGCTCGGCGGCGACGAAGCCGGCGCACGCCGCGAGCGCGACCGCGGCGGCGGCACGCTGCGCGCGGCTCGCGGCGCTCACGGCGCCGTCCGGGCCGCGCGCGGCGGCGCGAATTCGCCGCGCACGCGCTCGTAGAGAACGAGCGTGCCCGAATCGTTGTAGTAGGACATGCCGCGCGCCGTGAGCCGGCGGCGCTCGTCGACGATCACGATGTCGCGGTCGGTTCGCACGAGCGATTTTGCGTGTACCACGTGCAGAAACTCGGTGCGCATTTCGGTCTGGCCGCCCCCGCGCGCGTCTTCGCGCACCAAGCGCACGTCGCCGTGGAAAAAGATCTCCTCGCCGTCGTGCGACAGCGTGGCGCGACTGGCGCTCGCGATAAGGCGCGGCTCGTCGGGCTTGGTCTGCACCATGCGCGGCGCGATCAGCTCGGTCGAGTCGTCGTCCGGGTAATGTACCATCCTCGCGGCCGAGAGCACAGCCTCGAGGCGGCCGTCGGGCCCGTAGCGCGAGAGCGCCAGCCGCTCGACGACGAAATCCGGGTCGTGGCGCCGAAGCGACGGATGCGCGACGCCCTCGCGCCGCACGACCTGCTCGAGCCAGAGCGTGAGCAGCGCGAGCGCCGCCGCGAGCGCGAGCGGAAAAAGGCGCGCGCCCGACAGCGTCATCGCAGATAGCGCGCGAGCAGCGACTCGAGCCGGTCCTGTGCGCGCAGCACGTATTCGCACGCCTCGCGCGCCGCCCCGGCGCCGGCGCGCGCTTCGCAGACGTAATGCACGTGACGACGCACGAACGCGGGGGCGTCGCCGGGGGCGCAGGCGAAACCGCAGCGCACGAGCACCGGCAGATCCACCACTTCGTCGCCCATGAAGCCGGCGGCGGCGGGCGCGAGCGCACGTTGCGCGAGCAGGCGCTCGAACGCGGCGCGCTTGTCGGCGACGCCTTGGAGCACGTGCGCGATGCCGAGTTCCGCGGCGCGCGCGGCGACCGCGGCCGAGTCGCGCCCGGAGAGCAGCGCGACCTCGATTCCCGCTTCCATCAGCATCTTCAGCCCGTGGCCGTCGCGGGCGTCGAAGCACTTGAGCGCTTCGCCCTGCGCGCCGAACCACAGCCGCCCGTCGGTGAGCACGCCGTCGACGTCGAACAGCATCAGGCGCACGCGCCTTGCGCGCTCGAGCGCGTCGGCGGTCGCGGCGACCATCGCGCTACAGGATCTTGGCGCGGAACAGGTCGTGGATGTTGAGCGCGCCGACCACGCGACCGTCCGCATCGACCACCGGCAGCTGCGTGCTCTTGCGCGCTTCCATCACCGCGACTGCCTCCACCGCGAGCGCCTCGGGGCGGATGGTGCGCGGCTCGCGCGTCATAACCGACTCGATCCGCGTCGCGTGCAGGTCGACCGCGCGCTCGAGCGCGCGGCGCAGGTCCCCGTCGGTGAAGATCCCGAGCAGGCGCCCGTCGCGGTCGATGACGGTGGTCATGCCCATGCCTTTTTTCGTGATCTCGAGGATCGCCTCGGCGAGCGTCGCGCCGGCGCCGACGCGGGGCACTGCGTCGCCGGTGCGCATCACGTCGCGCACGTGCGTGAGGAGCTTGCGGCCGAGCGCACCGCCCGGGTGCGAGCGAGCGAAGTCGTCGGCGGAAAAGCCGCGCGCATCGAGCAGGGCGACGGCGAGCGCGTCGCCGAGGGCGAGCGCGGCAGTCGTGCTCGCGGTCGGCGCGAGATTGAGCGGGCAGGCTTCCTGCGCGACACCGGCGTCGAGATGCACGTCCGCCTCGCGCGCGAGCGTCGAGCCGGCGCTGCCGGTGATCGCGACGAGCTTCGCGCCGCGGCGCTTGACGAGGGGCACGATCGCCAGGAGCTCGTCGCTCTCGCCCGAGTATGAGATCGCGATGAACACGTCGTCGCGCACGATCATGCCGAGGTCGCCGTGGCTCGCCTCGGCCGGATGCACGTAGTAGGCGGGCGTGCCGGTGCTCGACATCGTCGAGGCGATCTTGCGCGCGATGTGGCCGGATTTGCCGATGCCGCTCACGATCACGCGGCCGCGGCAGGCGAGGATGAGCGACACCGCTGCGAGGAAGCGCTCGTCGAGCCGATCGATCAGCGCGCGCACCGCGTCGGCCTCGATCGCGAGCACCCGGCGCGCGAGCTCGAGCGTCGAGGCGTGAGCCTCGTTCGGTATCATGGCGCGGCAAGTATAGCCCACCGACGCCGCCGCCCTCGCGCATGGACGTTTCCGCGCTCGCGCTGCAGCAAGCTCTCGTGCTCCTCGCCGCCGCGGTGGGCGCGGTCGCCGCCTGCCGTCTGCTCGGTCTGCCGCCGATCCTCGGCTATCTCGCGATCGGCGTCGCGCTCGGCCCGGGTGCGCTCGGGGCGGTCGCGCGCGACGAGACGACGCGCGGCCTCGCCGAGTTCGGCGTCGTGTTCCTGATGTTCACGATCGGCCTTGAGTTCAGCCTGCCGAAGCTTCGCGTCATGCGCCGCGAGGTGTTCGGGCTCGGCTCGGCGCAGGTCGCGATCACCATCGCCGCCGGCGTCGCCGCCGCGCTCGCGCTCTCGCCCGCCGAGTGGCGCGCCGGGTTCGCGGCGGGCGCGGCGGCCGCGATGTCCTCGACGGCCGTGGTGACGCGGCTTCTCGCCGAGCGCATGGAACTGGACACCGCGCACGGGCGCGCGGTGGTCGGCGTGCTGCTCTTTCAGGATCTCGCGGTCGTTCCGCTCCTCATCGTCGTGCCCGCGCTCGCCGCCGATCCGGGCGGAATCGGCCCGGCGATCGCGTTCGCGCTCGCAAAAGCCGCGTTCGTGCTCGCCGCGGTGGTCTTCGCCGGGCCGCGGCTGATGCGCGCCTGGTTCGGCGCGGTGGCACGGCGCAAGTCGACGGAACTGTTCGTGCTGAACGTGCTCCTCGTCGTGCTCGCGATGGCGTGGCTGACGAGCCTGGCGGGGCTGTCGCTCGCCCTCGGCGCGTTCCTCGCCGGAATGCTCGTCTCGGAGACCGAATACCGCTGGCGTGTCGAGGACGAGATCAAGCCGTTTCGCGACGTGCTGCTCGGCCTGTTCTTCGTCACCGTCGGCATGATGCTCGATCTGCGGCTGGTCGCGACGCATGCATGGCTGGTCGCGGCGCTGCTTGCCGCCCTTCTGGCAGGCAAGTTCGCGCTGGTTGCGCTCCTTGCGCGCGCCTTCGGCGCCTCCGCCGGCACGGCGCTGCGCGCGGGACTTGCGCTCGCGCAAGGCGGCGAGTTCGGGTTCGTGCTGCTCGTGCATGCGGGGGAGGCGGGGGTCGTCGGCGAGGCGCTCGGCCAGCCGCTTCTTGCGGCGATGATCCTCTCGATGGCCGCGACACCCTTCCTCATCGGCGCGAGCGGCCGCATCGCGCTGCGTTTTGCCGCCACCGAGTGGATCGAACGTTCGCTCGAGCTGCACCGGGTGGCGGTGCAGGCGCTCGGGGACCGAACGCCATGTGATCATCCTCGGCTACGGCAGGAACGGCCAGCACGTCGCGCGGCTGCTCGACGCCGAGGGCGTGCGCTACGTCGCTCTCGACCTCGATCCGGAGCGCGTGCGCGAGGCGGCCGCAGCCGGCGATACCGTCGTGTACGCGGATTGCTCGCGGCGCGAGGCGCTGATCGCCGCCGGCGTCATGCGCGCTGCCGCCGTCGTGGTCACGTTCGCCGATACGGAGGCCGCAGTGCGTGCGGTCGCGCACGTGCAGTCGCTCAATCCGTCGGTGCCGGTGATCGCGCGCGCGCGCGCGGAGGCCGACATCGCGCGGCTGGAGGCGGCAGGCGCCTCGGAGGTCGTGCCCGAGGCGCTCGAATCGGGCTCATGCTCGCATCGCATACGCTGGTGTGGGTCGGCGTGCCGCTCAACCGGGTCGTGCGCCGGCTGCGCGCGGTGCGCGACGAGCACTACGGGCTGCTGCGCGGGCTTTTTCACGGCGCCACCGACGAGCCGGAGGCGACCGACGCCGCGCAACCGCGCCTGCATGCGGTGGCGCTCACCCCCGGTGCGCACGCGCTCGGGCGGCCGCTTGCGGTCGCGGCCCTCGAAGCGCTCGGTGTGCAGGTAAAGGCGGTGCGTCGGCCAGGCGCCCCCCGGCGGCTTGCGCCCGAGGAAGCCGGGCGGCTCGAGCCCGGCGACGTCGTGGTGCTTCTCGGCGTTCCCGATGCGCTCGCCGCTGCCGAGATGCGGCTGTTGCAGGGGTAAAAAATGAAAAAGCCGGCTTTCGCCGGCCTTTCCGAACGCAAAGCGAACGCCGACCTACAGTGCGCGGCAGAGCAGGTACGTGTTGGTTCCGGTCTCGGCGTAGGCCGACGTGGCCGGGTTGGTCGTCGCAGGGTTAGGCGCAGTCTGAAGCAGTCCGCGCACCGTGCCCGAGATCGGCACCCCGTCGTCCATTTGCGTGTCTACGGCGATCGCGATCTTGTCCGGAAGATTCGCTGAACAGACGATGAGGCCGGCAAAACCGCCGACACCTGCCGCATTGGTTCCGAGGGTCGGGCCACCCGAGCCGTCGCCGGTCTGAACCCCGATCATGCCGGTTACCGCGTTGAAAGGATTTCCGCCGCCGCTTCCGGACAGCCAGCCCGCGGCGCGCTCAGAGCGCATCCCCACCATTTGCACCATTCGGGCGTCGCGGCCACGACGGCAGTCGGGCAACCGGAACCGCCGTTGTTGTAGGTTCCGGAGACCTGTCCGCCGCCGGCCTCCCTGCAACGCCCCCGACCATCGGGTGTTCGCGTTAGGGTCATCGCCCGGGATCGCGCGAGACCCATCCTGGCAGCCGTAGTACGCAGCCCAACTCCCCGAAGAAATCGGCGATCGCGTTCTTGGATCTTCGCCTGGGTGATCATTTCCTGACCCTTGAGGATGCCCCCCGCAGAGCAACCCGACGATCACGAGCACGATCGCTGATCTCGACTCAAAGTAAACCCTTTCGGTCGTCGGTTCATTGCTTCGCCTCTTAAGCTTCGCTTTTCGGATTAAGCAATTGATATGCCAAGCAAAAATGGCCTATATGATGCCGATTTGCGAAAAATTTTGCCAAAGCCTGTCGAGATGCCGACACTCTTTGTCGGGGCTTCAACGATCCTTTGTTGCTCGTTCGCTTTCCGCTAGGCGTTTCTCGAGTTCCTCCAATCGAGATTGCAGGAAGCGCCTTTCTCCCCTGTCAGAAATCCTGCCGGTGGCCAGAGTTCGCCCACATGATCCGCCGCCTCCAGCTCGTTCATGTCCTCTAGGATGAAAATCTCCATTTGAGTGGCCCAGAGCGCACGTTCGGCTCTTCGGCCACCGCCAGCGCCCGCGCGTAGCGAAGCGCGAGCCCGAGATCACCCAGCCGGTGCTTGGCCAGCAAGGGCGGCGTGAGCGAGAGCGGGCCAGCGGTTGCGGATCCTTCAATTCGGCGTAGATGAACTCCATGACAGCGCGCGCCTTCGCCGGATGGGCATATTTCCGCGTAGATGGCGGCGGCCCGCGAAGAACCGGTAGCCGCTGCGCGGATCGGTGGTCAGTATCGCGCCGAGCCAGCCGATCAGCCGACCGTAGTCGAGATCGCGGCAGGAGCACCTCGTTCGTCGCGCTGGCGTCGAACGCCTGCAGCCACAGCATTCGCAAGGCGCGCCGTCGCTTCGGGCTCGGCGAGGCTTGCCGCTCGCAGCGCCGCTGCTGACGGCGCCGGAGGAAGATCCGCCGCGGCGGTGCGGCGCGGTGCGCTCGCCGCCGCGCAGGCGCCATCTGCGCAGCGAGCGCTGCACCGAGCAGCAGGACGATCCACGCGGAACTGCTGCCGATGGGACGCTCGCGATCTCTCGCAGGTTTCTTCGGCTCAGGTCTGTAGAAGTCCCTGCAGCGGCAAGGAGCAGCGCGTAAACCGCGAGCGCGGCGAGCACGGTGGCCAGCTCGGCCTCAGTCGGCGCGTCGTAGAGCAGCCACGCGGTACGGGTCGCGGAATCGAGCCGCGGAAGAAAGAGCGCGATCGCGTCCACCGCAAGCTGAGCGATTCCCGCCGCGAGCGTCGTTCTCCGGCGTGCGGACCGGCGGCGATCGCCTGGATCGCGCCGATCGAGCGCGCAAGCAGATAGAGCCCTGCGGTCGCGCTCACCGCGGCCGCCGGATGCGAGAGCGCGGCGGCGAAGAAAAGCGCCGCCGAGGCGATCAGCGCGCATTCGAACGCGAGCGAGACGCCCCACGCGAGCACGCCTTGCGGCGGCGCCCACGCGAGAAGGGGGCGCTGCGCAGGCACAGGCAAGGAGCGCCCCGACGGCGACGAAACCCACAAGGCGTCCCAGATCACCACGCCGGCCGCGACAACGGAAACGCGAGCACGAAATCGAGCACCTTGTCGTTCGCCTCGCGCGCGACAGAGGCGACCGTGTGCGCCGCAACCAGAAACACCGCCGCGGCGCGAAGCAGCGCGGCAGCGACCGCGGCCTGCGTCGCCCGTCCTTCGGCGAGCGCCACCTGCGAGACGAACGCTGCGAGCGCGAGCGCCGCGCCGAGCGCCGCGACGACGAGCCACGGCAATCCGCTGCGGCGCGCTTCAAGCAGCGTCAATCGGGCGACGACGAGCGCACGGCGCATGGCGACGGCGGGCGGCGAGAGCTGCGCTAGCATACCCGACATACAGAGCGCGAGCCCGCCGCGCCGCCGACTGGCAAGGCTCGCACACGGCGTGCGGACCGCGAGCAAGCGGCACCGGCCGCTGGTCGCGGTCGCGATGCTCGGGCTGCTGCACGTCGCGGTCGTGCGCGGCGCCGAGGACGGCTGGGCGCGGGCGCTTCTCCTTGCGCACCTCGGACTGGCGCTGCTGTGGCAGCCGCTGCTGTCGGCCGAGCAGCGCATCAGCGCCGCGTAGGCGGCAGCCATCGGTCTGGGCGCCGCCGCAGTGACCTTCTGGCTCGATTCGTGGCTGCTCGTCTTCTGGATCGTGGTGCTCGCCGGACTCGTCGGCGGCAAGGTGTTCCTTCAGCCGGCGCGCTGGCAGCGCCGCTGGCACCTGCTCGTGCTCGTCTATCTGCTCGCGCTGCTCGCCGTCCTCGCGCTGCCCGAGATCGCGCCCGGCCGCGAGATCTCGCGCGAGGTGCGCAGCGCCGCCGAACTCGGGTTGCCGCTTCTTTTCGTGCCGCTCGCGCTGATTCCGGCGGAGCGCGAAAGCGAGGAGGTACCGCAGGTCATCGACTTCTTCTACAGCGTGTTCCTGATGCTCGCGCTCGGAACGATCGTGCTTGGCAGCTTCGCCCTGATGACGCTGCGGCGCCTGGCGTATCTCGAGGCGCTCACCGCCACGGTGTTCGCGGTGGCCGGCACGATCCTGCTCCTCGCCTTCGTCTGGACTCCGCGCGCGGGCTCGGGCGGGTTCGCGCTCATTTTCTCGCGCCACCTCTTTTCGATCGGGGTGCCGATCGAGCGCTGGCTGCATTTTCTCTCGGAACTCTCGCGCGTCGAAGAGCGGCCTGGCGCGATCTTCTCGCCGAAGCGGTGCAGGGCCTTGCGCGCATACCGTGGATCGCAGGCGCGCGCTGGCAGGCGGGCGGTGAGCGGGGGCGAGGCGGGAGAAGCGTCCGAGCACCGTCTGGATTACGCCGACGCGCATCTGGCGCTCGCGCTCTTATTCGCGCTACCGCGTCGGGCCGGCGCTCGCCTGGCATCTGCAGCTTCTCGGGCGGCTGCTCTCGGAGTTTTACCGGGCGAAGCTGCGCGAGCAGGCGCTGCGCGAGGCAAGCTACCTGCAGGCGGTGCACGAGACCGGCGCGCGCCTTGCGCACGACGTCAAAAACCTGCTGCAATCGCTCGGCACCCTGTGCGCGATGGCGCAAGCGCTCGCCGCCGCAGCTTCTCGCGCTCGTCCGCCGGCAGCTTCCGCGATCGCCAGCGGCTCGCGGCGACGCTCGATAAACTGCGCGCGCCGGCGCGAGACGACGGCTCGGCGATCGACGCGCGCGAACGGCGCAGGCGCTCCAACGCCGCTACGACGCACAGGACCTCGCGTTCGACACCGGAGCGATCGCGCCCTACGCGCGCGTGCCGCAGGCGCTCTTCGACAGTGCCGCGGAAAATCTCATCCGCAATGCGCTCGCCAAGCGCGCACGCCAACCGGGCGCTCGCGATCGTGTCGCTCTTCTGCGGCCGACCCCGCGCCGCGCGGGCTGTGCCAGCCACGGACGCCATCGCGCGCTGGAGGTGGCGCAAGCCCTCTTTCGCGCGCCGCTCGCTTCGACCTCCGGGCTCGGCATCGGGTTGTATCAGACTGCAAAGCTCGCCGGAGCGAACGGGGATAGCCCGGAGATTCCATGGAGCCCGTAGGTCGGCGGATTCCGGATTTGTGCGTTGAGTCAGTTGGTTAATGCTGATTTCAACGTGGAGTCCGCCGATGCCAGATCTGCGCGGCGAAGCGAATCGCGTTTGAGCGCTGGTGGTCGTCGCCGTGTCGAGGGTGCACTCTCGACGGCGGCGATGTCTCCAGCGACGGTGGCTTGCTGCTGCTGCGCAGGCTGGAGCATCGCCTGGGGCTGCTCGATGCGGCGGCGGGAGTGCTCTGCCGATGCGCGCGACCCGCAACGGATCGAGCACACGCTCAAGGACATGCTGCGCCAGCGCGTCTTCGGGCTGCGTTCAGGGCTACGAGGACCTCAACGATCACGCGCAAGGCTCAGGAACGACGTGCTGATGCAGACTCGGCGCGCGAGCGCGATAGGCCCTTGGCATCGGCTCCGACGCTATGTCGCCTTGAGAACCGCGCCAGCCGTGCGGCGGCCTGGGCGATTCACGAAGTGATCATCGAGAAGTTCATCGCCAGCTTCAAGACACCGCCCCGGGAGCTGGTGCTGGGACTTTGATGCCACCGACGATCCCCTGTACGGCCGGCGGCAGGAGGCCGATCGTCACGGCTACTACGACCGCTGCTGTTACCTGCCGCTCTATGTCTTCTGTGGCGAGCGGCTGCTGGTGGCTTATCTTCGGCCCTCCAACATTGATGAGTCGCGCCATGCCGGGGCGGTGTTGAAGCTGCTGGTTGCGCGGCTGCGCCAGGCCTGGCCCGAGGTGAGAATCCTCCTTCGGGCCGATTCGGGCTTTTGCCGCCGCCGGATCCTTGCCTGGTGCGAGCGAAACGGCGTTGGCTACGTCGTCGGACTGGCGAAGAACAGGCGCCTGAACCGAATGACCGAGGTGCAGCGCTTGAGCGCCTGGCGCAGTCAGTATCGCCCAGAGCCAGGCAGAAGCAACGCGAATTCGCCGAGCTGCGCTACGCGGCCCGCACCTGGAAGACCGAGCGGCGGGTCATCGCCCGGCTCGAACACATGGACAAGGGCGACAACCCCCGCTACCTCGTCACCAATCTCCAAGGGGATGCGAGATCGGTGTACGAGGACCTTTACTGCGCCCGCGGCGAGATGGAAAACCGCATCAAGGAGGCGCAGCTTGGGCTCTTTGCCGATCGCACCAGCTGCCAGCGGCTCCTGGCCAACCAGTTCCGGCTGCTGCTCTCGGCCCTTGCCTACATCCTCACCGAGCGGCTGCGCGCGCTTGCGCTTGCCGGCACCGAGTTCGCGCGGCTTCAGGCGAGCACCTTACGCGCCAAGCTGCTCAAGATCGGTGCCGTGATCCTGCGCAATACCCGTCGCGTGCGGGTCATGCTCAGCTCCGCCTTCCCCTATCAGGCCGTCTATCTCGCCGCCGCCCGAGCGCTCGACTCCTCCTGATCCCGCCCCGAGTGCTGTCCCCGGCACGCTGACAAACAACGGGGGTAAGGGGGCGCTTTGCCCAAATTCGGCAAAACCGCCCCGCAACAGACTTCGCCCGCCGCTCCAACTGCAAAAATCGCTCGCTAACGGCACTCCGCTCGCCCGAGCGCAATGCTTATGAAAAATGCGGGCTAGGCTCGCGCTTGCCGCAAACCGCGACGGGGAAGTGTGCTTCGAGTGTGCGCCGGCCCGGACGAGGGCAGCACGCCGGCGGGCGTCCACCAGCGGCTGAAGAGCTCGCCCACCGGAATCCAGACCATCTGGTCGTCGAAGGCACCGTTCGGCGCGGTCGAAGGGGTCGGCGGTGCCAGACGAAGACGCGATCGCCGTTCAGGTTCGCCGCCTCGTCGGGCCCTGCGGCGCCCGCGGCGCCGTTCTTTCCGGTCGAAAATACGATCGCGACCACCAGGCTCTGGCTCATGATCTGGTTGGCGGCGCCGCCGGCACGTCGTCGGCGCGATCCCCGTCGCCGACTTGCACATGATCAGGTCATTTGGGCTCGGCAGCTGATGCCGTTCGCTTGCAGGTTCATCGCGTTCAGCCAGGCGTGATCGAGCTGCCGGAGCAATTGGTGATGAGGTTGGCGACCGCGTAGCGAATCCGATTGCCCCAGGCGTCCACGGCGAGCCCCGGCAATCCACCGTCGGAAAGCCGATCGTGCGCGCCGGAAGCAAACCGAGCGTCACCCCGCCGGTCTGCAAGGTGCCGCCGTAGTAGTCGCTGAACCGCCGTCGCCGGTGCAGCTCGCTGTGATCGTCGCGTACTTCGTCCCCGGCTGGGTGGCCGGTGTCGTCGTCGCCGCGCTGCGGGCGGGGCAGGCAGACGCCCGTGAACGATCGCAAAGGACAGCAGCAGTTCACGCGCCTGCTCGAGACGCCGCCGCGTCTCCTCGAAATTGCGCTGATCGGTCTGCGCGGCGAGCGTATACAGCAGGCCGCCGAGCAGCAGGCCGACGATCGCGAGCACCACCGCAAGCTCGGTAAGGGTAAAGCCCGCAGCGCGGACGGACCAGCACAGGCAGCTTGCGCTTCAATCGCCGTCCATCACTGCGAAGCGGTCGTTGAAGGTCCGGTTAAAGAACGCACCCGTGGAGCGCACCTCGAAAGGCGATGCGCCGTCGGCATTGGCGCCTTCGAGCAGATCGCAAGCGGCGGCAGCCGGTGCGTCTGCCCGGCGCCGCCGCAGCCGGCTGGCGCCAGTGCCCGACCACCGACGATCAGCAGGATGCTGCGCAACCCGCCGCCGTGGGCTGGCGGTTAGAGTCGAAATAGCGGGCGACGAACAAGCAGTCGACGTTGGTCGTGCACGAGCCGGCGCCCGAGGGCGCGTGCCCCGCGGCGACGGCGTAATACGAGACCTCGTGCCAGCGGTTGCGGAAAAACCACGCGTGCAGCGCGTTCGTCGGGTCCACGAACGGATGGTCCGAAAAGACGGCGATCGGCACGGTGACGACGTACGAGTACAGCCCTGAGGACGACGCCGCCGCGCCGCTTACGCGCGCGGTGATACTGATGGTCGCCGACCCGCTGCGTTCAGCGTCGGGCTGGAGACCAGGGTAACCGTACGGACTGTGGTAGGTCGTGTCCACCCCGCCGATCGCCACCGTCGGGTTGACCCGCCGCAGCGACATGCCGACGTTTTCGGCCACCGCCTCGATCTTGAACTCGAGGGTCGAGGCACCAGGCCCATTGTAGCAAGCCAGCACCTGCTCCGGCACGCCGCCCGGCGCTGCAGTGCGAGGAGCTGTCGAGAGCGCCTCCGCTTACGCGGGTGATGACCGGGTTGTCGCGCCAGACGCACCAACATCGGGATCGTAGCAGCGCCCTCCGAGCGGCGCGCATGCGGAAGGCGTGCAGGGCAGCGGCGTGCACAAGGTTCCGCTCGTGCCGGCGTCTCCCGTCGGCAGCAGCCCCTGAGCCAGTCCCCGGCGACGCCGCGGCAAGCTCGCGCCGGAGGAGACCGGAAAGCTCGCCGGCGAAAGGGTACCCCGGGCGAGGCTTGAGGAGGACGCTCGTAGCCGGCGGTCGCTGCGCCGAGGCTGTTCGGCGCGAGCGCAAGCGTCGTCTCCGAGAGCGACCGCGGAGACGGTCGCCCATCCGAGGCCCCCGTCGTTCAGCACGCAGGCCGATCGTGTCTCCGGCCGAGATGCCGCGGGTACTGCGCACCGTGAGCGAGGTATGCCCCTTCGGTTTGTTCGCCGCGAGCGTCGTGAAAGTCCAGTGCCGCAGCGCCGGTGCGACGACGCGCTCGAAGCGATCGGCGACCGCCGCCTCGATCGCCGGCAGCAGCTCCTCGGCAGTGATCGCGATCACCTGGTCGTTGAAGGAGGCTTTCGGCCCACGCGTCGCGAAGCGAACGTCGGCCGGCACGTGCGAGTTCTCGCATTCGAGATAATCTCGCCGGTCGAAGCGGACCGGCCGTCGAGCGCGCCTGGTTGTGCGCGGCGCAGCCGGCCGCGCTGTCGGCGGCGACCGCGATCGCCGGGCCGGGGGCGATGATCAGGGCGACGGCGGCGCGCGGCGCGCCGTCTACGGTCAGCTGGCCGCCGTAGCAGGCCAGCGTCGGATCCGCCGTGCAGTTGGAGTTGATGACGGTGTGTGCGGTCGAGCTCGGTTTCGCCCAGCCGCTGGCGACGACGTACCAGAGGGGTTCGCCTGAGGCGTCGACGAGCTTTTCGGTGCCGACGGTGCGCCAAGGGAATCGGCCCACGGCCGGGATTCCGCCCGCGGTGCAGTACGGGCTGCTCTGGCCCTCGTATTCGGCGTCGCCAAAAAAGGCCGCGGCCTCCGGACAGGGCAGGCGACCGGGGTCGTCCTCGAAGGTCTTGGCCGCCTGCGCGGCGACGTAGCCGATGAGCGCCTGCTTGGCGCGGTTGAGCACTTCGGCGTTGCGCTGCCGGCGGACCGTCTCAAGGTTCGCGCTTTCGGCGTTCAGGCGCGAGACGAGCATCCAGGAGGAGGCCAGTCCGATGACGGCGACGAGCACGAGCAGCGCCGCGCCGACCTGAACGCTTGCGTAGCGCCCTCTCATGGCCCCGCGCCGCGCCGCACCCGGATCGCCCCCTTGTCGACCAGATCGCGCACCTCGCCGCTTTCGCGATCGAGCCGCTCGCCCACCTTGAGCTCGAAACGCCGCTCCCCTTCGCCGAGGGCGACCGAGACCGCGAGCCGGTCGCGGCGGCTCGGGGCAAAGCGCATGCCCTCGGGCGGTGCTTCCTGCGGCGCCGGAACGCCGTTCACCCACACGGTCGAGCGGCCGTCCTCGCGCCGCACGAAACCGTCGAGGCGGGTCACCGGCGCCTCGACGACCACCGGCGCGGGTTTCTCCGGGATCTTCGCCTTGCGCCGCGCATCGAGCGCTGCGCGCTGCTCCGGGGTAAAAAAGAGCCGCCCCAGTTCGTGCGCGGCGGTGGCTGCGGGGATCGAAGCGACCGCGACCGCGAGCAGGAGCGCGCGCCGGTTCATGTTTTCGCCGCCCGGTCGATGACGGTGATCAGGTCGATCGCGCATTCGGCCCGCAGCCGCGGGGCAAGGCCCGCGCCCGAGGGCGGCTGCGCGGTGCGCGCGATCGCGCACCGCTGCACCGAGACGTAGGCGTTGCCGGCGTTGCGCAGATCGGCGAGAAAACCGAGCAGGTCGCCCTCGTGCAGAAGCGCAAGCTCCACGTTCATCGTGCTCGCGTAGAAGTCGACGCTCGCCGGCTTGCCGGCGGCCGACCGAAGCAGCCGCTGCCGATCCACCTTGTAGCGAAGGTCGAGCAGCTCGCGGGCGGCGCGGATCCGCGCCATCGCGTCCACCCACTCGAGGCGCTTTTCCTCGCCGAGGATCCCCGCGTCCCGCAGGCGCCGGTAGATTTCGATCTTCTCCCGCACTTCGCGCTCCTCCTCGGCGATGCGCGCAAGGCGCTCGACGGCCTGCGCCCGTTCGGCGCGCGCGGCGGCGAGGCCGCGGTTCTCGGCGACGAGGGTTGCGCGCGCATGCCAGATGAGGCCGGCACCCGCGGCGAGGAGCGCGAGCGCCGCGGCGAGCGGCAACGCGAGCGAGCGCCATTCCTTCGCGTCGAAGTTCACGGCACCGTGCGCGCGATGGTGACGGTGAACCGCGGCGCGTCGCCGCTTCCGGCGTCGGTGCCGAAGTCGCCCGAAAGGGTCGCCTCCGGCGCGATGTCGAACGGCAGTTTCGTCGCGACGACGCGCCAGCCTCCGGTACCGGCGAGCGTGTGCGCGAACCGCCGCACCGCTTCGGTGATCGCGCGGTAGTCGGACCGCTGAATCGCCTCGACCCGCCCCGAGATCTCGAGCGATTGCTCAAGTGGGACCCGCGCGGGCGGTTTTGCGTCCGCCCCGACCGGCGCGGCGGTGGGCGGCGTCGCCCCGGGTTGCGCCGTACTCGGTTCGCGCGGCGCGTCGACGCGCCAGACGAGCGCATCGAGCTCGATTTGCGGGAACTGCTCCAGCGCGCGCGACAGGTGCGCGAGCGCCGCCTCCGGCGAAGCGCTGCGTTCGGCGATCTCGCGAAAGCCGAGCACGGCGATCCTCAGATTTTCGGTCGTCGTCTGCGTGACGGGAAAGGTCGCGGTGATGCGCTCGTGCTCGCGCGTCGCCTGCTGCGCCTCGCGTTGCTGGGTCGCCGTCTGCGCGCGCACGTCGAGGACGTCGAGCCACAGGCTCGCGGCGTAGAGCGCGCAGGCGGCAAACGCGGCGCCCCCGGCGGCGACGATCGCGCGGCGCGTCTGCCACCGCATGTACGCGCGCCGCTCTTCGCGGCGGGCGAACTGCTCTTTCGGCGGCCGGCGCAACGCGAGGTGCAGGTAAAGCTGCTCTGCGCCGGCGCCGGGGGCGAGCCGCCGCAGCCCGAGACGGCGTGCGACCTCCGACATCGCGAGCGTGCGAAACGCCACCCGGTCGCCCGCCTCGAGCGTCTGCGCGAACGCGTCGTGCATGCCGTCGGGGGCGACGACGATCGCCTGCGCCGGCGGCCCCTCGCGCGGCAGCGCGCGCAGCGTGGCGAGATAGTCCGCGAGCCGCAGCGTCTCGGAGCGCACGAACGCGGCGAGCGCGTCCGGGCTGAGGTCCGCCGCCGGCTCGAGGCGCGCAAAGCGCAGCCGGCCGTGGTCGAGGTAGCACTGACGCAGCCCGCTCGCGTTGACGGTGACGAGAATCGCCGGCTCGGTGCGGACGCCGAGGCGCGCGGCGAGCGCGGGCGCAAGAAGCGGCGCCGAGTACACGCCGGCGAGCCGCGCGCCGGCGCCGGCGATCGCTTCGAGCCAGGGCGCGAACTGGGCGCCGTTCGCAAACGACGCGAGCAGCAGCCGCTCGGTGCGCCGTTCGCCGACAACCACGCCGAGCGAGAGCGCGGTCGCGAGCCGCGCGTCGCGGAAGCGCTGCGCAAGGCGGCGCTGCACGACCGCTGCGCGGTCCGCGCCGCGCAGGAACGGGATCTGGTCCTCGTGGAAATCCTCGCCGGTAAGATCGGCGACCAGCGCGACGAGCGCCCCGGGCGCGGCGCGCAGGAACTCGCGCAGGGCGACGGGTCCCGCGTCGTCGTCTGCGCCGAAGCTCGCCACCGGTTCCAGTCCGGCCCGCCGCCAGCGGTACAGACGGTGCGCACCGGCGCCGAAGTAGAGGACGAACTTGCGCGCCACCGCCGCTAAAACTTCATCTTCGAGATGCTGTCGTAGACGGGCCCGAGCACCGACAGCATCACCCAGCCGAGGATCGCGCCGAGCAGGAGCGTCATCGCCGGCTCGATCATCGCCTGCAGCCGGCCGATCGACTCGCGCACCTCGCGGTTGTAGAAGTAGCTCACGTTGAGGAGCGCGGAATCGAGCGCGCCGGTCGCCTCGCCGACGCGCAGCATCCGGATGACGAGCGGCGGAAAGAGCCCGACGTCTTGGAACGCGCCGGTGAGGTTACGCCCCTCGGCGATCGCCTGTCCGACCGCGGCGAGCGCGCTCTGCATCGGCTTGTTGCCGACGATGTCCTCGGTCGAGCGGATCGCGTCGAGCACCGTGATGCCGGAAGCGTACATCATGGCGAAGCAGGAAGCGAAGCGCGACAGGATGATCTTGCGCAGGATCGGTCCGACGAGCGGCAGCCGCAGCTTGAGGTCATCGATCATGAATTCGACGCGCGGATCGGCGCGCGCCGCCGAGCGCACGGCGAACCACAGCACGAACGGAGCGGCGAGGATCGCCCACCACCAGTCGACGAAGAACCCGGACACCGCGATGAGGAGCTGCGTCTGGAGCGGGATGTCCTGCCCCATGTTGCGGATGAACCCGGCCATCTGGGGCACGAGGTAGATCATCAGGAAGAACGTCACCGCGAGCACTGCGACGCCGACGAACGCCGGGTACATCATCAGCTTTTTCGTCTGTGCGACCAGTTCGTCCTCCCACTTGAGCGACTCGGTGAGGCTCTTCAGCACCTCCGGGAGCCTGCCGGTCTGCTCGCCCGAGCGCACGAGGCTCGTGAACACCCGGCTGAATACCTCCGGATACTCGGCGAGCGCCTGCGACAGGCTCTTTCCGCCCTCGATCGCTTCCACCAGGCCGCCGACGATTTCGCGCAAGCGCAGGTTCTCGACGCTGTCGCGCAGGTCGGCGAGCCCCTCGACGATCGGCACGCCCGCGCTCGTCAACTGCTCCAGCTGGTAGCAGAAGTCGATCAGATCGCGGCGGCGGATTCTCACGCCGCCGACGAAGCGCGACTTCTGCGCGGTCGGCGCACCGGTGACGAGGTCGAGCCCCATGCGCGCAAGGCGCTGTTCGAGGTCGAACAGGTTGACCGCCTCGGCGCGGCCGAGCACCGCCTTGCCCTGCGCGTCGATCGCCTTGTAGGTGTAGAGCGGCATCGGCCCTCAGGATGCACCGGGCACGGCCACCGATGCAAGTCGGCGCGCCCTCGGCGCGACTACGCCATGCGGTCGGTGAGATCCACCACGCGCATCAGTTCCTCGAGGCTCGTCACGCCCGCCCGCACGAGCCGCACGCCGTCCTCGGCGAGGGTCTTGAAGCCTTTGGCGCGCGCCGCGGTGAGGATCTCGCGCGCGGTCGCCCGGCGGGCGATCAGTTCGTCGATCGCCGGATCGATCTTGAGGATCTCCATGATCGCGATGCGGCCGCGGTAGCCCTGGTAGTCGCAGTGCTCGCAGCCGACCGCGCGAAACAGCGCGAGCGCCTCGGTCGGCGCGGCGCCGACGACCCGACGCTCGCGCACGTCCGGGTCGTATGGCTGACGGCAGGTCCGGCACAGCCGGCGCACGAGCCGCTGCGCGATGACGCCGATGATGTTGCCGGCCATGATGTCGGGCGCAATCCCGATGTCGAGCAGACGGGGAATTGCGCCCACCGCCGAGTTGGTGTGCAGCGTGGAGAACACCTGGTGCCCGGTCATCGCCGCGCGGAAGGCCATCTGCGCGGTGTCGGCGTCGCGGATCTCGCCCACCAGGATCACGTCCGGGTCCTGGCGCATCAGCGCCCGGATGCCGTTCGCAAAATCGAGCTTCGCCGCCTCGGCGACCGACGTCTGGCGGATGAGCGTCATCGGGTACTCGACCGGATCCTCGAGCGTCATGATGTTGACGCCGTCGGAGTTGATGTGGTTGAGCACCGAGTAGAGCGTGGTGGTCTTGCCGCTGCCGGTCGGACCGGTGACGAGAATGATGCCCTCGGGGCGCGCGAGCATGCGCTTGAGGAGCTCGAGCTGCGCCTCCTCCAGCCCGAGCCGCTCGAGCGGCATGATGCCCTTTTGCCGGTCGAGGACCCGCAGCACGATGTTCTCGCCGTGCGTGGTGGGCATCGAAGCGACGCGGAAATCGACCACGCGTCCGGCCATCGTCGCGGAAATGCGACCGTCCTGCGGCGCGCGCGTCTCGGCGATGTTCATCTTCGCCATCACCTTCAGGCGCACCGCCATCGCCGGCCAGTAGGTCTTGTGGAGACTCCGGATCTGGCGCAGCACGCCGTCGATGCGGTAGCGGATGCGCAGGAAATTCTGTTCCGGCTCGAAATGGATGTCGGAGGCGCCGCGCTTGACCGCGTCGGCAAGAAGCGCCGAAATGAGGCGCACCACCGGCTGCGAGTACTCGTCGCCCTCGGCGATCGAGCTGTAGTCGACCTCGCCGGTCTCGATCTCGCGCAGGATGCCGTCGATCGAGAACTCGTGGCCGTAGTAGTGCTCGATCGCGCGCTCGATCTCCGAGTCGCCCGCCAGGCGCAGCTCGATCTCGTATTCGTTCTTGAGGTGCGCGCGCAGCTGGTCGATCGCGACGATGTTGTTCGTGTCGGCGAGCGCGACGATGAACCGCCGCGCCTGCCGGTCCACCGCGACCGGGAACATGCGGTAGCGCCGCGCGAGTTCGCGCGGCAACATCTTGAGCGCGGCCGGATCGACGATGATGTGCGCGAGATCGACCGGCTGCAGGCCGAGCTTTTCCGAGAGCGCGTCGCGCAGCGTCGCCTCGGACACGAAGCCGAGCTTGACGAGCAGCCGCCCGACCGGCATGTGCGACTTGGTCTGCTCGAGCAGCGCGATCCTCAGCTGGTCCTCGGTGAGGATGCCCTGGTCGATCAGGATCTGACCGATGTGGCGCCGGGCCTGGGGCGTCGCGGGCAGATTCATGCGGGCTCCATGATACCGGCGCCGGCTGCGCGTGCGGGTGCAAGAAGTCGTCAGCGCGCAAGCTGCGCCGCGCGCTGTCGCGCTGCCTCGAGCGGGAAATTCGCCGCCCGCCGTTCGGCGAGCGCGAGCGCGCGGCGGTAGTACTCCGCGGCGAGCGCGCTCTGGCGCAGCTGATCGAGGCTGACAGCGAGGTTGTACGCGAAATCCGGGTTCTCGGGGTCGGCGACCCAGGCGCGGAAATACGCCTGCTGCGCTTCCGCCCAGCGCGCCTGCAGCGCGTACTGGTTGCCGAGCGCGAAGTGCAGCGCGGCGGCTTCCGGATCGGCGGCGAGCAGGGTCTTCACGCGCGACTCGGCGAGCACCGGATCGAGGATCTGCGCGCGAAGCGCAAGAAGCCCCGCCTGCGCGTGCGGATCGCGCGGATTCGCCGCGAGCAGCTTCTGGTAGAGGGCCTCGGCCTCCGCGTAGCGTTGCGAGCGCATTTCGACCGCGGCGAGCCCGAGCAGCGCATCGCGGTTCGCCGGATCTTCGCGCAGCGCGGCCTCGTAGTCGGCGCGCGCGCGCGCCAGGTCGCCGGCGTGATACGCGGCATAGCCCGACTCGACGCGCGGATGCACCTGGAGCTCGGGCCGGCGAACGCTGAGCGCCGCATGATCGGCGGCCGGGGCGCGCTCAGTCGAAGGCGCAGCGACCGCGCGCGCGGGCGGCTTCGGCGCCGGCGGGTCGGCTCGCGCGACCGCCGCCGGCGCGGCCGACGGCTTCTGCGGCGCGGGCGTCGCCGATTGCGCGGCCGGTGCGGGCGGTACGGCGGGGGCGGACGCTGCCGCCGGCTGAACCGCGTGCGCGCTCTGCGCCGGGGCGGCCGGCAATCCCGGAATCTCGGGCGGCGGCGCAGCGGGTGCCGGCTCCGCAGGCTTGGCCTGCGCAAGCGCGGTCGGCAACTCGCCCGGCGGCCGCGGCGGGTTCGGATTGACGAGCGGAGGCGGCGGCTGGAGCTGGATCCAGAAGTACACGAAAATGCCGACCGCGGCGATACCGAGGACGCCGAGCGTGACATAGAAGGGAAGCCTCGGGTTCGGCTCGCGCAACTTCGCTTCGAAAACCTTCTGCGCCATCGCGCGGTCGCGGGCGGCCGCTTCGCTTGCTGCGCGCGCGCCGTCGCGCCGCTCGGGCGAGCGCAGCGCCGGCTGCGGCGCGGGCTGCGCTTCCTCGAGCGACAGCTCCCGCGCGGGCTTTTTTTCCTCCGGCGCGCCGAGATCGTCGGTCGCGATCTCGAGCGGCGCGGAGATCGGCGGCAGGTCGTCGCGCGTGGTAACGTGTTTTGCGGGCTGCGCTGAGGTCGGCTCCGGATCCGCGCCGGCAGCTTCCACCGCGCCGCGCGCGCGGCGCTCGGCTTCCGCTTTCGCCTTCTCTGCCCGCTTGAGCGCTTCGAGCAGCAGGCTCATGTCAGTTTAGCGGCGCGCCCGAGGGCCCGATCTGCGGCGCGACGCGCCCCGGATTCGGCTTGCCGAAGAAGTCCTCGCCGGGCAGGTGCTGGCGAAGCTCGCGAAAATCGCCGCCGACCGTCGGGTCCCGCAGCACGGTCGCGCGCAGAAAGATCACCAGCTCGGTCTTGCGGCGAACGTCTCTGCGCTGGCCCGTGAGCGCGCCAAGGAGCGGCAGGTCGCGCACGCCGGGGATCGCGTCCTCGGTGTTTTCCGCCTGCTCCTGCATCAGGCCCCCGAGCACCGCGATCTGGCCGCTCTGGATGCGCAGGATCGAATCGAGCTCGCGGGTCTCGAATACCGGCACGAGGTTCGGGGTCGCTGCCGGAATCGCCGGATTGGGATCCACCGCGAAGTCGACGCGCCGTCGGATGGTGGGGCGCACATTGAGCACGATCGTGTCGTTGTCGCTCACCTGCGGCAGCACGCTCATCATGAACCCCTCGGCGGCGACCTGCGGCGTGGTGTTGAACGGCAACTGGATGTTCGGCACGCCGGCGGTCGCGGCGATCGTGATCGGCGTGGTCGACGGCGAGACGGTGAAGTAAACGATGTCGCGCGTCACGCGCAGCAGCGCGATCTGATTGTTGAGCACGCTCACCTTGGGGCTGGAGAGCACGCGCACGTCGCCGAAGGTCTCGAGCATCCGGATCGTCGCCTGCAGTCCGATCGAGGCGACCGCGGCGTCGATGATGAAGCGATTGGTGTCGACCTCGGGGATCGCCGGCGCGGAGAATCCGCGGAGCGTCACGCCGCTTGCGCCGCGGCGCACGCGCGACCAGTCGATGCCGCGCTGGTAGGCGTTGTTCAGCTGCACCTCGACGACGGTCGCCTCGATCAGCACTTGGCGCCGGATGTTGGCGAGCACCTGGTCGAGGAACTCCTGCACCTTTTCGTGCTGGCGCGAGGTCGCGCGAACGAAGAGCACGCCGCTTTCCCGATTGCCGATGACCGAGGCCGCTTCGCGGAACTCGACCGCCGGCGGCGGCGCGGGGGGCGTCACCGGGGCCGCAGGCGCGGCGGCCGGGGCGCCGGCACCGGGCGGCGTCGCAGCGGGCGCCGGCGGCTGAGCGGCGGGGGCCGCCGGTGCCGCCGCAAGCGGCACGATCTTGTCGGTTTCGCGCAGGATCTCGCGCACGTTCTGCACGATCGCGTCCCAGAGCTGATTGGTCGAGACGACGTCCACCGTCGCGGTCGCGCCGGTGCCGGCGGCGGTGCCGACGGCGGCGCCCGGGCTCGTCGCGCCGGGCGTTCCGAACTGCGTCGAGGTGGTCGACTGCATCTTGACGTTGCGCGAGGCGCTGACGTAGTCGACCTTGTAGACGCGCAGGTAGGGCGTATCGCGCATCACCACGAGGTTCTGGCCGTCGAGCTCCCAACGCATGTCGACCTGCCGGGCGATGCGCGCGAGCAGCTGCGGCAGCGTCTGGTCGATCGCGTTGAGCGTCACCCGGCCGGTGAGTCCCGGATGAATGTCGACGTTCAGCTTCGCATCGCGCGCGAGCGCAAAGAGCAGATCGTGCACCGGGACGTCGTTCACCACGACGCTGTAGGTTTCCGGCCGCGGCGCCGGCTTCGGCGCCGGCAGCACCGGTGCGACCAGTACCGGCGGGGGGATCTCCCCTTCGGCGCGTCGGCTCGGGGGCGCGAAGGTGCATGTCGGCGGGTTTGAGCGGCGCTTGCGCGCAGCCGGCGACGAGCAACGCGATCGCCATCGCGCCGTGCCCGCAGATGTCGCGTTTGCCCCTTGACCCCGCGGCTTCTCCCATGGCGACAGGATATAACACGGCTGAGGTGTCAACAAATTCGCCTAACTGTCGCCGCGCCGCTTTCAGACCTCGGCGCGAAGCTCCATGAAGGTGCGAGGCTCGAGCTGGAACGCGCGCTGGTACTTCGGCGGTAGCCTGCGGGCGGCCTCGAGCGCGTCCTCCCGCGCCGCGTACGCGCCGAACGTCACCCGGATCCGGTAGCGGCGCCCGGCGAGCACCGGGATCACGTACACGTCCTCGATCGGCACCATGTCGCGCGCGCGCAGCAGAAAGCGCTCGGTCCGTGCGGCGTCGCTGTTGTCGGTGACGAAAAGCTCGACGCTCCAGTGCGAGTCCGGCTCGCGCTCGAGCCGCTCCCGCGCGGCGGCGATGCGTTCCTTGAGCAGCCGATTGCCGCCGGTCGGATACGCGAGAACACGCCTCACCTGCTCCCGGCCTGAGCAGCGGCCCGGACGGCGTCGGCGCCTCGGAAATCGGGGTCTGCGGCCGCTGATCGGCGAGCCGGGGCGGCTCGGGCGCAACGGCTTGCGCCTCTATCGGCGTTTGCCTCACCGTGCTCTCCGGTGCGGGAGGAGCGCTCGGCGCTTGGGCAGGCGCGGCGGAAGGCGCGGGCGATGCGGGCGCGGAAACCGCCGGCTCGTCGTCGAGCAGCGCGTACAGTCCGGCGCCTGCGACCGCACCGAGCGCGACGAGTGCCGCGCCGGCGAGCGCGGCGCGCAGCGCGCGCGCGCGGCGCGCCGGGGCGGTCGGCGCGAAGTCCGAGTCGGCGATCGCCGCACGCACGTGCGCTGCGCCCACCGCATGTTCGCCGGCGGCGAACGCGGCGAGCAGCGCCTTGTCGGCGAGCACGTTGATTCGTCGCACGAGGCCGCCAGAGCCGCGGGCGATCGCGGCGACCGCCGCCGGCGAAAACACGTCGGGACCGCGGTAACCCGCCGCGCGCATGCGGTGCGCGAGGTAGCGCCCGACTTCCGGCGGCGAGAGCGGCCGCATGCGGAAACTGTGCGTGATGCGGTCTTTCAGCTGTCGCATCGCCGCGGCATCGAGCGCGTCGTCCAGTTCGGGCTGGCCAAAGAGCACGACCTGCAGCAGCTTCGCGCGGCCGGTCTCCAGATTGGTGAGCAGGCGCACCTGCTCGAGCGCGTCGCGCGGCATCGCGTGCGCCTCGTCGATCAGCACCACCACGCGCCGACCGGCGCCATACTGCGCGATCAGGTGCGACTGCAGGTCGCGGATCGAGACCGCGGCGGCGCCCGCGGCCGGGCGCACGTCGAGTTCCTCGGCGATCGCTTGCACGATCTCGGCGCGCGAATACGACGGGTTGGCGAGAAACACCGTCTGCACCTGCGGCGGCAGCCGCTCGAGGAGCACCCGACACAGCATCGTCTTGCCGCTGCCGACCTCGCCGGTCACCTTGATGATGCCCTCGTCGTGCAGGATCGCGTAGACGAGCGCCTCGAGCGTCGCGCCGCGCCCTGCGCCCTCGAAGAAAAAATCGGGGTGCGGCGTGATACGAAACGGCGCCTGCGCCAGACCGAAGTGGTCGAGGTAGAGCGCCACCCTAGGACCGCGGCGGCGGCGCGAGCGACTCGGCGCGCAAGGCGAGTTCGCCGCCCATTCGCGAGTAGAGCGTGGTGCGGTTGACGCCGAGCAGCCGCGCCGCCTGGCTGACGTTGCCGCGCGCAAGACGGAGCGCCGCTTCTACATACGCGCGCTCGAGATCCCGCAGGATGTCGTCCAGACGCACGCTTCCCGCCCGCTCGAGGTGCCGAAGCGCTTGCGAGACCGCGTCGGCCGGCGCGTTCGTATCGCCGCCGGCGGTGTCCAGCTCCGGCTCGAGCTCGGCCACGCCCACCTCGCGCCCGGGGTAGCGCGCCGTCAGGCGGATCACGATGTTGCGCAGCTCGCGCACGTTGCCGGGAAACGGATAGGCGCGCCACAACGCTTCGGCGGCCGGATCGAGGCGAAACGGCTCGACGCCCGCCTCGGCGGCGTAGAAGCGGCGGAAATGCTCGAGCAGCAGCAGCCGGTCGTGGTCCATGTCGCGCAGCGCCGGCACCGCCAGCGTGAGCACCGACAGCCGGTGGTAGAGATCGGCGCGAAACGCGCCCTCGCGCACGCGCTGACGCAGGTCGCGGTTGGTCGCCGCGAGCACGCGCGCGCGCGAACGCGCACCTGGGTCTCGCCCACGCGCTGAAATTCGCCGTTTTCCAGCACGCGCAGAAGCTTCGGCTGCAGCTCGAGCGGCAGCTCGCCGATCTCGTCAAGGAGCAGCGTGCCTTCGCCCGCGTCCTCGAAGTAGCCGCTTCTGCCGGCGCTTGCGCCGGTGAAGGCCCCCTTCGCGTAGCCGAAGAGCGCCGCCTCGACGAGCGTCGGCGCGATCGCTGCGCAGTTGAGCGCGAGAAACGGCCGCCCGGCGCGCGCAGACAGCCGGTGCAGGCTGCGCGCGACCAGCTCCTTGCCGCTGCCGGAGGGGCCCTCGATCAGCACCGGAAACGGCGAATCGGCGAACTGCGCGATCTGGTTCTTCAGCTTGGCGAGCGCCGGGCTCTGTCCGATCAGCTCCTCGCCCGCCGGCACGCGCCGGAGGTCGGCCGCGCGGAACGCGAGCGCGCGCGCGAGCACGCGGCGCAGCGGCTCCGGCTCGCAGGGCTTCGCGACGAACTCGATCGCCCCGAGGGCGCGCGCATGGCGCGCGTGCGCCGCCTCGCTCTGGCCCGAGAGCACCACGATGCGCATGCGCGGCGAATGCGCGATCAGTTCCTCGATCAGGCGGAACCCTTCCTCGGGGTCGTGCGGCGCAGGCGGCAGCCCCAGGTCGACGAGCGCGAGCTGCGGCGGCTCGGCGAGCCGGCGCACCAGCTCGATCGCTTCCGCGCGCGTGCCGGCGGTGTGCACGCGGTAGTCGGCACCGAGCGCGAACGCGAGCGAATCGGCGACGAGCGCGTCGTCGTCGACGACGAGAAGCAGCGGGCGGGCGTCGGCGGCGCCGGATTCAGTCGCGCCCGTCATGGTCGCGCAGGCACGCGAGGAACGCGCGCTCGAGGGTCGGCTCGCCGTAGCGCTCGCGCAGCGCGCGCGGCGCGCCGGCAAAGCGCACCCGGCCGCGGTCGAGCACCGCGATCGCGCTGCAGACCTCTTCGACGTCGGCGAGCACGTGCGAGGTGAAGAAAAGCGTTCTGCCCTCGCGGTTGAGCCGCGCGAGGATCGCCTTCACCGCGACGCGGCCGGCCGGATCGAGTCCGCTCATCGGCTCGTCGAACAGGTACAGATCCTTCCTCGGAAGGAGGCAGCCCGCGAGCCCGAGTTTCTGCGTCATGCCCTTCGACAGCTGGCGCGCCGGACGCTCGAGCACGTCGGCCTCGAGCTCGAGCTCGGCGAGGAGCCACTCGGCCCGCGCGCGCTCGAACCGCTCGCCGGCGAGGGCCGCCGTCATCGCGAGAAACTCCCGCCCCCGCATGTAATGCGGCGGCGAGAAGCGCTCGGGCAGATAGACGAGGCGCGCCCGCGCGCGCGGCTCGCTCGCCGGCACGCCGAAAAACTCGACCCGGCCGGCATCGGGCGCGCAATGGTCGAGCGCGCACTTGAGCAAGGTGGTCTTGCCGGCGCCGTTCGCGCCGACCAGGCCGAAGGCCGTTCCCGGCGCGACCGCGAGGCTGACGCCGGCGAGCGCGAGCTTCGCGCCGTAGCGCTTGGTGAGCTCGCAGGCGCGCAGGGCGGGGGTGGCGGTGGCGGCCGGCGCCGTCATGGCGCAACTATAAATCGCGGCGGGCGCGAGCGGTCGAGTAAAATGGCGCCCTTTGCGCGCGGCGTTCACCGGTGGCCGGCACCGCTCCCATCGTCGAGATCGAGAACGTCTCCTTCGGCTACGACCCGGCGCGGCTCGCGCTGGACGGCGTGAGCCTCTCGATCCCCCGCGGCGCGGTGGTCGCGATCATGGGGCAGTCGGGCTGCGGCAAGACGACGCTTCTGCGCATGATCGCCGGCTGGCTGCGGCCCTCGGCCGGCTCGGTGCGCGTGCTCGGACGCGACCTCGTCGGGCTCGGCGAAGCGGAGATCTTCGCGCTGCGCCGCCGCATGGGGATGCTGTTTCAGTTCGGCGCGCTGTTCACCGACATGACCGCGTTCGAGAACGTCGCCTTCCAGATGCGCGAGCATACCGATCTGCCGGAAGCGCTGATTCACGACCTCGCGATGCTGAAGCTCGAGGCGGTCGGCCTGCGCGGCGCGGCGCACCGCATGCCCGGCGAACTCTCCGGCGGCATGGCGCGCCGGGTGGCGCTCGCGCGCGCGATCGCGCTCGATCCGGAACTGATGCTCTACGACGAGCCGTTCACCGGCCTCGACCCGATCTCGCTCGGCGTGATCGCGCGCCTGATCCGGCAACTGAACGACTCGCTCGGCCAGACCTCGATCGTCGTCAGCCACGATGTGACCGAGTGCTTCGATCTGGTGGACTACGTGTACATGATGTCGCCGGGACGCGTGGTCGCGCACGGCACCCCGGAGGCGCTGCGCCGTTCGGATCACCCGTTCGTGCGCCAGTTCGTCGCCGGCGAGATCGACGGCCCGATTCCGTTTCACTACCCGGCGCCGCGCTGGGGCGCCGATCTCGGGCTGGAAGCGGCGCATGGCTGAGCGGGCGGCGGCAGGCAGCGTGCGCGCGGGGCTTGAGCGCCTTGGCTCGACGGTGACCGCGCGCATCCTGCGGCTCGGCTTCGCCTCGCGTTTTTTCGCCTACATGCTGCTTCACTCCGGCGTCGCCCTGCGCCGCTTTCCGCTCACCGTGCGCGAGATCTATTTCGCCGGCGTGCTCTCGCTCATCATCATCCTCGTCTCCGGGCTTTTCGTCGGCATGGTGCTCGGGCTGCAAGGCTACGAGACGCTGCAACGCTACGGCTCGTCCGAGGCGCTCGGGATCCTGGTCGCGCTGTCGCTCGTTCGCGAGCTCGGGCCGGTGGTCGCCGGGCTGCTTTTTGCGAGCCGCGCCGGCAGCGCGATCACCGCCGAAATCGGGCTGATGAAGGCGACCGAGCAAATCGCGGCGATGGAGATGATGGCGGTCGACCCGATCGCGCGCGTGGTCGCGCCGCGTTTCTGGGCGGGGGTGATCTCGATGCCGCTGCTTGCGGCGCTGTTTTCGGCGATGGGCATCTTCGGCGGCTGGCTCGTCGGGGTGCAGCTGATCGGCGTCGACGAAGGCGCGTTCTGGTCGCAGATGCAGGCGTCGGTGGATTTCCGCGAGGACGTGCTGAATGGCGTGATCAAGAGCGTGGTGTTCGGGGTCGCGGTGAGCTGGATCGCGGTGTTCGAAGGCTACGACGCGCCGCCCACGGCCGAAGGGGTGTCGCGGGCGACCACGCGCACGGTCGTCACCTCGTCGCTCGCGATCCTCGCGCTCGACTTCGTGCTCACCGCGTTCATGTTCAGCGGAGGAAACGCGCGATGAAACGCTCCACCATCGACGCCTGGGTCGGCGCCTTCGTCGCCGCCGGCTTCGGCGCGCTGTTGTTTCTCGCCCTCAAGGTCGGCAACCTCGCCTCCTTCGGGCCGGAGGACGCGTATCAGGTCCAGGCCAAGTTTGCTAACATCGGAGGCCTCAAGGTGAGGGCGCCCGTAAAGAGCGCCGGCGTGGTAGTCGGCCGCGTCACGGAGATCCGCTTTGACAACGAGAGCTACGAAGCGATCGTGACGCTCAGCATCGCCAGCCGCTATCAGTTCCCGCGCGACACGGCGGCAAAGATCCTCACCTCGGGGCTGCTCGGCGAGCAGTACATCGGGCTGGAGGCCGGCGGCGACGGGGTGATGCTGAAAAACGGCGACCGGCTGCGGCTGACGCAGTCGGCGGTGGTGCTGGAGAACCTGATCAGCCAGTTTCTGTACGGCAGGGCGGCCGAAGGCAGGGAAGAGAAGGACGCGAAAAAGTGAGCACGGACACACTCCGAGCGGGCTGGGGCGGGCGGCTGCGCCGCGCGGCGGCCGGGTTGCTGGTCGTGCTTTCTGCCGGCTGTGCGACGCCGAACGGCGATCCGCGCGATCCGATCGAGGGCTTCAACCGCGCGATGTTCTCGTTCAACGAAGCCTTCGACCAGGCGATCGGCAAGCCGGTGGCCACCGCCTACCGGGATGTGGTTCCAAACCCCGTGCGCGGTTGGGTGCGCAACTTCTTTTCCAACATCGCCGACCTGTTCATCGGCGTGAACAACCTCCTGCAAGGCAAGCCGCTCGATGCGGCGACCGACTGGACGCGGTTCGCGGTGAACACCGTGTTCGGATTCCTCGGGATCCTCGACCTCGCGAGCGAGTTGGGTCTGGAAAAGCACGACGAGGACTTCGGACAGACCTTCGGTCGCTGGGGTGTGCCCGACGGCGCCTACATCGTCTGGCCGTTCCTCGGCCCGAGCACGGTGCGCGACACGGTGGGGCTCGTGTTCGACATCGGGCTCGATCCGGTCTGGCGCCACGAGCCGCGCGATCCCCGTCGGTTCATGCTCGTGCTGCGCGCGGTCGGCCGGCGCGCCGACCTGCTTGAGGCGAGCCGCATCCTGGAGGAGGCGGCGCTCGACAAGTACGTGTTCCAGCGCGACGCGTACCTGCAGCGCCGCAGGAGCCTGATCTACGACGGCAATCCGCCGCGGGCCGAGCGCTCCGGGGCGCCGCGCGCAGAAACCGCCGAGCCGTCGCGGGTCGAGCGCGGAGCGCAAACCGATCCTGTGAGCGAGGGCCGCCCGAGCGCCGAAGACGCCGTGCGCGAACTTTCGCGCGCCGGCGCGCTGCTCGAGGATCCGGCCGGCGCGCCGAGGGGAGGCTAGCGGGTGCGGCGGCTCGCTCGTGCCGCCGCGGCGTTCGCGGTCGCCTGCCTCGCGCTCGTCGCCACAGCGCGCGCGCAGGATCTCGTGCCGCCCGACGTCCTCGTCAAGAACGTCACGCTCGAGGTCGTCGACATCGTCAAGAAGGACAAGGACATCCAGGCGGGCGACCGCCGCAAGGTGATCGACCTCATCCAGACCAAGGTGCTGCCGCACTTCAACTTCGAGGCGATGACGGCGAGCGCAGTCGGCCGGCACTGGGCGAAGGCGACGCCGGAGCAGCGCGCGCGACTCGTCGAGGAGTTCCGCACCCTGCTCGTTCGCACGTACGCGAGCTCGATCGCCGCCTACCGCGACCAGAAATTCGACTTCCGTCCGCTGCGCGCAAAGCCTACCGACACCGACGTCACCGTCACGGTGCGCATCCTGCAGCCGGGCGCCGAACCGATCCAGCTCGAATACGACATGGAAAAGCGACCCGGCGGCTGGAAGGTCTGGGACGTGCGCGTCGCCGGCATCAGCCTGGTCGCCAACTACCGCACCGAGTTCGACAACGCGGTGCGCACCGGCGGCATCGACGGCCTGATCAAGACGCTGCAGGCGAAAAACACCGCGATCGAGCGCGGCCCGACGACGGCGGAACGAAAGTCGTGATCCGGCGCGAGGCCGACCGCATGATCGTCGTCGGCCCGGCGACGCTCGCGACGGTCGCGCAGCTCTTCGAGGAAGGGCAGGCGCAGATCGAAGCCGGCGTCGCGACCGTGGACCTCGGCGAAGTGAGCGAGGTCGACTCCTCGGCGCTCGCGCTGTTGCTCGCCTGGCGGCGCGCGGCGCGCGCGCGCGGGCGCGAGCTCGCGTTCGCCGGCCTGCCCGAGGGATTGCTCGCGATCGCGCGGCTCTACGGCGTCGCGGAGTTCCTGCCGCGCGCGCAGCCCGCGGCCGGGCGCGCGCACTGAACTGCGCGCGCGGCCGCGCGGCGCGCCTCCCTGCCCCCTGCGCACGATGACGTACGCGATCGAAACGATCGGTCTCGAAAAACGCTACGGCGCGCTCGCGGCGCTCGCCGGGGTTTCGCTCGCGGTGCGCGAAGGGGAATGCTTCGGCCTGCTCGGACCGAACGGCGCAGGCAAGACGACGTTCATCAGCGTCGTCGCGGGGCTCGTGCGCCCGACGGCCGGCACCGCGCGCGTGCTCGGCGCCGATGTCGCTCGCGATTACCGGCGCGCGCGGCGATCGCTCGGCGTCGTCCCGCAGGAACTGGTCTTCGATCCGTTCTTCACCGTACGCGAGACGCTGCGCCTGCAGTCGGGCTATTTCGGGTTGCGCGCAAACGACGACTGGATCGAGGAGCTGATGCACCAGCTCGATCTCGCGGACAAGGCCGACGTCAACATGCGCGCGCTCTCGGGCGGCATGAAGCGGCGCGTGCTCGTCGCGCAGGCGCTCGTGCACCGGCCGCCGGTGATCGTGCTCGACGAGCCGACCGCCGGGGTGGACGTCGAGCTGCGCCAGGGGCTGTGGCGCTTCGTGCGGCGGCTCAATCGCGACGGCCACACGATCGTGCTGACGACCCACTATCTCGAGGAGGCCGAGCAGATGTGCGACCGCATCGCGATGCTGAAGGCCGGTCGCGTGGTCGCGCTCGATTCGACGAAGAACCTGCTCGCCACGTTTTCCGGCTTCGTGCTGAAGCTGCGCCTCGACCGCGCGGAGCTGCCCGAGAACCTCGCGCTGCCGGTCGTGGGGCGGGACGGCACGCGCTTTGTGCTGCGGCTGCGCGATCTTGCCGAGCTCGAGCAGGTGCTCGCGCGGCTGCGCGGCGCCGGGGTCGGCATCGCCGAGTTCGATCTGCAGCCGCCCGACCTGGAAGAGGTGTTCCTGCGCGTGATGGCGCGGCCGGGATGAGCGGCTTTCCGACCCTGTTCGTGAAGGAGGTGCTGCGCTTCTGGAAGGTGATTTTCCAGACGGTCGCCGCCCCGGTGCTCTCCGCGCTCCTTTTCCTCGTCGTCTTCGTTCAGGCGCTCGAGGGGCGGGGCCCTGCGCCCGGCGGCGGCGCCTGGGGCGAATTCCTCGTGCCGGGACTCGCGATGATGAGCGTGCTGCAGAACGCGTTCGCGAACAGCTCCTCGAGCCTCATCCAGTCGAAGATCACCGGCAACGTCGTGTTCGTGCTCCTTGCGCCGATCTCGCACCTGGAGTTCTACGCCGCCTACGTCGCCGCGGCCGTCGTGCGCGGGCTGGTGGTCGGCGCCGGCGTGCTCGCGGCGACCGCGCCGTTCGTCGAGCTGCGACCGGTCGCGCCGCTGTGGTCGCTCGCGTTCGCGCTGCTCGGCGCAGCGGCCCTCGGCGCGCTCGGGCTGGTCGCGGGCGTGCTCGCCGACAAGTTCGACCAGCTCGCCGCGTTCCAGAACTTCGTCATCCTGCCGCTCACCTTCCTCGCCGGCGTGTTCTATTCGGTCGAGGCGCTGCCCGGCTTCTGGCGCGCGGCCTCGCACCTCAACCCGTTTTTTTACCTCGTCGACGGGTTTCGCTACGGCTTTCTCGGCGTCTCGGACGTCGCCCCGCTCGCGAGCCTCGCGGTCGCCGCGGTAAGCTTCGCGGTGATCACGGCGGCGACGCTGGCGCTGCTCAAATCCGGCTACAAGCTGCGCGGTTGACGCGATGGTGACGAGCGAATCCGTGAAGGCGAGCATCGCGGCGGCGATCCCGTGCGAGCATCTGGAGGTGGTGGGCGACGGCGAGCACTTCCAAGCGCTCGTCGTGTCGCGCGCCTTCGAGGGCAAGAGCCGCGTCGCCCGGCACCAGCTCGTGTACGCGGCGCTCGGCGAGCGCATGCGCGCGGAGATCCACGCGCTGTCCATGCGCACGCTCACGCCGCAAGAGTGGCAGGCCGGTGGATAAGCTGCTCATCGCGGGCGGTCGCCCGCTCGAAGGCGAGGTGCGCGTCTCGGGCGCGAAAAACGCCGCCCTGCCGCTCATGTGCGCGGCGCTGCTCACGCCCGAGCCGCTCGTGCTCGAGAACGTGCCGCGGCTGGTCGACGTGCGCACGATGGCCCGGCTCCTCTCCGGCATGGGCGTCGAGGTCGAGCGGGCGGAGGACGGCGGCTTGCGGCTGCGCGCAGCGCGCATCGCGCGCCCCGAGGCGCCGTACGAGCTGGTGAAGACGATGCGTGCCTCGGTGCTCGTGCTCGGACCGCTGCTTGCGCGCTGCGGCCATGCGCGCGTGTCGCTGCCCGGCGGCTGCGCGATCGGCGCGCGCCCGGTCGATCAGCACCTCAAAGGGCTCGAGGCGCTCGGCGCGCGCATCGAGATCGAGCACGGCTACATGAAGGCGCGCGCCGAGCGCTTGGTCGGCGCGCGCATCGAGATGGATCTCGTCACCGTCACCGGCACCGAGAACCTGATGATGGCGGCGGCGCTCGCCGAGGGCACGACCGTGCTCGAGAACGCGGCGCGCGAGCCGGAGGTGGCCGAACTCGCGGCGTGCCTGAACGCGATGGGGGCGCGCATCGAAGGCGCCGGCAGCGACACGATCCGCATCGAGGGCGTGCGCTCGCTCGCCGGCGCGCGCTGGCGCATCATGCCCGATCGCATCGAGACCGGCACCTATCTCGTCGCCGCGGCCGCCGCGGGCGGGCGGGTTCGGGTCGCGGGGGCGGCGCCCGCGACGCTCGAGGCGACGCTCGCCAAGCTGCGCGAAGCCGGCGCGCGCCTTGCGGTCGGCGACGAGGCGATCGAGATCGAGATGGACCGCCGGCCGGCGGCGGTCGACGTGCGCACCGCGCCGTATCCGGGGTTTCCGACCGACATGCAGGCGCAGTTCATGGCGCTCGACGCGCTCGCCGACGGCACCGGCGTGATCACCGAGACGATCTTCGAAAACCGTTTCATGCACGCCCCGGAGCTGCAGCGTCTCGGCGCCGACATCACCGTGCAGGGCAACACCGCCGTCGTGCGCGGCGTGCCGCGGCTGCAGGGCGCGGCGGTGATGGCGACCGATCTGCGCGCCTCGGCGAGCCTCGTCATCGCGGGGCTCGCGGCCGAGGGCGAAACGCTCGTCGACCGGATCTATCACCTCGACCGCGGCTACGAGGCGCTCGAGACGAAGCTCGCCGCGCTCGGCGCGCGCGTGCGCCGTGTAAGCTCGCGGCTATGAGGCGGCTGCGTCTTGCGCTCTCGAAGGGCCGGATCCTGGAGGAGACCGGGCCGCTGCTCGAGCGCGTCGGGGCGGCGCCGCGCGAGGACCCCGCCCGCTCGCGCCGTCTGATTCTGCCGACCGCACGGCGCGACCTGGAGCTCGTCCTCGTGCGCGCGGCCGACGTGCCGACCTACGTCGCGCACGGCGCGGCCGAACTGGGCGTCGCCGGGCGCGACGTACTCGCCGAACACGGCGGCGCGGGCCTGTACCAGCCGGTCGACCTCGGTATCGCGCGCTGCCGCATGATGGTCGCGGTGCGCCGCGGCTTCGATTACGCGGCCGCGGTGCGGCAGGGGGCGCGCCTGCGCGTCGCGACCAAATACGTGCAGAGCGCGCGCGAGCACTTCTCGGCGAAGGGCGTGCACGTCGACCTCATCCGCCTCTACGGCTCGATGGAGCTTGCGCCGCTGCTCGGGCTTGCCGACGCGATCGTCGATCTCGTGTCGACCGGCCGCACGCTCGCCGCGAACGACCTGGTACCGGTCGAGGAGGTGATGCCGGTGTCGGCGCGGCTCGTCGTCAATCAGGCGGCGCTCAAGACGCGGCGCGCGGCGCTGCAGCCGCTCGTCGACGCGTTCGCGCGCGCGGCGGCGACGTCATGAAGCTGCGCCGGCTCGCGAGCACCGACCCGGGGTTTGCGGCCGCCCTCGAGGCGCTCACGCGCTACGAGGCGGTCGAGGACGAGGCGGTCGGCGCCGCCGTGCGCGCGATCCTCGCCGACGTGCGCGCGCGGGGCGATGCGGCGCTGCTCGAGTACACGCGGCGCTTCGATCGCGTCGCCGCCGCCTCGGTGCGCGCGCTCGAGGTGCCGCGCGCAGAGCTCGAAGCGGCGCGCGCGCGGCTGCCGCGCGCGCAGGCGCAGGCGCTCGCGGAAGCGGCCGAGCGCATACGCCGTTTCCACGAGCGCCAGCTCGCGCAGTCGTGGGAGTATCGCGACGCCGACGGCACGCGCCTCGGCCAGCGCGTGCTGCCGCTCGAGCGCGTCGGCCTGTACGTGCCGGGCGGCAAGGCGGCCTACCCTTCGACCGTGCTCATGAACGCGATCCCGGCAAAAGTGGCCGGCGTGCGCGAGCTCGTGATGACCTGCCCCGCGCCGGGCGGCGAGCGCAACCCGCTGGTACTTGCGGCGGCGGCGCTCGCGGGCGTCGATCGCGTGTTCACCCTGGGCGGCGCGCAGGCGATCGCCGCGCTCGCCTACGGCACCGAAACGGTGCCGCGCGTCGACAAGATCGTCGGACCGGGAAACGCCTACGTCGCCGCCGCCAAGCGCCAGGTGTTCGGCGCGGTCGGCATCGACATGATCGCCGGCCCCTCCGAGATCGTCGTGATCGGCGACGGCAGCGCGCCCGCCGAATGGGCGGCGATGGACCTCTTTTCCCAGGCCGAGCACGACGAGGCGGCGCAGGCGATCCTGCTCACCCCGTCGGCGCCGTGGCGCGAGGCGGTCGCCGAGGCGATCGCGCGGCTGCTGCCGGAGATGCCGCGGCGTGCGGTGATCGAGGCTTCGCTCGAGCGGCGCGGTGCGCTCGTTCTCGTGCGCGACCTCGAAGAAGCGTGCGCCCTCGCCGACCGCATCGCGCCGGAACACCTGGAGCTGCTCGTCGCCGACCCCGACGCGCTGCTTCCGCGGCTCCACCATGCCGGGGCGGTTTTCCTCGGGCGCTTCAGCTCCGAAGCGCTCGGCGACTACTGCGCCGGCCCGAACCACGTGCTGCCGACCGCCGGCACCGCGCGTTTTGCCTCGCCGCTCGGGGTCTACGACTTTCAGAAACGCTCGAGCGTAATCGCGGTGAGCGCGCAGGGCGCGGCCGCGCTCGGGCGAATCGCCGCGACGCTCGCCGACGGCGAGGGCTTGCCGGCGCACGCGCGCTCGGCCCGGATGCGCTACGAATGAAGACGCCCGAGGAACTGGTCCGCCCCGAGATCCTCGCGCTCTCGGCCTACGCGGTCGCCGACAGCGAAGGCATGGTCAAGCTGGACGCGATGGAACTGCCGTACGCGCTTCCGGAGCCGCTGCGCGCCCGGCTTGCCGAGCGGCTTTCGCGCTGCGAGCTGCACCGCTATCCGGATCCGACCGGCCGGCGGCTGCGCGCGCAGCTTGCGCAGCGCATGCGCGTGCCGCCGGGGATGTCGGTCATGCTCGGCAACGGCTCGGACGAGCTCATCCAGATCGTCACCTCGACGCTCGCGCGCCCCGGCGCCGTGATGCTCGTGCCCGAGCCGACCTTCGTCATCTATCGGACGAACGCGACGCTTGCGGGCATGCGCGTTGCCGGCGTGCCGCTGCGCGCCGATTTTTCCTTCGACCGCGAGGCGTTTCTCGCCGCGATGCGCGAGCTGCGACCGGCGCTCGTCTTTCTCGCCTATCCGAACAACCCGACCGGAACGCTCTATGCGGCGGCCGACGTCGAGGCGGTGATCCGCGCCGCCGAGGGCCTCGTGGTGCTCGACGAGGCCTATCACGCCTACGCCGGGGCGAGTTTCATGGCGCGGCTCGCCGAGTTCCCCAACCTCGCGGTGATGCGCACGGTCTCGAAGCTCGGCCTGGCCGGCATCCGGCTCGGCTACCTCGCTGCACATCCCCGGTGGATCGAGCAGTTCGACAAGGTACGCCAGGTCTACAACGTCAACGTGCTCACGCAGACCGCGGCCGAATTCGCGCTCGAGCACCTTGCGGTGTTCGAGGCGCAGGCCGCGCAGGTGCTCGCCGAGCGCGAGCCGCTCGCGCAGGCGCTCGCCGCGCTGCCCGGGGTGACCGTCTTTCCCTCGGCGGCGAACTTCCTGCTCGTGCGGGTGCCGGACGCCGCGCGCGCGCACGACGGACTGCGGCGCCGCGGCGTGCTCGTACGCAGTTTCCACGGCGCGCACCCTCTGCTCGAAAACTGCCTGCGCATCACCGTCGGCACCCCGCAGGAAAACCGTATACTGCTCGATGCGCTGCGCGCCTGCCTGTGAGCGCCGGCGACGCAACCACGATATGAGAGCCGCCGAAATCGAACGTCGGACCCGCGAGACGCAGGTGCGGGTGCGCGTCGATCTCGACGGCCGCGGCGAGGCGAAACTCGCGACCGGTCTGCCGTTCTTCGAGCACATGCTCGAGCAGGTGGCGCGCCACGGCGCGCTCGACCTCGAAGTCGAGGCGCGCGGCGATCTGCATGTGGACGCGCACCATACGGTCGAGGACGTCGGCATCGCGTTCGGCCAGGCGCTCGCACGCGCCCTCGGCGACAAGGCCGGCATCGCCCGCTTCGGCCACGCCTACGTGCCGCTCGACGAGGCGCTGTCGCGCGCGGTGATCGATTTCTCCGGCCGGCCGGGGCTGTTCTGGAACGTCAAGTTCACCCGCGCGCTGGTCGGCGACTTCGACGTGGATCTGGTGCGCGAATTCTTCCAGGGCTTCGTCAATCACGCGCAGGCGACGCTGCACGTCGACAACCTGCGCGGCGAAAACGCGCACCATCAGTGCGAAACCGTGTTCAAGGCTTTTGCGCGCGCGCTGCGCATGGCGGCGGCCCCCGATCCGCGGACCGGCCGGACCGTCCCCTCGACCAAGGGGGTGCTCTAGGATCCCCATGGCCGTCGGCGCCGCGATCGCCGTCGTCGACTACGGCATGGGGAACCTGCGCTCGGTCGCGAAGGCGTTGGAGCGGGTCGCGCCCGGCGCGCAGGTCGAGGTGACCGCCGCGCCCGAGCGCATCCGCGCCGCCGAGCGGGTGGTGGTGCCGGGCCAGGGGGCGCTTGCCGACTGCATGCGCAATCTCGCCGCGAGCGGGGCGCGCGAGGCGGTGCTCGAAGCGCTGCGCGCGAAACCTTTTCTCGGGATCTGCGTCGGCATGCAGATGCTGTTCGAACGGGGCGAGGAGGGCGACGCCGAGGGGCTGGGCGTCTTTCCGGGCGACGTTCCGCGCTTTGCCGGCGACGCGATGCGCGGCCTCAAGGTCCCGCACATGGGCTGGAACGAGGTCGCGCAGGTGCGCCCGCACGCGCTCTTTGCCGGAATCCCCGACCGGGCGCGGTTCTATTTCGTGCACAGCTTTTACCCGCGGCCGGCGCACGCGGACCTTGCCGCCGCGGTCTGCGAATACGGCATTCGCTTTACCTGCGCGGTGGCGCGGGATAACATCTTCGCCGTGCAGTTTCATCCCGAGAAGAGCCAGGCTGCGGGTCTGCGGCTGCTTTCCAACTTCGTCCAGTGGCGGCCGTGACCGCGCAGTAGTCGCTCGGCGCAGCACGTGCTGATCATTCCGGCAATCGACATCAAGGACGGCCGCTGCGTGCGTCTGCAGCAGGGCCGGATGGAGACCGCGACGGTGTTCTCCGACGATCCGGTGGCGATGGCGCGGCACTGGTCGCAGGCGGGCGCGCGGCGGCTGCACATCGTGGACCTGAACGGCGCGATCGCCGGTCGGCCGAAGAACGAAAAGGTGATCCGCGCGATCATCAAGGCGGTGGGCGAGACGACGCCGATCGAGATCGGCGGCGGCATCCGCGATCTCGACACGATCGAGAGCTATCTGGACGCCGGCGTGCAGTACGTGATCATCGGTACCGCGGCGGTCAAGAACCCGGGGTTCCTGCACGACGCCTGCTACGCGTTTCCCGGCCACATCATCGCCGGGCTCGACGCAAAAGACGGCAAGGTGGCGGTCGAGGGCTGGTCGAAGATGACCGGCCACGACGTCGTCGACCTCGCGAAGAAGTTCGAGGACTACGGCGTCGAGGCGCTCGTCTATACCGACATCGGCCGCGACGGCATGATGACCGGGGTGAACATCGAGGCGACGCTGCGGCTTGCGCAGGCGACGCGCATCCCGATCATCGCGAGCGGCGGCATCAACAGCCTTGAGGACGTGCGCCTGCTGTGCGAGCGCCTCGCGCCCGAGGGTGTGATCGGCGCGATCACCGGGCGCGCGCTCTACGAGGGCAAGCTCGATTTCGCCCAGGCGCAGGCCGCGGCGGACAAAGCGCTCGGGCGGGCCTGACCGATGGGGCTCGCAAAGCGCATCATCCCGTGCCTGGACGTCACCGCCGGCCGGGTGGTGAAGGGCGTGCGCTTCCTGGATTTGCGCGATGCAGGCGACCCGGTCGAGATCGCGGCGCGCTACGACGCCGAGGGCGCTGACGAACTCGCGTTCCTCGACATCACCGCCAGCTCGGACGGCCGCGACATCCTGCTCGACGTGATCGAGCGGGTCGCCGCGCAGGTGTTCATTCCGCTCACGGTGGGCGGCGGCGTAAGAAGCGTCGCCGACGTGCGCCGGCTGCTGCAGGCGGGGGCCGACAAGGTCTCGATCAACACTGCGGCGGTCGAGCGACCGGCGCTCGTGCGCGAGGCCTCCGACATCGTCGGCAGCCAGTGCATCGTGGTCGCGATCGATGCGCGCCGCGCCGGGCCCGGTCACTGGGAGGTGGTCACGCACGGCGGCCGCCGGCCGACGGGGCTCGACGCGGTCGAATGGGCGCGGCGCATGTGCGACGCGGGGGCCGGCGAAATTCTGCTTACCAGCATGGACCGCGACGGCACGCGCGAAGGGTTCGATCTCGCGCTCACCCGCGCGGTGGCCGACGCGGTGCCGGTGCCGGTGATCGCCTCGGGCGGCGTCGGCACGCTCGAGCACCTCGCCCAAGGCATCCTCGCCGGCGGCGCGGACGCGGTGCTCGCCGCGAGCATCTTCCACTTCGGCGAGTTCAGCGTGCGCGAAGCGAAAGCGTACATGCGCGCGCGCGGCATCGAGGTGCGGCTGTGAGCGAGGCCTGGCTGGAGGAGGTGCGCTGGAACGCCGAGGGGCTGGTGCCCGCGATCGCGCAGGAAGCGGCAAGCGGGCGAGTGCTCACGCTCGCCTGGATGAACCGCGAGGCGCTCGCCGAGACGGTGCGGCGGGGCGAAGCGGTCTACTGGTCGCGCTCGCGCCGCAGGCTCTGGCGCAAGGGCGAGACTTCCGGGCACGTGCAGCGCGTGCGCGAGCTGCGGCTCGACTGCGACCGCGACGCGATCGTGCTCCTCGTCGAGCAGGCGGGCGGCATCGCCTGCCATACCGGACGCGCAAGCTGCTTTTACCGGCGGCTCGAGGCCGGCCGCTGGGTCGCGGTCGACCCGGTGCTTGAGGATCCGGCGGCGATCTACGGCGAGCGATGAAGCCCGGCCTCTACGAGACGCTCGAGCGTATCGCGGCGGCGATCGAAAGCCGAAAGGCCGGCGATCCGGAGAAGTCCTATGTCGCGCAGCTTCTTTCGCGCGGCGAGGACGCGATCCTCAGAAAGATCCTTGAAGAGGCGACCGAGACGCTGCTTGCGGCGAAGTCGGGCGGGCGGCTCGAGCTCGTGCGCGAGCTGGCCGACCTGTGGTTCCATTGCCTGGTGCTCCTTGCGCACAAGGGGCTCGGGCCCGGCGACGTGCTCGCCGAGCTGCACCGGCGCGAGGGCATTCCGGGGCTCGACGAAAAGGCTGCGAGGAAGAAAGAAGGATGAGCGATCCGACTTGCATTTTCTGCCGCATCGTGCGGGGCGAAGTGCCCGCGCGTAAGGTCTACGAGGACGAGGACGTGCTCGCCTTCCACGACGTGAGGCCGCAGGCGCCGGTCCATTTCCTCATCATTCCGAAGGAGCACGTGGCGTCGCTCTACGAGGCCGGCATGGCGCAGCATCGGGCGCTTGGCAAGATGCTCGCGCTCGCGGGCGAGCTCGCGCGCAAGGAAGGCGCGACTGAGGGCTTTCGCACGATCATCAACACCGGCCGGGTGGCACACCAGGAGGTGTATCATGTACATATGCACGTCCTCGGTGGCCCGGAGCCGCTCGGCCCGATGCTGGCGAGGCACAAATAGGAGGTCGTCATGGGCACCTTCAGCATCTGGCATTGGCTGATCGTCCTCGTCATCATCATGCTCATCTTCGGAACGAAGAAGCTGCGCAACATCGGCGCGGACCTCGGCAGCGCGGTGCGCGGCTTCAAGGAGGGGCTGCGCGAGGGCGGCGACAAGGCCGCCGAGGGAGCGGGCGGCGCGCCGCAGGTGACCGCGAAGACCGTCGAAGGCGAGGTCAGCGCGAAGACCGAAACCCGCGCCTGAGGGCGGCGGGGAGCACTCGTCCGAAGGCGCCCGCCGGGCGCCTTTTTGTTCTGTACGCTCGTGTTCGACATCGGCTTCTCCGAACTTCTCGTGATCGGCGTCGTGGCGCTGATCGTGATCGGCCCCGAGCGCCTGCCCCGCGTCGCGCGTACGGTCGGCCACCTGATGGGCCGCCTGCAGCGCTACGTCGCCGACGTACGCGCCGACATCAGCCGCGAGATGGAGATGGAAGAGCTGCGGCGCATGCGCGCCTCGATCGAGCAGACCGCGAGCACGATCGAATCGACCGTGCGCGCCGAGCTCGCGCGCGCCGAAACCGAGCTTAACCGCGCAGCCGAAGCCGCTGCGAATGCGCCGGCGGCCGCCCCCGCGGTGCAGCCCGTCGGGGGCGCGCCCGAGGCCGTGGCGTCCGTCGCGCCGACATCGCCGCAGGCGGCGGCGAGCGCCGCGCCGGCCGAGAAAGACCAGCCGAAAACCCTCTGCCACCAGGCTCCGATGGTCCTCCGCACTCTGACGCGGGCTGGCTGGCGCGACCAGCAGCGCCTCCGCCTGCTTTTCCAGTAACACCTCGATCTGCTCCTGCTCACGTCCAGCGTCATCGTGTGAACTGGCGAGCAGCACGCTGTAGCCCGCTTCCCGCGCGGCGCTCTCGATACCGTCCAGCATCCGCGCGTAGAAGGAACTGGAGATACCTGTAACCACTACTCCGAGCGTGCGGGTATTCTGCGAGCGCAGGGCGCGCGCCACTAAGTTAGGGCGGTAGCCTAGGCGTTGCGCCGTCTCCAGCACGCGCTGGCGAGTGGCTTCGCTGATGCGCCCCGTATTGTGCAATGCACGGTGCACCGTGCTCACAGAGCACCCCCAGCTCACGAGCAATATAAGCGATATCAACCCGAGCCATCTTCGCTCTCTTGAGCAAGCGTTTTCGCCCCAGTATAGCACATCTCTTGGCGCGAATTCAAGCGTGTGGAGAGGACAGCAAAAGATAAGACGATGTTAATAAAAATTCCTTTTAAAAGTTCTATCATTTGCCTGATGAACAAACGTTTGCGCAACTTTGCGAGGATACAGGAGAAGCCGTTATCTACCGAAAATAGAGGGGTAGAGAGTTCACGAGGAGGTGCGCACCTCAATGTGCGGCATTACAGGATACATCGGTCCGCGCAACGGTATTGAACTCGCCATTGACCAGCTCCATCGTCTGGAGTATCGTGGCTACGATAGCGCGGGTATCGCATTCCCCCAGAACGGCGGGCTGCGCGTCATCAAAAGCGAGGGCAAAATCGCGCGCCTGGAGAGCCTGCTGGAAGGCGAGAAGACCGCTGCTTTCACTGCCGTCGCCCACACCCGCTGGGCAACACACGGCAAACCTTCTCACGACAACGCCCATCCCCACACCGACTGCACCGGCAGGGTAGCGGTTGTGCATAACGGCATCATTGAGAACTATCTGGAGCTGAGGCACGCGCTGCAATCGCGCGGGCACGCCTTCTCCTCGGAGACCGATACAGAGGTCATCGCTCACCTCATTGAGGAGCAACTGCAGCACGATTTGGTAGAAGCAGTGCGCAGCGTGCTGCCCCAACTGCGCGGCTCGTATGCGATTGCCGTGCTCTCCACGCTAGACCGCGACAAGATTGTGGTGGCGCGCAAAGACTCGCCCTCATCATCGGGCTGGGCGAGGGCGAGAACTTCGTGGCGTCGGACATCCCCGCCGTGATGCGTTATACTCGCCGCGTGATCGTGCTGGAAGATGGCGAGATGGCGGTGGTGACGCGCGACAGTGTGCAGGTGATGCGTGTGGACGGCACTCCCGTCACGCGCGAGCCGATGGAGGTCACCTGGGACGAGTCTGTCTGCGGAGAAGGGCGGCTACCCGCACTTCATGCTGAAGGAGATTCACGAAGAGCCGCGGCACCCTGCGCGATACCCTGCGCGGCAGGATTTCGTCTGACGGTCTGGTGGCGTTTTCCGACCTGAGCCTGTCGCCGGAGCAGTTGCGTGGCTTCCGGCGTATCCTGATTACCGCCTGCGGAACCGCCCTGCACGCGGGCATGGTGGGCAAAATCTTCTACGAGCGACTGCTGCGCCGACCGGTGGACATCTGGTTCGCCTCCGAGTTCCGCTACGGCGACCCCATCGTGGACGAGCAGACTCTTGCTATTATCATCAGCCAGTCGGGCGAGACGGCGGACACGCTTGCCGCCCTGCGCGCGTGCAAGGAGCACGGCGCCACCACGCTGGGCATCGTGAACGTGGTGGGCAGCAGCATCGCCCGCGAGGCGCACCATGTGCTGTACACCTACGCAGGGACCCGAAATCTGCGTGGCGTCCACCAAGGCATATATCACGCAGCTCGCTGTGCTGTACCTGCTGGGCATCTACCTTGCGCAGTGAGAGGGGCGCATCAGCGACGACGAAGCGCGGGCGATGGTGCAGGAGGTGCAGTCCCTCTCTGACGGAGTAGAGCAGGTGCTACAGAATGAAGCAGCAGATTATCGATCTGGCGAAGCGGTGGCTCCGTCTACCTGTTTCTTCTACCTGGGGCGCGGCTACGACTATGCGGTGTCTCTGGAGGCGGCGCTGAAGCTGAAGGAAATCAGCTACATCCACGCCGAGGCGTACCCTGCGGGCGAGATGAAGCA
>JAVQZY010000002.1:0-184788 GCA_033582675.1 Burkholderiales bacterium | reverse complement strand
GCTCGCCGGAACGCCGGGGATCGTGCTCGTCCTCACCGCGGGAGAAGAAGGTGGCTGTGTCGGCTCGCAGCATCTTGCCGCGCGGCCTGATCTCATGGCGCGCGCGGGCGCGATCGTCTGCTCGGCGAGCCGACCTCGAACGAACCGCTCGTCGGCCACAAGGGATCGATCAAGTTCTACGCCCGCTTTCGCGGCGTCGCGGCGCACGGCTCGACGCCGCAACTCGGCGTGAACGCGGTGTACAAGGCCGCGCGCGCGGTCGCGAGGCTCGAAGCCTTCGACTTCGGCGTCGGCGCGCATCCGGTGAACGGCGCGCGCCGACCCTGAACGTCGGCACCTTCGAGGGCGGAAGCGGCATCAACCTCGTGCCCGACGCCGCGCGGATCGGCGTCGATGTGCGCACCGTGCCCGGGATGGACCACGCGGCGCTCCTTGAGCGCCTCGCGGCGACGATCGGCGAGGAGGCGGAACTGGAGCTCGTCTCGGATCTCGAACCGGTCTGGACGGAGCCGGGCTCGGAATGGGTCGCGCGCGTCTTTTTCGAAATCTGTACGCGGGTGCGCGGAACATCGGCCCGAGGCGCGCACCGCGCCCTACATGACCGACGCCGCGAATCTGCGCAGGGTCTGGCGCGCCGCGCCGGCGGTCTCGTGCTCGGGCCCGGCGAGCCCGAGATGGCGCACCAGACCGACGGATACTGCTCGATCGAGCGGCTGCGCGAGGCGCGTCGCGCTCTACGAGGCGATCATAGCCGACTGGTGCGCGCGCTGAACGGCGTCAGCCGATGCGGATGCGCCGCGCGCGCGGCTCCTCGGCTTTCGGCAGCCGCACCGTCAGCACGCCGTTTCTGAAGCTCGCCTCGGCGCGCTCGGCGTGCACCGCGCAGGGAAGGGCTGATCCTCGCGCGCTCGAACGCCCCGTAGGCGCACTCCGGCGCAGGCCCCCAGCCGCCCGCGACCGAGGCGTGGTCCATGCGCTTTTCGCCGCGCACGCAGTAGGACGTTGCCCTCGACGACGACCTCGCAGTCGGCCTTCTCCACCACCGGGGACTTCCAGCCGCACGACGATGTCGCCGCCGGCATCCCATCACGTCGCCCGCGAGCAGGCTCCAGCGCGGCGCATCCGCCGCGACGACGTTCGCCGCCGTTCTTCGTCCTTGCGCGTAAAGCGCGTGAGCGCGTTCGCCGAGCGCGAGAGCAGCTCCGCGCCAGCCCTCGGTCAGGCTCTCCCAGCCGCGCGCGAGATCGCGCCCGATCTCTCTTTCCGAACTGGCTGCAGGAAGTCTCGAGCATCGCTCGCCCTCCGCGTTCAGCCCAGTTCCACGGGGATGAAGATGATCGCGTCGCCGCGGCGCGCGGTGCGCAGCGCCACGTGCGATTTTCCGGCGACGAGGCTGCGGAGACTTGCGCGACGTCCTTCACCGGCACGCCGTTCACCGACAGGATGATGTCGCCTTCCTGCACGCCCGCCTCGGCCGCCGGCCCGTCCTGCCACGCCCTCGACGACGAGCCCCGAGACGCCGGTCGCGCGCTGCTCCTCCTTCGTGAGCGGACGCACCGCGAGCCCGAGGCGCCCGCCTTTCTTTTTTTTTTTTTTTTTTTTTTTTTTTTTTTTTTTTTTGGGCGAACCGCGCGCGTCGGGCCGTCCCGCGCGGGCGCGTTTCCAGCCGCCCGACGGTTGACCGTGACGGTTCGCTTTGCACCGTCGCGCCAGATTTCGAGCCGTGCGCTCGTGCCGGGCTTGATGTCGGCGATGAGCGGCGGAAGGGCGCTCGGCGTCTCGACCGGCTGGCCGTCGACGCTCGAGGATCACGTCGCCCGGCTCGACGCCGGCCTTCGCCGCCGGCCCGTCCTTCTCGACCGAGGCGACGAGGGCGCCGCGCGGCGCATCCATCCCGAAGGATTCCGCGAGCGCCTGCGTCACCTCCTGCATCGCGACGCTCGATCCGGCCCCGTCTCGACGCGACCGGTCGCGAGCAGTTCCTGCTCGGTCACCTTCATCGCGACGTCGATCGGGATCGCGGTACGCGAGCCCCTGATAGCCTCCGGTGCGCGAGTCAGTAGACTGGGTAGTTGATCCCGACATCACCTCGCCCTTCAGGTTGAAGAGCGGCTCCGCCCGAATTGCCGGGGTTGACGGCGGCATCGGTCTGGATGAAGGGCACGTAGGTGCCGTCGGGCAGCGCGCGGGAGGTGGCGCTCACGATGCCGGCGGTGACGGTGTTCTCGAAGCCGAAGGGCGAGCCGATGGCTGCGAGCACCCAGTCGCCGACGCGCACCGACTTGCTGCTGCCGATGCGCACCGCGGGCAGGTTCTTCGCGTCGATTCTCAGCACCGCGATGTCGGTCTGCTCGTCGGTGCCCACCACTTTCGCCTTGAACTCGCGCCGGTCCGAGAGCTTGACGATGACGGTGTCTGCGCCTTCGACCACATGGGCGTTCGTGAGCACCACCCCGTCCGAGCGCACGATGAACCCCGAGCCGACCCCCTGGCGCGGGATGTTCGGCTGCGGGATCTGGAAGCGCCGGAAGAACTCGAAGAACGGGTCGCCCTGGAACGGAAAGGGCGCTTCTCGCGCCGCCTTCGCCTGCACGCGGATGTTCACGACCGCCGGGCCCTCGGCCTGAACGATCGAGGCAAAGTCGGGAAGGACGAGCGCCGGCGCGGCAGCCCGCCGCGCTCGGGCGGGCAGCGGCCGCAGGGGCGCTTGCTCCCGCTCTCCGGGGCCGCCGCAGCCGGCGACGGCGAGGGCGAGCGCGATGGCGCCCGCGGCGAAAGCTTTCGAAAGACTTGCGGACATGCGCTCCTCGCAGGGACGGGTCGGAACGACGATATGGGGACAGACGCGGGGAAATAAAGCTTCGCGCGGCCCCGCAGCCCGCGTTGAAATCCGGCTGCCGTGCCCCCAATTACCGGCCGCTTTCATCCGGAGGAGACCGTTCGCATGAGCACCGCCGTCGCCCGCGAAACGCTGGGCTTTCAGGCCGAGGTGAAGCAGCTCCTCGACCTGATGATCCACTCGCTCTACTCGAACAAGGAGATCTTTCTCCGCGAGCTGATCTCGAACGGGTCCGATGCTGCCGACAAGCTCCGGTTCGAAGCGCTCGCGAACAGCGCGCTCTACGAATCCGACGCCGAGCTCAAGATCCGCATCAAGGTGGACAAGGCGGCGCGCACCATCACGGTGTCGGACAACGGCATCGGCATGTCGCGCGAGGAGGTGATCGCCAACATCGGCACGATCGCAAAATCGGGCACGCGCGAGTTTCTGCAGTCGCTCACCGGCGACCGGGCGAAGGACCTGCGCCTGATCGGGCAGTTCGGCGTCGGGTTCTATTCCTCGTTCATCGTCGCCGACCGGGTGACGCTGGTGACGCGCCGCGCGGGGCTTCCCCCGACCGAGGCGGTGCGCTGGGAGTGCGACATGGCGAAAGGGGCGGGCGAGTACACCGTGGAGCCGGCCGAGAAGGCCGCGCGCGGCACCGACGTGATCCTGCACCTGCGCGAGGGCGAGGACGAGCTGCTCGATCCGCTTCGCTTGAAGGAGATCGTGCGCAAGTACTCGGACCACATCGCGGTGCCGGTGCTCGTCGAAGGCGAGACGGTGAACCAGGCGAGCGCCCTGTGGGCGAGGCCGAAGAACGAGATCACCGAGGCGCAGTACGTCGAGTTCTACAAGCACGTCGCGCACGACTTCGACGCCGCCGCTCGCCTGGACGCACAACCGGGTGGAAGGGCGCCAGGAGTACGTGCAGCTCCTCTACATCCCGTCGCGCGCCCCCTTCGACCTCTACTGGGACCGGCGCAAGCGCCACGGGGTCAAGCTCTACGTGCGGCGCGTCTTCATCCTGGACGACGCCGAGCAGCTGCTGCCGGCGTACCTGCGCTTCGTGAAGGGCGTGGTGGACGCCGCCGACCTGCCCCTCAACGTCTCGCGCGAGATCCTGCAGCAGAGCCGGGATGTCGAGGCGATCCGCGCCGGCTGCACCAAACGGGTCCTCGGGCTGCTCGAGGACCTCGCCGCGAAGCAGCCGGAAAAATACGCGCAGTTCTGGCGCGAGTTCGGCCGCGCGCTGAAAGAGGGCGTGATCGAGGACCCGGCAAACCGCGAAACGCTCGCGAAGCTCCTTCGCTTTTCCTCGACCCACACCGACAGCGAGGAGGAAACGGTCGCGCTTGCCGACTACGTCGGCCGCATGAAGGAAGGGCAGGAGGCAATCTACTACGTCACCGCCGAAACCTTCGCCGCCGCGAAGGGCAGCCCCCACCTCGAAGTGTTCCGTAAGCGCGCGATCGAGGTGCTGCTGCTCCATGACCGCATCGACGAGTGGCTGGTCGGCCACCTCACCGAGTTCCAAGGCAAGCCGCTCGTGTCGGTCGCACGCGGCGACCTCGACCTCTCGAAGATCAAGGCGGAGGGCGCCGCCGAGCCCGAGTGGAAGGTCGGCGAATACGCGGAGCTGCTTCGCGCGTTGCGGCGCGCGCTCGGCGAGCGGGTGAAGGACGTGCGGGTGTCTGCGCGGCTCACCGAGTCGCCGGCGTGCCTCGTCGCCGACGAGCACGACATCGGCCTCAATTTCGCGCGCCTGCTGAAAGCGGCCGGACAGAAGGTGCCGGCGGCAAAGCCGATCCTGGAGGTGAACCCCGGCCACCCGCTCGTTGCGCGCCTGAAGCCGGAGGACGCGCACTTCGACGACTGGGCGGCGCTGCTTTTCGAGCAGGCGCTCCTTGCCGAGGGCGGACAACTCGAAGATCCGGCCGCGTTCGTGCGGCGCGACGAACAGCCTCATGCTGTACCTCAGCGCGAACTAGGCCGAGCGTGCGCGCGGGCGCGGGCCGCGCGCACGGTCCTCGGGCCGCGTGCCGGCTGCGAAGTCGCCTATCGGGGCGCGCCGCCGGTGACGAGCCGCTGCAGTTCGTCCATCGTCTGATCGGCCCAGTATTCCGGGTTCTTGTCGATCTCCGCCTCGCCCCGGGCGACCACGTCCTTCGGGATGTTCCGGCGCTCGCAGTAGCCGCGCCAGAACTCCTTGATCTCTTCGGCGCTGATATCCATCGGACCCGCATCATAGCGGGCCAGGTCGGGGCGCGCACGCCGCTCAGGTGCCGCGACCCCACAGGCCGCAGTAGCGCCGTACGACGTAGGGACGGCCCATCGCGTAGTTCGGCATGTCCTTGTATTTCTCGAACTGAACCTCGTTCTCGGCGGGCAGCCAGCAGCGCCCGGCGCGCGCCTGCTCCTGCACGACCTTCGAGGCGTATTCCTGCAGCGCGATCTGGTCTTCGACGTCCTTTTTCGTGCCGAGACGGTCGCCGGGTTGCCCGGGATGGCCGGGGATCATCCGGTCCCAGTCCATCGCCAGGATCTTTCGCATCGACTCGAGCGCTTCGAGCGGGTAATAGTCGATCATGCCGAGACCGGGGAACGTGCCGACCGGCACCAGATCGACGAGAAAGATGATCCGCTCCTTCGGCAGCCGCATCACCAGGGTGCTGTCGGAGTGGTTCAGCCCGACGTAGGTGAGCTCGATCGCGGTGTCGCCGAGCACGATGGTGCGCTGCGTATCGACCACCTCGTCCGGCAGCGGCGTGTTCGGGTCCTTGATCACCTCGAGGCGCTCCTTGGCGCGGCGATGCGCGACGATGCGCGCGCCCGCGTCCTTGAACGGCTGCCCGCCGGCGATGTGGTCGAAATGGTGGTGGCTGTAGATCAGGTAGCGGATCGGCTTGTCGGTGATTTTCCGGATTTCGGCGATGTAGGCCTCGCCGCCCTGCGGGCGCCCGTAGGCGATCGGGTCGGTCGCGATGACGCCCTCGCTCGTCACCACGAACATCGACTGGTGGTTGCCGTGGCGGAAGATGTAGACGTTGTCGGTGCCTTCGACCTTGCGCGTCTCGATCATCGGCCGTTGCGCCTGCGCCGGAGCGAGCCCGGGTGCGAGAAGAATCAGAATGGCCGCGATAAGCATGCTGCGTCGCATCGTTTTTTCCTCCTCGTCAGGTTTGCGCCGCAAACACCGGGCAAGGCGCATTATTCCAGCGGCGGCGAATGCCCCATAATCCGGGGCCGGCGCGAAGCGATGCAACCGACGCTTTCGACCCTCATCGAGGAAAGGCTGGCGCGCGCACCGCAGGCGCCGGCGTTCGTCACAGGTGAGCGGCGCGTGACGGTCTCCGAGTTCGACGCCGTCGTGCGCAGGGTGGCCGGCTGGCTCGCGCGCGAGGGCATCGGGCCCGGCGATCGCGTCGCGGTCTGGCTCGTCAACCGGATCGAGTGGCTCGCGCTTCTCTTCGCGCTTGCGCGCCTCGGCGCCTCGCTCGTCGCGGTGAACACGCGCTTTCGCGCCGCGGAGCTCGAGCACGTGCTGCGCGGGTCGCGCCCGCGCATGCTCGTCATCCAGCGCGGCTTTCGCGCGATCGATTTCGGCGCGGTGCTCGCGGCGGCGGATCCGGCGGCGGCGCACACGGTGGAAAGGATCGCGGTGCTCGACGCCGGCGCCGACTGTCCGGAGCGCGTGCTCGGCAGGCCCGCGCTCGCCTTCGACGCGCTGCAGGGCGCCGCGCAAGACGCACCGGAGGCCGGCTCGCCGCAGGCGGTCGCGGCGATGTTCACCACCTCCGGCACGACGCGCGGGCCGAAGCTCGTGATGCATTCGCAGCGCGCGATCGCGCTGCACGCGGTGCGCTGCGCGCGCGCCTACGGATTCGCGGAACCCGGCGCCTGTTTGCTCGCGGCCCTGCCGCTTTGCGGCGTGTTCGGCCTGAGCAGCGCGCTCGCGGCGTTCGCGGGCGGCGCGCCGGTGGTGCTCATGGAAACCTTCGACGGGGAGGCGGCGACGCGGCTTGCGCGCGCGCACGCGGCGACGCACGTCTTCGGCAGCGACGAGATGCTGCGCCGCATGCTCGAGGCGGCGCCGCCCGAGGGAAATCCCTTTCCCGCGCTACGCATGTTCGGGTTTGCCGCTTTCGGGCCGGGGGCGCGCGCACTCGCCTTGGAGGCGAGCGCACGCGGCGTACCCGTCACCGGGCTCTACGGCTCGAGCGAGGTGCATGCGCTTTTCGCCGCGCAGCCGAGCGCGCTGCCGGCCGAGGAGCGCATCGCGGCGGGCGGCCGTCCGGTCTCTTCTGACGCCGAGGTCCGCGTGCGAGACCTCGAAACCGGAGCGATTCTCGGGCCGGAGGCGAGCGGCGAACTCGAGATCCGCGCGCCGACCAATTTCGTCGGCTACTTCGATGACCCTGGCGCGACCTCCGAGGCGATCGGTGCGGACGGGTTCTTTCGCACCGGCGACATCGGGCGGCTTGCCGCGGACGGGCGCTTTCTTTTCGAGACGCGCCGCGGCGACGCGATCCGGCTCGGCGGCTTTCTCGTCGATCCGTCCGAGATCGAGGAGGTCTTGCGCGCCGATCCGACGGTGGCGGCCGCGCAGGTGGTCGGGGTCGAGATCGACGGACAGACCCGGCCGGTCGCGTTCGCGATCCCGGCGCCCGGCAGCGCGCCGCGCGAGGCGCAGCTGATCGAGGCCGCGCGGGCGCGCATGGCCGCCTACAAGGTGCCGGTGCGGGTCTGGTTCATCGACTCGTTCCCGGTCACAGCGAGCGCGAACGGAACCAAGATCCAGCGCGGCGCGCTGCGCGAGATGGCGCGCGCCCGGCTCGCCGCCGAGCGCGGCGCGCGCTCCTGAGGGCAAAGAAAAAGGCCCGGTCGCCCGGGCCTTCTTTGCGCGAGACCGCCGCGATTCAGAGCGGCCGGATGTTGATCGCCTGCTCGCCCTTCGGGCCGGTCGCGACGTCGTACGACACGCGCTGGTTCTCCTTCAGGCTCCTGAATCCGCGTGCCTGGATCGCGGAAAAATGCGCGAACAGGTCCTTGCCGCCGCCGTCGGGCGTGATGAAGCCGTAGCCTTTCGCGTCGTTGAACCACTTGACGGTTCCGGTTGCCATGATGATTTGCCTTTCTGTCCAGAGTTGATGAAAAACGGGCTTTCGCCCACTTGCCGGAAGAGCCAAGCAGCCAACGCGGTACTTGCGGGAAGGAAGGACTCGCGGGATCCGACTTGAGAACACCAGCGCGCCGCATTATACACGGATCGCGCGAGCGCGGGGCTTAACCCGCGCAATAGATCGCCGCGACGCGCCGCCGCTTGCGGCCGCGGTCGACGGAAAGGCCGCTTACGTTCGAGCTGCGGTTCCGCCGTCGAAACGATCGCAAGGCGGGTGGCATGCGGCCGATCGTCGATCTGCGTTCCGAGCCGGTGGACTGCGGCCGAGCGCGCGCCCGGCTGCTCGCGCTGGAAAATCCGGGGCGGCGGACATGCGATCGGGCGCGCGTATCTCGCGCAGGCGCTCGCGGTCGCGGCGCGCGGCGGGCAAAGCTGTCCGGCAGCCGCGATTTAGGTCGCCCGTGCGTGCCGCGCGCGCGAAGTCCTCGGCGGCGCGATGCGCTAGGGCGAGATTCTCGCCGCCGCCGCGCGGTCTGCGCGCTCGAGCGCAATGTCGAGCGCTTGGCGTAGGATCGCGCGAACGCCGAACCGCTCGCCGCGGAGCTTGCGGCGATTCCGGGGTGCGAGTCGGAGCCGCCGCCCGCTGGTGCGCCGCCTCGACGTCGACAGCGCCGGGATCGAACGATCAGGCGCGGCTTTTGCCGCCTATTCCGTCGAATTAAACGCAAGAATTTGCAAGACGATCGAACGACGCGCCCTAGGGGGCCGCCGGCGGTGGTGAAATAGACGGTGCGATGAACAGCGGGCAGGCGAGAGCGGCGGCCGCGCGGATCGGCGTGCTCGGCATTCGGGCGCGGCTTGCGCTGCTCGTCGCGGCGACGCTCGTGCCCTGCGTGCTGCTCATCGGCATCGGCGTTTCCCTCGAGCGCGAACGGGCGCTTGCGGCGGCGCTCGACGAATACGAGACCGAAGCGGTCCAGATCGCCGAGCGCATCGCGGCGACGGTCGATCGGGTGCGCACGGTGCTCGTCGCCGCCGAAGCGACCGTCGGCAGACGGCTCGCCGAAGGCGGGCGCAACGACGAGACGCTGCAGCGCATCCTCGGCGGGGCGCCGCACGAGATCGCGTGGGTGAACCTGGTGGACGAGCGCGGCCGCATCCTCGCCTCCTCCGCGGTACCGCCCGAGCAGCGCGAACGCATCAACCTCGCCGACCGCGAGCATTTTCAGGCGGCTGATGCGCGCACCGGCGCGTTCAGACCGACCAGCGCGCCCGTGACCTCGCGCGGCGAACGGCGAGCCGATCGTCGCGATGGTGCAGCCGGTTCGCCGGCGCACGCGGCGCGCCGGTCGGCGCGCTCGACCGCGGTCGTCGAAATGGCCAAGCTCGCCGAGCTCCTCGAGACGCGCATCGGCCTCGGCCGTCCCCGCGACCGACCGCGGCGAGGTGCATGCTCGGCGCCGGGCCGGCGCGAGCTGTGGGGGCGCGCGGCGGTCCATCTGCCGCAGTTCGCCGTCGCGCGCGGCGGCACCGCGTTCTCGCGGCGAGACGGTGGACCTCGACGGCACGCCGGTGATCGGCGCGAGCGTTCCCGTGCGAAACGCACCGCGGCAGGTGTTCGTGCTGGGGTCGCCGGCGCGCAGGCGGTGTGGCCCTGCTCGCGCCGCTGCGGCGCTCGCTGACCGAGGTGGTCGCGGCCGCCGCGCTCATGCTCGCGGCCGGGCTTCGCGGCCGCCGCCTGGCTCGGCCGCGGGCATCGTGCGCGAGATCCTTCAGTTGCGGCGAGGCGGTGAACGCACTCTGCGCGGCGGTCGACCTCGACTACCGGATTGTCTCGCCTTCGGAGGGCGAGCTCGGGCAGCTCGCCGCGGACGTGAACCGCATGGCGGCGAAGCTCGGCGAGGCCGAGCAGCGGCTGAAGAGCCTGGTCGCGCTGTCGTCGGACTTCTTCCGGGAGGCCGATTCCCGAGTCGCGGTTCACGCGCCTCGAAGGCCGCTTCAGCCTGCCCGAAGTACCCCGCTGCCCGCGCCGCCCCTCGGCAAGCGCTTCTGGGATTTCGGCTACCGGCTCGAACGGCTGACATCGCGCGGCGCACCGCCGGCTTCATCGAGCGGCGCGCGCCGTTTCGCGACGTCGAGATCGTGCGCTGGGGCGAGCACGGCGCGATCGCGCAGGTGTTTGCACGGCGAGCGGCGAGCCGGTGTTCGCCGCCGACGGCGCTTTTCTCGGCTACCTGGGGCGTCGGCCGCGACGTCACCGAGCGCCAGGCGCTCGAAGCGGGAGGTCCGCCACGCGCAGCATTCGCTCGCGCGCAGCGAGGCGCGCTTTCGCAGCGTCGCGGAGATGTCCTCCGACTGGATCTGGGCAACCGATGCGGAGCTGCGCCTCACGTATCTTTCGGACGGCTACGAGCGGCGCGAGCGGGCATGCGGTCGCCGACGCGCTCGGCAAGCGCCTGGGAGAAGGCTCTGGCGCCTCGATTTCGCCGACCGCGAGCCGGATTCGCTTTCTGCGCGCGGATTGCGGCGCGCACGGCGTTCGACGACCTGCGCCTCGCACCGACGGCGACCCGACGGCACGCGGATCGTCGTTTCGCTTTCCGGCCGGCCGCTCTTTTCGCCCGAAGGCGCGTTCATCGGCTATCGCGGCATCGGTCGCGACGTGAGCGCGCAGGCCTCGCGGCCGAGGAAGCGCGCTGCGCGCCGAGCGCGACCGCCTGACCCGGATCCTCGAGACGATGGCCGAGGGAAGCTCGGTCATCCTCGACGCCGAAGGGCGCTACGTGCTCGATGAACAGAACCCTCGCCGAACGCATCGTCGGCACGCGCCGCGCGGAGGTGCTCGGCCGGGCATTCTCTCGACGTGCCGTGGCGCCGGCACGCCTACGGCGGGGCGGAGGAGGCGCTGCCGCAGAACGGTGTTCGACCCACTGCGTCGCGGTGAGGGCGCGGCCTTCGGCCCCGCGCTCTACGCGATCGAGCGCACCGACGGCAGCCGCCGCATCGTCTCGCAGCGCGCGGTGCGCATGGCCGACGCCGCCGGCGCGCTTCACCGGCGGACCGTTCACGCTCGAAGATGTCACCGGAACGGGTCGCGGCCGAGGAAGAACATCGGCGCCAGATCCTCGCGTTGAACGCCGACCTCGAACGGCGGGTCGAAGCGCGCGCACCGCCGAGCTCGCGCAGGCGTACAAGGAGATGGAGGCATTCTCGTATTCGGTGTCCTGCACCGACCTCAGGGCGCCGCTACGCGCGATCTCCGGGTTCTCGCGCATCCTGCTCGAAGACTTCCGCGGCGAGCTGCCGTCCGAGGCCGAGCGCGCTCCTTTTCGGCGCGTTCGCGCAGAACGCGGAGCGCATGGGGGTGCTGATCGACGGTCTGCTGGAATTCGGGCGGCTGTCGCGCCAGCCGCTTCGTCTGTCCCGGGTGCGGCCGGCGGATCTCGTGCGCGAGGTGCTGGAGGAGCTCGCGCCGCAGCGCGAAGGGCGCCGTATCGACATCCGGGTCCGCGACATGCCCGAGTGCGAGGCCGATCGCGTGCTGCTCAAGCAGGTGTACGCGAACCTGATCGCCAACCGCCATCAAGTACACCTCGCGCTGCGCCGAGGCGAGGATCGAGATCGGCGCGATCACCATGGGCCTCCGCCCGGTGTATCACGCGCGCGACAACGGCGTCGGCTTCGACATGGCCTACGCCGGCAAGCTGTTCAGCATGTTCCAGCGCCTGCACCTGCCGACCGAGTTCGAGGGCAACGGCATCGGCCTTGCGCTCGTGCGCCGGATCGTCGAGCGTCACGGCGGAAGGGTCTGGGCCGACGCCGCGCCGGGCAAGGGCGCCACCTTTTTCTTCCGGCTGGGCGACGCGGTTCCGCTCGAGCGCGGCGGCGAGGTGCGGGCGGCGGCGTAGCGCGCCGCCCCGCGCGGCGCCGCGCGCCGGTGCATCGCGCGGCTTCGCCGCGGTCGCATCGCCCGAGAATGCAATGATTCCCTCGACCCTTGCTCAGCCGGAGGATCCGTGGAGCGACGCAAGTTCACCCGACTTGCGCTTGGCGGCCGCCGTCGCCGCGATCGGGCTCGGCTAGAGCGCACTGCACGCGCAGCACAAAGACAGTCGAGATCGGCGTGCTGCATTCCCTCTCGCGATCCGCGAGACCGTGGCGAAGGATAGGGTGCTGATGGCGGTCGAGGAGATCGACGCGTGCGGCGGCGTGCTCGGGCACCCTATCGCGCCGCCGATGGCCCGGCCTCGAACTGGCCGCGCTTCGCCGAGAAGGCGCGCGAGCTTTTCGCACAGGACGAGGTCGCGGTCGGCTTCGGTTGCTGGACCGCGGCGTCGAGGAAGTCGGTGCTGCCGCTGGTCGAGGCGCTGAGCGGGCTGCTCTTCTGTCCGGTGCAGTAGGAGGGTGAGGCGATCCGGCGGAAGCTCTTAAACACCGGCGCCGCGCCGAATCAGCAGGCGATCCCGGCGGTCGAGCGCCTGATGTCGAGGGAAGAAAGCGTGCCGCCCTTCGTGCTGCTCGGCATGGACTACGTGTATCCGCGCACGGCGAACAGGATCCTGCGCGCGCTTTTCGGCGGCCGGCATGTGGTACCGCTCGGCCGGCGCGCCGGTTCTCCGAACCCTCTACGCTGCATTTTTCGGAGTCGGTCCGGCGCACATCGCGGCCTGCCGAACACACGCGCCCGCGGCAGGTGAGGGGGCGGTTACACTTCTGCCCGAGGTGCTCCTTGCGCGCTATGGCGGCGTATGGAGCGAGGCGGCGCGGCGCCGGTTCGTGCGCCTGTGGGCCGCGTTGTCGCCCGCGGCGCTCGGACGCGCCGTGGAGCCGAGAATCTGAGGACCTGAGGCCAATGCGCAGCGATCTGATCGCGAGCCTGCTCGTTCACGCGCGGCGCGCGCGCGAGCCGCTCGTCGTGCCGGACCGGGCGGCGGTGAAGACCGACGCCGTCGCGTACCGGGTGCAGGACAAGGTGTATGCGAAACTCTGGCCGGGCACGCTTCCGGCAGCCTGGAAAGTCGGGGCGCCAAGCGACAAGGTCGAGCCGGCGGCAGCGCCGATTCCGCCGGAGCTGATGCTCGCGAGTCCGGCGCGCGCGCAGGCGGCCGCGCTCCACCTCGTCGGCGTCGAGGCCGAGGTTGCGTATCGGCTCTCGCGCGACCTGCCGCGGCGCGCGAACCCCTGGAGCGATGAGGAGATCGCCGCCGCGGTCGGAGAGGTGGTGGTGACGATCGAGCTGTGCGGTACGCGGCTCGCGAACTGGAAGGACGCCCCCGCGGGCTGGAAGCTCGCCGATTTCCAGAGTAACGGCGCGCTCGTGATCGGTACCGGCACGCGCGACTGGCGCGCGATAGACTGGAAGCGCCAGGAGGTCGAATTCCGGATCGGTGACCGCGTCTCGAAAGCTGGTAGGTGCGCACCCGTTCGGAGATCCGTTACGGCTGCTGCCGTGGCTTGCGAAACACTGCGGCGAGCGCGTCGGCGGGCTGAGGAAGGGCGACCTCGTCACCACCGGCGCATGGACGGGGCTCGAGCCGGCGAAGCCGGGCGACGAGGTGGTCGCGAAGTTCCCCGGGATCGGCGAAGCGAGCGTCTGGATCCAATGACCGCAACGACGGTTCATCGCCGCGGTGCCGCTCGGTGCGCTTTTCGGTGCGCGCGAGCGGTAAAGCTGCACCGGTAAACTTAAGGACAAGCAAGATGAAAGCAATCGCACTCACGATCGGGTTCGTTGCGTGGGCCGCAGCGGCGCACCCGCCGGCTCCCTCGGCAGACGATCCCGCATTGCGTGCCGAAATCCTCGGCGTACGGGACGAGATCCAGAAGGCGGTCGCGGCGAAGGACGTCAGGCGCCTGCAGCAGATCTACGCCGAGACCTTCACCCATACGCACGGCTCGGGCAGGATCGATGGTCGCGAGCAGCGCATCGTTTCGCTGCTCGCCGGCGAGCCGGTGATCGAACTCGCACCGGTATCGGAGGTGTCCGTGCGCGGCCACGGCGGGCACACTGCGATCCTCCAGGCGCGCAGCCCGATCCTGAACGTGAAGGAGCAGAAATACTACGACTTCCGCTGGATGTGGGTGCTCGTGAAGGAAGGCGGCGCCTGGCGGGTCGCCGCGAGCCAGGCGACGCGCCTTCCCGATCCCCCAAGGGAGAAGCCATGAAGCCGGGCTTCGGTCTCAAGCCATCGCAACCGATGCGAGGCGCGCGCTTTGCAGCAGCGATCTCGGGCTTGTTCGCATCGGTCGCACTCGCGCACCCGCAGCATGCGGGAGGCGGGCCGCTCGCGGCTGATCTGCTTCACCTTCTCACAGAACCGGATCATCTGGCGGTGCTCCTCGCGCCGCTCGTCGTCGCGGGCGCCGCCTGGTTCGCGCTGCGGCGTCGGGCGCACGAACGGCAAAAGAGGAAGTAGCCGTCCGCCGGCCGCCCAGGGTTCAAGGTCAAGGCTCAGCGGGCAGCAGGACGCCGCGCCCGCCATGCGCCGTCCGCGCGCGCGGCCGCGATCGCATCCAGCTCCTCGAACACGATGCCGGGATTGGTGCTCTTGTGAAGGAGCGCCGCGACCACGACCGGCCGGCCGCTTTCGGCCGCGAGCTGCTCGAGAAACTCGAGCCGCGCGTGCCCGCCCTTGGTGAGCATCAAGACGCCGCGGCGCGCTCGCCCAGCTCGCCGACGAGCGCGGCGATCTCGCGCTCCTCGGCCAGCGCGCGAAGCGCATCGGGCGGCCGCCCTCGCCGCGGTGCGCCGGCGACGTGCTCGGCGAGAAACCGACCGCGCCCGCGGCGAGCGCTTCGCGCACGAGCGCGCGCATGCGCGCGATCTCCTCGTCGGTCGCGGCGCGCTCGGTCGCCGCCTCGCCCATCGCGAACGTGCGGATCGACGAGTGCCCGGCGAAGCAGGCGACGTTGATGCCGACGCCCCGGCGCGCGAGCATGTCGAGGTACTCCGGGATGGTCTCGAACTCCCAGCGGATGCGGGCGGCGAGCACCGCGAGGGACATCCCCTCGACCTGCGTGAGGTTGCGCATCACGCGCTCGCGGTCGGAGGCGCGGCAGGGCGCGATCGCAAAGCCGCAGTTGCCGATCACCGCGGTGGTGACGCCGAGCGCGGGCGAGGGCGTGCACCACGGGTCCCAGGTGATCTGCGCGTCGTAATGCGTGTGGTTGTCCACGATGCCGGGCATGAGCGCAAGGCCCTCGGCCTCGACCGTTTCGCGCGCTTCGCCGAGCGCGCGACCGATCGCGGCGATGCGGCCGCCGGCCACCGCGACGTCGGCGTGCACGGGCGCAGCGCCCGTACCGTCCAGGACCAGTGCGTTTCGAATGACGAGATCGTGCATGCGCCTATACTACCCGCGCCGTGAAACTCGACGACCTCACGGGCAGATGCGCCGTGGTGACCGGCGCTGCGCGCGGCATCGGCGCGGCGACCGCGGCGCTCCTTGAGCGCTGCGGGGCGCAGGTCGCCCGGCTCGACCTCGAGCCGGGCGAGGGCGCGATCGCCTGCGACGTCGCCGACGAGGCGCAGGTCGAGCGCGCGTTCGCAGAGGCGCTCGCGCGGCTCGGGCGGCTCGACATCCTCGTCAACAACGCCGGCATCGCGGTGCGAAAGACCGCGTTCGAGATCTCCGCCGCCGAATGGGACCGGGTGCTCGCGGTGAACCTGCGCGGCGTGTTCCTGTGTTCGCGTGTGGCCGCGCGCGAGATGAAGAAGACGGGTGGCGGCGCGATCGTCAACCTCGCATCCATCATGGGGTTCTCCGGCGGCCTCTTTCCGAACCCGGCGTATCAGGCCTCCAAAGGCGGGGTGGTGAACCTCACGCGGGCCCTTGCGCTCGAGCTCGCGCCGTACGACATCCGCGTGAACGCGGTCGCCCCGACGTTCGTGCGCACCGACCTCACCGCGCCGGTGTTCGCGAATCCCGACGTGCTGCGCGAGGTGATGCGCCATACGCCGCTCGGCCGGCTGCCCGAGCCCGAGGACATCGCGGCGGCGGTGGTGTTTCTCGCCGGGCCTGCCGCGCGCTGCATCACCGGCGCGACGCTGCCGGTGGACTCCGGTTTTCTCGCGAGATAGGAGGACGCGCATGCATCCGCAGACGCGCTACGTGTTCGTCGCCGCGATGGACGTGGACCCGGACAAGGAGGCGCTCTTCAACGAGGTGTACGACAGCGAACACGTGCCGGAACTGCTCAAGGTTCCGGGCGTGCTCGCGGTGACGCGCACGGTGCGCGAGCCGGCAAGGCTCGCGATCGGCGGCGAGGTGAAGACGATCGCCGCCGAGGGCGAGCCGAAGTACGCGGCGATCTACGAGCTCGCGAGCGCCGAGGTACTCGCGAGTCCTGAGTGGGCCGCCGCGGTCGAGCGCGGCCGCTGGCCGACGGAAGTCCGCCCGTACACCCGCAACCGGCGGCACACGCTGCACCGGGTCGTGAACCAGAAATAGCGCGTGAAGACCACGCGCTATTTCGATGCGCTTCGAACGCGTCCGGACAGAGCGGCGATTCGCGACGAATGGATCGAGCGGGCGATTCGCGCGCCGCTCAAGGAGAAGATCCAGTCCGACGGCCGCATTCAAAGGTGGACGCAGGTCCCCGAGGCCGGGAACCGCTATCTCAGGGTGGTTCTTCTCGCCGACGGCGAAACGGTACACAATGCATTCTTCGACCGACGGTTTGCGCCATGAGGATCCGCTATTTCAAGGACACCGATACGCTGCTCATCGAGTTCAGGGACGCCCTGGTCGCAGAGACGCGCGATCTGGACGAGAACACGGTGCTCGACCTGGATGCCGAGGGCAATATTGTCGCGATCACCGTCGAGCACGCATCGGAGCGAGCAGGGATTCCGCAGTTTTCGTACGAGCAGGTGGCCGCCTGAGTCGCGCCGGCGCGCACCGATGTCCGCAAAGGTGGATGGCGCAAGGACGCTGCGTCGCGCAGCAGGGGCCGGTCAGCTTTCTCGCGCGCGGCGACAGCGGACAGCGGGCTCAATAGCCGCGCGAAAAATCCACGAGGTTCGCAGGTGGCTCGCCGCGGCGCAGGCGCTCGAGGTTTTCGGCGATTCTGGGCACCGCGGTGCGGGGCTCGGTGAGCGCCGCGACGTGCGGCGTCACCGTCACCTTCGGGTGCGTCCAGAGGGGGCTATCGGCCGGAAGTGGCTCGGTCTCGAACACGTCGAGGTAGGCGTGCTCCAAGTGCCCTGCGTCGAGCGCGGCGAGCAGATCGGGCACGACGACGTGCGCGCCGCGGGCGAGGTTGATCACGCAGCCGCCCTTGCGGATTTTCGCGAACGCCGCCGCATCGAGGATGCCGCGGGTTGCCGGCGTGAGCGGCAGCAGGCAAACCACCGCGTCGCTTGCCGCAAGCACTTCCTCGAGGCTGGTGGACGTGCGAACGCCAGGGATCGCCTTCGGCGTTCGCGAGAACCCGGCGACGTTGAACCCCATCGAGACGAGCCGCTCGGCGGCGGGGCGTCCGAGCTCGCCGAGGCCGAGGATTCCAATCGTGCGGTCCGAGGCGAGGAACTGCCTGCGCCGCTTCCAGAGCCGCTCGCGCTGCCAGCGGCGGTAAAGGTAGAGGTGTCGGTGCCAGTCGAGGACGTGCACCGTGACCGTCTCGACCATCGCGGCGACCATTCCGGGGTCCACCAGCCGCGCGACCGGCACGCCCTTCGGCAACAGCGGATCGGCGACGATGTTCTCGACGCCCATCCAGAGCGACTGAACGAGCTTCAGGTTCGCGAGCCCCGCGAAGGTCTCCGGCGGGTGGGTGGCGACGATCGCCACGTCGATGTCGCCGCCGTTCGTGTCCGGCCAGGCGAAGAACCGGTCCTCGGGCAGCGCGCGCGCGAGCAGCGGCAGCCAGAACTCCGGCGGCTCCTTCGCCGCAGCGAAGAGGATGTTCAATTTTCGGGCTTGAAGCCGGAGGCGCGGATCGCCGGGCCCCAGCGGTCGTAGTCGGCGCGGTGAATGCGCGCGAGTTCCGCCGGGCCGAGCCCGGTGGGCTCGAGCCCCATCTGTTCGAGCCGCTGCCTGAGATCGGGTGCGCGCACGACCTCGATCGCCGCCTTCGCATAGCGTTCGACGATGTCCTTCGGCGTGCGAGCGGGCGCATAGAGCGCGAACCATCCAGAGGCTTCGAGATCGTATCCCTGCTCGCGGAAGGTCGGCACCTCGGGGACGATCGCCGAGCGCTGCGCGCCGGCGACCGCGAGCATGCGCGCTTTCCCGGCGCGCACGGTCGCGAGCGCATCCGAGAGCACGAACATGCCGGCCTTGACCTCGCCTGCGGCGAGCGCTTGGAGCGCCGGCGCGGTCCCGCGGAAAGGGATGTGGGTCATCTCGATGCCGGCGGCGCGCGCGAACATCACACCGAGGTAGTGCGGAAGGCTCCCGGCGCCAGCGGATGCGTAGTCGCCCGCCTTCGGGTCCCTCTTCACGAGCGCGGCGTATTCGGCGAGCGTCTTCGCCGGAAGCTCCGCGGCGACCACCATCGCGAGCTGGAAGTTCGCGAGATGCGCGACCGGCTCGAAGTCCTTGAAGGGGTCGTAGCGCAGCGTCGCCCCGTGCGAATGCGGATACGCCACCATCGGCGCGAGCGGCGACATGAGCAGCGTCAGGCCATCGGGCGGGGCCTTCGCGACCGCCTCGGTGCCGACGATGCCGGCGGCGCCGGTGCGGTTCTCGACGATCGTGTTCATGCCGACGAGCGGACGCATGCGCTCAGCGAGGAGCCGCGTCAGCAGGTCGCTCGTCGCCCCCGGCGGAAAGCCAAGGATGAACTTGAGCGTCTTTTCCTGCGCCGCCGCGGGGGCGGCGAGCGCGAATGCGAAGAGCAGCGCGGCGATGCGTCTCACGGCGTGAGTTCCTCCTCGGGCGGCGATGGTAGCACCGGCGCATGGAGTCGTCGCCCGAGCGGCCGAGCGGCGGGCGAGGGCGCACGTCAGAGTTTCAACGCCGAGCCGTCGAGCCAGACGATGCGCCCGAAGGCCGGCTCGAGCGCCCAGTCGACGCCGATCCCGGGCTCTTCCGGCGATTCGACGAACGGCGCCGGCGGCGTGCCGCGCACGATCACGCGGTCGCCGTCGCCGGCGAGCGCGGCGCACCAAGCGAGTTCCCACGGGTGCGCGTTCGGCGCAAGGAGCGCAAGCGGCGTTCCGTACGCCGCCGCCGAGGCGGCGATCGTCTGAACGATCTCGAGCGAGCCCCACGCGAACGGATCGACGCGCAGGACGCGATCGCGGCGCTCGGCGATCGCCCGGCGCGCCGCCTCCCAGTCGGGACGCAGCGTCGGCGCCTCGTCGCGCTCGAGCGGCACCTCGGCCGTGCGCCGGCGCGCGAGCAACCGCCAGAGCGGTGCGCCGCGCGCGCGCGCGTACGCGTCCCAGCCGGCCATGTCGCGCGCGACCGCGGGCTCGATCGCGAGCGAAAAGCCGAAGCCGGCGACGCCCTCGGCCGCGATCACGCGCGCGACGAGCGCTTCCGCCCCCGAGGCGAGGCGCAGCGAATGCACGTGGGTGAACGCGATGCGGACCGGCGCGGCCAGGCTATCCCCAGACTTTCCGCGCCACTTCGACGACGAGCTCGAGCTTTCGCCACTGCTCTTCGATCGAAAGCGCGTTTCCGTGATGCGTGCTCGCGAACCCGCATTGCGGCGACAGGCACAGGTCCTCGAGCGGCGCGAACTTCGCCGCCTCCTCGATGCGCCGAAGGAGCGTGTCGCGGTCTTCCAGCGCCCCCACCTTGGTGGTGACGAGCCCGAGCACGACTTTCTTTCCGCGCGGAAGCAGCCGAAGCGGCTCGAAGGTGCCCGCGCGCGCCGAGTCGAACTCCATGAAGAAGGCGTCCACCGGCGCGGAAAACATCGCCTCGGCCACCGGCTCGTAGCCGCCGGAGGCGACCCAGGCGCTCTTGAAGTTGCCGCGGCAGGTGTGCATCGTCACCGTCATGCCGGCGGGCCGGTCGGCGAGCGCCGCGGCGATCGCATCGGCGTAGATGCGCGGAAGCTGCTCCGGATCGTCGCCGTTTTCGCGGCAGCGCTCGCGGATCTTCGGGTCGCAGAGGTACGCGAAGCTCACGTCGTCCAGTTGCAGGTACGTGCAGCCGGCGGCGCCGAGCTGCCGGATCTCTTCCCGGTAGGCGGCGGCGACATCGGCCCAGAACTCGGCGAGATCCGGGTACACCGCGCTCGAGATCGAGGCGCGTCCGCCGCGCAGGTGCAGCATCGAGGGCGAGGGCATCGTGAACTTGGGCGTCTCGCGCGCGACCGACTTCAGGTACGCGAAGTGCTCGATCATGATCGGCCGCGCGAGCCGCACGCGGCCGGTGACCGACGGGATCGGCGGCTGCTCCTCGGTGCCGCCGAACTTCGGCCCGGGGTTGGCGGTCATCGTGACGCCTTCGAGCTGCCCGAGAAAATCGAGATGCCACCAATCGCGCCGCATCTCGCCGTCGGTGATCGATCGCAGGCCGATCGCTTCCTGGCGGCGCACAGCCTCGAGAATCGCGCGGTCTTCGGCTTCGCGCAGCGCCGCAGCGGAAAGTTCGCCCGCCCGGTGGCGGGCGCGCGCGGCGACGAGCTCGGGAGGACGAAGCAGGCTGCCGACATGGTCGGCGCGAAAGGGCGGTTTCATCGGATCGGGTTCGGTCCTGTGCGGATCACACGCCCATGGCGCTCGCGAGCGAGCGCCTGCTCGCAGAGCCGCGCAGTCGCGATCAGCCCGTCGAGGTCGATGCCGGCCGCGATGCGCATGGATTGGAAGAGATCGACGACGTCCTCGGTGCGGTGTAGTCCTCGCCGTAGCGAAGCTGCGCCGGATACCCGCCCGCGCGAGCCAAGGAAAGGCGCGATCGGCGCGAGCCCGGCAACGTCGGCGATGCCGCAAACGGCGCCTTCAGGAAGCGCGGCGTCGCGATGCCGGCGGGGTCGTCGGGCGCGACGTACGGGGCGCCGAAGGAGACGAACCGCGCGACGTCCTCTCGGACGACGCCCGGGTCGACGCGCCCCTCGAACGGGCCGCCGAAGCCGACCGAGAAGACCGGCAGGAAGCGACCTTGCGCGGCTTGCACCATCCGCTCGACGTCCGCCGACTGCTCAGCGTGCGGGCGGTTGACGTTGCGGCGCGACTGCGATTCGCTCGCCGAGGAAACGGTCGGTTCGTCCGCGCCGCAGCCGGCGACGCGATCGGCGAGCGCGCGCTCCGTTTCGGTCGGCACGAACGCCCTCTCGTGCTGCAGTCCGTCGCCGGCGAAGCACTCGCAAAGCGTGACCGCGCGCATATGGTTGACATTGTCAACTTCCGTGCGCTAGCGTGTCAACCGTGACGGTGCTGTTCGATCGGCGCCCCGAGGCCGCTCAATCGATGCGCGAGGTCGCCGGCGATCGCCAACCCCGGCGGCCCGCGATCGGGCAGGCGATCCAGCTTCGGCTTCGCGTCCTCGAGCAGGACGGCGTGCCGGTCGCGGGCGCGCTCGTCGAGATTTGGCCGGGGGCGACGCGCGCGGCTCGTGACGCGGATGTATTGTCCCTGCGAGCATCCCGGGGGGCCGCTGAACGCCAAGCACCGGATTCTGAACGCCGTCGCCGGTCCTGGGGCGCGCGAGCGGCTTATCGCCCGGCTCGTGCCGCCGATCGGCGACTCCTGCACCGAGCTCGTATTCGAGCATCGCATCGTCGCGCGCCGGCGCGAGGCGACGCCGCCGCAACCGTGATCCCGACGCCTGAGCAGACGCGGGGGCCGTTCTTTCTGCCGTGGTTCGTGGACTCCGGGGCGAGCGACCTCACGCAGCTCGAGGGCCGGCGCACGCGCGGCGAGCCGATCGCGAGCCACGGCGTCGTCACCGAGGAGGGCGGGGCGCCGCTCGCGAACCTGAGCGTCGAAATCTGGCAGGCGGAGGCGCCCGGAATCTTTCGCCATCCGCTCGATCCGCGCCACCGCAAGGCGGACCCGGACTTCCTCGGCTGCGAACGCGCGGCGACCGACCGCGAGGCACGCTACCTCTTTCGCACCATCCGGCCCGGGGCGCCCGCCGGGCGCGCGCCGCACATCGACGTGACGCTGATGTACCCGGGGCTGGGGCGCATCCTCGAGACGGCGCTTTGCTTCGAAGACGGTCCGGGCAACGATTCCGATCCGGTGCTCCGGCGCGTGGCGCGCGAGCGCCGCGGTCCGCTCGTCGCGCGGCGCACCGCGCCGGCCCGGTGCCGCTTCGGCATCCGGCCGCGCGGCGAGGCCGAGACGCCCTTCGTCGACGACTGATGCTCGCGCGTCCGACGATCCGCGAGCTGCTTTCCTACCGCCTGCACCGCGTCGCGAATCTCCTCTCGCGCGAGGCGGAGCTGCGCTACCGGCGCGATTTCGGCGTGAGCCTCTCGGAGGGGCGCACGGTGGCGCTGCTCGGGGCGTCCGAGGAGGCGCTCTCGCCGGGCGAGCTTGCGCGCGCCGCCGGCGTGGACAAGAGCCAGATGAGCCGCGTGGTGGCGGCCCTTGCGCGGCGCGGGATCGTGCTGCGCGCGAACGATCGCTCGGATGCGCGCAGCGTGCGGCTGCGCCTCTCGGCGCGCGGCCGGCGGCTTTACGCCGGACTGATCGCAGCGGCGGCGGAAAGAAACGCGGCGCTGCTTGCCTGTCTCGGGGCGCGCGAGCGCGCCTGCTTCGAGCGTGCGCTCGACAAGCTCGCTGCGCAGGCGCACCGGCTGATCGAACGGGAAAGGGCGCCGTGAGGACGCGCATCACGGAATCCCTCGGCATCGAGCATCCGATCTTTCACGCGGCGATGAACTGGGCGTCCTCGAACGCTTCGCTCAACCACGGCGGCGTCCAACGCCGGCGGCCTCGGCGCGATCGCCGCCGGGCCGATGCGCCCGGCCGATTTTGCGCGCGCGCTCGCCGAAATCCGTGCTGCGACCGGCCGGCGGTTCGGCGTCAACATTCCGCTCGGCAACCCGCGCGCGCCGACGCTTCTCGACATCGGGTACGAGGCGCGGCTTCAGGCGATGGTCGCATCGCGAGGCGGCTCGCGCGGACAGCGCGAGCGCTTTCGCGCGATCGGGACGAAATGGCTGCATGTGGTCGTCTCGGTCGAGCGGGCGACGAACGCCGAGGCGGCCGGCGTCGATGGGCTCATCGTGGACGGCGCCGAGGCGGGCGTGCACCCGGCTTGCAAGCAGTCGGGGCTCGTGCACGAGATCCCTTCCGCGGCCGAGGTGATGCGGCGGCTCGTCGCCGATCTCGAAGACGCGCGCTGAAGGCTCGCGCGAGCGTCCTTCTCGTCGAAGACCGCGAGCCGGTACGCATCCTCGCGATGAACCGGCCGGAGAAGCGAAACGCGCTCGACGCCGCGCTCACGCGGGCGCTGCTGGAGGCGCTTCGTGGGGCCGAGGCGCGAGACTTCGTCGCCGCGACCGTGATGGCGAACCTCGTGCGCACGGTCGGACGCAAGGCCGCGTCCGCGCTGGTCGCGCTCGGGGAGCCGATCGGCGCATCGCGCGCCGCCGCGCTCGGGCTCGTGAACCGCGTCGTCCCGCTGCCGGACCCCATGCGCGGGGCGATCGCGCTCGCGGAGCGCCTCGCTGCGATGCGCCGCCCGGCGAGCGCCGAAACGAAACGTCTCTTGCACGATGCGGCCGATCTGCCGCGTGCCAAGGCGCTCGCGCTGTCTTTTTTCGGCTGGGACGACTCGCAGATCGGCGCGCCGCGCGCGCTCGGCGAATTTGCCGAGGACGCGCTGCGCACAGCGGGCGCCATATGAGCGCGGTGCTCTACGAACGCAGCGGGGCGGTCGCGACGATCACGCTCAACCGCCCCGAGGCGCGCAACGCGCTCAACCTGGACATGTGCGACGGAATCGAGCGCGCGGCGAAGCAGGCGGCGGCGGATCCCGAGGTGCGGCTCGTCTTCGTGCGCGCGGCGGGCGTCGCCTTCTGCGCCGGCGTCGACCTCAAGGAGCGCCGGGCGATGGACGCCGCGCAGACGCGCGAGCGGCGGCTTCGCGCGTTCGCCGCCTACGCCGCTCTCGAGGCGCTGCCGATGCCCGCGGTCGCGGTCGTCGCCGGACCTGCGGTCGGCTCCGGCTGCGAGATCGCCGCATGCTGCGACTTCATCGTCGCGACCTCCGATGCCTGGTTCGCGGCGCCCCGAGGCGCTGCGCGGCACGGTCGGCGCGACGCAGCGCCTTGCCCGCGCGCTGGGGCTGCGCCTTGCGAAGGACATGATGTTCACCGGCCGAAGGCTCTCGGCCGAGGAGGCGCTGCGGCTCGGGTTCGTCACCCGGCTCGTTTCGCCCGCGGCGCTCGAGCGCGAACTCGCCGCGATCGCGCGCGCAGTGTGCGAGGCGCCGCCGCAGGCGATGCGGCTCGCGAAGCGCTGCCTCGATGCGGGCGAAGCGGTGGCGCGCGCCGCGGCGCTTGCGCGCGAGCTCGAGGCGATCGAAGAGCAGCTCGCCGCAGGCGGCGAGCTCGACAAGCGGTGAGCCGGGTCTTGCGCACGCGCGGGGATTTTCTCGCGGCGAACGCGCGCGTGCGGCAGGCGACATCCGGGCGCGCGGGATCAGCCGCGGCGAGCGGCGTCGCGATCCTGATGGGAAACGGCGAAGCGTGGCTTTCGCTTTCCTACGGCGCGGCGCTCGCAGGCGCGGTGACCGTTCCGGGCAACACGCGCTTCAAGCCGCGCGAGATCGCCTTCTGCCTGCGGCAGCCGGAGGCGAGCGCCCTCTACTATGCCGAGCGGTTCGTCGACATCGATTTCGCCGCGATGGTCGAGGAAGTCCGCCGCGAGCTTCCGGCGGTAACGGGCGATGCAGGCGGGCTCACCGCCGACGGCCGGCTTCGGATGACCGGGCGGCTGGAGGACGTCTTTCGCGTCGGCGGCGAAAACGTCGCGCCGGCCGAGGTCGAGGAGGTGCTCCTTGCGCACCCGGCGGTCGAGACCGCGCAGGTGGTGGGTGTGCCGGATTCGCGCCTCGGCGAAGTGCGCTGCGCCTACGTCAAGCTGAAGGCGGGTGCGCACGCGGGCGAAGAGGAACTCGTCGCCTTCGTGCGTGCGCGCGCGGCGAACCTTCGCGCGCCGCGCTACCTCAGGATCGTCTCCGGCTTCGACGACATCGGCATGACCGCGAGCGGCAAGGTGCGGAACGCGCGGCTTCGCGAGCACGCGATCCGCGAGTTCGGCCTCGGGACGACGGGCTGACGGTGTCGGCCGGCGGGGCGCGGCTCGCCCGCGCCGTGTTCGTTCTCGGCTGCGGATCGTTCGCGAGCGCGGCGACCGCGCGGGTCGCCGATCCGCTGCTTGTGCTGCTTGCGGCCGAATTCGCAACCACCGCGGGCGGGGCGGCGGCGGTGGTGACCGCGTTCGCGGCCGGCTACGGCGCGTTTCAGCTCGCGAACGGCCCGCTCGGCGAGCGCTTCGGAAGTACCGGATGGTGTTCTGGCTCGCGGCGCTCTCGGCGGCCGGCAACCTCGCGTGCGCCCTTTCGCCGACGCTCGCGGCGCTCGTCGCGGCGCGCTTTGCGACCGGCGCGACGGTGGGCGCGATCATCCCGATCTCGATGGCGTGGATCGGCGACGCGGTGCCCTATGAGCGGCGCCAGACGGTGCTCGCGCGCTTTCTCGTCGGCCACATGCTCGGCGTCGGGCTTGCCGCCGCGGGCGCCGGCTCGCTCGCGGCGCTCGCCGGGTGGCGGGCGGCGTTCGTCGCGCTCGCTGCGATTTTCGCCGCGACCGCGGCGCTCGTCGCGCGCGAGCTGCGCACCAATCCCGCGACACGCGCGCCGCGCGCCTCGGAAACGACGCTGGGAGCGGCGTTCGCCGCGCTCGGGCAATTGCTCCGCAGGCATCGGGTGCGCGTCGTGCTGGCGACCGTGTTTCTGGAGGGTGCGCTCTTTCACGGCGCGTTCGCCTTCGTCGCCTGGCACGCGCAGACGGCGCTCGGCCTCGGGCTTGCGGCAAGCGGCCTGCTCGTGGCCGCCTTCGCTGCGGGCGGGCTGCTCTACGCGGTCTCTGCGGGGCGGATCGTGCCCTTCCTCGGCGAGCGCGGTCTCGTCACCTCGGGCGGGCTTTTGCTCGGCGTTGCCTACGCCGGCCTTGCGCTTTCGCCTTCGGCGGCGGTCGCGTTTGCCTGCGTGCTCGCGCTCGGCGTCGGACTCTACATGTCGCACAACACGCTGCAGCTGCACGCGACGCAGATGGCGCCCGAGGCGCGCGGCGCCGCGCTCGCGCTCTTTGCCTTCTGTCTTTTCCTCGGGCAGGCGGCGGGGGTCTGGATCGCTGCGGGCGCGGTCGATACCGCAGGCTCCGCCGCGGTGTTTGCGACCGGCGGCGCAAGCCTCGCGGCGCTCGCTCTCGCTTACCGAAGAGCGATGGTTCGCGGCGGGGCGTAGTCGCGCGACCGCGGCCAGCTCGGCAAAAGCTCGTTACATTTTTTACAGTCCGGCAATCGCCGCGCGCGGCCGGCGCGCGTTACTCTGGCTGCGCGGGGACCTCCCGCGCGTTCGCAGAAGGAGAACCGCATGAATCGCAATCTCGTCGCCGTCGCTTTCGCCACCGCCGTGCTTTCGCTGCCTGCGCTCGCGCAGACCTCTCCGGCCGAGCGCATAGACCAGCGCCAGGCGAACCAGCAGCGCCGCATCGAAGAGGGGATACGTTCGGGCGAGCTCACGCCGCGCGAGGCCGAGCGGCTGCAAAAGGGCCAGCAGCGAATCCAGCGCATGGAAGACCGGGCGAGGGCCGACGGCAAGATCACGCCGAAGGAGGCGGCCCGCATCGAGCGCGCGCAAGACGTCGAAAGCCGGCGCATCTGGCGGGAAAAGCACGACCGGCAGCGCGACCTCGACCGCGACGGCAAGGCGGATCGTCCGGCGCGCCGGCACGCGAAGCCGCACGGGCACCCGGTGCCGAAGCGCTGAATCGCGACGCGGGACGGGGCGCGGCGGCGCCGCCCGCGTTCGCGAAACTAGGGCTTGCGCGCGTCCTTGCGCACCCGCTCGAGATACTTGCCGGTGGCGACCTCGACGCGCACGCGATCGCCTTCCTTGATGAACTGCGGCGCGAGGATCTCCATTCCGTTCTCGAGCACCACGGTCTTGAAGGGCGTGCCCTCGTGCTCCTTCAGGCCGGGCGGGGCGCTCGTCACCGTCAGTTCCACCGCCTCCGGGAAAACGACGCGCACCGGCTCGCCGGCGTCGAATTCGACGGGGATCCTCATGCCCGGCTGCAGGAAGCGGTCGAGCGGCGCGATCGCCGCCCGCGCGAGGCTCACCTGCTCGAAGCTCTCCGGATCCATGAAGGTGAAGGCGTCGCCGTCGGCGTAGAGATATTCCATCGGCCGGCGCTCGAGCTCGACCTCCTCGATCTTGTCGTCGGGGTGAAAGCGCAGCTCCTTCAGGTGTCCGGTTTTCAGCACCTTCGCTTTCACGAACACGAGGCTGCCGAACTTGCCGGCGGCGACGCGGTATTCGGCGTCGGTCGCAAGGAGCAGCTCGCCCCCGTGACGGAACGCGGTGCCCGCGCGCAGCTCCGAGGCGGGAATCATGCCGTGGTCTGCGGGGACTCGCGGGCGATGCGCACCAGCGCGAGCGAGACGTTGTCGCGCGCAGGCGCCGCGAGCGCCGCCTCGAAAAGCGCGTTCGCCGAGGCGCCGAGATCCTCGCCGATCAGCGCAGCGATCTCCTCGGACGAGAGCGCGTCGTACAGCCCGTCGCTGCACAGCAGGTAGGTGCTTCCCGGGCGGCAAGGCTCCTCGTACAGATGCGGTTCGATGTCGACGAATTCCCAGGCGCCGCCGATCGACTGCGTGACAATGCCGGAACGGGGCAGGAATCCGTCCGCGTCCCATGCGTCATCTGCGCTGTCATCCACCGAGAGCTGTTCCAGCTGGCCTTCGGCCACGCGATAGGCGCGGCTGTCGCCGACGTTGAAAACGGTGATGCCTGCGGCTCGCGCGACGATCCCCGCGACCACGGTGCCCATGCCGGCCCAGATCGGAAAGCGCTGCATGACCGCGTAGAACTGGGCGTTCACCTGACGCAGCGCCGCGCCGATGCCGTCCCCGGGCCCTGCGACGAGCATCTGCGCGAGGCACTCGGCCGCAAGCCGGCTCGCGACGTCGCCGGCCGGATGACCGCCCATGCCGTCGGCGACCAGGCACACGAACGGCGCCTCGAGCGGCTGCGAAAAGACGCGCGCGGCCGACATGTTTTCCTGCGCGATCCAGCCGTTCACGGCGATGCAGTCCTCGTTTCTCGCTCTCACCGCGCCGCGGTGCGTGAGCGCCGCGACCTCGATGCGCAGCCTGCTGCCCTCGCCCGAGAGCGCCTCGCTCACGCGCTGCCCCCTTTTCCGGCCGGAAAGCTTACGCCAGGCGCGAGCGGGACGAAAGGCCTTTCAGAACGCGAGCGTCGCCTGCAGCCCGAGCATCGCGGTGCGCCGCGGCGCCGGCTCGAAGAACCGGCCGCCGGCGGCGTTGACGATCACCGAGCCGACGTAGCGCCGGTCGCCCGCGTTTTCGATCCGCACGTACTCGGTGAGCTTCCACTTTGCCCCTTGCTGCGTGAATCCGGCGGCGAGGTTCGCGACGGTGTAGGGCTCGGCGAAATCGGTATTGGTGTCGTTCACCGCCACGCGCCCTGTGCGGCACTTCGAGCGAGGCCGCAAAGCCCGAAGGCTCGTGGCGCCAGCGCAGCTCGGCGTAGAGCGTGCGCGGCGCGACGCCCGGCAAGACGTTTCCGGCGCGCACGGTGACCGCCGGCGTCCCGCCGGTGAAGGTGTCGCCGAAACGTCGCGTCGAGCACTGTCCAGGCGAGCGTCGCCTCGAACCCGGCCCCGAGCGCCGATTCGACGGAAAGCTCCGCGCCCGAGCGCCTCGTGCGGCCGGCGTTCTTGTAGGTGGTGCGGCCGCCCACGTTGGTGTCCACCACGATCTCGCGGTCGGTGGCGACTTCGAAGACCGCCGCGTTCAGGCGGGTGCCCGCGCCGAGCACCGCCTTCGCGCCCGCTTCGACGTGGCGGCTGCGTGCGGCTTCGAGCGCGAAATTGAGTCCGGTGCCGCCTGCCCTATAGGCGAGTTCGGTGAAGGTCGGAGTCTCGAATCCGCGGCCGTAGTTCGCGTACAGGCTCACGGTCGGGCTCGCGCGGTAGAGGAGACCCGCCGTCGGCGTCACCGCGCGGTACGCGCGGCTTCCGGTGTCGTCCGGGTTGCCGGGCGCGACGTAGAAGTCCTCGAGCCGGAACGCGACGCGGCTCGCGCGCACGCCCGCGAGCGCGATCCAGCGCTCGGCGAAGCGCCACTCGGCTTGCGCGTAGGCGCCAGTGGCGGCGACGATGTTGTCCTCGTCGCGCCGCAATGCGCCGGGTTGCCCGGCCGCGTTGACGAAGCCGCGGCGGCGGTCGGCCATGCGCTCGTATTCGCCTCCGAACTGCAAGACGAGCGGCGCGCCGCCGAGCGAGCCGCGCACCGCAAGCCGCAGCGACGCGCCGCCGTAGCCGCGGTCGAGGTCGACGACGCCGCCGGAGGCGGTCGCCGGCGCATCGCCCGCGAAGCCGAGAAACTGGCGCACGCGCCGCTCGCCGAGATAGATCGCGCCGTGCAGCGTCGCGGATGGCGACAGCCGGTGCTCGAGGCTCGCCCCGAGCTGGGTCTGCGCCTGGCTCTTGCGGGTGTCGAACGTGAGCGCCGCAGCGCTCACCTGGCGCGGATCGGCCTGCATTTCCGCGCGCGTGAGGCCCATCGGGTCCTTCGCTTCGGGGCTCGCGAACGCGTTGGCGACGAGCGCAAGGCGCGTCTCGGCGCCGGCCGAAAGCGTCGCTCCGCGCGTTGAGGTGCTCGCGCACGGCGGCGCTGTGCTCGCGCCAGCCGCCGGTGCGAAAACGCGGATGCGCTCACCACCCAGGTCTCGCCGCCCAGCTTCAGCGCCTCGCGCAGCGTGTCGAATCCGCCCGCGAGCAGCTCGGCCGAGACGCCCGGCGAGCCGCGTTCGGTGAAAATCTGCACAACGCCGCCGGCGGCGTTGCCGTGCATCGCCGAGAACGGCCCGCGCAGCACCTCGATCCGCTCGGCCGAGCCGAGGTCGAAGTGCGACACCTGCCCTTGGCCGTCGGGGAAGCTCGCCGGGATGCCGTCGGCGACGAGGCGCAGCCCGCGGATGCCGAAGGTCGAGCGCGCACCGAAGCCGCGCGAGGTCATCTGCAGGTCCTGTGCGTAGTTGTAGCGGTTCTGGATCGACAGGCCCGGCACGCGCGCGAGCGACTCGGAGAGGTTGACCTGCGGTCGCGCCCAGCGGATCGCCTCGGCGTCCACGCGGTCGACCGACGCGGGCACTTCCAGCGTCGGCCGCTCGAGGCGCGTCGCCGAGACGGTGACCGCGTCCTCCTGCGCCGCCGCCGCAGCGCAGGCGATCGCGAGCAGCACGCCGGCGGCGACGCGCGCGCTCACGGCAGATGCGCGAAATAGTGCGCGAGCGCCTTCAGGTCCGCCTCGGCGATGCCGTAGAGCGACGCGGCCATGATCGTGTCGCCGCCGCGGCGGCGGTTCTCGCGGTAGGCGAGCATCGCCTCGAGCAGGAAGTCCTCGCGCTGGCCGGCAAGGCGCGGCATCTGCTCGCGCCCGCGGTAGTCGGGAGCATGGCAGGTGCCGCAGCGATGCGCTTGCGCGAGGTGCCGGCCCCGCTCGAAAAGCGCCGCATCGCGCGGCCCGGGCTCGGCCCGCGGCGCGAGCGCGGCGTAATGACGGGCGATCGCGGCGATCTCGCGGTCGCTCACGCCCTTCAGGACCTGCTGCATCACCTCCGTGCCGCGGATGCCCTCGCGCGTCATGACGAGATAGTGTTCGAGAAAGACGCGCGGCTGGCCGGCGAGCGAGGGCACGCCGGCCATCGTCGAGTTGCCGTCTGCGCCGTGGCAGCCGGCGCAGACGCGCAGCCGCGACTCGAGATCGGCGTGCGCTGCACAGGCGAAAACAGCGGCGAGCAGCGCTGCCCACCGCCCCGGCCGCGGGCGCCGCACTACTTCTTCTGGTACGTGACCCGGTAGATCGCGCCCATCTGCTCGTCGGAGACGAGGAGCGAGCCGTCCTTCAGCTGCGCGAGGTACGCCGGCCGGCCCCAGAACTTGCGCGCTTTCGCGTCCTCGATGAAGCCGGTCATGAACGGCTGCACCTTCGCGTTCTTGCCGTCGGGGCTTGCCTTCCACCACCACCACGTCGAAGCCGGAGAGCTCCGTGCGGTTCCAGGAGCCCTTGCGCGCGACGAACGCCGCGCCCCGGTACTCCTTCGGGAACATCTTGCCGGTGTAGAACTTGATGCCCATCACCGCGGTGTGCGGCCCCATGTTGGCGATCGGCAGCGTCACGCCCTTGCAGGGATCGGGCTTTTTGATGTCCGGATCGGGCACGCCCTTCGCGTGACAGTACGGAAAGCCGAAGAACGCGCCCTCTTTGTCGAGGATGTTCAGCTCGTCGTCCGGCGTGTCGTCGCCCATCCAGTCGCGCCCGTGGTCGGTGAACCAGAGCTTGCCGGTCTTCGGATGCCAGTCGAAGCCGACGGTGTTGCGGATGCCGGTCGCGATCACCTCCATGCCCGAACCGTCCGGGTTGTAGCGGCGAAGCTGCGCGTACTCCTTCGACACCTCGCAGATGTTGCACGGGGCGCCGAACGGCACGTAGAGCTTGCCGTCGGGGCCGAAGGCGATGTACTTCCAGTTGTGATGCGGCTCGGGCGGAAGCGCGAACTTCTCGGTGAGGTCGACCGGCGCCACCTCCGGGTTGTCCTCGATGCCGTCGAAACGCAGCACCTTGTCGATCGCCATGACGTAGAGCGAGCCCTTGTGGAAGGCGACGCCTGCAGGCTGCGTCAACTTGTCGATCACGACGCGCACGGTGCGCTTGTCGCCGTGGTCGGTGACTTCGTACACGCGCCCGATCGCGCGCGTGCCGACGTAGATCTTCTTGCCCGAGTCGCTGATCGCCATCGCGCGAGCGCCGGGAAGCCCCGCGGCCCAGATCTCGACCTTGAAGCCCTTGGGCAGCTTGATTCTCTCGATCGGGATCTCGGAAGCCGGCGTCTCGGTCATCTTGCCCGGGTGCGGCGCGAGCGGCGAATCCTTCATCGCCTCGGGCTTTCCCTGCCACCAGGCGGGCGGCGGTTTCGGCTTGTCCTGCGACCACGCGGCGGTCGCAGCGAACGCGAGCGCGACCGCCGCACCGAGCGTGCATGCGCTTCTTCTCATTGTCGGCCCTCCTCAATGTGCGGTGCGCGGAAGGTACGAACGAAGGTCCGGCCGCTGCAATGCGGCGCCGCAGCGAAACTAGCGGCTGATACTCCTTCTCCTGGAGCAGCCGCCACTGGATCTTGCCCGAGGCGGTGCGCGGCAGCGCCCGCACGAACTCGATGGTCTGCGCGGCGCCTTGTAGGCGGCCATCTGCGTTCTCGCCCAGGCGAGGATCTCGTCGCCCGAGGCCTGCGCACCGGGTTTGCGCAGCACCACCACCGCCTTCACCGTCTCGCCGCGGCGCTCGTCGGGCGAGGCGATGACGCAGCACTCCTGGATCGCGGGATGGCGGTACATCGCCGCTTCCACTTCCGCCGGCCAGACCTTGTAGCCGGCGGCGTTGATCATGCGCTTCAGGCGGTCGGAGATGTAGAAGTAGCCGTCCTCGTCGGTGCGGCCGAGGTCGCCGGTGCGGAAAAAGTCGCGCCCTTCGATGCGCACCCATGCGTCGCGATAGCTCTGCTCGTTTTTCCGGTCGCCGACGAGCAGCTGCGGGCCGCGCACTACGATCTCGCCCTGCTCGCACCCGGGGGAAGCGCCGCGAACGTCTCCGGGTCGAAGCGGCGAGCGCTTCGGTGTCGAACGTCGGAATGCCGAGGCACTGCTTCTTCGGGTTCTGCGGCGGATTGATGTGCGTCTGCGAGATCGTCTCGGTGAGCCCGTAGCCCTCGATGTAGCGCACGCCGCACAGCTCGAAGAGCTTCTGCGCGATCGCCTCGGGCATCGCCGCGCCGCCGCCGAAGATCCACTTGACGAGGAGACGTCGTGCCGCAGCGCCTCGGGGTGCGAGAGGAGGTCGACGACCATCGTCGGCACGTTGTCCCAGTGCGTGCAGCGGTGCGTCTCGACGAGCCGCGCGGCCTCGAGCGGGTCCCAGCGGCGCTGCACGACGATGGTGCCGCCCGCCCACGCGAGCGCGAGAACAAGCTGAACGGCCCGGTGACGTGAAAGAATGGCGCGGTCGCGAGCGCCACCGCCTGCGGCGTGACGTTTTCCAGAGCGCCGCGCCGACGACGTTGTGCAGCACCGTGGCGTGCGTGTGCATAGACCCTTGGGTCGGCCGGTGCTGCCGGAGGTGTAGGGCATCAGGCAGAGGTCGCCGGGAGCAGACCGCGGCTCGCCCGGGTCGGCGGCCCGGATCGGCGTCTCGCCCATGACGACGAGGTGCTCGAGCGGCACGCCGGCGAAGCGCTCCGCGGTCTCCGGCTCGACGATCGCGGTTTGCGCCTGGCTGCTCTGCGGCGTAGTGGGCGAGCTCGTGCGGAAGGTTCATCGGCGCAAGCGGCACCACCACCGCATCGGCGCGCAGGATCGCGAGGCAGGCGACGATCCAGTCGGCGCTGTTCTGCATGCAGAGCAGCGACCCGGTCGCCGCGGCGCACGCCGCAGGCTTTGCGCAGGTGACCGGCGAGCGCGATCGCGCGGCGCTCGACCTCCGACCAGGTGCGCGTTTCGCCGCGGTAGATCGTCGCCGGCTTGTCCGGAAAACGCCGCGCGGTGCGTTCGAGCGCCTGCCAGAGCGTCTCGCGCGCGGGCGCAAGGCTGCCCGGCAGGTTCGGCGGCCAGTGGCGGAAGTGGCGCGGCTCCACGGCGCGATATAGTAGCGAAGCGCGGTGAGCGAAATCTCCCGGGGCAAGGAGACCGTGTGGACACGATCGCAACGGTAAGCGGCTGCGCTTCGGCGGCAGCCGCGTTCGTGCCGGCGGGCGAGGGCCGCTGGCGCGCGAGCGCCCTCACGCGCGGGCCCTGGCACCCGGAGCACCAGCACGCGGGGCCGCCGATCGCTCTCGTCGGTCGCGCGATCGCGCAGGCGGCGGCCGCCCGCGGGTTGACGCCACCATCGCGCGCCTGACCGCCAATCTGCTGCGGCCGGTGCCGATCGACGAGGTCGAGGTCCGCGTGATACAGGACTACCTCGGCCGCAACGCCGCGCACTATTCGGCGACGTTATCTGCGCAAGGAAAGGAAGTCGCGCGCTTCAGCGCGCTCGCGGTGCGCGAAGTCGCGCTCGCGCTGCCGCCGGACTTGCCGAACCATCCGCTTCCCGCCCGCCGCGCGCGCCGCAGGACTCGCCGCCGGGCGAATTCCCGTTCCTGCGCGACGAACCCGGGTATCCGACGCTCGTCGAGACCCGCGTGCGCCTACGGAAGGCTCTTCGCCGGACCGTGCGCGGTCTGGTTCCGGATGCGCCATCCGCTGGTTGCGGGCGAGGCGCCGAGCCCGATCGAACGCGTTGCGGTCGCCGCCGATTCGGCGAACGGCATCAGCGCGATCCTCGACTTCCCGGCGCTACGCGTTCGTCAACTACGATCTCACGATCGATCTGCTGCGCCGTCCCGAGGGCGAATGGATCCTGGTCGAGGCGGCGACCTTGCTCGGCGAGGCCTCGGGCGGTCTCGCCGAGGCGCGGCTCTGCGATGCGACCGGCCTCGTCGGCCGCGCAACCCAAAGCCTCGCCCTCAGGCATCGCGAGTAGACCGGCGCGCGCCGGCGTGCGGCCCGCGCCGTCGGTACCGGCAAGCCCACGTCCCGCGCTATAGTGCTTTCGGCATGCGACGCCTGATGCGGCGGGCCCTGCCCCTTGCGGTTGCGCTCTGGATCGCGCCGGCGCCTGCGGCGCCTGCGCCGCCGGTCTTCGTCGTGCCGGTCGAAGGGCCGATCGGGCCGGCCACCGCCGACTTCGTCGGCGCGCAGCCTCGAGCGCGCGAAGAAGGACGGCGCGCAGCTCGTCGTGCTGCGCATGGACACCCCCGGGCGGGCTCGACACCTGCGATGCGCGCGATCATCAAGGACATCCTCGCCTCGCCCGTGCCGGTCGCCGACCTGGGTGGCGCCGGCCGGGGCGCGCGCGGCGAGCGCAGGCACCTTCATCCTGTATGCGGCGCACGTCGCCGCGATGGCGCCGGCGACCGACCTCGGCGCGGCCTCGCCGGTCGCGATCGGCGGCGCGCCGGAGAAGGGCGAAGAGCGCAGGAAAGGCGAAGAGCGCCAGCCGACGCAGACCGATACGCTCGTGCGCAAGCAGGCGCAGGATGCGGCGGCCTACATCCGGGGGCTCGGCGCAGCTTCGCGGCCGCAACGCCGAATGGGCCGAGCGCGCGGTGCGCGAGGCGGTGAGCCTCTCGGCCGAGGAGGCGCTCCGGCAGAACGTGATCGATCTGATCGCCGAAGACCTTGCGCGAACTGCTCGGCACGCTCGATGCGCCGCAAGCTCACCGCCGGCGGCGCCGAGCGCACGCTCGCCACCGCGACCGCCGCCGCGGTGACGGTCGAGCGCGACTGGCGCACGCGCTTGCTCGGCGTGCTCACCGACCCGAGCATCGCCTATATCCTCGTGCTGCTCGGCATCTACGCGCTGCTGTTCGAATTCTCCAACCCGGGACTGGTGCTCCCCGGGGTGGTCGGGGCGATCTGCCTGCTGCTCGCGCTCTACGCGTTTCACCTGCTGCCGGTCGACTACGCCGGCCTCGCTCTGATCCTCCTCGGCATCGCGTTCATGGTGGGCGAGGCGTTCTTTCCCGCCTACGGCTCGCTCGGCATCGGCGGGCTGGTCGCATTCGTGATCGGCTCGGTGATCCTTTTCGATGCCGAGGACGTTCCCGGCTTCGAGATCCCGCTCGGGTTGATCGCAGGGATCGCGGCCGCGAGCGCCGGGTTTCTGGTCTTCGTGCTCGGGATGCTGGTGCGGGGACGGCGCCGCCCTGTCGTCACCGGTCGCGAGGAGATGATCGGCGCGATCGCGGAAGTGCTCGAAGATTGCGAGCGCGAGGGCTGGGCGCGCGTGCACGGCGAGACCTGGCGCGTGCGCGCCGGCGGGCCGCTCAGGCGCAGGCGAGCGCGTGCGCGTCACCGGCATGCACGGGCTCGTGCTCGAAGTGACGAAAGAACCGGTCGGGGGAGAAGGGCGATGATCGATTTCGGTGTCGGCGTGCTGATTCTCTTCGTCGTGCTGCTCGCGATGTCGCTCAAGATCCTGCGCGAGTACGAGCGCGGCGTGGTGTTCCTGCTCGGACGCTTCTGGCGCGTCAAGGGCCCGGGCCTCATCGTGGTGATCCCGGGCATCCAGCAATGGGTGCGCGTGGACCTGCGCACGGTGGTGTTCGACGTGCCGAGCCAGGACGTGATCTCGCGCGACAACGTCTCGGTGAAGGTGAACGCGGTGGTCTATTTCCGGGTGGTGGACCCGGAGAAGGCGGTGATCCAGGTCGCGAACTACATGGAGGCGACCAGCCAGCTCGCGCAGACGACGCTGCGCGCGGTGCTCGGCAAGCACGAACTGGACGAGATGCTCGCCGAGCGCGAAAAACTCAATATGGACATCCAGCAGTCGCTCGATGCGCAGACGGATGCCTGGGGCGTGAAGGTCTCGAACGTCGAGATCAAGCACGTGGACCTGAACGAGTCGATGGTGCGCGCGATCGCGCAGCAGGCCGAGGCCGAGCGCGCGCGCCGCGCGAAGGTGATTCACGCCGAAGGGGAGCTGCAGGCGGCCGAAAAGCTCCTTCAGGCCGCGCGCACGCTCGCCGAGCGGCCCGAGGCGATGCAGCTGCGCTACCTTCAGACGCTCACCGCGGTCGCGGGCGACAAGTCCTCGACGATAGTTTTCCCGGTGCCGATGGACATCCTCGCGCCGCTCGTCGAGGCGGCGAAGCGGGCGAAGCAAGGCTAGGCCGCCCGCCTTGCGAGCACGGGCGGCGCAACCGCGGAAGCCCTGACATGCCCGACGCGCAGGAACCGTCCCCGAGCGGCGCATCCGGCCTTGCCGAGCGCATTCTCGAGACCGCGCTCGAACTGGGCGAGGCGCGCGGCTGGGACGCGGTGCATCTGTACGACATCGCGCAGGCGCTGGGGATCGGTCTCGCCGACATCCGCCGGCACTATCCGGACAAGGATGCGATCGCCGAGGCGTGGTTCGACCGCGCGGACACCGCACTCCTTGCGGTGCCGGAGACGCCCGGATGGAGCGCCCTTTCCCCGCGCGAGCGCATCGCGCGCGCGATCTTCGCGTGGCTGGGGGCGCTTGCGCCGCACCGGCGGCTGACGGCGGAGATGCTCCGCTACAAGCTCCAGCCCGAGCACCTGCATCTGCAGGCCTTCGGTCTGGTTCGCATCAGCCGCACGGTGCAGTGGATCCGCGAGGTGGCCGCGCTTCCGGCGGTCGGGTGGCGGCGCGAGCTGGAGGAGGTGGCGCTCACCTCGATCTACCTTGCGACCTTCGTGCGCTGGCTCGGCGACGAGTCGCCCGGCTCGGCGCGCACGCGCGCGTTCCTCGACGGCTTGCTCGGTCTGGCCGAGCGCGCAGCAAGGCGCCTTGCGCCGCAGGACGCGGGCGGGTGAACGGGCTTTGCCCGGAACGCGCCCGCCGCGGCGCGGACGCATCGCGCTGATCGGCGCGTCCGAGGGAGAGACTTCGCGGATTCGCGGCTCGCGCGGTGGACACGGTCACGCATGCGCTCGTCGGCGCCGCGCTCGCGCAGGCGGCGGCGCCTGCCCGCGCGGCGCTCGCCGCGCGCGAAAGGCTCTGGCTCGGGGCGCTCGGGGGCGCGTTTCCGGATGCCGACTTCGCGGCCTTTCCGTTCGACCCGCTCCGGTTCCTCGCCGACTGGCATCAAGGGCCGACGCATTCGATCGTGCTTCTGCCGCTCTGGGCCGCGCTGATCGGCGCGGCGTTCGCCCTCGCCGCGGGAAAGCGAAAGGCGCTGCTCCCTGCATCGTTCGCCGCGGGGCTCGGGCTTGCGTCGCACATCGCAACCGATGCGATCACCGCCTACGGCGTCGCGCTCTTTCACCCGCTTTCGGACCTTCGTTTCGGGGCCGGCATCGCCTTCGTACTCGATCCGATTTTCAGCGCGATCGCGCTCGTCGCGTTCCTTGCCGCCTGGCGCGACCGGCGCATCGCCGCCAGCGCCGCGCTCGCCGCGCTCTGCGCCTACGTCGCTTCGCTCGCGCTTTTCCAGCAGCAGGCGCTCGCGCTTGCGCGCGCGGCGCAGGCGGCGCTCGCCTTCGAGCAGGTCTCCGCGTACGCGCAGCCTTTTTCGCCCTTTCACTGGAGGCTGGTCGCGGTCGCAGGCGATCGCTACTACGTCGCGCACGTCAATCTCGCGGGCCATCGGCCGATGCCCTTGCCGGGCGCGCTCGGTGCGATCGCCGCCGCCTACCGGCCGCCGGGCGAACTCGTCTGGAGCGCGCGCGAGCGCTGGGGCGCGGATCCCGCGCAGCGCGCGCTCGCCAGGGAACGCTGGAACGACCTGCGCTTTGCGCCCTATCGGCGCTTTGCCGCGCATCCCGCGGTCTCGCGCGTGGACGAGGACGGCGCCGGACCTTGCGTCTGGTTCACCGACCTGCGCTACGACCTGCCAGCGCTTCCCGACACTTTCCGGTACGGGTTCTGCCGAGAGCGAGAAAGCGGGGACTGGGTGCTTTACCGGCTGCGGTATTTCTCCGCGGACGCCCGACAGAGATTGGAGAGGCGCTAAACCTCGCTCGATTGCAGCCGCTGCACGCCCGCCTGCGCCATCTCGCGCCAGGCCTTTTCGAGCGAGCCCTCGAGGTCGATCGCCCGGCAGGCGTCCTCGATCACGGTGGTCTCGAAGCCCGCAGCGCGGGCATCGAGCGCGGTCCAGGCGACGCAAAAGTCGGTCGCAAGGCCGCAGATGTAGAGCCGCGCAAGACCTCGCTCGCGAAGGTAGCCGGCAAGTCCGGTCGGGGTCTTGCGGTCGGCCTCGAGAAACGCCGAATAGCTGTCGATGTCGCGGTGATGGCCCTTACGCACGACGAGCTGCGCGTGCGGGATGTCGAGCCCGTCGCAAAGCGCCGCGCCCCGCGTGCCCTGCACGCAGTGGTCCGGCCAGAGCACCTGCGGGCCGTAGGCGAGCGCGATCGTCTCGAAGGGCTTTCTGCCCGGGTGGGAGGACGCAAAAGAAGCGTGACCCTTCGGGTGCCAGTCCTGGGTGAGGACGACGTTTTCGAAGCGGGCGGCGAGGCGGTTGACGACCGGGATCACCTCGTCGCCGCGCGGCACCGCAAGCGCGCCGCCCGGCACGAAGTCGTTCTGCACGTCGACGACGATCAGGCAGGCATCGCGCACGCGGAAATTGTAGTCCTATACTCGTCGCGATGGCGACGTTCGACGCGCTTTCGTTCTGGAACGACCCCGATTTCGCCGGGCGGCTAGGGTGGTATCGCGCGGTCGCCGCGAACCGCCTGCCGGCGAAGTACCTCATCTGCGCCTCGATCCCAGCGGGCGTTCGGCTCGATGCGCCGGAGGCGGCGTTGTGGCCGGCGCTCGAGGCGGGGACACAGGCGTTTCTCGCGCTGCAGCGCCGTATCCGCGCGGGCGAAGCTGGACTTGCGGCAGACCCAGCGCGGCCGAGCCTTCTCGACCTCGTCGCCGAACTCGGCCGCCGGATGCTTTCGCACTGCAACTTCTGCCGCTGGGAGTGCGGCGTCGACCGCACTCGTGGCGGAAAACTCGGTGTCTGCAAGCTCGCCGCCGAGACGCGCGTCTCTACCTACTTTCACCACCGGGGCGAGGAGCTCGTCTATCGCGGCACGCACGGCTCGGGCACGATCTTTTTCACTTCGTGCAACATGCGCTGTGCCTTCTGCCAGAACGGCGACATCTCGACCGACCGGGAAAACGGCGAGCCGGTCTCGGCGCGCACCCTCGCCGCGATGGCCTGGATCCTGCGCGTCGAGGGCTGCCACAACATCAACTGGGTAGGCGGCGACCCGACCATTCACCTGCATACCATCCTCGAGGCGATCGCGCTGCTTGCCTCGGGCGAGCCTTCGAAGGCCGACCTCGAGGCCGCGCTTGCCGCAAAGGCGGACTGGTTTGCGCGGTTCCCGCGCGCGCGGGGCGGCGCGTTCCACGGTGGGGCGTTCAACGCGCCGATGCTGTGGAATTCGAACTTCTTCATGACGCCCGAGGCGATGAAGCTGCTCCGCCTCACGATGGACGTGTGGCTGCCCGATTTCAAGTTCGGGCCGGGGCGCTGCGCGCTCGAGCTTGCGCGCACCGGCTGGTATTGGGAAACGGTGACGCGAAACCTGCGCCTTCTTCGCGACTGGGGCGAAGACTTCACGATCCGTCACCTCGTCATGCCGGGCCACGTCGAGTGCTGCACGGTGCCGGTGCTCGAATGGATCGCCGCCGAGATGCCCGATGCGCCGTTGAACATCATGGACCAGTACCACCCGGACAACTACTGCGATCCGGGAAACCCCAAGTTCCAGGAGCGCTACCGGCCGCTTGCGCGCGCGCCGCGGCGCGAGGAGCTTCTTTCCGCCTTCGCGCACGCCAAGCGGCGCGGGCTGCGGTTCGAGGCGCTTTCCTGGGAGCGTTCCAAGACCGGCGTGATGCTGTAGCCCGGCCGGAGAGAGCGTCGGACAGAGATTTCTGCCCCTCGCGCGGGGGAAGACGCGCAGCCGGCGGTATGATCGCCACGGCATGCGCGCCGGAGGAAAGCCGTGGCGGCTCGCCTTTTCGGGCTATGGCCAGCTCGGCAGCGGCCCTGCGCGACTGCTTGCCGCGGAGCGCTGGTGCCGGATCGTTGCGGTGGCTGATCCGCGACGCGCCGCGCGCAGGAGCGCGCAGGCCGACCTCGGCCTTTCCGCCTCGGCGCTCTACACCGACTGCGATGCGATGCTGCGTGCCGCCGCGGCCGATGTCCTCCTCGTCAATACGCCTTCGGAGCTGCATTATGCGCAGGCGCGCGCGGCGCTCGAGCGTGGGCTGCACGTCCTCGTCGCCAAGCCGATCACGAACAGCTTCCGCGACGCGATGCGCCTTGTTCGCCTTGCGCGCGCACGGCGGCTGAAGCTCGCAGTCGGACAGCAGATCCGCTTCAACCGCCACTACCGCGCGGTGCAGGACTTCGTCGCCTCCGGCGCGCTCGGCCGCATCGAGCTGGTGCATTTCCTGAACAGCAAGCCGCGCCATCGGGCGCTCAATCTCGCTTCGCTCGATCAGCCGGCGCTCCTCGAGATGTCGTGCCACCACTTCGACGCGCTTTTTGCGATCCTGCCTCGCGCGCTGCCCGAGACGATCGTCGCCGACGGCTTCCGTCCGAGCTGGTCGGTGTACCGGGGGCCGTGCATGGTGAACGCACTCATTCGCCTTTCGGGCGGCGTGCACGTGCTTTACCACGGCGGATTTTCCGCGCAGGCGGACTGCTACGAGCTGCGCCTCGAAGGTACGCGCGGTGCGCTGCGCTGCCGCGGCACTCACATGTCGGTGGACGACATGCGCTACGAATTCGCGCGCCGCGGCGAAGCCTTCGCTCCGGTCGAGATCGACGCCGGTGCGCCACCGGTGAACCCGTGGCGAGAGTTTTTCGCGCGCTGGCGCGCGTGGCTCGAGGGCAGACCCGAGCCGCCTTTCAGCGGGCGCAACAACCTCGAGGTGTTCGCGCTCGTAGCCGCCGGAATCGAATCGGTGCGTAGCGGCCGGCAGGTAGGTGTCGCCGGCTCCGCGCGCTATCGGGCGGCCTTCGAGTCGTCGCGATGAGCGCGCTCGAAATCCGTGCCGCCGGCGAGGCGTATCTTGTCTTCGAGCGCGAAGGTGGCAGGTGCCTCGGGGGAGTCGGCTGGAACTGGTACCGCCCGTGGCTCTTTCCGCTCTATACGCCCGGCGGGCAGTCCGTGTTGCAGGAATTTCCTTCCGATCACCCGTTTCACAACGGATGCTTCGTCGGCCAGTACCCGGTGCGGTTTCCGGGCGGCGAGGCGAACTTCCGGGCCGTGCCGCCGCCGCGCTCGCCGGGCGACGAGATCTTCGTGCGGCTCGCGCGCATCGAGACGGACCCTGCCCTTCGCTTCGAGGTGTGCGAGCGCGGCGCGCGCATCGCGCTGAGGTGCTTCTCGCGCGACGACAGTGACACTCCGGTGCTGAACGAGGAGCGGCGTTTCGACTTCCAGCTTGTCGAGGGCGCAATGACATGCGATCTGGCGAGCCGCAAGGTCGGGGCCTACGGCGCGCTCGAGTTCCCGGCCACCGAGTTCGGCGGTATCGGCGTGCGCGTGGACCGGCGCCTTGCCCCCGATTTCGGAGCGGCGCTCCTCGCCGAGGGCGGCCGCGGCAGGGCGGCGCTCGTGCACGGCCGGCCGTCGCGCTACGTCGCGTACGAGAGCGGCGCAGAGCCGCGCTTTGGCCTTGCGCTCGCCGGCGACGACCCTGCGCTTGCGTGGTTCGTGCGCGATTACGGGCTGGCGCTGTGGAATCCCACAGGGCAGCGTGCGATCGCGCTCGCCCATGGCGAAGTGCGGGAAGTCTCGCTTCGGGTCGTCCCCTATGACGGGGCGCTCGACGAGAACCGCGCCGCGACGTGGTTCTCTTCTCGGCGCCGACGCGCGTGATCGCGCGCATCGAGCGCAACTTCGGCCTGTGGCGCGCGCTTGCCGCCGCCCTGTGCGCGGCGGCGCTTGCGCCGGCGGCGGACGCCGGCGATCCGGCCGCCTGGGCCGCTCACATGCGCGCAGGGATCGGCGCCCACCGCGAGGGCGATTACGCAGCCGCGGCGGCGGCGTTCGAGGCGGCGCTCGCTCAGGCGCGCGGCTTCGGCGAGCACGACCGGCGCCGCGCCGACACCGCGAACAACCTCGCCGCCGTCTATCGCGCCCAGGGCCGCTATCGCGAGGCTGAGCCGCTCTATCGCGAAAGCCTCGAAATCTACCTGCGCGCGCTCGGGGCGCGTCACGCCGATGTCGGCGCGGCGTACAACAACCTCGCGGTGGCGCTCGAATTCCAGGGCCGGTACGCCGAGGCCGAGCCGCTCTACCGCCGTGCGGTGCGGATCACCGGGGCGGCGGGCGGCGAGTCGCATCCGAACCATGCCGCGTCGCTCGTCAATCTCGCGCGGCTGCTTGTGCGGCAGGGACGCCTCGAGGCGGCGGAGGCACCCGCGCTTCGCGGTCTTGCCGCGGCGCGCCGGTCGCTCGGACCGGATCATCCGACGACCGCGGCGGCGCTCGCGTATCTCGCGCGCCTTCGCCTTGCGCAGGGGCGCATCGGGCATGCGGAGGCGCTCGCCGAACGGAGCCTCGCGATCTACGAGCGTCAATTCGGCGACGACATGCCGCACACCGCGCTCGCGGTACACGCGCTCGCCGAAGTGCGCCAGACGCAGGGGCGTCTGCCGGAAGCGGAAGCGCTATTGCGCCGAGGCCTTGCGATCCGCGAGCGAAGCTTGGGCCGCGAGCACCCGGAGACGCTCGCAAGTCGGGCCGCGCTCTACGCGTTCCTGCGCGGCGAAGGACGCACCGAGGAGGCGCGCGCGCTGTTTCGGTGACGGGCGGCCTGCGGCGCGCGCCCTATTTCTTCCACTTGATGGAGCAGCCCATCGAAGGAAACTGCTCCGCCGGGCCCTCGCCGGTACGCGCGATCTGGACCATCGCTTCGAAAAGCTCGCGGCGCGCATTCGGCACCGGCTCCTTGCGCGAGGCGTCGAGCCGCCCGTGGTACTGGAGCTCGAGAGCGGCGTTGAACCCGAAGAATTCGGGCGTACACACCGCCCCATAGGTCTTCGCCACCTCCTGCGTCTCGTCGAGCACGTACGGGAACGGAAAACGCTTCTCGCGCGCGATCCGCTTCATGTTCTCGAACGAATCCTCGGGATACTCGGTCGGGTCGTTCGACATGATCGCGATCGAGCCGACGCCGTGCTGCGCAAGTTCTCCGCAATCGCGCACGATGCGGTCGAGCACCGCCTTCACGTAGGGGCAGTGGTTGCAGATGAACATGACGACGAGCCCGTTCGGCCCGCGCGCGCTCGCGAGCGTGTGGCGTTTTCCGTCCACGCCGAGCAGATCGAAGTCGGCCGCCTTCCAGCCGAGTCTGTGTTCCGTCGCTTCGGTGAGCACCATGCGCAAATCCTAGCATGATGCCTTGCCTGCGGCGTAAACTACGTTGGATGAGGCTGCAGCACCCGATGGCTCTCGCAGCAACCGTTTTCGCAGCGCTCGCGGCGCCTGCGCCGGCGGCTGCGTCCGAGCCGGTGGAAGGCTGGGTGTTCCTCGGCCGCCGCGCGGGCGGCGAATGGCGGCCGCCGGCCCTGGCGGTCGGGCCGGCGGCGTATCCGGTAAAGCCGGGCGACCGGTTGTTGCTCGCGCAGGAGGCGCTCTATTACAGCCACGCGGACTGCCGCATCGGCGCGGCCGCGGACTTCAGGGCGGACGGCGCCGGGCGCCGCAGGTGGATGGTGAGCGCAGGCGCAGAGCCGCTGCCAGTCATCGCCGCGCCGCTCGAATGTCCGTCCGCGGGCGGTGCGCAGACCGTCTGGGCGAGGGTGCGGATTCCGCCGGAGAGGCTCTTCAGCGTCGAAAAATAGGCGCGGCCGCGTCCACGCCGGGATCTTTGCTCGGCACGCGGGCGCGCAATAAGCGCTTCGGCTTCCTCGTCGCTCACGTCGTACCAGCGTTCGTACGCATCGGCGACGGCGAAGCTTGCACCCGGGCGCACGTTGACGCAGAGCACCTCGTCGGCGATCGCGGCAAGCCGCTCGAGCGAAGAAGCGATTCCCGTCGGCACGGCGACCGCCACCCGCGCCGGCGCGAGCGGCGGCTCCTCGCGGCCGGCGGCAAGCAGCGTCGTGAGGCGCGCGACTTCGAGCGATCCCTGCACGGTCAGCTCGCGCTCCGCGCTCACCGAGTCCGGAGGCGACTCGCCGGGCTGCACGACATAAAGCCTTGTAGCGCGCCTCCGGGTTCAGTAGAGGGCGGCGGGTTCGTAAAATGGATCGCATCCATGCCTGCGAACCTGACTCCCGAATACCGCGCGGCGGAGGCCGCCTATCGGCGCGCGCGCGACCCGGAGGAGCGTCTCGAGTGCCTGCGCGAGATGCTGCGGGTGATGCCCAAGCACAAGGGCACCGACCACCTGCAGGCGGATCTCAAGCGCCGCATCAAGGAGCTGTCGGAAGCGCTCGAGGCGCCGAAAAAAGGCGGCGCGCGCGGCGGCCCCGCGCTCGTCGTGCGTCCGGAGGGCGCGGCGCAGATCGCGCTCCTCGGGCCGCCGAACGCAGGGAAGTCGGCGCTGCATGCTCGGCTCACCGGCTCGGGCGCCGAGGTCGCCCCGTATCCGTTCACGACGCAGCTGCCGCAAGCCGGGATGATGCCCTTCGAGGACATCGCGTTTCAGCTCGTTGACCTTCCGGCGCTATCGCCCGAGCACGCGGTGCCGTGGCTTTCGGGGGCGCTCCAGATGGCCGATGCGTGTCTTTTCGTCCTCGACCTTGCGGCCGAGGATTGTCTCGAGCAACTGGAGCGCGCGCAGGCGGTGCTTCGCGAACGCCGGATCGAGCTTCTCGCCGACTGGAGCGCGTCGGCGGAAGACGACGAAGGGAGCCGCGCGCTTCGGCTTCCGGCGCTGCTGCTTGCCAACAAGGCCGATCTCGTCGCCGATCCCGAGGGCGAGCTGCGCGCGCTGCTGGAACTCTCGGGGTTCGAGTATCCGGCGCTTGCGGTTTCTGCCGAGACCGGCTTCGGGCTCGGGGAGCTCGGTCCTTGGCTTTTCGCGCATCTCGGGATCGTGCGCGTCTACACGAAAAGCCCCGGCAAGCCTGCCGATCGCACGCGGCCGTTCACCCTTCGCACCGGGCAGACGGTCGAGGACGTCGCGCGGCTCGTGCACAAGGACCTCGCGCGCGCGTTGAAGTACGCGCGCCTCTGGGGGAAGTCCGGCTTCGGCGGCCAGCAGGTCGGCCGCGAGCACCGGCTCGCCGACGGCGACATCGTGGAGCTGCACGCGTAGCGGCCCCTTGCCGCGCGCACCGGTCCTGTGTGCAAGCGTCGCGCACGCTGCGCGGCGCCCGGGACGCCTGGCCCGCTTGGGTGGCCCTATTTCGCTGAAGCGGCGAGCCGCGAAAGATTGGGCATTTGCACCGGGTGCGCCGACTCGAACGCCCGCGCGGCGCGAAGCACGAGCGCATCGGCATAGCGCGGCCCGACGATCTGGAGCGCGACCGGCAATCCCGCTCTTGTCAACCCGCAGGGCAGCGCCGCCGCCGGCTGCTGGGTGAGGTTGAAGGGGTAGGTGAACGGCGTCCAGTCGGTCCAGCGCCGCTCGCGAAGGAGGTCCGCGACTTCCTGCCCGGCCTTGAACGCGGGAAGCGGAAGCGCCGGTGTCACCAAGAGGTCGTAGCGCTGGTGAAACCGGTTCATCGCCTCGCCGAGCGCGCCGCGCGCTTTTACCGCGTCGAGATATTCTGCGGTCGTCACCTTTTCGCCTTCGCGAGCGACCGCGAGCAGCCCCTTGTCCATTTGCCGCCGCTTTCGCGGCGGAGTCGCGCGCACGATGCTCGCCGCCCCTGGAAACCAGTGCCGCGTGAAGATCTCGAGCGGGCTATCGAAGCCGGGATCGGCCGCGTCCACCCGCGCGCCGAGATCGGCAAAAGTGCGCACCGCGCGCCTTGCGATCTCCGCGACTTCCGGATCCACCTTCGCGTAGCCGAGGTCGGGCGACCAGGCGATGCGAAGCCCGCGCACGCCGTCTTCGAGCCCGACGCGCCAGTCGCGCGCATCCCACGGAAGCGCGTGCCAGTCGCGGGTATCGGGAAGCGCGATCACGTTCATCATCAGCGCCGCGTCGGCGACGCTGCGCGTCATCGGCCCGACGTGCGCCACCGTGCCCATCGGCGAAAGCGGCCACGCGGGCACGCGGCCGAACGACGGCTTCAGCCCGAAGACGCCGGTGAACGCGCATGGGATGCGGATGGAGCCGCCACCGTCGGTACCGATCGCAAGCGGGCCCATGCCGGCGGCGAGCGCCGCCGCCGCACCGCCCGAGGAGCCGCCCGGTGTGAGGCGCGGGTCCCAAGGGTTGCGCGTCACTCCGGTGAGCGGGCTGTCGGTGACGCCCTTCCAGCCGAATTCGGGCGTGGTCGTCTTTCCGATCAGCACCGCGCCGTGCTCGCGAAGGCGGGCGACGCAAGGCGCATCGTCCTTCCACGGCCCCTTCGGGTCTATCGTCTTCGAGCCGCGGAGCGTCGGCCAGCCGCGCGTGAGGACGAGGTCCTTGATCGAGACCGGCACGCCGTCGAGAAGCCCTTGCGGCTCGCCCTTCATCCAGCGGCGCTCGGACTCGCGCGCTGCGGCGAGCGCCGTGCGCCAGGCGACGAGGCAGAACGCGTTGAGAACCGGATCGAACTTCTCGATGCGCGCAAGCACCGCGCGCACCGCCTCGACCGGCGAAAGCTTCTTCGTGCGGTAGAGGGCGAGCAGTTCGACCGCGGTGAGCGTGCAGGGGTCCATGCGTCAATCGTCCATCGCGAGGGATTTGCGGGTGCCGACCACCCAAAAGCCGCCGAGCGCGGGCGGTAGCGCGAGCGCGTAGAGCGCGCGCCGCAGGCGCCGCACCGCGCAGCCGGCGCGCTCGGCGCGAGCGGCGAGCGCGGCCGGATCGTCGCATTCGAGCGCGCAGCCGGCAAGCGCAGGCGGCTCGGGCACCGCCTCGCCGAGGAGCGGCCGCCACTCGACCCGGGTGCCGACCAGCACATGACCGCGATCGGCGGGCAGATGCACGAAGCGACGCGCAGGTCGCGGAAGGAGCGCTGCGAATTCCGCCCAGCGCGCCGCGGCTTCGACCGGGTCGCGCGCCACGACGAACGCGCAAGCGAGCGCCCGCACACCGTTTGCGTGTCCCATCCAGCGAGGATGCCAGAGGACCTCGGGGGTCAAGTGCTCGACGAACTGCACGCGCCCTTCGGGCATCGTCTCCGGCGCAGGCCGAACGACCTTGAAGCGGGCGCGGCCGGTTTCGGTGTCGCGCTCGAGCGAAACGATCGGCTGCGGCGCAAAGCCGTGCGCGGCAAGGCGCGCATGCTCCTCTTCCGCCGCAGGCGTTCCGAAGCAGCAAAGATGCACGCCCGGATGGCGCGCCATCGCCGCGCGCAGCCGCGCCGCGTTCGGCGTATCCGCGGTCGGCGCGAGAAATTCGAGATAGCCGCGCTCGAGCATCGCGCAGACGTTCGACGTACCCGCAGGCCCGTCCTGCGTGCGCTGGTCCGATCGCGGCGTGACGACGAACCCGAGCGCGCAAAGCGCGCGCGCGGCTGCGTCGAGATCCGGCACGAAGTGCGAAACGTGGTCGAGGTACAGTTCGCCCGGACGGGGCACGTGCGCGATCACCTCCTATAATTTAACGACATGAACAGGCCGGTCGAGCAGCAGGCGGCGACGGCGAGCGGCGCGGAAGCCGCCGTCGAAATGCTGAAAGCGCACGGCGTCGAAGTGATCTTCGGCCTGTGCGGCGACACGAGCCTTCCGTTCTACGACGCGCTTGCGCGCCTTGCCCACGGCATGCGCCATGTGCTCACGCGCGACGAGCGCCACGCGGCCTACATGGCCGACGGCTACGCGCGCATCTCGGGCAAGGTCGGGGTCTGCGAAGGTCCGTCGGGGGGCGGCGCGACCTATCTGCTGCCGGGCCTTGCCGAGGCGAACGAATCGTCGGTACCGCTCCTTGCGATCAACACCGACATCGCGGTCGGTTCGCGCGGGCGCTTCACGCTCACCGAGCTCGACCAGGGGGCGCTCATGCGCCCGGTGACGAAGTGGAACACGGTGATCGAGCGCTCGCAGGACATCCCGCGCGCGTTCCGCACCGCGTTCGCCGAGGCATCGAGCGCGCCGCCGGGGGCGGTGCACCTTGCGCTGCCTTTCGACGTTCAGAACGGGCCGGTCGAGCGCGCCGAGATCTGGGGCGATGCATCGCTTTCGCGCGCGCCGGCGCGGCGGGTCGCCCCCGATCCGGCCGAGGTCGAAGCGGCGGCGCGGCTGCTGCGCGCAGCGGAAAATCCGCTGATCGTCTGCGGCGGCGGCGTCACCGCGGCGGGCGCGGAAGCGGAACTCGTCGAACTCGCCGAGCGGCTTTCGGCGCCGGTCGCGACCTCGGTGAGCGGCCAGGGCGCGATCGCGGACGAACATCCGCTTGCGGTGGGCGTCATCGGCTCAAACGGCGGCACGCCCGAGACGCGCGCGATCGTGGATCGCGCCGACCTCGTCTTCTTCGTCGGCTGTCGCGCCGGATCGATCACCACCGAGCGCTGGCGGCATCCGGCGCCCGGGCCGCGCGAAGATCGTGCACCTCGACGCGGATCCGCGCGTCATCGGCGCCCAACTATCGCACGGAGGCGGCGCTCGTCTGCGACGCAAAGCTCGGGCTTGCGGCGTTGAACGCCGCGCTCGAAAACGTGAAGCGCCCGCTTGCGCCGGCCGAGGTGCAACGGGCGCGCGATGCGAAGTTCGCGAAATTCGAGCAGCTCGCGCGCTCGGAAGATTCGCCGATCCGCCCCGAGCGGCTGGTCGCCGAAATGGCCAAGGCGCTCGATCGCGACGCGATCCTCGTGCTCGATCCGGGTACGCCTTGTCCGTATTTTTCCGCCTACTACCCGGTACGGGGCACCGGTCGCCGGATCATCTCCAACCGCGCGCACGGGGCGCTCGGCTACGCGCTCGCCGCGGCGATCGGCGCGCACTTCGCCCGCCCGCAGGCGAAGACCGTCGCGGTGATGGGCGACGGAAGCTTCGGCATGTGCGCCGGGGAACTGGAGACCGCGGTGCGTCTGAGGCTTCCGATCACCTTCGTCGTGATCGCGAACGCGATGTACGGCTGGATCAAGGCGGGGCAGCGCTCGGGCTTCGGCGCCCGCTATTTTTCGGTGGATTTCTCGCTCACCGACCACGCTCGCGTGGCCGAGGCGTACGGCGTCAGAAGCTGGCGGGTCGCTGATCCGGCGCGGCTCGGCGAAGCGTTGCGCGCGGCATTCGAGCATGGCGGGCCGTCGCTCGTCGACGTCGTCTGCCAGCCGCTTCACGAGGCGCGCGCGCCGGTCTCGGAGTGGGTGGCGTGAGCGAAAAACCCTCGGCGGCCGAGCTCGTCTTCCGCGGCCATCACGACATGGGCGGGCTTTCGGCCGGGCCGGTCGAACGCACCGAGCACGACTACGCCGACTGGGAGCGGCGGGTGGATGCGCTGATGGTCCTTCTTTCCGGCATTCGCGGCGGCCGCCGGCTGATGACGGTCGACGAGCTGAGGAAAAACATCGAAGCGCTGCCGCCGCAAGCGTACGATCGCATGACCTACTACGAGCGCTGGGTCGTCTCGATCGCGCAGACCATGATCCAGCGCGGCGTGATCACCACCGAGGAACTGGGCAGAAAGATGGAGGAGGTGGCGCGGCGTGTCGGAACCGACGCCGATCTTTCGCCCCGGTGACCGGGTGCGCGTTCGGGCGGCGTATCCGCTCGGGCACGTGCGCACGCCGTACTACGTGCGCGGGCGCACGGGCGAGGTCGAACGCCTGTGCGGGGTCTTCGCCAATCCGGAGGAGCTTGCGCAGATGCGTTCCGGCGAGCCGAAGCAGCCGCTCTACCGCGTGCGCTTCCGGCAGACGGAGCTCTGGCCGGACTACCGCGGGCCGGCGCACGACGTCGTCGAGGTCGAGATCTACCAGCACTGGCTCGAATCCGCATGAGCGAGGACCGCGGCACCTACCGGCCGCTCAGCTACTTCCAGCTGATCGAGGTGAGCCTGCGCGAGCTCCTCGTCGAAAAGGGCGTCCTCACCGAGGCCGAGGTGGATGCGACGGTCGAGGACATGCGCCGTCGGGGCCCTGAGCGCGGCGCTCGGGTGGTCGCGCGCGCCTGGACCGATCCGGCGTTCAAAGCGCGGCTTCTCGCCGACGGCACGCGCGCCTGCGAGGAGCTCGGGCTCGATCTGCCGGCGTTGCGGCTCGTCGTCGTGGAGAACACGCCCGAAGTGCACAACGCGATCGTCTGTACGCTCTGCTCGTGCTACCCGCGGATGCTGCTCGGGCTTCCGCCCGACTGGTACAAGTCGCGCGAATACCGCTCGCGCATGGTGCGCGAGCCGCGCGCGGTGCTCGCCGAGTTCGGGCTGGTGTTGCCCGAGTCGGTGCGCATCCGCGTGCACGATTCGACCGCCGACATGCGCTACATGGTGCTGCCGATGCGCCCGGCGGGCACCGAGGGCTGGAGCGAGGAGCCGGCTCGCCTCGATCGTCACGCGCGACGCGATGATCGGCGTCGCGGTGCCGAAGGTCGCCTGACGAAGATCGTCGCAAGATTGCGGATCGAGCCGCTCGGCGACTGCGCCGCGTTCGCCGACGCGGGCGACGCGCTCGACCTCGCGGCAAACCAGGCGCTTCAGGCGCTCGCCGCGGCGCTGCGCGCGCGCCGCATTCCCTGGATCCGCGACATCGTGCCGGCGCTCACCGGCATTGCGCTTCACTTCGACCCGGAGCATCCGGAGGGCTTCCCGACGATCCGCTTGGGCGCTGCGCGGAGCTCCTTGCCGAGTGCGAGCGCGAGGCGCCGAGGCTGCGCGAGGGCGGCCGCCTCGTCGAGGTGCCGGTGTGCTACGAGATACCGTTCGCGCTCGACATGGCGGAGGTGGCCGAAAAGACCGGCCTTGCGCCGGCCGAGATCGCGCGCCGGCACGCAGCCGTCGAGCACCGCGTGCTGATGGTGGGTTTTTCGCCCGGGCAGCCGTATCTCGGCGGGCTCGATCCGAAACTTTCGCTCGCGCGCCGCGCGACGCCGCGCGCGCGCGTGCCCGCCGGTTCGGTCGCGATCGCGAACGCACAGACCGCAATCTACTCTTTCGAGACGCCCGGCGGCTGGAACGTGATCGGCCGTACGCCGCTTTCGCTCTTCGATCCGCGGCGCGAACCGCCGAGCCTGCTCGCCCCCGGCGATCGCGTGCGGTTCGTTCCGATCGATGCCGCGCAGTTCGCGCGTCTGAAATGAGCGGCGGCGCTTGGATCCGGGTCGCCAAGCCCGGCCTGCTCACCACGGTGCAGGACGCAGGACGCTACGGCCTTCAACATCTCGGGGTCGTGCCCGGCGGCGCGATGGATCCGGTCGCGCTCGCGATCGCGAACGCGCTCGTCGGCAACCCGCCCGAGGCCGCGGCGCTCGAGATCACGCTCATCGGACCGGAACTGGAGTTCGGCTGCGCGGCACTCGTCGCGCTCTGCGGCGCGCGCTTCGACGCGCGGCTCGACGGCGCGCCGCTTCCGCGCGACCGGCCGGTGCTCGTCGAACAGGGCGCGAGGCTTGCGATCGGGGCGGCACGCGCAGGCGCGCGCGCCTGCCTTGCGGTGGCAGGCGGCATCGCGGTGCCCCCGGTGCTCGGCAGCCGCAGCACCTTCCTTCCGGCCGCGTTCGGCGGCTTCCAGGGCCGGGCGCTGCGCTCGGGCGACATCGTGCCGCTCGCTGCGGATGCGGCCGAGATCGCCCGAAGGCGCTACGCGGTGCTGCCCGAAAAGCGTCGAAGGGCGGGCGGCCCTGCGAGCGTCGGCTGGTCGGTGCCGACGCTGACGCTTCCCGAGCGCGAACCGATCACGGTGCACGCGATGGAAGGCCGACACCATGCGCTCTTCGATGCGGCGTCGCGCCGCGCCTTTTTCGAGGCGACGTGGAAGGTGCTCCCGGACTCCAATCGCATGGGCTTTCGGCTGGGCGGTCCGGCGCTGGCGCGTGTCGCGGCGGGCGAGATACACTCCGAGCCCACCTGCCTCGGGACCGTGCAGGTGCCCGCGAACGGGCAGCCGATCGCACTGATGGCCGACCACCAGACCACCGGCGGCTATCCCAGAATCGCCGAGATCGCGAGCGCGGACGTGGCGCGCCTTGCGCAGCTCGCGCCCGGGCAGACGTTGCGGTTCGCACGGTGCACGCTCGCCGAGGCGGTCGCGCTGCGCAAAGCGAACGAGCGGCGGCTGCGGGGATTGCGGCGCTCGCTCGCGTGGAGCTACGGGACATGAAACGCATCGACCTCAACTGCGACATGGGCGAGAGCTTCGGCGCCTGGAGGATGGGTGCCGACGCCGAGGTGATGCCTTACATCAGCTCGGCGAACATCGCTTGCGGCTTTCACGCGGGCGATCCGGCGACGATCCGAACGACCGTGCGGCTTGCGGTGGACCACGGCGTCGCGGTCGGCGCGCATCCGTCGCTTCCCGACCTCATGGGCTTTGGCCGGCGCGCGATGAGAATCACCCCGCAGGAACTCTACGACCTCGTGCTCTATCAGGCGGGCGCGGTGGAAGCGTTCGCGCGCGCCGCCGGGGCGCGACTGCACCACGTGAAGTGCCACGGCGCGCTCTACAACATGGCCGCGAACGACGAGGCGTTGTCGGAAGCGATGGCGCGCGCGGTGAGGGACCTCGGTGCCGGCGTCATGCTCTACGGGCTCGCCGGCAGCCGCATGATCGCGTGCGCCGAGCGGCTCGGGGTGCCGGCGGTCGGCGAAGGTTTCGCCGACCGCGGCTACGCCGACGACGGGACGCTCGCGCCGCGCGGTTCGCCCGGCGCGTTGATCGAGGACGAATCGCGGGCGGTCGCGCAGGCGCTCGCGATGATCGAGGACGGGTACGTGACGAGCCTCTCGGGCAGGCGCGTGCCGGTCTCGGTCGGAACCCTTTGCCTGCACGGCGACCAGCCGGGCGCGGCGCGCTTTGCTCGCGCGCTGCGCCGGGCGTTTTCGAGAAAGGAATCACCGTTGCCGCACCCTAGGCTTTTTACCCCGATCCAGCTCGGCGGCGTGACGCTGCCCAACCGCATCGCGGTCTCGCCGATGTGCCAGTACTCGGCCGACGACGGCGCGATGAACGACTGGCATCTCATCCATCTCGGCAGCCTCGCGGTCTCCGGTGCGGGGCTCGTCATGATCGAGGCGACCGCGGTCGCGCGCGAGGGGCGCATCTCGCACGGCTGTACCGGCCTCTACACCGACAACGCCGAGGCGGCGATGAAGCGCGTGGTGGACGCCTGCCGGCGGCTTACCCGCTCGCCGATCGGCGTACAGCTCGCGCACGCCGGACGCAAGGGCTCGGCGCAGGTGCCCTGGCAGGGCGGGCGGCCGCTCGGCCCGGCCGAGTCGCCGTGGCAGACGGTCGCGCCCTCGCCGATCGCGTTCGATCGCGACTGGCCCGCGCCGCGCGAGCTTTCGAAGGCCGACCTCGAGGCGCTCGTCGAGGCGTTCGTGCAGGCAGCGAAGCGAGCGCTGCGTATCGGGCTGGATGTCATCGAGCTTCACTCGGCGCACGGCTATCTGCTGCACGAATTCCTTTCGCCGCTTTCGAACCGCCGCACGGACGAATACGGCGGCAGTCTCGAAAACCGCATGCGCTTTCCGCTCGCGGTGGCGCGCGCGCTGCGCGACGTCTGGCCGCGGAGTCGCGCGCTCGGCGCGCGCGTGAGCGCCGTCGATTGGGCCGAGGGCGGATGGACGCTTCCCGAAACGATCGCGTTCGCGCGCGAACTGAAGGCGCTCGGCTACGACTACCTCTGCGTGTCCTCCGGCGGCCTCGTGCCTTATCAGAACCTGAAGGTGGAGCCGGGCTATCAGGTGCCGTTTGCGGAAGCCGTGCGGCGCTCGGTGCCGGGGCTGGCGGTGCGCGCCGTCGGGATGATCGTCGAGCCGCAGCAGGCCGAGGACATCCTCGCCGCGGGCAAGGCCGACATGGTGGCGATCGCGCGCGCGCTGCTCGACAACCCCCGCTGGGTGTGGCATGCCGCGGATCGTTTCGGCGTCAAGCTCGACTATCCGCCGCAGTATGCGAGAAGCCATCCGTCGGTGTGGCCCGGCGCCAGGCTCGCGCGCCCGCGCGAACCCGCGCTCGCAACCTAGCGCCGGATGCGCGCGTGGCACCCGATTCGCTCGCCGCGGTACTGAACGCTGCGGTCGCTGCGGCCGAAGCCGCCGGCGAGCGCCTGTACGAGGAGTTCCATCGGCCGGCGGGGCCGCGCGGCGAGCGCGGCAAGGCGGCGGTGGACGTCGAGATGGAGGAGATGCTGCGCGCGGCGCTACAGCGCGCGCTCGACTGCGATTTCGTCGGCGAGGAAACCGGGCTCTCGCCGGGCCGCGTCGCCGGCTGGCGCTGGGTGGTGGATCCCCACGACGGCACGAGCGATTTTCTGAAGGGCTGGCGCGGGTCGGCTGTGTCGGTCGCGCTTCTGCGCGGCTCGCTGCCGGTGCTCGGCGTCGTGCACTCACCGCTTTCGCCCGACCGCGGCCGAGAGACTTTTGCCTGGGCCGAAGGCACGGGGCCGCTGCTGCGCAACGGTCGCCCGCACGCCGTCGATCTGTCGACGCGGCGGCTCGCCGCAGGCGAAATCGTCTGGTGCACCGAGTCCGCGGCGCTGCGACCGCGCGCGTTCGCGCGCGCGGTCGCGCCCGCTCGGCTTCGTCGCGATGTCGAGCATCGCGCATCGCCTTGCGCGCGTCGCGGCAGGCGACGGCGTCGCCGCAGTCTCGGCGCACGGGGTGCACGAACACGACATCGCCGCCGGCGCGGCGCTTCTTCGCGCCGCGGGCGGCGTGGTGCTCGACGCGGAAGGGCGCGAAATTGCTTTCTCGGGCGAGGACCGGGCGCGCGTGAGCGGCTGTATCGCGGGCGCGCCGGAAGCGGCGCGGGCGCTCGCGCGCATCCGCTGGGCGGAGGTGGTTGCGGCGCCGAAGGGCGAGCCGCGCGTACGGATCGGCTTTCCGAGGGTCGCGGACGAGGCGCGGCTTGCGCGCGCGCAGGCCTGCGTGCTCGGTCAGGCGATCGGCGACAGCCTCGGCTCGCTCGTCGAATTCCAGGATGCGCGCGCGATCGCGAAAGCGTATCCGCAGGGCGTGCGAGATCTCGCAGACGGCGGGACGTGGGGAACGATCGCCGGCCAGCCGACCGACGACACGGAGCTCGCGCTCGCGCTCGCGCGCGCGATCCTGCGCGCGGGGCGCTACGACGCCGAGGCGGCGCTCGCCGCCTACCGCGCATGGCTCGCCTCGCGGCCGTTCGACCTCGGCGCGACGACCCGCGCGGCACTCGCAGGGCGACCCGACCCGGAGAGCCAGGCGAACGGGTCGTTGATGCGCGTCTCGCCGATCGGCGTCTGGGCGGCAGGCGATCCGGCGCGCGCGGCCGAAGCCGCGCGCGCGGACTCGCGCCTCACGCACCCGAACCCGGTGTGCGTCGAGGCTTGCGCCGGGTTCGCCGCTGCGATCGCCGCAGGAATCGCCTCGGGCGACCGCGAGGCGATGCTCGTTGCGGCGCTCGCGCACAGCTCGGGCGCCGCGCGCGAGGCGATCGAGCGCGGTGCCGCGGGCGATTCGCCGCGCGATTTCCTCTCGCAGCAGGGCCGGGTGCTGATCGCGCTCCAGAACGCCTTCCGGCAGCTTCGCCACGCGGCGGATTTCGAAAGCGCGATCGTCGCGACTGTCGCCGAAGGCGGCGACACCGACACCAACGCGGCGATCGCCGGCGCGCTCGCCGGCGCCTTCTGGGGCCGCGATGCAATCCCCGGACGCTGGGTCCTTCCCGTGCTCGCGTGTCGGTCCTGCGAGGAGGCCGGCGCTCGCCGGCCACGGCCGATGGACTATTGGCCGGACGACGTGCTGGAGGTGGCCGAAGGGCTCCTTCAGGTCGGGGGGCGCGGCTGATTCCGGCGGGCCCCTGTTTCCGGCCGAGCCAGATCTGCTTGCGCACCACCCTGGAACTTCCGGACGACCTCTTTCGCGCGTGGAAGGCGCGCGCCGCGCACCGGGGCACGACGCTCAAGGCGCTCGTCACTCAGCTGCTGCAGCGCGGGCTTGCCGCGAGCGAGACGACCGAGCTTCGCCGCACCCCGGGCCGGCTGCCGCCGGCGGTTCGCGGCGTGCGGAAGATGAAGGCCTACACCCACGCGGAGCTCGCCGCGCTTGCCGATTCGCTCACCGGCGCGCGCGCGCGAAGCGCTGAGCCTCCGGCCCTAGGGTATTTTTGCGCGGGCGACCTGCCGGACCTCAACGTCCGGCTCGCGTTGTCGGTCGAGGGACACCCGCACTTCGAGCGCGCGCGCCGCTACTCGCGCGAGGAAGGTGCACGCGTGCAGGCGATCCACTTTTGCCGCGTGACGATGCTCGGGTTCGTGCGGCTGCTCGCGCAGCCGAAACTGATGGGCGATCGCGCGCTCTCGCCGAAGGAGGCGCTCGAGCGGTACTTCGCGCTTCTTGCGCTTCCCGAGGTGGAACTCGCGCCGGAGCCGCCCGGCTGCGAGGAAGTGCTCGCCGAGTTACGGGAGCGAGCCGTGGTTTTCCCCGAGGCTGTGGACCGACGCGTATCTTGCAGCCTTTTCGCGCAGCGCAGGCCCGCGGCTCGTCACCTTCGACCGCGACTTCGCGCGCTTTCGCGAAATCGAAGTCCTTGCGCTCGTCTGAGACACATCAAGGCGCCACCCGAAGGTCGGCTGTCGCTGCTCCGCGCCGCTTGAGCGCTTTCCGGTAACATCGCCCCGCTCGGTGCGAGAGCGGCGAGCTCAGGCGCGGGTATTACGGCGTAGTCGGCCCCGCCTTTGGGCGGTGCCCTTTCGGTTGCGAGTTGCGTAAGGAGGATCGGTCCATGGCGACCAAAGTGCAGGTGGTGTTCTACAGCATGTACGGCCACGTCTATCGGCTCGCGGAGGCGGTTGCCGCCGGCGCGCGCGAGGTGCCGGAGGTCGAGGTCTCGCTCTATCAAGTGCCCGAGCTCGTGCCGGCGGACGTGCTGGAAAAGAGCGGTGCGGCCGCCGCGCGCCGGGCGTTCGCGCACGTGCCGACGGCGACGGTCGAGGGGCTTGCGGAGGCCGACGCGATCATCTTCGGCACGCCGACGCGCTTCGGCAACATGGCGGCGCAGATGCGCAATTTCCTCGACCAGACCGGCGGCCTTTGGGCGAAGGGCGCGCTGATCGGCAAGGTGGGCAGCGTGTTCGCGAGCACCGCGAGCCAGCACGGCGGGCAGGAGACGACGATTGCGAGCTTTCACACCACGCTGCTTCACCACGGCATGATCGTCGTCGGCGTGCCCTATAGCGAGCAGCGGCTGGTGGCGATGGACCAGATCACGGGCGGCACGCCCTACGGCGCGACGACGATCACCGGCGGCGACGGCTCGCGCCAGCCCTCGGAGAACGAGCTCGCGATCGCGCGCTTCCAGGGTCGTCATGTGGCGACGATCGCTGCACGGCTGAAGCGCGGCGCGTAACGGCGAGAGCCCGCCCCAGACTTCGGGCAGCAGGATTCCCTCCGTCTTCCCGGGCGCCGGGGCGGAGCCCCGGTGCGCCAGTCTTGCTTGGCGCGCTCGCTCGCCTCGCGCGCGCCGGCGACGGAGTCCGAGCGACCGCGCGCAAGATATGCGGGTGCGGCGATGCGCCGCCCGGACGCGTTGACCATGATTGCGGCCCACGTTAGCGTGCCCGGCATGGAAAGGATCCCGGTCAATTCGAGGCGACCTGCCTTTCCCCGGTGCAGCGTGTCGAGCGCACCGGTCGCCCGGTCACGATCACACGGTTCGCGCGAACCTGTCGCCGAGGTCGTCCCACCGCGTCGACGGGGGGCGCGGTCCGGCTGGCTCGGTGCGATGGCCCGCCGGGCGAGGATCCCCGGCGACGTGGTCGGCCCTGCCGGCAGGCGGGGCGAGTGGGCGGCGATGCGCCGTTGACGCTTCTTCTCGATACGCACGTCTGGCTCTGTGGAGCCTCGGTCGAGCCCGCACGGCTCGGGCGCGGGCGCGAACCGCGCTCGCGAGCGAGCGGAACGAACTGTGGCTTTCGCCGCTCAGCGTCTGGGAGTTGCTCGTTCTCGCCGAGCGCAGGCGCCTGAAGCTGGAGGGCGAGCCGCGACGCTGGATCGCCGAGGCGCGCGAGCGCACGCCGGCGCGGGACGCGCCCGCGCACGCACCGACGTTGCGGTGCGCAGCCGCGAGATCCTCTCTGCGCACGCGTATCCGGCGGATCGGTTCCTCGTCGCGACGGCGCTCGTCTACGGTCCGACGCGCGTGACTGCCGACATTGCGCACGGCTCGCACCTCGTGTGCGCCTGCACGCCGACAGTCCGCGATGATTTGAGCGAAGACGGGCTTGCGCAAGCCTCCGGGAAACGAGCTCGCGATCGCGCGCTTTCAGGATCGGGATGTGGCGATCGCCGCCAAGCTCGGACGGGCCGGCGAGGGACGGCGGCGCGGCGCCACCAACCGCGCCACGGGAAGATGCATGCCCTCAGGCGAATACCGCTTCGACCGCCGCGCGGTCGAAGCGGTATTCATGATTGCACATCTCGTTGCGGATCACGATCTCGCCGCGCTCGGCGAGGATCGATTCGATTTCGGGCCGACCTAGCGTGCGCAGCACGCGCTCGACGCTCGCGGGATTCCAAGGGCAGTGATATTCGACCGGATAGAGGCGAAAGACCCGCAGCAGCTCGTCGGCGAACAGGCCGACCAGTACGTCGTAGGGCTGCGCGTTCACCGTGTCGGAGAGCTTGAGCGCCGCGGCGAGGCGCGTGATCCGCTCCCAGCCGCCGGCGTCGCTCTCATCGGCGCCGGGCAGCTTCTCGAGCAGCAGCCCGCAGAGCGCAGCGTCGTCCGCGTGCAGCGCGAGGAACGCCGGACGCTGCTCCGAGCGGGCGAGGTAGTTCACGAAGATTTCGCCCATCGTCGCTCCTTCGATCGGCACGAGGCTCTGGTAGAAGGTGCCGCTCGCGAGGTCTTCGAGCGTGAGCGCGAGCCTTCCGTCGCCGATCGCCGCGCGCACGTCGCAGGCGGCGGCCGGCTCGTACTGCGCCATGCCCCGGATCTTGAGGTCCGCGGTGCAGTCGGCGACGAGCAGCCGCACCGGGCCCGAGCCGCGCACCTGGAGCGTCACGCGCCCGTGGTCCTTTTGGCCGGCGCCGAGCAGTACTGCGAGCGCCGTCGTGTGCCCGAGCAGCTCGACGATTTCGGCCGGATACCCGCGACCTTCGATCATGCGCTGCCAGGCGCCAGTGAGACAAACGAGGCGTCCGCGGATCGCGAGCCGCTCGAATACGAACCGCTGCACGTAGTCGGTGCGCATCGCTATTCGATCTTCGCGCCCCAGGCGCGGATGAGCACCACCCATGGGGGGACGTCGGTGCGCATCGTCGGCGACGAGTTCCCCGGGGGCGTTGCCGATCGGCGTCTGGCGTTGCGCGATCGTCTTCTCGCGCACCTCGGGCGCATGGATGGCCGCACGCAGCTCGCGTTGCAGCCGGTCGATGGTCGCCCACGACGTGCCCGCCGGCGCGCCGGCGCCGGCCCAGATCGCGAGATCGAGGCTCGGCACCCCTCGCTCGGAAAAGGTCGCAAGCTCCGGCATCGACGCCGAGCGCTGCGGACCGATCACCGCGGTCGGATTGATCGCGCCGGCCGGGACGAAGACGTTCTGGCCGAGCCGTTTGCCGGGCGGCTCGGCGACGGGGCGCGAGTACACGTCGATCGCGCCACCGAGGCTAAACGCGGTGATCAGCCGATGCGGCCGGTTGGTGGAATCGGCGCCGGCGTGCGCGGGGGCAGCGACCGCGAGCGCGGCGAGCAGGGCGGCGAATCGCACGAGGGTGTATCCTCCTCGGCGCATTAGGGTAGCATTGCGCGGTCGGGACGCAGCGCGCGTCCCGCGAAGGAGATCGATATGACGAAACGCTTGTTGCTCGCGTGGCTCGTCGCGTTGCCGCTTGCCGCCGCGGCGGCGCCGATGACGAACGACGACGTGATCCGGATGGTGAAGGGCGGGCTGTCGGACGCGACCGTGATCCAGGCGATCGACGCGGCGGAGCCGAAATTCGACACGAGTCCCGAGGGGCTCGTAAGGCTCAAGCACGCAGGGGTGAGCGAGGCGGTCATCCAGCGCATCCTCGCGCGCCAGAGCGGCACGCCGGCGGGCGCGTGCAAGGACTGCGGCACGATCACCGCGATCCGCGAGATCAACAAGCCGGGGCAGGCGACCGGCGTCGGCGCGGTCGCCGGGGCCGTCGTCGGCGGCATCGTCGGTCGCGAACTCGGCGGGCGCGATCACCGCACGACCGGCACGGTGGTCGGCGCGGTGGGCGGGGGCGTGGCCGGCCATATGATCGAGAAAAAGGCGCGCGAAGGAAGGACCTGGGAGATCTCCGTGCGCATGGACGATGGCACGAGCCGGGTGTTTCTCCAGGACTCGCACCCTTCCTGGAACGCGGGTACGCGCGTGCGGGTGGTGGACGGCGCGCTTGCGCCGCTCTGATTTCAGGCGCGTTTGATCACCTCGACGACGCCGCGGTCGGCGTCCACGCGCACCCAGTCGCCCGTGGCGATCAGCGCGAACGGATCCTGATCGAAGTCGGTCATCGCCGGCGCGCGGGTGACCACCGCGCCGAGGGCGACCTTGGTGCTCATCTCGGTAAAAAGCATCGCCGCCGGCGCCGCGCCTGAAAGGCGCGCGAGGTGAAACTGGTTCGACCAGCCCGAGGACCCCTTCGCGCCGGGAAAGACGAGGACCTTTCCGGCGAAGCTGCGGCCGCGCAGCGCGTGACGCGTTTCTATGATCGTGCCGGTGAGCGGATCGCGCGCGGGGTGAAGATCCACAGCTCGACGTCCGGGTGGATGTGCCGGCCCGCGAGCAGGCGGCAGACCTCGCGCAGCTGCTCGAGCGAATAGTGCGGGCAGCTGAGCATCACGAACTGGATCTCCCGGCTGCGCGCGGTCGCGTTGACCCGTTCGCAGGGGAGGCGCCGCGCCCGGCGCCGGTCAGCCGAATCGCGCTCAGGCGGCCGCGGCGGCCTGCGGGCGGGCTCTCAGGTACGCCCCCTGGCGCAAAAGCAACGCCTGCAGCTCCGCGACGTCGATCGCGCGCGGCGCGACCTTGCGCTGCGCGGCGAGCGCCGCCGCGGCACCGGCCGCCTGCCCGGTGATCCAGCACTGCGGGATCTCGCGCAGGAACGTGTGCGAATTCGGGTCGCAGGAGACGTGTCTCCCGCAGGCGAGCAGGCCCTCCAGCTTTTCCGGGACCAGCGCGCCGTACGGTATCGAAATGTTCGGGAATTTCGGCGACACCGCGGGGGTGACGCCGATCTCGTCGTCGTGCACGAGCGCGGTCGGCCACTGGGCGCGCGTGACCTTCTTCACGCCTACCAGCCGGCGCGCGTGGCGTACGCCGAGCTGCGGCGCGGAGAGCATGAGGAACGCCCGCTCGAAGCCCGGCGCATGGCGACGGTAGAACTCCAGGTGCTGCGCCATCAGCCGGTGCGAGCGGACGTCGACCTCGGTCTGATCGTCCGGGTCGAGCGCGGAATAGCCCGACTGGCGCGGCCCCATGAAGAGCGCGACGTCGTTTCGCCACGACACGAACGGGCGCTCGAAGTAGCCGAGCTGCGCGCGCCCGCGCGCCATGAACTGCGAGAACTCCTCGGGTCGCGTCGTGCGGAATTCGATCCAGCGCGCCATGTCCACCCCACCGAAGAGCCACGCGGTGTTCATGCAGTGGTGCACGTCCTCGCGAACGACGTCGGCCTCGAACGCGGCGCCCGCCTGCGCAAACAGGTCGCCGTCGCCGGTCGCATCCACGACGACCGCGGCGAACACCGCCTGTCGCCCCGCCTTGCTCTCGAAAGCGACGCCGCGCACCGCGCCGTCCTCGACGATCGGGCGCGCCGCCCAGCAGTGCAGCACGAGACGCGCGCCGCTTTCGAGCACTAGGTCCTGCGAGGCGAGCTTCAGCCACTCGGGACAGATGGTGGGCGACCAGGTGACGATGCCGTGATAGGCGGCGGTGCGGTACGACCAGTACTCGGCGCGCGCCGGATCGCGCGAGCCCCACTCCTCCCGCGCGGGCCCGGCGAGGGCTTCGGCGGGCAGCCGGTCGAGCACCTCCTCGGCGAAGCCGCGGATGACGAGGTTTCCTTCCCAGTCGGTCATCCGGTCGATCCAGATGACGAGCCCGCCGGTCGAGAGCCCGCCCAAGTGGTTGTAGCGCTCGAGGAGAATGACGTCTGCGCCGGCGCGTGCCGCCGCGACCGCCGCCGCGGTCCCCGACGGCCCGCCGCCCACGACCAGGACGTCGCAGCGGCCGTACACCTTCAGCTCGCGTGCCGGTTCGGTCCAGGTGCCGAGGTCGCGCTTTTCGCACGGCGCGCGCTCGCCTTGGAAGATGTCCGAGACGAAGATGCGTTCGTCGGTGCGCTCGAGCCGCAGCACCTGCGGCGCGGGCTTGGGCTCGCGAGGCTCGCTCATCGCCGCCATTCTAGGACAGTCCGCCGGCCCGCTCAGCGGCGCGCGTGCTCGTACGCGAGCACCCGTATTCTCAGGCGACCGACGAAATCGAAGAGGGGCGTCATCTCCGCGAGCGTCTCGCCCTCGAAGAGCTTGAGATGCGTCGCATCCGCGTGCACCTGGCCGAAGGTCGGGTCCACCGCGCGCCAGGCGCCGTCGACGAGGCTTTCGTTCCAGGCGTGAAAGAGGAAGCCGCCGAAGTCCTCGGAATAAACGAGGCCGTTCACGACGCGCGTGGGGATGCCGGCCGCGCGCGCAAGCGCCGCGAACAGCCACGCGTGGCCTTGACACTCGGCGCGGCGCCGCTCGAGCACGTCGCGCGCCGAGAAGACGTCGAGGGGGGCTTTTTCGATGTTCGCGTCCATCCAGCGCACGATGCGCGCGAGGCGTTCGGCGTCGCCCGCCGCCTCGCCGACGATCTCGGCAGCGAGCCGCCGGATCTCGGGGTCTGAGCTCTGCACGTTGAGCGAGGGCGCGAGGTGCCGCGGCTCTGCGCGCCCCTCGGACGGCAAAGGCGCGATCTCGCACACGATCTCGGTGCCCTCAGGCGCGCAACGCTGCCAGCCGTCCGAGGGCGGCTCGCGCGCCGCACCGGCGAGCGCCACGCGCAGCGTCGCGACCGCGCGCGCGCGCGCGATCGGCCGGTCGGGCCGCACGAGGCTGTAGTCGAGGAGCGACTCCTTCTTGTTGAGCGCGGCGAGCGCGAGGTCGCGCTTCGCCTTGTCCTCGTCTTCGAGCGCCGAGATCATCACGCCCTGCATGCCGAGCTCGAACACCGGTCGCCCGCGCTCGTCGATCCAGGTGAGCACACGCTGGCCCGCAAGGCGTGTCTCCACCTTGTAGGCGCCGCCGCGGAAGAGGCGACTCGTCTGGTACTCCGCGACGCGCTGGACGACGTCGCGCACCGCCTGCAGCTCGCCGCTGAAGACGCGGAACGCGTATTCCCGCCCGGGCGCAAGGCCGTGCAGCACCGGGTAGAGCAGGATCGCGCTGGAGGGGTAGAGGGGGCCGCTCACTGGGTGGCGCTGCTCGTGCGGCGTTCCGCCGACGGTCACGCGAACGACGAGCTCGTCGCCCTCGCGCCGACCCTCGACCGTCATCTCGCTTTCGTCGAGCAGGTAGCGGTACTCGAACCGTCGCAGGCCGAGGTCCTCGGTCACCAGGTCGCGCGCCCGCAGATTCACCTTTTTCGCGACGCCGAGAAAGCGCAGCGCGAAGGCCGCCTCAGAGCGCAGCTCCCAAAGATCCGACGCCTCTTGCGCGCGCGCGACGGCGAGGTGCGCGAAACCGATTTTCTCGCCGTTGAAAACGATGCCGGTCCAGTAGTCGGCGAACGGCAGGCGCGCGAGCGGGTGCTGAAGCGGCGCCGCGGGCGCCGGCGCGCTCGCGAAGTAGGTCTCGAGCTGCGAATCGACGATGCGCTCGAGCACCGACGCGCAGCCGGCGGCGGCCGCGGCGAACGCGATCGCTGCGGCGCGGGCCGCGGCCCGAGCGGTCGACCGAAGCGCAGCGCGCATGGCGAAGTCCGGGGGCAGGCGCAGACAAGTGTACGCCGAAGCCGGCTAAAGGCCGAGGTACGCCTGCCGCACGCGGTCGTCGCGCAGAAGCTCGGCGCCCGAGCCGCTCATCACGATGCGGCCGTTCTCCAGCACGTAGGCGTGGTGAGAGATCTTGAGCGAGACGGCGACGTTCTGCTCGACGAGCAGGATCGTGAGGCGGCGGCCGTTCAGCACGCGGATCGTGTGCAGCACCTCCTGCACCACCACCGGCGCGAGCCCGAGCGAGGGTTCGTCGAAGAGGATCAGTTCAGGGTTCCCCATCAGGCAGCGGCCGATCGCGAGCATCTGCTGCTCGCCGCCGGACATCGTACCGGCGAGCTGGCGACGCCGCTCGGCAAGCCGCGGAAAGAGCGCGAACACCTCCTCGAGCGCCCGGCGCGCGTTCGCGCGCGCGCGCGGCAGCATCGCGCCGAGCTCGAGGTTTTCGAGCACCGTCAGGTTCGGAAAGAGCTGCCGTCCTTCGGCGACCTGCCCGATGCCGCGGTCGCAGATCTCGTGCGAGTCAAGGCCGGTAATGTCTTCGCCCTTGAATAGGATGCGCCCGGCGCGCGGCTTCTCGATGCCGGCGATGGTCCGAATGAGCGAAGACTTCCCCGCGCCGTTTGCGCCGACGATGGCGACGATCTCGCCGGCCGGCACCTCGAGCGAGACGCCGGCGAGCGCCTGCGCGTCGCCGTAATAGAGGTCGAGGTCGCGTACCGAGAGCATGCCGGGGCGCGCGCGTCGCCTCAGACCTCGGTTTCCTCGCCGAGGTAGCACTCGAGCACCGCCGGGTCGCGCACGATGTCGCCCGGCGCGCCGCGCGCGATGACGCGGCCGTGGTGCAGCACCACGATATGGCCGGCGAGCGCCATCACCGCCCGCATGACATGCTCGATGAGAAGGATCGTCAACCCCTCGCGGTTGAGGCTGCGGAACACCTCGACCATCTGATCGCACTCGACCGGGCGCAGCCCCGCCATCACCTCGTCGAGAAGAAGCAGCGTCGGACGCGTGGCGAGCGCGCGTGCGACCTCGAGCCGCTTGCGGTCCGGCAGCGTGAGCGCGGCGGCCGGCAAGTCGCGCTTTGCCGCCAGATGCAGCCGCTCGAGCACCTCGAGCGACACGCGGCGCGCGCTCGCGGTCGTGCGCTCGCGCAGCAACGCACCGACCATCACGTTGTCGAGCACCGAAAGGCCCGCGAACGGTTTCACCAGCTGGAACGTGCGACCGATGCCCGCGACGCAGACCTGGTCGGGCCGCAGCCCGTGGATCGCGCGCCCGGCGAACACGATTTCGCCCGCGTCGGGCGGGAAGACGCCGGCGATCATGTTGAAGGTCGTCGTCTTGCCTGCGCCGTTCGGGCCGATGAGCGCGGTGATCGAGCCCGCGTCCACCTCGAACGAGACCTCGTCGACCGCGCGCAGCCCGCGGAACGCCTTCGAGACGCGGTGCAGCGCGAGCATCACAGGCGCAGGCGCCGCGCGATCGGCGGCCAGATACCGTGCGGCAGGAACATCACCACCGCGAGCAGCAGCAGGCCGTAGAACACCTGCTTGATGCCGGGCGTCTCGATGCCGAGCGCGGCGAGCAGCTCCGTGACGCCGTCGGAGAGCAGCGTGAGCACCGCGGCGCCGAGGATCGGGCCGAAGAGCGTGCCGAGCCCGCCGATGATCGGCCCGAGGATGATCTCGATCGAACGGCTGATGTGGAAGATCTGCTCGGGAAACAGGTTGTTGTAGTAGAAGGCGAAGAACACGCCGGAGACGGCGGTCATCGCCGCGCTGATCGCCACCGCGAGCATCTTCCAGCGGAAGGTGTTGATGCCGAGGGCCTGTGCCGCTTCCTCGTTCTCGCGGATCGCCTGCCAGTAGTAGCCGGCGCGCGAGCGAAGGAGCGCGGCGCAGAGCGCGAACGCCCCGGCCGCGAGCGCGAGCATCGTGTAGTAGTACATCGTCGGCGGCCCGCGGAAGTTCGCGAGGTCCCAGGTCTCGCGCTGCTCGACCCGCAGGAACATGCCGCCCGGCCCGCCGGTCCAGGCGAGGTGGTCGAAGCCGATGCGGGTGAATTCGGCGAACGCGATGGTGAGCAGCGCGAAATACACGCCCGAGATGCCGAAGCGGAAGGCGAGAAACCCGATCGCCAGGCCGAACGCGACGCACAGCGCGATCGCCGCCCACAGCCCTGCCCACGGACCGATGCCGAAGTGAAAGTAGAGCGCGCCGGCGGTGTAGGCGCCGACGCCGACGTAGAGCGAATGCCCGAGCGAGAGCTGTCCGGCAAAGCCCATCATCACGTTCCACGCCTGGCCGGCGTAGGCGAAATAGAGGATGAGCGTGGCCACCGAAAGCGCGTACGGACCGGCGAACGCGGGCAGCGCGACGAGCGCCGCCGCAAGGAGCGCGAGCAGGACGAGCCGCCGGCTCATGCGCGCCGCCCGAGCAGCCCCTGCGGCCGCAGGAGCAACACGAGGATGAGCAGTCCGAAGCTGAACATGCTTTTCGCCGACGGCGTGATGAACAGGCCGGCGAGCGCTTCCGACACTCCGATCAGGACGCCCCCGAGCAGGGCCCCGCCCATCGAGCCGAGGCCGCCGACGATCACGATCACGAACGCGAGCAGCGTGTAATACGGCCCGAGCGGCGGCGAGACGTCGACGAGCAGCACCATCGCGCAGCCCGCGATCGCGACGCACGCCGAGCCGAGGCCGAAGGTGAGCGCGTAGAGGCGCTTGACGTCGAGGCCGATCACCTTTGCCCCGAGCCAGTTGTCGGCGCACGCGCGGATCGCCTTGCCGGTGAGCGTATAGCGAAAGAACGCGAAAAGCGCCGCCGCGGCGGCGAGCGCCGCCGCGGCGGCGTACACGCGCGCCTTGTCGAGAAGCAGCGACCCGACTTCGAACGATTCGAGCTGGTAGTCCACCTGGACGTTGCGCGCGCTCGGGCCGTAGATCATGAGGAGCGCGTTCACCATGATGATCGCGACCGCGACGAGCAGCATGAACTGCGAGTGCTCCGGTCGCGTGATGAACGGGTTGATGAGCCCCGCCTGGAGCAGGTAGCCGAGGAAGAAGAACGCGAGCGCGACCGGCAGCATCGCGAGGAACGGATCCCACTTCCAGGCGGCGAACAGCGTGACCGCGGCGTACATCGCCACCGTCATCATCTCGCCGTGCGCGAAGTTGACCACGCGCACGACGCCGAAGATGACCGACAGGCCGAGCGCCATCAGCCCGTAGACGAGCCCGGTGAGCAGGCCGGCGGCGACGACGTTCGCGACGAGCGTCCAGTCCATGGCAACAAAAAGGGCCGGCGGCCCGGCCCCCGCGCGCGCGTCCCCGGTTCAGGCCTTGCGGTAGCCCGGCACCGGGAACACGGGCTTCGCTTCCGCTGCGGCGCGCGGCAGCACCACCTTCGGCAGCATGTCGAGGTTCTGCACGCAGGCCGAGCCGATGCCTTCGACCTGGCCCTTGGCGTTGAACTTGATCGGACCGCCGAGCGTCATCTTTTCGGTGATGTGCGTCTCGCGGATCGCGTCGGCGAGCGTCTTCGGGTCGGTGCTTTTCGCGCGCTTGAAGGCGTCCGCGGCGACCAGGATCGCTTCGAACGTGAAGCCGACGTTCAGCCCGTGATAGACGAGCTTGTCGTTCGGGTTGCGCTTGAGGAACGCCTTTTCGACGATCTTGGTGAGCTTCGCGTTCGGGTTGTACCAGGGCACGTTCGAGATCGCATACTCGGAGAGCTTGCCGAGGGTCTTGAAGTACTGCTCCTCGTACATGCCGGGCGAGCCCGGGCTGATGATGCCCATCGGCTGCCAGCGCTGCTTGACCATCTCGCGCCGCAGAATGATCGCGTCGTTCAGCCGGCACACGAGGAGCAGGAAATCGGCGTTCGTGCCCTTCGCCTTCGACACTTCGACCGTCAGGTCCTTCGCCGCCGGGTCGTAGGAGATCGTCTCGACGATGCGGAACGGCAGGTGCGTGCGCTGCGGAAGGATGGCGCCGATGCCCTTCGCCATCGCCTGGCCGAAGGTGTCGTTGACGTGCATGAAGACCGCGGTGCGCGGCACGGTGTTCGTCACCTGGAACAGCTCGCCGATCAGGTCCAGGCCGTTGCGCACGATGTCGATCGCGGTCTGGAAATTGCGGAACACGAACTTGTAGCCCTGCTCGGTGATCTGCGGCGCGGCGGCGATGTTGATGATGAAGGGGATGCCGCGCTGCTCGGCGACCTGCGCGATCGCGGCCGCCGCCCCCGAATCGAAGGGGCCCACCAGCACGTGCGCACCCTCCTGAATCAGCCGCTCGGCGCGGGTGCGCGCGACGTCCACGTTCGATTCGGTATCGGCGTTCATCAGCTCGATCTCGACGCCGAGCAGCTCGCGGATCACTTCGGGGGCGAGGTCGGCGCCCTTTTGGCACGACTGGCCGATGAAACCCTGAAGCCCCGAGCGCGGCAGCAGCACGCCGACCCTGAGCTTCTGCGCCTGCGCGCGGACGATGCCGAAGGGCGCGAACGCGGCGAGCGCGCCGGCGGCGGCTGCGGCGCGGTTGAACGTGCGGCGGGTGATGCGCTGCGTCATAGGAGTCCTCCTCGTAGCGACGGGATCGTTATAGAACATTACAATGTCGCGGTCAACGATGAGGTCGCGCGCCGTCCCGTACCGCCCGCGCACGCTCGCGCCGATCGAGCGGGTGCCGGGGCTCGACTACGACGTGCTCGACGACCTGCTCGGCTACGCGCTGCGCCGCGCGCAGGTGGCGATGTTTCTCGCGTTCGCGGCGGCGACCCGCGGCCTGGACATCACGCCGCCGCGGTTCGCGGCGCTCGTCGTGATCGGCGCGAATCCCGGCATCAGTCAGAGCGTGCTCGGGCGGGTGCTCGGCATCGCGCGCTCGGGCGCGATGGCACTCGCCGACTGGTTCGAGGCGCGCGGCTGGGTCGAGCGACGCCGGCGCAGCGACGACGGTCGCGCCTGGGGGCTGCATCTTACCCGGCGCGGCGAGCGCCTGATCGCGGCGATGAAAGAGCGCGTGCGCCGCCACGACCGCCGGCGCGCGGCGGTGCTCACCGCCGCCGAGCGGCGCGAGCTCGTGCGGCTCCTCGAGAAGCTCGCCGGGTAGACGATGGCGCGCGCAAGGCCCGCCCCGGTGCGAAGCGTCCCGCTCGGCCATGCGGACGTGCGCGTTTCGCGCGACACCGACGGCACCGTGCGACTCGCGTCCCCGCATCCGCTCGCGCCATATCCGCGCAATCTCACCGAGCGGCTCGCGCACTGGGCGCGCGAGCGCCCCGAGCGCGTGCTCGCCGCCCGGCGGGACGGCGGCGGCTGGCGCACGGTGAGCTATCGCGAGGCGTTCGAGCGCGCCCGAAGGATCGGCGAGGCGCTGCTTGCGCGCGGGCTCTCGGCCGAGCGGCCGCTCGCGATCCTATCGGAAAACAGCCTGGAGCATCTGCTCCTCACGCTCGGGGCGCTGTACGTCGGCGTGCCGGTCGCGCCGGTTTCGCCGGCCTACTCGCTCGTCTCGACCGATTTCGCGAAGCTTCGCCAAGTCCTCGCGCTCGTCACCCCGGGTCTCGTGTACGCCGCCGACGAGCGGCGCTATGCGCGCGCGGTCGACGCCGCGGTGCCGAAAGGCACCGAGGTGCTTTTCGGCCCGGGCCTGGGCACGCTCGAAGTCGACGCCCCGAGCGCGCGCGTGGAGGCGGCGCATCGCGCGAGCGGTCCGGACACGATCGCGAAGTTCCTCTTTACCTCGGGCTCGACCGGCCAGCCGAAGGCGGTGATCAATACCCAGCGCATGCTCTGCGCGAACCAGCAGATGCTCGTTCAGGCGCTGCCTTTCCTCGCCGCGGTACCGCCAGTGCTCGTCGATTGGCTGCCGTGGCACCACACCGCTGGCGGAAACCACAACGTCGGCCTGGTGCTTTATAACGGCGGCACGCTCTACATCGACGAGGGTAGGCCTGCTGCCCGGCCTGATCGAGACGACGGTGCGCAACCTGCGCGAGGTCGCGCCGACCGTCTACTTCAACGTGCCGCGCGGCTACGAGGCGCTGCTGCCGTACCTGCGCAGCGACGAGACGCTGCGCCGAACGTTCTTCAGTCGCCTCGGGCTGATGCAGTACGCGGCCGCGGTCTTGCCGCAGCCGGTATGGGAAGCGTACGACCGGCTCGCGCTCGAGACCTGCGGCGAGCGCATCCTCTGGATCACCGGCTACGGCGCGACCGAGACCGCGCCTTTCGCGATGAGCACGAACCGCGGCGCTGCGCGCGCCGGCACCGTCGGGCTTCCGGTGGACGGCGTCGAGTTGAAGCTCGTGCCGGTGAACGGAAAGCTGGAGGCGCGCTTTCGCGGGCCGAACATCACGCCCGGCTACTGGCGCGCGCCGGAGCTGACGCGCGCCGCGTTCGACGAGGAGGGGTACTACCGCACCGGCGATGCGCTGCGCTTCGTCGACCCGGCGGACCCGGCCGCGGGCCTCGAATTCGACGGGCGGCTCACCGAGGACTTCAAGCTCTCGACCGGCACCTGGGTGAGCGTGGGGCCGCTTCGCGCGCGCCTCGTCGCCGCCTGCGCGCCGTACGTGCAGGACTGCGTGATCACCGGGCACGACCGGGACGAAGTCGGTGCGCTCCTCTTTCCGAACGCAGCCGCGTGCGAGGGGCTCGCGCCCGAGGCGCTGCGGCAGGTGCTCGCGGCGGCGCTCGCGCGGCTTGCGCGCGAGGCGACCGGCAGCTCGAACCGCATCGCGCGCGCGCTCGTGCTGCAGGAACCGCCCTCGCTCGATGCGGGCGAAATCACCGACAAGGGTTCGATCAACCAGCGCGCGGTGCTCGCGCGGCGGGCGGCGGCGGTGGCGGCGCTGTACGCCGAGCCGCCCGCCCCCGAGGTCATCCTCGCTGAGAAGGGAGATGCCGCATGACGCGACGAATGAACGTCGAGGCGCTCGCCGCGATCGACGTGCACACCCACGCCGAGGTCTCGACCCGCCTGCTTCCGGACGAGGCCGAGCGCGAGGCGCTCGAAGCGCGCGGGCGCTATTTTCGCTACGAGGTGAAGCACCCGACGATCGCGCAGATGGCCGAGTACTACCGCGCGCGCAACATGGCGTTCGTCGTGTTCACCGTGGACCAGGAGCGCGGCATGGGCATCCGGCGCATCTCGAACGAGGAGGTGGCGGAATCGGCGGCCGAGCATGCCGACGTCGCGATTCCGTTCGCGAGCGTCGATCCGGCGCGCGGCAAGATGGCGGTGCGCGAGGCGCGGCGGCTGATCGAGCACTACGGCGTCAAGGGCTTCAAGTTCCACCCGATCATCCAGGGCTTCTACCCGAACGACCGCGACGTTTACCCGCTCTACGAGGTGATCGCGGAGGCGGGGCTGCCGGTGATTTTTCACACCGGGCAAACGGGGATCGGGGCCGGCATGGCGGGCGGCGGCGGGCTGCGGCTGAAGTACGCAAACCCGATCTACCTCGACGACGTCGCGGCCGATTTCCCTGAGCTGCAGATCGTGATGGCGCATCCGGCGGTGCCCTGGCTCGACGAGCAGCTCTCGGTTGCGCTGCACAAGCCGAACACGTGGATCGATCTCTCCGGCTGGTCGCCGAAGTATTTCGAGCCGAAACTCATCCAATACGCGAACACGCTGCTCAAGGACCGCGTGCTCTTCGGTTCCGACAATCCGGTGATCTCGCCCGATCGCTGGCTCGCCGAGTTCGAGAAGCTTCCGATCAAGCCGGAGGTGCGCCCGTTGATCCTCAAGGAAAACGCGGTGCGGCTGCTGCGGTTGAACTCGGCGTCGGCCCCCCGGTCCATGTGAAAGACCTCGAAACATCGCGCAGGTCCCCGACGAACGCAGAACGCGGGCCGTACCGCCGGCGGCTGCTCGCCGCCGGTCTTGCCCTGCCGCTGCTCGCTCCGCGCCTTGCCTGCGGGCAGTCGCTGTCGCTTACGCCCGAGTGCGGCGAGAAGCCTGCGCGCACGCCGCCGCAGACGGAAGGACCGTTCTACAGCCCGCGCTCGCCGCGCCGAAGCTCGCTGGTGGAGCCAGGGGCGCGCGCCGAACGGCTGGTGCTCGCCGGGTGGGTGCTCTCGGAGCGATGCCGGCCGGTCGCGAACGCGCTCCTCGACTTCTGGCACTGCGACGAGACGGGCGAGTACGACAACGTCGGGTATCGCTATCGCGGGCACCTCTACACCGACGCCGAAGGGCGTTATCGCCTGGAGACGATCGTTCCGGGCGAGTATCCCGGGCGCACGCGGCACATCCACGTCAAGGTGCAGGCGCCGGGGCGGCGCGTGCTGACGACCCAGCTCTATTTTCCGAACGAGCCGCGCAACGCGCGCGATTTCGGCTGGCGGCCGGAGCTGGAGATGCGCCTCGAGCGGCGCGACGGCGTGCGCCTCGGAAGCTTCAATTTCGTCGTCGAGGTCTGAGGGGCGCTCAGTAGAGCGCGGCGGCGAGCTTGCGGCGGTAATCGGCGACGAGCTCGCGGTCTTCGGCCGCGAGGTCGAAGATCGCGAGCATCCGTTTGCGCGCCTCGCCGTCGCGCCAGTCCTTGTCCCGGCGCACGATCTCGAGCAGCTCCTCGAGCGCTTCGCGCCAGCGGCGCGCGGCGGCGTAGCGCGCGGCGAGCGCAAGCCGCGCTTCGTGGTCCGTCGGGTTCGCCGCAAGCCGCGCGCGCAGCTCCGCCTCGCTCGGCGCGCGCGCGGCCTCGCGCGCATCGGCGATGCCGCGGCGCAGCGCCTCGACGCGCGGCTCCCAGTCCGGATCGAAGCGCGACCTTGGCGAGTTCCTGCTCGGCTTCGTCCAGCCGGCCTTCGCGGTAGAGCTGCTCGGCGCGTTCGAGCGCGAGCTCGGAGGGCGAGGGCAGGAGCCGTTGCACGAACGCGCGCACCTCCCTCTCGGGAAGCGCGCCGAGAAACTCGGCGACCGGCCGCCCGTCGCGAAAGCCGAACACCGCCGGAATCGAGCGAATGCCGAAGGCCGTAGCGAGCTGCGGGTTCTCGTCGATGTTCACCTTGACGAGCTTGACCTGCCCGGCGAATTCGGCGGCGATCCTGTCGAGCACCGGCGCGAGCGCCCGGCAGGGGGCGCACCACGGCGCCCAGAAGTCGACGATCACCGGAAGCGTCTTCGAGGCTTCCAGAACCTCGCGTTCGAAAGTGGCGGTGGTCGCGTCCATCGGTTGCCTTTCAGTGGGGCCGGGAATGCGATAATTCAAGCCTTTTCGCGGCCGACCACAACAATGACCTACGTCGTCACCGAAGCCTGCATCAAGTGCAAGTACATGGACTGCGTCGAAGTCTGTCCGGTGGACTGCTTCTACGAAGGCGAGAACATGCTCGTCATCCATCCGGACGAGTGCATCGACTGCGGCGTCTGCGAGCCGGAGTGCCCGCCGAAGGCGATCGTACCGGATTCCGACCCCCAGGCGCAGGCGTGGCTCGCGCTGAACGCCGAAGACGCGACCAAGTGGCCCAACATCACGCGCAAGGGAACGCCGCCGCCGGATGCCGACGAGCACAACGGCGAGGCGGACAAGTTCAAGAAGTACTTCTCGCCGAATCCGGGCAAGGGGAGCTAGCGTCGCCGGCCGCCGCGAGCGCCGGCGCCTCGGGCAGCGCGAACAGGGTGCGCGCGTTGCGCGCGGTCTCGGCGGCGACCTCCTCCGCCGGGCGACCGAGCGCGCGCGCGAGCGCGCGCACGATGTGCGGCAGGAACGCCGGTTCGTTTCGCCGGCCCTTCGGCGGCGGCGCGAGGTCGCGCGGCACGAGGTAGGGCGCGTCGGTCTCGACCAGCAGCCGGTCGCGCGGAATGTCGCGCACCAGTTCGCGCAGGTGCGTGCCGCGCCGTTCGTCGCAGATCCAGCCGGTGATGCCGATGTAGAGGCCGAGGTCGAGATACGCGTGCAGCTCCTCGCGCGTGCCGGTGAAGCAGTGCGCCACCGCGCGCGGCGGCCGATAGGCGCGCACGATCTCGGCAAAGCGCGGATGCGCCTCGCGCGAGTGCAGAAAGAGCGGCAGGCCGAGCGCGAGCGCCAGTTCGAGCTGCGCGACGAAACAGCGCTCCTGCGCCGGCCGCGGCGAATAGTCGCGGTGAAAATCGAGCCCGCATTCGCCGATCGCGACGACGCGCGGGTGCCGCGCAAGGTCCGCGAGCGCCGGAATCGTCGCTGCGTCGAAGTCGCGCGCATGGTGCGGATGCACGCCCGCGGTCGCGTACAGTCCCGGGTGCGCGGCGGCGAGCGCCCCCGCCGCGCGGCTTTCGACGACGCTCGTTCCGGTGACGAGGATCGTCGCGACGCCGGCTGCGCGCGCGCGCGCGAGCACCGCCTCCAGGTCGGCGCGAAACGCCGCATGCGTGAGGTTCGCGCCGATGTCGACGAACGCCATCGGCGCCGCAGTATAGCGGGGGTTCGCCTCAGAGCGTCTTCAGGCGATAGAGCAACGCGAGCGCTTCGCGCGGCGAGAGGTCGTCCGGATTGATCGCCGCGAGCGCCTCACGCAGCGGGTCGGGCGCCGGCGCCTCGGGCGGCGCCGCAGACGCGAGAAACAGATCGTCGTGCCCGTCGCGCAGCAGGCTGCGGCGCTCGAGCGCGGCGAGCAGTCGCTTCGCCTCGCGCAGCACCGGCTTCGGCACGCCCGCGAGCGCCGCGACCTGGATGCCGTAGCTGTCGCTCGCCGGCCCTTCCTTCACCTCGTGCAGGAAAACGAGCGCGTCCTTGTGCTCGACCGCGTCCAGACGCACGTTCGCGACCGTCGGGTAATCGAGCGCAAGGCGCGTCAATTCGAAGTAGTGTGTCGCGAACAGCGTGAGCGAGCGGTTTTTCTCGACCAGGTGCCGGGCGATCGCCCAGGCGAGCGCGAGCCCGTCGAAGGTCGAGGTGCCGGCGCCCGACCTCGTCCATCAGCACCAGGCTGTGCGGCGTCGCGTTGTGCAGGATGTTCGCGCTCTCGGTCATCTCGACCATGAAGGTGGAGGCGCCGCCGGCGATGTCGTCCGAGGCGCCGATGCGCGTGAAGATCTGGTCCACCGGGCCGATGCGCGCGGCGCGCGCCGGCACGAAGCTGCCCGCGTGCGCCATCAGCACGATGAGCGCCACCTGGCGCATGTAGGTGGACTTGCCGCCCATGTTCGGGCCGGTGACGAGCAGGAGCTGGCGCGCGGGCGACAGACGGCAGTCGTTCGGCGTGAAGCGCTCGTTCGCCGCCTCGAGGCGCGCCTCGACCACCGGATGGCGCCCCGCCTCGATCTCGATGCGCGGCTCGGACACGAACTCGGGCCGGCAATAGCCGCGGCGCGCGGCGACCGCTTGCAGCGCGGCGAGCACGTCGAGCTGCGCAGCCGCGCGCGCAAGGCGCTGCAGCGCCGGCAGGTGCGCAAGGAGCGCATCGAGCAGCGCCTCGTAGAGCGAGCGCTCGAGCGCGAGCGCCCGCTCCTGCGCCGAAAGGGCCTTGTCCTCGAACGCCTTCAGCTCCGGGGTGATGTAGCGCTCGACGTTCTTGAGCGTCTGGCGGCGGCGGTAGTCGGCGGGCACGCGCGCGGACTGGGCGCGCGTCACCTCGATGTAGTAGCCGTGCACGCTGTTGTAGGCGACCCGCAGGTTGGCGATGCCGGTGCGCGCCCGCTCGCGCGCCTCCAGCTCGGCGAGAAAGGCGCCCGCCGAGGTCTGCAGCGCGCGCAGCTCGTCCAGTTCCGCCGACCAGCCCTCGGCGATCACGCCGCCGTCGCGCACCAGCGCCGCCGGCTCCGGCGCGAGCGCCCGCGCAAGCAGCGCGACGCACGCGGGCGGCGCGGCAAGGTCCGCCGCAAGCGCCGCAAGGAGGGGCGAGTTCGCCCGCCGGCACCAGCCCGGCGAGCTCGGGCACGAGCGCGAGGCTTGCGCGCAGGGCCGCCAGCTCGCGCGGGCGGGCGCTTTTCAGCGCGATGCGCGCCGCGATGCGCTCGACGTCGGCGAAGCGGCGCAGCCGCGCAAGCAGCGCGGGCGCCGCCTCGCCGAGCGCCGCGACCGCCGCGTGCCGTTCGGCAAGCCGCGCGTGGTCGCGCAGCGGCTCGTGCAGCCAGCGCCGCAGCAGCCGGCTGCCCATCGCGGTCGCGCATTCGTCGAGGAGCGAAAACAGCGTCGGCGCCGCCTCGCCGCGCAGCGTCTCGGTGATCTCCAGATTGCGGCGGGTCGCGGGGTCCATGCGCAGGTAGTCGCCGGGGCGCTCGGCGGTCACCGCGGCCACGTGCGCGAGCGCCCGCCCCTGCGTCTTGCGCGCGTATTCGAGCAGCGCGCCGCAGGCGCCGATCGCCGGCCGCAGGTCTTCGCAGCCGAAGCCGGCGAGCGAGGCCGCGCCGAGCTGCGCGAGCAGGCGCCGTCGGCCGGTGTCGTAGTCGAACTCCCAGTCGGGCAGCCGCGTGACGACCCAGCCCTCAAGCGCGACGCCCTCGGGCGCGAGCACCTCCGCAGGGGCGATGCGGCGCAGCTCGGCCGCGAGCGCCTGCGGCGCGATCTCGGCGACGCGCAGCTCCCCGCTCGCGAGGGAAAGCCACGCGAGTCCTGCGCAGGCGCCTTCGAGCCGGACCGCGAGCAGCACGTTGTCGCGCTTTTCTTCGAGCAGCGCGGCGTCGGTGAGCGTGCCGGGCGTCACGATGCGCGTCACGCGCCGCTCGACCGGCCCTTTCGCCGTCGCCGGATCGCCGATCTGCTCGCAGATCGCGACCGATTCGCCCAGGCGCACGAGCTTCGCCAGATACTGTTCGACCGAGTGCACCGGCACGCCCGCCATCGGGATCGGCCGCCCGGCGGACACCCCGCGCGTCGTGAGCGTGATGTCGAGCAGGCGCGCCGCGCGCTCCGCGTCGTCGTAGAACAGCTCGTAGAAGTCGCCCATGCGGTAAAAGACCAGCCGGTTCGGATGCTCGGCCTTGATGCGCAGGTACTGCTGCATCAGGGGCGTGTGAGCCGCGAGCGCGTCGGCGGCGGGCGCGGGCTGCGTCATCGGCGGAAAGCGCGACATTCTATTGCAACGCGGCGGCGTTTGCGCCGCGTCTGTGCGCTCGCGCGCGGCGGTATGCTAGCGCGCGATCCGATGGCGGCGCAGCTTTCCGACGTTTCCCCGAAGGTCACCCTCAGCATCGAGCAGGAGGAGCTGCGCGGCATCGCGCGAACGGTGGCCGAGATCCACTGGCTGCTCCTCATCCTGGTGCTGCTCTTCGTCGTGCTCGGCGAGCCGGACAAGTACGTCGAGACGGCGATCGTCGCCGGGTTGCTCTTCTACGGCGCGCTGGTGATGGCCTTCCGTTACGCGAACTTCTACCGCGCCGAGACGCGCGGCAAGATCGCGATCGAGACCTGGGGCATGATCGCGTTCGTCACCTGGGTGCTCTACCACGCCGGCGGGCTCGACAGTCCGCTGCTCAACCTGTATCTGCTGCCGGTGATCACCGCGGCGCTCACGCTCGGCAAGTGGGCGACGCTCGCCGAGGTGATGCTGATCGCCGCGTGCGAGCTTTTCTCGGCGCGAGCTTTTCGACCGAACGCGTCGCGTCGCTCGCGTTCCTCGGCGGGTTCGCCGCCCAGATCGCGCCGGTGCTGCTCGTCGCCTACATCGTAACGATGTTCGCCGCCGACATCCGCTACGGACTGAACCGCGCGAAGCTGCTGTCGGAAACCGACGAGCTCACCGGCCTTTTCAACCTGCGCGGGTTCGCGATCGCCGCCGACCGGCTCTTCGGCCAGGCGCTGCGCTACGGTCGCCCGGCGAGCGTGCTGATGATCGATTCCGACAACCTGAAGGCGGTGAACGACGCGTTCGGCCACGAGGCGGGCAACCGGCTGCTGCGGCATCTGACACGTACGATCCAGGCCGAGCTGCGCTACACCGACGTGGCGGCGCGCTACGGCGGCGACGAGTTCGTGGTGCTGTTGCCGGAGACGCCGGAGAAGGGCGCGCTCGAAGTCGCCGAGCGCATCCGCGGCGCGGTCGCCGCCGCGCCGCTCGACATCGAGGGCCGACGCATCGCCTGCTCGGTGAGCGTCGGTATCGCCGTATTCCCGGGCGACGGCCAGACGCTCGATACCTTGATCGCGCGCGCCGACCGCGCGATGTACCAGGCGAAGCAGGCCGGGCGAAACCGGGTCGTCAAGTTCCGCCATGCCGCCGCGTAGCGCTCAGGCGGCGAGCGCCGCCAGAAGCTGCGGAAACACCTTCGGCGTGGCGGCGACGATGTCGCCGCGCTCGAGGTACGCGTCGCCGCCGTCGAGATCGCCGACCAGCCCGCCCGCTTCGCGAACGAGCAGCGCGCCGGCGGCCATGTCCCAGGGCGAAAGGCCCAGCTCCCAGAATCCGTCCATGCGGCCGCAGGCGACCCAGGCGAGGTCGAGGGCGGCGGCGCCGGCGCGTCGTACTCCCGCGGTGCCCGCCATCAGGGCGCGCAGTTGCCGCAGGTAGCGGTCCAGGCGCGACAGCTCCTTGAAAGGAAACCCGGTGCCGACGAGCGCATCGCGCAGCCGGGCGCAGCGCGAGACGCGGATGCGCCGGTCGTCGAGGAACGCGCCGCGGCCGCGCGAGGCGGTGAACAGCTCGTTGCGCACCGGGTCGTAGACCACCGCGTGCGCCGTGACGCCGCGGTGCTGCACCGCGATCGAGACGCAGTACTGGGGAAACCCGTGGATGAAGTTCGTCGTGCCGTCGAGCGGATCGATCACCCAGCGGTATTCTTCGGCCGCGCTCGCGAGCGAGCCCGCCTCCTCGGCGAGGATCGCGTGGTCGGGATGAGCGCGGCGCACGACCTCGATGATGGCCGCTTCGGCGGCGCGATCGACCTCGGTGACAAAGTCGTTCGCCTGCTTGGCGTGCACCTGCAGTCCGCCGCGGTCGAGCGCTGCGCGATTGATGATGCCGCCCGCACGCCGCGCCGCCTTCACCGCGATGTTGAGCAGCGGATGCATGGCGCGCGTATTCTAGTGCCGATGACGGAGCGCGAACTTCTCGAACGCTGCCGCGTCGTGCTCGTGCGCACGAGCCATCCGGGCAACATCGGCGCCGCGGCGCGCGCGATGCACGTCATGGGGCTCGCGGACCTGCGGCTGGTCGCGCCGGCCCGCTATCCGGCGCCCGAGGCGCGCTGGATGGCGGCGAGCGGTGTCGGCGTTCTCGAACGCGCGCAGGTGCACGCGACGCTCGCGGAGGCGCTCGCCGGCTGCGAAGCGGCGTTCGCGCTTTCGGCGCGCCCGCGCGAGTGGTCGCCGCCGGTGCTCGGCGTGCGCGAGGCGGCGCCGGTCGCGCTCGCGCGCGCCGCGGCCGGACCGGTCGCGTTCGTCTTCGGGCCCGAGGCGAGCGGGCTGGAGCAGGCGGAGGTGTTCGCGTGCCAGTATCTCGTGCACATTCCCACCTGGCGCGCGCCCGGGGCGATCAACCTAGGCTCGCTCAACCTCGCGCAGGCCGTGCAGATCGTCGCCTACGAGCTTTGCGTCGCCGCCGGCGCGAGCGCGCCGGCGGCGCTGCACGCCGGGCGGCTCGCGACGATCGAGGACCTGGAAGGGCTCTATGCGCACCTCGAGCGTGCCGCGGTGTCGAGCGGCTTTCTCGACCCGGCATCGAACTCGAAGCTGCGCGAGCGTTGGCGACGGCTGTTCTCGCGCGTCGCGCTCGAGCGCGAGGAGGTCAACATCCTGCGCGGTCTGCTCAACGCGCTCGAGAAGGCGGCGCGGAAATAATTGACCGCGTTAGTCGGACAAACTAGCATCGCGCCCATGCTCGCGCGCATCCGCGAGGACATCGCCAGCGTGTTCGAGCGCGACCCGGCGGCGCGCTCGGCGTGGGAGGTCCTCACCTGTTATCCCGGGCTGCACGCCGTCTGGATCCATCGTGTTGCGCACTGGTTCTGGACGCACCGGCTGAAGTGGCTCGGTCGCTTCACGTCCCACGTCAGCCGCTGGCTGACCGGCATCGAGATTCATCCGGGCGCCCGCATCGGTCGGCGGGTGTTTATCGACCACGGCATGGGTGTCGTGATCGGCGAGACGGCCGAGGTCGGCGACGACTGCACGATCTATCAGGGCGTCACGCTCGGCGGGACGTCGCTTTACCGCGGACAGAAGCGTCACCCGACGCTCGGCAGAGGCGTGGTCGTCGGCGCCGGCGCGAAGATCCTCGGCGGGTTCACGGTCGGCGACGGAGCGAGAATCGGGTCGAACGCGGTCGTCATCAAGGAAGTGCCGCCGGGGGCGACGGTGGTCGGCGTGCCTGGGCGACTGGTGGAGGACACGGGCGCCGAGCCGCAGCGGCCGCGCTTTGCGGCCTACGGTGTGGTCCAAGGTCAGGAAGATCCGTATCTGCGCACGCTGCAGTCGCTGGTAGAGCATGCGCAGGAGCTCGAGCAGACTGTGTCCGCGCTCACCGAGAAGGTAAGGCGGCTAGAGCGGGCACTCGCCGAAAAGTCGGCGGACCCTTCTCGACAAGGCGACCTCAAAGTGGTCAAGTAGTTGATCTGGCGAGAAAAAAGCAAAGTTGATCGATTTTGTCGGGCTTTGCTATACTTGAGCGCTGTAATCGGGTATAGGCAGAGGCTTCGATGAGACTGACGACGAAAGGCCGCTTTGCGGTCACTGCGATGGTGGATCTCACGATGCGCGCCGATCGCGGTCCGGTCACGCTTGCGGCGATCAGCGAGCGGCAGCGTATCTCGCTCTCGTACCTGGAGCAGCTCTTCGGCAAGCTGCGCCGGGCGAACTTGGTAAGCAGCGTGCGCGGACCGGGCGGCGGCTATCGTCTTGCGCGTCCAGCGGCGGCGATCACGATCAGCGACATCGTCGCCGCGGTCGACGAGCCGATGGACGCGACGCAGTGCGGCGGCAAGGAAAACTGCGATGACGACCGGCGTTGTATGACCCACGACCTCTGGGCGACGCTCAACGAGAAGATGCACGAGTACCTCTCGTCGGTGACGCTCGCCGACGTGGTCGCGCACCAGCAGGGCAAGCCGGTCGCGGTGATCCGCAACTTCCGCGCCGAGCGCACCGCGCGCGAGACGGGCGCGGGCTCGACCGAACGCAGCGAACGGGTGGCGGCATGAAGAGCGGGCTCAAGCTTCCCATCTACCTCGACTACTCTTCGACCACGCCGGTCGATCCGCGGGTGGTCGAGAAGATGCTTCCGTACCTCACCGAGCATTTCGGCAATCCGGCGAGCCGCTCGCACGCGTTCGGCTGGAAGGCGGAGGAGGCGGTCGAGGAGGCGCGCGCGCAGGTCGCTGCGCTCGTCAACTGCGACCCGAAGGAGCTGGTGTGGACCTCGGGGGCGACCGAGTCGATCAACCTGGCGCTGAAGGGTGCGGCCGAGTTCTACAAGTCGAAGGGCCGGCACCTCGTCACCGTCAAGACCGAGCACAAGGCGACGCTCGACACGATGCGGGAGCTCGAGCGCCGCGGCTTCGAGGTCACCTACCTCGACGTGGACGGCGAGGGCCTTCTCGACCTGAACGTGCTCGAGGCCGCGCTGCGCAAGGACACGATCCTCGTATCGGTGATGTACGTCAACAACGAGATCGGCGTGATCCAGGACATCCCGGCGATCGGCGAGCTGTGCCGCAGCCGCGGCATCCTCTTTCACGTGGACGCGGCGCAGGCGACCGGCAAGGTGGACATCGACCTCGCGGCGCTGAAGGTCGACCTGATGTCGTTTTCGGCGCACAAGACCTACGGCCCGAAAGGGGTCGGCGCGCTCTTCGTCCGGCGCAAGCCGCGCGTGCGCCTCGAGCCGCAGATGCACGGCGGCGGCCACGAGCGGGGTTTTCGCTCCGGAACGCTGCCGACGCACCAGATCGTCGGCATGGGCGAGGCGTTCCGCCTCGCGAAGCTGGAGATGGGCGCCGAGCGCGAGCGCATCCGGGCGCTCAGCGCGAAGCTGCTCGCGGGCATCCGCGACATCGAGGAGGTGTACATCAACGGCTCGCTCGAACGGCGCGTGCCGCACAACCTGAACGCGAGCTTCGCCTACGTCGAGGGCGAATCGCTCATCATGGCGTTGAAGGACATCGCGATCTCCTCGGGCTCGGCGTGTACGTCGGCGTCGCTCGAACCCTCGTACGTTCTGCGCGCGCTCGGGCGCTCGGACGAACTCGCGCACTCCTCGATCCGCTTCACGCTCGGTCGTTTCACCACCGAGGAGGAGATCGACTACACCGTGAGCCACCTGAAGGCGAAGGTGGCCCGGCTTCGGGACATGTCGCCGCTGTGGGAGATGTACAAGGAAGGCGTGGACCTCAACACCGTGCAGTGGGCGGCACACTAGCATTCGCAAAGGAGCAGCAACATGGCATACAGCAGCAAGGTCATCGACCACTACGAAAACCCGCGCAACGTCGGCTCGTTCGACAAGTCCGATCCCTCGGTCGGCACCGGCATGGTGGGGGCGCCCGCCTGCGGCGACGTGATGAAGCTGCAGATCAAGGTGAACGCGCAGGGCGTGATCGAAGACGCGCGCTTCAAGACGTACGGCTGCGGCTCGGCGATCGCCTCGAGCTCGCTCGCCACCGAATGGATGAAGGGCAAGACGCTGGAGGAAGCGGAGCAGATCCGCAATACGCAGATCGCCGAGGAACTGGCGCTTCCGCCGGTGAAGATCCATTGCTCGATCCTCGCCGAGGACGCGATCAAGGCCGCGATCGCCGACTACCGGCGCAAGCACGGCCTCGCGCCGGCAACGGAGGCGGCCGGGGGCGAGCGCAAGGCCGCCTGAGACCATGGCGGTGACCCTCACCGAGAACGCGGCCGCGCACGTCAAGCGCCACCTCGCGCGGCGCGGCAGGGGCATCGGGCTGCGCGTCGGCGTGCGCACCTCCGGCTGCTCGGGGCTCGCTTACCGGCTGGAGTATGCCGACGCGGTCAACCCCGACGACCTGGAATTCGAAAGCCACGGCGTCAAGGTCGTGGTGGACGCGAAGAGCCTGCCGTATCTCGACGGCACCGAACTCGACTATGCGCGCGAGGGACTGAACGAAGGCTTCCGGTTCCGCAACCCGAACGTCAAGGACCAATGCGGTTGCGGCGAGTCCTTCAGCGTGTAGGCTAGGGCGCGCCGGCGGCGCCCGCGCGCGCCGGGCGCGTCGGCTGCGCGCACGATTCTGTCGCATACGATGAGCAACCATTTCGAGCTGTTCGGCCTTGCGCCGAAGTACGCGCTCGACGGCGAGGCGCTCGAGCGCGCCTGGCGCGCGGTGCAGGCGAGCGTGCACCCGGACCGCTATGCCGCGGCCGGCGCGGCCGAGCGGCGTGCTGCGCTCGCGTGGTCCGCACGCGCGAACGAGGCGTACCGGATGCTGAAGGACCCGGTCGAGCGTGCGCGTCACCTGCTGGAACTCGCCGGCGTGGACCCGAAGCTCGACACCGATACCGCGATGCCGGAAGCGTTTCTCGAGCGCCAGCTCGAGCTGCGCGAAGCGCTCGCGGAGGCGCGCGCGGCGCGCGATGCGGCGCGCCTTGCGCAGCTGCGCGAGGAGGTCCTCGCGGCGGCGCGCGCACACGAGGCCGCGATCGCCGAGCGCATCGACGTCGCGCGCGACTACGCCGGTGCCGCCGCGCTCGTTCGCGAACTGCAGTTCCTGCGTCGCGTCGCGCAGGAAATCGACGCCGCGCACGAATCCGCCTGAAGCCGCGCCATGCCCCTGCTGCAGATCGCCGAACCGGAGGCCCCGCCTGCGCCGCGCGAGCCGCGGCGCGCGGTCGGCATCGACCTCGGCACAACGAATTCGCTCGTCGCGACGGTGCGCGACGGGGCGCCGCGGGCGCTGCCGGACGAAGAGGGGCGCGTGCTCCTGCCCTCGATCGTGCGCTATCTGCCCGGCGGCGCCGTGCAGGTCGGCTACGAGGCGCAGGCGCACCAGGGCGACGATCCGAAGAACACGATCGCCTCGGTCAAGCGCCTCATGGGCCGGGGGCTGAAGGACGTCGCCTGGAGCGGCAACGCCCCGTACGACTTCGTCGACGCGCCCGGCATGGTGCAGCTGCGCACCGTCGCCGGGGTGAAGAGCCCGGTCGAGGTGTCGGCCGAGATCCTGCGCGTGCTGCGCCTTCGCGCCGAGCGGGCGCTCGGCGGTCCCGCTCGCCGGCGCGGTGGTCACGGTGCCTGCGTACTTCGACGACGCGCAGCGCCAGGCGACGCGCGATGCGGCGCGCCTCGCCGGTCTGGAGGTGTTGCGGCTGCTCAACGAGCCGACCGCGGCGGCGGTCGCGTACGGCCTGGAGAACGCCGCCGAAGGGGTGTACGCCGTGTTCGACCTCGGCGGCGGCACGTTCGATTTTTCGGTGCTGCGGCTTGCGCGCGGCGTGTTCGAGGTGCTGGCGACCGCGGGCGATGCAGCGCTCGGCGGCGACGATTTCGACCTGCGCATCGCGCGCTGGGCGCTCGCGCAGGCGCAGCTCGGCGAGCCGGCCGCGAAGGACGCGCGGCGGCTCGTGCTCGCCGCGCGCGCCGCGAAGGAGCGGCTCGCGCAGCAGGACGAAACGCCGCTCGTTTGCGAGTTTGCCGACGGGCGGCGGCTCGAACGGGTGCTTTCGCGCGCGACGTTCGAGCGCCTGACCGCGGATCTGGTCGACAGAACCCTCGCGCCGGTGGCGCGCGCGTTGCGCGACGCGGGGCTTGCCCCGGCCGACGTCAAAGGCGTGGTGATGGTCGGCGGCGCCACCCGCATGCGCCACGTGCAGCGCGCGGTCGCCGAGTTCTTCGGGCGCGCGCCGCTCAACGATCTCGATCCCGACCAGGTGGTCGCCCTCGGCGCCGCGATGCAGGCGAACGTGCTCGCCGGCAATCGCCCGGCGGGTGAGGACTGGCTGCTCCTCGACGTGATCCCGCTGTCGCTCGGCATCGAGACGATGGGGGGGCTCGTCGAGCGCATCATCCCGCGCAATTCGGCGATTCCGATCGCGCGCGCGCAGGAATTCACCACGTTCAAGGACGGGCAGACGGCGATGAGCATCCACGTGGTGCAGGGCGAGCGCGAACTGGTCGCCGACTGCCGGTCGCTCGCGCGCTTCGAGCTGCGCGGCATCCCCCCGATGCCGGCGGGCGCGGCGCGCGTGCGCGTCACCTTCCAGGTCGACGCCGACGGGCTGCTCTCGGTCTCGGCGCGCGAGAAGTCGAGCGGCGTCGAGGCGTCGGTGGCGGTCAAGCCGTCCTACGGGCTCACCGAGGCGGACATCGAACGCATGCTGCGCGACTCGGTCGAGCACGCGCGCGAGGACGCGCAGGCGCGCGCGCTCGCCGAGGCGCGCGTCGAGGGCGAGCGGCTCGCCGCCGCGGTCCGCGGCGCGATCGCCGCCGACGGGGCGCTGCTCGCCGCCGACGAGCGCGCCGAGCTGGAACGGCTGCTCGCGGCGCTCGAGGCGGCGCTGCCGGGCGCGGACGCGGCCGCGATCCGGCGCGCGGCGGACGCGCTCAACCGGGCGTCCGAGCCTTTCGCCGCGCGGCGCATGGACGCGGCGGTGCGGCGCGCGCTCGCGGGCCGCAGCCTCGCCGACGTCGACGTCTGATGCCGCGGCTGAAGGTGCTGCCGCACGCGACAATCTGCCCGCACGGGGCCGAGATCGAGGCGCGCGCCGGGGAGACGATCTGCGACACGCTGCTCGCGCACGGCGTCGAGATCGAGCACGCCTGCGAGAAGTCCTGCGCTTGCACCACCTGCCACGTGATCGTGCGCGAGGGCTACGAATCGCTCGCGCCGCCCGAGGAGCGCGAGGAAGACCTGCTCGACAAGGCCTGGGGCCTGGAAGCGACGTCGCGCCTTTCCTGCCAGGCGCGCATCGCGGACGCCGATCTGGTGATCGAGATCCCGAAGTACACGATCAACTACGAACGCGAAGGAGGCACGCGCAGGTGAAATGGACCGATTCGCGCGAGATCGCGCTCGCGCTCGCCGAAAAATATCCCGAGAAGGATCCGAGAACGGTCAATTTCGTCGACCTGTACCACTGGGTGCTGCAACTGGAGGGCTTTGCCGACGATCCCAAGCGCTGCGGCGAGCGCATCCTCGAAGCGATCCAGATGGCCTGGATCGAGGAGGTCGGTTGAGCGTCGCAGCGCACGCGCGCCGCCGAGCGAGCGATCCCGCGCCCGCCGGGGCGCACCGCGCGGCGCGCGCCGCGCGCCGGAACGCTCGTCGCGACCGACGGCAACGCCGAATGGCGCATCCCCTGCGACGGCTTCGTAAATGCCCGTCGATCGCGAGCCTCGAACCCGGCGTGACGAGGGTGCGCGTTCGCCTTTACGCAGTCGTCCTCCGGACCGTCGGGCGCGTTATAGTGGCATCGATGGGCCGCGCGCTGCTCGCCTCGCTGCTTCTCGCCCCGGCGCTCGCCGCAGCGCAGATTTACCGCTGGACCGACGCGCAGGGGCGGGTCCACTTTTCGAATCAGACGCCGCCGCCGGGCGTGGAGATGCGCTCGTCGTCGATCCGCACGCGCGAGAAGTCGCGCCGACTCCCCCGCCGCAGTCCGGGCCGGGCTGCTACACGCTCGCGTGCGAGCGCGAGCGCCTGGAGGAGCGCGAGCGGCGCCGGGCGGAGGCCGAGCGGCGCGAGGCCGAGGAGCGCGCTGCGCGCGCCGCCCGCGAGCCGCGCGCCCCCCGGGGGCTCTCGTTCGCCAAGTACATCAGCATCCAGCGCGGCATCACCGAGGGGGAGCTCCTTGCGATCGCGGGCGAACCGGACCTCGTCTCGGACCATGGGATCGCGATCGCGGCGCCGTCGACGATCGCGACCGGGCGAGGGCAGGCGGGCGCCGCTCGTGCCGGGCTGACGCTCAAGACCTGGACCTATCTTCCGACCGTCGCCGACCCGTTCGTCACCACGATCACGCTGGTGGGCGGGCGGGTGTCCGAGATCGAGCGGGTCCGGAAGTTCTGATCACTTCCTGCGGAACTTGCCCCAGAGCTCGTCGAGCCGCGCGTAGCGTCCGCAGCCGTTCACGTAGAACTGGTAGCGGACCGGATTCCGCTTGTAGTAGTCCTGGTGGTAGTCCTCGGCCGGCCAGAAGCGGCTCGCGCGCCGGATCGGCGTGACGATCCGTTCCTTGAAGGGCTTTTCCTTTTCCCACTTCGCCTTCGACGCCTCGGCGAGGCGGCGCTGTTCTTCGGTCAGCCAGTAGATGCCGGGGCGATACTGCGATCCGCTGTCGCAGAACTGCCGGTCGAGCGTCGTCGGGTCGTGGTTGAGCCAGAAGACCTCGAGCAGCTTCTCGTAGCTCACCTTCGCCGGATCGTAGACGACCTCGACGGCCTCGGTGTGTCCGGTGAGCCCGGAACCGACCTGCTCGTACGTCGGGTTCTCGGTCCGCCCGTCGGTGTAGCCGGACACGACGGAGAGCACGCCGGGCACTTTTTCGAACACCTCTTCCATGCACCAGAAGCAGCCGCCGGCGAAAATAGCGCGCGCGCCTGCGATTGCGCGCACGCGAGCGGGGAGACGGCGAGCAGGGCGGCGAAGACGAGGAGGCGTCCGCGCATCGGCGCGACGCTATTCGATCTTCGCCTTTGCGCGCATCTCGCGCACCAGCGTTTCGACCTTCTGCTGCACGAGGCGCTGCTCGATCTGCGGCCGCACCTGCGCAAGCGGCGGGAAGTTCACCGGCCGCACGTCGTCCAGCCGGATGATGTGAAAGCCGAAGCGCGTACGGACCGGCGCGCTGGTGGTCGCCCCCTTTTCGAGCTTCACCATCGCGTTCGCGAACTCCCGGTCGAAGGTCGCCGGCACGCTCCAGTCGAGGTCCCCGCCGCGCACGCGCGTACCTTCGTCCAGCGAGTGCTTCGCCGCGAGGTCCTCGAACTTCGCCCCGCCGCGCAGCTCGGCGAGCAGCTTCTTCGCTTCGTCTTCGCTGCCGACCAGGATGTGGCGCGCGCGGTATTCGGTGGTGCCCGTCTGCTGTTTTACGCGCTCGTACTCTTTCTGCACTTCGGCGTCGGTGACCGGGTGCTGGCGCACCCAGTCGCGCAGGTACGCCTGCACGATCACGCTCTGGCGCACGAACTCGGCTTCCTGCTGTACGTCGGCGCGCTTGGCGAAGCCGCTGCGGTTCGCCTCCTGAAGGATCAGCTCGCGGTTGATCAGCTCCTCGCGGATCATCGCGCGCAGCTGCTCGCTGTCGGCGGCGCCCTGCGCGATACGCTGCTGCGCGAGCATCTCGGCGCGCTGGCGCGGGATGGCGACGCCGTTCACGGTCGCGAGCGGGCCGGTGGGCGCGGGTTTCGCCGCCTCCTTCGTCGGGAGCGGCTGGGGCTTCGCGGGCGTCTGGGCGGCGGCAAGCGGCGCGCACGCCGCGAGCGCGGCGGCGGTGACGAGCTTTTTCATGCGGACCTCGGCTGTGGGCAAATCGGCATTATGCGCCAGTTTCGCGCGCGGCACGGGCCCCCGGTTCGTCCGGCGCGAGCGCGCGGATCGCGAGCGCGTGAATCGGGCTCTGCAGCAGGTCCCCGAGGGCCGCGTACACCATGCGGTGGCGCGCGAGGATCGGCTTTCCGGCGAAGGCCGCGGCGACGATCGTCAGGCGCCAGTGCGTCTGGCCGCCGGGACGCGCGCCCGCGTGGCCGGCGTGGCGCTCGCTCTCGTCTTCGAGCTCCAAGCGCTCGGGGGCGAGCGCGGCGAGGCGCCGTTCGATCTCGGCGCGAACGTTCACCGCAGGTCCTCGCGCTCGTCGGCGCGCTCGAGGTAGCGGCCGAGCACGAGCGCCTGGCCGAGAACGAAGAGCAGCATCAGACCGATACCGCCGAAGAGCTTGAAACGCACCCAGGCCGCCTCGCTGAGGCGGTACGCGACCGCGAGGTTCGCCGCGCCCATCAGCAGGAAGAACGCGACCCAGCTCCAGTTGAGGCGCTGCCAGACCGGCTCGGGCAGGCGCAGCTCCTTCGCGAGCGCCGCGCGGATCAGATTGCGGTCGAAGACCGCCGAAGATACCGCGAGCACGGCGGCGAACAGCCAGTAGAGCACCGTCGGCTTCCACTGGATGAAGAGCGGGTCGCGCAACGCGAGCGTCAGGCCGCCGAAAACGAGAACGAGCGCGAGGCTCGCCCACAGCATCGGCTCGACCGGCCGGCGGCGCAGCCACAGCCAGCCGACCTGCGCGAGCGTGGCCGCGATCGCCGCCGCGGTGGCGACATAGATGTCGCTCGCCCAGTAAACCGCGAAAAAGGCGAGGACCGGAAGGAAGTCGAAGAATGCCTTCATCGCGCGGGGACGCCCGCCGCCGCCCGCGCGCGACGCCGGGCGCGCCGGAGGAGATTTCCGCTTCGCATCGCCGTATTATCGCCGAGAGGCATGACCGCACTGGAGGACCGATGGCGCTCGTCAAGCTGGTCGAATACGCCGACGCACCGCCCCAGGTGCGCGCGGTCTACGACGACATCATGCGTACGCGCGGCACCGATCGCGTCAACAACTTCAGGAAAGCGCTCGCCAACGACCCGGCGCTGCTCGAGCGCACCTGGACCCAGGTGAAACAGGTGATGGGGCCGGGCGCGCTCGATCCGCTGGTGAAGGAAATGACCTACATCGCGGTGAGCGCGACGAACGGGTGCGAATACTGCACCTATTCGCACACCGCGGCTGCGCGCGCGAAGGGCATGACCGAGGCGATGTGGATGGAGCTGATGGCGGTCGTCGCGCTGGCCAATGCGACGAACCGGCTCGCCAACGGCTTGCGCGTTCCGGTCGATCCGCAGTTCCCGTAACGCCGCGTCCGCCGGACCGCAGTATCATCTGCGGCGTTGCCGCCAAGGGACCGAGATGCCCGGCCGGAGCTTGAACGCAGGGCTCGCCGCAGCCGCGCTGCTCGCAGCGCTGTCGGCCGGCGCGCCGGCACAAACCGATCCGCCGCCGCCGTCCGAACCGTCGGGCCCTGCGCGGATCATCCGGGGGATCGGCGAGGCGCTGCGCGGCGCGCTGCGCGCGATTCTCGGCACCGGCGAAGGCGAAATCGTCGCGTCGGCGGAAGGCCCCGCGCCGACGCAGGCTGCACCGCAGGCCGCGCCGCCCGCCGCGCGCGAGCCTGCCGCGGTGACGCCGACGGCGCAGGCGGCGCCGCAGAGCCTGCACAGCGCGATCGCGAAGGGCGACACCGCGACCGCGCTCAAGTTGATCGAGAGCGGAGCCGACGTCGAGGCGAAGGACCCGACGACCGGCGCCTCCCCGCTGCACTACGCGGTGATGAAAGACAACATCGCGCTCGTCGGATTGCTGATCGCGCGCGGCGCCGACGTGAACAGCCGCACGAGGAGCGGGACGACGCCGCTTCATACCGCGGTTCTTTACGGGCGGCTGGAAATCGCCGAGTTCCTGCTCGACAAGGGTGCCGACATCAACGCAAAGAGCGCGAGCGGGGCAACGCCGCTCGCGCTCGCCGACGCGGCGAACTTTCAGCGCATCGCGAAGATGTTGCGCAGTCGGGGCGCCCGGTGACGGCGCCCGTTCAATCGGCGCGCGCCCGCAAAGGCTCCGCGTCGCGGTCGGTGGCGACGAGGTAGCGTCGCCAGAGCCGATCGCCGGCGCGCACCTCGACGGTCCAGTAGCACTGGCCGGCGCGACGCTGCGGGGCGTCGAGGTGCAGCAGGAATTGCACGACCGCGCCCTCGCGCGCCTCGCGCGCCGCCCACGCCTCGACATCGGGCAGGTACTTCACGCGCGCGACGAGCCGTCGGTACACGGCCGGGTCCGTGGCCGGCGACTCGCAGGCGCTCGCGGTCGCGGCGAAGATCGCCGCCGTCGCGCTCAATCCGACAGCGATTCGGCCACCGCGCGGCATGCCGCGATGCTGCGCAGGTGCGAGTCGCGCATCCGCTCGAATACCGCGCGCGCCTCCGGATCGAGCCGCGGCAACGCTTCCTCGAAGCGCTTGACCGCCCAACCGAGGCCGCGGATCAGGAACTCGATGCGGGCGCGGCGTCCGCGCACCGCGACCGCCTTGGCGTAGAACTCGCCGGTCGCGTGGCTGTGCGCGACGCCTTCGCGGTCGAGCAACTTGCCGATCAGCGCGCAGTTGTGCGCTTCGTCGGCCTGAACCCGCCGCAGCGTGTTCCAGGCGTCGCTTCTGCGGTCGTGCTCGTCCATGAACACGACGAGCGCTTTCGCGCCCGCGCGCTCGGCTTCGAGCATGCGGTTGAGGAAGTCGGCCAGTTCGCTTTTAGTGAAGGCGGACGTACTCGAACTCCACAGGCTGGTTGTTGATGCCGCGCTCGGGCGGCGCGATCCAGGCGGCCATCTTGCCCGGCTCGGTCACCGGTTTCATGAGGCTGTGCACGAACGCGCGGTCTTCGGCCGACGGGATCCAGTCGGCGAGCCGCCGCTCGTACTCCTCGCGCGGGACGAGATTGCCCCTCGGGTCGACCGGCTGCCCGGCCCACAGACCGATCGCGCGGCGGAAATGCGGCGAGGGGAGCGAGAGCTGAAGCTCCGGGTAGCCAGCGCGCTCGATCATGCGGTTCCAGCGCTTCAGGCCGATCTCGCAGTCCTTGAGGTAGGAGTCGCGCATCATCTCGTTGATCGCGTTGCGCGCGGGCACTTCCTGCTCGCCCTCGGGAGTCGGCAGACGAAGCGTCGTGTCGCGCAGCACGTGGTCTTCGTACTGGCTCTCGTCCGGGCGACCCTTCATGCCGCTCGCGAAGTTGAACGCGGCGTTCGACGAAATCTCCGAGCCGAACAGGTCGAGCGAGGACGAGCACCAGAAGTTGAGGTATTTCTGCACCAACGGCAGCTCGATCGCGCCGGCGGCGCGGATGCGCGCCGGATCGTCGGTTCCCAGTTCCTTCATCACCTCGAGCGTTCTTCGGATCACGCGGCCGATGCCGGTCTCGCCGACGAACATGTGGTGCGCTTCCTCGGTGAGCATGAAGCGGCAGGTGCGCGACAGCGGATCGAACGCGCTTTCGGCGAGGCTCTTCAGCTGGTACTTGCCGTCGCGGTCGGTGAAGTAGGTGAAGCAGTAGAACGACAGCCAGTCCGAGATCGGCTCGTTGAAGGTGCTGAGGATCCTCGGCTTGTTGGCGTCGCCCGAGTGGCGCGCGAGCAGCTCTTCGGCTTCTTCCCGCCCGTCGCGACCGAAGTAGGCATGAAGCAGGTACACCATCGCCCACAGGTGCCGGCCTTCCTCGACGTTCACCTGAAAGAGGTTTCTCAGATCGTAGAGCGAGGGGCAGGTGCGCCCGAGCAGGCGCTGCTGCTCGACCGAGGCGGGCTCGGTGTCGCCCTGCGTCACGATCAGCCGCCGCAGCTGCGAGCGGTATTCGCCGGGCACCTGCTGCCAGACGGGCTGGCCCATCGCGTCGCCGAAGCCGATGCGGCGATCGGGCACCGGATCGGCGAGGAAGATCCCCCAGCGGTATTCCGGCATGCGCACATAGCCGTACTGCGCCCAGCCTTTCGCGTCCACCGAGACCGCGGTGCGCAGATAGACTTCCGCGCTCTCGAAATCGGTCGGTCCCAGCTCGTGCCACCACTGCAGGAACTTCGGCTGCCAGTGCTCGAGCGCCCGCTGCAGGGTGCGGTCGCTCGCGAGGTTGACGTTGTTCGGGATTTTCTCGGTGTAGTTGACGGCGGTCATGCCTAGACCCTTTCCCAGTTGAATTTCGCCTTCGCTCCGGTGCCGTAGACCTTGAGCGCCCCGGCTTCGCCGACGGCGTTCGGGCGGTTGAAGATCCAGTTCTGCCAGGCGGAGAGCCGCCCGAAGATGCGCGTCGCCATGTTCTCGTGCACCGGAAAGCGAAGCGACGCTTCCATGCCGGTGAGCGCGTCGGGCGAGAGACTTGCGCGTTCTTCGAGCGCGATCCGTACTTCCTCTTCCCAGTCGATGTCGTCCGGCGTGAAAGTGACCAGCCCGAGCGCGCGCGCATCGCGCGCATCCAGGCGCTGGCCGATCACCTGGCGCGCCGCTTCGACCGGCTCGCGCTCGCCGCAGAACCGCGCCTCCAGCCGCGTCGCGCCGCTCACCGTCGGATACGTCCCGAAGTTGAGCGGCGAGAGCGCGATCGCCGGCCCGTCCTTCGCCTCCAGCATGTAGCTGCGGTCGGCGGCTAGCGCCAGTTCCGCGAGCGTGCCGGCGAAGCAGGAGCCCGGTTCGATCACGGCGAAGATCGAGCGCGAGGAGACTTCCAGCCGCGCGAGCGTCCGGCGCAGATATCCGATCGTCTCGCGTACGAACCAGTCGCCGGCGTTCGCCTCGAGCACGCCATCCAGCGCGAGCGCCGTCTCGATCTCGCCCTTTGTCCTCAGCACCCACAGGCCGATGTCGAGATGGTTGTGGCGCAGGTCGAGGATCGCGGCGTCCAGCTCGCGCGCAAGCTGCAGCGGATACCAACCCGCCTCGCGCCGCACCGCGAGGTCCTCGCGCGTCGGGCCGGCGACCGCGATCTCGGCGCGCCGCGCCGCGGCGTCGATTTTCACCTCCACGAGCCTCGGCTCGAGCGGGGTGAGCGCGACCCCCGCGCCCCCCGGCCGATCGGAGTGCTCGGCGAGCGCGAGCGCCCGCGTCCTCACCAGCTCCGCGAACTGCTGCGGCTTCGCGATGTGATCGACGAGCCCCCACTCCCTTGCCCGGTCGGCCCGCACCCCCTCGGCGGTGGTGCAGAAGACGTCAGCGAGGTCACGCCGGATGCGGCGCTTGTCGGTCAGGCGCGTAAGCCCGCCGGTGCCGGGAAGCACGCCGAGGAGCGGCACCTCGGGCAGGCTCACGGTGCTCGAGCGGTCGTCCACCATCACGATCTCGTCGCAGGCGAGGGCGAGCTCGTAGCCGCCGCCGGCGGTGGTGCCGTTCAGCGCCGCGAGGAACTTCAGCCCCGAGTGGCGGCTCGCATCCTCGATGCCGTTTCGCGTCTCGTTCGTGAACTTGCAGAAGTTCACTTTCCACGCGTGCGTCGACTGGCCGAGCATGTAGATGTTCGCGCCCGAGCAGAACATGCGGCTTTTCGCGCTCGTGATGACCACCGCCTTCACCTCGGGATGCTCGAAGCGGATGCGGTTGAGCGCGTCGGCGAGTTCGATGTCCACCCCGAGGTCGTAGGAATTGAGCTTCAACCGGTAGCCGGGCGCAAGGCCCTTGTCTTCGGCGACATCGAGCGCGAGCGTCGCCACCGGCCCGTCGAACGAAAGCTTCCAGTGCAGGTAGCGCGCGGGGTGGGTTTCGAAACTGACGCGCAGAGCCGGTTGCGAGAGATCGGTCATGTGAGCTCCTTAGCGAGCAGGGCGCGCAGCTCGGCGAGGCTTGCCTGCACCGGGCGCCCGGAAGTGTCGATCGCGGCGTCCGCGCACGCATAGAGCGGCTCGCGTTCGGCGAGCAAGCGCCGGATCTCGTCGAGCGCCGCGGTGCGGCCGCGGAAGGGGCGCAGGTCGCCTTGGTCCATCACGCGCTTCATGTGCTCCTCGGCGCTCGCCTTCAGCCACACGCAGAAACAGTGTTCGCGCAGGATACGCCAGGTTTCGGGGTCGTTGACGATTCCGCCGCCCGCGGCGATCACCGCGCGCGGAAGCTCTTTCAGCACGCGCGCGAGCGCCTGGCGCTCGAAGCGGCGAAAGCCCTCCTGGCCGTATATCGCGAACACGTCGGCGAGCGCCGCTCCGGCTTCGCGCTCGACCTCGCGGTCGAGCTCGACGAAGGGCACGCCGAGCGAACGGGCGAGCTTTTCGCCGAGGGTGGACTTGCCCGCGCCGCGCACGCCGACGAGTGCGACGCGCGCGTGCCGCGCACTGCCATCGCGCTCGCGCACGAGGAACTCGACCGGGACCTCCATCGCGCGGGCGATGCGGCGCAGCAGCAGTATCGACACGTTGCCGCGGCCGGCCTCGAGCTGCGCGAGGTAGCGCTCGGAGACGCCGGAGACGGCGGCGAGACGCCGGCGCGTCATGCCCTGATCGGCGCGCCAGGCGCGCACACGCTCGCCGAGCTGCGCGAGGTAAAGCGCTTCCGGACGCGGGTGCGGCGCGTTCATCGCTGCGCCCGCGTCATGAAATATGTTGCTTGACGCATAATCTTTGCTGCATTATAGTTTGCATCGTCCATGGCGGTCAAGATCTTCATCCTCGTCGGCACGATGACCGGGACGGCGCAGCTCGTCGCCCAGGAACTGGAACTCGCCTGGGACGACGGCGAGACGCAGGTCGAGACCCTGATGATGGACCGCGTCGACGCCTCGGTTTTTGCGCGCGAGGGCGTGTTCCTCATCTGCACCTCGACCTACGGACAGGGGGATGTGCCGGACAACGCGCGCGCGCTCTACGAGGAACTGAAGGCGAAGCGCCCGGACCTTTCCCGCGTGCGCTACGGCGTGTTCGGGCTCGGGGACCGCACCTACGCCGAGACGTTCAATTTCGGCGGCAAGCGCTTCGACGAGCTACTCGCGGAGCTCGGTGCACGCCGTATCGGCGAGCGGGTGCAGCACGACGCCTCCTCGGGCATACTGCCGGAGGAGACCGCCGCCGCCTGGGGCACCGAATGGCTCGGGCTCGTCAGGCAGGCACTGGAGCGCGAGGACGCGGGCGCGCCCCGCGCCTGAAGGGATCCAAGCGACAACGGAGGAGGAAGCGCATGACCCTGCCGCAGCTGCCGCGCGAGTACAACGCCGCCGAAGACCTCGTCGGCGGCAACCTCAGAGCGGGCCGCCGCGACAAGATCGCCTACGTGGACGACAGCGGCCGATGCACGTTCGGCGAACTGGCCGAGCGCGTCAACCGCTTCGGAAACCATCTGCTCTCGCTCGGCCTGCAGATGGAGGACCGCGTCCTCATCGCGTTGCACGACTCGATCGACTGGCCGGTCGCGTTCCTCGGCGCGATCCGCGCCGGCTTGGTGCCGATCGCGGCGAACACCCTGCTGACGCCGACGGATTACGAATACATGCTCGCCGACAGCCGGGCGAAGGCGCTCGTCGGTTTCGCCGGCGCTCCTTGCGCAGTTCGAGCCGTTTCTCGCGCGGTTGCGCTTCCTGAAGCACGTGATCCGCACGCCGCTCGCGCCGTTGCTCGCGCAGGCGAGCCCGGAGCTCGAGCCCGCGCCGACGACGCGCGACGACCCCTGCTTCTGGCTCTATTCGTCCGGTTCGACCGGCGCGCCGAAGGGCACCGTGCACGTGCAGTCGAGCATGCGCTACACCGCGGAACTCTACGCGAAGGGCGTGCTCGGCATGAACGAAAGCGACGTGGTTTTCTCGGCGGCGAAGCTCTTTTTCGCCTACGGGCTCGGCAATTCGCTCTCGTTTCCGCTCACCGTCGGCGCGACCACCGTGCTCATGGCCGAGCGGCCGACCCCGGAGGCGGTCTTCAAGCGGATGATCGAGCACCGGCCGACGCTTTTCTTCGGTGTACCGACGCTCTACGCCGCGATGCTCGCCAGTCCCGCCTTCCCGGTGCGCGAGCAGCTCGCGCTGCGGCATTGCGTGTCGGCGGGCGAGGCGCTGCCGCCGCACATCGGGCAGCGCTTCAAGGAGCGCACCGGCGTCGAGATCCTCGACGGCATCGGCTCGACCGAGATGCTGCACATCTTCCTCTCCAATCGGCCGGGCGACGTGCGCTACGGCACCACGGGAAAACCGGTGCCCGGCTACGAGCTGAAGCTGGTCGACGAGCAGGGCAACCCCGTGCCTCCGGGCGAGCTCGGCGAGCTGCTGATCAAGGGCCCGACGGCGGCGAACCTCTACTGGAACAACCGCGAAAAGAGCCGCACCACGTTCCTCGGCGAGTGGACGCGAAGCGGCGACAAGTATCTTCAGGACGCCGACGGCTACTACGTGTACGGCGGTCGCACCGACGACATGCTGAAGGTGTCGGGCATCTGGGTTTCGCCCGCCGAGGTGGAAGCCGCGCTCGCCGCGCACGAGGCGGTGCTCGAGGCCGCCGTGATCGGAAAGAGGACGAGCAAAAGCTCGTCAAACCGAAGGCTTTCGTCGTGCTCAAGCCCGGGCGCGAGGCGACGGCCGAGGAGCTTCAGGCGTTCGTCAAGTCGCGCCTTGCTCCCTACAAGTATCCCCGCTGGATCGAGTTCGTCCCGGAGCTGCCGAAAACCGCGACCGGCAAGATCCAGCGCTTCAAGCTGCGGCAGAGCTGAAGGCGTCGCGGGCGCCTCGCGGCGGGCGGCAGGGCATCGCCATCGCCCGGCGTTCGTGTTCAGCCATGACGGATGCAGATCTTGCCGAAGTGCCTGCCGCTTTTCAGGTAGGCCATCGCCTCCTTCAGCTCTTCGAACGCGAAGACCCGATCGACCACCGGCTCCAGCCGGTGCTGGGCGATCGCCCGCGTCATCGCTTCGAAGCCGTCGCGGTGGCCGACGGTGATGCCCTGAAGGCGCACTTGGCGCGTCACCACCAGGCCAAGCGGCGCCGCGAGCCGGCCGCCCGAGAGCACGCCGATCATCGAGAGCGTGCCGCCCGGTCGGATGCATCGCAGCGACTGCTCGAGCGTCTTCTCGCCGCCCAGTTCCACGATGTGGTCGTAGCCGCGCCCGCCGGTGATCTCGCGCGTCGCGCGGTACCACTCGGGCGTCGTCGAATAGTTGATCGCCGCGTCGGCGCCGAGCTGCCTCGCGCGCGCGATCTTCTCGTCGCTCGAGGAAATCACGGTGACGTGCGCACCGAGCAGCTTCGCGAACTGAAGCGCAAAGAGCGCCACCCCGCCCGTGCCCTGCACGAGCACCCGCGAGCCGGGCCCGACGCCGCCGTAAGTGACGAGCGCGCTCCAGGCGGTGAGCGCCGCGCAGGGCAAGGTGGCCGCCTGTTCGTCGGTGAGGTGCTCCGGAACGCGCGCGACGCCCTCCTCGGGCAGCACCATGTATTCGGCCATCGTGCCGTCGAGCGGCCCGCCGAGCGTCTTCGTCAGCCGCTCGAGCGAGGGCTCGCCGCCGATCCAGCCCTGATTGAAAAGCGGGCAGACGCGGTCGCCGATCCTGACGCGGCCGACGCCCGCGCCGCATTCGATCACCTCGCCGACCCCGTCGGACAGCACAATGAGCGGCAGCGTCCCGGTAAAAGAACCGTAACCGCGGTTGGGCACCACCAGGTCGCGGTAGTTGAGCGAGGCGGCTTTCATTCTGAGCAGCACCTCGCCGGGCCCGGGCTTCGGATCGGGTCGGGTGGCGAGGCGCAGGTTCTCGAACCCCCAGTCGTCCTGGATCTGAAACACTTTCATGCCGCGATTGTATGGTGTACAGTCGCCGCAGGCGAATTGTTTGGGGCCCAAACAAATGGCCGCCGCGAGGAATCGAGAGCTGCTGCGGCGCAACGTGCAGTTGCGCCTGCGCGTGAACGGCGAGGAGGTCGAGGTTGCGTTCGCGCCTTACAAGACGCTGCTCGAAGTGCTGCGCGAGGACCTCGGGCTCACCGGAACCAAGCACGGCTGCGAACTGGGCGAGTGCGGCGCCTGCGCGGTACTCGTCGACGGCGAGCCGCAGCTCGCCTGCCTCGTGCTCGCGCTCGAGTGCGAGGGGCGGAGCGTAGAGACCGTCGAAGGGCTCGCGCAGGGCGGCACGCTCCATCCGCTCCAGGCGGCGTTCGCCGACCTCGGGGCCGCGCAGTGCGGTTATTGCACGCCCGGGATGCTGATGACGGCGAAGGCGCTGCTCGAGCGCGAAGCCGCGCCCTCGCGCGAGCGCATCCGCGAGGCGATCTCCGGCAACCTCTGCCGCTGCACCGGCTACGCGCAGATCGTCGAGGCGATCGAGGCGGCGGCGCGCCGCATGCGGGAGCCCGCGTGAACGTCATCGGCAAGCCGCGCCGGCGCGTGGACGCGCGCAACAAGGTCACCGGCCAGACGCGCTTTGCCGACGACCTGGCGCTCCCGCGCATGGCGCACTGCCGGCTGCTCCGCTCGCCGCACCCGCACGCCGAGATCCTCTCGGTGGACGTCTCGCGCGCCGCCGCGCTTTCCGGCGTGTACCTCGTCCTCACGGGCGAGGCGTTTCCGGTTTCCTTCGGCATCATGCCGGTCGCGCAGGACGAGTATCCGCTTGCGCGCGGAAAAGTCCGCTACGTCGGGGACCCGGTCGCGGCGGTCGTCGCGCGCGACGAGCAGACCTGCGCCGAGGCGCTCGCGCACATCGAAGTGAAGTACCGGCCGCTTGCGACGATCGCGAGCCCTGCCGAGGCCCTCGCTGCGTCGGCGCCGCGCATCCACGACTATGGCCCGCAGGGGAACATCCACCGCTTGCAGGCCTACGAGTTCGGCGACGTCGAGGAGGCGCTCGCGCACGCCGATCTCGTCTTCGAGGACGTGTTCTTTTACGAAGGCAGCACGCATCTTGCGATCGAGCAGCATGCGGCGCTCGCCGCCCCCGAAGGCGAGGGCGGGGTGGTGCTCTATTCGAGCACGCAGAACCCGCACTATCTCCACCGGCAGCTTGCACGCGTGCTTCAGCTTCCGGCCTCGAAGGTGCGCGTGGTCGCGATGCCCAACGGCGGCGGCTTCGGCGGCAAATGCGACCCCGCGAACCACGAGATGGTGGTCGCAAAAGCGGCGCTCGCCCTCGGTCGCCCGGTCAAGATCTGCCTCAACCGCGAGGAAGTCTTCTACCTTCATCGCGGTCGGCATCCGGTGTTGATGCGATTTCGTACCGGCGTGACGAAGGAGGGGGAGGCTGACCGGCCTGCACCTTCAGACGCTCTTGGACGGCGGCGCCTACGGCTCGCACGGGCCGGCGAGCACTTTCTATACCGGGGTGCTGACGCCGACGACGTACGAGCTTCCGCGCTTCAAGTTCGAGGCCTGCCGCGTTTTCACCAACAAGCCGCCCTGCGGTCCGAAGCGCGGGCACGGCACGCCGCAGCCGCGCTTCGGCCAGGAGGTGCAGCTCGACAAGATCGCGGAAAAGCTCGGGCTCGATCCGGCGGAGCTTCGCCTGCGCATCGCGGTGAAACCCGATTCGCTCACCGCGAATTGGCTCCGGATCGGCTCGACCGGGCTTGCCGAGTGCATCCGGCAGGTGGTCGAGCGCTCCGGCTGGAAAGAGAAGTTCCGCAAGCTCCCCGAGGGCCGCGGCGTCGGCATCGCCTGCAGCGCGTACATGTGCGGTGCGGGGCTGCCGATCTACTGGAACAAGCTGCCGCACTCGGGCGTTCAGCTTCTCGCCGACCGCAGCGGCCAGGTGACCGCGTTCTGCGGCGCGACCGAGGTCGGGCAGGGCTCCGACGACGTGCTCGCCGCGATCGTCGCCGAGGTGCTCGGCATCTCGCCGGACGACGTCCGGGTCGTCACCGGCGATACCGGTCTCACTCCGGTCGACCTCGGCTCGTACTCCAGCCGCGTCACCGTCATGATGGGCAATGCCGCCCTGCGCGCGGCGGAACAGCTGAAAGCGAGGATCGCCGAGGCCGCCGCCGAAGAGCTCGGCGTCGCCCCGCACCGCGTCGCGTTCGCGAACGGGCGAGTGTCCGTCGCGGGCGAGCCGTCGAAGGCGATGGCGTTCCGGGAGGCGGTGGAGCTTGCGGAAGCGAAGTTCGGCACGCTCGCCGCGACGGGTTCCTATACCCCGCCGAAGCCCGCGGGCAAGTACAAAGGCGCGGGCGTCGGCCCCTCGCCTGCGTATTCGTACTCGGCCTGCGTGGTCGAGGTGGAGGTGGACCGCGCCACCGGCTGGATTTCGGTTCCGAAGATCTGGATCGCGCACGACATCGGCCGCGTCGTCAATCCGGTGCTTGCGCGCGGGCAGGTGGTGGGCAGCGTCTACATGGGCCTTGCCGAGGCGTTGATGGAGGAGCAGGCGTTCCGGCGTCTTCCGCCGAAGCTCTCCGACGCGCTCGTTCACCGCATCCCGTCGATGCTCGAATACAAGAGTCCGACCTCGCTCGACATGCCGGAGGTGGAAACGATCTTCGTCGAGGAACCGGACCCGAGCTGCCCGTTCGGCGCGAAAGAGGTCGGTCAGGGACCGCTGCTGCCGGTGCCGCCAGCGCTCGCGAATGCGGTCTACGATGCGGTGGGCGTACGCATCGACGAGCTTCCGATCACGCCCGACAAGGTGCTGCGGGCGCTCGAACTGAAGGCGCAAGGGAAGAACCCGAGGATCGGTCCCGAGGCGTTCCCGGCGGTGCCGTATCCGAAACCGGTGGTCGTGCCGCCTCCGTGGGAGGGGGGCGACGGCGGAGAGGCAAAGCGCCATGATGCGGCTGCCGTGGTTTGAATACCGCGCACCGCGCTCGGTCGCGGAAGCCGCCGCGATCCTCGCTGCCGAAGGCCCCGAAGCGATGCTGGTCGCGGGCGGCACCGATATCCTTCCGAACATGAAGCGGCGCCACCAGACGCCGCGCATGCTCGTGTCGTTGCGGCGGGTGGAAGGGCTGAAAAAGGTCTCGAACGGCGCGGCGCTCACGCTCGGGGCGGGCCTGACGCTCACCGAGGTGCTGCGCGAACCGAGCATCCCGACCGGGCTTCGGCAGGCGGCGGCGCAGGTGGCGACGGTGCACCTCAGGAACATGGGAACGCTCGGCGGAAACCTGTGTCTCGATACGCGCTGCACTTACTACAACCAGACCTACGAATGGCGCCGGGCGATCGACTTCTGTCTGAAGAAGGACGGCGTGACCTGCTGGGTCGCGACCGCGAGCAAGCGTTGCGTCGCGGTGTCCTCCACCGACACGGCGCCGGCGTTGATCGCGCTCGGGGCGCGCGTGCGGCTCGTCGGCACAGCGGGCGAACGCGAAATCGCGCTCGAAGACCTCTATCGCAACGACGGCATCGACTACCTCGCGCGCCGGCCCGACGAGGTGCTCACCGAGGTGATCGTTCCGGACCGCGGCTGGAAGAGCACGTACTGGAAGCTGCGGCGCCGCGGCGCGTTCGACTTTCCGGTGTTGGGGGTCGCCGCGGCGGCGAGATTCGCGCCCGACGGTTCGGTGCTCGAGGCACGGATCGCGCTCGGCGCCGCCGCCTCGCGCCCGTTCCTCGTCGAAAAGGCCGCGGCGTTCCTCGCCGGGAAAAGGCTCACCGACGAGGCGATCGCCGAGGCCGCGGCGATCGTCGCCTCGCGCGCAAAGCCGATGGACAACACCGACTTCGACCTTTACTGGCGAAAAGACGTGGCCGACGATTTCGTCGGCTACGCGCTTCGGGAACTGCGCGGCGACGACATGCGCGCGGTGCGGCTGCGCACCGCGCGTTATCTTCCCGGCGAGCCGCCCCGGCCTCAGTTGAAGGCGCAGGCGCCGGGACCGTCCGGGTGCCCGCAGGTGCCGCACGGCCCGGCCGCAGCCGACGCGGTCTCGGTCGCTGAGGCCGTCGCGAAGACCGAGAGCTTTTTTTCGAGGTCGGTCGCGCCGCAGGCGGGACACTCCGGGGCGGCGCTTCCGCGCACGAGCGTCTCGAACTCTTTGCCGCAGCTTCGGCAGGCGTATTCGTAGATCGGCATACGGATTCCTCTGCCCGCAAGTTTACACTTGGCGCATGGCAAGGCGTATGAGCGTGAAAGACGTGCTCGCGGGGGCGGCGCCCGCGGGCGAGCCGGTGCTCGTTCAGGGTTGGGTTCGCACCCGGCGCGACTCCAAGGCGGGGCTTTCGTTCATCCACCTTTCCGACGGGTCCTGCCTCGCGCCGCTTCAGGTCGTCGCGGCGCGCACGCTTCCCAATTACGCTGCCGAGATCCAACGGCTCACCTCGGGCTGTGCGATCGAGGCCGAGGGCCCGATCGTCGCCTCGCCCGCCAAGGGCCAGCGCTACGAGATGCAGGCAGCGCGCGTGCGTGTCGTCGGCTGGGTCGAGGATCCCGACACCTATCCGATCCAGCCGAAGCCCCATACGCTCGAATTCCTGCGCGAGGTGGCGCACCTGCGGCCGCGCACGAACCTGATCGGCGCGGTGACCCGCGTGCGCCATGCGCTCGCGATGGCGATTCACCGGTTCTTCGACGAGCGCGGCTTTTTCTGGGTGAACACGCCGATCATCACGTCCTCGGACGCCGAAGGCGCCGGGGCGCTCTTGCGCGTCTCGACGCTCGACCTCGCCAACCTGCCGCGCCGGCCGGACGGCGGCGTGGACTTCACGCAGGACTTCTTCGGCCGCGAGGCGTATCTCACGGTCTCGGGGCAGCTGAACGTCGAAGCCTATTGCCTCGCGTTCTCGAAGGTCTACACGTTCGGGCCGACGTTCCGCGCCGAAAATTCGAACACCAGCCGGCACCTCGCCGAATTCTGGATGGTCGAGCCGGAGGTCGCGTTCGCGGACCTCGCCGAAAACGCCGCGCTCGCCGAGGGCCTCCTCAAGCACGTGTTCCGCACGCTGCTCGAGACCTGCGCCGAAGACCTCGCGTTCCTCGACGAGCGCATGGAGAAGGGGTTGATCGCGAAGCTCGAGGCAATCGTCGGCGCAGAGTTCGCGCGCATGGACTACGGCGAGGCGATCGCGGCGCTCGCGCGCTCGGGCGAGCGCTTCGAGTTCCCGGTGCGCTGGGGCGCGGACCTTCAGTCCGAACACGAGCGCTGGCTCACCGAAAAATACGCGCGCAGGCCGGTGATCGTGATGAACTACCCGAAGGAGATCAAGGCGTTCTACATGCGGCTGAACGACGACGGCCGCACCGTCGCGGCGATGGACGTGCTTGCCCCCGGAATCGGCGAGATCATCGGCGGCAGCCAGCGCGAGGAACGGCTCGCGGTGCTAGATGCCCGGATGGCGGAGCTCGGCATCCGGCGCGAGGCGTACGACTGGTACCGGGATCTGCGCCGCTACGGCACGGTGCCGCACGCGGGGTTCGGGCTGGGCCTCGAGCGCACGCTCGCCTACGCGGCCGGGCTCGCCAACGTGCGCGAGGCGATCCCCTTTCCCGCACCCCCGGAAACGCGCGATACTGACGGCCATGGAAAAATGGTTCGACCTCTGGCGCGGCATCGTGATGCCGGCGCAGTGCGACGTCTACGGGCACCTGAACGTTCGCCACTACGCGGCGTTCTTCGACGACGCCGGCTGGCACTTCCCCCGGATGGCGGGGCTCTCGCTCGCCGACATCCGCTCGCGCGGCCTCGGCACGGTGGCGGCGACGCTCACCATCGATTTCCTGCACGAGCTGCGGGCGGGGCAGCTGATCCTCGTCCGCGGCGCGGTCACCCGCGTCGGCACGAAGAGCTTCAGCCACGAGATGCGCATGTACGAAGCGGATACGATGACCCATTGCGCGACGCAGAAGACGGTCGAGGTCTGCTTCGACACCGCAGCGCGCCGCGCGGTGCCCTGGCCCGAGGACGTCCGCGCCCGATTACTCGCGATCGCGCCCGGGTAGGCGATGGCCGTCGCGGACGAGACAGAATTCGCCGCCGATCGCGAGCGGATGCTCGCCGACATCGCGGCGCACACGACGCTCGCGCAGGCGCGCATCGGAAAGAGCGCGCTGGATGAACGCGTGATGGCGGCGATCGCGAGCGTGCCGCGCCACCGCTTCGTGCCGGTCGAGATCCGCCGGTTCGCCTACCTCGATCAGCCGCTGCCGATCGGCTTCGGAAAGACCATCTCGCAGCCGTTCATCGTCGCGCTGATGACCGATCTGCTCGAGCCGCAGCCTCAGGACCGGGTGCTGGAGGTCGGCTCCGGGCTGGGCTATCAAGCGGCGGTGCTGGCGAAGCTCGTCGCGCGCGTCTATAGCGTCGAGATCATCGCCGAACTCGCCGAGCAGGCAGCGCGGCGGCTGAAGGCGGCGGGGGTTCGCGGCGTCGAGATCCGGGTGGCGAACGGCTACTACGGCTGGCCGGAGCAGGCGCCGTTCGACAAGATCATCGTCACTGCGGCGCCGCAACTCGTGCCGCCGCCGCTGCTTGCCCAGCTCAAGCCCGGCGGGCGGATGGTGATCCCGGCGGGCCTGCCCGACAGTCAGCAGCTGATGCTCGTCGAAAAATCCGCAGACGGGCGCATCGCGATGCGCGAGATCCTGCCGGTGCGGTTTTCCGCGTTCGAGGAAGAAGCCGAGCTCTGAGCGCCGCGCCCGCGGTGCGGCGCGGATTCCATTACGATCCGGGCGCGATGGAGCACGGCAGCGCCCTTCTCGTCCAGAGCGTGGTCTTTCTCGGCTCGGCGGTGCTCGCCGTCGTCGTCTCGCACCGGCTCGGGCTCGGCGCGGTCGCCGGCTACCTGCTCGCCGGCATCGCGATCGGGCCGTTCGGCCTGCGGCTCGTCGAGCGCGTCGAGGATGTCCGCCCGCTCGCCGAGCTGGGCGTCGTGTTCCTGCTCTTCGTGATCGGTCTCGAGCTCGAGCCGAGGCGCTTGTGGCAGATGCGCGTGCGCCTCGCGACGCTCGGCATATCGCAGGTCGTCGGCTCGATCGCCCTCATCGTCGCCGCCGCCTGGGCGCTCGGCGTGGACCTGCAGGTAGGATTGGTGGCCGGCATGGCGCTCGCGCTTTCCTCGACCGCGCTTGCGCTCGCGCCGCTCACCGAGCGCGGGGCGCTCCGGACGCAGGGAGGCCAGGCGGCGTTCGCGATTCTGCTCTTCCAGGACATCGCGGTGATCCCGATGCTCGCGGCGCTCGCCCTGCTCGGCACCGGAGGTTCCACGGCGAGCTTTTCCGCGAGCGCGGTCGCGTTCGCCGCGGCGGTAATCGCCGCCACGCTGGTGGGGGGCCACTTCCTCGCTCGGCCCGTGTTCCGCTACATCGCGCGGCTGCGCCAGCGCGAGATCTTCACCGCGTTCGCGCTCGCGCTCGTGCTCGGCATTGCCTGGGGATTCGAATCCGCGGGACTCTCGATGGCGCTCGGGACTTTCCTCGCCGGCGTGCTGCTCGCCGAGTCCGAGTACCGCCACGAGATCGAAGCGGCGGTCGAACCCTTCAAGGGGCTGCTTCTCGGGCTCTTTTTCATCACCGTCGGCATGGGCGTGGATTTCGCCCAGCTCGCGGCGCGACCGCTCGCGATCCTCGGGCTGATCGTCGGGCTGTTCGCGCTGAAGAGCGCGGTGCTCTGGGCGATCGCGCGCGCAGCGAACCTGCCGCCGGACGAGCGCCCGCTCTTCGTGCTTCTTCTCGCCCAGGGCGGCGAGTTCGCCTTCGTCATCCTCACGCTCGCAGTGCAGCAAGGCGTGATGCCGGCGCCGACCGCACAGGCGATCACGCTCGCCGTGGCGCTTTCGATGCTCGCTACGCCGCTGCTTCTCGTGTTCCACGACCGGGTGCTCGCGCCGCGCTTTGCGCCCGTCGAGGCGCGCGCAGCGGAGCGTCCGGAGCCGGCGAAGGTCATCATCGCCGGGCTCGGGCGGGTCGGTCAGGTGGTCGCGCGACTGCTTCACGCGAGCGGCTACGAGCCGACGATCCTCGACGACGACCCCGACCATGTCGAGCAGTGCCGGCGCTTCGGTTTTCGCGTGTTCTACGGCGACGCGACGCGCCTCGACCTTCTGCAGGCGGCGGGGGCGGCCGAAGCCGATTTTCTCGTCATCGCGCTCGACGATCCGGCGGCGACCACGCGGCTTGCGCGCACTGCGATCCGGCATTTTCCGAACCTGAAAATCATCGCCCGCGCGCGCGACATGCGGCACCTGTTCGAGCTGCGCGACCTCGGCGTCGAGATCATCGAGCGCGAGACATTCGAGTCGGCGCTGGAACTGGGGCGGGCGGCGCTCGCCGCCGTGAGCGGCGACCCGGAGCGCGCCAAACGCGCGGCTCGGAGCTTCGCGCGACACGACGAGGAAGTGCTCGCCAAGCTCTACGAAGTCCACCGCAGCGCGCCGGATGCGCACGTGTCGGTGTCGAACGAGCTGCGCGACCAGTTCGCGCGCACGCTGCGCGAGGACGAGGCGGCGATCGCCGCGCAGGCGAAGGCGCGACAAGGCGACACCGGGTAGCGGCGTCGCCGTCAGCCGAGCTCGGCGAGGTCTTCGGCTGCGAGCCGCAGCGCCGCCGCCGCGACGTTTTCTTCCAGGTGCGCGAGGCTCGCGGTGCCGGGAATCGGCAGCATCGCCGGCGAGCGCGCGAGCAGCCACGCGAGCGCGACCTGCGCCGGGCTCGCGCCGCGGCGCGCCGCGACCCGCTTCACGTTCGGCCGCCGGAGCACGGCACCGGCGCCGAGCGGATACCAGGGCAGAAACGCGATGCCGAGCCGCTCGCAGGCGGAAAGCACCTCCTCCGAGGCCCGGTTGCCGAGGTTGTACTCGTTCTGCACCGAGACGATCGGGCAGATGCGGCGCGCCGCCTCCAACTCCCGCACCGTGACGTTTGAGAGCCCGACGTGGCGGATCTTGCCCGCGCGCTGGGCGTCGGCGAGCGCGCCGACCGAGTCCTCGAACGGCACACGCGGATCGGGCGCGTGCAGCTGATAGAGGTCGATGCAGTCGAGCCGCAGCCGCCGCAGACTCCCTTCGATCGCGCGGCGCAGGTGCTCGGGCGTGCCGCAGGGTTCCCAGGCCGAAGGCCGGGGCCTGAGCAAGCCCCCTTTGGTGCCGATCACCAGGCCGGCCGGATAGGGATAGAGCGCCTCGGCGATCAGTTCTTCGTCCACATGCGGGCCGTAGCTGTCGGCGGTGTCGAAGAAGTTCACGCCGAGTTCGAGCGCGCGGCGAAAGAGCGCGTGCGCGGCCGCGCGGTCTTTCGGCGGTCCCCAGACCTGAGGCCCGCAGACGCGCATCGCGCCGAATCCTAGCCGGTTCACCGTGAGGTCTCCGAGCTTCACCGTGCCGGCCGCGGCCGCGTTTATCATGCGCCGTAGAATAGCGGAGTGCGGATCGCAGTGGCAGGTGCAGGCCCGGCCGGGCTGCTCTTTTCGCTTCTCGTCAAGCGCCGCTTTCCCGAGTGGCAGGTGGACGTGGTCGAGCAGAGCGCACCGGACGCCACGTTCGGCTTCGGGGTGGTGTTTTCCGAAGGGGCGCTCGCGTTCCTCGAGCGCGATGCGCCTGACCTGCACGCGAGCCTCGTCGCCCGCATGGAATCGTGGCCGATCCAGCGGATCGTGCACCGCGGCGAGCGTGTGGACATCGACGGAAACGGCTTCTCGGCGATCGGGCGGCTCGAGTTGCTGCGGTTCCTGCAGGCGCTTTGCCGCGAGGTCGGCGTGCGGCTAAGCTTCGGGCGCACGGTCGCCTCGATCGCGGACCTCGGCGAAGCCGACCTCGTCGTCGGCGCAGACGGCGTGAACTCCGCGGTCCGCAAAAGCCGCGAGGCGGACTTCGGCACGCGCATCGAGTGGCTGCAAAACCGCTTCGCCTGGTACGGGGTCGAACTGCCGTTCGAATGTCTGACGCTCACTTTTCGCGAATCCGAGTGGGGGGCGTTCGTCGCCCACCACTACCGTTACAGCCCGACGATGAGCACGTTCATCGTCGAGTGCGACGCAGCGACCTGGCGCCGCGCCGGGCTCGATCGCGCAAGTGACGCCGAGTCGCGCGCGATCTGCGAGCGCGTCTTCGCCGCCGATCTCGACGGCCGGCCGCTCGTGTCGAACAAGTCGATCTGGCGGCGGTTCCCGCTTCTGTGGAACGAGCGCTGGAGCGCGGGCAACACGGTGTTGATCGGCGATGCGCTGCGTACGATGCACTTTTCGATCGGCTCCGGCACGCGCGCCGCGTTCGAGGACGCGATCGCGCTCGACCGGGCGCTCGGCGAGGCGGGCGCGGACGTGCGCGCCGCGCTCGCGATCTTCGAGGCCGAGCGCCGGCCGGTGGTGGAAAAACTGCATGCGGCGGCCAAGCGCAGTTCCTGGTGGTACGAGGAGTTTCCGGCGCGCATGGCGCGCTTCGATGCGCTCGGTCTCGCCTACGACTACATGACCCGCAGCGGGCGCATGACCGACGAGCGGCTGCGCGAGACGTCGCCGAAATTCATGGCGCGCGTCGAGGCGCGACGATGATCGGCGAGGTCCGGCGCTGGGTGGACGAGGCGCGTCGCGTGGTGGTGCTCACCGGCGCAGGCATCTCGACCGACTCGGGCATCCCCGACTTCCGCGGCCCGCAGGGCGTCTGGACGAAAAACCCGCTCGCCGAGCGGCTTTCCGACATCCGCTGCTACATGACGGATCCGGAGGTGCGCAAGGCCTCCTGGCGCTCTCGGCTCGAGCATCCGGCGTGGACCGCGAAGCCGAATCGCGGGGCATCTTCGCGCTCGTCGCGCTCGAGCGCCGCGGCAAACTTCACGCGCTCGTCACGCAGAACATCGACGAGCTTCACCAGCAGGCGGGCAACTCGCCGGACAAGGTGATCGAGGTGCACGGCACGATGCGCAAGGTCGTGTGCATGCGCTGCGGCTGGCAGGGGCCGATGCTCGAGACGCTCGCGCGCGTGCGCGCGGGAGAGGAAGACCCGCCCTGTCGCGCCTGCGGCGGAATCCTGAAAAGCGCCACGATCTCCTTCGGTCAGGCGCTGGTTCCCGAGGTGATCGAGCGGGCGATGCGCGCCGCGGAGGAAGCCGAGGTGCTCCTTGCCGTCGGAACCACCCTTCAGGTCTACCCGGTCGCGGGCATGGTCCCTGCGGCGAAGGCGGCGGGGGCGCGCGTCGCGATCCTGAACGCCGGACGGACGGCGATGGACGATCTCGCCGACGCCGTCATTTCCGGCTCCATCAGCGAGCTGCTGCCGCAGATCGTCGGCGGCAGCGATCTTTGACGCTGCGCGATCGCCTCCGTCGGGTGCGACTCTACTGCAAGTCGCGCGCTCTTTTTCGTGAGCGCCTCGTCGATCCCGGACTTGCATGGCGCTTGCTGGTTCGACCGGGGGCGGCGACCGTGACGGTGCGATTTGTTTCGGGCCGCAGCGCCGCGATTTCGGCCCGGCAGTGGCCGCTCCTGCCGCTTCGCCTGTCGGCTGGACGGAATCGGAGCCGAATTCGAGTTTCTCGAAAACGAAAAGCGGATTCGCCTTGACGGCCTCACGTTCTGCTCGCCGCTGTGGACAAGGAACGAGGCCGACTACCTGCGCGAGGTCCTGATCGAGGACGTCTACGGCGCCAAGTCCGGTCGCTGGGACGGCGCCGTCGTCGTCGATGTCGGCGCCTACATCGGCGATACCGCAGTCGCGTTCGCACGCGCCGGCGCGACCGTGCACGCGATCGAGCCTTCACAGGTCTTTTGCGCGTTCCTGCGCAAGAATGCGTTGGCGAACGGTGTCGGCGAGCGGGTCATCGTGCATCCGGTCGGGCTGGGCGAAGGCGAACGCAGCGAGAGCACCGAGCACGACACCCTGCGGTTTGTCGCAGGCGTGGATTACACGTTGCGCCACCTGCCGCGCAACGTGCGCTTGCTCAAGCTCGACTGCGAGGGGGCGGAATACCGTCTGCTGTCGGACGCTCGCTTTCTCGCGCACCTTGCGCCTCGCGAGATCCGCATGGAGTACCACCGGGGAGCGGCGGCCCTGCTGCCGCTGCTCCGAGCTGCGGGCTACGAGGTCGACGCGCAGTCCGAGGCGCAGGTAGGATACTTGACCGCGCAGCGTCGCGTCTGAGGCGCCTCAGACGGCTTCTTCGCGCCAGAGCGCGAGCGCCCGCATTACCGGAAAATCGTTGAACGAAAAGAGCACGGCGTCCTCGGTGTCCGAAGCGTTCGCGTGCGCGTGCGCACACCAGGACGGCACGCAGAAGATGTCTTTTTCCTCCCATTCGAAACGCCGGTCGCCGACGACCGACACGCCGCGGCCTTTCGCGACCTGATAGACGACGCTTCCGGTGTGCCGATGGGCGCGCGTCTTTTCGCCCGGCGCAAGCCGCTGCAGCATCGCGCCGATCGTCGGCATCGCCGGGCCGCCGGTGAGCGGATTGGTGTATTCGAGAATCGTGCCGTCGAAGGGCGAGTGTTCGCCCGAGGCGCAGAGCGCGGCATAGCTCTCCGACCACGGATAGCGGAACACGGGCGAGTAGGGCTTCGACCAGCCCTCGCGCGGCAGCGGCGCCGCGAGCGGCGTCTGCACGAGCTGCGGGTGCACCTCGTAGAAGTTCGCATCGAGCGCGTTCATGAGCGGGATGTCGAGGCCGTCCTGCCAGATGCACTGGGTGCCGTCGGGATCCACGCCGTGGTCGTGCCAGGTCCCGTTGGGCGTGAGCACGAAGTCGCGCGCCTCGAGCCGCATGCGCTCGCCGTCGACCACCGTGTACGCCCCACGGCCTTCCATGACGAAGCGCAGCGCGCTCGCCTGATGCCGATGCGCGGTGGTGTATTCGCCCGGGTTCATGATCTGCACGCCGGTGTAGAGGAGCCCGACCGCCGCGCTCCATGCCTTGCGACCGGGGTTGACGAGCATCACGACGCGCCGACCGGCCTTGTCGGCCGACACGAGCGAGGGTGCCCGCCGAACGAACGGCTCGATCTCGCGCCACTTCCAGAGCATCGGCACCGAGTCCGGCCTCGGATGCCACGGCTCGATGTCGTTCGCGACCGTCCAAAGGGCGCCGAGCGCCCGCTCTTCGAGGTCGCGGTAATACGCCTGCAGTTCCGGGGTGTCTTCGACGTTCGCCCGGCCGGGCACGTTCTCGCGTGTCATCGCCCGCTTAGTCTATACTCGTCGGACGACTTGCAAAGGAGGGAACCATGCGAAAGATAATGCATGCGGCAGGGATCGCCGGTCTCGCCCTCGCGGTCGCGGCGCTTCCGGCGGTCGCGCAGCAGAAGGTGCGGATCGGCTTCATTACCACGCTCTCCGGTCCGCAGGGCGTGATCGGCGAGCACATGAAGAACTCGGTGGAGCTCGCGCTCGATCACCTCGGGCGCAAGATCGGGGGCTTGGACGTCGAGGTGATCTACGGCGACGATCAGGCGAAACCCGACGTCGGCAAGCAGGTCGCCGACGAGATGCTGAAGAAGCACAACGTCGACTTCGTCGCCGGCATCATCTGGTCGAACGTCATGATGGCGGTCTCGCCGACCGTCACCGGGGCGGGCAAGATCATGGTCGGCACGAACGCCGGGCCGAGCCCGCTCGCGGGCGAGCAGTGCCACGAGCTGCACGTCAACGTCTCTTGGCAGAACGACCAGACGCCGGAGGCGATGGGCAAGTACATGAGCGACGCCGGCATCACCGACGTGTACGTGATGGCGCCGAACTACCAAGCCGGAAAAGACATGGTCACCGGCTTCAAGCGCTTCTTCAAGGGCCGCATCGTCGACGAGGTCTACACCAAGTTCGGCCAGACCGACTACCAGGCCGAGATTTCGCAGCTGCGCGCGAAGAACCCGAAGGCGGCGTTCGTGTTCTACCCGGGCGGCATGGGCATTCAGTTCCTCAAGCAATACGACCAGGCGGGCCTGCGCGGCAAGATCCCGCTCTATTCCGTGTACACGGTGGACGAGATCTCGCTGCCGGCGGTGGGCGAGGCGGCGCTCGGCCAGTGGGAAACCCGGTTCTGGAGCCCGGACCTGAAGAATCCGGCGAACGAAAAATACGTGTCCGACTACCGCAAGAAGTTCGGCAAGTGGCCGGTGTTCTACGGCGCGCAGAGCTACGACGGCATCATGCTCATCGACTCCGCGGTGCGCGCGGTGAAGGGCAACCTGAAGGACACCAAGGCGCTCGTGCGCGCGATGCGGCAGGCGAACTTCAATTCGGTGCGCGGCAAGTTCACGTTCAACAACAACAACCATCCGATCCAGAACTTCTATCTGCTGCGCGCGGAGAAGGACGCGAGCGGCGAGCTGGTGATGCGGATCCAGAAGACGGTGTTCGAGAACCACAAGGACGCCTATCACCAGGACTGCAAGCTGAAGTGGTAGGACGACGGCCGCGTTGATTCCGGGGCGCGGTCGCACCGCGCCCCTTTTGTTTGCTGATGATCGGCCTGGTTTTCGAGCAGGCGCTGAACGGCCTGCAGCTCGGCATCACGCTGTTCCTGATGGCGGCGGGGCTGACGCTCGTCTTCGGCATCATGAACCTGGTCAATCTCGCGCACGGCTCGCTCTACATGGTGGGCGCCTACCTGTGGGTCGCGTTCGCCAAACTCACCGGCTCCTACGTCGCGGGCGTGCTGCTCGCGCTCCTCGGCACGCTCGCGGTGGGGGTCGTCGTCGAGCTCGTCGCGCTGCGCACGCTCTACGAGCGCGACCATCTCGACCAGGTGCTCGCGACCTTCGGGTTGATCCTCTTCTTCAACGAGCTGGTCGCGATGATCTGGGGACGCGCGGCGCTCTACGCCGCTCTGCCGGCGTGGCTGTCGGGCCACGTCGAGCTGGGCGAGCTGCGCTACCCGCTCTACCGGCTCGCGATCATCCTCGTGGGGCTGGCGGTCGCCGCGCTGCTCTGGTGGGTCGTGGTCCGCACCCGGCTCGGGATGCTGATCCGCGCCGGCGCCTCCAACCGCACGATGGTTGCGGCGCTCGGCGTCAACATCCGGCTGCTCTACACGGTGGTGTTCGGCTTCGGCGCCGCGCTCGCCGGGCTCGCCGGCATCATGGCCGGACCGATCTATTCGGTGCAGCCGGGCATGGGCGAGCTGATCCTCATCCAGGTGTTCGTCGTCATCGTGATCGGCGGCATCGGCTCGATTCGCGGCGCGCTCGCCGGCGCGCTGATCGTCGGCATGGTGGACACCCTCGGGCGCGCGTTCCTCAAGCCCCTTCTTGCGACGTTCTGGTCGCCGGTGGTCGCTGACACCGCTGGGCCGGCGCTCGCCTCGATGCTCATCTACATGCTGATGGCGGCGGTGCTTGCGCTGCGGCCCGAAGGGCTGTTTCCTGCGCGCGCATGAGGCTCGCGCCGCGGACGGTCGCGCTCGTTGCGCTCCTTGCGCTGCTCGCCGCGGTGCCGCCGCTCGCCGCGGCGTTCGCGCAACCGTTCTACCTCGACCTTTTTCGGCGCATCATGATCTTCGCGATCGCGGCGATCTCGCTCAACCTGATCCTCGGCTACGGCGGCATGGTCTCCTTCGGCCATGCCGCCTACCTCGGCATCGGCGCCTACGCCGTCGGTGTGCTCGCGCACCACGGCATCACGAACGGCTTCGTGCAATGGGGGCTCGCGATCGGCGCCTCGGCGCTGGTCGCGCTCGCGATCGGCGCCGTTTCGATCCGCACGAGCGGGATCTACTTCATCATGATCACGCTCGCGTTTTCGCAGATGCTTTACTACCTCGGCGTCTCGATCGAGGAGTACGGCGGCGACGACGGCATGCGCGTAAAGACCCTGTCGCAGTTCCCGGGACTCGTCGACCTCGCCGACCCGGTCGCGTTCTACTACCTCGTGTTCGCGCTCCTCGTCGTCGTGCTCTGGGGGACCGACCGCGTGGTGCGCTCGCGCTTCGGCATGGTGATCCGCGCGGCAAAATCGAACGAAGCGCGCACGCGCGCGATCGGGTTCTCGCCGTACCCGTACCGGCTCGTCGCGTTCGTGATCGCCGGCGCGACCTGTGGCCTCGCCGGTGCGCTGCTCGTCAACCACACCGCGTACCTCACTCCGGAGTTCATGAACTGGACCCGTTCCGGGGAACTGATGTTCATGGTGATCCTCGGCGGCACCGGCACCACCGCCGGGCCGCTGTTCGGGGCGGCGGCGCTGCTCCTGCTCGAGGATCTGCTCCAGGGCTGGCGCGTGCTGCCGCCCTGGGTGCGCGATTACTGGCAGCTCTATCTCGGCGTGATCCTCGTGCTCGTGGTGCTGTTCGCAAAGCGCGGGCTCGCGGGGCTGCTTCCGGGCGGGCGCGACGGCGATGGCTGAGCCGCTCCTTTCCGCGCAGGGGCTGCGCAAGTCGTTCGGCGCGCTCGCCGCGACCGACGGGATCGACCTCGACGTGTTCGAGGGGGAGACGCACGCGATCATCGGACCGAACGGCGCCGGCAAGACGACGCTCATCAGCCAGCTCTCGGGACGGCTGCGGCCGGACTCCGGTCGCATCGTGTTCGCCGGCGAGGACGTGACGCTGCTCGCGGAGCCGGCGCGCGCGCGCAAGGGCCTCGCGCGCTCTTTCCAGGTGACGAGCATCTACCGCGAATTCACCGCGCTCGACAACGTCGCGCTCGCGGTGCAGGCGCACGCCGGGCACAGCTTCCGCTTCTGGCGCGATGCGCGGCGCGATCGCGCACTGCGCGAGCCCGCGCTCGCGGTGCTGGAGGAGGTCGGGCTCGCTGAACGGGCCGACGTGCTCGCCGCCAACCTCGCGCACGGCGAGCAGCGCCAGCTCGAGATCGCGATGGCGCTCGCGACGCGTCCGCGGCTGCTGCTGCTCGACGAGCCGGTCGCCGGCATGGGCATCGAGGAATCGCAGCGCATGGTGAAGTTCCTCGGTTCGCTCAAGGGCCGAAAGACGATGATCCTGGTCGAGCACGACATGGACGCGGTGTTCACGCTCGCCGACCGGATTTCGGTGCTCGTCTACGGGCGCATCATCGCGACCGGCACGCCCGAAGAGATCCGCGCCAATCCCCAAGTGCGCGCCGCCTACCTCGGGGAGGACGAGGCGTGCTGAGCGTCGAGGGACTGGAGACCGCCTACGGCCAGTCGCAGGTGCTCTTCGGCGTGGATCTGCGCGTCGCGCCCGGGGAGGTGGTCACGCTCCTCGGCAGGAACGGCATGGGCAAGAGCACGACGGTCGCGAGCATCATGGGCATCGTGCGGCCGCGCGCCGGCCGCGTCGCGTTCGAAGGCAGGCCGCTGCAGGGGCAGCCGCCGTACCGCATCGCGCAGGCGGGGCTCGGGCTGGTGCCGGAGGGCCGGCAGGTGTTCCCGAACCTCACCGTCCGCGAGAACCTGGTCGCTACCGCGGCGAACCGCGCCGGGCGCCCCGAGCCCTGGACCCTCGAGCGCGTCTTCGAGCTCTTTCCGCACCTCAGGGCGCGCGCGGCGAACTACGGCAACCAGCTCTCGGGCGGCGAGCAGCAGATGCTCGCGATCGGGCGCGCGCTGATGACCAACCCGAAGCTGCTGCTGCTCGACGAGGCGACCGAAGGGCTCGCACCGCTCGTCCGCGCCGAGATCTACGCCGCGATCGCGCGGCTGAAACGCGAGGGCCTGTCGATCCTCGTGATCGACAAGGACCTGCGTTCGCTCATGCGCGTCGCCGACCGGCACTACATCCTGGAGAAGGGCCGCGTCGTCTGGAGCGGTACGTCCGCGGAGCTCGCCGCGCGCGAGGACCTGCAGCACCGCTATCTCGGCGTCTGAGCGCGCGCCGCGCGTACAATTCGCCCGATGCGTCGCGTGAAGCTGCCGGCCGTCGTCCTCGCGCTCGCGCTCTGCGCGGCGTCGTCGTTCGCGCAGCCGAGAAACGGCGAGCCGTCGGAGAAGGGAGGCGAGGAGACGCCGCAGGAGCGCATCGTCGCGCGGATCTTCCGCTGCGTCGCCGAGGGGCTGCCGCAGGACTGGAAACGCGCCTGGATCGAGATCCGCGAGCTCGAGCGCACGCGCTACGCCACCGTGCGCCGCTACGAGGCGTCGTTCCGCGTCGCCACCTCCGAGGAAGACCGCACCGGCGAGCCGCTGGTGCCGTGCGGGGCCGAGGAAATCGTCGAAGGCGTGACCGAGCTGAACGCGTTCCTGCCCGAGGCGCAGCGGCGCTGGACCGGGGCGACGTTCGCGTTCTTCCGCGACGGCCGGTTCGAAGTGACGTACGACTACAGTTCGCCCGGCACCGTGCTCGAACCGGAGCTGCCCCCGCCCGGGGACGGAAAGCCGGACCGGGAAAAACCCGCGGCGCGAAAGCCCGCGGCGAAGCCGAAGCCGGCGGCGACGACGCGCTGACTCCGTTCAGAACAGCTCGAAATACTCGCGCTGTTCCCACTCGCTCACTTCGAGGTTGAAGCGCGCGACCTCGGCTTCCTTCACGCGGCAATAGTAGTCGATGAACTCGGCGCCGAACGCGGCGCAAAGCACCGTGTCGCGCTGCAGCTCGCCGAGCGCTTCCTCGAGCGTGCGCGGCAGCCGCGGCGCCTGCGAATCGTACGGCGCCTCCTCCGGCGGGCCCGGGTCAAGTTCTCGCGCGAGGCCGTCGAGACCGGCGTAGATCTGCGAGGCGAGGTAGAGGTAGGGATTCGCCGCGGGCTCGCCGATGCGGTTTTCGATCCGGCTGCGGGAATCGCCGGGCGCGCCGAGCACGCGCAGGAGCGCTCCTCGGTTGTCGCGACCCCAGACGACGTGCTCGGGTGCGAGCGAAAGCGGGCGGTAGCGCTTGTAGCCGTTGATCGTCGGCGCAGCGAGCGCCGCGTAGCCGCGGGCGTGCGCGAGCAGCCCGCCGAGAAAGCGCATGCCGACCGGCGAGAGCGCCTCGCCCTCGGCCGGCACGAACGCGTTCGCGCCGTCCGAGTTGCGCGCAAGCGACTGGTGCAGGTGCCAGCCGCTCGACATCACGTTCGGAAGTTTCGGCCGGCACATGAAGGTCGCGTGATACCCGTGCCGGCGCAGCACCTGCTTGGCGGCGCTGCGAAAGAGCGTCATCGCGTCGGCGCACGCGAGCCCAGGCAGCGCGCCGAGCGTCACCTCGACCTGGCTCGGACCGTACTCGCACTCGAACGAGCGAAGCGGCAACCCGAGGCCGGCGAGGCCGCGGCGCAGCAGCTCGAGCGCGGGTTCCAGAAGGTCGTAGCGCGTCTCGGCAAGCAGCTGGTAGCCGGGGGAGAGTAACCCCACCTCGGGCGGCGCGCCGGGCTGGCCGGCGTCCTGCGGCGCAAGCCGCGCATCAAGCAAGCGGAAGATATGGAACTCGATCTCCAGGCCCGCGAGGTAGACGTAGCCCTCGCCCTCCAGGCGGGCGAGCGCGCGCTTGAGCAGCTCGCGCGCGGCGAACGGCACCGGGCGCCCGTCTGCGAAATAGACGTCGCAGAGGACCCAACCGGTCGCGTGCGTCCAGGGAAGCACGCGCCAGGTGAGCGGATCGGCGACCATGACCGCGTCGGCGGCCCCTTGCAATTCCGGCCTGCCGAGGCCGGCCCCGGGCGTGAAGACCGGAAACACCGTGCGGTTCGCGGTGTCCTTGGCGAGCAGCGAGCTCGGAAAACCGACGCCGTCTTCGAGCGCCGCCGCGACGTGCGCCGCGGCGATCGTCTTCGAGCGCAGGATGCCGTGCAGGTCGGGAAACGAAAAACGCACCGCCTCGATGCCGCGGCGCGCGATCTCCTCGAGCATCGCGCGCGCCGCCGCGCGCTGCGACTCGTTCCACAGGCCGTGACGCTCGACGAAGCTCATGCCGCGCACTGCGCCGGCGCCGGCCACGGACACTCGCGCCGGCGCCGGCGGTCGGCGTCGCGCCAGTATTCCTCCCAGCGCGCCGCGGGGGCGATCGCGTCGATCGCCGCCGGGCCGGTGATCGCCGCCGCCGCCGCCTCGTCGAGCACCATCAGCGGCCGCTCGCCCGCGGCGTTGCGGCGGATCGCGTCGGCGAGGATGCGGCGGTAGAGCACGATCCCCTTGTCGGTGGTGCCCAGATGCTCGCGCGTGCGGTCGGCGATCGGCCCCTGCGACTCGCAGGCCCATTGGTCGTGGATATTGATGTCGAAGCCCATGCCGGTGTAGGTCGCGCGTTTCTGCTCCTGCGGGTCGTAGCCCCAGTGGTTCGCGCGGTTGAAGATCGGCTTGTAGTCGGGCGCCGGATAGGTCGCCAGGCGCTGCGCGCGCATCGTCGCCTTGTCGACCGGCGCCCCGAAGCTCGTGAACAGCGCGTACCAGTACGTCCCGGTGTCGTCCACCGGCACATGCCACTGCGAAATCGTCATCTCGGCGCTCATCGGTATCACGAACGCCTGCGGGAAAACGACGTTGGTCACCCGCAGGTGCAGTTTTTCGGCGTCTATGTGGCGCAGCGTGCACAGGCGGATACCGTACGCCGTGCGCTCGACGCGGATCTCGGGCCGGTCGTACTCGCGCAGCAGTTTCGTCATCGGCAAGTCGGAGTCCATCGAGGCGCTGCGGAACTGCCGACCGTAGGCGTGCGCCGGATCCTCGTCCTCGAAGAAGCGATGCAGAAACGAGGCGTGCGCCGGGTCGATGCCGACCTCGAGCGCCTGCAGCCAGTTGCAGTCCCAGTAGCCCTTGAAGGCGAAGACGTGCGAGTCGGGCGCGACGAAGCAGTCGAGGTGCGGAAACGCCGCCGGTTCGCCGCCGCCGAGCCAAGCCCAGAGCACGCCGCTTTTGCGCACCACCGGATACGCGCGGCAGCGCACGCTCTCGTGCAGTCGGCTGCCGAGCGGTTCGGCCGGCGTCTCGCGACAGCGTCCGTCGGCGTCGAACAGCCAGCCGTGGAAGGCGCAGCGCAGCCCGCCGCCCTCCAGCCGGCCGTAGGCGAGGTCGGCGCCGCGGTGCGGACAGTGCCGCTCGATGAGCCCGTAGCGACCCTGCGGATCGCGAAACAGCACCAGGTCTTCGCCGAGCAGGCGCACCGCCTTCACCGGGCGCTCGCCCTGCAGCTCTTCCTCGAGCGCCACCGGCTGCCAGTAGCGGCGCAGCAGCGCGCCGGCGGGCGTCCCCGGCCCGATGCGCGTGAGCAGTTCGTTCTGTTCGGCTCTCATGCGTTCAACGCTTCCTTCAGTTGCGCGATTTCGGCGGCGAGCGCGACGCCTTCGGGAAAGCGCCGGCGCGCGGCGCGGTACCAGTAGCGTGCGTTCGCGGTGTCGCCTTCCATCAGGTGCACGATGCCGTGCGCCCAGCAGGCGAGCGGCGACGCTTCGTCCTGCTGCACGATGCGGTGCGCGGCCTGCCAGTCGCCGCGTTCGAGCGCCGCGACCGCGGCGGCGAGTTCCGATTGCGCGAGCGGCATCCTCTTCTACAATGCCCGCGGGAACATACCATACGAGGCGACGGTGCTGAGCGTCGAGCGTGTCACCAAGCGGTACGGGACGCGCACCGTGCTGCGGTCGGTCTCGCTCGAACTCGCCGCCGGCGAGTACGCGGCGATCGTCGGCGAGTCGGGCATCGGCAAGTCGACGCTGCTCAATATCATCGCCGGCCTGGAGCCCGCCGACGAGGGGCGGGTGCTCTTTGGCGGCGCGGACATCGCGCGCATGGACGACGACGCGCGCACGCGGCTGCGGCGCGACGCGTTCGGCTTCGTGTTCCAGGCGTTCCACATCCTGCCGCACCTGACGGTCGCGCAGAACGTGGGGCTGCCGCTGCTGCTGCGCGGGTTTGCGCCGGCGGTGATCGAGCGCCGCGCGGCGGAGCTCGTCGCGGCGGTGGGGCTGCGCGGCCGCGAGGAGAGCATGCCGCGCGAGCTCTCGGGCGGCGAGCTGCAGCGGGTGGCGATCGCACGCGCGCTCGCGGGCGACCCGAAACTCGTGCTCGCCGACGAGCCGACCGGCAACCTCGATCCGGAGAACGCGCGCACGGTGCTCGCCCTGCTGCGCGCGCAGGTGAAGGCGCGCGGCGCAGCGGGGCTGCTCGTCACCCACTCGGAAGCGGCGGCGGCCGGCTGCGACCGGCGCTGGCGGCTGACCGCGGCGGGCCTTGCGCCTTTCTGACGGCGGCGCTTCAGACCTCGATGCGGCGCAGCGCGACGATGAAGGGCAGGGCGCGCAACTCGTCGAGCACCGCGTTGTCGACCGGTTCGTCCACGCGGATCACCGCCATCGCCTCGCCGCCGCGGCGGTTGCGCGACAGCTCGAATTCGCTGATGTTGACGCCGTGCTCGCCGAGGATCGTGCCGACGCGCCCGATCACGCCCGGCTGGTCGCGGTTGACCATCATCAGGATGTGGCCGTCGGGGACGACCTCGAACGCGAAGCGGTTGATGAGGCTCAGCCGGTAATTGCCCTCGCCGAAGACCACCCCGCCGATCGCGAACGTTCGCTCGTGGTCGGCGACGATCACCTTGAGCGCGCTCTGGTAGTCCTTGAACGCCGGGTCGTCGCACTCCTCGACGCGCAGCCCGCGCGCCGCCGCCTTCGCCTCGGCGTTGACGAAGGTGACCGCCTCGTCGGACGCGTGCCCGAGAAAGCCTTTCAGAAACGCACGCCGCAAGAGCGAGCCCTCCTCCCGGTTCAACTCGCCGCGGTAGACCATCTGGATGAGGCGCGGGTTGAAGTCGAGCGCCTGCACCGCGAAGCGGCCGAGCTTCTCCGCGAGCACGCTGTAGGTCTTGACGCGCGCCGAGGTGAGCACCTTCAGCCGCGGCATGTTCACAGGAAAATCGACGACCTCGTCGCGCAGCGCGCGGATCACCTGCTCGCTCACCGTCTCGGCGATGCGCTGCTGCGCCTCCTCGGTCGAAGCGCCGATGTGCGGCGTCATCACCACGTTGGGCAGCTCGCGGAAGGGGTTTTCCTTCGGCGGTTCCTCCTCCCAGGTGTCGATGCCGGCGCCGGCGAGGTGCCCCGCGCGCAGCGCCTCGAGGAGCGCGGCCTCGTCGACGATCCCGCCGCGCGAGGTGTTGAGCACGATCGCGCCGCGCTTCATGCAGGCGATCTCGCGCGCGCCGATCATGCCGGTCGTCTCGGGCGTCTTCGGCACGTGCAGCGTCACGACGTCCGACTCGGCGAGCAGCCGCGCGAGCTCCACCTTGCGTGCGCCGTGCATCTCGAACACCTCGTCGGCGATGTACGGGTCGCAGGCGAGCACCGTCATGTCGAACGCGCGCGCAAAGCGCGCGACCCGGTGGCCGACGTTGCCGAGGCCGACGATGCCGATCGTTTTTCCGGCGAGCTCGCGTCCGGCGAAGCGGTGCCGGTCCCACTTGAGCGCGCACATGTGCAGATGCGCGGGAACGAGGTTGCGCACGAGCGCGAGCAGCAGCGCGAAGGTGAGCTCCGCCGCCGAGTTGGTGTTCTTGCCGGGCGTCGACGACGAGCACGCCGCGTTCGGTCGCGTACTCGAGGTCGATGTCGCCGACGCCGACGGCGGCGCGCGCGATCACCTTGAGCTTGCGGCCGCGATCGATGATTTCGCGCGTGACGCGCGTCTCGGAGCGGGTGACGAGCGCGTGGTACTCGCCGATGCGCTCGACGATGTCGTCGTAGGGCAGGTCGGGGTGGTAGTCGACCGCGAGGTCGGGAGCGGCGCGCAGGATCTGCAGCGCGCGCGGGTGCAGGGCACCGGTGATCAGGACGCGGTGGGTCATCGGTCGAAGCCTCCGGGGGGATTCTAGGCGACGCGGTGAAGGAGCGGCAGCCCGGCCTCTAGGCGGCGCACGTTCTCGAGCGCCGGTGCGAGGCTGCGTTCGATCGTCTCGGGCGTGAGCCAGGCGAGATGCGGCGAGACGACGACGTTCGGCAAGCCGAGCAGCGGATGGTCGGGCGCGAGCGGCTCGTGCGCGAACACGTCGAGACCGGCGGCCGCGAGGTGCCCCGCGCGCAGCGCCTCGACGAGCCGCGCCTCGTCGACCAGCCCCCCGCGCGCGGTGTTGACGAGGATCGCACCGGGCTTCATGCGCCACGGATCGATCCGATGCCCGGTCTCCGGCACGAGCGGCAGGTGCAGCGAGACGATGTCGCTCCGCGCGATCACGGTGTCGAGGTCGGCGCTCGCGGCGGAGCGCGACCACCAGAGCACGCGCGCGCCGAGCGCTTCCAGCGCCGGCCGCAGGCGCCGCGCGACCGCGCCGTAGCCGACGAGACCCACGGTGCGGCCTCCGATCTCGCCGAACCGGTCCTGAAGCTGCCAGGCCTCGCGCCAACCGCCCGGGCGGCGCACGGCGGCGTCCAGTTCCCGCAGCCGACGCAGGCAGGCGAGGATGAGAAGCAGCGTCATCTCGGCGACCGCCGGGGCGTTCGCACCCGGGAGGTTGCACACCGCGATGCCGCGCGCACGGCAGGCGTCGAGATCGATCGTGTTCACGCCGCTGCCGATCTTTTGCACGAGCTTAAGTCGCGGGGCGCGGGCGATCACCTCGGCGCTCACGGGTTTGAGCACGTGCCAGAGCACTTCGACGTCCGGCAAGAGGCGGTCGAAGGCCGCGTCGTCGCTTTCCGCACACAGCTCGACACCGACCGCCGCGACCCGTTCGCGCAGCGCCGCGCTGCCGTCGAAGCGAAAGACGATTCTCATGCGGCGACGCGGTGCTGGAAGAGCCTGCGCGCCGGAAAGGGCAGCGCCTCAGCGCCGAGCGTTTCCTCGATGCGCAGCGCTTCGTTCCACTTCGCGGTGCGCTCGGCGCGCGCGACGCTGCCCACCTTGAGCTGCGGAACGCCCCAGCCGACGGCGAGGTGCACGATCGAGACGTCTTCGGTTTCGCCCGAGCGCGCAGACACGATCCCGCCGTAGCCGGCTGTGCGCGCCGCGTGCCAGCAGGCGAGCGTTTCGCTGAGTGTGCCGACCTGGTTCGGCTTGAGCAGCACCGCGTTGCAGGCGCCGCGCGCTGCGCCCTCGCGCACGCGCTCGGCGCGCGTGGCGAAGACGTCGTCGCCCACCACCTGCACCCGGGCACCGGCGGTGCGGGTGAACGCGGCGATCGCCTCGAGGTCGTGCTCCGCGAACGGGTCCTCGATCGACACGATCGGGTAGCGCGCCACCCAAGCGAGCAGCAGCGCATGCAGCTGCTCGGCCGAGAGGCTCCTTTTCTCCAGCGCGAGGTGATAGCGGCCGTCGCGCCAGAGCTGGCCGGCGGCGACGTCGAGCGCGATCGCGACGTCGGTGCCGGGCCGAAGACCGGCGTCGTCGATCGCGCAGGTGAGTTCATCAAGGCCCTGCTCGTTGCCGTCGAACGCCGGCCACCAGCCGCCTTCGTCGGCGACGCCGTAGCGCGCGCCGCGTTTCGCGAGACGCGCGCCCGCCGCGCGGTAGATCTCGGCAGCCCACTCGACGCTTTCGGCGAAGCTTCCCGCGCCGACGCAGATCACCATGTAGTCCTGGACGTCGACGCGCCCCGCGGCGTGCGCGCCGCCGCCGAAGATCTGGATCTGCGGCACCGGAAGCGCCACCTTGCGTTCGCCGGCGAGCTGGCGCCACAGCGGCCGGCGCGCCGCGGCCGCCGCCGCATGCGCGCACGCGAGCGAGACCGCCACCAAGGCGTTCGCGCCGAGGCGCCCGCGCTCGGCGGTGCCGTCGAGCGCGACGAGCCGCCGGTCGATCGTCGCCTGATCGCGCGGGTCGGAGCCGAGGAGCGCCTCGCGGATCACGGTGTTGATCGCGTGCACCGCCTCCCGCGGGTCGCGGCTGCGCGCCTCGGCCGCGCCGGTCGAGGCGCCCGCCGGCGCGATGGCGCGGCCGCGCTTGCCGTTCGCGAGCGTGACCTCGGCTTCCACCGTCGGCCGGCCGCGCGAGTCCCAGACGCGCCGGCCGCGCACGTCTACGATCCGCGCCATGCCGCGATCACGTCGGCGAGCGCCGCGGGCGGGCGCTCGAGCAGCGCGCCGGCGACGCGGCGCACCGCGTCCTTGTCCTCGTCGCGAACGAGATACTCGACCGGCGATTTGCCGTCCACGCGTGCAAGAAGGAGCGCCGGCAGCAGCGTCGCTGCGCGCGCCTCGAGCGCCGCCGCCGGCTCCCAGGCGACCGCCGCGAGGTAGCCTGCGCGCAGCGCATCGAAGCACTCGAGATAGCGCGCCGCGTGCTGCGGCCTCCAGCGGCACTTGAGCAGCAGGTGGTTGAGGCAGAACGCGAGATCGAACGCCGGGTCGCCGTACCACGCGCATTCGGCGTCGAGAAACACGGGGCCGCGGGCGCCGACGAGGATGTTCTTCGGGCTGACGTCGCCGTGCACGAGCGCCAGTTTGGTCGCCGCCGTGCGGGCCGCGAGCGCGGCAAGCGCCGCGGCGTAGCGCGGATGCCGCCGCGCGGTCGCTTCCAGATACGGCTCGAGGCGCAGCGCGCGGAAATTGTCGTCGGTCGCGAATTCGCGGGCCACCTCGGCGCGGCCCGCAGTCGCCGCGTGGACTGCGGCGAGCCGGGCGCCGACCGCATGCGCGAAGGCCGGCTCGATGCGGCCGTCGCGCAGCTCGTGTTTCCACAGCGGCAGCGCACCGAGGTCTTCCATCGCGAACAGGTCCTCGCCCGCCGCGAGCAGCCGCGGTACGCAGCCGGGCACCGCGGCGTCAGCTACGAGCATCCAGCGCCACTCGTAGCGGTTGCGCGCGACCGGCGCCTCCCAGCGCTCGGCGACGCGCAGGCGCGCAAGCGCCCGCTTGACGACGATCGTGCCGCGGCCGAGGCGCACCCGCCAGATCTCGGAGGACACACCGCCCGGCAGCGGGCTCGGCCTGCGGGGTCTCGCGCTCCGCGACGAGCCCCTGCGCGCGCAGGAAGCCGAGCACCGGCTCAGGGAGCGAGCCGCTCGATCGTCCAGCCCGCCCCCGAGCGGCGGTAGCGCAGCCGGTCGTGCAGCCGGTTCTCTCGCCCTTGCCAGAACTCGATCGACTGCGGCTCGAGACGATAGCCGCCCCAGTGCGGCGGCCGCGGCGGGTCGTCGCCGAAGCGCACCTCGACTTCGCGCATCGCTTGCTCGAGCACGCCGCGACCGGCGACGACCGCGCTCTGGGGCGACGCCCACGCCGAGCGGCGCGCCCCGAGCGGCCGCGTCGCGAAGTAGGCGTCCGAGGCCGCCGCGCTCAGGCGCGCGACGCGTCCCGCGATGCGCACCTGCCGCTCGAGCGGTGTCCAGAGAAACACGAGGCAGGCGTCGGGGCGCGCCGCGAGCTGACGGCCTTTCGCGCTTTCGTAGTTCGTGAAAAAGACGAACCCGCCGTCCTCGACGCCTTTCAGCAGCACGGCGCGCGCGTCCGGCGCGCCGGACTCGGTCACGGTGGCGAGCACCATCGCGTTCGCGAGCGGCAGCTCGGCGGCGAGCGCCTCGTTCATCCAGCGCGCGAACTGAACGAGCGGGTCCGGATGCGCGCGTCGGCCTCCGACAGTCCCGCGCGCATGTACTCCTGCCTGAGATCGGCGATGTTCATGCCCGGTCGGCGGTCGCGCGAATTCTATAATGCGCCGGTGACCCCGCCCCCGACGATCGAGTACGGCGAAGGGATCTTCGCCGTCGACACGCTCTACGACCACCGGGCGCAGCAGACCGCGGCCTACGTGATCGTCGAGCGAGGCCGCGCGGCGATCGTCGATACTGGGACCGCGCGCGCGGCGCCGCGCCTTCTCGCCGCGCTCGCCGCGCTCGGCGTCGATCCGGAGGCGGTCGACTGGGTCGTACTTACGCACGTGCATCTCGATCACGCCGGCGGCGCCGGCCAGCTGATCGCCCGGCTGCCGAACGCGCGGCTCGCGGTGCACCCGCGCGGTGCGCCGCACATGGCCGATCCGTCGCGACTCGTCGCCGCCGCCGCGGCGATCTACGGCGCGGCCGAGCTGCAGCGCGTCTACGGCGACATCCTGCCGGTCGCGCGCGACCGCATCGTCGAGGTCGCCGACGGCGCGACGCTCCGGCTCGCCGGGCGCGAGCTGCGGTTCTACGATGCGCCGGGACACGCGCGCCACCACGTCGTTGCGCGCGACGGGCGCACCGGCCACCTGTTCGCCGGCGACTGCTTCGGACTTTCGTACCGCGAACTCGACGTCGAGGGACGACAGTCGGTGTTTCCGACCACGAGTCCGTCGCAGTTCGACCCCGAGGCGCTTTCGGCGACGCTCGATCGAGTCCTCGCGCTCGCACCGGAAGCGGTCTACGTCGCGCATTTCGGCCAGCTGCGCGAGGTGGCGAGGCTCGCGGCCGACCTCAAGCGCCTGGTGGCGGCGCATGCCGCCCTCGGCCGCGCGCACCGTCGGGCGGGCGCGGAGCGTTTCCGGCTGCTGAAAGAAGGCGTTAGCGCGCTCGTGCTCGAAGAACGCGCGCGCCAGGGCTGGCCGCTCGGCGAGCGAGAGACGCTCGCGCTTTTCGCCCTCGATATCGAGCTGAACGCGCAAGGGCTCGCGGCATGGTCGGACGCCGAGGAGAAAAGGCGGCGGATTTGCCTCGGAAACGATTGACACGTCGCGCCGGATTCGGCATCGTTGCGCACACCGCTGAGGATCTCGGCGGGAGGATTGGCGGGATCCCGATAGTCGAACGTTCAGAGGAGAGACGAGATGGCGAAGAAGAAGGCGAAGAAAGCGGCCAAGAAGCGCAAGCCGAATGCCGCATTCATGAAGCCGATGACCCCGGACGCGACGCTCGCGGCGGTGATCGGCGGAAACGCGATGCCGCGCACCGAGGTCACGAAGAAGATCTGGGCCTACATCAAGAAGAACGGTCTGCAGGACAAGAAAAACAAGCGCCTGATCAACGCCGACGACAAGCTGAAGCCGTTGTTCGGCGGCAAATCGTCGGTGACGATGTTCGAACTCACCCGGCTGGTCAACAAGCACCTGAAGTAGGGCGAACCGACGACGGGGCCGGCGGCGGCTCCGGCCCCGCAGCGCGCCCGCCTGCGTTCAGGCGGCGTGATACGCGGCGACGCGTTCGACCTCGTTCTTCGAGCCGAGCACGACGCCGACGCGCTGGTGCAGGCTCGTTGGCTGGATGTCGAGGATGCGACGCGACCCGTCGGTCGCCATGCCGCCGGCCTGCTCGACGATGAACGCCATCGGGTTCGCTTCGTACATCAGGCGCAGGCGGCCCTCGCGGTTCTTCGAGTCGCGCGGATACATGAAGATGCCGCCGCGCGAAAGCACCCGGTAGACGTCGGCTACCATCGAGGCGACCCAGCGCATGTTGAAGTCCTTGCCACGCGGCCCGTCCTTGCCGGCGAGGCATTCATCGATGTAGCGCTTGACCGGCGGTTCCCAGCGCCGCATGTTGGAGGCGTTGATCGCGAACTCGGCGGTGTCGAGCCGGAATGCGGATGTTCGGGTGAGTGAGGGCGAACGTGTACGTCTCGCGATCGAGCGTGAATCCCCAGGCGCCGTCGCCGACGGTGACGACGAGCACCGTTGTCGGGCCGTAGACCGCGAAGCCGGCTGCGACCTGGTTGCGGCCGGGCTGCAGGAACGCCTTCTCGTCGGGCTCGTGCGGCGTACCGTCGGGGGCGGTCGGACAGCGCAGCACCGAAAAGATCGTGCCGACCGAGATGTTGACGTCGATGTTGGACGATCCGTCGAGGGGATCGAAGAGCAGCAGGTATTGGCCGCGCGGGTAGTGCGTCGGAATCGGGCGCGGGTCCTCCATTTCCTCGGAGACGAGCGCGGCGAGGTTGCCGCCCCATTCGTTCGCCTCCAGCAGGATCTCGTTCGAGAGCACGTCGAGCTTTTTCTGGATCTCGCCCTGGACGTTCTCCGAGCCGGCGAGCCCGTAGCCGCCGCCGAACGGGCCTTTGTTTACGCGCGTGCTGATCGCCTTGCAGGCGCGCGCGATCGTTTCGATGAGCAGGCGCAGATCCGGGCTGATGCGTCCGGCACGCTCGCGCTCGATGAGGAACTGCGTCAGAGTACGGTAGCGCATAGGCGGCCGATTTTACGGCCGCCGCGCGCCGTTTCGGAACTCAGGCGGCCCGGGGGGCTGACCGCGCCTCGAGCGCGGCGATGCGCTCCGGAATGGGCGGGTGCGAGGCAAAGAGCGCCATCAAGCCTCCGCCGCCCGCGATGCCGAAAGCCTGCAGCTGCTGCGGCAGCGCCCCGGCCTGAAGCGACGCGAGACGGTTGAGCGCCGCGATCATCGGCCGCGCGGTGCCGAGCAGGTCGGCCGAGCCGGCGTCGGCGCGGAACTCACGCTGACGCGAGAACCAGGCGACGATCAGCGAGGCGAGCAGACCGAGCACGATCTCGCTCGCGAACACGGTGGCGTAGAACCCGATGCCCTCGCCGCGCTCGTTGCGCAGGATCACGCGATCGACGAGGTAGCCGATCACGCGCGACAGGAAGATGACGAACGTGTTCAGCACGCCCTGGATGAGCGTGAGCGTCACCATGTCGCCGTTGGCGACGTGCGCGATCTCATGCCCGAGGACGGCCTCGACTTCGTCGCGGTCCATCGATTCGAGCAGGCCGGTCGAGACGGCGACCAGCGCCGAGTCGCGGAACGCGCCGGTCGCGAACGCGTTCGGTTCGCCTTCGTAGATCGCGACCTCGGGCATGCCGATGCCCGCCTTCTGCGCGAGGCGCTCGACGGTGCGCACCAGCCAGTACTCGGTGCTGCCTTCGCTGCCGTCGATCACGCGGGCGCCCGTGGACCACTTCGCGATCGGCTTGGACATGAGGAGCGATACGAAGGCGCCGCCGAAGCCGAACAGCGCGGCGAACACGAGCACCCCGGTGAAGTTGATGCCGCCTTGCTCGAGCGCCCGGTCGATGCCGAGCACGCTGGCGACCAGCGTCAGCAGCAGCAGGACGGCGAGGTTCGTGGCGACGAGCAGAAACACCCGCTTCATTGATTCACTCCCTCTTGTCGGACGGCGCGCATGATACCGCAGCCTTAGATAAGGGCCGGCTGCGCGAGTTCAATCCCCGGCGCGCAGGTACCGGGCGCCCTTTTCCGCGATGACGTAGGTCGGCCCTTGGTGTTGGCGGCGGTGATCCGGGGCATGATCGAGGCGTCGATCACCCGCAGCGGCCCGAGGCCCCGCACGCGCACGCGACCGTCCACGACGCCGGCCGGGTCATTGCCCATGCAGCAGGTGTCGACTGCGATGAAAGATCGTGGTGCCGAATTCGCCGGCAGCGCGCGCGAGCGCCTCCTCCGACTGGACCTCGAGACCGGGCCGATCGCGCCGGCGGCGACGATCGTCTCGCGCCGCGCCTGCGCGAACCAGGTCTCGCCGTCGGCGCGGAACTCGACGCCGCAGGCGTTGCCGTGCCTCGATGCGCACCCGGGTCGCGAGCGCGCCGGTCGCGGATTTTCAGGTGCTCGCGCCGGCGCGGCGGCGGGAGGAAGGCGTTCACCGCGCTCCAGCGCCGGCAGCGCCTCCTGTCGATCCGAAAGTCCGGCGCAGCCCGCGTTGTCGCCGGTGTTGTAGCTGCCCATCGGCGCGATGCCGCATTCGGCGGCCGCCTCGCGCCAGACGTCGAGGATGTCCCGGCGTACGCGGGGGTCCTCGATGCGCACTCCGTCGCCGGTGCCGTAGCCGTCCACTGCGCCGCCCTCTTTCCGCCGCGCGAAGGACCACAAGCACGTCCTTCTACGACAAGCCGCGGTTGCCGAGCGCCGCCCAATGGGCCCATCTTGCCGCTGCCCGCGCATCCAGCCATCGCGACGATCGAGGAGCGGCTCCGGAGCACCCGGCCGCGCGCGTAAGGGATCGAGCGGCCGGCGAATTTCTCGGCCGGCTCGGTGCGAGCGCCAGTCCGCGCGGGTCGGCGATGGCGTAGAGCTGGCCGACCGGGATCCGGAACCAGTCGTCCGGTTCGAGCGGCATCGGTCGCCGCCGGCTCGGCGGAGAGCCGGTGGGCGAGCAGGCAGCCCGCGCTTTCTGCTCCGACGAATCACCCGGTCGGAAGCGCGAACTGCCCGCACGTACGCTTCCCGCAGAGATTCTAGCGGCGCGGTGAGCCCGGTGCGGCCGGCGGCCCCGGCCCGGGAACTCGCCCACGGCCTCGACCGTCTATTGGCCGCTATGGCGACTGTGACCGAACTTCCTGTACGTACTTGTCAATTCCACGGCGGCCGCACCGATGCCGCCGGCTTTCTCGTCTTCTGCGGCAAACCGGTGCGCCGCGGCACCAGCTACTGCGAGGCTCATTACTGGCGCGTCTACCAGCGCCCGCCGGCGTTCGGCGTGAAGCTGCCGGCGGGCGATCCGGCGGCGAAAGACGACCTCGTCGAAGCCGGATTGGACGCGGCGGTCGAGCGCGAAGCGGCGTAACCGCCGATCCGGCCCGGCCGCGGAAGCGGCGCCACGCCGCGCGCGATGCCGCCCGAGGGGGTGTGCATACTTCGCCCGTGAACCGCATCGGCATCGACCTCGGCGGCACGAAGATCGAAGCGGTGTCGCTCGACCCGCAGGGGAGGGAGCTCTTTCGAAAGCGCATCCCGACGCCGCGAGGCGACTACGAGGCGACGATCGCCGCGATCGCCGGTCTCGTGCGCGAGGCGGGCGAGGGCTCGGTCGGCGTCGGCATTCCGGGTGCGCTTTCGCGCATGACCGGCCGCGTGAAGAACGCGAATTCGACCTGGCTCATCGGGCGAGCGCTCAAGGAGGACCTCGAGCGGGCGCTCGGGCGCGAGGTGCGGATCGCGAACGATGCGAACTGCTTCGCGCTCTCCGAGGCGGTCGACGGGGCGGGCCGAGGCGCGCGCGTCGTCTTCGGCGTGATCCTCGGCACCGGCGTTGGCGGCGGCATAGTCGTCGAAGGCCGGGTGCTCACCGGGCCGAACGCGATCGCGGGCGAGTGGGGACACAACCCGCTGCCGCTGCCGCAGGAAGCCGACCTGCCGCTTCGCGAGTGCTACTGCGGACGACTCGGCTGCATCGAGACCTACCTGTGCGGGCCGGCGCTCGCGCAGGAGGGCGGGGCGGCCTCGGAGCCGGCGATGGCGCGCTACGAGGAGCGCCTCGCGCGCGCGCTCGCAGGCGTCATCAACCTGCTCGATCCCGACGTGATCGTGCTCGGCGGCGGGCTGTCCAACATCGCCCGGCTGTACGAGAATGTGCCGCGGCTCTGGGGCCGGTACGTGTTCTCGGACCGGGTCGACACCCGCCTTTGCCCGCCGGTGCACGGGGACGCGAGCGGCGTGCGCGGCGCCGCTTGGCTCTGGGACTGAGGCTTGATCGCGCGCAAGGCGAAGCGCGCGGTCTGCGCGTAGGAGCGGCGCCCGTGGACCTCGTCTCGCTCGTGCCGGTCGGCGCCTGCGGCAATGTCGAACTCGTCGTCGGCGAGGAGCACACCGCCCCGCGCGTCGGCAGCGGACGCGTGCGCGTGCTCGCGACACCGGTGATGATCAACCTCATCGAGGCGGCGGCGCTCGAAGCGTTCGAAGCGCTGCTGCCGGCCGGCTACCAGAGTCTCGGCACGCTGCTCGAGGTGGCGCACGTCGCCGCGACGCCGGTCGGCATGCGGGTGCGCGCGACCGCGACCGTCACCGCCGTCGAAGGTCGTACGGTGCGCCTCGCGGTCGAGGCCTACGACGAGGTGGAGCGGATCGGCGGCGGCCGGCACGAGCGGGTGGTGGTCAACGTCGCGCGCTTCGACGAGCGCGTGGCGCGCAAGCGTGCGCGTTGACGCCGCGGTCCTCGGCGCCGGCATCGTCGGCATCTGCGCCGCGCTGCATCTGCAGGCGCGCGGCCGCGCGACCGTGCTCCTCGACCGGCGCGCGCCGTGCGAAGAAACCTCGTTCGGAAACGCCGGGCTGATCCAGCGCGAGGGCGTCGTACCGTACGCGTTTCCACGCGACCTCGGCACGCTCCTGCGGCATGCGCTCGGACGTTCGACCGCCGTTCACTACCACGCCTCGGCGCTCGCCGCGCTCGCGCCTTTTCTGTGGCGCTACTGGTGCGCCTCGCGTCCGGAGCGGCACGCCGACATCGCGCGCCGCTATGCCCCGCTCATCGAGCGCTCGCTCGATGAGCACGAGCGCCTCGCCGCCGAGGCCGGCGCCGAGGCGCTTTTCCGACGTACCGGGTGGCTGCGGGTGTTTCACACCGCGCGCGAGCGGGACGCGCATCTCGCCGAAGCCGAACGCGTCCGACGCGAGTTCGGGGTCGAATTCGAAGCGCTCGAACCGCCCGCGCTCGCGCGCCTCGAGCCGCGGCTTTCGTCCGCACTCGCGGGCGGGCTGTGGTGGCCGCGGCCGCTTGCGGTCGTGGACCCCCGGGCGCTTGCGCTCGCCTATCTCGGTCGCTTCGAACGGCTCGGCGGGCGCTTCGTGCGCGGCGATGCCCGCACGCTCGAGCCCGGAGACGGTCACTGGCGGCTCGGCTCGGCAGAGGGGCCGATCGAAGCGCGCGACGTGGTGGTCGCGCTCGGGCCCTGGGCAGACGAGCTGACGCGCGCGCTCGGTTATCGGCTCCCGCTCGCGGTCAAGCGCGGCTATCACATGCATTACCGCGCCGCCGACGGCGCGGCGCTCGGCCGACCGGTGCTCGACAGCGAGCACGGCTATTGCCTTGCGCCGATGACGCGCGGTGTTCGGCTCACGACCGGCGCGGAGTTCGCGCTGCGCGATGCGCCGAAGACGCCGGTGCAGCTCGAGCGGGTCGAGCCGGTCGCGCGCGCGCTCTTTCCCCTCGGCGAGCGGCTCGATCCCGAGCCCTGGATGGGCGCGCGCCCCTGTACGCCGGACATGCTGCCGGTGATCGGCCGGGCGCCGCGGCATGCGAACCTCTGGTTCGCCTTCGGGCATGCGCACCACGGCCTGACGCTCGCCGCGGTGACCGGGCGGCTCGTGGCCGAGCTGATCTGCGGCGAGGCGCCGCTCGTCGATCCTTCGCCCTATCGCGCCGACCGGTTCTGAGCGCGCCCGACGGCGGAGCGTTCCGGGCGCCTTACGCGAGCGCTTTCGTCACGATCTCGGCGACGTCGCGCGAGAGCCCGTCGGCGGCGCGGATGCGCTCGAGCGCCGCGCGCGCCTTCGCTTGGCGCTCGGCGTCGAATTTCCTCCACCGATCGAAGGCGCGCGCGATGCGCGCGGCGACCTGGGGATTGAGCCGGTCGAGCGCCAGCACTTCGCCGGCGACGAAATCGTAGCCTGCGCCGTCTGCGGCGTGGAAGCGCACGTGGTTCGCGGCGAAGGTGCGCACGAGCGCGTACACCTTGTTCGGCACCTTGCGGTCGAACGCCTCGTGCGCGAGGAGCGCGCGCACGCGCGCGAGCGTATCGGGCCGGCGCGAGCCGGCCTGGACCGCGAGCCATTTGTCCACGACGAGGGGGTCGTCCTTCCAGCGGCGGTAAAACGACTCGAGCGCGATCTCGCGTTGCGGCGCGTCCGAATTCGCGAGAAAGCCGAGGGCCGCGAAGCACTCGGTCATGTTGTCCGACTGCGCAAACTGCTCGTAGCACAGCGCGACGACGTCCTCGGTTTCGAGCTCCATGAGATAACCGAGCGCGCAGTTGCGAAGCGCCCGCCGGCCGATCGCCGCGGGCTCGGGCGCGTACGGGCCCGGCACCGCCATCGCGCGGTAGGTTTCGAGCAGCGGCTCCTTGAGCGCCTCGGCGATCGCGCGGCGCAAGCGCCGGCGCGCCGCATGCAGCGCTTCGGGGTCGACCACTTCGAGCTGCTCGGCAAGGAACGCTTCCGAGGGCAACGCGAGCGCCTCCGCCGCGAACGCCGGGTCCGAGTCGGCTAGCAGCGTTCGCACCGCCTCGAGGTAAGCGGGCGAGGGCTCGCCGCCGCGCTCGAGGATGAGCCGGGCGGCGAGGCGCTGGCCCGCCTCCCAGCGGTTGAACGGGTCGTCGTCTTTTGCCATCAGCTCGAGCAGATCGCGTTCGGTGTACGGGAAGTTCACGATCACCGGTGCCGAGAAGTTGCGAAGGAGCGAGGGCACCGGCGGCTCGGGCGCGGCGAACTCGTGCCGCTCTTCGCGCTCGCGCAGCTCGAGAAGCCGCGCTTCGCCCGCGATCCGCACCGCGAACGGGATGTGAAACGGCGGGTCCATCGACTGGCGCACGGTGAGCGTGTAGCGTCCGTCGCGCCACTCGCCCGAGACGTCGAGCACCGGGGTACCGGCGACGTCGTACCAGCGCATGAACTGCGAAAGGTCGCGGCCGCTCGCGTCGGCCATCGCGCGCACGAAGTCGTCGCAGGTCGCCGCCTGCCCGTCGTGGCGCGAGAGGTAAAGGCGCATGCCCGCCTGGAACGTTTCCTCGCCGAGGAGCGTATGCAGCATGCGGATCACCTCGGCGCCCTTTTCGTACACGGTCATCGTGTAGAAGTTGCGGATCTCGATGTAGGAGGAGGGCCGCACCGGGTGCTTCATGGGGCCGGCGTCCTCGGGGAACTGCCCGGCGCGCAGCGCCCGCACCTCCTGGATGCGCGTGACCGCGCGCGAGTAGCTGTCTGCGCCGTATTCCTGGTCGCGAAAGACGGTGAGCCCCTCCTTCAGCGAGAGCTGGAACCAGTCGCGGCAAGTGACGCGGTTGCCGGTCCAGTTGTGAAAATACTCGTGCGCGACCACGCGGTCGATGTTGACGTAGTCGGTGTCGGTCGCGGTCTCCGGGCGCGCGAGCACGTACTTCGCGTTGAAGATGTTGAGGCCCTTGTTCTCCATCGCGCCGGAGTTGAAGTCGCCGACGGCGACGATGCGGTACTCGTCGAGGTCCAGTTCCAGCCCGAAGCGCCGCTCGTCCCAGGCGATCGCACGCTTCAGGCACGCCATCGCCCAACCGGCCTCCTCGCGCCGCCCGGGTTCGACGTACACATAGAGGCGCTTTTCGCGCCCGGAGCGGGTGACGATCCGGTCCTCGATCCATTCCAGATTCGCTGCGACGAGCGCGAAGAGATACGACGGCTTCGGAAACGGGTCGTCGAAGGTGGCCCAGTGCCGGCCGTCCGCGGTCTCGCCCGCGGCGACGAGGTTGCCGTTCGAAAGGAGCACTGGGCAGTGCTCTTTCGGGCGCTCGCACCGTGGTGCGAAACCGCGCGAGGTTGTCCGGCCGATCGACGTACCAGGTGATGCGCCGAAAGCCCTCCGCCTCGCACTGCGTCACGAAGCCGCTTTTCGTCGCGTACAGCCCTTCGAGCTTGGTGTTTTTCTGCGGGACGATGCGCGACAGCGTCTCGACGACGAACGCGTCGGGCACCTCCGGCACCGTCAGCCGCTCGGGCGTCACCCGGTGCGGGACTTCGCGGCCGTCGAGCTTGAACGACAGGAGCTCCAGTTCGTCGCCGTCCAGTTCGAGCGGCGCGCGCGAATCGCGCGCCGCCGGGTTTCGCCGCATCGCGAGCCGGGCGGCGACGAGCGCGTCCTCGTCGCGGATGTCGACATCGAGGTCTATCCGCTCGACGAGAAAGGCGGGCGGAGCATAGTCCTTGAGGTAGATCGTCTTCGGCGTCGGTTCTCGCATGGGCGGCGATGATACCAACCGCGCCGTATGATCCCGGCATGCGGCTGGAAGCCGAGGTCGAGCGAGCGCTCGAGCAGGCGCTCGCCTGCGGGGCGGCTGCGCCGATCGAAACGCTCGCGGAGACGGTCGAGGACGCCGGCGTGCGCTTCGTCGTGCGGCGGGTGGCGAGCTTTGCGCGCAAGCGGGCGGATCCCGCGACGCCGCTCGTGCCCTGGGACGCGCGGCTTTTCGTCGCCGAGGTGCCGCCGGCGCACGCGCTCATCCTCAACAAGTTTCCGGTGATCGCGCGCCATGCGCTCCTCGTCACCCGCCGGTTCGTTCCGCAGGAGGCGCTCCTCGACGAGGCGGACTTCGCGGCGCTCGCCCGCTGCCTCGCCGAGTGGGACGCGCTCGCGTTCTATAACGGCGGTCGCGAAGCGGGAGCGAGCCAGCCGCACAAGCATCTTCAGCTCGTGCCGCGCGATCTCGGCTTGCCGGGCGGGCCGCCGATCGCGCCCCTTCTTGCGCGCGCGTGCGGCGAGACGGTGCCGGGTCTGCCGTTCGCGCACGCTTTTGCGCGCTGCGCACCGGATGCCTCGGCCGGCGCGCGCTACGCGGTGTACCGGCGGTTGCTCGCCGCGCTGGGCGTGCGGGAATCGCCCGAGGGCCTTCAGTCTGCGCCCTACAATCTGCTTTTGACGCGCGACTGGATGCTCGCGGTGCCGCGCCTGCGGGAGAAATTCGACGGCATCTCGGTGAACGCCCTCGGATTCGCCGGCTCGCTCGTCGTCGCCGACGAGGCGGCGCTGCGCCGCGTCCGCGAAGCGGGGCCGATGGCCGTGCTTGCGGCGGTCAGCGGTTCTTTTCCCTCAGCCTGCGAATGAGGCCTTCGATGCCCGCCTCGCGCGCGATCGCTTCGAACTCGGCGCGCCAGGCGAGCACCAGGCTCACGCCCTCGACGCGCACGTCGTAGATCTTCCAGCCGTCGGGCGTCTTGCGCATCGCGTATTCGACCGGCACCGGCGGCGCGCCCGGGCGCAGGTAGCGGTTGCGCACGACGGCCTCGGTCGCATCGGCCGGGACGCGAACCGGGAGCACCTCCATCGTCTGGCCGCGATAGCGCTCGATCGCGGCGGAGTAGACTCGGACGAGCATCGCGCGGAATTCGGCGACGAGCTGCGCGCGCTCGACGGGGGTCGCGCTCGCCCAGGCGCGCCCGACCGCAAGCCGCGTCGCTTCCTGAAAATCGACGTGCGGCAGGACCTTTTCCTCGGCGAGCGCGAGCATTTTCTTGCGGTCGCCCGCCTGAAGGTCCGGATCGCTGCGGATCGCCTCGAGCACTTGCGCGGTCACCGCGCGCACGAGCGCCTCCGGGCCGAGCGCCGCGGCGAAGGCGTGCGCCGGTGCGAGGGCAACGAGCGCGAAGGCGAGGCGCAATACGCGGATGCGCATCGCAAGACCGCCGCCGCTTCCGGTTGCGTTCCGCATGCGCGTCTACGCCGTCGCCGCGCGCGCGGCGAGAAACTCGCTGAGGATGCGACCGGTATGCCCCCGGTCTTTCGGCGCTTTTTCGGGCGGGCCCTGAAAGACGACCCGGCCGCCGCCGTCGCCGCCCTCGGGTCCGAGATCGACGATCCAGTCGGCTTCCGCGATCACATCGAGGTTGTGTTCGATCACGACGACCGTGTTTCCGGCGTCGACCAGCCGATGGAGCACCCGGACGAGCTTTTCGACATCGGCCATGTGCAGGCCGACCGTCGGCTCGTCCAGCACGTAGAGCGCACCCGAACCCGATTTTGCGAGCTCGGTGACGAGCTTCAGGCGCTGCGCTTCGCCGCCCGAAAGCGTCGGGCTTTGCTGGCCGAGGGTGAGATAGCCGAGCCCGGTGTCCTGGAGCAGGCTTAGGGCCCGGTGGATCGCGGCGTGCGCGGCGAAGAACTCGGCCGCCTCGTCCACGCTCATCGCGAGCACCTCGGCGATCGTGCGCCCGCGCCAGCGCACTTCGAGCGTGTCCGCGGAAAATCGCGCGCCGCCGCATGCTTCGCAGGTCACCCGCACATCCGGCAGGAACGACATCTCGATTTTGCGGACGCCCTGGCCCTCGCAGGTCTCGCAGCGTCCGCCCTTCGTGTTGAACGAGAAGCGGCCCGCCCCCCAGCCGCGCATGCGGGCCTCGGCCGTGTCCGCGAAAAGCCGTCGGATCGCGTCCCAAAAGCCGACGTAGGTCGCCGGGCACGATCGGGGCGTCCTGCCGATCGGCGTCTGGTCGACTTCGAGCGCGCGGCGAACGAGCGCGGCGCCCTCGAGCGCCTTGCAGCCGACCGGGCGCCCGGCGCGCAGGCTCGCGTAGAGCACGTCGCGCGCGAGCGTCGACTTGCCCGAGCCGGAAACGCCGGTGATTGCGCTGAGCCGCGCGAGCGGAATGCGCACGTTCGCGCGCTTGAGGTTGTGCAGGCTCGCGCCGACGATGCGCAGCGCGGGCGTTCGGCCCGAGACCGGACGGCGCGGGCGAAGCGGGTGGGCGAGCGGCGAGGCGAGGAAACGCCCGGTGACCGAATCCGGCGTTCGCGTGAGATCCGCCGGTGCGCCCGAGGCGATCAGGCGGCCGCCGAGGCGGCCCGCGCCCGGCCCGAGGTCGATCACATGGTGCGCGCGCCGGATCGTCTCCTCGTCGTGCTCGACGACGACGAGCGTGTTCCCCTTCGCTTGCAGCCGCTCCAGAACGCCGAGGAGCATGCGGTTGTCGCGCGGGTGCAACCCGATCGTCGGCTCGTCGAGCACATAGCACACGCCGCGCAGATTGGACCCGAGTTGCGCCGCGAGCCGGATCCTCTGCGCTTCGCCGCCGGAGAGCGTCGGGGCGGCGCGGTCGAGCGCGAGATAGCCGAGGCCGACCTCGACGAGGAAGCCGAGGCGGCTTCGGAGCTCCGCGAGCAGGTCGCGCGCGATCGCGGCTTCGCGCCCGGCGAGCCGAATCCGGGCGAACTCGCGCGCGAGGCGCTCGACCGGCAACGAGCCCCAGTCGGCGATCGAGCGGCCGCGCCAGCGCACCGCGAGCGCGTCGCGGTTGAGGCGCCGCCCGGCGCAGGCCGGGCAGGGCTCCTCGAGCGCGAGCCATTCGATCCAGGCGTCGAGCACGTGGTCCTCGGCGCCGGTGCGCGAACGCGCCGCGTCCCAGCCCACTTCGTCGATGCGCACCCCCGTGCCGTAGCAGGCCGGGCACCAGCCGAGCCGCGAGTTGTAGGAAAACATCCGCGGGTCGGGCTCGGGAAAGCTGCGGCCGCAGGACGGGCAGGCGCGCCGCGTCGAATACGCGCGCAGCTTCCCGCCCGCGAGCACCTGCACCGTGCCCTTGCCGTGCTCGAGCGCCGCGGAAAGCAGCGCGCGAAGATCCGCCTCGCGGCGCGGCTCGGCGCGCACCTGTCCGACCGGAAGCTCGATCGAATGCTCGCGAAAGCGCTCGAGCCGCGGAAACGGCTCGACCGGAACGAGCCGGCCGTCCACGCGCAGCTTCGCGTAGCCCTGCGCTTTCGCCCAGCGCGCGAGCTCGCGATAGACGCCCTTGCGGTTCGCGACGAGCGGCGCAAGCAGCGTCAGCTCGCGGCCGCGGTGCTCCTTCAGCAGTCGCGCGAGGATCGCCTCCTCGCTCTGGGGCTCGATCGCGACCTCGCAGTCGGGGCAGTGCTGGGTGCCGAGCTTCACGAAGAGCAGGCGAAGGAAATGGTGGATCTCGGTGAGGGTGCCGACGGTGCTTTTGCGGCCGCCGCGGCTCGTCCTCTGCTCGATCGCCACCGTCGGCGGGATGCCGAAGATCGCGTCCACCTCCGGGCGCGCGACCACCTGCACGAATTGGCGCGCGTAGGCGTTGAGCGATTCCAGATAGCGGCGCTGGCCCTCGGCGAACAGGATGTCGAAGGCGAGCGTGGACTTGCCCGAGCCCGAGACGCCGGTGATCACGGTGAAGCGCTCGCGCGGGATCTCGACGTCGAGGTTCTTCAGGTTGTGCTCGCGCGCGTTGCGGACACGGATCGCCGGCGCGAGGTCGCTTCGCGCAGGCTCGCACACGCGCGCGGCCGAACCGGCCGCGGCCGCGCTCGCCTGCGTCGCCGCGCGCACACGGCTTCCGTGCTCGCGCAGCGCCCGCGCGGTGTGCGACGCCGGATGCCGAGCGACGTCGGCGGGCGGGCCGCTGCAGACGATCTCGCCGCCCGCGTCGCCGCCTTCGGGGCCGAGGTCGAGGATCCAGTCGGCGGCGCCGATGACGTCCAGGTTGTGTTCGATCACGACGAGCGAATGCCCTGCGGCGAGCAGCCGCCGGAACGCCGCGAGCAGCTTCGCGACGTCGTCGAAGTGAAGGCCGGTCGTCGGCTCGTCGAAAAGAAACAGCGTTGCCGCGCACCGGGGCAGCTCCGCGCGCCGCTTTCGGCCGCGCTTTGGCGAGGTGGCCGGCGAGTTTCAGCCGCTGCGCTTCGCCGCCCGAGAGCGTCGGCACCGGCTGGCCGAGCCGCAGGTACTCGAGACCGACGTCGGCGAGCGGCGCGAGCCGCTCGCGCACCTCGGGCTCCGCCTCGAAGAACCCGAGCGCCTCGGAGACGGTCATGTCGAGCACGTCGGCGATCGATCGGCCGCGCAGCTTCACCTCGAGCACTTCGGGACGATAACGACGGCCGTCGCACTCCGGGCAGCGCAGGTATACGTCGGACAGGAACTGCATCTCGACGTGCTCGAAGCCGTTTCCGCCGCAGGCCGGGCAGCGGCCGCTTCCGGCGTTGAAGCTGAAGGTGCCGGCGCGGTAGCGGCGTTCGCGCGCCTGCGGCAGGGCGGCGAAACGCGCGCGGATCGCGTCGAACGCGCCGACGTAGCTCGCGGGGTTCGAACGCGCGGTCTTTCCGATCGGCGACTGGTCGACCAGCACCGCGTCGGCGACGAGCTCGGCGCCGTAGAGCGCGCGGTAGGCCCCGGGGGCCTCGGTCGGCCGACCCTTCGCCTTGAGGAGCGCCGGATAGAGCGTATCGGCGACCAGGGTGGATTTTCCCGAACCCGAAACGCCGGTGACGCACACGAGGCGCTCGAGCGGGATCGCGACGTCGAGGTTCTTCAGGTTGTTCGCGCAGGCGCCCTCGAGCCGCAGAAACCGCTCGGGCGGCGGCGCGGGCGCCGGCGCCGGTACCGCGCGCCGCCCGCAGAGGTAATCGGCGGTGAGCGTCTGCGCGCGGGCGAGCTCCGCCGGCGTACCGTAAAAGACGATCCGCCCGCCGCGCTCGCCCGGGCCGGGACCGAGGTCGAGAATGCGGTCCGCGGCGCGCATGACCTGCGGATCGTGCTCGACGACCACCAGCGTGTTTCCGGCGTCGCGCAGCCGCCGCATCACCTCGATCACGCGTCCGATGTCGCGCGGGTGCAGCCCGATCGACGGCTCGTCGAGGACGAACAGGGTGTTGACGAGCGAGGTGCCGAGCGCAGTGGTGAGATTGATGCGCTGCACCTCGCCGCCCGAGAGCGTGCGCGACTGCCGGTCGAGCGCAAGGTACCCGAGTCCGACGTCGCACAGGTAGCGCAACCGCGTGCGGATTTCGTCAAGGAGCATCTCGGTCGCCGGATCGCGCGGGCCGGCGAGGGCGAGCGCATCGAAGAATGCGCGCGCGCGCTCGACCGGCAGCCGCATGACGTCGTGGATGGAGCGGCCTTCGATTTTCCACAGCAGCGCCTCGGGTTTGAGGCGCGCCCCGCCGCAGGCGCGGCACTCGGTGTACGCCCGGTACTTCGAGAGCAGCACCCGGATGTGCATCTTGTAGGCTTTCGTCTCCAGCCACTGAAAGAACCGGGCGACGCCGTACCAGGTGCCGGGCCAGGATTTTCGCCAGCTGACCCAGTCTTTTTCGCCTTCGAGCACCCAGGCGCGTTGCGCGGGCGTCAGCTCGCGCCAGGGTACGTCGAGCGGCACGCCGCGCTTTTTCGCGTAGCGCACGAGATCGTCCTGGCATTCGCGAAAGCTCGCCGTCTGCCAGGGCCGAACGGCCCCCTCGCGCAGCGTCTTCGCCTCGTCGGGCACGACGAGCCCCCAGTCGATGCCGATCACGCGGCCGAAGCCGCGACAGGTCTCGCAGGCGCCGACCGGCGAATTGAACGAGAACATCGCCGGCGTCGGCTCGGCGTAGTGGATGTCGCAGTCCGGACAGTGAAGGTCGGCCGAAAAGCGCCAGACGTGCGCCGCCTGCGGAGCGCCCGCCGCGTCCGAGGCCGCGGCGGGCGCCTCGGCATAGACGTTCACCCGACCTTGGCCGAGGCGGAGCGCGGCCTCGATCGCATCGAGCGCGCGCGCACGCTCGACCGCCGACAACCGAAAGCGGTCCTGGAGGACTTCGATGCGGTCCGGCGCGCGCGCATGGAGCCGCGTATAGCCTTGGCGCGCGAGCAGCGCCTCGACCTCGCTCGCGCTGAAGTTTCTCGGGATCGGGACCGGGAAAGTGACCGCAAGGCGCGGATCTCCCGCCTGCGCCGAGCGCTCGGCGAGCGCCCGGTAGATCGACTCGGGCGTGTCGCGCAGCGACGGGGCGGCCGCAGCCGCGGCAGTGAAGGCGCGCCGCGCGCGCATAGAGGAGCTTCAGGTGGTCGGCGAGCTCGGTCATCGTGCCGACTGTCGAGCGCGAGGTGCGCACCGGATTGACCTGGTCGATCGCGATCGCCGGCGGCACGCCCTCGATCGCGTCCACCTGCGGCCGGTCCATGCGCTCGAGGAACTGGCGGGCGTAGGGGCTGAACGTCTCGACGTAGCGGCGCTGGCCCTCGGCATAGAGCGTGTCGAAGACGAGCGACGACTTGCCCGAGCCGGACACGCCGGTGACCACGAGCAGCTCGCCGGTCCGGATGTCGAGGTCGAGGTTTTTGAGGTTGTTCTGCCGCGCGCCGCGGATGCGGATCGCCTCGGCGGGCGGTGTTTCCTGCTTCACCGGGCGGATTCTACGGTCGGCGGCGCCTTGAAATGCGTGCGCGCCGCCCCCATTAGAGCGACGTCGCGGGCGCGAAGCCCGCAGGACATCGACATGGAAGGAGGTGGTTGCATGACCGACATCGTAAGGTGGGATCCTCTGCGGATCGCGACCGGTCTTCCGGAGAGTCGGTCTGCGGAGCTTCTTCGACGACGACGACATGTTCGACCTGTTCCCGTCCTTCTTCCGTCCGGCGTACGCGGTGGCGCGCAGCGTCTCGGCTGCGGCGCCGATGGACGTGACCGCGGACGACAACGCCTACCGCGTCTGGGTGAACCTGCCGGGTGCGAGCAAGGACGCGATCCAAGTGAGCATCAACGGCGAGACCGTCACGATCAGCGCCGAGATCCCGGTCGAGAAGGCTGCGGGCGGCGACGATCGCTGGCTCGTGCGCGAGCGCGCGAGCGGGCGTGTGAACCGCACGCTGACGTTGCCCGAAGCGGTCGATGAATCGGCGGCCGAGGCGAAGTACCGCGACGGCGTGCTGATGCTCACGCTGCCGAAGAAGGTCGCGGCGAAGCGGCTTCCGATCCACTGATCGGACGCGAGTCTCAAGGTGCATGGAGCGGCGCTTTGCGCCGCTTTTTGTTCCGGGAACTCCGGCGCCGGATCGCCGGTCAGTGGCAGCGAAGGCGCGGCAGGACGCAACGCCTCCGCGCCAGGCCAAAGAGGAGGAAAGTCATGACGATGAGGAAGCTCGCGGTCCTTGTCGCCGCGTGGCTGGTCGGGGCGACTCCGGCGCTTGCGCTTGAGGGCCTGGAGCCGACGGAACCGCTTGCGGTGGTCGCCGGCGCGCCGATCGAAGCCGCGAACTCCGCCGCGGCCGAAGAAAGCGCGATCGTCTCCGCCGCCAGCACCGACCAGACGTCGGAGGGCGAACGAAGGACCGACACCGAGTCCTGAAAACGCTCGCGGGCGGAGGGGCGCTTCGCCTCCGCCCGCGCGGATCGCGGCGCCCGCATCGGTCGCGCGGCTGCTGACGCGGCGCGACGTGGCCGGGCGCGATCACTCACACCCAGGCCTGGAGCACGTAGTCGTAGGCGGCCTGGGCGTTCGTCATGTCCACCCGCTGAAGCTTGATGCGGAAGCCGTCCTTCGTGCGCTGCAGCTCGTGGCGGTAGCTGCCGGCGAAGTGGCGCACGTCGTCGCGGCGCAGCTCGAGCATGTGAAACCGCGAGCGCACGTGCACCTCGGCGGGCGTCGCTTTCTCGATCACGACGTTCGAGACGACGTGATTGGTTCCCCACAGCGGCCGCTGCGACCAGGCGTCCGGATGCAGCAGCCGCTTCATGCGCACGGTCATCAGGTCGCGGTCCTCGGCGAAGATCGCCGGCATCCCCTCCCAGGTCGTATGCGACGGATCGGGCGGCATCCAGTAGATGCCGTCCTCGGCGAAGAGGTCGATCCACTGCTTGCCACTGGCGCGTGTCGAGCAGTTCGGCCTGGCGGTACAGGAACTGCTCGACGTCGTGCTGCAGCAGCGCGCCGGTCGCGCGCGCGCGCCGCCGGTCTGCGCGCGGCCGGCTTGCCCTTCGGGGTGGTTTTCCTCGCCATCTCAGTTCTCCGCGGTCATATATTGCACCCAGGCCTTCATCTGGTTGCGCATCGGCGCCTCCGAGGTGCCCATGTTCGGGCCGCTCGAAACGACGCCGTCTTTTTCCACGTCCCGCCCGTAGTGGCGGTGAAAGCTCACCCAGTCGCCGCCGTCGGAGGCGAGCCCCTGGTGGCATTTCCAGAAGTTCTCCAGGTCGTCGGCGTTGATCATCGTCGATGGCGAGTTGACCAGGTTGTAGTAGGCGAGCGCGCGCCGGTAGATCGCCTCTGGCGCCCCTTTCAGCCGGAAGTGCCAGATTTCGGTGAGGGTGCGGTCGACGCTCAAGGGGCGCACCGCGCGCAGCTGCTGCAGCTGCGGCTGCACCGACAGCCCCGGATAGATGAGCACGTGGTGGATGTTGACCGAGAGGATTTCCTCGGCGCGTTTCTTGCCGTACGCCTTCTCGAGCGCCGCCTCGTAGGCGAGCGTGTCGGGGTCGCGCGGCCGCAAGCCCATGTAGCCAGTGAGCAGGCAGTGCCCGTAGGGATAGTTGAGCGTCTGGAACGCGTCCCACTTGTCGATCGTCACGGTCGCGAACGCCGAGAGCATGTGATAGGACAGCGGCGCCTTGCCGGTGCGCCGCTCGATTTCCTTTTCCACCTCGTGCGCCGCGCGCCCGGCCGACTGGTGCGTCACCGACGGATGCAGCGCGTCGAGCTGATTTTCGAGAAAGATCTTCCAGTTCGAGTGCTGCACGACGCGGAAACAGTTCGGCACGATCTCGACCTCGCCCGCGGGCGCCCGGTCGCACATGTCGTCGAACGCGATGCGCGCATCGCCGAGGAACTCGGCGAGCGTCGGGCCCTCGGCGGCGAGGCTCGCGAACACGAACCCGCGGTAAGACTCGACGCGGGCGGCGGGCTTGACGTGGCAGTCCGGGTTGTCGCGCGACAGGCGCGTGCCGGCGTAGCCCGATTCCATCATCGGGATATTGCGCAGCCGCCCGTCGTGGTGAAACGTCCAGGCGTGATACGAGCAGCGGAAGAACGCGCCGGTGTTGCCGTGCTGGTCGCCGCACAGCATCGCGCCGCGGTGCGGGCAGCGGTTGTAGAGCACGTGCACGCGGCCGTCGGCGCCGCGCACCATCACCATCGGCTGGCGCCCGATGCGCACCGTCCAGTAGTCGCCGGGCTTCGGCACCTGAGATTCGTGACCGCAGTAGATCCAGACGCGCTCGTGGATGCGCTGCATCTCGAGCTCGAAGATCCGCGGATCGATGTACACCTCGCGGCGCACCCGGTCGGGCTCGACGAACTTGGAAAGGTCGGGAATCGTCTCCTCGAGCATGTCGGACTCCTCTGTCTTACGCGGCCCGCCGCCCGGCGGCGCGTTCCTCGTCCAGGTTGGACTTCATGCGCGCGAGGATCGCGCGCAGCGCCGCGAGCGCGTCCTCGGACAGCCCCTCGAGCGCCGCGCGGTTGATCTCTTCGACCGTCGGCCACAGGCGCGCGAACAGCCGTTCGCCGGCGGCGGTGAGCGCGATGCGGGTTACGCGGGCGTCTTCGGCGTCCGACAGGCGCACGACCCAGCCGGCCTGCGCCATGCGGTCGACGGTGCGGGAAAGGGTGCTGCGGTCGATCGTCGCGAGATCGGCGAGCTCGCCCATCGCGCAGCGGCGGCCGCGCGCGCAGCGACGCGAGCACGCGCCACTCCGGCACCCGCAGCCGAAAGCGCCGCAGCGCGCGCGCGAGCCGCCGGTCGCGGCTGCCGATCGTCTGCGTGAGCCAGAAGAACGGATGACGCTCGAGGTCGAACGGCGAGCGGGTCGCTGCGCGGCACGCGGGCGAGCCTAGCGCGATTTGCGTGCATTTGCAACTATCTTCTTCCGGACCTTCCGGCACCGGCGGCCGCGCGCAACCCGATTGCCTCGAGGCGGCGCGCTGATTTAGCATTCACCACTCGCACGGCCCAAAGGAGGAGAGACACGATGAGACGCGCAGCACTCGGATGCAGCCTTGCGCTCGCCGCCGGCGCTCGCCGCCGGCGCCGCGCAGGCGCAGACGGTGAGGATCGGCGTGGTGCTCACCTACACCGGGGTGGGCGCCGAGCTCGCGCAGCAGATCGACCGCGGCATGCAGCTTTTCATGAAGCTCAACCCGGACGCGTTCGCGCCCTGCAAGGTCGAGATCATCCGCCGCGACGACAAGAACCCCGGCGGCGCGGATGCGAAGACCGCGGCGCAGGAGCTGATCACCCAGGACAAGGTGGACATCATTACCGGCGTGATCTACTCGTCGAACGCGATCGCGATGGAGCCGGTGATCACTGCGGCAAAGAAGCCGTTCCTGATCATGAACGCCGGCACCGCATGGATCACGAACCTTTCGCCGGTGATCGCGCGGGTGTCGTTCTCGATGTGGCACGCGGGTTACGCCATGGGCGAGGCGGTGGTGAAGACCCTGAAGGCGAAGACCGCGGTGATCGGCTACACCGACTATCCGCCGGGCAAGGACAGCCTGCTGGCGTTCAAGACCGCGTTCGAGAAGGCGGGCGGCAAGGTGCTCGACGAGATTCCGATGGGCGGGCCCGGGCAGGTGCCGGATTTCACCCCCTTCCTGCAGCGCGCGAAGGACAAGAAGCCCGACGTCTTCTTCGTGTTCGTGCCCTCGGGCGATCACGCGGTCGCGCTGGTAAAGACCTACAACGCGCTCGGCATGCGCCAGGCCGGCATCCGCCTCGTCGGTCCCGGCGACATCACGCCGGACCACAAGCTGCAGCAGATGGGCGACGACGCGATCGGCCTGATCACCATGCACCACTACAACGCCGACCTCGACAACCCGGTGAACAAGCGCTTCGTCGAGGCCTGGCGCAAGGAATGGGGCCCGACCTCGACGCCCGACTTCATGGCCGTGCAAGGCTACGACGGCATGGCCGCGATCGCGCACGCCGCGCGCGCGAACAAGTGCAAGCTCGACGCCGACAATTTCATCGCCGCGCTGCGCGGGTGGAAGTTCGACAGCCCGCGCGGGCCGATCATGATCGATCCGGCGACGCGCGACATCGTGATGAACGAGTACCTAAGCGAGGTGGTGAAGGTCGGTGGGCGCCTCGTGCAGAAGACCCTCGCGGTCACGCCGGCGGTCAAGGACATGTGCAAGGAGCTGAAGGTGGACCGCTGCGGCAAGTAGGCCGCGGACGTTCGCAGGACGCCGCCGCCCGCGGCTGACGCGGGCGGCGGCTTTTCGTTCATGGACATCGCAGGCGTATTTCTCGGCGGCCTCGCCGCCGGCATGGTGCTGTTTATCGTGTCGGTCGGCTTGTCGGTGACGATGGGCCTGATGGGCTTCGTCAACCTCGCGCACGGGGGGTTCGCGATGCTCGGCGGCTACACCATGGTGCTCGCGATGAAGCACGCCGGGCTCGGGTTCGTTGCGGCGCTTGCGCTCGCGTTCGTCGCGGTGGCGCTGCTTGCGGTGCTGCTCGAGCGCACGCTCTATGCTCGCCTGTACCGCGCGGGCGAACTCGATCAGGTTCTTTTCACGATCGGCCTCGTGTTCGTGATGATCGCGGCGATCACGCTCGGCGTCGGCCCGGAGACGCAGACGATCCGGCTTCCCGACTGGATGCGCGGCGAGACCGACCTCGGCTTCGTTCGCTACCGGACCTACAGCCTGGTGGTGATCGCGACCGGGGTGGCGCTCGCGCTCGTGCTCTGGCTCGGGTTCGAGCGCACGCGCTTCGGTGCCCGGATCCGCGCCGCGGTCGACAACCGGCGCATGGCGGCTTCGCTCGGCGTGGACGTCGGCCGGCTCTTCACCGTGACGTTTGCGATCGGCAGCGGGCTCGCGGCGGTCGGCGGAGGGCTCGGCGCCGAGATCCTCGGTCTGGACCCCAACTATCCGCTGCGGTATCTCGCCTACTTTCTGATCGTCGTCGCCGTCGGCGGCCTCGGGCGCGTCACCGGGGTGTTCTTCGCGGCGCTTCTCATCGGCGTGCTCGACTTCGTGCTGAAGATCCATTTCCCGAAGGGCGGCACGATGTTCATTTACGCGCTCACGCTCGTGCTGCTCCTTGCGCGCCCGCAGGGGCTCTTCGGGAGGAAAGGCGCATGAAGCGCGGGGCGGCGGCCGCGGCCGAGGCGTTCGCGGGCCGGCACCGGCTGCGCTGGTGGGAGGCGTTGCCGTGGATCGCGGCGCTCGCGGCGTTCTTCGTCTTCCCGACCTACCTTTCCTTCGGCACGCAGTTGCTCGTCACGGTGCTGTTTGCGCTCTCGCTCGACCTCGTGCTCGGCTACGCCGGGATCGTGACGCTCGGACACGCCGCGTTCTTCGGCGCAGGCGCCTACACCGTCGGCATGCTCGCGGCGCACGTCGGCTGGAACGAGCCGCTCTCGGGCCTTGCCGCCGCGGCCGCGGTCGCGGCGGCGATCGGATTCCTGAGCGGGCTCGTGCTCCTGCGCACGCACGGCCTGACGCTGCTCATGCTCACGCTCTGCACGATGGCGCTCCTTGAGCAGGCGGCGAACATGGGCGCCGCCTGGACCGGGGGGCTTCGACGGCATCCCCGGGCTCAAGTTCCAGAAGATCCTGGGACTATTCGAGTTCGACGTGCTCTACTTCCGAACGCAATACCTGTACGCGCTCGCGGTGCTGTTTGCCTGCTTCGTGCTGGTGCGCACCTTGGTGTACTCGTCCTTCGGCCAGAGCCTGACCGGCGTGCGCGAGAACGTGGTGCGGATGCACGCGGTGGGGGCGCCGGTGCGCACGCGCCTCGTCGTCGCCTACACGATCTCGGCCGCGCTCGCCGGCGTCGCCGGCGGGCTGTTCGCGCAGGCGACCGGCTTCGTCAACCTCGCGGTGCTCGGACTCGATCGCTCCGCCGGCGTGATGATCATGCTCATCCTCGGGGGCTTCGGCCGGCTCTATGGTGCGTTCGTCGGGGCGACGGTGTTTATGATCCTCGAACACCTGCTCGCGAAGGCGTACCCGACGGCCTGGCAGCTCGGCGTCGGCGTGCTGCTCGTGCTCGTCGCGCTCTATGCGCGTAACGGCATCCTCGGTCTCGCCGAGCCGCTCGCGCGCCGGTTCGCGGCGCGCCGGGGGGGCGTGTGAGCGGCGCGATCCCGATCCTCGAGACGCGCGGTCTGTGCAAGGCGTTCGGTGCGCTCGAAGTCGCGCGCGAGATCGATTTTCGTCTCGAGCGCGGCGCGCGCCATGCGCTGATCGGACCGAACGGTGCCGGCAAGACCACGTTCGTCAACCTGCTCACCGGGGTGCTCGCGCCCTCGCGCGGGCAGGTGCTCCTCGACGGCGAGGACGTCACGCACCTTCCGCAGGCGAAGCGGGTCAAGCGCGGCATCGTGCGCACCTTCCAGATCTCGCAGCTTTTTCGCGGCCTGACGGTGCTCGAGAACGTCGCGATCGCGGTCGCCGAGCGCATGGGCGTCGGCGGCGCGATGATGAAACCCGCCGGCGCGCACCGCGAGGTGCTCGACGAGACGATCCGCCTCGTCGAGATGCTCAAGCTCGGCGACGACGCCGGTCGGCGCATCGGCGAGCTGCCCTACGGCCGTCAGCGGCTCGTCGAGATCGCGATCGCCCTCGGGCTCGCCCCCCGGGTGCTGCTGCTCGATGAGCCGGCGGCCGGCATTCCGAGCGCCGAAAGCCACATCATCCTCGATGCGATCGCCTCGCTGCCCGCCGACATCGCGATCCTCATCATCGAGCACGACATGGACGTCGTGTTCCGCTTCGCGAAGCGCATCACGGTGATGGTGAGCGGCGCGGTGTTCGCCGAAGGCACGCCGGCCGAGATCGCCGCCAACCGCGACGTGCGCGCGGTCTACCTCGGGAGCGCGCTCGATGCCTGAGGCGTTGGCGCTCAGGGGCGTGAGCGCCGGCTACGGCGAGACGCACGTGCTCGAGGAGGTGAGCCTCGCGCTCGCCGCGGGCGAAAGCCTCTCGATCATCGGGCGCAACGGCGTCGGCAAGTCGACGCTGCTCGAGACCGTCATGGGGCACACGACGCTGCACGCGGGCGAGATCCGGCTCGCCGGCCGGCGCATCGACGGGCTGCCGCCGCACCAGCGCGCGCGCCTCGGTCTCGGCTACGTTCCGCAGGAGCGCGAGATCTTCCCGTCGCTCAGCGTGCGCGAAAACCTCGAAATCTGCGCCCGCCCCGGGTACTGGGACGCGGCGCGCGTGTTCGAGCTGTTCCCGAACCTGAAAGAGCGGCTCGCGAACGCCGGCACGCAGCTCTCGGGGGGCGAGCAGCAGATGCTCGCGATCGCGCGGGCGCTCATGACCAACCCCTCGGTGCTCCTCATGGACGAACCGACCGAGGGGCTTGCGCCGGTGATCGTTCAGGCGCTCACCGGGGTGCTCGCGCGGCTGCGCGCCGCGGGCGGCCTCTCGATCGTGCTGGTCGAGCAGAACAGCCGCGTCGCGCTGGGTTTTTCCGAGCGCACGGTGGTCATGGACCGCGGGCGGATCGTCTATGACGGGGAGTCCGAGCGCCTGCGGCGCGATCCGGAGTTTCTCGCCAAGCTGATCGCGGCCGAGTAGCCCGCTCGGTCCGGGCGGGCCTCGGCCGCCGTTTTCCCGCGGTCAACTTTTTTCGCCGACGGTCGTTATCGAGGACGGTAGACAAATTCTTGGAGCGCCTGTGCGGACGCCCGCGATGACGCTGCTTCGCCGACTGATCGGCTTCTTTGTTCGCCGCCCCGCGGCGCGCTCGCTCGCGGGCTACGGTCCGGAGGTCCTCTTCGCCGGGTGGGTGGAGCTTCCGGCCGCGTTCCGCGCCCTGATCACGTCGCGCCGTCCGTGAGACGCTCGAGCGCGGCGCGCATGCGCGCGTAGTGCGAGCCTTCCCAGTAAACCCGATCGCAGCGCGCGCAATGAAGAAAACGGTCGCGCGAAGCGGCGACCGCCGGCGGCAGCCGGTCGAGGACCGAGGCTTTTGCTACCGGCTTCAGGGCGACGTTGCAGACGAGGCACAGGGTGAAGGGCTGCGCGCAGGCGGCGAGGCCGAAGCGCGCGACGACCTCCCGCAGCTGCGTCTCGGGTTTTCGCGCGTGAACGTAGCCGCCGCGCGCAATCTCGCGGCATTTGAGCAGCTCCCGGTCGCGGGTGAGCACGATGCGACGTTCCCGGCGCGCGAGGCGCCGGATTTCCTCGTCCGAGATGTGCGGGTGGTGCACGGTGTCGAAACCGAGCATGCGCAGGAAGCGCGCGAGTCCCCCGAGGTGCGCATCGGCGACGAATTCCGGTCGCCCCGGCTCGTGCGGCGCCCGGCGTGCCGGCCAGGGGTAGACTTTGACGGCATCGCCCTCGCGCACGATGCGCGAAAGCGTCGCGCGCTCGCCGTTCACCAGCGCGAGCGCGACCTCGGTATGCGGCACGCCGAGCGATTCGATCGCGTTCTTGAGCGTCGCCGCCCGTGCGCAGGCGTGGGCGAACGCCCGGCCGCGCCGCTCGCGCGGCAGGAACTGTTCCAGCGCGCCGTGAAAGCGGAATCGCGCGTTCGCCATCGGGGCGACTGTAATACCGCCGGGCGCGGTGCAGCGTAACATCGCGCCGTGAGCCGGGGGACGCGATCCAGCGCGCCGAGCGCTGTTTCGACGAGGGCGGCTTTGCGGCCCATCTCGCGCGCCGAGTCGCGATTTCCGACCGAGAGCCAGGATCCCGAACGTACGCCGGCGCTCGAGCGGTATCTGCGCGCCGACCTTCAGCCCTCGTTCGAGCGGATCGGTTTCCGCTGCCGGGTTCTCGCCACCCCGGCCGGCGAGGCCCGTTTCCCCTCGCCCGAGGGCGTCGAGCCGGATGCGACCGCTCGCGGTGCTTTCATATGCGCGCGGCGGCTAGGTGCGCGGGCAGGAGGGCGCACGGCGCGCCGGATGACGACGACGCGTTCCGCGCAGCTGCTCGGCCTGCCGACCCTCTGGATCCGGCGTTTCCCGGCTGAAGCGAGCCGCCGCCGAACGAGCACTTGCTCGCGCCGCTCGCCCGGGACGCGCTCGCGGCGATGGCGGGACTATTCCGGGACTTGGGAGAGCCGAGCGCGATCGCGCACGTTTCGCGGCGCGGGCGGCGACCGGCCGCATAATCTCGGCGGTATGCCAGCGCGACTCGCCCGGCGGTTCGTTCTTCTTTTGCTCGTCGTGGCGACTTGCGCTGGGGCGCAGGCGTACCGTAGCGAAGAGCACCGCTTCGGCGTGACGATCGTCGTCTCGGGGCTCGCGTACCCGTGGTCGGTCGCGTTCCTGCCGGACGGGCGGATGCTGGTGACCGAGCGCGCCGGCCGCCTGCGCATCGTGCGCGACGGGCGGCTGGAGCCCCAGCCGGTGCCGGGCCTGCCGCCGGTCGCGCCGCACGGCCAGGGCGGATTGATGGACGTCGCCCTGCACCCGGATTTCGCGCGCAACCAGCTCGTCTACTGGGCGTTTGCCGCACGGGGCGCCGACGGCGTCGGCACCGAGGTCGCGCGCGGCCGGCTCGTCGGCGACCGCATCGAGGGCGCCGAGGTGATTTTCCGCCAGAGCCCGAAAGGTACGAGCGGCAGGCACTTCGGTGCGCGGCTCGTCTTCGACCGGGCCGGCTTTCTCTACATCACGCTCGGCGACCGCGGCGAGATGGACCGCGCACAGCGTCCCGACGATCACGCCGGCTCGGTGATCCGGTTGCACGACGACGGGCGCGTGCCGCACGACAACCCGTTCGTCGGCCGAGCGGGATGGAAACCGGAAAAATACACCCTCGGCAACCGCAACATCCAGGGCGCGGCGCTGCATCCGGCAACCGGCGCGCTGTGGGCGCACGAGCACGGCCCGCAGGGCGGCGACGAGCTGAACGTCATACGCCCCGGCGTCAACTACGGCTGGCCGGTGATCACCTACGGGGTCAACTACGTCACCGGAACGAGAATCGGCGAAGGCACGCACAAGCCGGGCATGGCGCAGCCGGTCCACGTCTGGACGCCTTCGATCGCGCCCTCGGGTATGGCGTTCTACACCGGCGCGCGCTTCCCGCGCTGGAAAGGCGACCTCTTCGTCGGCGCGTTGAGGGAGCAGGCGCTCGTTCGGCTGCGGCTGGAAGGCGAGAAGGTCGTAAAAGAGGAGCGGATGCTGCGCGGCGTACTGGGGCGTATCCGCGACGTGCGCGAGGGCCCCGACGGCCTGATCTATCTTCTCACCGACGAGCCGAACGGCGTCCTCGCGCGGCTGGAGCCTGCGGACTAGAGCGAACGATGGCGAAATACGTTTACAGCATGCGGCGCGTGTCGAAGACCGTGCCGCCGCAGCGGACGATCCTGCGGAACATCTCGCCGCACTTTCTCCCCGGCGCGAAGATCGGGGTGCTCGGGCTGAACGGCTCGGGCAAGTCGACGCTGCTCAGGATCATGGCGGGCGTAGACGACCAGTACGAAGGCGAGGTCGAGCGCATACCGGGCATCCGCGTCGGTTTTCTGCCGCAGGAGCCGGTGCTCGATCCCGACAAGACCGTGCGCGAGACGGTCGAGGAAGCGCGCGCCGATGTGGCCGAGGCGAAGCGTCAGCTCGAGGCGGTGTACGCGGCTTACGCCGAGGAGGGCGCCGATTTCGACAAGCTCGCCGCCGAGCAGGCGAGGCTCGAGGCGATCGTCAACGCCGCCGGCGGCGACCAGGAGCTGGAAATCGCCGCCGATGCGCTGCGGCTTCCGCCCTGGGAGCAGAGAATCGGCACGCTCTCGGGAGGCGAGAAGCGCCGCGTGGCGCTCTGCCGGCTGCTCCTCGAAGTCCCGGATCTGCTGCTTCTCGACGAGCCGACCAACCATCTCGACGCCGAGAGCGTCGCGTGGCTGGAGCAGTCACTTGCAGACGATACCCGGGCACGGTGGTCGCGGTCACGCACGACCGCTACTTCCTCGACAACGTCGCCGGCTGGATCCTCGAACTCGACCGCGGCCACGGCATCCCTTGGCAGGGCAACTACTCGTCGTGGCTGGAGCAAAAGCAGCAGCGCCTCGCGCAGGAGGAGAAAGCAGGAGGCGGCGCGCATCAAGACGCATGCAGCGCTCGAGCTCGAGTGGGTGCGCAGACACCCGAAGGGCGCGGCAGGCCAAGACGCAAGGCGCGCCTCTAGCGCGCTATCGAGGAGCTGCTCGCCGAGGACGAGTAGCAGACGCGCAACGAGACCGAACGAGATCTACATTCCGCCGGGGCCAGCGCCTCGGCGACGTCGTGATCGACGCTGATAGGACGTCAGCAAAGGCTACGGCGACCGGCTGCTGATCGACAAGCTCTCGTTCGATGTCGCCGCCCGGCGCCATCGTCGGCATCATCGGGCCGAACGGCGCGGGCAAGACGACGCTCTTTCGCATGATCGTCGGTCAGGAGAAGCCGGACGCGCGGCAACATCCACGATCGGCGAGACCGTCAAGCTCGCCTACGTGGACCAGATCGCGCGACGCGCTTGACCCGCGACAAAACGGTGTACGAAGAGATTCGCGAGCGGGCACGATCACGATCACCGTCGGCAAGCGCTGTCAGATGCCGCGCGCGCCTACTTGCTGCTGCTTCAACTTCCGCGGCAGCCGACCAGCAGAAGCGCGGTCGGCAGCGCTCTCGGGCGGCGAGCGCAACCGGCGTGCACCTGGCCAAGCTCGCTCAAGTCGCGGCGGCAACGTCCTCCTGCTCGACGAGCCCACCAACGACCTGGACGTCGAGACGCTGCGGGCGCTCGAGGAAGCGCTGCTCGAAGTTCGCCGGCTGCGCGCTCGTCATCTCGCACGACCGCTGGTTCCTCGACCGCATCGCCACCCACATCCTCGCCTTCGAAGGCGATTCCCAGGTCGTGTTCTTCGCCGGCAACTACCAGGAGTACGAGGCCGACAAGCGCAGACGGCTCGGCGAGGAGGGCGCGCGCCCGAGGCGGATCCGCTTCAAGCCGCTCGCGCGCTAGCGGCGAGCCGGTCGGCTGCGCGCGTCGTCTCCGGCAGGCGATAGCGCGTCGTGCACGCCATCGTCCAGCGTACCGCGCTCGCAAGGCTCACGCGGTGGCCGATCGAAACGTAGAGGGGTTTTGCCCCTTTCCGCGTCCGCACCACCGCGCCGATCGGCTCGCCCCGGTCGATGAGCGGCGTCCAGGCCCCGCGCCGGTCGGGCGGTGCACGGTGTTCGCCCACGAGCCGGCGTCTTCGCGACGCCGATCGTCGGCAGATCGAGCAGCAGCCCGAGGTGGCTTGCGATGCCGAAGCGGCGCGGGTGCGCGATGCCCTGTCCGTCGGAAAAAACGAGGTCGGGACGCACTGTCAGGCGTTCGAACGCGGCGAGCACCGCCGGGAGCTCCCGGAACGAGAGCAGCCCCGGGACGTACGGGAAAGTCACCGGCACGCGCGCGACCGCCTGATCGAGCGGCCGAAGTTCGGGAAACGCGAGCACCGCCACCGCCGCGAGCGCGAGCGCTCGCGCTTCGTCGTAGCTCGCGTCCACTCCGGCGACGGTGCGCACTTCGCCCAGGCGGTCGCGCCGCTCGACCCGCGGCGCGAGCCGCTGCTGTAACGCGATCGCTTCCTGCGCCGAAAGGTCCCAACGGTGCCGCAGGCGCCGGCTCATCGCGCAGCGGCGAGGGCGAGAAAGCGCTGCGCGTTCTCGACCATCGGCGGCATCGTCGAAAAGCACGTAGGTCGTTCCGCGGCAAAGCGGCAGGATCTCGCGCAGGTCGGCGTCGCTGTAGCGGTATCGGTAGCCGCCTCGCCCGTGCAATCGGAGATAGCGCCAAGTGCCCGGGTAGGGCTTCCCGGCGAGCGGATCGAGCACCGGCCGAAGGCCCAGTTCCGCGCACAGGTCGCGAACGAGCGAGCGCGGCCAGTCGCCGCGGGGCTCCCAGCCGAGCACGATTTCCCCCGCTTCGGCGCGCGCGCTGCGAAAGAACCGGCGCAGGTTCGCGACGTGCTCTTCGGTCGGCGCAAAAGACGCCGGACACTGAAAGACGATCACGCGCGCACCGAGCGCCCGCGCGCACTCGAGTGTGCGCCGCCATGCGCTGGCCACTTCCGGGGTCGGCTTGAAACTGCCGTAGCGGTCCCGACGGTCGGCGGCAATCGGCGTGCGCAGCCTCCGGTAGGTGGGGCTCGTCGGCTCGTGGGTGACGAGCTGCCACGCCTTGAGCGTAAATTCGAACCCGGGCGGCGCTTCAGCCCGCCAGCGCGCCAGCGTCGCAAGCCCCGGCGGCTCGTAGAAGGTGTGCTGCACCTCGACCAGCCGGAAGGCTGCGAAATAGCGCGCCCGCGCCACCGGGAAGCCGCAGCAGCCGACGCGCAGATCAGGGCGCGTCATGCGCGCAGCTTCAGGCCGCGAGCGTCAGCAACGCGGCGTTGCCGCCCACCGCCGCGGTGTTCACCGTGACCGTGCGCTCGACGGCGAAGCGCGGAAGGAGCTGCGGCCCGCCCGCCTTCGGGCCGGTACCGGACAGCCCCTCGCCGCCGAAAGGCTGCACCCCCACCACCGCGCCGATGATGCTGCGGTTGACGTAGACGTTGCCGGCCCGGGCGCGCGCGACGATGCGTTCGATCGTGCTGTCCACGCGGCTGTGAATGCCGAGCGTGAGCCCGTAGCCGGTCGCGTTGATCGCGTCCACCACGCGGTCGAGGTCGCGCGCCGGGTAGCGCACGACGTGCAGGATCGGCCCGAAGACCTCGCCCTCGAGCTGCGCGAGCGATGCGATCTCGTAGGCGCGAGGACCGAAGAACGTGCCGTGGGCGCAGTCGGGTCCGGGTTCGAGGGCGCGGATCCGCGCGCCTCGCGCTCCATGCGCTCGGCGTGGGCCACGAGCCTCCGGCGCGCCTCCTCGTCGATGACCGGCCGACGTCGGTCGAAAGCTTCGCCGGGTCGCCGATTTCGAGCTCGTCCATCGCGCCGGCGAGCAGCCCGATCACCCGCTCGGCGATGTCTTCTTGGACGAACAGCACCCGCGCGGCCGAGCAGCGCTGCCCGGCGGAGTTGAACGCGCTCGCGATCGTGTCTCGCACGAGCTGCTCGGCAAGCGCCGAGGCAGTCGGCGATGATCGCGTTCTGGCCGCCGGTTTCGGCGATCAGGGTCGCGATCGGCCCGTCGCGCGCGGCAAGCGCCCGGTGGATCGCGCGCGCCGTCTCGGTCGAGCCAGTGAAGACGACGCCGGCGACGCGAGGATCGGCGACGAGCGCGCCGCCCACCGCCGGCCCGTTACCGGGCAAGAGCTGAAGCACGGTTTCCGGTACGCCGGCCTCGTGCAGAAGGCGCACTGCGCCGTAGGCGATGAGCGTCGTCTGCTCGGCGGGTTTGGCGATCACCGCGTTGCCGGCCATGAGGGCGGCGCTCACCTGTCCGGTGAAGATCGCGAGCGGAAAATTCCACGGACTGATCGCGGCGAACACGCCGCGGCCGCGAAGATACAGTTCGTTCGATTCGCCGGTCGGGCCGGCAAGCGGCTGCGGGGCGCCGAAGAGCCGCCGCCCCTGCGCTGCGTAATAGCGAAGATAGTCCACCGCCTCGCGTAGCTCGGCCACGCTGTCGGGGATGGTCTTGCCGGCCTCGCGCACGCACAGGGCGACGAACTCGCCGCGCCGTGCCTCGAGCAGGTCGGCCGCCCGCTCCAGGATGCGAGCGCGCTCGGCCGCCGGCCGCCGGTCCCAGTCGGGCTGGGCGGCGACGGCGTTTGCAAGCGCATGCCTCACCGCTTCGGCCTCGGCGCACTGCCAGTGACCGAGGATGCGGCGCCGGTCGGCCGGATCGGCCACCGTCACCGTCGCCCCCGCGCCCGTCCATCCCGGCACGAGCGGCTGCGCCTGCCTCGGCCAGGGTGCCGAATTGACCGCTTCGGCGAGCGCGGCGAGTTCTTCGTCGTTCGCGAGATTGACGCCCATCGAGTTTCTCCTTTCCTCGCCGAAGAGCCGCGCGGGGAGCGGGATGCGCGGATGCGGGATCGTCTCCAGTGCGCGCAACTGCTCGACCGGGTCGGCGGCGAGCTGCGCGACCGGCACCGCCGGATCGGCGATCCGGTGCACGAAGCTCGTGTTCGCGCCGTTCTCGAGCAGACGGCGAACGAGGTACGGCAGGAGGTCCTCGCTAGCCGCCGACCGGCGCATAGACCCGGCACGGCACGCCGAGCGCGAGCACTTCGGCGTACAGGTCGGCGCCCATGCCGTGCAGGCGCTGGAATTCGAAGACGCGACCGCGCGCAAGGGCGAGCACCGCGGCGACCGTGTGCGCGTTGTGGGTGGCGAACTGCGGACGAAAAAGCTCGCCGTGCTCAAGCAGGCACCGCGCGCAGGCGAGATACGACACGTCGGTGTTCATCTTGCGGGTGAACACCGGATAGCCGGCGTGGCCCTCGACCTGCGCGCGCTTGATCTCGAAGTCCCAGTACGCGCCCTTGACGAGCCGCACTCGCCAAGGTCGGCCGAGCGCGCGCGCTCGCTCGGCGAGCCAGTCGATCACCGGAATGGCCCGCTTCTGATAGGCCTGTACCGCAAGCCCGAGCCCGTCCCAACCGGCGAGCGACTCGATCGCGCGCCACCGCCTCCAGCACGTCGAGCGACAGCTCCAGGCGCTCCGCTTCCTCGGCATCCACCGTGAGCGCGATCCCCGCTTCGCGCGCGAGCGTCGCAAGCGCAAGAAGCGCAGGGGCGAGTTCCGCCATCACCCGCGCGCGCTTGGCGTGCTCGTAGCGCGGGGTGCAGCGCCGAGAGCTTGACGGAAACCGACGGCGCCGACTCGGGGTCCGGCCACGGCCCCTCGGCGCCGATCGCGCAAATCGCCCTCCGGTAGGCGTCGAAGTAGCGGCGTGCGTCCGCGGCACAGAGCGCCGCCTCGCCCAGCATGTCGAAGGAGTGGCGGTAGCGGCGGTGCTCGCCCGCGCGCGAGCGCGCGAGCGCCTCCTCGATCGTGCGCCCCATCACGAACTGCTGGCCGAGGATGCGCATCGCATGGCGCAGCGCAACCCGGATCACCGGCTCGCCCACGCGGGCGACCAGCCGCTTGAATCCGCCCCAAGGGTCTCGGCGTGTTTCGACCGCGAGCGCGACCAGCCGGCCGGTGAGCATCAGACCGAATGTCGAGGCGTTGACCGCGAGCGAGTCCGAATGCCCGAGGTGCGCGCTCCAGTCCGCGTCGGCGAGCTTGGCAGCGATCAGGCGGTCGGCGGTCGGCGCATCCGGGATGCGCAGCAGCGCCTCGGCGACGCACATGAGCAGCACACCCTCTTCGCTCGAGAGGTCGTACTCCTGGAGCAGCGATTCGACCGCGCCTCGGTGCTCCGAGCGTGCGCGCACGCGCGCGATGAGCTCCGCCGCGTGCGCGCTCACCGACTCGCGCTCATGCGCTGCAAGGGCGGCACGCTCGGCAAGCGTCCGAACGAGCGCCGCCTCGTCGGCCGCGTAATAGGCGGTTACGCGGGCCCGGGCAGGGTCCGGCCGCGGGGGCTTCTCCAAAGGAGATGATCGGCGACACGCGCGCGCCGTCGGCGCGGCCGCGGGCCGCGCGGCTCGCGGATTCTAGCCCGGATATTTCATAAGCAGAGGTCGGCGGATTCCGGATTTGTGCGTTGAGTCAGTTGGTTAATGCTGATTTCAACGTGCAGTCCGCCGATGCCAGATTGTACGGCGGAGCGAATCGCGTTCGAGCGCCGTGCCCGTCGCCGTGTCGAGGTAGATTTCGACGGCGGCGATGTCTCCAGCGACGGTGGCTTGCTGCTGCTGCGCAAGCTCGAGCATCGCCTGGGGCTGCTCGATGCGGTGGCGGGAGTGCTTGCCGATGCGCGCGACCCGCAACGGATCGAGCACACGCTCAGGGACATGCTGCGCCAGCGCGTCTTTGGCTTGGTGCAGGGCTACGAGGACCTGAACGATCACGCAAGGCTCAGGAACGACGCGCCGATGCAGACCGCGTGCGAGCGCGATAGGCCCTTGGCATCGGCTCCGACGCTGATGTCGCCTTGAGAACCGCGCCACAGCCGCGCGGCGGCCTGGGCGATTCACGAGGTGATCATCGAGCAGTTCATCGCCAGCTTCAAGACACCGCCCCGGGAGCTGGTGTTGGACTTTGACGCCACCGACCGATCCCCTGTACGGCCGGCAGGAGGGCCGATTCTTTCACGGCGACCACTGACCGCTGCGGCACCCGTCCACGCTCGATGTCTTCTGCGGCGAGCGGCGGCCGGTGGCTTATCTTCGGCTCCTCCAACATTGATGAGTCGCGCCACGCCGGGGCGGTGTTGAAGCTGCTGGTTGCGCGGCTGCGCCTAGGCCGGGCCCGAGGTGAGAGAATCCTCCTTCGGGCCGATTCGGGCTTTTGCCGCCGCCGGATCCTTGCCGTGGTGCGAGCGAAACGGCGTTGGCTGACGTCGTCGGACTGGCGAAGTAGAACAGGCGCCTGAACCCAATCGACCGCGGTGCAGCGCTTGGCGCTTGCGCAGCAGTATGCCCAAAGCGGACAGAAGCAGCGCGCCTTTGCCGAGCTGCGCTACGCGGCCCGCACCTGGAAGACCGGGAAGACCGAGCGGCGGGTCATCGCCCGGCTCGAACACATGGACAAGGGCGGCGACAACCCCCGCTACCTCGTCACCAATCTCCAAGGGGATGCGAGATCGGTGTACGAGGACCTTTACCGCGCCCGCGGCGAGATGGAAAACCGCATCAAGGAGGCGCAGCTTGGGCTCTTTGCCGATCGCACCAGCTGCCAGCGGCTCCTGGCCAACCAGTTTCGGCTGCTGCTCTCGGCCCTGTGGCCTATCCTCCTCACACCGAGCGGCTGCGCGCGCTTGCGCTTGCCGGGCACCGAGTTCGCGCGGCTTCAGGCGAGCACCTCACGCGCTCAAGCTGCTCAATGATCGCTGCCGCCATCCTGCGCAATCACCCGTCGCGTGCGGGTCATGCTCAGCTCCGCCTTCCCCTATCAGGCCGTCTATCTCGCCGCCGCCCGAGCGCTCGACTTCCTCCCGACCCCGCCCGAGGGCTGTCCCCGGCACGCTGACAAACAACGGGGGTAAGGGGGCGCTTTGCCCAAATTCGGCAAAACCGCCCCGCAACAGAACCGCCCCGCAACAGACTTCGCCCCGCCGCTCCAATTGCAAAATCGCTCGCTAACGGCACACCGCTCGCCCGAGCGCAATGCTTCTGCAAAATGCGGGCTAGCCGCGCGATGCGCCGCGCTACCATCGCCGCGCACGGTCTACAATGCGTCCGCGCGGCCGGGTCTGTGCGTCGCACCGGCCGGGCAAGGGGAAACCACGAGGGAGGTCGAACAACGCCATGACGCCTGAAAAACGCGGGGGCGCGCAACGGTTGCGGGAAGGGCTCGACGAGCGCCTGATCTTTTTCGGCGCTTTCCTTCGCCGGCCGGCACGGGTCGGATCGGTGGTTCCCAGTTCGCGGTTCGCCGAACGGCGGATGCTCGAACTCGCCGAGGTACGCCGGGCGATGACGGTCGTCGAGCTCGGCTCCGGCACTGAGGGGGCACGACGCGCGCGATTCTTCTTCCCGCCATGCAACCGCAGGCGCGGCTGCTCAGCGTCGAGATTGATCCCCGGCTGCATGGCCTGCTGCGCCGGATTCAGGATCCGCGCTTGATCGCCCATCTCGGCAGTGCCGAAGACCTCGCCGCCATCCTCGCCGCGCATCGCCTGGGGCAGGCGGATGCGGTGATTTCCGGGATCCCGTTCTCACGCTCGGGCGCCGCCGCGCCGAACGGGTGCTCGCGGCGATCACCGAAGCGCTCGCCCCCGGCGGGCGCTTCGTCGCCTATCAGGTGAGCGGGGCGGTCGAGCGGCTGTGCCGGCCTTTTCTCGGGAGCCGTACGAGGAACTCGAGCCGCTCAACCTCCCGCCGGTCCGGGTGTTTCGCTGGGTGAAGCGCTAGAGGCTCGGCGCGCCGTTCTTCGACATTCGGCGAAAGCCTTTTCTGCGGCTGTGAGCGTGCACTCGACGCGCTCAGCCGCTTGTAGGTGGCGCGCCGGGCGAGCACCTCGAGCGCCGCAAGACCTGCTGCGGCACACACCTGATTGCCGTTCAGCGTGTGGGTTGTCCCGGACCGCCTTGGCGCGGGGCGCTCGCGCGCATCGACGACCCTCATCCCGTCGCTGCGGCCGGCGAGCGCCGCAGCCGGAAAGCCCCCGCGCTCAGGGCCCTGCCGTAGCAGGCGAGGTCGGGCACGACGCCCGGAAGGCTTCCTGCGCGCCGTCCCCAGGCGATGCGAAAGGCCGGTCGCGATCTCGTCGAAGCCGAGCGCGATGCCGCGGGGGCGCGTCGCCGCGCACAAGGCTTCGAGAGAGACGGGCTCGGGCCGAAGGAGCGTTTTAGCGGCTCGACGATCACCGCGGCGAGCTCGGGCGCATGCGGCTCGATGACGTCGAGCCCCATCGCGGTGTCGTTGAAAGGGGCGACGTGCATTGTGTCGTCCGCCCGCGGCGGCACGCCGACCGAATGCGGCCGCGCGCGGGTCGCCGGAGGGCCGCTCGGGCATCGTGCCCTAGGGTCTGTCGTCGTGCATGCCGTGCCAGCCGCCGTGGACCTTCATCCCGTCGCGGCCGATGCGTGCGCGCGATGCGCAGCGCATAAGCGTCGCCTGGGTGCCGGAGCTCGCACAATGCACGTGCTCGGCGCAGATACCGCTTCGACGATCCGCTTCGCCGGACGGATTTCCGGCTCGTTACGGATGTAAAACGCAGCGCCCTTCGGCAGCTGCGCCTAGACCGCGGCGATCGCTTCCCGGTGCGCGTGGCCGAGCAGCGCCGGCCCGGAGCACAGGTGATCGTCCATGTATTCGCGCCCGGCGACATCCCACAGGCGGCGGCCTGCGCCGCCGGTGACCACGAGGTTCAGCTCCAAGGGACGAACAGCCCGAGACCGCCGCCGGCGAGGCAGAGGTCGGCGTCGGCGAGCAGCGCAACCCGTTTTTCCGGATCGGGCTCGAGCAAGCGCACGGTGCGCCGCTCAACCCCGCCCCTCGAAGGGCATCTTGGTCGCCTTGATCGTCATGAAGAGGATGTTCGCCTCGAGCGGGAGGTTCGCCATGTGCAGCACCGCCTGCCCGACGTGCGCGACGTCCATCAGCGGCTCGGGGCGGATCGAGCCGTCGGCTTGGGGGACGCCCTTCGCCATGCGCTCGGCCATTTCGGTGCGCGCGTTGCCGATGTCGATCTGGCCGACCGCGATGTCGTACTTGCGCCCGTCGAGGGCGCCGCTTTCGTGAGTCCGGTGACCGCGTGCTTGGTCGCGGTGTAGGGGGCGGATCCGGGGCGCGGCGCGTGCGCCGAGATCGAGCCGTTGTTGATGATGCTGGCCGCCGCGCGGGTTCTGCGCCTTCATCACCCGGAAGGCCTCCTGCATGCAGAGGAACATGCCGGTGAGATTGACGTCCACCAGCTGTCGCCAGGTCTCGAACGGCACCTCCTCGAGCGACAGACCGGGGGCGTTGATGCCGGCGTTGTTGAACAGCAGATCGAGCCGGCCCCACTTCGCTTTTACCGCCACGAACAGCGCGCGCACCGAATCGGGCTGCGCGACGTCGGTCGGTACGACCAAGGCGCGCTCGCCGGCGCCGGATTCGCGCGCGACCGACTCGAGCGGCTCGAGCCGCCGACCAGCGAGCGCGACCGACCAGCCGTCGGCGAGCAGCGCAAGCGCGGCCGCGCGACCGATGCCGCTGCCTGCGCCGGTGACGATGGCGATTCGATTCATCGGCGTTTCCCTCACTCGACGTACGCACCGCAGGTCCTGATGCTGCGCTCGACGCGCAACGCTTCGGCGCGGATTTCGCCGACGAACGCCTCGGGCGAGGACGACGGCCCCCGGTCCACGCCCTGCGCGATACTTTTTCGCGCACCTCCGGCTTGCCGGCGAACATCATCTGCGTATCGCCCGCACGCAGCGACCGCGCCGCCGGGCCGCCGCCCTTCAACTGCACCTTTGTCGTGCGGACCCCGGCGGCCGCCTCGACGCCGAATACGTTCGAAAGCTCGTCGGCGATGAGCTGCGTCGCGAAAGCGAGCGAGCCGTCCGGCGGATAGCCGACGGCGATTTTCGGGGGCTCCACAGGCCAGGAGTGCGCCTCGACCACGGTGGCTGCGGCGGCGAGCAGGGCGACGGCGAGTCGTTTCACGCTACCTCCCGCGAAACACAGGCTTGCGCTTTTCCATGAACGCGCGGCGCCCTTCCTTGTGGTCTTCGCTCGCGAAGCAATCCTCCACCATGCGCTGCGCGGTCGCCATGTCGCGCTCGTCGGGATCCTTGAGCGCCTGCTGCACCGCGAACTTGGCGGCGGCGACGGTGAGCGGCGCGTTTTCGGCGATCATCGCACAGAGCTCGGCGGTCGCGGCCTGTAACTGCGCCGCTGGTACCACCTTCGACACGAATCCCATGCGCAGCGCCTCGTGCGCGTCGAACTTGCGCGCGGTGAAGAAGATGTCGCAGGTGTTGGCCGCGCCGATCACGTTCATGAAGCGGCGCACCCCCGCCGGGCTGTAGCCGAGCCCGAGGCGCGCCGCCGGCATGCGAAACACCGCGTCGTCGGCGCAGATGCGCAGGTCGCAGGCCGCGGCGAGCCCCAGACCTCCGCCCATGCAGACGCCGCGGATGCTCGCGAGGACGGGCTTTCGCGCTCTCATCGGCGCAAGGTAGGCCTCCTCGACCGCGCGGTTGTATTCCTTCTGCGCTTCGACCGTGCCGCGCAGCTTCTCGAACTGCGAGATGTCGGCCCCGGAAACGAACGCCTTCTCGCCGTCGCCCTTCAGCACGATGACGCGCACCGCCGGATCGGCGTCGACCGCCGCGATCGCGGGCGGCAGCGCGAGCCACATGTCCATCGTCATCGCGTTCATGCGCGGCGGATTGGAGATGACGACGGTCGCGACCGCGCCGTCGCGTTCGGTACGGAGTTCTGCCATCAGATCGCTCCTTCGGCGCGCAACGCCGCGATCTCGGCGGCGCTGTAGCCGATCTCGGCGAGCACTTCGTCGGTGTGCACGCCGCGCGCCGGCGTCGCGGTGGCGAGGCGCGCCGGTGTGCGCGAGAGCCGCACCGGGTTGCCGAGGAGGCGAATTCGCCCGAGCGTCGGATGCTCGACCGGCACGGCGGCTTCGAGGTGCTGCACCTGCGGATCGGCGAACACTTCGTCCATGCGCAGGATCGGGCCGCAGGGCACGCCCGCGCGGTTCAGGATCTCGACCCACTCCGCCGTCGTCTTCGCCGCGAGCGTCCGGTTGATTTCGTCGTTCAGCGCGCTGCGGTTCTTCGCGCGGTCCTCGGCGGTGCGAAACAGCGGGTGATCGTAGAGGTCCATGCGCCCGATCGCCTCGCACACCCGGCGCCACATGTTGGCGCCGGCGGCGGCGACGTTCATGTAGCCGTCGGCGGTCCGGTAGGCGGAGGTGGGCATGCTGGTCGGATGGTCGTTTCCGACCTGCTCCGGGATCTCGCCGGCGACGGTGTAGCGCGCCGCTTGGAAGTCGAGGAGCTGGATCGCGGCCTGCAGCAGGTTCGTCTGCACCCACTGGCCTTCGCCCGAACGCTCGCGCTCATGGAGCGCCGTAAGGATGCCGAGCGCCGCGAGCAGCCCTGCGGCGACGTCAGCGACCGCGCAGCCGACGCGCATCGGCCCGCCGCCGGGCGCGCCCGTCACCGACATGATCCCCGAAAGCCCTTGCGCGATCTGATCGAACCCGGGACGGTCGCGGTAGGGGCCGTCCTCGCCGAACCCCGAGATGCTCGCGAGGATGATGCGCGGGTTGAGTCTGCGCAGCGATTCGTAATCGATGCCGAGCCGGTACTTCACGTCCGGGCGGAAGTTCTCGACCACCACGTCGGCGGTCTTCGCCAGGCGCGCGAACACTTCGCGACCGCGGGCCGACTTCAGGTTGAGCGTGATCGAGCGCTTGTTGCGGTGCAGGTTCTGGAAGTCCGGCCCGTCGCGCGGCCCGCCGAGGTCCTCCGGCTCGGTCGACTCGATCTTGATCACGTCGGCGCCGAAGTCGGCGAAATGACGCACGCAGGTCGGGCCGGCCCGCACGCGGGTGAGGTCGAGGATGCGCAGATCCGAAAGCGCGGTCGAGGCCTGGATGCGGGGCATGTGCGGGTCGAGCGTCGCAAAGGCGCGCATGATACCGTGCCGCGGCGCAAACGCCGCTCAGCCTGCGAACGCGATCGCGCCGACGCCGAGCGCAAGCAGCCCCATGCCGGCCGCCTCGAGCCGCGTCAGGCGCTCGCGGAAGAACCGGCGCGAGACGGCGTAGGAAAAGACGAGCTCGACGAGCCCGAGCGTGCGCACGTGCGCCGCCGGCGCGAGCGCGAACGCGGTGAACCAGCCCGCGGAGGCCACGGCGCCCATGAAACCGGCGACGAGCGAGCGGCGCCACTCGCGCAACGCGCCGGCGATCGCGCCGGGATCGCTTAGCGCAAGATAGCCTCCGAGGGCGAGCGTCTGCAGAACCTGCGCGGCGGCGAGCGCCGCGGCCGCGGCGATCAGAAAGCCGCTGTCGGGCAGCGCGAGCGCAGCCCCGCGGTAGCCGACCGCGGCGAGCGCAAAGCCTGCCCCGGAGCCGATGCCGAGCACGCTCGCTCTGGACGTCCAGCCCGCAAGGAGCGTGCGAAGCGGCCGCTCGCGATCGACCGGCGAAAGCAGGAGCACGCCGAGGGTCGCCGCGAGCACCGCCGTCGCGCCGATAGCGCCGAGCGGATCGCCGAGGAAGACCGTCGCGAAGACCGCGGTCTGCAGCACCTCGGTCTTCGAATACGCGACGCCGAGCGCGAAGTTGCGCTCCTGCATCACTGCAAGAAGGAGCGCGGTGGCGGCGATTTGCGCAAGCGCCCCAAGCGCGACCCAGCCGAGGAACGCGGGCCCCGGCTGCGGCAGCGGCTCGCCGCTCGCGGCCGCGACCGCCGCGAGCCAGAGCAGGGCGAAGGGGAGCCCGTACAGGAAGCGCACGAGCGTCGCCCCGAGCGTGCCGAGCGAGGCGACGAGGCTCCGTTGCGCGGCGTTTCGGACCGTCTGCGCGAGCGCCGCCCAGACGGTGATCGGGATCCAGAGCCAGTCCACGACGGCCCCGGATCGCCGGCCGGTTCAGCCGGCGTTTTTCTTCGGGCGTCCCGGCCGGTTCGTCAGCCGCAGCACCTTTAGCGGCGGGACGGCCAGGGGGCTTTTCGAGAAAACGGCAGTCCGATTCGGACGGAAAGCTCGCCATCGCGCCGATTCGCTTTCCGTCGAGGAAAACCGCGTAAAGCAGCATGTGCGCCGAGTGGGGCATGGGGCTCGCGACGACTTCGTATTTGCCGACCGAAAACCGGGTTTGACCGACGATGGGGATGTTCATTGCCTTTCCAACTCGAGAAAGAGGGTGCGGATAGCCGCGAGCGCGCCGAACCGGCGCCGAATGCTGGGGTTCGTCCGGAATCGGCCTCGGAAGGATTCCGCCGCCCAATTCTACAACGGCTCGCCGCGAGGGCACGCCTCGAACGCGCCCCAGCGCGGCTTGCTACACTCGCTCGCATGGCGAGCAGCAAGCCGAGGGCGGCGAAGGCGCGCGCTGCGCCGAAGCGCCGGGCGCGCGCGGCGCCGGCCGGCTCGCGGGGCCTTGCGCCCGCACAGTGCCGGCTCGCGGAAGTCCCGCCCGAGGCGCGCGAAGCGAGCGAGCGCATCCGCACCGAAGGCGGCGAACTCCTCGGCGCCTACCGCGATCCGCTCGGCGGGCAGCCGCTCCTTCTCCGGCGTTGCTGCCGATCGAACTCGTAGTCGCGCCGACGCCGTTTCAGCGCGACGTCTCGGAGATGCACGAGCGGCGGCTCGCCGGCGTGATCGACCGCATCGGGCTTTTTCTCGACCCGATCATCGCCGTCACCGCCCCGCGCGACGGTTTCTGGACGCCGAACGGCGGACACCGCCTCGCGGCGGTGATCGTGGCGGCTCGGGGCGCGCGCGATCACCGCGCTCGTGGTGCCGCGGCGCGAGGTGGCGTGGCAGATCCTTGCGCTCAACACCGAAAAAGGCGCACACGCTGCGCCGAGCGCGCGAGCGAGGTGCTGCGCATCTACCGCGGGCTGCTGGAGGAGGACGGCGCTCGTCCGGAATCGGCGTTCGCGTTCTATCTGGAGGAAGCGTCGCTCGTCACGCTCGGGCTCGCCTACGAAGCGCGCCCGCGCTTTTCGGGCGGCGCCTATCACCCGGTGCTGCGGCGGCTCGAGGCGTTCGTCGACGAGCCACTCGCAAAAGCGTTCGCGGCGCACGAACGCCACGCGCAGCTCCTGCTCGACGCCGACGACCGCGTCTCCGAGGTGGTCGCGAAGCTGAAGGCGCGCGGCCTCGTAAGCCCCTACCTCAGAGCGTTCGTCGTCGCGCGCATCAACCCGCTGCGCTGGAGCCGGGGCGAAGCCGCCGCCGCTCGCCGAGGTGCTCCGGACGATGCGCGAGCGCGCGGCGCGCTTCGACGTCGAAAGGGTACGGCAGGAAGACCTCGCCGCCGCGGGCGGCCCGCAGGAGGAGCCGGAGCCGGGTTAGCCGGAGAACGCCCAGCCGAGGAACGCGCCGGCGATCGGAAGGAACGCGAGCGCGAAGCGGGCGATCGCCATCACGCGGCGCCGTTCGGCCGCGTCGAGTCCGACGTAGCGCTCGTCCGCGAACGCGCGGCGCGCGGCGAGGTGGCGCACGAGTGCGTAATCGACCGCGATCCAGACGATCGCGACCCCGAGACCGATCAATGCGCCCTGGATGGCGGCGTGCATGTCGGCGGCTTCCCGCGGCGCCGATTCTGGCACAGGCACCGCGGTCCTGTCGCCTGTCCCTGACCCTCACCGATGGCCGGGCGCGGGCCGCCCGGCGCGCCGATCGTCCGCGCCGGTCGGTCGAGGCAAAGAGCGTCGGCACGGCGGCGTCGACGAGCGTCGCGGGCTTCGCGGGCACGCCGAACACGGTCGCGTTGCCCGTCGTGCCGAGGAGCGCGAGCGGCAGCGGTACCTCTTTGCCCGGCAGCGCGCCCTGCGTCCACGGCGGTCTGCAGGGACCCGCACCGGTGCGCAGTCGCGCAAGGCGACGGTGCGCAGCCGCCGCGGTCGCGCTTGAAGTAGCCGTGGCGCTCGACCTGGAAGCGCTCCTCGGCGCTGCAGGCGGCGAGAGACGGTTCCAGCCACGCCGACACCGTGCGCACCGAGTCGGGGTTGAGGTCGGCAAGACCCTCGGGGTGCGGGCGCGCGAAAAGCTTGTCGTAAAGCCGCACCTCGGCGGCGTGCGCGTGACGCGCGCTCACCCAGTGGATGTTGCCGCGCACCTTGTAGCGGTCGGCGCCGGGCGCGCCCGACTTCGAGTTCTCGTAGAACACGCAGCGCACCGCGCCGCTCGCGGTGTCGCGGCCGAGGCACTTCACGACGTAGGCATAGCGGCGCAGGCGCACTTCCGCGCCCGGGGCGAGCCGAAAGTAATCCGGCGCCGGCGCGTCGCGGTAGTCCTCGCGCTCGATCCAAAGTTCGCGCGAAAACGGCACCTTGCGCCGGCCCCAGTCGGGCTTCTGCGGATGATTCGGCACCTCGAGCAGCTCCTCGCGCCCCTCGGGCCAGTTCTCGATCACGAGCTTGAGCGGCTCGAGTACCGCCATGCGGCGCGGCGCCACCTCGTTCTTCAGGTGCTCGCGCACGCAGTCTTCGAGCACGCCGTAGTCGATCACCGAATTCTCCTTCGCCGACGCCGATCCGCTCGGCGAAGCGCCGCAGCCCTTCGGGCGTGTAGCCGCGCCGGCGCGCGCCGGCGAGCGTCGGCATCCGCGGGTCGTCCCAGCCCTCCACGAAGCCGCCCTCGACGAGTTCGATCAGCTTTCGCTTGGAAAGCATCACGTGCGAGAGCTCTAGGCGCGCGAATTCGATCTGCTGCGGCAGCGGCCCGCTCGACCAGTCCGCCTTCGGCCAGCCGCTCGAGCAGCCAGTCGTAGAACGGCCGCTGGTCCTCGAACTCGAGCGTGCAGATCGAATGCGTGATGCGCTCGACCGCGTCCTCGATCGGGTGCGCGTAGGTGTACATCGGATAGATGCACCAGCGGTCGCCGGTGCGGTGGTGTCGCGCGTACTTGATGCGGTAGAGCACCGGGTCGCGCAGGTTGATGTTCGGCGAGGCCATGTCGATTTTCGCGCGCAGCACGTGCGCGCCCTCCGGGTGCCGGCCCGCCTTCATCTCGCGCAGCAGCGCGAGGTTTTCGGCGGGCGAGCGGTCGCGGAACGGGCTCGGCTCGCCGGGGCGCGTGAGCGTGCCGCGGCGCGTGCGGATTTCCTCGGGCGTCTGCGAATCGACGTACGCGAGCCCCGCCTCGACGAGGTACTCGGCACAGCGGTACATGAAGTCAAAATAATCCGAGGCGTAGAGCGCGCGGCCGTCGAATTCCGGCACGAGCCAGGCGACCGCCTCGATGATCGCGTCGACGTACTCCTGCTCCTCTGTCACCGGGTTGGTGTCGTCGAAGCGCAGGTTGCAGGTGCCCCCGTATTCGCGCGCAAGGCCCCAGTTGAGCAGGATCGACTTCGCGTGGCCGATGTGCAGATAACCGTTCGGCTCCGGCGGAAAGCGCGTGCGCACGGTGCGGCAGCGGCCGCTCGCGAGATCGGCCTCGATCCTCTGGCGGATGAAGTTGGAAGGCGAGGCGGCGTGCGCGCGCGCGGCTGGGGACATTTCGCGAAACCGGCCGGGAAATCCGTTTTGCAGCCGATTCTACCTTCCGCGCCTGCCGCTATACTGACCGCATGCGGGCAAGGCGAATCGCCGGGGCGCTCGGCGCCGAAATCGCCGGGGTGGATCTCGCCCGCCCGCTCGCGCCCGACGAGGTCGCCGAGCTGCGGTGGCTGCTGCTCGAACACCAGGTGATCTTCTTTCGCGACCAGCCGCTCGCCCCGGCCGAGTTCATGCGCTTTGCCGAATATTTCGGCGAGCCGGTCGAGTACCCGATGGTGAAGGGCATCGACGGCTGGCCGAAGATCATCGAGGTGAAGAAGCTCGAACACGAGCGAGTCGCCTTCGGCGGCGTCTGGCATTCGGATACGGCGTACCTCGCGCGCCCGCCGATGGCGACGCTGCTCATCGCGCGCGAGCTTCCGCCCTTTGGCGGTGATACGCTGTTCGCGAGCATGTACGCGGCGTACGACGCGCTCTCGGGACGGAATGAAGCGCATGCTCGCCGGGTTGCGGCGCGGTCAACTCCTCGAAAAAAGCGGACGCCTCGCGCACGCGCGAGGACCGGATTCGCAGCGCCGGCACCGGGGAGGCGGAGCGCGAGTTCGTCGCCGAACATCCGGTCGCGCGCACGCACCCGGAGACGGGGCGCAAGGCGCTCTACGTCAGCCGCGGCCACACGGTGCGCTTTTCCGGCACGACCCAGGAGGAGAGCGCGCCGCTGCTCGAATACCTGTTCGAGCACCAGGTCCGGCCCGAATTCACCTGCCGCTTCGCCTGGCAACCGGGTTCGATCGCGTTCTGGGACACCCGCTGCACGCTGCACAACCCGGTTAACGACTACCACGGCTACCGGCGCGTGATGCACCGGATCACCCTCGCGGGGGATGTTCCGTTCGAGGCGCTCGGCTCCTCGCCCTCGCGCTGCGCGGGCACTGGGGCTGGCGCACGACGCTCGACGGTGGCGGGCATCGCGCTTGGCGTCGCGCTCGGGTTTGCGGTGCTGCTCGTCAATCGCGCCGCGGTGAACGAACTTGCCGCCGGCGTGCGCGCGCTCGCCGGGGAGGCGGATCTTCAGGTGCACGGCGGCCGCCAGGGGTTCGACGAGCGTTTGTTCGCCGAGCTGGCTCGCCTGCCCGGCGTCGCCCTCGCGAGCCCGGTGCTCGAGCTGGAGGTGGGCCTTGCGGCCGGCGGCGGAACGCTGCGGCTCGTCGGGCTCGACCCATTTCGCGCGGCGCGGATTCCAGCCAGCGCTTTTCGGCGAGGATCCGGCGCGGCGAGCTGGAACTGATGCGGCCCGACACCGTGCTCCTGTCGGCTGCTGCGGGTCCTGCCGACCTTGCGCTCGCACGGCACCCTCGCGATCGTCGTCGGCCTGGAGCTCGTCGAGCTGAGGGTCGCCGGCGTGCTTCCGGCCTCGTCGTTGCGCGGGATGGCGGCGCTTGCCGACATCGCGACCGCGCAATGGCGGCTCGGGCGCCTCGGCCAGCTCAACCGCATCGACCTGCGGCTTGCACCGGGCACCGACCGCGAGGCGCTGCGCGCGCGCATCGCGGCGATGCTTCCGCCGGGGACGCACGTCAGTACGCTAGACGCGGTCGAGGAATCGAGCGCGAATCTGTCGCGCGCCTACCGGGTGAACCTGAACGTGCTCGCGCTCGTCGCGCTTTTTACCGGCGGGTTCATGGTGTTTTCGGCGCAAGCGCTCGAGGCGGCGCGCCGGCGCGGCGAGCATGCGCTGCTGCGGGTGCTCGGGTTCGAACGCGGCGCGCTGGAGCGGCTCGTGCTCGCCGAGGCTGCCGCGCTCGGCGTCGCGGGAAGCGCGCTCGGGATCGCACTCGGCTATGCGCTCGCGCTCGCCGCGGTCGGCACGATCGGCGCCGACCTCGGGGCGGGCCTTTCTCGCGGCGTGCGTCCCGAGGTGCCGTTTCCGGCGGCGGTGGCTGCGCTCTATTTCGCGGCCGGGGTCGCGATCGCGCTCGCCGGCGCGTGGCTGCCGGCGGTCGATGCGGCGCGCGTTCCGCCCGCGCAGGCGCTGCGCGCGGGCGACGTCGAGCGCATGTTCGAGCGCACCGTCGCGGTGCTTCCGGGCGCGGCGCTCCTCGCGACGGGCGGGCTCTTGGCGCAGCTTCCGCCGGTCGCGGGACTGCCGATCGCGGGCTATGCCGCGATCGGCTGCCTGCTCGTCGGCGGCATCGCCCTCGTGCCCGTGGCTTGCGGCGAGCGGGTTCGCGCGCCTGCCGCTTGCGCGCCGCCCGGCGCTCGCGCTCGCGGCTGCGCAAGCTGCGCGGCGCGCCGGGGCAGGCGACGGTGAGTCTCGCCGCGATCGTCGCGAGCTTCTCTCTCGTGTGCGCGATGGCGATCATGGTCGCGTCGTTTCGCGAGTCGGTCGACCGCTGGCTCGACGCGGTGCTGCCGGCAGGACCTCTACTTCCGCACCACTCATGCGGGGCGAATCCGCGTGGATCGAGCCGGAGTTCGAGGCGCAGGTGCGCGCGCTGCCGCAGATCCGCGCGTGCCCGAGCTTCATCCGCAGCCAGCGCGTGATCCTCGATCCGGCGCGGCCGGCGGTGGCGCTCGCTTGCGCGCGACGGGGCGGCGGGTGCCCGCTGTCCCCTCGTCGGGCGCGCGTACGAACGCCGCGACAATGACCCGCCGCCGGCGTGGATTTCGGAAGCGGTCCAGGATGCGCGCGGCTGGCGAGCGGGCGATCGCATCGAGCTGCCGCTCGCGGGCAGAAGCCACCCGTTCGTCGTCGCCGGAATCTGGCGCGACTACGCGCGGCAGCACGGCGCGATCGTGATCGAGCGCGAGGTGTACGTCGCGCTCACCGGCGACCGGCGCGCGAACGATGCGGCGCTCTGGCTTGCACCGGGCGCAACGCCCGATGCCGCCGAGCGGGCGCTGCGCGCGCTGCCCGGCGGGGCCCTGCTCGACGTCGCCGGGCCGGGCGAGATCCGGGCTGTGTCGCTCGCGATCTTCGACCGCACGTTTGCGGTCACCTACGCCCTCGAGGCGGTCGCGATGCTGGTGGGACTTTCCGGGTTGTCGTCGTCCATCGGCGCGATCGTCCTCGCGCGCCGGCGCGAGCTCGGCATGCTGCGGCACGTCGGGATGACGCGCGCCCAGATCGGCGAGATGCTCGCGGCCGAAGGCGGGCTGCTCGCGCGACGCTCGGGGTCGCGGCGGGGCTCGTCCTCGGCGCGGCGGTGAGCCTCGTGCTCGTGTTCGTCGTCAACCGCCAGTCCTTCGGCTGGGGCATGGACCTGCATGCGCCGTGGGCGCTGCTTGCGGGGCTCGCGGCCGGGCTCGTTGCGCTCGCGGCGCTCGTCGCTTGGTTTTCGGGTCGCGAGGCGACCGGAATCGGCCCGGTCCGCGCGGTGCGCGAGGACTGGTGAGGCGGCGCGCGTTTCTCGCTCTGCCGCTCGCGGCGCTGCCCGTTGCCGCGCGCGCGGGCGCGCTCGCCTATCCCGAGGTGGTGCCGGGCTACCGGCTCGAATTTCCGCGCGACCACGGCGCGCATCCGGCGTTCCGGCTGGAGTGGTGGTACGTCACCGGCTGGCTCGAAGCGGCGGGCGAGCCGCTCGGCTTTCAGGTGACCTTTTTTCGCGCGCGGCCCCGACTTCGTCACCGACAACCCGAGCGCGTTCGTGCCGCGCCAGATCATCGTCGCGCACGCGGCGCTCGCCGATCGGCGCAACGGGCGTCTTGCGCACGACGAGCGCGCCGCGCGCGCGGCGCTCGGGCTCGCGGGAGCCGAGGAAGGCACGACGCGCGTCTGGGTAGACGACTGGCGCATGACGCGCGAGGGCGACGCCTGGCGCGCGCGGATCGCCGCGCGCGCATTTCGCCTTCGATCTCGCGTTCGCGGCGACGCGCGCGCCGATGCCGAACGGCGAGGCGGGCTACTCGCGCAAGGGCGCGCCAGGCCGCAGGAGGCGAGCTACTACTACAGCGTGCCGCAGCTGCGCGTCGCGGGCACGCTCGAGCGCGGGCGCGGTCGCGAGACGGTGCGCGGCATCGCCTGGTACGACCACGAATGGTCGAGCCGCTACATGGCGCCGGAAGCGGAGGGCTGGGACTGGATCGGTCTCGACCTCGACGACGGCGGCGCGCTGATGGCGTGCCGCATGCGCGCAAGGGACGGCACGATGCACTACGCCGGCGCGACGCTCGCCGGCGCCGCGGCCGCGGGGCGCGCGTTCGCGCCGAGCGAAGTGTCGTTCGCGCCGCTGCGGCGCTGGCGCTCGCCGCGCACCGGGACCGAGTACCCGGTGGCGATGCGCGTACGCGTCGGCGCGCGCGAATGGCTGCTCGAGCCGCTGATGGACGACCAGGAACTCGATGCGCGCGCGAGCACCGGCACGATCTACTGGGAAGGCGCGGTGCGCGCAAGCCGAAGGAGGGCGTCCCGCCGGCCGCGGCTATCTGGAGCTCACCGGCTACTGGCGGCCGATGCGCCTTTGAATCGGGGTCGAGAGCGCGACGCCGGCGAGAATGAGCGCGATGCCGGCGAAGTGAAACCAGCGCGGCGTCTCCCCGAGGAGCACGGCGGCAGAGGCACGACGGCGATCGCGGGCGATGAAGGGATGCCGTCGACGCGCACGGCACTGCGCGGCGCCGGGCCTGGGTAGCGAGCGTGGCTGCCAGCCGGCGCAGGCGAGACGGAGCGAGCCGATCGCCGACGTAGCACGCGGCAGCGGCGCCGGCCGACGCGAGCGCGACCTTCGCGCCCGCCCACACTTCCCACGCGACCCACGGCGCTGTCCACCCAAGCCCCATCAGGCAAAGGAGCGCGAGAAATGCCGGCGTGTCGAGATCGTCGCGCCGCAGGCGCAATAGCACGGTGTAGGCGGCCCACATCGCCATCGACGCGAGCGCGAGCGCATCGCCGATGTTGAACGAGAAGGGTGCGAGTTCCCCCTGCGTGCCGATCAGGGCCACGCCGCGAGAACGAGACCGCGACCCGGTCCATTGCAGCGCGCCGATCAGGCTCGCCGAGCAGCGCGCGCGCAAGGAGCAGGATGAAGACCGGCGCGGTCGAAAGATAGAGCGTCGCGCTGGTGGCGGTGGTGTAGTGCAGCCCGAGCCACTGCAGCGCGAGGTGCAGCCCGCCGCCGAAGAAGCCGAGCGCGAGGAGCGGACGCCACTCGGCCGCGGCGAGATGCCGCAGGCGCGCGATCAGGCGCCGCGCGCGGAAGGGCGCCGGCGGCCGACGACGGACGAAGCGAGCGGCCCGGCGCCGCGGTCGCGAACCCGGGCGCGATCTCGTCGCGCACCGCGCGCGCGACGATCCAGTTGCCCGACCAGAGGACGAGGGTGGCACCGAGGACGAGCCAGGCGAGCGTGCGCATTGGCGCATGCTAATCTCAACGGATGCCCAGTACATTACGATCGCGGGTCGGCGCCTCGCGTACGAGTGCACGGGCGCGGGCGAGCGCACGCTCGTCTTCCTTCACGAAGGGCTCGGCTCGATCCGGCAGTGGCGCGATTTCCCGGCGCGCCTCGCCGAGGCGACCCGGGTGGCGCGCGCTCGCCTACGACCGATACGGCTACGGCCAGTCGGACGTGCTCGCCGAGCCGCGCGTCGGCACCGATTTCATGCACCGCGAGGCGCTCGAGACGCTGCCCGCGCTGCTTGCGGCGCTCGCGATCGAGCGCCCGGTGCTCGTCGGCCATTCCGACGGGGCTTCGATCGCGCTCATCTACGCCGGCAGCGGGCGGCCGCTCGCCGGCCTCGTCGCGATGGCGCCGCACGTGTTCGTCGAGGACGTCTCGATCGCCTCGATCGAGGCGGCGCGCCGGCAGTTCGAAACGACCGATCTGCGCGCGCGGCTGGCAAAATACCATCGCGACCCGGTGAAAACCTTCCGGCTCTGGAACGACGTCTGGCTCGATCCTGAATTCCGTCGCTGGAACATCGAGTGCGTATCTGCCCGAAATCCGCTGCCCGGTGCTCGTCATCCAGGGGAAAGAGGACGAGTTCCGGGACGATGGCGCAGGTCGAGGCGATCCGCCGGCAGGTGAGCGGACCTTGCGAGGTGCTCGCGCTCGACGAGTGCCGGCACGCGCCGCACCGCGACCAGCCGGAGCGCACGCTCGCCGCGATCGCGGACTTCGTCGCGAGGCTCGCAGCATGAGCAGCCCGGCGCAGACGCTCGGAGAAAGAGGTGCTGTTCGGATTCTATCGTGTTTCCCTATTAACCTTAGCAATACGTGGATTTACCTGTACTTCGTTCAGTTACGTATTGCTAAGGTTAATAGGGAAACACGATAGAATCCGAACAGCACCTCTTTCTCCGAGCGTCTGCGCCGGGCTGCTCACGCCGCGAGCCTCGCGACGAAGTCCGCGATCGCGGCGAGCGTGCGCTCCGGCTGCGTCGCGGTGCGGCGCGTGCCGGCACTCGTCGAGCGCGAGCACCTCGCAAGGTCCGCTCACCTGCAGGCGGATCGCCTCGACCTGCGCCATGGTCCGTACTCGTCCTCTTCTCCCCTGGATGACGAGCACCGGGCAGCGGATTTCGGGCAGATACGACTCGATGTTCCAGCGACGGAATTCAGGATCGAGCCAGACGTCGTTCCAGAGCCGGAAGGTTTTCACCGGGTCGCGATGGTATTTTGCCAGCCGCGCGCGCAGATCGGTGACTTTCAAACTGCCGGCGCGCCGCCTCGATCGAGGCGATCGAGACGTCCTCGACGAACACGTGCGGCGCCATCGCGACGAGGCCGGCGAGCGGCCGCCCGCTGCCGGCGTAGATGAGCGCGATCGAAGCCCCGTCGGAATGGCCGACGAGCACCGGGCGCTCGATCGCGAGCGCCGCAAGCAGCGCGGGCAGCGTCTCGAGCGCCTCGCGGTGCATGAAATCGGTGCCGACGCGCGGCTCGGCGAGCACGTCCGACTGGCCGTAGCCGTATCGGTCGTAGGCGAGCGCGCGCCACCCGGTCGCCTCGGCGAGGCGCGCCGGAAAATAGCGCACTCCCGGATCGAGCCGAGCCCTTCGTGAAGGAAGACGAGCGTGCGCTCGCCCGCGCCCGTGCACTCGTACGCGAGGCGCCGACCCGCGATCGAAATGTACTGGGCATCCGTTGAGATTAGCATGCGCCAATGCGCACGCTCGCCTGGCTCGTCCTCGGTGCCACCCTCGTCCTCTGGTCGGGCAACTGGATCGTCGCGCGCGCGGTGCGCGACGAGATCGCGCCCGGGTTCGCGACCGCGCGCCGCGGCCCCGCTCCGTCCGTCCTCGCGCCGCCGGCGCCCTTCCGCGCGCGGCGCCTGATCGCGCGCCTGCGGCATCTCGCCGCGGCCGAGTGGCGTCCGCTCCTCGCGCTCGGCTTCTTCGGCGGCGGGCTGCACCTCGCGCTGCAGTGGCTCGGGCTGCACTACACCACCGCCACCAGCGCGACGCTCTATCTTTCGACCGCGCCGGCGACTTCATCCTGCTCCTTGCGCGCGCGCTGCTCGGCGAGCCTGATCGGCGCGCTGCAATGGACCGGGGTCGCGGTCTCGTTCTCGCGGCGTGGCCCTCATCGGCACGCAGGGGGAACTCGCACCCTTCTCGTTCAACATCGGCGATGCGCTCGCGCTCGCGTCGATGGCGATGTGGGCCGCCTACACCGTGCTATTGCGCCTGCGGCGCGACGATCTCGACACGCCGGCATTTCTCGCGCTCCTTTGCCTGATGGGGCTTGGGTGGACAGCGCCGTGGGTCGCGTCGGAAGTGTGGGCGGGCGCGAAGGTCGCGCTCGCGTCGGCCGGCGCCGCTGCCGCGTGCTATTCGGCCATCGGCTCAGCTTCCGCTCGCCTGCGCCGGCTGGCAGCCACGTCGTCACCCAGGCCCGGCGCCGCGCAGTGCCCGCGCGTCGACGGCATCCCTTCATCGCCCGCCATCGCCGTCGTGCCTCTGCCGCCGTGCTCCTCGGGGAGACGCCGCGCTGGTTTCACTTCGCCGGCATCGCGCTCATTCTCGCCGGCGTCGCGCTCTCGACCCCGATTCAAAGGCGCATCGGCCGCCAGTAGCCGGTGAGCTCCAGATAGCCGCGGCCGGCGGGACGCCCTCCTTCGGCTTGCGCGCACCGCGCCTTCCCAGTAGATCGTGCCGGTGCTCGCGCGCGCATCGAGTTCCTGGTCGTCCATCAGCGGCTCGAGCAGCCATTCGCGCGCGCCAGACGCGTACGCGCATCGCCACCGGGTACTCGGTCCCGGTGCGCGGCGAGCGCCAGCGCCGCAGCGGCGCGAACGACACTTCGCTCGGCGCGAACGCGCGCCCCGCGGCCGCGGCGCCGGCGAGCGTCGCGCCGGCGTAGTGCATCGTGCCGTCCCTTGCGCGCATGCGGCACGCCATCAGCGCGCCGCCGTCGTCGAGGTTGAGACCGATCCAGTCCCAGCCCTCCGCTTCCGGCGCCATGTAGCGGCTCGACCATTCGTGGTCGTACCAGGCGATGCCGCGCACCGTCTCGCGACCGCGCCCGCGCTCGAGCGTGCCCGCGACGCGCAGCTGCGGCACGCTGTAGTGGTGAGCTCGGCCTCCTGCGGCCTGGCGCGCCCTTGCGCGAGTAGCCCGCCTCGCCGTTCGGCATCGGCGCGCGCGTCGCCGCGAACGCGAGATCGAAGGCGAAATGCGCGCGCGGCGATCCGCGCGCGCCAGGCGTCGCCCTCGCGCGTCATGCGCCAGTCGTCTACCCAGACGCGCGTCGTGCCTTCCTCGGCTCCCGCGAGCCCGAGCGCCGCGCGCGCCGGCGCGCTCGTCGTGCGCAAGACGCCCGTTGCGCCGATCGGCGAGCGCCGCGTGCGCGACGATGATCTGGCGCGGCACGAACGCGCTCGGGTTGTCGGTGACGAAGTCGGGGCCGCGCGCGAAAAAAGGTCACCTGAAAGCCGAGCGGCTCGCCCGCCGCTTCGAGCCAGCCGGTGACGTACCACCACTCCAGCCGGAACGCCGGATGCGCGCCGTGGTCGCGCGGAAATTCGAGCCGGTAGCCCGGCACCACCTCGGGATAGGCGAGCGCGCCCGCGCGCGCGGCAACGGGCAGCGCCGCGAGCGGCAGAGCGAGAAACGCGCGCCGCCTCACCAGTCCTCGCGCACCGCGCGGAGCCGGGCCGATTCCGGTCGCCTCGCGACCCGAAAACCAAGCGACGAGCGCCGCGAGCGCAACGAGCCCGGCCGCGAGCCCCGCAAGCAGCGCCCACGGCGCATGCAGGTCCATGCCCCAGCCGAAGGACTGGCGGTTGACGACGAACACGAGCACGAGGCTCACCGCCGCGCCGAGGACGAGCCCCGCCGCGACCCCGAGCGTCGCGCGAGCAGCCCGCCTTCGGCCGCGAGCATCTCGCCGATCTGGGCGCGCGTCATCCCGACGTGCCGCAGCATGCCGAACTCGCGCCGGCGCGCGAGGACGATCGCGCCGATGGACGACGACAACCCGAAAAGTCCCACCAGCATCGCGACCGCCTCGAGGGCGTAGGTGACCGCAAACGTGCGGTCGAAGATCGCGAGCGACACAGCCCGGATCTCGCCCGGCCCGGCGACGTCGAGCAGGGCCCCGCCGGGCAGCGCGCGCAGCGCCCGCTCGGCGGCATCGGGCGTTGCGCCCGGTGCAAGCCAGAGCGCCGCATCGTTCGCGCGCCGGTCGCCGGTGAGCGCGACGTACACCTCGCGCTCGATCACGATCGCGCCGTGCTGCCGCGCGTCGTCGCGCCAGATTCCGGCGACGACGAACGGGTGGCTTCTGCCCGCGAGCGGCAGCTCGATGCGATCGCCCGCTCGCCAGCCGCGCGCATCCTGGACCGCTTCCGAAATCCACGCCGGCGGCGGGCCGAGTGTCGCGGCGTTCGTACGCGCGCCCGACGAGGGGACGGCCGGCACGCCGCCGCCCCGTCGCGCGCAAGCGAGCGCCACCGCCGGCCGCGCCGGATCGAGGATCACGCGCTGGCTGCGGATGAAGCTCGGGCACGCGCGGATCTGCGGCAGCGCGCGCACCTGCGCCTCGAGACTCCGGCTCGATCCGCGCGGATTGGCCCCGCATGAGTGACGTGCGGAGTGGGAGGCCCCTGCCGGCGGCGCCGCGTCCAGCCAGCGGTCGAGCCGACTCGCGGAACCCGGCGCGAGCCATGATCGCCATCGCGCACGACGAGAGAAGCTCGCGACGATCGCGGCGAGACTCACCGTCGCCTGCCCCGGCGCGCCGCGCAGTTGCGCAGCCGCGAGCGCGAGCGCCGGGCGGCGCGCAAGCGGCAGGCGCGCGAACCCGCTCGCCGCAAGCCACGGCATGAGGGCGATGCCGCCGACGAGCAGGCAGCCGATCGCGGCATAGCCCGCGATCGGCAGTCCCGCGACCGGCGGAAGCTGCGCCAAGAGCCCGCCCGTCGCGAGGAGCGCCGCGCCCGGAAGCACCGCGACGGTGCGCTCGAACATGCGCTCGACGTCGCCCGCGCGCAGCGCCTGCGCCGGCGGAACGCGCGCCGCATCGACCGCCGGCAGCCACGCGCCGGCGAGCGCGATCGCGACCCCGGCCGCGAAATAGAGCGCAGCCACCGCCGCCGGAAACGGCACCTCGGGACGCGCGCCGCGAGAAAGGACCACGCCCCGAGGTCGGCGCCGATCGTGCCGACCGCGGCGAGCGCGAGCGCATAGCCGAGTGCGATCCCGAGCGCGCTTCCCGCGACGCCGAGCGCGGCAGACCTCGGCGAGCACGAGCCGCTCCAGCGCGCCGCGTTCCAACCCGAGCACCCGCAGCAGCGCATGCTCGCCGCGCCGGCGCGCCGCCTCGAGCGCTTGCGCCGAAAACACCATGAACCCGCCGGTAAAAAGCGCGACGAGCGCGAGCACGTTCAGGTTCACCCGGTAGGCGCGCGACAGATTCGCGCTCGATTCCTCGACCGCGTCTAGCGTACTGACGTGCGTCCCCGGCGGAAGCATCGCCGCGATGCGCGCGCGCAGCGCCTCGCGGTCGGTGCCCGGTGCAAGCCGCAGGTCGATGCGGTTGAGCTGGCCGAGGCGCCCGAGCCGCCATTGCGCGGTCGCGATGTCGGCAAGCGCCGCCATCCCGCGCAACGACGAGGCCGGAAGCACGCCGGCGACCCTCAGCTCGACGAGCTCCAGGCCGACGACGATCGCGAGGGTGCCGTGCGGCGCAAGGTCGGCGGCCGCAGCCGACAGGAGCACGGTGTCGGCCGCATCAGTTCCAGCTCGCCGCCGGACCTCGCCGAAAAGCGCTGGCTGAATCCGCGCCGCGCGAAATGGGTCGAGCCCGACGAGCCGCAGCGTTCCGCCGGCCGCAAGGCCCACCTCCAGCTCGAGCACCGGGCTCGCGAGGGCGACGCCGGGCAGGCGAGCCAGCTCGGCGAACAAACGCTCGTCGAACCCCTGGCGGCCGCCGTGCACCTGAAGATCCGCCTCCCCGGCGAGCGCGCGCACGCCGGCGGCAAGTTCGTTCACCGCGGCGCGATTGACGAGCAGCACCGCAAACCCGAGCGCGACGCCAAGCGCGATGCCCGCCACCGTGAGCGTCGTGCGCCAGCCCCAGTGCCCGCGCAGCGCGAGGGCGAGGAGCCGGAGCCTAGAACGGAACATCCCCCGCGAGGGTGATCCGGTGCATCACGCGCCGGTAGCCGTGGTAGTCGTTAACCGGGTTGTGCAGCGTGCAGCGGTTGTCCCAGAACGCGATCGAACCCGGTTGCCAGGCGAAGCGGCAGGTGAATTCGGGCCGGACCTGGTGCTCGAACAGGTATTCGAGCAGCGGCGCGCTCTCCTCCTCGGTCATGCCGGAAAAGCGCACCGTGTGGCCGCGGCTGACGTAGAGCGCCTTGCGCCCCGTCTCCGGGTGCGTGCGCACGACCGGATGTTCGGCGACGAACTCGCGCTCCGCCTCCCCGGTGCCGGCGCTGCGAATCCGGTCCTCGCGCGTGCGCGAGGCGTCCGCTTTTTTCGAGGAGTTGACCGCGCGCAACCCGGCGAGCATGCGCTTCATTCCGTCCGAGAGCGCGTCGTACGCCGCGTACATGCTCGCGAACAGCGTATCACCGCCAAGGGCGGAAGCTCGCGCGCGATGAGCAGCGTCGCCATCGGCGGGCGCGCGAGGTACGCCGTATCCGAATGCCAGACGCCGCCGAAGGCGACTCGCTCGTGTTCGAGCTTCTTCACCTCGATGATCTTCGGCCAGCCGTCGATGCCCTTCACCATCGGGTACTCGACCGGCTCGCCGAAATATTCGGCAAAGCGCAGGACCTCGGCCGGGGCGAGCGGCTGGTCGCGAAAGAAGATCACCTGGTGTTCGAGCAGCAGCCACCGCAGCTCGGCGACCTCGTCGGGCGCGAGCGGGCGGGCGAGATCCACCCCGGCGATTTCGGCGCCGAGCGCCCCGGCGATTCGCCTTGCCCGCATGCGGTCAGTATAGCGGCAGGCGCGGAAGGTAGAATCGGCTGCAAAACGGATTTCCCGGCCGGTTTCGCGAAATGTCCCCAGCCGCGCGCGCGCACGCCGCCTCGCCTTCCAACTTCATCCGCCAGAGGATCGAGGCCGATCTCGCGAGCGGCCGCTGCCGCACCGTGCGCACGCGCTTTCCGCCGGAGCCGAACGGCTATCTGCACATCGGCCACGCCAAGTCGATCCTGCGTCAACTGTGGGCCTTGCGCGCGAATACGGGGGCGCCTGCAACCTGCGCTTCGACGACACCAACCCGGTCGACAGAGGAGCAGGAGTACGTGCGACGCGATCATCGAGGCGGTCGCCTGGCTCGTGCTTCGGAATTCGACGGCCGCGTCTGCTCTACGCCTCGCGACTATTTCGACGGTTCTATGTACCGCTGTGCCGAGTACCTCGTCGAGGCGGGGCTCGCCTACGTCGATTACGTCAGACGCCCGAGGAAATCCGCACGCGCCGCGGCACGCTCACGCGACCCCGGGCGAGCCGAGCCCGTATCCGCGACCGCTCGCGCCGCCGAAAACCTCGCGCTGCTGCGACGAGATGAACGGCGGGCCGGCACCCGGAGGGCGCGCACGTGCTGCGCGCGAAAATCGACATGGCCTCGCCGAACATCAACCTGCGCGACCCGGTGCTCTACCGCATCCAGTACGCGCGACACCACCGCACCGGCGACCGCTGGTGCATCTATCCGATGTACACCTACGCGCACCCGATCGAGGACGCGGTCGAGCGCATCACGCATTCGATCTGCACGCTCGAGTTCGAGGACCAGCGGCCGTTCTACGACTGGCTGCTCGAGCGGCTGGCCGAGGTCGGACTGA
>JAVQZY010000001.1:0-8642 GCA_033582675.1 Burkholderiales bacterium | reverse complement strand
TAGAATCCGAACAGCACCTCGAGATCGTGCGCGAGCACGGGGTGATGATGCTGCTCGGCTCGATGCGCGCCGAAGAGCGGCTCGCGACCTTCCTGCTCAACCTCTCGCGCCGGTTCGTGCGCCGCGGCTACGCCGCGAACGACTTTCACCTGCGCATGACGCGCGAGGAACTCGGCAGCTACCTCGGGCTGAAGCTCGAAACGGTGAGCCGGCTGTTCTCGCGCTTCCAGGAGGAGGGACTGCTCGAAGTGAACCAGAAGCACGTCTCGATCCGCGACAGCGCGCGGCTGGAGGCGCTGCTCGCGGCTCGCGCGTAAGGGGCGAAACGCGCTCTGACGTACGACAACTGGGCGGTCAACGCGACGGTGGTCGCCGTTACCGCGGCGGCGGTCGTCGCCTGCGTGCTGATCCACTACGAGGGACTCGTGCTCGCCTCGCGCACGCTCGCGCGCATGGGCGGGCACCGGCGCGTCAAGGTGCTCTACGCGATCGGCTGGCTGCTCGGCCTGCACGTCGTCGAGATCTGGATCTTCGGCGTCGCGCTCTGGGCGCTCGCCCACTGGCCGGAAGCGGGCAGCGTCGGCGGGGGGATTCCGCACCTCTTCGACGCGATCTACTTTTCGGCGGTGACCTTCACCACGGTCGGCTACGGCGACCTGACGCCGGTCGGTCCGATCCGCTTCGTCTCCGGTACCGAGGCGCTCGCCGGCTTCGTGCTGATCGCCTGGTCGGCCTCGTTCACGTACCTTGAGATGGAACGCTTCTGGCGCTCGCCGTAGCCGCGGCGCGCCGGCGCGCGAGCGCCTCCTCGACGTGGCGCCAGAGCGCCTCCGGTTCGGCCTCGGCGAACTCGTAGCGCACGCGCACGAGCGGCTTCTTCGGCGCCGCAAGCCGCGCAAGATCCGCGGGCGTCGCCGACACGATCAGCTCGGCATCGACCGCATCGAGCGTGCGCGCGAGCGCCCGAAGCTGCGCGGGCGAGTAGCCGAGCGCCGGAAGCACCGGGCCGATGTGCGGATACTGCGCGTACGCAGCCGCGATCTCGGGGTCGGCGGCGGCGCGCGGATCGACGACGATCGCGCCGGCGCGCATCGCCGCCGCGTAGCCCGCGCCGTGCGGCATGCCGCCGTGGGTGAGCGTCGGACCGTCCTCGACCACCACCACGCGCTTTGCGCGCACCGCGTCGGGATCCTCGAGCGCAAGGGGCATCGCGCCGCGCACGATCGCGGCGCGCGAATTGAGCGCGCGACAACGGGCAGCGAGCGCGCGCACGTCGTCTTCGGGCGCGGCGTCCGACTTCGAGAGCACGATCACGTCGGCCATGCGCAGGCACGTCTCGCCCGGATGGTGCGTCGCCGCCTGCTGCGGGCGCAGCGCGTCCGCGAGCACGACGAGAAGGTCCGGGCGCACGAACGGCGCGTCGTTGTTTCCCCCGTCCCAGAGGATGACGTCGGCCTCGGCGGCCGCGGCGGCGACGATCGCGGCGTAGTCGAGGCCGGCGTAGACGACGTTGCCGAGCGCAAGATGCGGCTCGTACTCTTCGCGCTCTTCGATCGGTGCAGCCGGCGGCGTCGAGGTCTTCCGGCCGCGCAAAGCGCTGCAGCGCCGCGCGCTCGAGGTCGCCGTAGGGCATCGGATGGCGCAGCACCGCGACGCGCAGACCCCGCGCGCGCAGCCGCTGCGAGAGCCAGCGCACCGTCGGCGACTTGCCCGCCCCGGTGCGCACCGCGCAGACGGCGAGGACCGGTAGCGGCGCCTCGAGCATCGTGCGGTGCGGCGCCACCAGCGAAAGTCGGCGCCCGCGGCGAGCGCGCGCGAGGCAAGATGCATCACGTCCTCGTGCGAAAGATCGCTGTAGGCGAGCACCACTTCGTCCACCCGGTGAGCGCGCACCACGCGCTCGAGTTCCTCCTCCGGCACGATCGGAATGCCTTGCGGATAGCGCGGGCCGGCGAGCGACGCCGGGTAGCGCCGGCCGGCGATCCCGGGATCTGCGCCGCGGTGAACGCGACGACCTCGCAGCCGGGGTCGTCGCGCCGAGGACGTTGAAGTCGTGAAAGTCGCGCCCGGCCGCGCCCGCGATCACGATGCGCCGCCGCGCCTCGCTCATGCCGCGCGAAGCGCCTCCTCGGGCGCTCGTCCACGAAAGGCCCTGCGCCTCGGCGACCTCCCGGCGCGTGAGCCGCCCGCGAAAGACGGTCAGCCCGGCGCGCAGGCTGCGGATCGTCGCGGAGCGCTTCGACGACGCCTTTTGCCGCGAGCGTTTCCACGTAGGGCAGCGTCGCCCGGTTGAGCGCATAGGCCGAGGTGCGCGGCACCGCCCCCGGCATGTTGGCCACGCAGTAGTGCAGGATGCCGTCCACCGCGTACACCGGATCGGCGTGCGTCGTCGGGCGCGAGGTCTCGAAGCAGCCACCCTGGTCGATCGAGACGTCGACGAGCACCGCGCCTTTTCGCATGTCGGCGAGCATCGCGCGCGTGACGAGCCGCGGCGCGAGCGCCCCCGGCACGAGCGCCGCGCCGATCACCGCGTCGGCCTCGCGCACCGCCGCCGCGATCGCCTCCGGCGTCGCGATGCCGGTGCGCAACGCCGCCCCGAGTTCCGCCTTCAGCCGCTCGAGCGGCCCGGCCGAGCGGCTGAGGACGGTGACGCGTGCGCCCATCGCGCAGGCGAGGCGCGCCGCGTTCGAGCCGACGACGCCCGCCCCGAGCACGAGCACGTTCGCTCCGGGAACGCCGCTCGCGCCCGAGAGCAGTACGCCGCGGCCGCCGTGCGGCTTCTCGAGCCAGTGCGCAGCGACGTGCGCCGACATCCGGCCGGCGACTTCCGACATCGGCGCAAGGAGCGGAAGCGAGCCGTCGGCCGCGGTCACCGTTTCGTAGGCGATCGCGATCGCGCCGCTCGCAAGGAGCTCGCGCGCCTGCTCGCGATCGGGCGCAAGGTGCAGATAGGTGAAGAGCGCCTGTCCCGGGCGCAGCCGCGCGCGCTCGGGCGCGAGCGGCTCCTTCACCTTGACGACGAGCGCCGCCTCGGCCCAGACGTCGTCGGCGCTCGCGACGACGACGGCGCCCGCGCGGCGATAGTCGTCGTCGGTCGCGCCGATCCCCTCGCCCGCGCCCGCCTGAACGATCACCCGATGGCCCTGCGCGACGAGCCGCGCGACGCTTTCGGGCACGAGCCCGACGCGGTATTCCTCGGTCTTGATTTCCTTCGGTACGCCGATCCGCATCGCGACGCGTCATTATCCGCAATCGGTCCGCGGCGGTCGATGCGGCTCGGGCGGCCGCAGCGAGCGGCGCTTCCGCGGGCTACAATGCGCGCGGAACGACAGCTTCGGGGAGGAGACACGTGGCGTATCGGCGCATCCTGGTTCCGGTGGACGGCAGCGCGGCGTCGGCGAAAGGGCTCGCGGAGGCGGTTCGCCTTGCGCGCGAGGGCCGCGCGCGGCTGCGGCTGCTGCACGTCGTCGACACCTACGCAGCGGTGAGCGTGCCGGAGATCGGCGCAGCGAGCGTCGGCCCGGTGCTCGAAGCGATCCGGGCGGCCGGAAGAAAGCTCCTTGCGCGCGCCGAGCGCGCGCCCGCGCGCGCGGGCCTCAAGGCGGAGACCGCGCTCGTCGAAGCCGCCGGCGGCCGCGTCGCCGATGCGATCGTCGAGGAGGCGAAGCGCTGGCGCGCCGACCTCATCGTGATGGGCACGCACGGCCGCCGGGGCGTCGGCCGCATGCTGATGGGCAGCGATGCGGAGCTCGTCGTGCGCTACAGCGCCGTGCCGGTGCTCCTCGTTCCGGCGCGCGCGGCGGGGTAACCGGCGCGTCGCATCGCCTGCTCGCGCCCTCGCTGCGTCGCGCCGCAGCGCCTTGCGCTCGCGTCAACCCCGCCTGCCGAGGAGCTTTCGCAGCTCGGCGAGCGGCCGCGTGTTCGCGACGTTCGCCGCCTCCAGCCAGCCGCGGCGCGCCTGGCCGATGCCGAAGCGCAGAAAATCGAACTGCGCGGTGCCGTGCGCATCGGAGCTGATCGCGACGAGCGCGCCCTCGTCCTTCGCCATGCGGCAGGCGACGTCGTCCAGATCGAGCCGTTCGGGCTGCGAATTCACTTCGAGGATCTTTCCGGCCGCCGCCGCCTTGCGCACGATTCTCAGCATATCGGCATCGACGCCCTCGCGCGCGCCGATCAGCCGCCCGCGCGGGTGCGCGAGGACGTTCACCCGCGGGTTTTCGAGCGCGCGCAGGATGCGTTCGGTCTGGCGCGCCCGCGGCAGGGAAAAGGCGCTATGCACCGCAGCGACGACGACGTCGAGCTCCGCGAGCACGGCATCGGGCAGATCGAGCGAGCCGTCCTCCAGGATGTCTACCTCGATGCCCTTCAGAAGCGCAAGGCCGTCGATGCGCACTGCCTCGATCTCGGCGAGCTGCTTTCTGAGGCGCACCGGGTCGAGGCCGTGCGCGGCCGCGAGCCTGCGCGAATGGTCGGTGATCGCGAGGTATTCCAGGCCGGCGGCGCGCGCTGCGGCCGCCATCTCGGCCACCGTATTCGCGCCGTCGGTCCAGCGCGTGTGCGCGTGCAGATCGCCGCGCAGATCGGACAGCTCGACGAGGCGCGGAAGCTTTCCTGCGGCCGCCGCCTCGATCTCGCCGCGGTCTTCGCGCAGCTCGGGCGGGATCCAGGCGAGGCCCAGGGCCGCATAGACCGATTCCTCGGTCTCGCCGGCGATGCGGCGCCGGCCGCGCCAGACGCCGTACTCGTTCAGCTTCAGCCCCTTCGCCTGCGCAAGGCGCCTGAGCGCGATGTTGTGCGCTTTCGAGCCGGTGAAGTAGGCGAGCGCCGCCCCGTAGCTTTCCTCCGGCACCGCGCGCAGGTCCACCTGCAGGCCGCTTTTCAGGCGCACGGCGGCGCGCGTCGGCCCCTGCGCGAGGACTTCGGCCACTTCGCCGTAGCCGACGAAGCGCCGCAGCGCTTCCTCCGTCTCGCCCGCGACGAGGATGTCCACGTCGCCGACCGTCTCGCGCCGCCGGCGCAGGCTTCCCGCGGCGATCACCTGCTTCGCCCCGCGCGCACCGCGCAGGTACTCGACGAGCGCGTCGGCGTACTGTAGCGCGGCGGCGAGCTCGAAGCGCTTCGCCGCGCCGAGCCGCTCGGCGGCGGCGCGCGCGATCGCCGCCTCGGTCTTTTCGCCGAAGCCGGCAAGCGCCCGCACCCGGCCCGCGCGCGCGGCCTGTTCCAGCTCGGCGAGGCTCTTCACCCCGAGCTGTTCGATCAGCGCGCGCACTCGCTTCGGACCGAGCCCCGGAAGCCGCAAAAGTTCAGTCGCCGCGGGCGGCGTCTGGCGCCGCAGCCGCTCGAGCAGCGTCGCGGTACCGGTGCGCGCGATCTCGGCGATCTTTCCGGCGAGGTCTTCGCCGACGCCGGGGATCTTCGGCAGCGGCCGGCCCGCGCGCACCGCCGCGGCGAGATCGACGCCGAGGTTCGCCACCGTGCGCGCGGCGTTGCGGTAGGCGCGCACGCGAAACGGGTTCGCGTCCTGAAGTTCGAGAAGGTCCGCGATCTCTTCGAACACCCGCGCGATGTCGGCGTTGTGGACCGGCATCGTCGCCGCCTTCAGGCGGAGCGCGCGGCGCCCGCCTGGCGCCCGAAGCGCGCGACGATCGCCTCGACCGCGCGCTCGCGGGCGCGCTCCTCGCCCGTGTCCACCCGCACCGCGATCGCCTGCTCGTCGGCGCCGAGCGGCTCGCGCGCGGCGAGCTGGTGTTCGAGGATCGCGACGTCCGCGTCCGAGGCGTCGCGCGCCGCCGCCTGTCGCGCGGCGACGCGTTCGCGCAACAGCGCGGGCGGCGCCTCGCATTCGACGATCAGGCAGGGCGCACCGCGCGCCGTCGCTTCGCGGCGAACGAGCTCGCGCTGCTCGCGCCGCGCGAACGCGGCATCGACGATCGCCGGCCAGCGGGCTTCGAGGACGGCGCCCGCAAGCTGCGCGAGCCGCGCATACGTGCGCCGCGTCGCCGCCGCATCGTAAAGCCCTTCGCCCGGCGCCGCCGCCGCACGCGCGAGCGGCGCAAGCCCCGCAAGCCGCTTGCGCTCGACGTCCGAGCGGATGCGCACCGCGCCCAGCCGCTCGGCGAGCGCTCCCGCGACCGTCGTCTTGCCCGAGCCGGGCACGCCGTGCATGAGGAGGAGCGCCGGCCGCGCGGCGTCGGCGAGCCGCTCGGCGAGCGCGAGGTACTGCCGCGAGCGCCTGCGCGCGGCCGGCGAGCGCGGCCACCTTTGCGCGCACCATCGCGCGGTAGACCGCGTAGAACCGCAGCAGCGCGACGCCCTCGTAGTCGCCGCTCGCCTCGAGCCAGCCGTTCAGCGCCCGCCAGGCGAGCGGCGCAAGGCCGTGCGCAAGGAGATCCATGAAAAGGAACGCGATTTCGCTCGCCACGTCCACCCAGCGCAGCGCCGGTTCGAACTCGATGCAGTCGAACGGCAACGCGCGGCCCTCGACGAACGCGATGTTTCCGAGGTGCAGGTCGCCGTGGCACTCGCGCACGAACCCCGCGGCGCGGCGCGCGGCGAACGCCGGCGCAAGACGCCGCGCCTCCTGCGCCGTCCAGCGCGCAAGCGGCGCAAGCCGCGGCGCATGCTCGGGCGCGAGCGGTTCGATTTCGGCGAAGTTGTCGAGCGCGCGCCGTTCGATCTCGGCCGGCGCGCCGTAGGGCGAGTCGGCCGGCGCGCGCGGCGCCGCGGCGTGAAAGCGCGCGCACGCCGCGACGATCGCGTCCACTTCCGCAGCGCCGAGCGCCCCGCGCCTCGCCATCGCGTCGGCGAGCGCCTCGTCCGGAAAACGGCGCATCTTCACCGCGTACTCGATCGCCTCGCCCGACGCCTCGATGCGCAGGCCGCAGGCGGTGGCGACGATCGGCACGACCGCAAGATAGAGCTCGGGCGCGGTGCGGCGGTTGAGCCGCAGTTCCTCCTCGCAGTAGCGGCGCCGCGCCGCGAGCGTCGAAAAATCGAGGAACGAAAGCCGCACCGGCTTCACCTTGTACGCGTACGCGCCCGCAAGCAGTACCCAGGAGATGTGCGTCTCGCGCACTTCGACGCGCGCGACCGGGTGCGGATGGCGGCTCGGCTCGAGGAGCGCCGCGATCGGTCGGTCCATGCGGCCAATTTCGCCCGCGCGCCCGGGCGGCGTTTGATCGAGGTCGACACCGGCACGCGGCATGGCGGATAGCGTTTATGCAGTCTCGCACGAAAAAGGAGACCGATGCGTCGCGAACGAGGACCCTACCGCTATCGCCGCCTCCAGGTGCTCGAAGGCTACGGCGACGACCCCTACCGCGCACGGCGCAAGCCGCAGAGCCCGGCGCACTGCCCCCGCTGCGGCGCGGTGTTCCGCGACGGTCGCTGGAGCTGGAACCGCAGCGCGCCCCCGCGGGCAAAGCTCGTCTGTCCGGCCTGCCGGCGCATCGCCGAAGACATGCCCGCGGGCTACGTCACGATCGCGGGCGATTTCTTTCGCGATCATCGCGCCGAAGTGCTCGGGCGGATCGTGCATTGCGCCGAGCAGGAACGCGCCGAGCACCCGCTCGAGCGCATCGTCGCGATGCGCGAGGAGGACGGCGGAATGCTGGTCACCACCACCTCGACGCACCTTGCGCGCCTGATCGGGCACGCGCTCAAGAAGTCGTTCGAGGGCGAGCTGAAGATGACCTACGCGCCGGACGACAACCTGCTGCGCGTGCGCTGGAGCCGCGCGAAATAGGGCTCGGGCGCGATGGCGGCCAAGCAGCTCCTTTTCGGCGAGGCGGCGCGCGCGAAGCTCGTCGCCGGAATCGCGACGCTCGCCGAGGCGGTGCGCGCGACCCTCGGGCCGCGCGCGCGCACGGTGATGCTCGAATCCGCCTTCGGCGCGCCGAAGGTGATCAATTCCGGCGTCGTCGTCGCGAAGGAAGTCGAGCTCGCCGACCCGTTCGAGAACCTCGGCGCGCAGATGGCGCGCGAGGTCGCGGCGAAGACCTCCGAGGTCGCCGGCGACGGCACGACCACCGCGACGCTCCTTGCCGCGGCGATCGTCGCCGAGGGCATGAAGCACGTCGTCGCCGGCGCGAATCCGATGGACTTGAAGCGCGGCATCGACCTCGCGGTGGGGGCGGTGGTGCGCGAGCTGAAGGCGCTCGCCCGCCCTTGCGCGAGCCGCACCGAGATCGCGCAGGTGGCGACCATCTCGGCGAACAACGATCCGGCGATCGGCGAGATGATCGCCGAGGCGATGGAAAAGGTCGGAAAGCAGGGCGTGATCACCGTCGAGGACGGCAAGGGCCTCGCGAGCGAACTCGAGGTGGTCGAGGGCACGCGCTTCGACCGCGGCTATCTGTCGCCCTACTTCGTGAACGAACCCGAGCGCCAGCGCGCGGTGCTGGAGGACGCGTACGTGCTCCTCTGCGACAAGAAGATCTCGACCGTGCGCGAGCTTTTGCCGCTGCTCGAAGCGGTGGCCGAAACCGGACGAGCGCTTCTCGTCGTCGCCGAGGAGGTCGAGGGCGAGGCGCTCGCCACGCTCGTCGTCAATTCGCTGCGCGGCGTGCTCAAGGCGTGCGCGGTCAAGGCGCCGGGCTTCGGCGATCGCCGCAAAGCGATGCTCGAGGACCTCGCGGTGCTCA